>BOKF01000017.1 GCA_016860845.1 Chloroflexota bacterium
CACTATGGATGATCCCTTCCAGACGTTCTCTGACTTCGGTTGTTAAAGTAACTTTTCTATGGGTGCTCATGGGCATAAGCTTATGCCCTTTTGCAAATTAAGTAAAATCTAATTTAACTGAGCATTAACAGGATTTACAAGATTTTTACTGAAATTATCCTGTTAATAAGGATAGGTTTGATTTTGCTGTCTACCTTTTACTGCTCGCCGAAGCCAACTTTGATCAGCAGCCGGCCCAGTTGCAGCAGGTCGCCATGCTTGAGAGGCTCAGGAAAGTAGGGGTCTAATCGTTTGCCGTTGACAAACGTGCCGTTGCTGCTGCCCAAGTCTTCGACCATGATCCCGGCCCCTTCTTTGAAGATGCCGGCATGGCGGCGTGACACCCCCTGGGCCTGGCTGCCATCCGGCGAAAGGTCAACCTCGGGGAAGATATTGGAAGCGGGGTCCAGGCGTCCCAGGTGGATCACCTTATTGAGCACGACCAGCACTTCGCGCTGGTGCTCCCCGATGATCAGCCGGAGGGCCATTGGCCCGGTCCCCGATTCAAGGGACTGATCTGTTTCAGTCTCGCTGCCAGGCTCACCCTTCCAGTTGACTTCATTCAACCCTAAGGGATCAGTCGTGCGGGCGTCACCCTGGAGCAGGTAATTGCCGCACTCGCTACAGAATAAGGTGTTCTCCACATGGGGGGTTTGACAATATGGACACTTAATCATTACCCACCTGTTACTCGTTAAAAAGCTCCCCGACCGAAATCCCCAGGTGAATGCGGCGAATCACTTCGGCCAGGAGGGGAGCGACGGAGAGGATGGTCAGCTTGCTGAAACATTTGTGGGGCGGCAGGGCAATGGTGTTGGTGGCGACAACTTCTTTGACCGGCGCTTCGGTCAAACGCTGCACGGCCGGGCCGGATAGGACGGCGTGGGTCACACAGGCGTAGATATCCAGGGCTTGCTCCTCCTTCAAAAAGGCCATGGCCTGGGCGACGGTGCCGGCGGTGTCTATCTCGTCGTCGAAAATGAGGCAGTTTTTGCCGCTGACATCGCCGATGACATTCAACACTTCGGCCCGGCTGCCATCTTTTTGCTGGGTGCGGCGTTTCTCGATGATGGCTAAGGGTAAATCCAGGTGTTGGGCAAAGTTACGGGCTTTTTTTGTCGCGCCGATATCGCCGGCAATTACCACTGCGTTGGAAATGTTCTTATTTTTGATATAATCGCTCAAAAGATAAAAAGCGGTAATTTCATCCACCTGGATATTAAAAAAACCCTGAATCTGTCCGGCGTGCAAATCCAGGGTTAAAAAGCGATTCGCCCCGGCGGTGGTAATCAAGTCGGCTACCAGCCGGGCGGAGATGGGGACCCGGGGCTGGTCTTTTTTGTCGGTGCGGCCATAGCCAAAATAAGGCACCACTGCCGTAATCCGCCCCGCCGAATCCCGCTTGGCGGTGTCAATCATGATCAGCAGTTCCATTAAATTGTCATTCACCGAGGCCAGCACGCCTTTTTCGTCATAAGAGTTGGCAATAGGCTGGATAATAAAAACATCTTTGCCCCGGACGCTGGTTTTGAGGCGACAAAAGACGTTTTGATTTGGAAACTTGAATACATCGGCTGGACAGAGCGGCAGGGCCAGCGCCTGGCTGATTTCCTGGGCTAACGGGGTATTTCCGTTTCCGCTAAAAAGAGCGATTTCTCCGTACATTTAGTTTTGTCTCCGTAAACGGTAGCAAGTAGCAGGTTACAGGTTGTAGGTTACAAGTGGCAGGTTGTAATCGTTTATAATTTGCGACCTGCCATCTGCAACTTGCTACTCTGCTACTTTGTTCCTTTGAAGATACTCCGGGCGCAGGATGCTCATAATCAACTGATCTTCAAAACGGCCCTGGCGAAACACAGCGTCGCGCAGCCGGCCTTCTTCAGCAAAACCGCAGCGGGTATAGCAGCGAATGGCGGCGGGGTGCGTGGCGTCAACCCGCAGGTAAATGCGATGCAGGTTGAGTGTGGTAAAGCCAAAGGGCAGCAACAACTCGATGGCCTCGCGGCCATACCCCTGACCCCAGCGAGTCTTATCGCCGATCATAATGCCCAGCTCCGCGTTTTGTTCGCGGTGGTTAATTTTCATCAAGCCAATCGAACCAACATGGACCTGCTCGGCGTTGATCATGATGGCGAAATTTTGCATCGAGGGGTCTCGGCGCTGGGCTTCGTACCAATCCGTTTCGTCGTCAAGATTGAAGGGCAGGTAAGCTTTGAGGTGGTCAGTTACTTGGGGGTCGTTCAGCCAGGTTACATAACGCGGCAAATCCTCGCGTTCAATGGCTCGCAGGCTGAGGCGGCTGCCTTTAAGCATTAGACTTAATTTCCTCCAGGGGTTAGACTGCGCTGGAATTGACGGTAATTATAAAGCGTAAAATGTAAAACGTAAAAAATGAAGAGGGAAGCTTCTGGCCGGGTTATTACTCAGGTGACTGGCACTTTTCTCCCACTTCAAGCGGCGGTGCCGATAGCGCGCAGGGTTAGCCCCATCATAAACAGCCCGCCAAAGGCCCAGGTGAGCGAGGCGCGGCGGTCGGTCGCCCCACGGGTGTAGGCCCACAGCGCCGGAAAGAAGAGCACACTGAGACTGCCATACAAAAAGTGAATGCCCCAGCCGCCCGGCCACAGGCCAAATGCTAACAGCATCAGGCCCAGGCTGGCCTGCACCAGCATCGTGATTTCGCCGACAATAACGGCGCCAATGACGCTGCCATCCAAACCGAGGCCGCGGAAATAGTTGATCAGGCTGAGGAGACCCACCAGGGCCATGAATAAAGGGGCAGCATTGCCAACCCCCTTGTGCAGCCAAAGAATGGTAGCCAGGTCCATCTTACAACTCCCGCAGCGCTGCCAGCAGGCGATCAATGTTAGAGTTTGAAACCATAATGCGCGGCCCCTAGCAGCCCTGGGTTCTCGTTGAGGATGACATAGACCGGGATGCGCCCTAATAAATCGGCGAAGCGGCCCTTGTTGACAAAGGCAGCCATAAAGGTGCCGTCTTTGAGCTTGGTCAGGATGCGGGGCGGGATGCCGCCGCCCAGGTAGATGCCGCCCGTGGCCATCACTTTGAGGGCCAGGTTGCCCGCTTCCGCGCCGAGGATGGAGACAAACGTGTTGAGGGTGGCCCGGCAGAGTTCACACTCATTAGCCAGCGCGGCATGAATAATGATCGGGGTGGGGTCAGTGGCCTGGCGCAGCGCTTCAGCTACCTGGGGCGATTCTTCCGCCGCGCGCAGGTGTCGCAAATAGGCATGGATGTTGGGAATGCCGAGACCTCCTGAACAGACACGCTCGTAGCTAACATGGTTATACTTGTCCAGCAGGTAGCGCAGCAAGCCCAGTTGCAGGTTGTTATGAGGGGCAAAATCGGCGTGCCCGCCTTCGGAGGGCAGGACATGAAATTGGTGATTGTGATGAAACAGGATGGCCTCCCCCAGGCCGGTGCCGGGGGCAATGACGGCTTTATGCCCGCCCAGGTTAGGGTCCAGGTTGTCGCCGTTGAGGGGGGAGAGATCGCCGGCAGCCAGATGCGGAACGGAATAAGCAATAGCTTCCAAGTCATTCAGCAGCTTAACCGAGGTTGCGGGTAGCTGGAGGGTCTGGCTGAGGTTGGTTTCGGTGATGTGCCAGGGCAGGTTGGTGATTTTTGACCCGCCGTTGACGACCGGCCCGGCTACGCCAAAAACGGCTTTGGCGACACTGAGGCCCGTATCGGCCAAAAACTTCTGGACAATAGCTTCCAGGCTGGGGTAATCAGCGCTTTTGAAAATGGCGTCTTTTTCGTGCGCAGGGCTGGTCCCTAACGAAAAGACAGCCAGATGAGTTTTGGTGCCGCCAATATCTCCGGCAAGTAACATGTCTTATTACCTCTAACCTTTTACCTGCTTTTAGTCCGGGCCATAAATTCGGTCTGGCTGTCGTGGGCTTTTTCGTGTTTACCGGGGGTGAGTTGAACGTAACTGCCATCGGCTTGCAACAGGCGGGCGCTGACATTATCGGCCAGGGAGAGATCAAGAATTTCAATCAACTCCTGTTTAAGGCCAGGGTCTTCGATGGGAAACAGAGTTTCAATCCGCCGGTCCAAATTGCGCGGCATCAAATCGGCGGAGCCAAGATAGATATCGGGATTGCCGCCGTTGTGAAAATAATAGATGCGCGAGTGCTCCAAGAAGCGGCCAACGACACTGGTCACACGAACGTTTTCGCTGAGGCGGGGAATACCGGGCCGCAAGCCGCAGATACCCCGGGTCACCAGGTCAATTTTAACTCCGGCCATAGAGGCTTGATAGAGCTGGCGTATAAAATGTGAGTCAATCAGCGAGTTCATCTTGAAAATGAGCCGGGCCGGAACACCTTTAGCGGCCCACCTGATTTCACGATCAATCAGGGCCGCAAACCGTTTGCGCAAGTTGAAGGGCGCAACCAGGAACTTTTGGTAATCCTCCTTATTGGAGTAGCCGGTCAGGGCGTTGAATAAATCGGAGGCATCAGCGCCAAATTCGGGTTTGCAGGTAAAAAAACCGAGATCGGTATAAACATTGGCTGTCACCGCGTTGTAGTTGCCGGTAGAGAGGTGGACATAGCGGCGAATACCGCCGCTCTCACGGCGGACGACCAGGCAAATTTTGGTATGGGTTTTAAGGCTCATAAAACCATAAACCACATGCACGCCCGCCCGTTCCAGCGTTTTGGCCCAACTGATATTGCTCTCTTCGTCGAAACGGGCTTTCAGCTCGACCAGGGCCGAAACTTGTTTGCCGTATTCGGTTGCCTCCAGTAAAGCGTCTACCACCGGCGAATTCGTGCCGGCGCGATAGAGGGTTTGCTTAATCGCTACGACCTTGGGATCGCGGGCAGCGGCTCGGAGAAAATCAATCACCGGCACAAACGAGTCATAAGGGTGATGGAGCAGAATGTCACCCTCGCGAATAACGTTAAAAATTTCCTCCCGATTCTCCAGGTGGCGCAGCCGGGGTGGGATGATGGGCGCATACGGCGAATCTTTTAAGTCGGGCCGGTCAACTTTCAGCAGGCCCATCAAGCCGCTCAATCCCAGCGGTCCTTTGGTTTCATAGGTGTCTTCCGGGCCAACGTTGAGGTTCTTCGCCAGTAGATCACGGACATGGTCAGGCATATCGGCGGCAAGGGTGAAACGGACCACAAAGCCAAAGCGCCGGCGGCGGACGGTCGCCTCGATGGCCTCCAGGAGATCATCGGCTTCATTGCCTTCAATTTCCATGTCGGCGTTGCGGGTGATACGGAATTGGTGAGCTTCAACGATTTCGTGGCCGGGGAACAGGTCGGCCAAGTTGTGGGCAATCAAATCTTCCAGCCAGACGAAATGATGGGTGCGCAGCGTGTCACCTCGGAGCCGCTTCACCGGGATCAGCCGGGGCAGCGTATTCGGTACTTTGATCCGGGCAAAATATTCGGTTTTGGTCTCAGGGTTGCGAACCAACACGGCCAGGTTAAGGCTGAGGCTGGAGATGTGAGGAAAGGGCCGGCCCGGGTCAGAGGCGAGGGGGGTTAACACCGGGAAAATTTCGTTTTTGAAATATTCGTTGATGCCCTGCTGCTGGGTTTTGGCCAAATTGTTATAGTTATGGATATAAACCCCGGCTTCGGCCAATTCCTGCCGAATTTTGCGGTAGCAGCGATGGGCTATCTTTAAATTGGTGCGCACTTTCTTGCGAATGGCGATGAGTTGTTCGGTGGGGGTCATGCCGTCTGCCGGCACATCGGTAATGCCGGCAGCGGCCTGCTGCATCAAGCCGGCCACCCGAACCATAAAGAACTCGTCCATGTTGGAGCTGTAGATGGCTAAAAATTTGGCTCGCTCTAACAGGGGGTTGCTCTCATCCTGAGCTTCGGCCAGAACACGCTGGTTAAATTCGAGCAGGCTCAACTCGCGATTAATATATAAGGCCGGATCATGCAAATCATAAGTTGAGCTTTTAGCCTCCGGCGGAGGGGCATGTTTGGGGTCGGTTTCAGCCGTGAGCGGAGCGGGGACGAGTCCAATTGCCATAGTTTTTCTCCCTCTTGCCTCAAATGCCTACTTGAGAACAGCTCAAGAGGTGGGGCGCACTTCAGGATTACGTGGATAATTTTAACCGAGAAAAGTGCGTTGCACCTGAGCAGTGACGGTTTTTACAGTTGGCTCTGCTCACCCGCATAGTACGCTAGATAGGCCGGAGAGTCAAAAATAAAAATGCCAGTCCATGGGGCTGGCCTGGAAAACTAAGAATCCTGCACAATTTTGGGTAAAGTTGGCAGGATGCCGGGGTGAGGAGAAGATTACTTCAAGCTTGAGCGTGGTTACTGCGTTACTGCGTATAAGTTTTTACCTTCTCAATCAAATCGGTTAAGATTAAGCTTTTTGAGACAAGTTCGGCTGCGCCGGCCTCCATCGCTCGCTTAGCTTGATCCCCTTTGACGTAAGCCGACAAGACCAGAATGGGGATATGTTGGGTGGCTTGGTTTTGTTTCAAATGCATGATGGCCGTGGCTCCATCCATGCCTGGCATCATCAAATCCATGATGACCAGGGCCGGTTGATGTTGAGCCGTCATTTCGACTCCCTTTTGGCCGTCATTAGCTTCGAGTACATGAAAACCGGCTCGTGTTAACGCCAGACGCAAAAGCATTAACTGGGTCGGTTCGTCGTCTACACAGAGTATCGTCTTCATCTCGAATAAGGCTCCGATCAAAGATTATTTCAAGCAAGAACACCTTTGATTATAGCATTAAAAAATAAACTCACAAGAGGGAATTTGTTACTTAATAGGCAGCACCTTTCCAAGCTTTTTGAGGGTTCGTCCCAAATTTATGGTAAGGTAGGACACGCGAAGCGGTAACTTGTCCTACAGAACCGCTTTTTGAAGCAAGACTCGACCTTAAACCTAACCTGTGCTAAAATTAATCCGCTCCGCCTCACTTGGCCCCGAAGGTGTTAGCGGGCCAATCCAATTATGAAAAGTCAATCAAAAATGGTTGACGTAAAACATCGGGATATAGTATAATCTCTACTAAGCCATAGTGTAAAAACAAGCCAAAATCTTGGTACTTGTAGTTGGTTGCATTTCCTGGGGTGAACGGATATAATTAGGGGAATGAGAGTTTTTGGAGTGTAACAGGAGAAAATTGTGATATTTGAAACCCAGCGTTTAGAGGATTCTGAACCTCCCAAAAAACCTCAAAGTTTGGACAGCAGCTATGACGAGAATATCTTGCCAAAGGGGGCCGTGCTGCAAAAACGCTACGAGATTATCAAGGTCTTGGGTGTTGGCGGTATGGGTGCGGTTTACCTGGCGCAAGATTTGCGCTTTACGGGTGTGGTCAGAAGATGCGCCTTGAAAGAGATGATCAGTACCACGCCCGATCCCCACATTCGCCGGCTGGCCGTCGAGAGCTTTTCGCGCGAAGCCAACCTGCTGGTTCAGCTAAATCATCCCGGTATCCCCAAAATTTACGATTTCTTCACCGAAGCGGTTCGCAGCTACCTGGTCATGGAGTATGTTGAAGGTGACGACCTGGAAAACGTGCTCGAAAATACCGAGGGCATGCTCAAAGAGGAGACCGTTTTAGATTGGGCGATTCAGGTCTGCGATGTACTGGTCTATTTACATGGTCAAATTCCACCAATCATCTTCAGAGATCTCAAACCCTCTAATATCATGCTGCGCAAACAACAAAACAAAATTGCCCTGATTGACTTTGGGATTGCTAAAGCTTTTGAAGCAGGCCAAAAAGGGACGATGATTGGAACCGAGGGTTATTCCCCGCCTGAGCAGTACCGGGGTGTGGCCGATCCACGCGGTGATATTTATGCCCTGGGGGCTACCCTGCACCATTTGCTGACCAAACGAGACCCGCGCCTTGAACCCCCTTTTACTTTTCATGAAGAACCGGCCCGTCTGTTAAACCCGAGTTTATCGGAAGAAACCAATGTGGTGGTTATGAAGGCGCTGGAGTATGAGCCAGAAAAACGCTATCAGTCGGCTCAGACTTTTAAAGATGCCCTGGTAGCGGCCTTGAAGAAAGATAAGTCGGTGGTGGTCAGTGCGGCGCCTTCTACCCAGGTTCTGCCGCCGAGTGCGCCGGCAACAAACACCACTATTTTGAGCGGCCAACCGCCCGTGCCCCCTCAATATCAAACGCCCCAACCTCCACCGGCCCAATACCCGTCGCCCTATCCGCCTCAACCCTACCCCCCTCAATACCCGCCCTATCCGCCTCAACCCTACCCCCCTCAATACCCGCCCTATCCACCGCAGCCTGTGGCTCCGGGTGGTTTTATGGGTGAGACTGAAGATGAGCTAAGTGATTCGATTTTACCCGTCTGGAAATTCAAGTGCGAAGATGAAATCAGATCGTCCCCTGTTGCCGATAAGCTGACCCTCTATATCGGCGTCTATGATAATAATATTTATGCTCTGGATTTAAAAAATGGCCAGTTCAAGTGGAAATATGCCACCGAAGGGGGCATTGCCGCCAAGCCATTTGTTTATAATGACCGGATCATCATTGGCTCTGAAGACAGAGTAGCTTATGCCATTTCTACCAGCGGCCGGCTGATCTGGACCTGTCCGACTGAGGGCCGGATTCGATCCTCGGCCAGGGTTGAATTTGAGCACGCCTTTTTTGGCTCTGATGATCACCGGCTTTATGCAGTTAATGCCCAAACCGGTCGCGTTATCTGGCGTTTTGAAGCCCTCGGCCCCATTCGTTCCAGCCCTACCCTGGGCGATGAATTGGTCTACGTCGGCTCAGAAGACGGCCATGTTTATGCGGTTGATCTTTCTTCGGGGACACACCGCTGGAAATTCAGATCGAATCGTAATGTGACATCCAGCCCGGCCCTGTATCGTGAAATGCTTATTGTTGGCTCAGGGGATTGGAATATCTATGGCTTGGATGCCAAAACTGGCTACTCGATCTGGCAGGTCCGAACCGGTCAGGCGGTTATCTCCAGCCCGGTTGTTTACGACGAAGTTGCTTACATCGGCTCGACCGATAAGTATATCTATGCGATTGATCTCAGGAATGGCCGGGTGTATTGGAAATTCAACGCCGGCTCACCAATCGTTTCAACCCCAGCAGTAACCGATGAGGCCATTTACTTTGGCACAGTGGGGGGTGAGGTTATCAGCATTAATCGCCGAGACCGAAAGATTCGCTGGAGGTTCAAAACGGGGGGGCCGATACCATCTTCTCCTTTAGTAGCCGATGGCATTATCTATATTGGCTCAACCGATCATCACGTCTACGCCTTGCCCGCTTAATCAGCAGGATATTCTGGCGAAAAGTTACAGGTAAACCCTGCTGATTTTGGAGCAAATACTGTATGAATTTCCTACAACGTCTCTTCGCACAACCAAAAGTTGAAGTGGAGTCGTCAAGGCAAGTAGCGGGAAAAAGTTCGGATCAAAAAGCCAATCAGGGCGGAGGCATCAGTCAACTGCCGCCAGGATTGCATATAGGCAAACTCTCCGATATTGGCCGGATTCGTGATCGAAACGAGGACTCTTTCTATACATTTGAGTCACTCCTGCAACACAACGATGGCCAGGAACCTTTTGGGTTGTTTATAGTGGCGGATGGCATGGGCGGCCATCAAAAGGGTGAATTGGCCAGTTCGTTGGCAGTTCGCACAGCGGCAGAATGTATTCTAAAGGATATTTATTTATCCTATCTGGCTAACAAGAGTTCCGGTGCGACCAACCGGCCGATTAACGAGGTGCTGATTGAGGCTGTCGAGAGCGCCAACCAGGCCGTGCAGGAAGCTGTACCAGATGGGGGTACAACCTTAACTATCGCTGTGGTGATGGGAAACAGCGCCTATATTGCTCACGTGGGAGACAGCCGGGCTTATTGGTTTAACCAGGGCAATCTTAAACAGGTAACTAAAGATCATTCCCTGGTCCAGCGGCTGGTAGAGTTGGGCCAGGAAACGGCCGAAGGGGCCTTAACCCACCCCCAGCGCAATGTCTTATATCGGGCAATTGGGCAGGGCACGGCGATGGAAGTGGATATTTATGTGCAGCATTTGCCGCCAGGGAGTTCGCTTTTGCTTTGCAGTGACGGCTTATGGGGGCCGGTAAAAAATGATAAGCTGCGTGAGATTATGGGCGCTTCGGCTACCCCTCAAGAAGTGTGTGATCGCCTGATTACAACGGCGAATAAAAACGGCGGTGAGGATAATATTACGGCAGTTATGGTCTCGATGGGTATTGAGCCTTAAAATCACGGGAAAGCAGGGAGAGCGACCCTGATGCGAACTGACAAAAATTACTACGAAATTCTCAAAGTTGACGGTAATGCCACGGAAGATCAAATTCGCAAGATGTATCGCACCCTGGTGCGTGAGTATCATCCTGACGTCAGTAACAACCCCGCGGCCGCCGAAATATTTCAAGAAGTACAGGAAGCTTACGAGGTTTTAGGCGACCCGGAGCAGCGCCGTGTTTACGATCGTTTGCGGGAGTCGGAAGGGTTGGATAAATCGTCGGCCATCAGCCTGCGAGCAACCATCAGCCATAAACATCTCCTGATTAATGTGGAGGAACAGGCCTTCTATGTTTTACTGGATATTACCCCCGCCTCAGATTTACCTACCGCCCGCTTGCCGCTGAATATCTGTCTGGTGCTCGACCGCAGCACCTCCATGCAAGGTATGCGCTTGCAGCAGGTCAAAGAAGGAACGCGTCAAATTATTGACCGCCTCAACCCCGACGACTCGCTGAGCCTGGTGGTTTTTAGTGATCGGGCCGAGGTTATTTTGCCCAGCCAAAAGGGCGTGGATAAGGCCATGGCCAAATCTATTGCCAGTACTATCCAGCCAAGCGGCGGCACCGAAATGCTCCAGGGATTGGTGGCGGGCTTGCAGGAGTTGGAGCGAAATCGGACCCAGGAGTCGGTTAACCACCTTATTCTTTTGACGGACGGCCAAACTTATGGCGACGAGGCAGGCTGCCTGGAAAAAGCTGAATGGGCCGGACATCATCAAATTAGCCTCAGCACCATGGGTATCGGTTCGGATTGGAATGAGAATCTGCTGGATCAAATGGCGACTCTATCCGGGGGAACCTCAGTGTATATTGACTCGCCCCGCAAAGTGGTGGATGTTTTCAAGAGCACCATTCGCAACCTCAGCACCGTTGTCGCCCGCGAATTGACCATGAGCGTTAATACTTCAACCGGAGTCACTCTCAAAGAGGCTTTCCAGGTGACACCGCATATCCAGCGGCTCGACCTACGGGCGGATAAAACAGTGTTAGGGCCGCTTGGCACGGGCAGCGGTAAAACCCTCTTAATGGAATTTAGAGTGCGTTCAGAGACAACGCCTGAACAGAAACGCTTGATGCGGCTCACTGTTGACGGTGATGTGCCGGGCCAGTCCAACCGCCGTAATTGGGAATGGGTTGACTTGGTCGGTGATTTTGTGACCGTAGCGGAAGGAAATGTGGAAATTCCGCCAACTATTGTAACGGCGTTGGGGAAATTGGCGATTTTCAAAATGCAAGAAAAAGCCATGGCCGACCTGGAAAATGGTCAGATCAGCGCCGCCACCCAGCGATTAGAGACCATGGCCACTCGATTGCTCAATCTTGGCGAAACCGATCTGGCTCGCGCCGCCTTGTTGGAAGCCGGTCGGCTAGCCCGCACGGGTGATCTGTCCGCCGAGGGCCGGAAAAAGATTCGCTACGGTACCCGTAGCCTGTCCATTTTGCCTAAGGAGATACACCGTGATTAAGTGTCCATTCTGCGGAACAACTCACGTTGCTAATACCCTCTTTTGCAGTGAGTGTGGAACTTATTTATTAGAAGATGATCGCCGGGGAACTGACCCTTTAGGGACTGATGAAATCGGCTGGGTGGGTGAAGAAGAGGGTGAAGGCGAGTCGAGTGCTTTTGTCAAAGGAACCGGCCCCCTGGCCGTCCGCTTGAGGATTGGCGACAATGGCCGCGAGATTGAAGCAACCCTGACCAAGGCAGTTCACCTGGGGCGGTTGGACCCAGCCAGCGATGTTTTTCCCGAAATTGACTTGACCAATGACAATGGTTTGGAGAAAGGCGTATCGCGGCGGCATGCCCGTATTCTCAAGCGAGAAGGAACGGTTGTCGTGGAAGATTTGGGGAGTATCAACGGCACGTTTATCAACGGGAAACGCCTGGCTCCCTATTTGCCGGAAGTGCTGCACAGTGGCGACCAACTGCAACTGGGTAAACTGCTCATAGAAGTAGAAATGCGCTAAAACTGTTTACTATTTTCTCAGGAGATATTGATGGCGATCACCGTAATCATCCACATTTCAAATGCAGACGCAATCCTGGCTGAGATTGAAGAACTGCCAGATCCAACCTCGAATTTTCTGATGTGTACCAATGCCCGTGCTCGCGATGGCAAAAACTTGATTTACATCGAGCGCGATGCCACCCGCGTGATCTTTCCCTGGCATCGCATCAGTTTTGTCGAAACCCTCCCCAGTGAAGAAGATCAAGTGCAGGTGGAATCTTTCTTCCGCGATTAAGTCAAAGCAACCGGGATATTTTGAGAAAAACCGCCACGGAAGTTCGCATGTGGCGGTTTTTAGTTGCTATTTTACTGGCGAAAGAGTAAGATATTATTTTCGTCTCAAAATTTTGACGTTCCAGCCCTGGCCCGGCTGTCCGAATGTTGTGAATAGAAAGGTAAATTCCAAAGATCATGGCAACTCAGCAGATTGTTCCGGTAGTTTGTGCCAATTGCCGCACGCAGTTTAATGCCCCGGTCGTGCCGATTATTGACGGCCAAAATCCCGCCCTAAAATCCGCCTTTTTACAAGGCCGGTTGAGCGCAGTCCAATGCCCGCAGTGTGGTTTTGTCAATACCCTGACCATCCCCATGCTCTATTACGATTTGGAGAAAGAACTGGCTTTGGTGCTGGCCCCCAACAGCCTCCATTTGGCTGGCCCGGATCAAGAAAAAATGATTGGTTCGCTGACCAACTCTCTGGTTAACAGCCTCCCTCCCGAACAGCGTAAATTCTATCTGTTAAACCCGAAGGTGTTTCTAACCTTTGATAGTATTGTCAAGGCCATTTTGGAGGCCGACGGCATCACTGAGGAAGTTCTAGAGGCGCAAAAAGCCAAAGTTAAACTGCTGGAAGAATTTTTGCAGGTGCGAGATGAGGCCGCGCTCCAGGAAAAAGTCAAAGAACATGATACTGAGCTTGACCACGAGTTTTTTGAAATCCTGACTGCCTCGATGCAGGCAGCTCAAATGGAGGGCAATCGGGCGGGAGCGCAAGCGCTTTATGCTCTGCGCAGTGTTTTGGCCGAATTAAGCAGCCAGGGACAGCAGGCCGTGACCGAGATTGACAGCAGTTTAGGCCTGGTTCATATCACCAGCCGGGAAGATTTGCTGGAGAAATTACAGAACGCCCAGAGCAACGAGGAATTTGAAGCCTTTACGGCGGCGGGCCATCCTTTGCTGGATTATACCTTTTTCCAGCAATTGACCGCCAAAATTGACGAAATCGCCAGAGCTGGCGACGCCAAACACGCTGAAGCGCTCAAGAATTTGCGCACCAAAATTCTGGATACCAAGGCCCGCCAGGAAGCGGAGAGCCGGGCTGCCCTGCAAAAATCTGTGGCCCTGCTGCGAGAAGTTTTACAATCCCGCGACCCGCAGAAAATTCTGGCGCAAAAACTCGATCAGATTGACGAGTCTTTCTTCGCGGTGTTATCGGCCAATATTGAGGAAGCCCGGCGGCAAAACCAAAACGAGGCGGCCCAGGCCATGGAAATGATTGGCAGCGTGGCTATGGCGATGCTGCAAGAGAGCATGGCCGCAATGGAGGTAGAAAAACAGGCGTAAAAAGCTGGTTCTCGCTGAATTCTTATGAGATTTGATTTTCAAATTGGTGATTCATTGTAGTGGCGGGGCTTGCCCCCGCCTGGGGCGACCGCAAGGGTCGCCGCTACAATACCGAATTTGGTTGTCAAATTTCTTTAGGCTCTGACTAACTCGATTTGTTTGAGTGTATCATCATAAAGGGCATAGGCCGCTCCCGGCCCATCCTCTGGACGACCCACACTGCCCACGCCGACAACGAGGGTATCGCCGGGGCGGAGCCTGATGCGGGAGTGGCTCAGCTTCTGAAGATGGTTGTCGGCGGTAAAACGCCAGGCCATCTGCCGGTGGGTGTGGCCATGAAACAACAACGGCATGTTCGCCTGGGTCAGGCTGACCATGATTTCCCATAGCGCCGGACATTCAAAGTGCAGGTAGGGAAAAAGTTGGGACAGCGGCACGTCACGGCGATTGGCGTTCAAATCGGCCAGACGGGTCAAATGGGTGGGCCAGAGCGGTGTGGCGTGGGTTAACCAAAAATGCGCCTCTTTGCGGAAAGGCGGCAAGCCCAAGGCCCAGGCCTGGTTTTCCGGCGAAAGGTGCGGCCAGCCCGACACTTCCCAATTGCCAAACACGGCCGGTGCGCCGGCCTCTCGCACTAGCGCCACGCAGTCGTCAATTCCCACGTCACCCAGGCAAAAATAGCCCTCCACCCCCTGCTCCCGAGCGTGGTTCAGCACCTTCAGCAAAGCCCTGGTTTCGTTGTGAATGTCTGAGAAAATGGCGTAGCGCATGGGCAGAGGGTAACATAAAAGAGGATATCAGGCAAAGAAAATCGCTTGATGGAATCCGTTACACTCGGTTCTGTAGGACAAGTTGTCAACTTGTCCTACGTTACATAAATTTGGGACGCACCCGTTACACTCCCTAGACATCCCCTCAAAATTAGGCTATAATCCCCCAGATTACCTATCTTCTCAAGGAGAATTTGAAACTTGACCAAATACAGGCGCGTCACCGGCATGCGCGACGTTCTTTTTGACGACCAGCCTTACTGGCGTTTCATTTTAGCTAAAATTCAGGAAACAACTGATTTGTTTGGCTACCAGCGCCTTGACACCCCGCTACTAGAACAGGCCAGCTTGTTTGTGCGCGGTGTTGGCGAGGGTACCGACATTGTCGAAAAAGAGATGTATATCTTTGAGGATCGGGATGGCGACCAACTGGCCCTACGCCCGGAGTTTACCGCCGGCATCATGCGGGCCTATGTCGAAAATGGGCTGCATACCCTGCCAACGCCGCTGCGCTTGTGGACGACCGGCCCGCTCTTCCGCCACGAGCGGCCCCAGGCGGGGCGATACCGCCAGCACTCCCAATTTGACATCGAGGTCATCGGCGAGCAAGACCCGGCGGTGGATGTCGAGGTAATCAGCGTGGCCTGGCATTTGTTTACCAACCTGGGCTTTTACGGCCTGCGCCTGTACATCAACTCGACCGGCTGCCCGGTTTGCAAACCGGCCTACATTCAAACCCTGGTCAACTACTTTAGCGCCTTTGCCGAAAGACTACCACCCGATGACAAGATGCGGCTGCAAAAAAATCCGCTGCGCATCCTCGACAGCAAAGAGCCGGCCACCCAGACCCTGCTGGAAAACGCGCCGCGTATCACCGACCACCTCTGTGCCGACTGCGCCAGCCACTTTGCCAAGCTGAAGGCGTACCTGGAAGCGATTGGCCGCCCCTATGTGGTGGATTACCGGATTGTGCGGGGACTGGACTACTACACCAAAACCGTCTTTGAGATTAAGGCCGACGGCCTGGGCAGCCAGGATACTATCTGCGGCGGCGGTCGCTACGATGGCCTGATTGAAGAGTTGGGCGGACGGCCCACGCCGGGCATCGGCTTTGGCTCCGGCATCGAACGGTATGTCATCGCTCTGCGCCACCTGGGGGTCGAGCCGCCGCCCGAACCGCTGCCCAAAGTGACCGTATCCTATCTGGGCGATCCGGCGAAATTGATCGCGCTCAAACTGGTCGAAACGCTGCACGGCGAGCATATCGGCGCTCTTTTCACGCCCGGTGACCGCAGTTTGAAAGCCCAATTGAAAACCGCCAACCGGATCAACGCTGTGTTCGCCGTGATTGTGGGTGAAGACGAAGTGCAGGGCGGCCAAGCGACAATCCGTGATTTGAGCCAGGGTGAGCAATCGGTCGTCAGTCTGGCCGATGTGCCAGCCTGGCTGAAAGAAAAGCTACGGTAACAAAGGACAGGGTAGCAGGTTTAAGGTTTTGTGACATGCAACCTGTGACTTTGCAACTCTGCCACTTTGCTACTTTGCAGGACAACGGTAACGATGGCTCCAAATTCTCCCCAGTTGGCCTTTTATAAGATTGGCTTGCTCTACCATCCCAAACTGGCCGAATCGCGGGTGATGGCCGCCGAAATGCTGGAATTTATCGAGGGCCTGGGCGCGTCGGCCTGGGTTAGCTCAAGCTGGAGTGAAGAGGCGATCAAAGATCGGCTGGACGACCTGGATTTGCTGATCACCCTGGGAGGTGATGGGTCGCTGCTGCGAGCGGCACGCATAACGGCCAGCCGGTCTATCCCGATCCTGGGCATCAATATGGGCCGTCTTGGCTTTTTGGCCGAAGTCCAACCCGCCGAATGGCCCGACCGGATTCGCCAAACCCTGCTGGGCAACTGTTGGATCGAGGAGCGGATGCTTCTGCGCGCCGAACATTACCAGGCCGGTCAGGTCATCAATACCTACGAGGCGCTCAACGAAGTGGTTATTGGCCGGGGCAAATTTGCCCGGGTCATTCGGTTGCACACCGATATTGACGGCGTCTTTCTGACCACCTACACCGCCGATGGACTTATCCTGGCGACGGCTACCGGCTCGACGGCCTATGCCCTGGCCGCAGGGGGACCGATTTTGCCGCCGGAACTGGAAAACTTTTTGTTAGTACCTCTGGCGCCCCACCTCAGCCTGGAGCGAGCTATTGTCCTCTCCAAGGGGGTGACGGTGTCTGTCCAGATTTCTACAGACCATACCGCTGTTTTAACGGTTGACGGCCAGTTTGAGGTTGAACTGGCTAACCAGGATCGAGTGGTCATGCAGGCCAGCCCGGCCGTGGCCCGTTTTGTCCGTTTGCAGGAAAAGAATTATTTTTATCGGACCCTCATGCAGCGGCTGGGTTGGCCGCAAACCAAAAAGTAATGGAGCAATAGACTTTTTATGAACGATACATCAACCCCCGATCTCGTCCAACAAGGCTTGGCCGCCGCCCGCGTCGGCGATATTGAAGACGCCCGCCGCCTGCTGCACGATGCCACCCGCCAAACACCCGATAATGTTGTCGCCTGGCTGGGGCTGGCCGGAGTGGTCGAGTCCCTGGCTGAAAAGGAAGCCTGTTTCAATAAAGTGCTGGCGCTTGACCCCGATAACGCCGAAGCCAAAGCGGGTTTGGCTAGAGTCCAGCAAAAATTAGCTAATCAGCCTGTTGCTCAGGCCCAAGAACGGGCGAGCGAGGTTGAGCCCGGCCTGGCCTATTGCTATCGTCACCCCCAAACCCAGACCGGCTTGCGCTGCAATCGCTGCAACCGGCCCATTTGCCCCAAGTGCGCCCGGCGGACCCCGGTTGGCTTTCGCTGCCCCGATTGTATTCGCGAGCAAGAGGAAAAGTATTACAGCGGCGGCAACTTGGATTACGTTATTGCTGTGGCTATTGCCCTGCCGCTGTCGTTGCTTGCGGCGGCCCTGTTTACTTTTGTCCTAAATCGTTTTGGGTTCTTCACGATTATCATCGGCCTGTTTGTTGCTCCGGCTGTGGCTGGCTTTATCGCTGAGGCTGTTCGTTGGGGTGTTGGCCGGCGCCGGTCTCGTTATCTGAGCCGGGTAGTCGCCGGCTGTGTCATTTTGGGGACAGCCCCCTTTCTACTCTTTCTGCTACTGGCGGGAAGTTTTTTTGGCTTGCTGGCTCCCGGCATTTTTGTATTTCTGGGAACAGCCACAGTTCTGGCTAGACTTCGTTAAATGGCTTATGGCGTTGACAATTGGCCTATTGACACTTTAACCTCCATCCTTGATAATCAATTAGTGTAGAGTTGACCGTTGGCTATTAATTATTAACCCTTGGTTGTTGACCATTAATTCATGGCTTCGCCTCATTTATTAGAGCAATTAGCGGCTTACGTACCCACGCCAGTCGCTGAAGCAATTTACCATCAGCCGCGTCTTTTAATCGAACCAGCCGCCCGCTGCTTTCCGGCGGTAGTTCTGTTTACCGATATCTCCGGTTTTACCCCCTTGAGCGAGTTGCTCAGTCAAGCCGGCCCTACCGGCGCTGAAGAGCTAACTCAACTTATCAACCAATATTTCACCCGAATGATTGAAACAGCCCAGGCTTACCAGGGTCAGGTGGTCAAGTTTTCCGGTGACGCCCTGACCGTGTTATTCCCGGCGCGAGAAATTTCTATGCAGCTCGCAGTCCGCCAGGCTGGGGAGTGCGCCCTGGCCATGCAAGGGCAGATGGGCGAGTTTGCCAACCTGAGGACATCGCGCGGCTCGGCTTCTTTGTCAATGAAGGCCGGGATCGGGGCCGGGGAGGTGCTGGAGTGCACGATCGGCGGGGTGGCCGGGCATTGGGAGTACGTAGTCGGCGGCGACCCGCTGGTACAGGTGGCGATGGCTGACAAGCAGGCCCAGCCTGGCCAGACGATCTTAAGCCCGTCAGCCTGGCAGGAAGTTCAGCCATTCTTCAGGGGCGCAGCCATGCCCTCCGGCTTTGTCGAGCTAACCGAAGTGCTCGTGCCCTTGCCTAAAACCCAACCCGCTCCGCTCCGCTGGAGCAAACTTAAACCGGGCGAGACCGAGATTGCCGAGAAAGCTTTACGGGGCTATGTCCCCGATGCCGTCCGAGACCGTCTGGGTGAACAAGCGGAATGGCTGGCCGAACTGCGGCGAATTACGGTTCTTTTTGTGGGAATCGGCGGCTTTGATTACCAGGCGGTGGATGTGGCTCCTCGCTTGCAGAAATTTTTGCAGGCTATCCAGGAAGTGGTGCGGCGGTTTGAAGGCTCGCTCAATAAGGTGGCGGTGGACGACAAAGGCACGGTCCTGCTGATTCTTTTCGGAGCGCCGCCCTTCTCCCATGAAGATGACATCCTCCGGGCTGTGGCCTGCGCCCTGGATTTACAGGCTGTGGCCGAAGCGCAGGGACTGCGGATGGCTATTGGTCTCACCGAGGGTAGTTTATTTGCCGGGCCGGTTGGCGCGCCCAGCCGGCGAGAATATACCGTCATTGGCGATACGGTCAATCTGGCGGCGCGGTTGATGCAGTATGGCAAAGCCGGCACGACCCTGGTGAGCCAACGGGTCAAAGAGCGAGTTGGTTCCCAGTTTGTTTTTGAAAGCCTGGGGAAAATCGCTCTGAAAGGCAAAACCGAAACCCTGGCTGCCTACCGGGTTCAAGGTGAGCAGGGCGCGCAAGACGAATTTATCATACGCTACTTACTGCGCGAGGATCCCCTGATTAACCGCCAGGCTGAACTGGCAGAAATGCGGCGTATTGCCACCGAAGTCCACCAGGGCCAACTTCACCTGCTTTTCCTTGAGGGAGAGTTGGGTCTGGGCAAAAGCCGGCTGGTGTCGGAGTTGGTGCGAGAATGGATTATGGAGGGTGGCATTGGCTATGGCAGCAAGTGTATCAGTTACGGCCGGCAAACCCCCTATCAGGCCTGGCGTGAGGTTATCGCTGCGCTGTGCGATCTTACCCCTACCCTGACCCCAGCCCGACAACTGGCTCGCCTGGCCACAACTGTGGCCGATTTGGAGGACCCGCCAGGCCAGCCCGGCTATTGGGCAGCGCGCTTGCCGTTGCTGGCCGACGTGTTGGGCCTGGAAGCGCCGGAGAACAGCTTTACCCGGAGCATATCCGGCCAATTGCGCCGCAATAACACCTTTGCCCTGATTGAGGCATTGCTGCGCCGCAAAGCCAAACGCCATGCTCTCTTAATTTTATTGGAAGATATTCAGTGGGCCGATGAGCTGTCGCTTCTGTTGGCAGCGTATCTGACCAAAACCCTGGCCGGTACATCGTTGTTGTTAGTGCTGTCACACCGGCCCATGCCTGCCGCGGACATGACCCCCTTGGACGACCTCAACCTCTTGCCCTGTGTCCACAGGCTTCATCTGGAACCGTTCTCGACCGACGAAAGTCTGAAACTGATCGAGATTTTGCTGGGCAATAAGAAACTGCCCCCAGGCATGGTAGATATTTTATTGAGCCGGGGACAGGGCAATCCCTTTTTTATCCAGGAGATTACCGGCGCTATCCTCAATGTGGCCGACAGCCAGGCCGATCAACTGCTCGAACTGTCACAAACGCTCAATTTACCCGATACCGTTCAGGATGTGATCTTGACGCGGATTGACCGCCTCTCGGAAGCCGAAAAACTCACCTTGAAAATTGCCTCGGTGATTGGCCCCAGTTTTCAACGCTCGCTGTTATCAGCCATCCACCCCCTGCAACAGGCCCAATTCTGGCTGTCCTCCCAGCTAGAAGACCTGGAAAGTGAAAAGCTGATTCGCCTGGAAGTGCCAGCGCCCAAGTGGGAGTACATTTTCCGTAACGTCATTACCCAGGAAGTGGTGTACGAAGGTTTGCTGCTGGCCCAGCGCAGACAGTTGCATCGGGCGGTGGGAGTAGCCCTGGAAAACCTGGTCCCGGACGAAGTCGAGCAACTGGCTTTTCATTACAGCCGCAGTGACGATGCAGAGAAGGCGCTTTATTACCTGAAGATTGCCGGTGACAAGGCTCGCCACGAGTATGCTAATCATGCCGCCATTGACTATTACACCGAAATCTTGACCTACCTCCGTAATCGCCCCTCGACGGAAAATGGCCATGGAATTGTCTCGGTAGATTACTGGGATATCTTGCTGGAGCGAGCCAAGTTGTATAATTTGATTGGGCAGCGCGAAGAGGCTCTGGAAGACCTGGGTACGCTGGGGATCATGGCAGAGGCGCTCAACGACGATTACCGCCGTGCTTTAGCGGCGAAACAGTGGGCCAGCTTGTATGAGACAAGCGGTGATTATGACTCCGGCTTGGAAATGGTCGAGCGGGTGGTGCAGTTGGCCCAAAAAGCCGGTGATGAGAAACTTGTCGGCGAAGGTTACAGCCATTGGGGCAAGCTGCTCTATCTACGGGGGGAGTATGAAACTGCTCACGATTATTTGCAGCGCGCTTTGGGTATTGCCCAGAAATATCAAGATAAAAACGCTCAGGCTGACTGCATGAAGAACCTGGGCCTGGTGGCCCATTATCAGGCTGATTACGAGGTAGCCCTTTATTTCTTCAATGAGGCGACCGAGTTGTGGCAGGTGCTGGGCGACGAGGTGGGACTGGGCAGCGGATTGAGTCAATTGGGGCGGGTCTATTACGATATGGGCCAGCCCATAGAGGCCCAAAAATGTTATGACCGGTCGCTCACGCTGCACCGAACTATTGGTGATCGGGCCGGTGAAGCTCTAACCCGGCGTGGCCTCGGCAAGGTTCAGCGGACGCTGGGCAATTACCCGGCGGCTCTGCAACTTTTTCAGGAAACTCTGGCTATTACTCAGGCTACAGGTGACCGGCGAGCAGAGGTACACACTCTTTACCAATTGGGGTTTCTGTACACCCGCTTAGGAGAGCATGAAACAGCCTTGGCTCTTTTGGATGAAGCCCTGACCCTTTTGAGAGAAATAAATGATTTATGGGCCTTGGGCACTGCTCTGACTTACTATGGCTGGACTGTGCATGAGCAGGGCGAGCCACGGCAGGCTAAAAAATATTTTGAAGAGGTTCTCAGAATCCAGCGGGAGTTACAACAGGAAGCAAAAATGACGGAGGGTATCGCTCATTTGGGACGGGCTGCTCTGGCGGCAAATGATTTAACCCTGGCCGAGACATGCGCTCGCCATGCCTGGAATTCCATAACCAATCAAGGGATACAGGGTATCGAGCACCCAGCTATTGTATACCTCACCTGCTTTCAGATTGAGCAGGCTCATCAAAGATTTGAGCAAGCCCATGAAATCTTAAGGCAAGGACACGCCTATATTATGGCTCAGGCCGCTCAAATTAATGACCCGGCGTTGGAGCAGGTATATCTCAACAACATACCCGAAAATAGAACCATCCGAGAGTTAATGACGGTTGAGAAGCAAAAAACCTCCGGCCTTTAATCCGACCGGAGGTTTTTTGTGGGGTATTTCGTTCCCAAACTTAGTTTGGGAACGAGATACATCCTTTATTTTGTTGCGTTGATTTAGTTAACAAAGCCGATCAAGCGCCCAGCCTGGTCGGGACGGCGCAGCTTAGCCAGAGCTTCTTTTTCAATCTGGCGAATGCGCTCGCGGGTCAAGCCAAAGCGTTCAGCCACATCCTGCAAAGTTAAGGGCTGACCATCACGCAGGCCGTAGCGCAGTTCGACGATGCGGCTCTCGCGGGCGGTCAATCCGGCCAGAGCGCGGCGAATTTCACTCTCCAGCAAGGTGGAGTCCACCTGGTCTTCTAACGCCTGAGTCAAATCATTTTCCACAAAGTCGGCCAGGGTTGCTCCATCGTCGCCGACAGGTTCTTCCAGGCTCAGGGTTTCCTGCCCGTCTTGCAGCAATTCATGGATCTGTTCAGGAGCATCGCCGGTGTGGGCCGCAATTTCCTCTAATTCGGGCACGCGGCCTAACTGCTGGGTCAGTTGGCCCATGGCCTTTTTGATTTTTCCCAGGTGGTCTACTTTGTGGACAGGCAGGCGGATAACGCGCGTTTGCACGGCCACGGCCCGGCTCACACTCTGGCGAATCCAGTAGCTGGCGTAAGTGCTCAAGCGCACCCCTTTGCTGACATCAAATTTATCAATGGCCCTGATCAGCCCCAACACCCCTTCTTGGGATAGTTCGGCCAGGCTCAGTCCATGCCCGGTATATTTGTTAGCAATACTGATGACCAATCGGCCATTCGATTGAATTAACGTCCGGCGAGCTGCCTGCCCCTCATCCGACTTTGTTTTAAGCTGTCGGTACAGCTCTTCGTCTAAGTCCTGGTCTTTGGCCAGTCGCTTGGCTGCCTTTTTACCTTCCAACATCAGCTTAATGAGACGTTTCTCTTCAGCAGGCGCTACAGGAGCGGTAGCCGCAAGATCGGCAATGCTTAACCTAAACAACGCTTCTTCGGGAGCCCAAGTTGTTGCCATAACTCTTCACCTCGTCTCTAAAAAATTTTCATTCCGGCTCGGTTTTTAAACTACTCCGTATAGCAACAAAACACGCCCTTGTGGTGCTGCCAGCCAGTTTTTTTATCTTTTGTAGAAGGTAAGGGGTAACAGAGCCGATTGACAGGTCGAAACATTTAGCTTTGTTAGTTTAAGGAGTAATCTACAAAAGGTAATCGTTCAATGCGTTGGTGAGCCGAATAGGCTTCCAACATATAGACCAGAATTTGGTCTTCCTTATCCAGCACGCTGACCGTGCTGGCTATTAACGTCCGCAGCGACTTGGCTGACAGAAGTTTCTGTTTATCACTCAACGGACCCTGGATGGCCGTGCCGGCCAAAAAGGCCAGAGCCGTTGGATCGCTGGGTAAGGTAGCGTTAGAGAGGTCCTCACCCGAGGCATCGGCCAGGTGATTGATGTACTGCCTGACCATTGGCCGGAGTTTTTGCGCCAAGAGCGTCACCCCTTGCGAGTCATCGTCATCCTGTAAGGGAAACGGGTCCACTCGTCCCATAAGAAAATCGTAGCTGCTGGGATAAACATCCTTGATAACAAAGCGTTCCTGTCCCACCGTGATCAAATTCATCCGGCCTTCTTTGAGATTTTCCACCGCCGTGATGCGCGCTGTCGTTCCAACTTCGTAAAGATCGTCAGAATAGAGGTTAGCCACGTTGGGCGCTTGGGCCTGCTTACTCCGGGCCAGAACTACCCCAAAAGGTTGGCTCGTTGCCAAACATTCTTTGACCATGATCTTGTAACGATCTTCAAAGATGTGCAGTGGTAACATCATCCCCGGAAACAGCACCACATTCAATGGAAACAAAGGAATAGTGGCGTTATACTCTAACATAAACGTGTTCCTTAGTACTTTCTGGCCTTTACTCTATTTATACGACGCCGACCCACTTAACCTTTAACTTCCTTAGACGCTGCAACCTGCCAATTCTTACCTGCGATCTTGTCTTTGGTTTAATTTTAATGTTCTTCGCTTGACTAAAATTTAGTCCTGCTAAATACTCCGGTTTCCGGTTAATTGCGTCTCATGCTACCATTACTAAATTAAAGACAAGTTAAATTTGACTTGCATTTCAGATGATTGTCCCAAGACTGGCCTTATGCTATAATGATAGCATCTTTATGTTAGAATTGTGTTAAAGCAGGAAAAGAGACTATGGCTGTGTCTTCTCAGGATGGGGGAGCTACGCATCGGGTCCTGGTGGTAGATGATGATGTCGAAGTGGCGAAGTCCATTGAGGCCTCCCTGCGCAAGCATTACCAGGTTTATGTCGTTTACAGCGGCATCGAAGCTATCAAAGAAGCACGTCGCCATCGCCCAGACTTAATTGTGCTCGACGTGGTTATGCCGGGGATGGATGGGTTGGAAACTTGCCGGGAGCTGCGGGTTGACCCCGCGTTGGCCGATGTGCCCATCCTGTTCCTCACCGCGCTAGGTCGCCCCGAAGACCGCGTGGCCGGGTTTCGAGCCGGTGCGGATGATTATTTGACCAAACCGTTTAATCTGGAAGAGCTGCAGCTTCGGATTACTGCTATTTTGCGGCGGGCCGGCCAAATCATCCCTAAGCTTCCTATCCCGACGCTGAAGGTTAAAGATTTAACCCTGGATCGAAACAGTTATCAAGTCACCACCAGTAAAAAACAAGTGAAGTTAACCCCGGTTGAATTCGACCTGCTCTACCACTTGATGATGCATCCCGATGAAGTTTTTACCAGCGACCGTCTGCTGCAGGAAGTCTGGGATTATCCTTCGGAGAGCGGCAGCCCCGACCTGGTGCGGATGCATATCAAAAATCTGCGTAACAAAATTGAGGCTGACCCAAGCAACCCTGAGTTTATCATCACCATTCCTCGCCGGGGATACACCATTGCCTCGGAGCACTGAGGGGTGATTCAGGCTACCTAACAAAAATCCCGTCTCAAATCGAGACGGGATTTGTTATTATTTGTTAGAACACGCAACAAGAATTGGCCAGACCAGTTAGACTATCCGGCTAAGTCCACAATTTTTTGTTGTTCAGTAACTGGCTCTAAGGGCTTGGAATTTCGCACGGTGCGGGTGGGTCGAGTAGGCGCATTCGCTAGAGTTTTTTCGAGTTGGTAGATCTCAACGTGGAGCGCATCTACTGTTTGGGAAGACACAATTTGCCATTTTCCCTGGCTTAACCAGCCGGCAAGGTTACTCAACTTCTCAATAATAAAATGCCTTTGTGATGTTAAATTCACAGGGAAACGCATCTCCTTCCTTAAAGATTTAGCAGTTATCCCTAGGTTTTGCATATTTGGTTGTGTATTCTATTTTACTCCTTCACAGCTAACTTTTGATGATGAGATGGTCATGTTACTGATAGTTATAAAAATGAGCAAATCAAGCTGTCTGCTTGCAGCCTTTATAGCTCGATTCAGCCGGGGGGTTGTGGTATAATTTTAGCGTAGACTATTCAGAGAGGCATTATGCTCGTTATCAACGGCGCTTATGGCGAGGGAGGCGGACAAATTTTACGCACCTCCCTGGCCCTGGCCGCTATCCTGCAACGACCCATTCGTATTGACCAGATCCGGGTCGGGCGAAAAAATCCCGGCCTGGCCGCTCAACATTTAACGGCGGTTCGAGCAGCGGCCATGATCTGCGATGCTAAACTATCGGGCGCTGCACTAGGTTCGACCAGCCTTACCTTTGAGCCGCAAAGTGATCCCATCCCTGGCTTTTATGAGTTTGACGTGAGCGAGGCGCGTGAGGGCGGCAGTGCCGGGGCAGCCACATTGGTACTACAGACGGTTTTGCCGCCTCTGGCGCTGGCTTCCCGTCTCAGCACCGTTACGGCGAAGGGGGGAACTCACGTGCCCTGGAGTCCGCCCTTTCATTACCTCCGGGATGTTTATTTGCCGATGATAGCGCTGTTGGGCCTGGCGGCGAAGGTCGAATTATCGGCCTGGGGCTGGTATCCGGCCGGCGAGGGAGAGATTAAAGCGACGCTTCCAGGCCGGACTGAGCCGGTTTCAGCTTTCCCGGAGACACGCGGGGCGTTGAAACGAGTTCATGGCGTGGCGGTGGCTGCCAGCCTGCCGGCTCACATTGCCCAACGCATGCGGGATCGAGCAGCCAAGTTGTTGGACCAGGTGGATTTACCCTTTACCCTCGAACCCCAGCGAGTTCAATCGGTTTCGCCGGGCGCCGGAATATTTTTGGTGGCCGAATATGAGTCGAGCCGGGCAGGTTTTAGCGCCCTGGGCGAAAAGGGCAAACCATCGGAACGGGTCGCCGAAGAGGCAGTAGAGGCCCTGCTCGCCTTTCACTACAGCAGGGCTATGGTGGACAAGCACTTAGCCGACCAGCTCATTTTGCCGCTGGCGCTAGCTGGTCTGTCCGTGACCCTGTCAGCCGAGCAAATTTCGCCGCATACGCTGACGAACCTGTGGGTGGTCGAGCAGTTCCTTGGACCCGTGGCCCAGATAAACCAAAGCCAGAACACGATTCAGTTTAAAGCAAAAGACAAAGAGGTGCTATGATTGCCGGGCAAAAGACTCCTCGTATTTTAATCATTGATCCGGCTGAAAACAGTGTGTTGAAAACCAGCCTGGAAAAGCAGTACGGCATGCGGGTCAACCATCACGCCAGCGGCCGGATGGCTCTGGATTCGCTGCGGCAGACTCAGCCCGATTTAATTGTGCTCAATGCCCACTTAAATGATCTGCCCGCTTCATCCCTGCTGGCTGAACTGAATGCCCAAAAGCTGACTACCCCGATTATCCTGGTTGGGGCCAATGGAGAGATAACCAGGGCCAATTTCAATGATAAAAATATCGTCGGCTGGCTGAACCAGCCCTTTGCGGTGGAAGAGCTGGCCGCGCTGATCCAATCGGCGCTGGAGCGACCTCTGCCAAACAGCGACTTGGTTTTGACCAAGCGGGCTGAATTGATCGAGGCCAACCAGCAACTAACGGCGCGGGTGCAGCAGTTACAAACCCTTTTTGAAATCGGCAAATCGGTAACATCTCAGCTTGAGCTGGAGGAGGTCCTGCGCCGGGTGGCCAAAGCAGCGGTGAGCCTGACCAGCGCCGACGAAAGTTATCTGCTGCTGGTGACCGAGGGGAGCGGCAATCTCTATCTGCGGGCCGAGGCCAACCTGAACAGCGAGGAGGTCAAGAACTTCTGGGTCAAAGTCAGCGACTCCATCGCCGGACGGGTGGTTCAGACGGGCGAGCCGATCATTATTGCCAAAGAGAGTAATAACCTCAAGGTTAAAACTGGGCTGGTAGTCAACGCCCTGGTCAATGTGCCGGTCAAAGTAGGCTCAACCGTGATTGGGGTGCTGGGGGTAGATAACCGCTACCAGCAGCGAGCTTTTACCGCTGAGGATCAAATGCTGCTCTCAGCCCTGGCCGATTGGGCGGCGATTGCCATTCAGAACGCCAGGCTGTACACGGCCACCACCGCATTAAGCCGCGATTTAGAGCTGGTGAACGAGGTCAGCCGCCTGGTTTCCAGCACCTTGGATGTGGAGCAGATACCCCGGCTGCTGGTCCAGCGGACCGCCGAGATTTTTGGGGCAGAGTGCGGCTCGCTGGCTTTGCTTGATAAGGAGCGGGGGGCAGTGATCTTTCAACTGGCCTACGATGGTGAGGGGAATGAGTTGACCAGCCTGAAGAATTTTTTGATGCCCCTGGGTGAGGGGATTGTCGGGTTAGTGGCCCAAACGGGTCTGCCCCACGTGGTTAACAACGTCCAGAGTGACCCCGGCTGGTCGCCCGCCGCCGACCGGTTGACCGGCTTCAAAACCCAAAAAATTATGGCTGTCCCGCTCATTGCGGAGGGGGAAGTGGTCGGCGTGATGGAGCTGCTGAACAAAAAAGAGGGCAATTTTGATGAGGGTGATTTACAGCTCCTGCTGTTGGTAGCCGCCTCGGCGGCCAGCGCGCTTCAAAATGCTCGCCAGTACAGCGAGTTGCAGAAAGCGAATCAAGCCTTGCAGCGGGCGCAGGAGCAGCGCATCGCCGCCGAACGCTGGGCGGTGCTGGGCAAGGCCGCCGGCAGCCTGGCTCACCGGATCAATAACACCACCACCCTGGTGCCGATTGCCGTCCAGCATCTCCGCGAGCTGCTGCAGCCGGTCAAGCTCTCTCCTGAACTGAGAAAAGAGATAGATGAAAATTTAGAGCGTATTGAACGGAACACCCTTTACACGGTTGACCTGGCGGTGGCGCTCCTGCGCCGATTTCGCCAGCACCCGGCCAAAGCCCATAATGTCAACGAGTTAATCAACCGGGCGCTGTCGCTGGTTGAAATCCCCAAGAATATTAAAGTGGTTTGCCATCTCGACCCCGATTTGCCGCCCGTTGATACCAGCGATCTGCTGGTTGATGCCCTAATTGAATTGATTACCAATGCGCTGCGGGTGATGGCCGGCCAGGGGGGCCTGCTGCGCGTGGCCTCGTTCAAGGTGGGCGACAAAATCGCCACCCAGGTGACAGACAGCGGGCCGGGGATTGCGGCAGAGAATCTGGAGCGGGTATTTGATATGTTTTTCACCACCCAGCCTCAAGGGTTGGGCTTTGGCCTGTGGTGGGTCAAAACGTTTTTGGAACAACAGCATGGCGAGATTACGGTTGAAAGCCGCCCCCATGAGGGGACGACCTTCACCATCCTGCTGCCAATGAATCTGCCGCTGTTGTCTTCGCCCTAAAAATGAGGTAAGATGGGGAAGAGAAGATCGGAAGGGTGGAAGATTGGAGGGCTGGAAGGTTGGCTGAAGAAAAATTCCAATCTTCCATTCTTCCAACCTTCCCATATGTATGGTTGGTTGTATAGTTGAAGCAGATTTGTTCATTTGGGAGAATGGAAAAATGCGTAAGCGTGTTTTGGTCGTTGACGATGTGCCGGATTGGCGGGCAACATTGCAGGATATTCTCAGGAACGATTTTGAAGTCAAAACCGTTGATAGTTATCAGGCGGCCATGGAGGTCGTGCGCGAGCGGTCGGCGGAGCTGGTGATTGTGGATTTGCGCCTCAGCCCAACCGACGAAGAAGACCGGCAGGGGATGGAACTGCTCAAACAACTGGCCGAGCATCGGATCAATGCGATTGTGCTCACCGGCTACCCGGAGAAAGAGCTGCGCGAAGAGGCCGAAGAAAAGTATAAAATCTTTGAATTCATTGATAAAAGTATCCTGGCCAAAAATTACCAATATATCCGGGATGTGGTGCGTGAAGCTTTTAGGATATTAGAGCGTAAAGAAAAGAAGAAAACGGAAGCGATTCAAGCTGCCAGCGCCCTCCAAACCGTCAGCTTTCCAGAAGACTTATCCAGTTGGCCTTTACAAAAATATCGGAAAGATAAATGAGTTTAAGCCTCGACCTGCAAAGCATCATTCTACTCCTCTTCTTCGTCGCGCCTGGTTTTCTTTTTACCCGGACCTATACCGCCTACCGTCCTCGCTACTACCGCACCCCCGATGCTTTTGAGCAGGTCGTTCTGGCTGTGGTCGGCAGCGCCATTATCCACGGGACTCTGCTGACCGGCATTGCCCTGGGCCTGGCTGCTTTTTGGCTAGTTCGGGGTGAACTTCTCTCGGTCAGCGACATTCTTGGCCCACCAATGCCGATTGACAGCTACCCCCTGCCGGTTCTGGCCTTTGTGATTTTGATGGCTATCCTTTACCTGGCGGTGAGCCTGATCCTGGCTCGCCGCTTTGCTACATTTTTAGGGTATCGCACGGCAGCTAACCGGCCCAGGTGGTGGCGCTTCTTGCTTGACGAAGACCCGCCGGAGCCATTCTTGCTGTGGCACACCATGCTGCAAGTCGAGCCGCTGAAACTCAATTTAATTCCGCCCCACCTGCACATCCAGATGCGCAACGGTGAGTACTTCGAGGGCGATCTGCACAGTATGCGCCTGGTCGGCGATGAGGAGAACACGGTTGAACTGGCCCTGCGCAATGTATGCCACCGTCCCTCGTCTCAACCTTCCCCCAAGAGCAGAGCTAATCTGCCCGCCTCCGATTTGCAACCTCTTCCTAATCAAGTTATCCTACTGAAATCTACCGATATCTTGTGGTTGACCCGCAACGATATTCCAAGTTAAGTAGCAAAGTAGTCAGTAATCAGTAGCCAGATAATCTTTTCTGACTACTGGCATCTGACTACTGACATCTGACTAAGGAATTCACTCATCCATGTTTGAACTGGTTTTCCTGGGGACTTCTGCTTCCGCGCCGTCGGTACACCGGGGACTTTCGGCCAATGCGGTGCTGTATAAAGAGTATCGTTTTTTGATTGACTGTGGCGAGGGCACGCAGCGCCAGATTTTGCAGAGTAACCTGGGTTTTAAGCGACTCAATAAAATATTGCTCACTCACGGCCACCTGGATCATATTTTGGGCCTGGGCGGTCTCGTTTCGACCTTTAGCCGGTGGGAAACGATTGAAAAGTTAGAAATTTACGGCGGCCAGTGGACGTTGGAGCGCGTCAAAGATTTGCTGTTGAAGGTCGTTTTGCGGGGGGAAAAGTTACCCATCAAGCTGGAATTTATCCCCTTGCAGCCCGGCCTGATTATGGAAGATAGTACCTTTCAACTCAGCGCCTTCCCGGTTGTTCACCGGGGCGCTGATTGTTTCGGTTTTCTATTTGAGGAAAAGTCACGCCGCCCCTTTCTGAATGAGAAAGCCGAGGTGCTGGGCGTGCCGTTTGGCCCGGAGCGGCGCAAACTGGTCGCTGGAGAGGCCATTACCTTGGCCAATGGGCGGCGTATTCGGCCCGACGACGTGCTCGGTCCCGTAATCCCTGGAGCCAAACTTGTGTTTGTCGGCGATGCCGGCCGCACCGATAACCTGCTGGATATTGCCCGCCAGGCCGACGCGCTGGTCATCGAGGCAACTTATCTCAACGAGGATGCCGAGATGGCCCGCCAGTTCAGCCATCTTACCGCCGCCCAGGCCGCTCATCTGGCCCGCGAGGCCCAGGTCGAGCAGCTTTACCTGACCCATATCTCCCGCCGCTATCGGGAGCAGGACGTGCTCAACGAGGCCCGTGCTATCTTCCCCAATACCATCATCGCTCGTGATTTTGACCGGATTAAGGTGGTCAAAGAGAAGTAAAGCTGCCCTCAATGCAACGAGTCCTCCAGGATGGCGCCCAACAATTTAATCTCTCTCTTAGTGAAGCCCAACTCCATGCCTTTGACTGCTACAGCCAGGAACTCATCACCTGGAACCAGCGGGTCAATTTGACCAGCATCATCGAGCCTCAAGAAATTGTGGTTAAGCACTTCCTTGACTCGCTGTCTGTGTATCAGGCTTTATCAGGCTTGCCGCCTGATTTGGCGCTGATTGACGTGGGCAGCGGTGCTGGTTTTCCCGGTTTGCCTCTCAAAATCGTGCTGCCTGGCCTGCGGTTGACTCTGTTGGAGGCGACCGGCAAAAAAACGGCTTTTCTGCATCATCTGGTGCAGGTCTTAAATTTGACCGGCGTGACTGTTCTCACTGCCCGCGCCGAAGAAGCGGGCCGCCGCCCGGACCAGCGCGAACGCTACGATGCGGCCGTAGCCCGCGCCGTGGCCCCTCTGCCGGTGCTGGCCGAATATACCCTGCCCCTGGTCAGAGTAGGGGGACGGGTTATTGTCCAAAAAGGCCAGCACCCTGCCGAGGAAATCAAAGCGGCAGCCAATGCTCTGGGTATTCTGGGCGGCAAAGTCAGCCAGACGCTGGCGGTGAGGGTGCCAGGGTTAGACGCAGAACGGCATGTGGTGGTCATCCAAAAAAACAAAGCAACTCCACCCCAATATCCCCGCCGGCCCGGGTTGCCGGCCAAGAAACCGATTTAGGTAGTGGTTAAATTGTAAGTGACGGTTTAGGAGTCCAAAGCAGAGCTTTGGGACTCCATCTTATTTTGCAGCCACTACCCCGAATTAGAACCCCTGCGGTCAGAACTGCTGTTGACGAGACCTGGCATTGGCAGTATACTTTTGGCAATGCGTACGAGTCAGGGAAACACAGTGAGACAGACCCCGCCAAAATTTCAAGCTTATATTCTTTCTATCCTGATCATAATCGCTGCCTTCGGCTTAAGTTCCAGCCAACCTGCTGTCGTTGAAGCCCAAGAGACGGCCAACGAGCCTGATCCGATTATGATTGAGACCATTTTTGCCGCGCTGACCCCCAATGAGCGAGTCGGGCAGTTATTTATGGTTTCTTTCAGAGGCAACCAGGTCGGTCTCAACTCGGCCATTGCCGAATTGATTCAGCGATACCGGGTTGGTGGTGTTTATATTTCGGCGGAAAACCAGAATTTTATCAATTATCAAGGTACGCCCTCCCAGGTTTTAGCCCTGACAAATTCTCTGCAAACCCTGGCGCAAACACCACCGCCGCTGGTAGTCAGCGGGACGAGTTCGCTGACTGCTACAGCCACGATTACACCCTCTGCGCCGGTGAACGGGGTGGAGAAATACACGCCTCTGCCCCTATTTATTGCCGTCAATCATGAAGGAGATGGTTTCCCCTACACTCAAATTCGGGGCGGCAATCTGGTCGAGTTGCCCAATGAAATGGCTTTGGGGGCCACCTGGAACCCGGATAATGCGCGACTGGTCGGCCAGGTCGTCGGGCAGGAGCTGACGCTGTTGGGGGTCAACATGCTCTTTGGCCCTTCGCTCGATGTGTTGGATAACCCCCGGCCGGAGCGAGGCGGCTCTTTAGGGACGCGGACTTTTGGCGGCCATCCTTTTTGGGTGGGTGAAATGGGCGAGGCGTATATTAGAGGAGTCCACCAGGGTGGTAATGGCCAAATTCTGACCGTGGCTAAACATTTTCCCGGTTTTGGCAGCAGCGACCGGGTGATTAATGAGGGCGTGCCGACCATTTACAAATCGCTCGACGAATTGCAGCGTAAAGAGTTACTGCCCTTCTTCAAAGTTACCAGTCTTGACTCTAATGACCGGGATGGCGTTACCGACGGCTTGATGACCGCCCACACCCGCTATCAGGGCCTGCAAGGGAACCTGCCCATCAGCCTCGATGCCAGGAACCTGGCCACGATTTTGGCTTTAAAAGAGATCGCTCCGTGGCGGGAGGGTGGCGGCTTAATTGTCAGCGCGCCGCTGGGAGCGCCGGCCGCTCTCGAAGGAATTGTGGGGACGACTCAAGAAAGCTTTCCGGCGCGGCTGTTGGTCCAGAATGCTTTTCTGGCCGGCAGTGACGTGTTATTTTTGCAGGATTTTGCTTTCAGAGGCGAGGACGCCGCCGCCCAACTGGGCAATATTAAAAATGCAATCGGCTTTTTTCAGGAAAAGTATGCCAGCGAAGCCAATTTTCAGACGGCCGTTGATAAAGCGGTGCGGCGGATTATTAAAGCCAAGCTTAAAATCTATGGTAACAATGTCTTGCAGACGGAGGTTCAAAAACCCTTTGAAAATTTGGGGTTGTTGAACAATATCACCCTTGATCTTGACCGGATCGCCCGAGAAGGAGCGACCCTGATCACCCCTGCTACCTCACCAGGAGCCAATGCTCTGTCGGGTGTCCCCCAGCCGGGAGACCAGATCCTCATTTTTACCGATGATCGCTCAGGCCGGGATTGCCCATTCTGCCCAGAATTTTCTTTTATACCGCCCACCCGCTTACAAGAAATTTTACTTCAGTTGTTTGGTCCGAATGCGACTGGGCAAATATTACCGGAACAGATTAACAGCCTGGGTTTCTCGTTTCTTAAGAACCTATTGACGGGCCAGCCTTCACCTGAGAATGAACAGACGGAACAGTTATTGCAGTCGGCAAATTGGATTATTTTTGCCATGCTGGATGTCAATGTGGATACGGCCCCCCAATCCGATGCGGTCAAGGCGCTGCTTAGAAATCGTTATGAACAATTGCGCAACAAAAATCTGGTTTTGTTTGCCTTTAATGCGCCCTATTTTTTGGATGAAACAGAGATCAGCCAGTTGACCGCCTATTACGGCTTTTACAGTAAAGGTCCGGCCTATCTGGAAGCAGCCGCGCGCTTGTTATTTCAACAATTTGAGCCGGCCGGCGCTGCGCCGGTTACTATTCCGGCTATTGGTCCCCTTGATCTTAGCCCCGACCCCAGCCAAACCATTCAACTGCAACCGCTGCATAAAATTGGCAAGAACGGCACGGTTACCCCTCTGGCCGAACAAAATCCACCGCTAACCGTTGTAGATTTACAGGTGGGTGAAGGGGTCATGTTTAGAACCAGTGTGATTATGGACAAAAACGGCCACCCCGTTCCGGATGGGACCCTGGTCAATTTTCTAAGATATTATCCCCTGGAAGGGCTGTCGCTGGAACCACTGACCGCCCAAACGACCCGAGGGGTGGCTCAAATTCCTATTATTAAAGAGCGTGATACGCCGCTCCAGGTTAAGGCTTCGAGTGAATTGGCAGTACAATCCATTGTCTTTAATATCGGTCCCGGCATTGTCGAAACGCCCACCCCAACCGCGACCTTTACCCCTTTTCCAACCGAAACGCCAACGATCACGCCCACCCCCACCGAAACACCGGCCCCGACGCGAACTCCCGCATCCTCTCCGACCCCCATCATGCCGCCTTCCTCCTCGAGTCAGCCTCCCCCCCGGCCGGTCAATGCCATTGATTTGGTTTACTCACTGTTAGGTATGCTTGTCATTGCCGGTATATCTTTTACCCTGGGTGGAGACCGTTTGCTTTTGGAAGAGCGGGTGCGTTCGGCTCTGGTAGCCATAGCCTTTGGTTTGGTGGGGTATGTGCTTTACACCATTATGGCCCTGGCCTGGCCCCGGTCAGGCTTTTTCGGTACGCTCATCGAGCAGGGAGCAACGGGCCACTGGGTCACGCCGCTGGTCAGTCTGTTGTGTGCCATTGTCGGCACCGTGATCTGGTATTTGAAACCAGGCCGGATTTTTGGGTCAAAATGGTCCAGTCAAGGAATTCCCTTGGCGAGGATAAAATCATCTGATGAAGAGGTAACGTAATGGAGGCCAGAGCTTGCTCTGAGCCTCAGCCGGAATTAGCGGCTGACTTCGCTGATGGGTGGGTTTCCTGAGGTTGAATCGAGGCCGGAAAGGCCGGGGGTAAAGGTGAGGATGACCGCCAGAGTTAAAAGCGCGGCAATCAAGGCCAACAGGACCCGGTTGCGCCAGAAAGCAAAACGCCAGCCGTTGGTGGTCCGGCCGTTAATCACAATGGGCGCACCACTCAGGAGTTCGCGGCGGAATTGTTGAATGTTGTCAGGGCGTTCTTCTGGATGCAGGCCCAGAGCATGAAGAATCGCTTGCTCGGTTTGGGTTGAAACCTCTGGATTGATTTCTTTAATACTCAAGGGCGTTTGAGTTTTTGGGCGAATATAGCGCGTTTTAGCGTCGGGAGGCGGCTCATTGGTGAGGAGATGATACAGCGTGGCTCCTAGCGAATAGACATCTGAGCGGCTATCGGTGTAACCGCTATCCCCGCCGATTTGCTCCAGCGGCGCATATTGAATGGTGGCCCGGCCTTGCAAAACGGTTACGGTTCGATTATCATCAGGGTGAAGCAGCTTGACCAGGCCGAAGTCTACCAATTTAATCGTACCGTTAGGCGTCAATTTTATGTTTGAAGGCTTTATATCCCGGTGGAGCACCGGCGGGTCCTGGTGATGCAGATATTCCAGGGCATTGATGAGCTGTTCGGCCCAGGTGAGGACTTGCTCTTCGGGAATAAATGTTTGCTTGTGCCGGGTGTGTTCGATAATCTCGCGCAGGTCCTGGCCAGGCACAAAGTCCATCACCAGGTAGTCACGACCATTAAAAAGGAAAAAGTCTGAAACTTTGGGGAGATTGGTATGATCCAGACGAGCCAGGACGCTGGCTTCCCGGTGGAAGGCCGCCTGAGCTTGTTCCTGGTACTCTTTAGAAGCGCCGGGGTCTGGAGTAACTTCTTTAATAGCACAGAGGCGCCCTTCCAGGCGCAAATCTTCAGCCCGGTAAATGGCCCCCATACCCCCCTGACCCACCAGGTCCAAAATACGGTAGCGGGACCATAAAATGGTACCAGGGCTTAATATTCCCGACATGTCTCTTCTTCTCCCCGGCGTGGTAAAAGACGCAAATCATTAATTCTACCACACTGATAGCTTAATCACATAAAGGGTTTCTGTCAAAAGCCGAAAGTCCCATTGTCAATAGAGGCAGGAGGTAATTGTTATGTCTAACCAAGAAGTGGCCATGTTATTAGTTCATGAGGGTAACAGCCCCAAAACGCAGTGGCCTTTGGTTAAACGAACGATGGTTATTGGCCGTGAGGCCGACAGTGATATCCAAATTGACGACCGGCAAGTCTCCCGGCGGCATGCCGAAATTATCCAAACCCTCGAAGGCTATACCCTCCGCGATTTGGGCAGCAAAAATGGCACGTTCTTAAACGGCGAGGTGGTCTCCCAAAAACCGAGACTGATCCGCAACGGGGATGAGGTGGGGATTGCCCTGTGCGCCAAACTGACGTTTGTGGAGGATGAGGCCACTGCACCCATTATACTTGATTATAAACAAAAACCATCGCTCAAAATGGATCTGTCGGCCAAGCGGGTCTGGGTGATGGACAAAGAGATTAACCCCCCTCTTTCACTGGCCCAGTACAATCTGCTGGAACTCTTGTATAAGAACGCTGGCAACGTGGTGTCGCGAGATGAAGTTATTGCCGTGGTCTGGTCCGACGAGGAAGCCGAGGGTGTGTCGGAGCAAGCGATAGACGCCCTGGCGCGGCGTCTACGGGAACGTATTGCCGAAATTGACCCGGACAGTAAGTACGTTGAAACGGTGCGGGGGCATGGCTTTCGTCTCAATTTGGCTCACAAAATCTAAACCGTTGAGGCCGCCGGAGCTGGTGGGATCACAGAAATTGTGGCAACGGGGATTGTCTCTGTTAGTTCCATAAAGTAGTTTTACATAAATAGATTGACATATTGTTTGGATTATTGTATGATAAAAAGACAGCGTCGGCTAAGGAGAGGGTGTGACCAAAAAACGTCCCGGCCCCAAGGCTCCAATAGCTCAATTTGTGGCAATCATTGCCCTGTCTATTTCGATCTTCCTTATTGTAGATTTTGGACGGCGGGCGGCGGCCAACTATCGGGTGCAGCGTGAAGCCGAGCGTCTGAGTCAGGAGGTACAAATCGCCCGTCAGCAACAAGCCGACTTGCTGGCCCGGCGCAGCTACGTAGCCAGTGACCTCTATGTGGAAGAAGTGGCCCGCCGCGAGCTAAAATGGGCCAGCCCCGGTGAAACTGTCCTGGCAATTATGCCCACGCCCGAGGCAGTCGCTCCTGCTGCCAGTGCTAACTCCGTAGAGGTTTCACCCGCACTCATAATCCAAACCCCGGTCCAGGCCTGGTGGCATCTATTCTTTGGCCCCCCAACCCAATCCCCGTTAGTGGAATAAGAAATTGAACCGCAATTATCCGTTCTAATTTCTCATTTTTTATTTGACACCCCCTGTCTTTTGACTAAAATGTGTAGCGGATGCGCTGATGTAGCTCAGTGGTTAGAGCACGAAACTCATAATTTCGGGGTCGGTGGTTCAAATCCACCCATCAGCACTTGCGGGATTTCTAGATTAGTTATCACATAAGTCCATATTATAAGTTTAAACAACCTTCAAGGTTTGTTTAAGATCAACCAGGTAAAAAAACCCGCACTATTCATGCGGGTTTTTTTATTGTTTCGAAAGTGCTGATATATGGCTAATACTCAAGTTACTGGACCGCCCTCATTTCATGTCCCCACCTTCATTCCTCTGGTTGAAGCTGCCCAAAAATATAACCTGTCTGAAAAAGCATTGACACAGCTTATCCAGACTGGTAAGATTGAGGCAGTTCAATTACCTAACGGGGAGTTACTTGTGGCTGCTGAGAGCAATAACGGTCATAAAGCTAAAACGAAACAGGAAATCATTGCTGAGGAGTTTTCTCACTTACGTGGCAACACCATCAGTGCTTCTGAGGCTAGTCGTAAATATAGCAAAATCTACGGAGTAACTATTTCAAACGAATTATTTAGCCGTTGGTCGAGATTAGGCTATATCAAACGAGTCTCTGGCTATCGCCTGAGTCTAGATGAAGCTGATGTAGCATATTGTGCTAAAATTTTTGTTGAAAAATATCATGAATATAGGGGACGCCTACAAGGTGTTCCGATTTTTGATGAAAATGGTAACCCGTATCATCTGAAGTATCGTGAGGTGGCTGCACATTTACGAGCCGAGCGGCAGACTACGAATAAAAAGAAACGAAGTACTGAGGGGCAAAATTCTTATTGACGAGCAGATTAATGAAAAAAGTGATCGGTCTCCTATCGACCACTTTTTTTTTCGAAAAGTCTCGAAAAGTATTGACATTTTTCGAGATAGCTGTTATACTTCTGAAAAGTTAAGCTTCATCATTTACAGATGGTTGCTTGATTTTATCGACAGCCACCCCGCTTTTAGGAGAGATGTGTGACCAATCGAAGTGGATTTCAAGGTAGTAGTTTTAGTCGTGATCCGATTTTTTCGGCTAACTGCCTGTCTGACCAGCCTTAATTCAATGACCCAGTCACCATCCTGGTGGATCGGGTCATCTTGCTTTAAATAAAAAACCGGCGAGACGCGACCTCGCCGGAATAAGGACGGCGAACCGACCAAAGTCAACCGTCCTGACCAATATTATACCACACTCTTTTTAGTCACGAAAGGAACCGACCCATGAGTACGCGAGTTTTAGTAGAACCAAATGACCTGGTTTTCGTTCAGAGCCGAGCGTCTACCAACACTGATTTGGTGGATGAGTATGCCGAAATGATGCAAAGCGGTGTAGAGTTCGACCCCGCCCAGGGTATGCAGGATGAGAATGGGCAGATTTATGTATTTGATGGGCATCACCGCGGCTCGGCAGCGAAACAGATTGGGGCCAAACTATGGGTGGAAGTGCGGCCTGGTACAAGACTGGATGCTGAGTGGCTGGCCCTGACGGCCAATCAAAAGCATGGTTTGCGTCGCAATCGCGAAGACTTGCGCCGAATTGTAAGGCTGGCTCTCCTGCACCCTAGGGGGGTCACATTAAGCGACCGCGAGCTTGCACGACACTGTGGTGTCCATCATAACACCGTTAGCAAAATTCGCCAGGAACTGGAAGTATCTGGCGAAATTCGCCAGATAGAAAAACGACTGGTCACCCGGAACGGGCAAACTTACCAGGTTGACACTGGCAATATTGGTAAATCAAGAGCAGCCACAACCGTTGAACCGAGCTTTGCTGTAACTTTGGCCCCGCAAATGGTACAGCATTTGCGAACAGAGGCATTACCTTCCGACTGCGAACTAGAGCATGTCGTCAAAGTAGGATACCCGTATGACTCCACTTATTATGAACCAAAGGCTCAAGAATTTGAATGTCCCCACTGTGGTCAGGAAAAAATTGTCGGCGTCAACGGTAGCCGCCGCTGGTGTCTGAATTGCAGCGCTGAGTGGCCTACGGCCGCGGCGTTCCTGGCTGCCGTTCAAAGTGAACCCTCTACCGAGCCAACGACAGGTCGAGAAGCCATCAGAAACAGGCTGCGCCAGTTAATCAGCCTGGTTGATACCTGTCCAGACGAGCAATTGGCAGAATTGGCAACCTGGCTGACAAACCTTGAAATGAGCCTGACTTTTGCCTCAAAGTAGTCCAGGGAGAAGGAGAAAAAGATGATCACTCGCAGCCACCTCAGATCGAGTTATAGGATGGCCAATGACCCGGAACAGCGGATTCTGGCGGCAGTGGTCAAGCAAGCAGTGGCTGATATTCGCTCGCGCAGTCCAGTGGTGCGGGCCGAGGCGCAGCAGTTCCTGGCCGACGAAGAAGGTCAGGCCTGGCTGAGCCATTTTGCCGGGGTATCGGCCAGAACGGTTCGTGAGTTTGTGTTGCAGGGTGGTTCAGGATGAAAACGATCGAACAGAAGATGCTTCAAGACTGGATCTTTGCCACACAGGCTACCATCCTGCTCTTGCGGAAATTGTCAGGCCGGCTGGAGCAGTGGCAAACCCAGGGATATATCGAACCCGAAGAGTTCATAGAAGCGTGCCGGCAGTTGCGTGAGGCCAGGTTGTGGCAGTGGGCGGCTGAGGCTGGCGGGCACGGCATTGCCGCTCTAGCTGAAATAGCCGAGACTGGGGGAGACAAATGAAGCGCAAAGGTCCGAAAAAAATGTTGAGCACGCAGCGGATCGCCCTTTACCTGTCGCTAAATGTCCAGGTGCAGCGGGATAACCAGGCGGCCGAGATGCTGACTATCCCCTTACTGCCATTGACGGCGTTGCTGTTATGGGGCTGGCAGATGGAGATGGCGATCTATCGCTGGGTCAGGCAGGGGTCCGATTTGGTCAATAGGGTGGAACAGTCGCTGCGAACAGGCGCCCTGGTAAGCGTGATTGGTCTGAAAGCGGTTTTGTATGGCTTGGGAGTGGCCGGATGAACGAGAGCCAGAGCCAGGGCGAGGGGCGGGTTGGACTGCCGCTCTCCATCCCGGCTATCATCTCAATGCTTCTCGTTTTGGCAGTCGTAGGGATATACCTGGCTGCCGGCGAAGCGTTAGTTGATGCCCTTAGCCTGATCCTCCAGGTTGGCGGGATCAGCCTGGCCGCCAGCATCGCCTTCCTCTGTCTGATTGGGGTGCTGTATGCCGGCTGGCTGGCCTATCAACGCGGCCGGGCTGCCCAGGAAGCGCGCTGGGCTGCGGCTGCCCAACGGCGCCTGCTGGAAGCCCAGGCCCTCCGCGAGGAGCGAGACGCCCAGGTGCTGGTGGTCACGGCCAAAGCCGGTGAGCAGATCCTGATCCGGGATACCGGTCACGGCCAGTGGCGGCAGGCCCACCTGGATATGCGCCTTTATGCCAACGGCGCTGCCACCGATCCCTCGCCGCTAGAGATTGCGGTCTGGCGAGAATTCAACCGGCCTGCTTCTGTCCAACCAGTCCCGGCCCTCCCCATTGGCCAGCCGTCGTTTGAACTGCCGACCCTGGTCCGCTGGTCCGAGGTGGTCCCCGGCCAGCGAGGCGACCTGAATAATCTGATACTGGGACTGCGGCTGAATGAACAAGGGCAGCTCGCTCCGCTGACCATCTCATTGTACGAGCTGTTTCACACCATTGCCGCCGCCTCATCCGGTTGGGGCAAATCGGCCTTCCTGTCAGCGATCCTGGCCCAACTGGCCACCTGTCCCGACCCGGTCGAACTGGTCCTGATTGACCAGCAGCTCCACGGCCTGGCCGCCTTCAAGGAGTGTGACCGGCTGCGCTACCCGATCCTCCAGCAGCCCGGCGAAATCCTCGGCGCCCTGCATGAGGTTTACGCCGAAGCGATCCAGTACCGGGCCGACCTCTTGCGCCGCTACGACGCCGACAACCTGGCCGAGTACAACCAGAAAGCGGAGTATTTCTTGCCGCCGGTCATCGTAGCCGTAGATGAGGCCTCAGCCCTGCTGGCCGACCGGGACATCGGCCAGGTGCTCAAGAGACAAGCCTGGGAACTGCGCAAATTCGGCGTTTACCAGATGCTGGCCCTGACCAGCGCCAAAGGCACGGTCATTGACACCGACCACCGCCAGCAGTTCAGCAGCAAGGTCCAACTGCACGCCAATGACAAAAGCCAGGCCCGGCTGCTGCTCGACGCCGTCGAAGCCCTGGATTTCCCCCCCGGCCGGGCCGTGGTGGATGTGCCGGGCCTGTCCCCCGCGGTTGTCCAGACACCGTTCATCCCCAAGCGCGAACTGCGCTCCCTGCTCAAGCCGGGCGGACAGGCCCCTGCACCGCCAGTGTTGGAAGCGGAGTTAACCAAACCAACCGACAAACAGCAAGCCACACTGAATATATGGGATAGCGGTGAAAGATCAGCCTCGGCCATCGCTTTTCAGGTTTATAACGACGCGGGAGGCCGGCAAATTGAATTGGTCAACAAGACCCTGCGGAAATTTGGCCGGATTTAGGCCCTCCCAGTCGTACCGTACCTGCCAGCAGAAGAACATAAAGTGATAGCAGCCGGTAAGTACGGTACGGTACGGTCTCAATGGATATTGTTGGTATTCGTATAGTTATATTGCTACTTGAATCAGCAGTTCAATTCATCTGGAAAGGAATTGGAAAATGATCGCCACGAATGGCAACGGGAATGCTCAAGAAACGCTGACCTACCTTGGCTATGACCCCGGCTTTTCAGCCAATAAATTTGCGTGTGTGCGGGGAGGCGAGATGGTGACCTATCTGCTGCCCTCCTCGGTCGGTGAAGCCAACCGCCAGCTTCAAAATGGCCTGTCCTTGCCTGGCGTGGTCCGGGCGACCCAGCGTACAAGTCGCCAGCCCTTCCGGGTCGTCTTTGACGGCATCGAGTACCTGGTCGGCCCCAACGTCAGCGACTACACCGAGCCAATTGATCGGCTGGATTTCAATCGCTTTAAGGATAGCCCGGAACTGCGGGCCACTTTCTATGCCGGCATCTCCCGGATCATTAACGGTGGCTCCCACCGGGTAGCCATCGCCCTGGCCCTGCCGGTCAAGGTTCTGGCCCAGGAGACCGAGGCCGAGCAGGTGGAAAAAGCGATCAAAGGCTGGCTGGTTGGCCGGCACCTTTTCAGTGTGGATGGGGTCGAGTGCGCCCTGGAGGTGGTCGGTGTCCGGGCCAGGGTGCCCCAACCGGTCGCCACCTGGTTCGACTGGGGCATGGACCTATCCGGTCAGTGGGTCCGGGGCAAACAGAGCCAGCTGGCCCCCACCCTGGTCATTGATCAGGGCTTCAACACCCTGGATGTGCTGCTGGTCTCGGGCGGGCGGATCAGCCAGCGCTTTACCGAGGGTGACACGTTAGGGATGCGCCGGGCCGCCGAGCGGCTCATCCGCTCCATTAAACACAAGTACGGGCCGGAGCTGGAACTGCACCAGGCCAGCGATTTAGTCCAGCAGGTCGTCAATGGCCAGAAGGCTGGGATTTACGTCGAAGGGCAGTTGACGGACATCACCGTCGAGGCCCGGCAGGCGCTCAAGGCGCTGGAGTCCGAGGTGTTCAACTACCTGGACCGGATGATCAAATCGAAAGAGAGCTACCACATCCTGCTGACCGGCGGCGGCGCGTTGGCGATGCGGGAGATGCTGCTCCGCCAGTTCCCCAAAGCTACCGTGATGCCTGAACCGGTGCTGGCCAATGCCCGCGGCCTGGCCAAATTGGCCGCCCGGCCTGGTTTCTTTAATAAGTAGAGCCTCATTTTTCACAAGGGGGAAAAATAAGCTCTATTTTTCTCTATTGTGAAAAATCAGGACCAGGAACGAGGCCTTGATGTCAGGCATTGTGGGTAAATCCGGCCGGAAGCGGCGCCCCGGTAAAGTCTATCAATTCACCTTTTTCTACCGCTTCCTGCCTGGAGAAGATCCGCCGGAACTGGCCGAGATGCTGGAAGCCATCACCCAGGCGCGGGGACGAAAGCGGCAGGACATCATTCGGGCAGCCTTATTGGGGGGTTCAGGCCAGGCCCAGGCAGCAGCGGCCCAGGTGGAGGACAGCGAGAGCAGCGCGCTTTTTACGGAAATGTTGGACGACTTTTAGCCCGCAGGACCGGTTCACCCTCTTTCAGGAGGTTGCTTGATAAAAATATCTAGTTCTGACGGATTCTGTGGTTAAAAGAAAATGAGGCAAAATTGACTGAAAAAGCGGCCAAGCTCAGACAGTCAATATGCCTCAACGCAAGTATAACCAAAAACGGTGTAATGTCACAAAAGTCAGCAAACGAATTACTTTGCCCATTACCTGGGCTGAGTATCAAAAATTGAGCCAAGATGCGACTTCCTTTCGAGACTGGTTAGATCAGATGATGACAACTTATCCAGAATTGTTTCCGAACACCATAGCTGCCGGTTACATCCTCCATGACATTTTACCCGCTTCAGCCAAGCTGGCTGGGATACGCCTGCGCCGTATTCGACTGAAAGAGCCGGATGAGCCGACCCAGGTCTTCACGATTGCGCCCAGTGATATCCTACCCTATATGACCGGCTACACCGATGAAGTCGAGAAAGGCTTGTTTCTGCGCCGGTTCGGGGTGCCCTTTTGGGCGCTGAGTTATGTCTTTGGTCGTGATGACGGCTACTGGTATCGGCTCAGTGCTCAACTGGGTCGGTCCAACCTCGTCAGCACAACCGTCAAAAGGTCAGATAAGTTGCCAGCCCATCTGTTGGCCGATGAAAAACACGTCCGTTTCAACGGTCACAAAGGCTACATCGCCACCACGGTGGGGGCTGATTGTATCCTGGGGGCCTCGCTCTCCTTAAGCGCTGACGAAGCGGGGCTGAAGGAGGCCTACGCTCAGTTCAAAGCCGAAGTGCTGGCGCTCGACCCCCAGTACGAACCACAAACGGTTAATACCGATGGCTGGTTGGCGACCCAGAAAGTCTGGCAAGCTTTGTTTGTGACCATTACTGTGATCGAATGTTTCTTACACGCCTTTCTCAAAATCCGCGACCGCTGCCAGAAACGCTGGCAAGCCGTCTTCAATGACATTCAACAACAAGTTTGGGACATCTATCACGCTAGTGATGAGCACGACTTCCGTCAGAGAATGGCCACCTTTCTTGAATGGGGCCAACAGACTGTATCTGGAACTGCCCTGGAAGCCATCGAAAAGCTAGTAGCCAAAACCGATAAGTTTGTCTTGGCTTTTGACTTTCCCCAAGCTCATCGCACCAGCAATATGATTGACCGCCATATGGATCCGCTGGCTCGCTGGCTCGACAGTACTCGTTTCTTTCACGGTCATTGGGCTTCAGCCGAGTTACAAATTCGAGCCTGGGCCTTGTGTCACAATTTTGGGCCTTACTGCCCACGAGCTAAAGCCAGACAACAGTTCATCTCACCTGCTCACAAACTCAATGGGTTTGTCTATCACGCCAACTGGCTTCACAACTTGCTCATTTCCACCTCTGTGGCTGGCTTCAACTCTAACCACAGAAAAACGTAGAAGTAGAAAACGCTATGGTAGTCAACCGCTCTTATTTCGCTAATTTTTGGCGAAGGTATTGTGAAGAATAGGGATTTCCGTATCGTCCAAGTTATCGTGTTACTTGTCAGCGTATCGCTGTTCGGTGGAATATTGTCCGTTAATCCCAGTCGAGCCTACACTCCGCATCAGCAACAAAGTGGAGAGACATTAATTGCCCATTTCGGCGCCGGACCTTATGCCGTTAGCTCACAGCAAGAATATGCGGGGTTAGTAACCATTACTGTTTCCGATATCGGCCAAGCATCTGGTACACAATTTAGTGATGCTTTTTACCTCCTGACAGATTATGATGGTACTCCTATTGACCCTGTGCATCCAACTCTTTCATACAACTGGGTCTTATGGATTAATGGTCAACATGCTGAGAATCTTATTCCTGGTCAACAGGTGCCTTCCTATCAAGGAGATCACACCTATACGTTCCAAATAGATGCTCCTGGTGGAAATCTAATCTTTGGTGTTGGAGATGGCTATACCGCAGATAATACAGGTAGTTATACCATCCACATAAACACCCCCTCTAGTTTAAATCCCTTCTTTTCACAGCGAGATTCTCGGTGGATAAATCATCCATTGCGTACCAATGGCATCTGTTCAGCAAATTGTAGCACTATTGGAGCTTGTGGGTGTACACTCACTGCCGCAGCAATGCTTTTTGCCTATTATGGAGCTAATTTAACCCCGCCCCTTTCATCCCTGGTCAGTAAAAAGTAGACAGAGGGCAGTAACAAGGTAAGAAAGAATACCTTGCTGGTGATAGCCTCATCGTTCTCATCACCGGCATCCAGTCTGAACTTTAACAGAGACGATAGATGAGCGAACAGCTCTGGTCAAAGGGTGACAGCTTGTGCAGCAGTCACACAGAGACAGGGGTCAGCCAAAGCCCCTGGTAAGTGATCAACTGGGTTGAGCCGGAATAGGGCGATGAAGTTCAATTCCATCACTGCTGTCGGCTCGGGAGGATGGTTAGCTGTTGATCTCCCACTTGTGCAGGGGGAGCAGGGGTCATCCCAGCGAGGGGAGAGCAGCGCTGGCTGAGATTGGCCGCCGGTTAGCGTTGAAAGCAGATGGGCAGGTGCCAGCCACACAGTTGACTGCGGCGAGCATAATCCCGGCCCAAACGGAACAAGCTGTAGTCGTGGCGGTGATTGGCTTCCAACCCGGTGCGCCGACCGGAGGTGATGACCCAATGGCCCAGATGCAGTAACCACAGGGTGGCGACCGCCATGCCGATGAGCAAGCGATCTAGCCGCTGGTGATCCGCCAGTTGGCTGACTTCCAGATCAAAGCCATAGCTTTTCCAGTCACGGAAGAGGGGTTCAATCCAGAAGCGCTTGCGGCCCCAGCGCCAGGTATGGCGGGTGGTCGGACGGTGACACACCAGGTAGCGCGGGGTATCGGTTTGGTAAGTCCAATCGACCAACAGATGGACCGGACCAAAAGCGGCCGTTTGGGTCAAGGTCAGGTGGTGGAGGTAACGCCGTTGACCGGGTTGGATGGGGATCGCGGCTAAAGCTTGCCACTGACCATCCCCGGTGTGATACAGGGTGTCGGATTTGACCCCTACTTGCCAGCCCCACTGGTGGCGGCGGCAGTACCGTTGCAACTCGACCGCCCGAAACTCCGTATCCCCTAACAACATCACTCGTTTCGGCGCTGCCTTGGGCAGGAAGGGCTGAATTTCCTTCAGCAAGCTCTGTTGGATCTCTGCCCCTGTTCCACCGAACGGTAACACCCGCCAAGTCAAGGGAATGGCCCGATGCCTGAAGGCCAAGGCTAACAGCAGGATACTCCGTTCCTGACCCAGGTCGGTTCGATCCAGAACCAAATTCACTTCCCGGTCAGGCCAACCCTTCAACATCTGACCGACCAACGGCAGATAGTGTACCCGCTGGCTCAGCCGACTGTTGTCCAAAAATCGGTCTAAGCGTTGGATGAGGCTTTCGCGCTGACCTTCAATCGGCAACTCCAAGGCCAAGCTTGGCAGATGACAATCCGGGCTAAAGACCAGGGCCTGGGTCAGTAAGGCCAGATTCTGAACCTGGGGTTTGGAAGCAGCCGGTAATCGTCTCTTTAGTTCAGTTGTTAAGTTACGGTATAATTGTTCTCGCATGATAGGCTCTCCTTTTGGTTAAAATGTTTGATAGAGATGGGAGAGTCTATCATGCTAATTTATGTCAATAAAAAGTGACCGTGGATGAAATCCATCTATTTTACCGATCCCGACGGCGTGATTCTCGAAATCGCCACCCTGGGGCCGGGCTGGACCGTAGACGAAGCGCCTGACCAGATCGGTACAGAGTACCGCCAACCACCGGAGGAGATGGTGGTCAACAACCGTGATGAGGAGCGTATCAGGGCTGAAACCTGGCCCGAACCCGTCCCCGAAATTACCGCCGACATGGCCCTGCAGCAGGGCATGCATCACATCACTGCCATCGGCGCCAACATCCAGGCTACCCAGGCCTTTTTTGGCGATCTACTGGGCATGCGCCGGGTCAAAATGACCTCCAACTTCGACGACCCCAACTCGGCCCACTGGTATTGGGGCGTGGGCGAAGGCCGGCCCGGCACATTGATTACCTATTTTGAGCGCAATCCGGCCAAAACGCGCCGGGCGCAGATGGGCGCGGGCCAAACCCATCACTTTGCCCTGGCTGTACCCGACGAAGAGACCCAACTGGAATGGCGGGAGAAATTGCTCAAGGCCGGGCTGAGAGTTTCGCCGGTGATGGACCGGGTCTACTTTAAGAGCATCTACACCAACGACCCCGACGGCCATATTGTCGAACTGGCCACCGCCGGGCCGGGCTTTCTCTTTGACGAAGATGTGGACAAGCTGGGCCAGAGCCTCAAGCTCCCGCCCTGGCTGGAAGTCCACCGGCCCGAAATCGAGCGCCAGCTCCGGCGTGTTACCGCCATTCCCTGGCACACTCCGGAGGTGGCCTGATGGCAACAACGATACAAGGCCCGCACCAGGGCCAGCCGGTCCTGGCTGCCGGGGAGCCGCTCGACCGGGCCCAGGCCGCACTGATTATGGTTCACGGGCGCGGAGCCACCGCCGAGAGCATTTTAACCCTGGCCGATGAACTGGCCCAGCCCGGTTTTGTCTACCTTGCGCCCCAAGCTGCCGGGTACACCTGGTATCCCAACAGCTTCATGGCCCCTATCCCCAGCAACGAGCCGGGGATCAGCTCGGGGCTGGCCGTCCTGGCCGGGCTGGTTGACCATCTGGCCAAGGCCGGCCTTCCTGCCGAACGGACCATGCTGTTAGGTTTTTCGCAGGGAGCGTGTCTAACGTTGGAGTTTACCGCCCGGTACGCTCAGCGGTATGGCGGCGTGGCCGGGTTGAGCGGCGGCCTCATCGGGCCTGACGGCACGCCCCGTGACTACGCCGGCTCGCTGGCCGGGACGCCTGTCTTCCTGGGGTGCAGCGATATGGATTTCCACATTCCTAAAGAACGGGTGGAGCACACCGCGGAGGTGCTGCAAAAGTTGGGCGGCGACGTGACCATGCGCCTCTATCCGGGCATGGGCCACATGGTCAACCAGGATGAAATCAGCTTTGTCCGCCAGATGATGGCCGCAATCATCGCCGGTTGATCTTGACCCCCAGCAGGGGGAGCATCATTTTCCTAAAAGCGGCTGTCCAGGTCCACCCCGACCACCACTCGGAATATTATTTGGAGCACCAGGCCAAGTACGACGATCAACGTCCAGAAAATCATCACGTCATAGATGCTCAGACGCCTGGCATTGAGCCAGCCCCAGATGAAGGGATAAAGGGTGCAGCAAAAGAAGCCCAACAGAACGTGCAGCAGACCTTTGGCGGCATACAGTTTGACCAGCACGTAGATCAAACAGAAGAGGTTAGCCAGCCCAACCAACAATGTGACCATCAGGTAAACGATTTCGGCAGTGGTCATATGCCCTCCTAAGAGAATCATTTTATCACACCTGAGCCACCGCTGACAATCCCCAAATAAAAAGTCTGGCAGTGGACCAACCTCCTAAGAGTTGCTTGACTACCAGACCGGTCAGCTTATAATGGTTGCGGTTATGTCCAATCCATCGCGGCGGCCAGTTTTGTTCGTCGAGTAGGGGTACAATTATCCGAGGTCGCGCAGGAGGCAGCAAACCATGATTACCATTCGTCCTTACACGCACGAAGACTGGCCGGCGATTTGCCGTATCCACGATTTGGCCCGCCCTCACGAACTGCTCGGCTCGTGCGACCCGCGCGCTTTTGTGCCGCTGGCCCAGGATGCTGCATACGCCGACGACATCCACCGTTCACGCAAATGGGTAGCCTGCGCCGGCGAGCAAATCGTGGGGTTTGCCGGCATAGACGGCGCTTATATTTCCTGGCTGTACGTGGACCCCGCTTATTGGGGGCAGGGTATCGGGCGTAAGCTGCTGCGGCTGGCCGTCGCCGAAGCTGGCCCTACCGCCTACACCATTGCCCTGATCAACAATTCAGCCGCGCGGCATTTGTACGAGAGCGAGGGCTTCAAGGTTGTCGCCACATTTGCGGGCGATAACGCCGGTTATCCCTGCACCTGTGTTCGTCTGGCCCTGTCTGCTCCTTAGCCCTGTAAAATCTTGTAAGCTGTGATTAAAAGTCCTTGACTGTATAAGCCTTGTTACAGTAACACTGCAAGATAGTATTCCCGTATAAGGAAGAATAATGTCAACAGAGATTATGCCGCCAAATCTTCTCCCCGATACCCAACCCCGCCCGACCCGGAAAGCCTTTGAACCCGCTTCAGCAAAAGATCTCTGGTCGGGCTTTGGCATTGGATTAGTCTGCCTGGCCGGCTTTGCCATCGGGGGCTTGTCCTGGCTCGACCCGCGGATGGCGCTGGCTACCGCCGCAAGCGCCGGCCCGCGTGCGGAGTACGAACTGTTCTTTTTGCTGCTTATGTTTATTTTTCCGCTCTTTTTAATTATCGCCGGCTACTTTTTCTGGCAAACCTGGCGCTGGTGGCGCGATACCCGCGCCTTTGAACGGAGCAAACAAAAAACCACCGGTGTTATCACCCACCTGTGGTTGGATCCCCCTAAAGGTCAGGGTAAGAAATATTACGCTGGTTATCGTTTCGGGGATGACCATACCGCCTATCAACAAGTCCATAGCCGTGTCTTCAACCGCCTGACTTTGGGCGAAAGCGTCAAGGTCGAGTATGTACCCGGTAATCCCCGCTTGTCGCACCTAAATCTGCGTAAATAAGCTGATGATAAACCGTATCTTCTGGACCCTATTAGCTGGTTGGGGATTGATCGGATGTAGCTTCAATCCCTTTGCTGCATCAGAGTCAGTCCTTATGCCACCTCCAACTAGCGTACCTCTCACCGAATTGCCGATGCATCTTGAGACTATGTGGGATCAACTCGATCAAGGCCAAGCGCCAAAGGATAGCCTGCCCATTCTCTGGCAGCCGGCTTACTCCCCCTTGTTCCCCACTGCCTGGCCACCTGCGCCAAACACAGTTTGGGTGCGCTACGCCTATGCCCAAGGGCAGGATGTGAGTATTGCCGATGGGGTACGCATCGCTAGACCGTGGGCCCGTATTGAGTTCCGGGGCGACAACTCAGCCAGCGTTATTATTCCCTTGACTCATAAGGTAGAACCTTTTGAGGTCCAGGGTGTTTCGCCGCTCGATGCTGAAACTCAAGCTCTTTTACAGAAAAGCGAACAAATTTCTACTTACTGCCTGGGCCTGAAGGAAGCGCCCTCCCCAGATGCTCCCAACACGGTTACGATGCGCCGTTTCTACCAAAGCTGGCTCAAGTACAACGGGGCAATTGCGGCTGCTATCAAACTTGACCACCCCGCCTTTTTCGAATGGGTGAATCAGTAAGGCTATTCCTTGCGCCGCTCTGCTCCACAGACATGACAAAAATTGGAGTCTTCGCGCAGCGCTGCGCCGCAGCGATAACAAAAGCTGCCGGTCGGGGGGATGGGTTGGGGTTGAGGCATCGCTTTGCCGGCCGATTTGGCCCCAGCTTTTCTTTTACTGGGGCGCGGCCCTGGCCGGGCGACTTGCGTCGAGGCCTTCCGTTTTGACCACCACCAATAGCCGGCCACCCCCAGCAGCACCGCCGCGCCAATGCCGATTAATGTATAACCCAACATTAAATTTTGGTTCGGCGGCGGCTCGGCGATGACCGCCAGATCGGCGGCATGTTCGGCATTAACATTGGTCCCCCCAATGAGTTGGGCGGATAACTCATCACTCGCACGGGTGTAAGTGGCGGTAAAGTTAAAAGTTTCATTCGCAGCTAACCCAGCCACTTCGACCGAATTGTATTTCAAGCCATCCCTGCCGGTAAAGCTGGCGCTGGCTGCCGGAGTCATGGCAAAATTCTCTGCCCCGGCCGGTTCCTGTAATTGAAAAGTTGCTTGTTCCGTTTCATAAGCAGCGGTGAAGTCAAAACTGAGCTGCCGCTTTTGCCCCTCTTGCTTCATTATTACCGGATCGTAATATTCAAACTGAACTTTCGGCACGGGCGTAGAAAAGGTTAAAAGCAGATCATCCCCCTCGTGCCGCAGTTGGATCGCATCAGGAGTGACCTCAATCAGGCCATCGTCGCGCTCTACGGCAACCACGTGCATCCTTTCCAGATAGCCAGGCAGCCTGAAGGTCAATTGCGCTGGCAATACTGTCGTCGGAGTTAATTCGACGTGGTAAATGACCAGCGTTTGGGGCCGGTCGTACTCCGGCCAAAGCTCAACCGCAAGATTTTTGATCTGGCCGGGCGACGATTGAGCCATCGCCCCAGCCTGAGCTAATAAAAGAAAACCCAGGAGAACAACTAATTTCCACCATTGCCGCTTCTTGATCAATTTTTTCACAGGTAACAGCCCCAACAAATTTTAAGAATCGCCTGCGCCCCGATTGTACCGCAAAAATCGTGTTACGCAAGGTCTCATCTTTCTAACGGTCCCTTACCCCAATATCCCATTGAAACCCATCCCTTCCAGTGCTATAGTAGAAGGTAAGTTTGATCTGTACCTTAAGAAGAAACACCGAGCCATTTGCCGGTTAACTAAAGCGCGTGGCCGGTGACAGACCTTTACCATGAACCGACATCCTCCGGTCAAAAGAACCACCCCTGACCCGCGCCAGGTGCGAGCCGAAAGATGGGCTGCTTACGCCACTAGCGGCCCGAAAAAGGCGCAATTAACGCCCCTGGAGTCTCGCTCCAACTTGGCCCCTTTCCTGGTCGGGGGCTTTTTGCTGCTGCAAATGATCGCCTTGCTGGCAGCCTTACTTATTTTGCTGCCCACTGAGCCGCTCCCTCCCCAGCCGGTCACTTTGAGTACAGCGACAGCCACACCCATGATCCCCCCCCAGCCGCTGCTCCCATCTTCTCCAACGCCCCTCCCAGCACAGGTCGGTTTACCTACCCTCCCCCCACCAGCAGCGCCGGTGCTTCCTCCACCGACCTACACGCCGCAGCCTGTACCGCCTACGCCAGTTCCACCCACCACTTTAAACCTACGTGGTGTGGAAATTACCCAGGGCATTCAGGTTTTCAATGAACCGGAATTACCCAACTGTTCCCCCGACCCCACGCAGCAAACACATATTTTCTGCAACAACTCTATTCCGCTTGTCGCCGGGCGGCACACCCTCGTGCGGGTCTACCCCGCCTGCGCCGGCACCTGCCCTGCGGCCGACATCCTGGTCCGGCTGCGACTGCTTAAAGACGGCCAGGAGCAGGCCAACTTGACCCGTATCCTGCCCGCCACAACCTTGCAGCGCCTGACCCAGCTCCCGCTGGCCGACCTGCGCCTGAGCCTGGAAAACTCGGTCAATTTTGAATTTTTTCCAGCGCCCGCCTGGATGGCCGGCTCCATCACCTTTCTCCTCGAAGCCAGTCTGCAGGGTGAGGCGAGCCAACCCGCTGCGTTAACCCTGACCAAAGAATTTGCCGCACGCAAGCCGCTGCGGGTAGCCTACCTGCCGATTGACTACCAGGGCGTCCGACCCCCGGAACTGGCCGGGCTTGACTACTGGCTGCTCCGCATGTATCCCGTGCCCAACGTTGAGTATTACCGCCTGCCTGTCCCCGATTTAATCTGGGAAGGCGAATTGAGCAAGGGTGAGGTGCTGCGCCAACTTCTCCATACCTACTGGCTCTACACCCAGAGCCAGCCCCCTGAAACCTGGCCCGACCAGCTTTTTGGCTGGCTGCCTCAGGAGTTCTACAACGGCGGCGCGTCTGACCCTGCCTGGTGCGGCAACTGTGCCGGTCCGCACTCCAGCCGGGTTGCCTTTGGCGGGCTGCGGCCAGAACAAGATATCGGCGGGCCACGGGTACTCGTTCACGAAATCGCTCACAACCTAGGCGCGCAGCACGCCTGGTCGCCCACCCAACGTGAAGACGCGGCCTGCTTTAAAACCGAAGGGGCCGACATCTGGGTTGACCCCACCTGGCCTTACCTGCAAACGCCGCACACCCAAGAAGTCGGCCTGGATCTGTACAGCAATCCGCCCATTATTTACCCGGCCTCCGCCTATGATGTGATGGCCTACTGCGCCCGGCCCTGGATTTCGCCCCATACTTACCGCAAGATTTTCAACAGCCCCATCTTGCAGCCCAACACTGCTGCGCCGCTGCCGCTGACCAGCGTTCAGCCGCCAGCAGGGAGCGGCCAAAGCGGCGTTCTCCTCGTCAGCGCCATGATTAACCCCGACGGTGCGGTTTCCGCCCCGGAAGTAATCCGCCTGGAAGGCAGCAGTTTTGCCAGCACCGGCCTCAATCCGCCGCCCGGCGACGACTACTGTCTCGACATACAGGCCGGCGACGGCGCCACCCTGACCCATCACTGCTTCGACGTCGGCTTTACCGATGTCGAAACTGGGCTGCCGACTGCGGATCCCAGCCCATTCTTTTTTACTTTGACCGGTCTTGATCCCCAAACCGCCGCCAAAATAACGGTCAGCAAAAATGAAATACCGCTGCTCACGGTAACGCCCAGCAACCATGCTCCCCGGGTTACTGTCATCTCTCCCAACGGCGGCGAAACCCTGGCCGGGCCGCAGATCATCGCCTGGGAAGCCGATGACGCCGACGGCGACGCCTTATCTTACGACCTCCTCTTCAGCGCCGATGGCGGCCAAAGCTGGCTGCCCCTGGCCGCGCGCCTGGGACAAACCAGTTACACTTTGGATACCGACCAGCTTCCGCTTACGCATGAGGGTCTTATCCGGGTCATCGCCACGGATGGTTTCAACACCACTGTTGATGAGTCAGATACCCCCTTCTCAATTGATCTAAGCTGTAGTGGGCTTTCCGAGTGCGGCGCACCGAACGGTGACGTTACGCCCCCTGCACCAACTCCCCTTCCCCCCACTGGCCTCAGTCTGCAAGGACCAACAACCGTCCAGGTAGGCCAGACCTTTGAAATCTCAGTTGTTGCCCGCCAAATTCCTGAGCCGGGTTTGTTCGGCCTGCAATTCAAACTCCAGTTTGACCCGGCCCTGGTCCGGGTTGACAACCTGCATCTGCACCCTGATTTGAGCCTGATCGTCGAGCAAAGCATTGAAAATGATGAAGGCCAGATTTCCCTTATGGCCAGCCGCCAGGGCCAAGCGTCAAATGTGACGGGCGATTTCACCCTGGCAACCCTCACCTGCACCGCCCTGACGGAAGGCCAACTTGATCTCACCGTGAACGAGGTCATTGCCGGCGCACGCAGTGGTACACCACTGGACCTTCCTCTTACCCCAGGCTTATCGCTTCATATTTCTAACAATTGAAGCTCCACCTCAATCGTGGTAAAATAACGTCATTCAAATCCATAGACAGGCCACCGCGATGTGGATTTTGCCTAAAAATTTAGCCGATGCGAACCCGGTATTGGCTGCATTGAAGCCAGCCCCACACTTTTTTCTCCGGCCAGTTCGTATTTTTCAAAACTACCGGCGCGCTTATCTCCAGCCTGACCTGGTTGCCGGCCTGACAGTTGGAGTTGTCTTGCTGCCCCAAGCTATTGTGTTTGCCATTTTGGCCGGGCTGCCGCCGCAAATGGGGCTTTATTCAGCCATTATTGCTGCTATTGTCGGGGCGCTGTGGGGCTCCTCCAATTATCTCCACAGTGGACCGACCAACACCGCCTCTATTCTGGTCTTATCCACGCTGGCTCCCCTGGCCGTCCCTGGTTCGCCGGATTACATCACCGCCGCCGGCCTGCTGGCCGTGATGGTCGGCGTGTTTCGCCTGGGGATTGGCCTGGCCCGGTTGGGTATGCTGGTCACTTTTGTATCTGACTCGGTCATCATTGGCTTTACCGCCGGAGCCGGCGTGCTCATTGCCGTGGGCGAACTACGCTCGCTGCTGCGCCTGGAGTCCTCAACTCAGCCTGGTCTACTTAACACGTTGGAAAACGTTTTCACCCAATTATCAGACACTCACTTTTTCAGCCTAGCCCTGGGAGTGGGCACCCTGGCCGTCATCCTGTTGTTGCGACGCTTTTATCCCAAGTGGCCCGGACAGCTCATCGCGCTGGCCCTGGCCGGGACGATAGTGGCTTTATTTGGCCTGGATCGGCGCGGAGTCGAAATCATCGGCGAACTGCCGCACAGCCTGCCGCCCCTGGCCCAACTGCCCCTGACAAATGTCGAATTGATTGGCCAATTATCTGTGGGCGCGCTGGCAGTGGCGGCTATTGGCCTGGTCGAAGCAACTTCTATTGCCCGCTCATTCGCCGCCCAATCCGGCCAGCGTCTGGACAGCAACCAGGAGTTTATCGGGCAGGGCCTGGCCAATATCGCCTGCGGTTTTCTATCGGGCCACGCCTGCTCCGGCTCGTTCAACCGCTCGGCCCTTAATTATGAAGCCAAAGGCCAAACACCGCTGGCCAGTGTTTTTTCCGGTCTTTTTGTGCTGGCCGCCATGTTTCTCCTGTCTTCCCTGGCCGCTTATATTCCGCGCACCTCCCTGGCGGCCATGTTGATTTTAGCCGCCTACGGCATGATTGACCGCCGCGAGATGGTCCGCCTCTGGCGCGGCGCCCGCAGTGATGCCCTGATCATGCTGGTGACGTTCCTGGCAACCCTGTTCCTGCCGCTTCAATTCGCCGTCCTGGCCGGTATCTTGATGTCATTGGCTTATTACATCCTAAAAACCAGCACACCGCGGGTTATCCCCGTGCTGCCCGATGAAACCTTCAAGCATTTTGCCAGCCAGCCCAACAAACCCCAGTGCCCTCAACTTGGCATCATTAAAATTTCGGGAGACCTGTATTTTGGGGCGGTTAATCACGTGGAAGAGGCAATCCGCCGGAATATGGCCCGCCATCCTCGCCAACGTTTCTTGTTACTGCGGATGCACGGCATCAATCATTGCGATATTAGCGGTATTCACATGCTGGAGTCTATCCTGCGGGCCTGCCGGGAGCGAGGCGGCGACCTGTTCTTGATGAAGGTCCAATCGCCCGTATTTGCCCTGATGGAAGCAACCGGCTTTTCCGACCAGGTGGGCCGAGATCATTTTCTCCCGGAGGACTATGCCATCGAATACCTCTTCCACAAGGTGCTCGACCCGGCCATTTGCATTTATGAGTGCGAGGTGCGAGCCTTCAAAGAGTGCCAAAACCTACCCAAACGAATCGGGGCAGAGACAATTCCTCTGCCCGCTTTTACCCCACTCAACGGCGTGGCCGACATCGCCCCCCAGGATTTGTGGCGCGAGCTGATGCACAGCGAGACGCCACCCCTGGTCATTGACGTGCGCGAGCCGCGTGAATTTCAACAAGGCCATATCCCCCAGGCCCAGCTCATCCCTCTCCTGGAACTTGCCGGCAAAAAGACGGATCTCCCCCACGACCGTGAGATTGTGCTGGTCTGCCGCAGCGGCCGGCGCAGCCAGCGAGCAGCGTACCTATTGAAAGAAAAGAACGGCTCAAAAGTGCGCGTTCTAAAAGGAGGGATGCTGGCCTGGGAGGCGGCGAAGCTACTGGAAGCAGTTGACAGGTAGCAGGTCACAAGTTACAGATGATAAGTTACTAACTGAGGTAAACGAGAAATGGACCAATACACCACTCGCAATATTGGGCTTGATTTAGTTAGAGTCACCGAAGCTACTGCCCTGGCCGCCGGGCGCTGGTTGGGGCTGGGCAACCGCAAGGAAGCCCACCGGGCGGCCACAGAGGCCATGGCCGAGGCCCTGCGATTTGTGGATATTGCCGGATATGTTGTCGTCGGTGAGGAGGGCAGACTGGGCGAGCATTCGCCTTTGGACAGCGGTCAGCAGATTGGCTCTGGCCATGGCCCGGAGATGGATGTGTTGTTAGACCCCATTGACGGGACCGAGTCGGTGGTGCGGGGTTATCCCGGTGCAATTTCGGTGGCCAGTGTGGCTCCACGCGGCTCGATGTGGTCGCCCACCCCGGCTATTTACATGGAAAAAATCATTGTTGACCAGGAAGCCGCCAGCTTTTTGGTGCCGGAGTGCATGGATGCTCCCGCCGCCTGGACACTGGCCCTGATTGCCCGGGCCAAGAACAAAGCAGTCCGGGACCTGCAAGTAATCGTGCTGGACCGGCCCCGCCACTACAATTTAATAGAAGAGATTCGCACGGCCGGCGCGCGAGTACTGCTTCGCTCCGATGGGGATACCGCTGGCGCTTTGATTGCCGCTACACTGGGTAAGGGCGCAGATGTATTGATGGGCATCGGCGGTGTGCCGGAGGGGGTCGCAGCAGCCTGTGCCGTCAAAGCCATCGGGGGGGGAATGCTGGGGCGGCTGGCCCCGCAAAGCGAAGAGGAGCGCCGGGCAATTGAAGCGGCCGGGCTGGATGTCAAGCAGGTGCTTACCTGCAATGAACTGGTCTCCAGTGACCAGATTTTCTTTGCCGCCACCGGCGTGACCGATGGCCCCATTCTGGCTGGAGTGGAGTATCAGGGCCAAGTAGCCCAGACTCATTCTCTCATTATTCGCTGCAAAACGGGCGTCCGCCGAATGATCCATACCGAGTATAGATTTGAGTAGGAGCAAGTCGGCGACTTGCCCCTACTTTACAAAGATTAGCCCTTAAACTTGACGAGTCCGGCTAATTTGTGCTATATTATAGCGTCCCCACCGGGGGAGCAAACCTTATTGAAGTTGTCATTATTTCAAAGAGGGGCGTCACTTGATGTCCCTCTTTCTAAATGCCACGCAGCAAAACAGGTTTCTATTTCTCTAGGGAGTAGAGGGAGAACAAGTCATAAGCACAAAAGAAGAACGCAGAATTAATGAGGAAATTACCGCGCCCGAAGTCCGTTTAATAGACGACGAAGGCAAGCAACTGGGGGTGATGGAAACACGTAAGGCGCTGGCCATTGCCTTAGAGAAGGGCACCGATTTGGTCGAAGTTGCGCCCAATGCCAATCCCCCGGTTTGTCGCTTGATGGATTTCGGCAAGTTTCTGTACGAAGCGCAGAAACGCGAGCGGGATGCTCGGAAATCTCAGACCAAAGTCGAAATAAAAGAAATTCGGCTGCGCCCCAAAACGGGCGAACATGATATCGGCTATAAGCTGCGCGATGCCCGTAAATTTTTGGAACGAGGCGCTAAAGTAAAAGTCCGTATCCGCTTTCGGGGCCGGGAAGTGACCCACCCTGAAGTGGCTAGAGATTTATTGACCCGGGTGGCTGAAGAGTTAAATGATGTGGCAGTGGTGGAAAAGAAGCCTTCTATGGAGGGTATGACCATGCTCATGATTTTGGGGCCTAATGATTAGCTTGATCCACCCTGTTGAATATTTTTGAACTATAAAGGATTAATGAGATGCCCAAGTTAAAAACACACAAAGCAACGGCTAAACGTTTCAAATATACCGGTTCCGGCAAATTGATGCGCACTAAAATTGGCAAAAGTCATTTGCGGCGTAAGAAAAACAAGCGGGTGAAGGTTCTGTTTGACTCCATGTTGGAAGTGACCGAATCCGGTACCCGCCGGCGCGTGCAGCGATTGATCCCATACGCTGGAAAAGGCAATTAGAGGTGTAGGATGAGAGTAAAAGGCGGACCTCAAACGCAACGCAGACACAAAAAAATATTGGCCCTGACCAAAGGCCAGCGGGGCAGCAAGCATCGCTTATTCAAACGCGGCAACGAAGCCATGATGAAGTCGCTGGTATATGCCTACCGCGACCGCCGCAACCGCAAGCGAGACTTCCGCGCCTTGTGGATTGCCCGGATTAATGCCGCTACCCGCCAGAATGATCTGAGCTACAGCCAGTTCATGCACGGTCTCAAACAGGCCGGGGTTGAACTGGACCGTAAAGCTTTGGCTGACATTGCCATGCATGATGCCTCGGCTTTTAGCCAGTTGGTAGCCACAGCCAGAGCCGCGTTGTAAACACAACTCCTGAAAGAGTCAAAAAAGACGGGATAAGTGTCCCGTCTTTTTGATTCAGAAGCGTCTTGGCGGTTAAAGCTGTGCTCTAACCGGGGCGTAAGCGCCATCGGTATATTTGGCACGATCATGCCAGACCATAAAACCGGTGCAGCCAGCATCAAAACAGGCCTTGATTTGAGCCTGAATCTCCTCCCTGCCGTAGATTCGTTTATCAAAACGATAATCGGGAAAATCCTGAAGCGAGGGGCGGACCTCACAGCCGAGCGGGCCAACCCGGCTGACTGCCCGTTGGGCGCTCTCATAGACGACTTCGTAAGGATAAGCAATCGCCATTTTGTAACCGGGGATGCCGCTGCCAAAAGTGGACGGGTACAGCATGGGGCAGAGCACGTCCAAATACTGGCCCATGCGCTCAATATCCTGGCCAATCAGGGTGTCATCTTTACGCCAGCAAGTGTAGCCCAGAGCATCGGCCGATACTTTGACCTTATAAGGCTGGAGCTGCCCACGGGCGATACTCAGAAAGCCGGTAATTGCCGCCACGCGCGTTTCTTTGGTAGCTTCCTGCGAAAATTCCAGCGAACCGACCTGGCTGGGGGTCGGAAAGCGCAGATGGCTAAACTGAATTTCGTCGAAGCCCATTTGAGCGGCTTCAATTGCCACTTGGATATTATAATCCCACACCGGCTTCAAAAATGGATCGGTCCAGGTGAGATACTGGCGATCAGCAGACGTCTCCGCCGCGCCGCTCATTTTGACGGCGTACTCTGGGTAATGTTTGGCCAACATGCCATCTTTGAAAGTGACCACCCGGCCAATAGTATAGACGCCGCGTGTTTTGAATTGCTCCATCACCGCCTGGAATTCTTTCACCATCGGCCGGTCGGCGCCGATTTCCCTGGCCAGCGGCACCTGGGTGGGATAAGTAATCCAGCCGTCGTCGCCTTTAACGTCGAGAACGATGGCATTCAGTTCGGTACTATCAAGCAAATCGAAAATGCGCTGCCGGGTTTCGGGATGGCCAACGGCGAAATAACTGACATACAGCGCTCGAACCGCCTGGGCCGGTCCCAGGGGAGGGAAGGTCGGGTCAACGGCTACAAAGGCCGGCAGACTTGGTTTCAGTTCGGTCACAGGTTCAGGCTTCAGGGCAGCGCCAGCCAGGGGAATGTTCAACTGCTGCCCTATTCTGATTAGATCCGGGTGTTCGATCTGGTTGATTTCGATCAGGTCCTGTACATTCACGCCATAGCGGTTGGCAAGGCTGTTCAGCGTATCGCCCCGGGTCATCGTGTAAACAAAATATTGATCAGGTTGGACTGAAACAGGCTGCGGGGCCGGCGGGGATTCCGGAACAGGCGCTGCTGGCGGGGTTGGGGGGATGTAGCTGGGGATAATCAGCTTCTGGCCGACAAAAATACGGTCAGCCTCGGTCAGGTTATTAGCTTCAAGGAGTTGCGGAACGGTTACCCCGTACCTTCTGGCAATCGCGTTAAAAGTATCGCCCTGCTGAACCTCGTAGCGAAATACCTCGGCCTGCTCCGGGGCAATACCGGGGGGCGCTGCTTCAGCGATGAGGGACGCAGGTTCAACTTCAACCGGCGAAACAACCGGCGCCGGAGCAGCGGTTTCGAGAAGTTCCGGCGGCGCTGGGACAACCTCGCCTTCGGAAGTTGCCAACCACTCCGGCAGTTCTGGAAGTTGTTCCTCTTCCTCGGCCAAAGGTTCCTCGGCAAGGGCCGGCGTTACCTCTTGCGATGGAATTACTTGAGGCAGAGTCTCAACAAACGGTTCCGCTTCTTCAAGAGGAGGGGCGACGGGTTGCGGGGCAACCTGGAGTTCAGTGGGCGGCTCCGTTACGGGCGCGACCGCAGGCGCAGGGGTAGCCGGCGCTGCGGGTAATTGCCCCAGTGGGCCGGATGCGGGATCCCAGCTCGCCGGGGGAATTAGCAGCTTTTGGCCCGGCTGTAAAGCAGCCGCAGGTTCGATCCCGTTTGCTTGGGCAAGCCGCTCATAATGAACGTTAAATTTTCGGGCTACGGCAAAGAGGGTATCCCCGGCTTTGACGATATGTTCCCTGGGACCCGCCTCGCGGCCAATAAGATGCTCATGGCCGGGGGGCGGCTCTGCCCCCAGCCAAACCAGAAAGCGAACATAGAGATCATTCAGGACACCGATAATACCGCTCATGAGCTTTGCCTCGTTACATAAACGTCAGGATAATTATACCATAGAAAATTAATCAATTCAACATAATCATTTAATGTAAGCAAAAAAAGAGGGCGACAGAGTGTGTCGCCCTCTCGACGTTCATGGCCCTAAGCCAATTCTTATTCTGATTTGGCCTCTTCAGCCCTGGCGTTCAGAATACTGGTCATGGCCGAAAACATATCAATCGGCACAGGGAAGATAATGGTAGAATTTTTCTCCACGGCAATCTCGGTCAGGGTTTGCAGGTAACGCAGTTGAATCGTGGCCGGCTGGCTGGCAATAACCTCCGCCGCCTCGGCTAATTGTTGCGCCGCCGAAAATTCGCCCTCGGCATGGATAATTTTGGCTCGTTTTTCGCGTTCGGCCTCGGCTTGCCTGGCCATGGCCCGCTGCATAGTTTGGGGCAGCTCCACATCTTTGACTTCAACGATAGACACTTTAATGCCCCAGGGTTCGGTTTGCTCGTCAATAATCCGCTGGAGCTGTTCGTTGACTTTTTCGCGGTGGGCCAGCAAGTCATCCAGATCACTTTGGCCGATGACATTGCGCAGCGTGGTTTGGGCAATCAACCAGGTGGCCCGCCGGTAATCCTCAACTTGGATAATAGCTTTGCCCGGATCGAGCACCCGGAAGTAGACGACCGCGTTCACTTTGAGGGTGACGTTATCGCGGGTAATGCCTTCCTGGGAAGGTACGTCCAGGGTGATGGTCCGCAAATCCACTTTGACCATGCGGTCAATGAAAGGCACAATAAAAAACAAGCCTGGCCCTTTGGCCCCGACAAAACGCCCCAATCGAAAGATTACGCCTCGCTCATACTCCTGCACCACCCTGATGGATGAAAAAGCCAGGAACAGCAAGATAATCCCCACAAATCCAAGACACGGAACTAAGGCTAAGATGCGTTCCATAGAATTGCCTCCTTTTGGCAAATAGAGAGAAACAATAAAACCATCCCATTATATTATAGCTCAAATTTGAGCAATTTTAGCGGTTTGCTTAGAAAAGCAGTGATATATCTCTGAGTCACTTCCGGAGTCTCAAATTGCGGCCAGTGGCTGGCCCTGGGTACGATGCGCAGGTCGGCAGCGGGCCATTCATCGGCCAGGAAACTGGCGTCGCTGAGGGGAACGGTGTTATCTTCCATCCCCCAAATGACCAGCGAGGGCGCTTCGATCTGACCCAATTTGCCGCGTAAATCACCCTCGCGCATGGCCCAGAAACATTCGGCCCGCACCCGGCCCTGCCCAGGGCGGCGCGCGTCGGCGCGGATGCGTTGATAATCAGCCGGGGTGATGCCGGTTCGAGCGGCCATAGAGGCCGGGCGCATCAGCCGGTCGGTCACCCCCAACATTTGCGGCTCTAACAGGGAGACAATTTTGCCGGCCAAAGAAAACCGTTCCAAGATCGTCACCGGCGAAATGAACAGATTGATAAAAAGGGAGAGGCGACCGCTGATCGTTGGGCAGAGCAGCACCATGCGCTCCACCAGGTGGGGGTGGCGCAGGGCCAGGGTCAGGCTAATCATCCCGCCCATCGAATGGCCAATCAGAACGACCGGCTGGTCGCTGACTGCTTGAATCAGGCGGGCGAGCAGGTCGGCGTAACCGGCAATCGTTGCCCGCCCTGGTCCCGGCGGCGACTGGCCATAGCCCGGCAGGTCAACCGCCAGGCAGCGAAACCGTTTGCTGCTCAACAGCGGCACCAGGGGCGACATGGCGTACCAGGAGCTTGACCACCCGTGAATTAACAACGCCACCGGATGGCGAGCCAGCCCTTCTTCGCGCACGTAAATCGGCTGTCCAGTGATCTGGTAACAGGTCATGTCGTGACTCATGGGGACTCCAACCTTTATGAAGATGTGTTTTATTATTTAGGAGTCCAAAATGCATTTGGACTCCTAACATTCAGACCAGATACAGCCTTACGAAATTGTTAAAGAGCTTACGCCGGAATCAGCCGGCGGATAGCCCCGGCTAAGTCCTGTCCCCGCTCGATGTGGAAGCGGATAAGACGGCGGCCATTTTCTTGCAGGGCATTGTAATCGCCCTGGGCCTGGGCTGCGTGTAACGTGGCAAAGGTATATTTTTCGCCGGGAATCTCGATATCGGTGGCCGGGGTGTGGGTAATCTGGATAAACAGACCCTTATTGGCATCGCCCTTATGCAGTTGCCCGGTCGAGTGGAGGAAGCGTGGGCCGTAACCAACGGTAGTGGCAGCACGCAGTCCATCCCGCAGGCGCAAGCGCAGTTGGTTCAGAGCGGCATCAATCTCGGCCTCATAGGGCAGATAGGCCATAATCGCTACATAATCGCCAGGCCGAAACTGGGTTAGAAAGGCCCGCAGCGACGTGGCTACAGTCTCGCCCATAGCCGGGCCATATACGTCAATGTCGTCGTAGTCCAGAGTTGGGGTGATAACAGGTAACTGGCCGCTGCGGTCAAACTCGGCCATCAGTTCACGGGCTTTGATTTTGGCCGACTCGACGTTGGGCTGGTCAAAAGGATTGATTTTCAGGGCCGCGCCAGCGGCAGCCGTAGCCATTTCCCAGCGGAAAAATTCCTGCCCCAAATCCTCCAGTTCGTCCATGTAGATACGGATGACGGGATGTCCGGCAGCCTCCAGAACGTTGATTTTGCCTTCCAGTTCCACATTATCATCACCGGCCAGGCGGAGATAGACAAACAGACGGTCATTGTCGTAATGAAGCGGCTCGGCAATGGCCTCGTCGGCGACGGGCAAAATGCCGGACCCATGCTTGCCGGTGCTTTCGGCAATTAACTGCTCCGCCCACACACCGAAAGCCGCAATTCTGGGTGAGGCAAACAAGGTCACTTTATCTCGACCGGCCAGGGCCAGCTCACCCATCACCGCGCCAAGCTGCAAGCCGGGGTTATTGGCGGCGCTGTTGTGGCAGGCCTCGGCCATCGTATTCGCCCGGCGTAACAGCTTCGGCACATCAACCCCAACCAGTGCCGCCGGGACCAGCCCAAAATAGGTCAAGGCCGAATAGCGCCCACCCACTTCCTTGGGCGTGGAGAAGATGCGGCGGAAATTCTTTTCTTTGGCTAACTTTTCCAGGCCAGAGCCGGGGTCGGTCAGGGCGACAAAATTTTCGCCGGGGTTGTCTTTAACCTGCCCAACCCCATGGTAGAAATATTTGAAAGCAGAGAGGGTTTCAATGGTTCCGCCGGATTTGCTGGATACCAGGAACAGCGTTTTAGCCGGATCAACCACACTTGCGGCTGCTGACGCCACCTGGACCGGGTTGGTGCTGTCGAGGACGGTCAGGGGGAGACCCCCTCCCTTAGAGGAAGAACCAAACGTCCGCATAAATACTTCGGGCGCTAGACTGCTTCCGCCCATCCCTAACAGGACAACCTGTTGGAAACCGGCGGCCTTGATTTCGGCGGCAAAGGCGGCCAGGCTATCAGTTTCGGCCAGCATCTCCTGGCCGATGGTCAGCCAGCCCAGGCGGTTGGTTAGCTCCGGGGTCTGGGCAGCCTTGTCGGGGTCGGATACCCAGACGGCGCCATCTTTGTCCCAAATTCGGCCAGCAACTTTAGCTGCTTCCCAGGCTTTCAAGCGAACATCTACGGTGTGCTGATAGGCGTCCAGGCTCATCGTCATGGGACTGACCTGACGGGAGACAATTGCTTCCCGCTTGGCTTCCAATGTGTTGAGCAAGTCCATAAAGGATTTGGCAAAAGCCTCGACGCCGTCCACCTGCAATTTGTCCATCGCCGCATTGTAATCAATGTTGAAATCTTTGAGCCGCCCCAACACAGCCGGGGCTTCATCCAGGCCTTCTTCCAGGCTGGGTCGGATTTGGCCGTGGTCTTTGAGCGCTTCAATCGTAGCCGGTGGCGCAGTGTCTACGGTAGCAGGGCCGATGAGTTCCTCGGCATAGATGACATCGCGGTAGGCGGGATTTTTGGTGCTGGTGCTGGCCCACAGCACACGCTGCATCTGGGCCCCTTTTTCGGCCAATTTTTGGAAACGCTCGCTGCCAAAAATCTCTTTAAAGGCTTTGTAGGCGGCTTTGGCATTGGCGATAGCCATTTTCCCTTGCAAAGCTTTGGCTTCCGGCTTGCCCGTCTCTGCCAGCAGCTTATCGAGCAGCGTGTCCACCCGGCTGACAAAAAAGGAAGCCACCGAGGCAACGGTCGTTAAATCGCCGCCGGCAGCGTCCAGCTTCTCCAGCCCGGCGATGTAAGCGTTGGCCACCTCAATGTAATTTTGCAGCGAGAACATCATGGTCACATTAACGTTAATGCCGGAGCCAATCACTTCGGTGATGGCCGGCAGACCGGCCGCAGTCGCCGGAATCTTGATCATCAAATTGGGCCGGCCGACCGCCTCAAAGAGGCGCTTGGCTTCGGCAATGGTCCCGTCGGTGTCATTGGCCAGGATGGGGGATACCTCCAGGCTGATGTAGCCATCCACACCGTCGGTCCGCTCGTAGACCGGCTGCAAAATATCGGCGGCGCCCTGAATGTCTTCAATAGCCAGGGCTTCAAACAGGTCTTTGGCTGAAATGACCGGGTTTTGAGTGACCACTTCCTGGATCTGGGCATCATACAAATCGCTGCCGGCGATAGCTTTCTGGAAAATCGTCGGGTTGGAAGTGACGCCGACGACATAATCCTCGGCGATGAGGCGGGCCAATTTCCCCTCAATAATCATGCTGCGCTCGATATTATCGTACCAGAGCGATTGGCCCAGGTCAGAGAGTTGTTTTAATGGGTTTTCGGGCATAGTAAAACTCCTTAATAAATTATTTCTTAAAGGACCTTCGCTCGGATGTCATTTTGAGCGACCGTAGGGAGCGAAAAATCCCTAGAAGGCTGGCCTGCAACCGAACATTTCAGGGATTCTTCACTCCGCTGCGCTCCGTTCAGAATGACAAGAGAAAGTCCTGTCTTATTTACGATCTTCCATACAACGGGATTGCCGCCCCGTTGATGGCCGCAGCGCCCTGGCTGGCTAAAAATAGCAGGGTGGCTCCAATCTCGGCGGGTTTGACCCACTTGCTAAAATCGGCGTCGGGCGAACTTTTGCGGTTGGCCTCGGTATCAATTGTGCCGGGCAGAATAGCATTGACGGTGATAAAGTCATTTTGCACTTCCGCGGCCATGGACTCGGTCAAGCGAAGCACGGCTGCTTTGCTGATAGCATAGGCGCTGTAGTTGGGCCGGCCGCGCAGAGCGTCGCGCGAGGCCACATTGACAATGCGCCCCCATTGTTGGGCAATCATCGGTTTGACTGCCGCCCGGCTCAGATTATAAGCCGTGCGCAGGTTGAGATCCAACATTTTGTCCAAATCGTCGGTGGCACTGCTCACCGGCTGGCCGCCCCCAAAGCCGCCGGCCAGGTTCAGCAGAATATCTACCCGGCCAAAATGAACCAGCGTTGCCTGGACGACCTCCTCCGCCCCGGCCGGGTCACTCAGGTTAGCGGCCAGCGCCAAAATTCGATCCTGGCCTAATTGAGCGGCCAATTCCTGCACCCCCTCCAGCCGCGAACCGAGCAAAACTACGGTAGCTCCAGCCTCGTAGAACATGCGGCTGACAGTCCCACCTAAACCACCGCTGGCTCCACTGATGATGGTTATTTTATTGTCAACGCTCACTGTTATCCCCCCTCCAGTCCAATCTATTCCAACCAGGCTGGAATGTTTGAAGTATACCACAACCTTCTTTACAAGACTAACCCGAACCAGATTCACTTTCGAAAAGGGGGCCTTCGATTTTGGGTCTCGCCCTTCGATACGGCCTTCGGCCTGCTCAGGACGAGATGAACACATCCCTCGAAAATCTTCAGGCTGGACAACCCTAGCCAACGATGTTAGAATCAAGGCAGCACTTAAAAGTATGGAGACCCTATGCCGGGCGAAAGCGAATCATCGCCTTCTGTCGAAGAAACAAAACAGCCGCTTCACCTCTTAACCGGCCATATCCGCGATCTGGCCCACGTCCCGCTGCTTACCTGCGCTGAAACCACTTCAATCCAGGAAACAGCACAGCTCATGAATTCTCACCAGGTGAGCGCGGCGGTTGTCCTGAATGCAAGCGGCCAGGCTGTCGGCATTGTCACCGATTGGGATTTGCGCGAGCGGGTTGTGGCGGCAGGTCGAGATACCCGGCAGCCCATCCACCAGGTCATGAGTGCGCCGTTGATTACGATTCCCGCCCACGCGCCCATCTACGAAGCGGTGCGCTTGATGATAACCCACAACATCCATCATCTGCTCATCACGTTGGACCAGCAGCCGCTGGGCCTGGTGACCAGCCATGATTTGATTGTTCTGCACAGCACCTCGGCTTTTTTCACCGCGCGTGAAATCAAGCGCCAGACAACAACAGCCGGGTTACGCGCTGTGCTGGATCAGGCCCAACAAACCATTCCCCTGCTACTGCGCCAGGGAGTGCGCGCCAGCCAGATTGGCTGGCTGATGACCGACATCAATGATCACCTGAGCATGCGGGTGTTGGAATTAACTGAGGCCAGCCTGGGGCCGCCCCCTCTGCCCTACTGCTGGCTCGTGCTGGGCAGCGAGGGCCGTCACGAGCAAACCTTTAAGACTGACCAGGACAATGCTTTAATCTATGCCGACCCCCCTCAAGAAGCAGCCGACTCCAGCCGCGCCTACTTTCTGGAATTTGGCCGGCAGGTAGTCGCTTCGCTGGTCGAGGCCGGTTTTCCGCCCTGTCCCGGACTCCTCACGGCGGATAATCCGCTCTGGGTTCAACCGGTGAGCGGCTGGCAAAATCATTTCCATCGCTGGGCGACTACCTGGGAACCGGAAGAGGAGTTCAATTTTCTGATCTTTTTTGACTTTCGGGGCGTTTACGGCGACCTTACTCTCCCCAGGAACCTGCGCCGTTATATTGCCAAGTTACTCGATAAACATCCCCGTTTCTTAACCCGTCTGGCTCATCTGTCGGCCAGCTTACCCCCCCCTATTGGCTTTTTTGGTCAGTTTACGGTTGAGCATAACGGCGAGCATAAGCACGAATTTGACCTTAAACAGCGGGCCATGGTGCCGCTGGTGGATTTGGCCCGTTTCTTCGCCTTAAAGTATCACCTGAACGAAACGAACACCCTCACCCGCCTGGAGCAAGTCCAAGAGGCGAGCGATTTGTCAGCCGACCTCGTCCACGAGCTGGCGCAATCCTTCGAGTTTCTGCTTAACCTGCGCCTTCAGCACCAGTGGGAGCAAATACAGGCCGGGCAGCCACCTTCAAATTATCTCAATCCCGATCATCTTTCGGCGTTAGAGCGAAGCTTTCTTAAAGAGACCTTTAAGACGCTAGCCCAAGCTCAAACCCTGCTGCATAAAATGTACCATCTCAAAGTCGGCCGGCTTTATTGAGCGCCATCCTGCTGTAACATTAAGGCCAGGTGAAGGATTTTGCTCACTGTTGTTCATTTCTGTCCAAAATTGATTTGACACATCTTGCCGGTTGTGCTATAGTCTTGGCCCTATCCAGGGGGTGTCAGCGGTTTGCCACAAATAGCTGACATTCGCCGTCAACTATTTCCTTACCTCCACCTTTTGTTACAAGTCAATAGATCTCTCAATGCAGAGGGGTGAGAATTGTTTTGCGACAGAGATCTGCCACAAGTAAGGCTCAGGGGATAACCACAAACTTTAATTGAGTGTCGTGGTGTTTCTGTTTTACTTAATATTAATTTTCTAGTATCAAGTTAAGGAGGGTTTCGTATGGCGGAAAAGAAAGTATCAGTTGGCGGCGCTACTTATGAAAATGTTGATAGCGCTTACCTGGAACAGCGCAAATTGCGCAAAAGCGCTGGCTGGGTTCTGTTGTGGGCGTTGGGGGTTGGCGCAGTCATTTCCGGCGACTTCTTTGGCTGGAACTTTGGCTTGACGGCGGGAGGGTTTTGGGGGCTGACCATTGCTACCTTCCTGATGGCCGTTATGTACGTCTGTATGGTTTACAGCATCGCCGAGTTGTCAACCGCGCTGCCGCACGCGGGGGGCTTCTATTCCTTCACCCGCAATGCCCTGGGGCCGTTTGGGGGCTTTGTTTGTGGGGTGACGGATACGATTGAATATGTCATTACCCCGGCGGTGATTGTGGTGGGTATCGGCGGTTATATGAACGCGTTGCTCCCCGACGCGCTGCCCTTGTGGACCTGGTGGTTAATATCGTATGCCATCTTTATAGCCATCAACATCCGCGGCGTGGAGCTGACTTTGAAGGTCGGCCTGGTGGTGACGCTGCTGGCCATTGCTGTCCTGGTTGTCTTCTATCTGGCCGCGATCATTAGCGGCGCATTCAGTTGGGATTTGCTGTTCAACGTCACGCCTGATGCCGGCCAATCGGCCACCTGGCTGCCCAAGGGCTGGTACGGCGTTTTTGCCGCACTGCCCTTTGCTATTTGGTTCTACCTGGCCATTGAGCAATTGCCGCTGGCGGCAGAAGAAACTCACGATGTGGTGAACGATATGCCCAAGGCGCTTATTTTGGGGATTATCACCCTGTTGATCCTTTCGCTCTTCACGTTGGTGCTCAATGCCGGGGTCGGGGGTGGGGCCGCAGTCATCGGCGAGTCGGCGGCGCCGCTTGAAGATGGTTTTAAGGCTGTCTTTGGCGAAGGCATGGCCACCGCCGTGCTGACGCTCATCGCGCTCACCGGTCTCATTGCCAGTTTCCACACCATTATCTATGCCTATGGCCGGGTATTCTTTGCCCTCTCGCGCGCCGGCTATTATCCACGCTGGATATCGGTGGTTAACCCATCCACCCATACGCCTGTTACTGCCCTGATTTTGGGTGGAGTCGTCGGCTTTCTGTGCGCCCTGGCCATTGATAGATTTGGTTCCGGTATTGTCGGGGCTGCGCTCCTCAATATGGCTGTCTTTGGCGCAGTTATCTCCTATGCCCTGGTAATGATTAGCTATATCAAGCTAAAAGTTGACCGGCCTGATTTACCCCGGCCTTATGTCAGCCCGCTCGGCATTCCCGGCGCAGCCGTGGGCGCCGTCCTGGCGATCATCGCCCTTTTTGCCTGCTTCTCCATCGAGGGCTACCGGCCCGGCGTTTGGGGTGTAGCCGTCTTCCTGGCTGTGGCTATCGTCTTTTACTTTGTCCACAGCAGCAGGCACCTGGTGGCCCAAGCGCCCGAAGAAGAAGTCGCTTTGATGGCGGAAGCGCAAAAGGAGCTGGCTCACTAATTCAGATTGTAGTTTTTGGCCTCGCGGTGCGGCAGTGTTGTTGGGCGGCAATAATGCTGCCGCACCGGTTAAACCTATTCGCCTGCCAATGACCCAACGACGACCCATTATCGGCCTGACCACCTACGAACGGGATAAGCAACAGAACTACGGCTTGCCGGCAGAGTATATCGAGGCTGTCCGCCGCGCCGGGGGCATCCCGGTGTTACTGCCCCATGGCGAGTCGTATCAAGATGAATTAATGAATTTACTGGATGGAGTCATTTTGACCGGCGGCGGCGATGTAGACCCGACCCATTATGAGGGAACCACCCACGAAACGCTGGAAGATGTTGACCCTGAACGTGACGCCAGCGAAATTAACCTGGCTCAACTCATCGTCGCCTCAGCATTGCCGGCCCTGTCCATCTGCCGGGGCGCGCAGGTGCTCAACGTCGCCCTGGGGGGCACGCTCATCGAGCATCTGCCCGACGAGGTTGGCGACGAGATCGAGCATCGGACCACGCCGCCCGGCTACACTTACCATCCCATTACCATCGAGGCCGGCTCGCGGCTGGCCGCCATCGTCGGGCAGGCTGAAGTCGCCTCCAACTCCTGGCACCATCAGGCGGTGCGCCAGCTTGCCCCCGGCTTGAAGGCGGTCGCCTTTGCCCCGGACGGCACCGTTGAAGCTGTGGAAATGCCCAACCATCCCTGGCTCGTTGCCGTCCAGTGGCATCCCGAAAGCCTGGCCGCCAACAGCCCGGCCCACCAGCGAATCTTTGACGCTCTGGTGGAGGCGGCAGGCCAGCAGATGAAGCGACGTATGCGCCAATAAATCGAAGTGCAAGGAAGAGGAGGATTGGAGGGATGGAGGATTGGAAAAAAATCCAGCCTTCCATCCCTCCACCCTTCCAGTATATTACTGCTTAGCCAACACAAAGAACTGTTATGACTCATTCCCCCCACTCCATGCTCAGCGTGGGCATTGACGTGGGCACAACCACAACCCAATTAATCTTTTCCCGGCTGATTTTAGGCGGTGGGGCGGCCAGCAGCAGCCAGTCGCCTCTCAGCCGGATGCGCTCGGCGGGGATAGTTGACAAAGAGGTTCTCTACCGCAGCCAGATTCATTTTACCCCGCTGAAGGGACCGGATGAAATTGACGCCCCGGCTTTGGAGCAGATTTTGCGCCAGGAGTACCGGCAGGCCGGGATTTTGCCCGATCAGGTGGAGACCGGCGCGGTCATCGTTACCGGCGAAACGGCCAAAAAGCGCAATGCCGACGCCATTCTGGAGGCTATCTCTGCCCTGGCCGGCGATTTTGTGGTCACGGTGGCCGGGCCGCACCTGGAATCCATGATCTCCGGGCGGGGCGCGGGCGCGGCCAGCTATTCGCGGGAGCATTACTGCACCGTGACCAACGTGGATATCGGCGGCGGCTCGGCTAACAGCGCCATCTTTCGCCAGGGTGAGATGATCGCCTCGGCGGCGATGAATTACGGCGGGCGCATTTTGCAGCTCGACCCGGCCAGCGGCCACATCCGCCACATTGCCGACCCGGCCCGGCTCATCATCGAGTACCTGGGCCTGCCGTTTCAATTGGGCAGCCAGCCGGCGCTGGCCCACCTGCGGACCTTTACCCACTGCATGGCCGATTTAACAGTTTCCTTGATCGAGGGGACGAGCCATCCTTTGGGCGATAAGCTGATGCTGACGGCCCACTCGCCGGTTTCCGGCCAGGGCACGATTTTGTTTTTCTCCGGCGGGATTGGGCACTACTTTTATGAGCCGCTGACCATTAACTCAGTGGCCGATGCCACGATTCACGGCGATGTCGGGCCGCTGCTGGCCGAGTCGCTCCGGCTGCACCCAAAGATTCAGGGCTACACCATCCGCCGCCCGCCCGAAACGATGGGCGCGACCGTGATGGGGGCTAGCTCGCAAACCATCACCCTGAGCGGCAGCACCATCTGGGCCGAGGCCGAGATTCTGCCCATTCGCAACGTGCCGGTGGTCCGCGCCCACTGGCCGGCCGTGCCGCCGACCCGCCAGCAGGTCACACAGACAGTCCAGGAGGCCATAACACGCTGGGACGTCAATCCTGCCGAGAGCCAGTTTGCCCTGGCCCTGGAATTAACCTGGAAGCTGGATTTTAACCAGCTTTCCGAGCTGGCGGCGGGACTGGCCGATTTCGCTTTGGCCAAACTGCCGGCCCACCAGCCCTTTATCATCATCATCGAGCACGATTACGCCCGCGCCCTGGGACAATCGGTCAAAACGCTCATCCCTCAGCACCCGCTGCTGGTGGTGGATCAGGTCGGCTTGCAGGAGGGCGATTACATTGACATCGGCCGGCCGCTGCTCGATGGGCGGGTGGTGCCGTTGAGCGTAAAGACGTTGATCTTTTACCACTGAGGCGGCTAAGAATACGTTACACAGAGGACACGGAGAAGACACAGAGATACTCAGAGGTTTTCTATATGGGTCAGGACAGGTTGACTCAAGCTGAGTTGAATCGTTTAACAGAGAAGATTATTGGAGCGGCTATTGAGGTACACCGGCATCTAGGGCCTGGCCTTTTGGAGTCAGCTTATGAAACTTGTCTAGTTTACGAACTGGAACGGTTGGGGTTGACGGTTGAGCGCCAAAAGATCTTATCCTTGGTCTATAAAGAAATACTCTTGGACCAAGGCTATCGTCTCGATTTACTGGTTGAGCAAGAGGTAATTGTGGAATTGAAAGTAGTTGAGCAAATTAGCCCGGTCCACGAAGCTCAAATTCTGTCTTATCTAAAATTCTCTGGCTGTAAGATAGGGTTGCTGATAAACTTCAATGTCAAACTGCTCAAAAGTGGTATTCACCGTTTTATAATGACCTGACTTCGACTTTTTAACCTCTCTGTGCATCTCTGTGAGTTCTCAGTGAGGCTCTGTGTAACGAAGCTTGTCCTTTTGCTCTTTCATTCGTTATGTCTTAAAATCAACCAACTCTCCTGCTGAAAGGGGATAACCATGCTCCTACGCACCAAACTATTCGGCAAAACCTACGAATTCGGCGACATCCGCGAGCTGATGGGCAAGGCCAACGAGCCTAAATCGGGCGACGAGTTGGCCGGCGTGGCCGCGACCTCGGTGGCCGAACGGGCCGCGGCCAAGTATGTCCTGGCCGAAGTGACCCTGGAAACGCTGCGCCAGAACCCCGCCGTGCCTTACGATCAGGATGAAGTGACGCGGGTCATTGACGACGCGGTGAACGAAACCATCTACCAGGAGATCAAAGGCTGGACCGTCGGCGAGTTCCGGGAGTGGATCCTGTCGGATGGGACCACGGGGACCGATCTCCGCCGCATCAGCAATGGCCTGACCGGCGAGATGGTCGCCGGTGTGACCAAGCTGATGTCCAACCTGGATTTGATTTACGGGGCCAGCAAAATCCGGGTCGGCTCCCACTGCCGTAACACCACCGGCCAGCCGGGCACGCTGGCCAGCCGCTGCCAGCCCAACCACCCCACCGACAGCCCCGAAGGCATCCGCGCCGAAATTTACGAGGGCCTGTCCTACGGCTCCGGCGACAGCGTTATCGGCATCAACCCGGTAGACGACAGCGTCGGCAGCGTCATGCGCCTGCTCGATATGACCTACGACGTCATCCAGACCTGGCAGATTCCCAGCCAAAACTGCCTGCTGGCTCACGTGACCACCCAGATGCAGGCCATGAAGCAGGGTTCGCCGGTCGGTTTGGTCTTCCAAAGCCTGGCCGGGTCCGAAAAAGGCAACGCCAGCTTCGGCGTGGACGTCGGGATGATGGACGAAGCCTACGCCATGGCCCAGAAATACTGCTGGCCCGAAGGCCCCAACTACATGTATTTTGAAACCGGGCAAGGCTCGGCCCTCTCCGCCGACGCCCACAACGGCTGGGACCAACTGACCCTGGAAGCCCGCATTTACGGCCTGGCCAAACGCTGGCACCCCTACCAGGTCAACACGGTGGTCGGCTTCATCGGGCCGGAATACCTGTACGACGCCGTGCAAATCACCCGCGCCGGGCTGGAAGACCACTTTATGGGCAAGCTGACCGGCATTCCGATGGGCTGCGACGCCTGCTACACTAACCACGCCCGCGCCACCCAGAACGACATCGAAAACCTGGCCGTGCTGCTGACCGCCGCCGGCTGCAACTACTTTATGGGCGTGCCCATGGGCGACGACGTCATGCTGGCCTACCAATGCACCAGCTATCACGATGCCCCCTCCCTGCGGCAGACGCTCGGTCTGCGCCCGCTGCCGGAATTCGAGTGCTGGCTGGAAGAGATGGGGCTGATGAAGAATGGCCGGTTGACGGAGAAGGCAGGGGATCCATCGTTTTTCTTGAGACGGTAGAGGTCTATTTTGCCTACTGTTTTGATCGAAGGCTATAAATTCAGGTTCTACTCTTCTGACCTGGGTGAACCGCCTCACGTCCACGTTTTACATGACGAGAATGAAGCTAAAATTTGGCTTCAGCCTGTAGTATTGCAACAGAATCATGGTTATAATCAAACTGAACTGAATCGTATTTTGAGGTTAACCCGCCAAAATCAAGAGAGATTGTTAGAGGTGTGGAATGATTACTTTAGCCGCTAGTGTTACAAATGAAGTCAAAGCGATAGGAGTTCGGTTTGAGGAAAATAAACTATACGTGTCCCTTAGCGATGGCCGGGAGGTCAGCCTGCCAATAGACCAAGTTGAATGGTTGGAATGGTTAAGTCAAGCCTCGCCGGAGCAGCGGGCCAACTGGTCCATTGAGCCGGGTGGATTTGCCATTTATTGGGAAGATTTGGATGATGGCCTTGAAATTTGCCATCTCTTAGGGATGCAACCGCTGGTCTAGTACTTCCGTGGCATAAATAACGCTACAGTCGCTCTGAAAGGGCAAAGCTCTTCGAGGTGGAATTTTGGCCCGTAAGGGCTTCGCTCTCTCAGCACGATGGCTTCAGCCTCGTGCGCCAGGCCGGATTTAGCCAGGTTTATACGAATTTTTAGAGAAATAGGCCGGTTTCCCGATAATAAACTATGCAGGATGTCCGATATTCCAATATCAAGGTTTCCTGCTACTTCAAAATTGGGCGGTACACGCAGTCGCAGCTCGAGTAGAGTTAAAATATGCAAGAGGTTCATTCTTATGCGTCATATTCGCGAGGAAGTAATCAAGCGCACTATTCGAGAGTTCGAACGCCTGGATCATCTGGTTAACAACCTTACCGATCAGGATTGGAATAGATTGCTAACCAGATCCGAGACCAAAGACCCTTGGACCGTGAAAGATGCACTGGCGCATATTACCCATTGGAAGGCCGACGTGGTCAGAAAAGCCAAGAAACAACCCATACCGGTAGAGGAGAAAGGGCTCAGTTGGACTGATGGGAACCACCTCATCTACGAGCGTTGGCGAGATCGCTCCCCGCAGGAGGTTTTAGCTTGGCACAGGCAAGTTCAGGACGATGTACTGGCTGCGCTTCAAGCTACACCCGAAGAGTGGTTCAGTGACAGGGAGCGCCGACCGGAATGGCCCTTTGATCTTGACGGTCACTCCAGCTACCATCGCGTAAAGGATATCGAACCTGCACTGAAAAAGTCAACAAAGTGAGTACCGCCCAACACAGCGTGCAGCCGATAAGTGGGATTCGCCGCGTTTTTTGGCAGTTTTCAACGCCTCAGCAGAATCCTGCTCCCAAACCTTGCCTCGTCCCGCCCACTTGCGGCTAACGCAAGCCGTTGGGAAGATAGAAATGAGATTGAAGATTGATAACGAGAAGGGCCGGGTGGTCGGTATCGAGATTTTAGATTGAAGCACCCGCACCGAACCGGAAAAACTACGTGTGCTTCAATTTGAGATGGCCTGACCCCAGCCTACTGAAAGGAATACTATTTACACTTTTAGATTAGGACACAGATTTCACAGATTCACACAGATTTTTCTTAAAAATTTATCCTATCTGTGTTCATCTGCGTTAATCTGTGTCCCATTTGCAGCCTGGTGCGAAAAGTGCAAAGGTAGTTGAAAGGATATTGGCTATGCAAGAAGCCGAAATTCAAGCGATTGTTCAGGCCGTTCTGGCCGAAATCACCAAGCGGCCCGGCGCAAACGGCGGCGCAGCTCAAACGCCAAGCGCCAGAGGGAACGGGCCAGTCGTTGACCTGCCCGACCCTACCGACGAGGCCGCCCGCCGCACCCCCGGCGTAGCCAACCCGATTGACCCGGACGGGCTGCGGGCGCTGATGGCGACCACCCCCACCCGCATCGGTGTGGGCCGGGCCGGGCCGAGACCGCGCACCAAAGCGCTGCTGCTCTTCCAGGCCGATCACGGCGTGACCCAGGATGCCCTGTTCCACGAGGTCAATCCCAAGTTATTGGAAGAGCAGGGCTTATTTGTGGTCGAAAGCCAGGCCCACGACCGGCAGGAGTACCTCAAGCGGCCTGACCTGGGGCGCAAGCTGACCGAGGAAGCCAAACGCCTCCTGACCGAGCGCTGCGTTAAAAAACCCGATGTACAGGTGTTTGTCGGGGACGGCTTGAGCGGCGCGGCGATTGAGCACAACCTGGCTAAAGTGATGCCGGTGCTAAAACAGGGCTTGCAGGCGGCGGGGTTGACGATGGGAACCCCCTTCTTTGTCAAAAATGCGCGGGTTGGCCTGCTCAACGATGTTAACGGCATTGTTGACGCCAAAGTTTGCGTGCTGCTGATTGGCGAGCGGCCCGGCCTGGCCCGCGCCGAAAGCATGAGCATCTACATGGGCTACCGCCCCAAGCCCGATTCCACCGACGCCAACCGCGACGTGGTCTGCAACATTTACGAGGGCGGCCTCAACCCGCTCGAAGCCGGAGCGCTGGCCGTCCAGCTTATTCAAAAGATGATTAAATACAGTACCAGTGGGGTGGATTTGAAATTAGTTGAAAAAACGTGAAATGTAATGCGTGATGCGTGAAACCCGATCTCACGCATTACGCATCATGCACTATCTGGAGGAACACACTATGGCAATTCTCGATCCCATCAAAGCCGACGTTTTGGCCGTCCGGCTGATTCCCAACCTTGACCGCGGCTTTGGCGAGCAGTTGAAGTCACAGTATCCCGATTTCAATCCGGCCCACCGCAGTTTGGGGCTGATTACGGCCAGCATTGACGATGCCCTCTACGCTTCGATTGACGAGGGTACCAAGATGGCCGATGTGGAAATTGTCTACGCCCGCTCGTTTTATGCGGGGTCGGCCCATGCCTCCGGCCCCCTCTCCGGCGAAATCATTGCCATGATGTCCGGCCCGGACCCGGCCGAGGTGCGCGCCGGACTAAGCGCGACCATCAACTACCTGGAGAACGAGGCCTTTTTCTACTCGGCCAACGAAGATAACTCGCTGGCCTTCTTTGCCCATACCATTTCCAGCACCGGCTCTTATCTCTCCAGGGCCGCCAGCATTCCGCGAGGCCAACCGCTGGCCTACCTGATCGCCCCGCCGCTGGAAGCAACTTATGCCCTGGACGCCGCCCTCAAAGCGGCGGATGTCGAGATGAAAGTCTGGTACAACCCGCCCTCGGAAACCAACTTTTCCGGCGGCTTGCTGACCGGCAGCCAAAGCGCCTGCCGGGCCGCCTGCGCCGCCTTCCGCGATGCGGTCCTCGAGGTGGCCCGGAGTCCCCTCAAATTTTAGATTTACGATTTACGATTTACGATTTGGCTTTAAATCGTAAATCCAAAATCGTAAATCGTAAATTGGAGACAGGAATGGCTCAAGATTACGATCACGATCTGCAATCCATCCAGGAGGCCCGCGCCCTGGCCGAAGCAGCTTACGAGGCCCAGCAAAAGTTTTTCCGCTTCAGCCAGGAACAGGTGGACCGCATTTGCGAGGCGATGGCCGGCGCAGCTTACCGCGAGTCGGCTCGGCTGGGACAAATGGCGTCCGAAGAAACGGGCTATGGCAATCCTCGCCATAAGATGTTAAAAAACCACCTGGGCAGCAAAGTTGTTTGGGAGGCGATCAAAGACATCAAAACAGTGGGAGTCCTCTCGCGCGACCCAGCCCGGGGCATCGTTGAAATTGGCTGGCCTATGGGCGTGGTGGCAGCGCTCAGCCCCAGCACCAATCCAACCTCGACGGTGATGTATAAAACGTTGATTGCGGTCAAAGCCCGCAACGGGATTGTCCACGCCCCGCATCCGGCGGCTTACAAATGCTGCGGCGAAACGGCACGAGTTATGGCTGAGGCCGGGGCAGCAGCCGGCATGCCGGCCGGCCTGGTGGGCTGCATGTCCAAAATTTCTTTGCCGGGCACGCAAGAATTGATGAAACACAGGCGCATTGCCGTCATCCTGGCAACAGGCGGCTCCGATATGGTCCGGGTGGCCCACAGCATGGGCAAACCGGCCTACGGCGTCGGGCCGGGCAATGTGCCCTGCTATGTAGACCGCAGCGCCGATATTAAAAAGGCGGCCTACACGATTGTCTCCAGCAAAGCTTTTGACAACTCGGTCATTTGCGCCACCGAGCAGGCGGTGGTGGCCGACAAGCCGATTGCCGCACAACTACGGGCCGAGATGGAGCGGCTGGGAGCTTACTTCGTCAATCCCGATCAGGCCGCTGCCCTGGCTAATATTCTCTTTTCGCCAACCGGCGTGATTTACCCGCGCAGTGTCGGGCAGACGCCCCAAACGCTGGCCCAGATGGCCGGGATCCAGATTCCCGCCGCCACCAAAATTTTGGTGGCGCCCTTGAGCAAGGTCGGCAAGGACGAGCCGCTCTCCCGTGAAAAGCTGACCACCGTGCTGGGCTGGTACGAGGCCGACGGCTGGGAAGCGGGCTGCGAGCGCTGCCTCGAGATGATCCGCTTTGGGGGCAGGGGGCACACGTTAGTCATCCACGCGACCGACGAAAACGTAGTTCTCCAATTTGGCCTGGAAAAACCGGTCTTTCGTATTTTGGTGAACACGATGGGCACACTCGGCTCCGTGGGCTTCACCACCAACCTGATGCCGGCCATGACCCTCGGCTCCGGCGGCGTTGGCGGCTCTATCAGCGGCGACAATATTACTACAACCCACTTGCTCAACATCAAGCGGGTGGCCTACGGCGTCAACAATCCACCCACCGAAGCTATGGTTGATGCGCCCGCAGCCGCTTCCATTGCGGGCGGCAATAGCACCGGTCCCAGCCTGGCGGAAGTCGAGACCCTCGTGCGGGCTGTGATTGAGGAAGTCTTGGGTCGAAAGGGAGGGTATTAAATTAGATTATGCCCACACGCAAATCAACCGGCGGTAATAAACCACCGCCTGAGCCACCTGAGCCAGCGGATGCTAATCCAGCGAAACCGAAGCGAACCCGGCCGAAATTGCCGGCCCCGGAGACGCCCGCAGCACTCATACCGGCAGTAACATCGAGCGCCGGTGCAACAACACCAACAAATTATAGCGAATCTTCACAACCAAAGGAGAAAAAGACAATGGTAGATATTCAAATGATTGCCCTGGGTATGGTTGAAACCAAGGGACTCATTGGCGCGATTGAAGCCGCCGATGCCATGGTCAAGGCCGCTAATGTCAAGCTGATCGGCAGCGAGTATGTTGGCGGCGGCTTTGTCACCGTCATGGTGCGCGGCGATGTCGGCGCGGTCAAAGCAGCCACAGATGCCGGGGCAGCCGCAGCCAAGCGCGTTGGCGAGTTGGTTTCGGTCCACGTCATCCCACGCCCGCACACGGATGTCGAGACGATTCTGCCTAGGGAAAGCAAAGGTAGTTTCGGTGGACACTCGTCGTGATTTTAGATTTTGGATGGGCGATTTTGGATTTTTACTTAATCCAAAATCCACGCCTCAAAGGGCAATCTAAAATCCAAAATTAAGGGAGGATGCCTGTGGCACAATTCTTCACGGCAGCCGATATTCGCCGATTGGCCCAGGAGCCGGGCGGTCATTACCTGCTGCTCGCTCCAGACGACCGGATTACCCCTGAAGCGTTGGACGTGGCTCGTGGCCTCGGGGTGCAGGTACATCGCGAGGGCGATGGTTCGGGTGGCGCTGCCTTGCCGCCAGTCGTCGGCAAAAGCGCGCGTCCTGGCCGCTCACTGGTTCACGTTAAAGCCGACGGGATACAGTTGACTCCCTTCGCCTTCAACGTCAACCGGCCGGAGATGAACATTCACGTCACCGATGTTATCACCGCCAGTCACGGGTCGCCCATGGCCGCCGGTTTTATGACCTGGGGCAAGGGGTCTTTCCCCTGGGTGCTTAACTACGACGAGATTGATTTTGTCATTGACGGGCAACTGGAAGTGCGGCTGGAAAACCAGATCGTCATTGGCAACCCCGGCGATGTCATTTACATTCCCAAAGGCAGCAACATCTTCTTTGGCTCGCCGAGCTACGCCAAGGTGTTCTACGTGACCTTTCCGGCGGATTGGGAGTCGCAAAAGTGACCGTCATCACTGAGGCCGAACTGCGCGAGCTGTGGCAGGGGGGCCGGGGCAGCATCCCGCCCTTCCCGCCCCATACACGCTTAACTCCTTCGGCTCGCGATTTCATTAACCAGTGGGGCATTACGGTCACCTTTGCAGAGGCGACCGCCGACCGCCGACTGCTGACCACAGCGTCAAGCAGTCCCTTTGCAGAAGATCAGGGGCAGGAGGCCAGAGATCCATCTACACTTCGCCTCACCTGCCCCCGAATGGGGATCGCCTCCTCACCACCTCCTCCCTGGGATAAACCCGGCGAGTTCCCGGTCAATTTGAGCGGGCCGCTGCCCACCTGTACCGTCTGCGGCCAGCCGCTGACCCAAAAACCGGCGCACATGGCCCAACTGGATGCGACTCATTTTGCCCCCAAAACCGTGCCGCGTTTTGTACTGCGCGGTAAAATGGACACGCTCCACGCCCACTTTTTGCTGGCGACAGCGCAGGCTCACCGTTTTAGCCTGCCGGAACTGGCGACCTATTTGATCACCCTGGCCGCCTATTGCCGGGAGATTACCAGCGCCGAGTACCATGAACGCGAGGTCGCGCCGCTGCAATTGGCCGGGTTGAGCGAGGCCGACATCCGCGAAGCCAGCCACCGGCCCGACCGCAGCGTGGGGATTCCCCACGTGGTGCCCGGCCCTGATGACCACGAGATGGTCTTGCAGCTAAACTTGCTGCGCTGCCAGGTGCGTGAAACTGAACTCGTGGCCGCCGCCACTTTCACCGGGCCGGATGGTCAACTCAGCCGGTCTGATTTGGTGGTCGCCCTGAACCGGCTTTCCAGCGCGGTTTATTACCTGATCCTGCTGTTGAAAGCCGGCAAAATTGCCTGGAAGATTCCAGGGGGGTTGGGTTAGCCGCTGGGTAGAACAAGCTGTTAGCTTGTCTAAAATGGACAAACTAAAGTTTGTCCTACAAGTAGAGCCTTTATGAATCCAGAACTCGACGCCTTTCTGACCAAAGCCCAGGAGGTGATGGTTGGGGAACTGAATGGCGCAACGCCAAAACAGGCGCCCAAAACGCATGTTGGACGCCAAGCGGAAGATCATGATCCCTGGGATAAGCCCCAACGCAGGGTCCATGTCGGCGTTGACCTGGGCACAGCCTACACCGTTTTAGCGGTGCTGGACGAGCAGATGCAGCCGCTGGCCGGCGAGTATCGCTTTGCCCAGATAGTTCGGGATGGGTTGGTCGTTGATTTTCACGGGGCAATCAGCCTGCTGCGTGAATTGAAGCAAAATGTAGAGGACCGGCTCGGCTTTGAGCTGACCACCGCCGCCACCACCTATCCACCCGGAGTCCCGGCGACTGAAGTCCGGGCCACGCGCTATGTGGTCGAAGCGGCCGGGTTTGAGGTTGAGCACATGGTAGATGAACCTACCGCCGCCAACGCCGTCTTGCAGGTCGAGAACGGGGCGGTAGTAGACGTGGGCGGCGGGACGACCGGCATTGCCATTTTTCGTAATGGGGAAGTTATCTATACCGCCGACGAGCCGACCGGCGGAACCCATTTCTCACTGGTCATTGCCGGGGCGTTGAAGCTGGAGTTTGAGCAGGCGGAGGCGCTGAAAAAAGATACCAAGCAGCACCGGCGGCTGTTCCCGGTCGTGCGCCCGGTGATGGAGAAAGTCGGGACGATTGTGGCTCGTCACATCGCCGTTCATCCGGTCGAAACGATTTATCTGGTTGGCGGCACGGCCAGTTTCAGCGGCATTGATCGGGTGATACAGGAAGTGACCGGCGTCAAGACCGTCATTCCCGGTCATCCGTTGTTTGTCACACCGTTAGGCGTGGCCATGCACGATGCGTAGTGCGTGTTGCGTGTTGCGTCAGTAATATTACGCACCACGCAACACGTAACACGAAAACAAAACTCTGAATTATGAGGGTAATATCCTTATGGCCGGCGAATTCCAACTGCGCGTTTATTGTTATCTGGACCGGACCCAGCCGCAATATGCTTCTTTTGTCGGGACGGTAACCCAGGGCGACTTAATGATCGAAGGGATGGCCTCCTTGTATATAGAGGTCGCCCCCGGCAACGAAGTCTTTAGCATGGTTGACGTTGCTGTTAAAGCAACAGAGGCTCGACCCGGCGCTCAGATTGTCGAGCGTGAGTTCGGCATGTTCGAAATTCATTCCCAATCCCAAGAAGCCGTCCTGCAGGCCGGGGCGATGGTTTTGCAGCGGCTGGGCCTGCAAGATACCGACCGGATTAGACCCCAGGTGGCTTCGGTCCAGTTGATTACCAACGTTGACCCCTACCAGGCCCAGTTGCTTAACCGCTTCCGGCGCGGTTCGATGCTGGTGGCTGGGGAAACCCTGCTGGTGCTGGAAGTCGCCCCGGCGGCCTACATCAACATCGCCGCCAACGAGGCCGAGAAACGGGCGAATATCAAGTTATTACATATTTCTTCGGTGGGCCGCTTTGGCCGCATGTGGATGAGCGGCAGCGAGTCGGAGATGCTGACGGCCAAGAACGCGGCAATAGCGGCGATTGAGGGTATGGAGGGGAGAGCAGGGTGACAGGGTAGCAGGGTTACAAAGTAGCATAAAAAAGCTGCGACCCTGCTACCTTGCTACCTGCTACCCTGTCTAATGGAGCAAAATCTATGAAAACCTTTTACACCGAACGCGACATTAGCGATATGCACGCCAACGGCGTGACCGAGATTGAGATTGACGACGACGTGGTTATGACCGACCTGGCTCGTGAAAGAGCGATTGCCCTGGGCTTGAAGATGAAATTGGTCGCCCAGCGCAGCGGCCAGCCGAGCGGTTTGCCTCGCCTGGCCGTCGCTCCGCAGATGCAGCTCCCCCCGGCGGTGGTCGGCCCGAGTTCGCCGCTACCCGCTCCCGCTGCGCCGCCTCCTCCGGCAACCGAATCAGACCTGGCCGCGCAGGTCAAATCTGCCGTGATTGCTCGCCTGGGCACAAACGCCCACAACGACTTGCTGGATCAGGTTATTCCTCAAGTGTTGGCCCGCTTGAACCAACGTTGAGCGGCGGCCTCTCCCGGCGAGACTCTATCTTGGTCTGAATATACGCCAGGAGACCGCCGGTTACGGCTGCTGCCGGCACGGTCAGCCAGCCGGCAAAAGCCAAACTGAGCAATCCATAGACCAGACTGGCCCAGAGACCTTCAATGGGATTGAGCGTACGCGGTTCCCCCGCCAGGTAAAAGTAGAGGATGCTTCCGTACCAGACCAGCGGGTGCGACAGCAATGCCACCAGCGCGCCGACCCACACGCCGCGCCAGAACCTCACCTTTTGGCGGCGAGCCACGAATATCCCCCAACAAACCATACCGCAGAAAAACGCCGTCAGGGGTGCGGCGACCAACATTCCCTGCCAATCACCCACCACATCTTTCAAAACCAGGTAACTGCAAATGACAGCGGTCAGGCCAAAGACCAGCCCGGCCAGAAGCGCCCATAAAGCTGCTTTACTCAACATAGGGGTACTTTCCGCGTCAGGCCGGGTGGTTGAGCACCATTTCGTAATGCTCCACCGTGGGGAAGGGGTCATAGAAGTGGTGGAGCAGCCGCTTCCACTCCTGGTATTCCGCTGATTGGCGAAACCCAATCGTATGATTTTCCAGCGTTTCCCAGCGCACCAGCAAAATGTAGCGGTTGGGGACTTCGAGGCAGCGCTGCAATTCATGGGAGATGTAGCCGCGCATCGAGGCGATGATGGGTGAGGCTTGTTTGAAGGCAATCTCAAATTCATTTATCGTCTCTATTTTTACATCCAAAATAGCGACTTCAAGAATCATGATATTAATCCATCCCCGTCTTTTAATGTACAGCATGCTGATTGTTTGTTAAACTTAGGGGGACTTCACCTCACAGTTTCATCCATCCATTCTGGCACTCTCCATCCTCCTGCGCGGGCACGTCCCAATCGTTCTGCAACTGTTAAGCCATCAGGATCATCTATCAAACGGTGGCGGGCTAGCCAACCTACTACTAAATCCCCTTCTGGATCATCTTTCTTAACCAAATCATACCACCACTGAAAAACTCCAGACCCCTTCTTTATACGGGTTATTAATTGATCTGCCGCTTTCCAATCTTCTGAACACTGAAAACCAGTGGCTAAACAAAGTGCATAGTTCACAGTTCCAACAGAATGATTTTTCTCAACCAATACTCTGAGAAGTTCTATTGCTGTGTAGGGTGGAGTTGCATCTAGAGGCACCTCTGAGCGTCGAATCATATAGGCTAAATCGTTCCTTGCATCTTCACTTCCAAGATTGAAACCACGAAGAAAAAACTCAAAAGCAGATTTATAGTCTCCTATTTCATATCGCCTTTGTCCTATAACCGTCATTTCTTCCGCATTTTTAGAATTTTCTATTTTGACAAGATATTCTTTTCCGCGAGCTTTATTTTGTGGCAAACCCTCTCCATTAAGATAACGATAACCAAGATTACCTATGGCGGGTATATAACCTTCATCTGCCGCTTTCCTCAACCATCTTGCCCCTTCTGATACTCTTTTGAACAAACCCTTTCCTTTAATTAAACGGTCCCCAAGCTCTTCCATTGCACGGACCTCCCTTTTTTCTGCTGCTTTACGTAACCACTTTTCACCTTCTTCACCACTTTTGACTAGACCGACTCCATCAAGCAGTCGATTGCCAAGGATTCGCATGGCCTCGGTGTCATTTGTCTCTGCTGCTTTACGTAACCACTTTTCACCTTCTTCACTGTTTCCAGCAAGACTGTCTCCATCAAGCAGCTGATCGCCAAGAATTCGCATGGCCTGGGGGGTATTTGTCCCTGCTGCCTTACGCAGCCATTTTTCCCCTTCTTCACTGTTTTTAGCAAGGCCGTCCCCTTCAAGTAGACGAACTCCAAGGTTTAGCATTGCTTGCACCTCGCCTGCCTCAGCAGCTTGACGCAGCCATTTTTCCCCTTCTTCACTGTTTTTAGCAAGGCCGTCCCCTTCAAGTAGACGAACTCCAAGGACTCGCATTGCCTGTTCCTCACCTGCCTCAACAGCCTGACGTAGCCACTTTTCTCCTTCAGCGCTGTTTTTGGGGAGGCGATCCCCGTCAAGTAGACAATTACCAAAATATGCCATTGCAGTAGGGTAACCTTCTTCTAATGCCCTACGTAACCACTTTTCTCCCTCGTTAGTATTTTGAGCTATACCTTTTCCCTCGAGCAAATAGCGACCGATATGATACATTGAAGGGGGATAATTTGCTTTCGCCGCTTTTTGTAACCATTGTTTTCCTTCTTTGCTATTTTGGGGCAGGCCTCGACCATCTAGCAGACGTCTACCAAGACTATCCATCGCAGGAGCGAATTCCTTCTTTGCTAAATTTAACAGCAATTCTTTCCCTTGTTTGTTATCTTGGGGTAAACCATATCCATCTAGTAAACGATTACCAAGACGATACATTGCGATTTGATCATCTGCCTTCACTGCTTTTTCTAGCCATTCCCTACCTTCGTCAGTGTTCTGTATTAAACCCTCCCCATCTAATAACCGAATACCAAGATTTCGCATGGCAGGGGCATGGTTAGCTTCTGCTGCCTTACGTAACCATCTTTCCCCTTCTTGTCTATCCTCCGTTAAATCCTCTCCTTCGAGCAACCGGTTGCCAAGAATGTACATTGCATTCGCCTCACCTACATTCGCTGCTTTCAGCAGCCATTTCTCTCCTTCTCCAGTATTCTGCGCTAATTCACTATTTGTAAGCAGAAAATTGCCAAGCACGAACATAGCAGGTGAAAAGTTTTTTACCTCGGCTGCTTTTCGTAACCAATCAACACCCTCATTTCTGTTTTCAGGCAAATCTCGTCCTGAAATTTGGCGACTACCAAGAACAAGCATTGCTAATTCATAGTTGGCCTCACTTGCTTTTCGTAGCCACTTCTCACCTTCTTTGGTATTTTTAGTTAATTCGTCGCCCTCAACTAACCGTTGCCCCAAAGTAACCATCGAGAGTTCATGTCCGGCCTCAGCAGCTTTGTATAACCAATGTTCCCCTTCTTCTTTATTCTGAGGCACTCCTTCCCCATCGAGCAAACGATTTCCTAAATTTCCCATTGCTGCTCTACTACCCAACTGAGCTGCTGCTCTTAAACATCGAATTGCAAGTGGAGATACTCCCTTCTCTGGCCAGGTTATCGAGGCTATTTTCCGAAGGGTTTCTGCGGCTTTTCTATCCTCTATCAATGCCTCAACTAATCTTTCAGCTATTGAGCGGAAATGCTCATCACGAACTTGTTTGGGATCAGTCCAGTATTGAAGGAAACGAGCTACTGTCTCATTATCTACCTCTTCATCTTCGGCAAGCCAAGCCACTACAGATTCCAAGGTACGACGTAATTCTCGGGGGCTACAATGCCGATCTCTTATATACTCGGCAAAAGCTTTTATCCCCAATTTGATACGATCGGCATCGAAACCTTTAAGTTGTGCTCTAACCGATTGTAGTAAATTGCGTAGTTCCTGGTTACTCAACCTAATATGACGATGTTCAAGAAAGAATTGAATGAGATTTAGATGAAGAGGGGTCGCCGGTTCAAAGACTGCCATTAGTAGCAAAATTTCACGAAGCGGATCAAGACCATTTTGAATAGGATATGATTGCCATTCATTAGCTTGTCGTTCAAGAATGTCGTCAACACTTCCTTCAATACGTGCTAAATTGAAGTTCCCATGATTTTCACGTACACTCTTTGCCACGTCGCTAACCATTAGTGCCCAACCATCACTATTATTCCACACTTTGTTGTTGAATTCTTTGTGTGCTTCCCCATCATTATCACTAACCCCGGTCAATTGAGGAATTTCGTCACGGGTCAATTCATTTAGTCGAAGACGTTCAACATGACGATTTCTTTGGATCCATTTATTGATTCCAGGTCCAGGGCGAGCAGTGACAAGCGCCGAAGCTCCTAGAGGAAGTTGTTCGGGTAAAAAATCCAATCCTCTGCCATCAGGACTAATTTCATCCAATGCATCAATCACCAAGATAATATATCCACGCTCAATCACTACTCTATCCAATACCTCATAGAGAATTCTTTTGTAATAATCTAAATTAGGAGCAGTTTGAATACGACGGGTATGTAATACTTCGGGTTGATACTCTAAACCATATTCCCTTACTAAAGCATAGGAAGCACTTTCATCACGCAACCCTCTCATTTGACGCTTTCTCAGGAATGAGGTTTCTGGTTCAAAACCTCTCCCAAAAGTCAGCTCTGGACTTAGGCCAATATCCTGATTATCGCTAGGATCTGGTAAAGATACAGGATTCAAGAGTAGTGTATTAGCCTGATCAATTAGAATACGGGCAACCTCTTGAGGTTTATTAGTGGATTGCTTACCAAAATGTAGCAAAGTATTTGGCAGCCACCGAGCTATTCTTCTCATTGTCTCAGCGTAAGGTCCAAGTGGCTCAATCCCTTGTATAAGCTCTTCTGTTAATTTGGCACAAATAGCTGATTTGCCACTGCCCTCTTCTGCGGTTAAGAGCAAATAGCCACCTTTCTTTCGCAGATCACCTTCAAGCTTCTGTCGCAGGTCTTTGATCCACTTCTCTCGACCTGCAAAATGTTCAAGATGTTCCCGCCGCTCACCGGCGATAGTTTTCATTACAACTTTTAGCTCTACTGCCGCCAATGGCCTAATCATCAAGCCCATAAGTCTATTCTTAATTGCCTCGTGGTACTTGTATAAAGGCGCAATTAAAGTTACCAGTGCTGCTGGCAAGAAGTTATCTCTAATCGGAGCAGAACGGTCGCGTGTTTCATGGATAAAATTGCGATACCGATAATTACGTAGAATAAACTGCCGAACAACATCAGTAACTTTGTTATATTCTTCATGCGAGTATTGGACCTCATCTGAGGTAAGCAAATCAAGTTCTCGAATGACGCGTTCTAAAGTGAACCATTTATTACCTTCAAGGTTAGACCATTTATTAGGAAAAACCAACCAAAGAATGAATTTCAGCCAAAGTTCTGTCGCCACCAATATATCCTCGGCAGGTTTCGCTGGATCATTGCCTGATTTAATAGCTTGGTCAATTTCATCAAGGGCATTTACTACATCCCAAACTCGGCTGAAATTTGGATGTTCTTGACAAGCAACAAGAACACGATCTCCTAAAAGCAAAAGTGCGTCGAATTGTCTCTCTACGTCTGGATATTCTGCGCTTTTGGTCATCATATCCAGAGCATATTTATAGAAAAGTTCTTTATAAATCTGAAAGATTGAGCGCTGTTCCATTTGAAGCTCCTGAACTCGGCTTGAGGAACTCAAGTTGCCTTTGATGAAAGAGATGCCCCTTTGGAGTATATCACGCAATATAATTCAAAGTCAATGCTAGAAAGATAGTCCTCCTATCTCTGAAATTACGTGAATAAAATAAAAACGTGATGATCGATACCATGATCACCACGTTTAATTTTTACAACACAAGATCAAGTGGATATTAATAGCTGAAAAGAACTGTAATACTTTCTACTTCCCTCCCCCTGCCGTCTCGCTCGTATCCTTGGTCAGATAATAAGCCCAGAGGATGGGGATGGTGGTCAAAGCGATGACAAACACGGCGACGACATTGGTCACGGGGCGCTGGCGGGGACGGGTCAACTGGCTGAAAATCCAGATGGGCAGGGTTTGCTGCTGGCCGGAAGTGAAAGTAGTGACGATGACTTCGTCAAACGAGAGGGCAAAGGCCAGCATGCCGCCAGCCAAGAGGGCGGTCGCGATTTCCGGCAGAATGATGTGGCGAAACGTCTCAAAGCCATTGGCCCCCAAATCCATCGAGGCTTCGACCTGGGAGCGGCCCGTCCGCCGGAAGCGGGCCAGCACGTTGTTGTAGACCACCACCACACAAAAGGTGGCGTGGCCGATGACAATCGTCCAGAAGCTAAAGGGCAGGTCCAGCAAATTCAAGGCTGAGCGCAGGGCAATACCGGTGACAATGCCCGGTAAGGCCAGAGGGAGGATCAACAGGAGCGAGATAGCATCGCGGCCAAAGAATTTGCTGCGATAAACGGCCGCCGCCGCCAGCGTGCCCAGGATCAAGGCGACGAGGGTCGCCACCGAGGCCACCTGCACCGACAACGCCAACGCCCGCCAGACATCGGGCCGGTTCCAGGCCACGCCGAACCATTCCAGGGTCAGGCCGGGTGGCGGGAAGGTGTAGGTGCGGTCGTCGGTGGTCAGCGTGTACAGCAGAATAATGGCAAAGGGGAAGTGGAGAAAGATGACGACGGCAATCATGGCCAGGGTCAAACCAAAAGGAGCCGAGGATTTTGGATTTACGATTTTCGATTTACGATTAACCATTGACCATTGACCATTGACTGTTGACTGTTAGCTATTGACAATTTTCCTCGCCTCTTCGCCCCATCATTTCATCGCCTCTGTTTACAACGCCTCAAAGGCCCCCAGCCGTTTAGCCGCTAACAGATAAATCGCCATAATCCCAATCGGAATGACCGTAAAAGCCGCCGCCAGGGGAATATTACCCGACGTACCCTGGTGGGACAGCACCGCCTGGCCAATAAAAAAGCTGGAGTTGCCCAGGGTGGACGGCACAATAAAGTCGCCCAGGGTCAGTGAGAAGGTGAAGATAGAGCCGGCGACCACTCCCGGAAAAGACAGCGGCAGCGTCACATGGCGGAAGGTTTCGCCGGGGCGCGCGCCCAGGTCGCCGGATGCTTCCAGCAGCGATTTAGGTACGCGCTCCAGGGCGGCCTGGATGGGCAAGATCATGTAAGGCAACCAGACATACACAAAAACCAGGAACATGCCAATCACCGAAATGGACAGCGAAGGCCCGCCAACACCGGGGATGCTCAACAGGCCATCTAACAGCCAGCCCAGGTTGAACACGTTCAGAAACCAACTGATAATCCCCTCCTTGGCCAGAATCAACTTCCAGGCATAGACCCGCACCAGGTAGCTCGACCACAGCGGCAGCAGCACCGCCAGATACAGGATCACTTTGACCCGGGGTGAGGCGTAGCGCACCATATAATAGGCCAGGGGAAAGGCCAGAATGGCCGAAGCTATAGTGACGGCGACAGCCATGCCAAAGGTTCGCAGGGCAATATCAAGGTTGGCCGGAGTCAGCAGATCAGCATAGGTCGCCAGGGTAAACTGGCGCACCACCACGCCGGTAAAATCGTCCAGATGAAAGAAACTCTGCGTCAGCAGGGCAGACAGCGACCCCAGGTAGAAAACACCATAGGCCAGCAGCGGCGGTCCCAACAGCAGCACCAGCACCAGCTTGGGTCGCCGGTAAAGAAACGTTGAAAGACGCTGCCAAAAAGAGCCGGAGCGTCTACTGATTGAAGCTGATTGGGCTGGTGAAGGGGTTGTTACCGCCATCGGTCTACCTCAAACGAGGAGAAGAGAAGGAAGGTTGGAAGGACGGAAGATTGGGATTGTGTCTTTCCAACCTTCCAGCCTTCGAGCCGAAGGCCCCCTAGAGCCAAAGGCCCCCTATGGGTGGGCAGGCTTCCACTTCTACCCATTCTCTACCACCGTCCGATTATGGCGCTGATACCAGGTTAACCGCACCCGGCGGCCGCGTGCGGCCAGAGCCTCCATCGAAGTGGTATGAAGATTCTGCTCGACCACGGTCAATTCGCCGCCGCGCTCCAGTTCCACAATATAACGCGTGTACAATCCCAGATAAACGACCTCACGAATACGCCCATCAGCCCCATACATCTCTCCTGGCACGGGCGCGTCCGGATCTCCCAGGTGAATTTTCTCCGGGCGGACAGAAAATGTTTCCGGCGAGCCGGTAATCGCCCGGGCCACCTCGCCGCTGACCAGGTTGGACACCCCGACAAAGCCGGCTACAAACGGTGTGTCCGGATGTTCATAAATCTCGGCTGGCGAGCCAATTTGCTCAATCTTGCCTTGATTAAACACGGCCAGACGGTCACTCATGGTCAGCGCCTCCTCCTGGTCGTGGGTCACGTAAACAAAGGTGATGCCGACCTGCTGTTGGATCATCTTCAATTCAATCTGCATCTGCTGGCGCAGCTTGAGGTCCAGCGCGCCAAGCGGCTCATCCAGCAGCAGCACCCGGGGATGGTTAACCAGGGCGCGGGCCAGCGCGACCCGCTGGCGCTGGCCGCCGGATAACTGGCCCGGTTTACGATTTTCCAACCCACCCAAGCGGACCAACTCCAGCATGTCCCGCACCCGCTTTTCCCGCTCCGGCTTGGACACCTTTTTAATCATCAGCCCATAGCCGACATTTTGTCCGACCGTCATGTGGGGGAACAGGGCATAATCCTGAAAAACGGTGTTCACATCGCGCTCGTAGGGCGGCAAGGCCGACACATCCTGGCCGTAGAGGTCAATATGGCCGGTATCGGGCCGTTCAAAGCCGGCAATCAAGCGCAGGCAGGTGGTTTTGCCTGATCCCGACGGTCCGAGCATGGTAAAAAACTCGCCATCCAGGATGTCCAGGTCAACCTGGTCCACCGCTTTAACCTCGCCAAAGTGACGGCTGACCCCGGAGAAGCGAACTGCGGGAGTAGTGTTGTCTGTCATAGTTTTTAGCTCATAACGCCCTGTGTACCATTTGTGAGCATATGTTCGAGGCTGAAGCCGTCGAACTGAAAGAGCGAAACCCTTTGGGCTTAATTTTAGCTCGGAGAGCTTTGCCCTTTGAGCGCGATGGCTTCAGTCTCGCGCCCTTTTTCAAGAGGTGATGGTCAGGATAAGCCGGCACGGGCATCGGCGGCGGCGATGATAGCCCGGAGTTCTGCCAGTGTATCCTCCGGCAGCGGATTGGCCGGCGCTGCCGTTACCGCCTGGCGAGCGATATCCCGGGCCGTTTTGACGGCATCGGGCTGCCCGGCCTCCCACCAGGCATGGTAATTGCGCCGGTCAAACAGGCGTGGATACCAGACCTCCCGGTAATGTTCCGCCGTATGTTTGGCCTTGATATACTCTCCGCCCGGTCCGACCTGATCAATCACTTCCAGGGCCAGAGCTTCGGGGCTTAGCTCAATGCCCCGCATCAAGCGACGGACAAAACTGATGATTTCATCGCAGATAACAATCATTTCATAAGAGCAGGTCAAGCCCGACTCGACGTAACCAATATCGTGCACCAGGTTAGCCCCGCTGAGAGCCGTCCACAGAATCCAGAGGGCGCTCTCAATCCCGGCCTGGATATTGGGCAGCTTGGCATCCGAGCAGCCGGAGAAGCCCCACACCGGCAGATGGTAATAATAATGGGCCAACTCGGCCATGCCCATGCAGTGCAGCATAAATTCGGGCGAGGCATAGGTCCCGACCAGGGTGCGCATGTCCAGCGGGCCGCTGCCGGAACCCCAGACAAAGGGCGCGCCCTTGCGCCGGAGCTGGGTAATCGCCAGACCGCTCAACACTTCGGCGGCGGCCATGGCCAGGCTGCCGGCCGAGGCCACAGGAGCCGAAGCGCCCTCAATCGGTCCCGGCGCATAGACAAAAGGCAGGCCGCGGTCGGCCATCAGCAAGACCTTGCGCAAGACCACTTCGCTGTGTTGCAGCGGCGACACCGGCTCAAGATAAGCCAGCAGGAAGGGCTTGAGTTCCAGCTCCCCCGGCCCTCCGGCGACGATCTCGGCCATAGCAATCAGGTCGGCCAGGCCGGCTTCATCCCAGGCGGTAAAGACCAGCGGTTTGATCGTGTTCTCCAGCATCGCCAGGAAGGAGCGCCGGTCGGAGGTTTCGATGGGAACATCGGAGGGCAAAGCCATAGACATCACAAAATCCAAGTTGGGCAGCGAGTCGGCCAGACGAGCGGTCTGCTGCACATCGGCCAACAGGGCCAGCCGCCGCTCGCCGGTTTCCAGATCGAGCACATTGGGCAAATCGGAACCGGTCCCAAAATAGGTGCGATGGCCCTCCAGATGCATAGCCGGCTGGCCGGTCCGGTCGCACAGCGTAATCCGCGAGGGAGCGTAAAGCAGGGCATTTTCAATCACGGCAGCGGGAAAACGCACCCGGTTTTCGTCGGTGACGAGACAGCCGGCCTCCTTGAGCAGGGCCAGCGACTCAGCTTCGTAGACTCGCACGCCGGTGCGCCGCAGAATTTCCAGCGCGGCCTGGTGGATTTCGTCTAGCTGGGCGTCGGTAAACATGCGATAGCCGGAGGGGTGCGGACCCGGTTCTGCCGGCACGGGTTCATTCGGTTTTGAAGCTGACTTACTGCTAGGCATAGGTGTTGAATTCCTGATTTAACGAATCATCAACCGCTCCGCTTTGCCGGAGTAGTTGATAAAAACCGTTTTCAGCTCGGTGAAGAAGTTTAGCCCCTCTTCGGCCATCTCCCGCTCGCCGACGCCGGTGGCTTTGGTCCCGCCAAAAGGCAGTTGGGCCTCGCCGCCGATGGTCGGTTCGTTGACGTGAACCATGCCGGTCTCGACTTCCTCGACAAAGCGCATGACGGTATCAATGCTCTCGGTAAAAATCGAGGTCGTCAGGCCATACTCAACCGAGTTGGCAAAATCAATCGCTTCCTGCAAGCTGTTAGCCGTGCTGACCGCCAGCACCGGGCCAAAGACCTCTTCCTTGAAGATGCGCATCGCAGGGGTGACGTTGTCAAAAATGGTTGGCTCGACGAAATAGCCGCGCTCCAGGTGAGCCGGCCGCTTGCCGCCCGTGACCAGGCGCGCCCCTTCGCTCCTGGCTACTTCGATATACTCCAGGTCGGTCTGCCACTGCTTTTCGTCCACCGCCGGACCCATATCCATCGTTTCATCCAGCCCCGGCCCGACCTTGATCTTCGCAGCCTTGTCCACCAGCCGTTCCAATAGACCTTCTTTGACCGCCGGATGAGCCAGCACCCGCGACGTGGCCGTGCAGCGCTGGCCCGTCGAGCCAAAAGCGCCGCCGTGAATGGCGGTGGCGGCCTTGTCCAGGTCGGCGTCGGGCATGACGATGACCGCATTCTTGCCGCCCATCTCGCAGGTCACCTTGATGCCGCGCGTTGCCGCCTTGACATACAAGGCGTTACCGACGGCGTTAGAGCCGGTAAACGAAACCGCCCGAATGACCGGCGCGTTGACGATAGTCTCGCCGACAACCGAGCCGGAGCCGACGACCATGTTGAAGACGCCCGGCGGCAGCCCGGCCTCTTCGTAAATCTCGGCCAGGAGCGAGGCAGTGGCGGGCGTTAATTCGGCGGGTTTGAAAACCACCGTGTTCCCCGCCACCAGTGCCGGGGCTGATTTCCAGACCGGAATGGCCCAGGGGAAATTCCAAGGAGCAATCAGTCCCACTACACCCAACGGGCGGCGGATGGTGTAGGTGAAGGTATCGCGCGCCTCCGAAGGCAAGGTTTTGCCATGGACCCGGAAGCCCTCGCCGGCATAATATTCCAGCAGCGAAATACCCTTGAGCACCTCGCCCTTGGCCTCTTTCAGGATTTTGCCTTCCTCGCGGGTCATGGTCCGGGCAATTTCGTCGGCTCGCTGCCGGGCGATATTGGCCGCCCGCCACAGCACCCGGCCTCGCTCCGGGCCGGGTGTATTTTTCCAATCCCGAAAAGCTGCCGCAGCGGCCTCAACCGCCTGCTGGGCTTCTGCGGCTGTCGCCGCCGGGAACTCCGCCAGCACATCAGCCGGGTCAGCCGGATTGATATTCCGCACCAGCCGCTCCGACCGGGGATGAATCCATTGGCCGTTAATGTAAGAACCTGTGCGCACGTCTGCCTCCAGCCAGGACAAACTTGAGGATAGTGGTTAGATTGTTAGGCAGTTCCAAGATTTAAATCATCCAATTGTTCTCACCGGCTTGATGCGTGATACGTGATGCGTAAGAAATCTTGCCTGGATACCATCACGCATCACGCATTACGTATCACGGACTTTGGATAATTATTTTCTTGGAGTTGCCTAAGTGATGGTTTCGGAGTCCAAAGCTGAGCTTTGGGACTCCATCACTTACTTTGCAACCTCAACCAACTTGAGCTTGTCCTCCATTTTTCAGAATGAGAGGGCGTAGCATTAGGCTACGCCCCCTTCCAGTTTTTCACCTCAAAGTTCTGCCAACCTTTGAGGTTTCATCGTTAGCGATTGCCGATCACGGCAATATAATTCGTCACCCACTCGTGGTAGGGCACGCAGCCGCCGCTGCCGTCGCTGCAATCCGCGATGGGCGTGCGCCAGAAGTGGATTTTCTCAAAATTCTCAAAGCCGTTGGTGGTGCAGCCTTCCGCTCCCAACAGTTCATTCCCCTCGCATGCCGCCGGCGCTGCGGGGACTGAACCAAACCAGGCCGCCAGGTCGCCCTGTAATTTGGGGTTGAGGGAATGTTCCAGCCACTTGTAAGCGCAGTTGGGATGGGGCGCGTCCACAGACATCATAGTGGTATCGGCCCAGCCAGTAGCGCCCTCTTCGGGGATAACACTGTCAACCGGCGCGCCGCCGGCTTTTAGCAGGTTAACCTGAAAGGGCCAGGAACTGGAAGCAACCACACCCTCGTTGGTAAAGTCGTCCATCTGGATAAAGGCATCGTGCCAGTAGCGGCCCACAATCTTGCGCTGCTCGCGCAGCAAATCTAGCGCCGCCTTGAATTGATCGGCATTGAGGTCGTAGGGGTCTTTAATCCCCAATTCGGGGTTAGCCGACATGAGGTAGAGAGCCGCATCGGCCACGTAGATCGGGCCATCATAGGCCTGCACCCGGCCCTGGTTCGACTTGCCGTCGCCAAGAGTCGTTTCTTTGAACACGACTTCCCAACTCGTGGGCGGCTCTTTGAACACGTCGGTGTTGTACATCAAAACATTCGCGCCCCACTGGTAAGGTACGCCGTAGTGTTCGGGGGCGCCATCGCCATTTTTGTCTACGGTGTGCCAGGGCGCATTTTGTAGGCGCTCGTCCACGGTACTCCAACTGGGGACGAGATCGGTATTGATCTCCTGCACCCGCCCGCCGTAAACCAGACGCAGGCTGGCGTCGCCGGAAGCCGTCACCAGGTCGAACCCGCCTTCGTTCATCAGGGCCACCATTTCGTCGGAAGTGGCAGCCACCTTGACCTCGACCTTGCAGCCGGTATCCGCTTCAAAGCTGGTCACCCAATCATAAGCCGGGTCGGTTTCGCCGCGCTCGATGTAGCCGGCCCAAGCGACAATTGAAACCGTTCCTTCGCCTTCACCTACCTCTTTCATCATCCCGCCCGCTGCTGCTTCGCCCTGGGCAGCCATCGCTGCTTCAGCTTCAGCTTTGGCTTTTTCAACCTCGGCCTGAAGCGCCGCGGCAGTGGCCTCGGCGGCGGCTACCGCTTCAGAGCCGGCTTTTTCGGCCTCAGCTTTGGCTTTTTCCACCTCGGCCTGAGCCGCAGCAATCTTAGCTTCAGCCTCGGCCTCAATTTTGGCAACATCGGGCGTCGGGGCCGCGCCACAGGCAGCCAAAATGGGCGTAACTGCTATTAATATACAAACAATCATGGGAACAAAACGGGGTAACTTCATTACTCTCCTCCTTTGCAGCGCAATAGTTGAAACTGGATTAATTTAGACTACGGGGACTCTGTCTCTTCCCTGGGGAAATTTGACCTTTGGGGAAGGTCCGCCTCAACGTCACGTCGTCAAATTCCTTTGACCACCTCCCTCACGTTGATTTGAGCCGAAAGTGGGGCCATTATATTGTTTTCCAGGGTTGATGTCAATTTAGGGGGAGGGGAGGGGTCAGATAAAGTTTGACAGGATAAACCAGGGCGATATAATTCCATTCGAGCCGGTGTGTAACCGGCCTGATCCCAACCGGGGGACTTTCTTCTCTAAACCTGCCCCACTCCCTTATTCCACTCTAACCCATTGCGTATCTCCAATGGGCCAGGATCACAAGACAGGTTAGCACTTTGTCCAAAAATACCATGTTTGATTCCGTCGAAGCAGCCAGCCAGGCCCTCGCACAGCAAGATTACATCGCCGACGTTGGCTTGAGCACTAGCCTTTTTTTGGCCCTCAAAATGGGCAAGGCTCTTTTCCTGGAAGGCGAGCCGGGCGTCGGCAAGACCGAAATCGCCAAGGTTTTGAGCCGGTTGCTCCAGACGCCGCTCATCCGCTTGCAATGTTACGAGGGCCTGGATATTAACCATGCCGTCTACGAGTGGAACTATCCCCGCCAATTGCTCGAAATCCAGGCTATTCAACGCCAGGCTGATCCGGCCCATTCCCCCACCGACGACATCTTCACCGAAAAGTTCCTGCTCAAGCGCCCGCTGCTGCAAGCAATTGACTCCAGCCACGAGTCCACCCCGGTGCTGCTGATTGACGAGCTGGATCGGGCCGACGAGGAGTTCGAGAGCTTTTTGCTGGAACTTCTCTCTGATTTTCAAATCACTATCCCCGAAATCGGCACCATCCGGGCCGAGCACACGCCCATCATCGTCATCACCTCCAACCGCACCCGCGAAATCCACGATGCCCTCAAACGCCGCTGCATTTACTACTGGATTGACTACCCCTCACGCCAGAAGGAAATCGAAATTGTCCGCCTCAAAGTCCCCGGCATCGCCGAGCGGCTGGCCCAGCAGGTAGTGGATTTTGTCCAGGCTGTTCGCCAGCAGGAGTTGTACAAGCTCCCCGGCGTCGCCGAAACCCTCGATTGGGCCGAAGCCTTGGGCCATCTCAACCGGACCGAACTCGACCCGGGGACCGTGGAAGCGACGTTGGGTATTATTCTGAAATACCAGGATGACATTGACAAGGTGCGCGGGGACGTAGCGCGGGAGTTGGCGGCGCAGGCGGTAGAGTGAAATATAAAAACAGAACGTAGATCAACGTTGATTTTCGCAGATGATGAAGAAACCAGCGAAAATCAGCGGATCTGCATTGGGCGACATCTATTAAATCAATATCAATCGAATAAGGGGGGGTTATGAACGAGTCTTTACCAAATCCGGCAAATATTCCGCCTGTACTAAGGGTTGCCGCAGGCGAAGATCGCTTCGGTGAACACCGGGGGCTTGGCATTAGTGTCATTGATTTCAAGCTGTGCCCGCAGGACAGCAAGGGTCTCTTGATTCTCGAAAATACATTTCGAGCGAAAGGCGGCCCGGCCCAACATCTGCATTATGACCAGGACGAGTGGTTCTATGCTGTTGAAGGGGAGTTCATAATCGAGGTGGGTCAAGAAAGGATCACGTTAAAACCAGGTGACTCACTGCTGGCGCCGCGCCAGGTACCCCATGTCTGGGCGCATGTCGGCGAGCGTCGTGGCAGGATTCTGATCGTGTTTATGCCCGCAGGTAAAATGGAAGCCTTCTTTCGGGAAGTGACAAAGGCCAACGCGATGCCACCGCAGGATCCGGAATTATGGCGAGCCCACGGCATGGAACTGCTTGGGCCACCCTTGGCGGTAGAGTAAGGTCAGTTCACTGCTTTCGGGTTCTGTTTATGCAAGATCAAGAATTCACAATTCACAATTCACAATTCACAATTCACAATTCCTTCCTCTCCAACCTTCTCCTCTTCACCGACACCCTGCGCCGGGCGGGCATCGCTATCTCCTTTAACCAGACCCTCGACCTGACCCAGGCTCTGGAACTGGTAGATTTGGGCCAGCGGGCACAGGTCTATCATGCCGCCCGTTGCATCTTGATCAACCGCAAAGAAGACCTGGCCCTGTTCGATAAGATTTTTAACCTGTTCTGGCATTCCCCACGACCGGAAGAATTGGGGCCGCAAAAAACGCCGCTCGCGCCGCGCCATGACCCGCCCAAGCGGCAGCGCTTGAATATCGCCACGCTCATGGCCGAGCGCGCCCAGAAAGACGCGCCCGAAGTTGACCTGGCCGACAAAGCCGGCAGCTTCAGCGCCAGCGAAATTTTACAAACCAAAGAATTTTCCCGCCTCACCCCTACCGAATTGGCGACGATCAAGCGGCTCATCCAGGCCATGCGCTGGCGGGTCAGCCTGCGGCAAACGCGGCGGCACGTCCCCGACCCGCAGGGGCAGGTGTTGAATCTGCGCCAGGTGATACGCAGCACAGTCAAGCACGGCGGCGTGCCGCTCAAGCTTACCTGGAAAAGCCGCAAATTCAAAGTCAGGCCAGTGGTCATCCTGGCCGACATTAGCGGCTCGATGGAGCGCTACAGCCGCCTGCTGCTGCAATTTGCTTACAGCGTCAGCCGCGGCCTGGGCCAGGTAGAATGTTTTGTCTTCGGCACGCGGCTGACCCGGATCACCCCGCAGCTACGGACCAAAAATATTGACCGGGCGCTCGGCGAAGTGGCTGAAAGCGTGTTCGATTGGTCCGGCGGGACGCGTATCGGCGACAGTCTGGCCGCCTTCAACCGGGAGTGGAGCAAGCGGGTGCTGCGCCGGGGCGCGATTGTGCTGATCATCAGCGACGGCTGGGAACGGGGGGATGTTTCGACGTTGTGCCGGGAGATGCGCTACTTGCAGCATCGCTGTTACCGTCTGATCTGGCTCAACCCGCTGCTGGGGCAGTCGGGCTACCAGCCGATGGTGGAAGGTATGGCCGCCGCCCTGCCCTTTATTGACGACTTTTTACCGATCCATAACTTGCAGAGTTTGGAGGCGCTGGGAGAGCATCTGGCCCGGCTGGAGTAAAATTAATGCTTTCTCCCGAAATCATCGCCCAAGACAATAACCTGTGCGGTGAAGGTCCGATTTGGGATGCTGCGCAGGATCGCCTTATCTGGAATGATTTTAATAGTTCACTGGTTTTTCAATATGTGCCGGCGACGAGCGCCAAAAGCGTGATTAGCCGTAATCTGAATGTAGCCGGGATTGCCTTGAACTGCGACGGCCATCTGGTTTTTGCCGGAATGACCGGCCTGCATCTCTGGCGGGCGCAAGATGACTACCAAACCATCGCCGCCGAACACGACGGCGAAACGCTGGTTTTCAACGATATACTGGCCGATCCTCAAGGGCGAGTCTATGCCGGGACCTATTATTGGAATGAAAAAGAGATGGACCGGCCCGGCAAACTGTACCGGATTGACCCCGATGGCTCGGTCCACATTGTTGACGAGGGTATCGAACTCAGCAATGGCCTCGGCCTTAGCCCTGACAACCAGACGCTCTACTATGCCGACTCGACGGCCCGGCGCATCTATGCTTATGATGTTAATCCCGCTACGGGTGACTTGGCCAGCCGGCGGGTATTAGTCGCAGTGCCCAAAACTGAGGGCATGCCCGACGGGCTGACCATTGACGCCGAGGGCTTTATTTGGAGCGCCCAGTGGTATGGCGGCCAGGTGGTGCGCTACGACCCCGAGGGGAAAGTCGAGCGGCGGGTTGAGCTGCCGGCAGCGCAAGTTACCAGTGTGGCTTTCGGCGGGCCGGATTTGGCCGATCTCTACATCACCTCCGCCGCTGAGTCGTGGCCGGCCTGGCCCAACCCGTATGCGCCGCCCGGTTACCATCCGGGCAAAGCCAAGTTGGGCGGCTCGCTGTATCGCCTGCGTCTCGACATTCCGGGCAAAGCGGAGCATTACGCCAGATTTGAAAGCGAATAAAGACCATGCTAACCTATACCCCTGTTCAGCCCAATCTTCAGCGCGACGAGCGTCTCCAGGCTCTCTACCACCTGGCGGTGGAGTTGTCAGCCTTGCGCAGCCTGGACTCGGTTTTGAATACGGCGCTGCGGCACTGCCTGGATCTGACCGGCTCGCAGTTTGGCTTTATCGGCTTAAACGCCCCTGATGGCAAAGCTCTGGACGTGGTGGCCATTCAAGGCTTCCACCCCAGCAAGCGTTTTTTCCAGCATAACCATCTTATCCCGCTGCGGCCCAACATCTTTGCCCGGGTGGTCCTGGAAAACCGTCCGGTGCGCTCAGCCAACGCCATGCTTGATCCGCAGCGGGTCGGCCAACCGCGCGGCCATCCGCCGGTCGGCACTTTTCTGGGCGTTCCGCTGCGCAGCCACGATGCACCCATTGGCATGATTGGCCTGGCTAACCGGCCGGAACCCTACGACCTTGACCATGAGCAGCTCTTGCTGACCTACGCCGCCCAGGTAGCGATTGTCATCCGCAATGCCCAGCTCTACGAACAACTGACCACCGCCAATGAGGCCCTGGAACGCAAGGTCGCCAGCCGGACGCAAGAGCTGGAAGAAGCCAAAGAAGCTCTGGCCCAAAAAGCAAACCAGCTCCAACAACTCTTGACCGAAACCGTTGACGTGCAGGAGCGGGAGCGGCAGCGCATTGCCCAGGACCTGCACGATGGCAGCAATCAATTACTCATCGGGGCTATGCTGGAGCTAAAATCGGCCCGCGAACGGCTGGCCAGCGGCCATTTAGCTAAAGCCGAGGACTCGCTGCAAAAGGTACAAACCATCCTCCGCCAGATTGAGGCGGAAAGCAAGCGCATTATCCGCGATCTGCGCCCGCCGACTCTCGACGCCCTGGGGCTGGTTCCGGCTATCCGCCGCTACGCCGAGCAGTTTCAGCACTATGCCGGCCTGCCCTGCTCCGTTCAAGTGCGGGGCGAGCCGGTCCGGCTATCGGCCAAAATGGAAATCAGTATTTACCGGCTCATGCAGGAAGCGCTGCAAAACGTCAGCGCCCACGCCCAGGCCAGCCAAACTAACATTTCTATCACCTTCTCTCCCGCTAATCTCTGCCTGTCGGTTAGCGACAATGGCCGGGGCTTTGATCTGGCCGCAGCGCGGCAGAATCCACAGGGCAGCTTTGGGCTGCTCAGCATGCAGGAACGGGCCGAGAGTTTGGGGGGAAAGCTCTCCCTTTGGACTGAACCTGGGCAAGGGACACACGTGGAGTTGAGCGTACCAAAATGACCCAAATCCGCATTCTGGTCGTAGATGACCATCAAATTGTCCGGCAGGGCATCCGCAGCCTGCTCTCCAACTACCCCGAATTTGACATCGTCGGAGAGGCGGCAGATGGAACGGCGGCCCTGAAGCAGGTCAAGCGCCTGGCCCCGGACGTGACCCTGCTTGACATCCGCCTGCCCGGCGAGTCGGGCCTGGAGGTGCTGCGCCAGATCCGGCAGGTCCAGCCGGAGGCCAGAGTCCTGATGCTGACTTCGTTTGACGACGAGGAGTACGTACTGAACGCGCTGCGAGCAGGCGCGCAGGGCTTTGTGCTTAAGAGTGTTTCGGACGATATGCTGGTCCAGGCTATCCGCTCGGTCTGCCGGGGCGAGCGCGCCCTCAGCCCGCAAATTACCGAGCAGGTGGTGCGCTGGGTCGCGACCACATCCCCCACCCCACCCCCAGGCAAACCGGTTTTTGATCAAGACGAGCAGCAAATCCTGCGCCTGCTGGTGGAAGGGGCCAGCAATACGGCTATTGCCGGGCAACTGTACCTCAGCCAGACGACCCTCAAACGCAAACTCCGCAAAATCTTCGCCAAAATGAACGTGCAGACTCGCGCCCAAGCCGCCGCCGAGGCCGTCAAACAAGGGTTAATTTGACTCAAAATGGCCCATGTGGGCCACCAAATCGGCCCTGTTGGTACTTGGCAACGGCTCATATCGCGAGTATCATTTCTGACCAGCCCAAATTCGTTGCTGCAATAATTAAGTAGAGGAATGCAAAAGTGCACTTTTGCATTCCAAACCTGCCTGCTTAAGCCTCAAACCTCAGCCAATAAAAAAGTCTAATGCTTTTATCATCAAGGGGGTGCTTTCGTTAATTTCAAACTCTAAACTCTAAAATCCAAAATCTAAAATCCAATGAAGGGGGTAGATTTATGATTCCAGGAAAATTTGAATACTTTGTTCCAACCACCTTGCCCGAGGCGGTCACGCTGCTTTCGGAAAAGGGGTACGGAGCCAAAATTCTGGCCGGGGGCCAAAGTCTCATCCCGGCCATGCGCTTTCGTCTGGCCCAGCCGGAGGTGCTGATTGACATCAATCGCATTAACGGGCTGAGTTATATCAAAGAAGAGAACGGCCACCTGGCCATCGGCGCGATGACCCGCGAGGCCGAACTCGACGCCAATCCCCTCATCCACCAAAAATATTCTCTCCTGGCCGATACCGCCAAAGTTATCGCCGATCCCCTGGTCCGCAACATGGCTACCGTTGGCGGCAACCTGGCTCACGCCGACCCGGCGAATGACCACCCGGCCACCATGCTGGCTTATAACGCCTCCGTTGTCGCCGTTGGGCCGGGGAGCGAGCGGATCATCCCCATTGACGAATTTTTTGTTGATTTGTTCGCCAGCAGCCTGGCCGAAAACGAAATATTGAAGGAAATCCGCATTCCCACTCCTCCGGCTCACAGCGGCGGCGCTTATCTCAAGCTCGAACGCAAAGTGGGCGATTATGCCGTTGCCGCCGTGGCCGTACAGTTGACCCTTAACGGCAACACCTGCCAGTCTGTCCGCATCGGCTTGACCAATGTCTCCCCCACCCCCATGCGCGCCGCCAATGCTGAAGCTGCTCTCACCGGCCAACCGCTCACCGAGGAAACCCTCAAAACCGCCGCTGCCGCCGCTGCCCAGGAATGTGAACCCTCCAGCGATTTGCGCGGCTCCGAGGCCTACAAGCGCGACGTCGTGCGGGTATTGACCATCCGGGCCATCAACAAGGCAGTTGAGCGAGCGAAGACCGGCTAGAGATGTCATTTCGAGCACTAGCGAGAAATCCCTATAAAGCCTCGTAATGCCTAAAGCGTGAAGCGCAAATTATTTACGTCAAATCCTCACGCAGCACGCATCAGAATCTTACAAAGGAGTAGAACTATGGGTTATCCAATTACGGTAACGGTGAACGGCCAGCAAGTCTCGCAGGAAGTGGAGCCGCGCCTGCTGCTGGTTCATTTCATCCGCGAAAATTTAAATTTGACCGGCACCCACGTCGGCTGCGATACAACCAGTTGCGGGGCATGCACGGTCATCATGGACGGCAAGGCCGTCAAAAGCTGCACTATCTTTGCCGTGCAGGCCAACGGCCGGACCATTGAAACCATCGAAGGGCTGGCTAACGGCGCCCTACACCCGCTGCAAGAGGGCTTTTGGGAGAAGCATGGCCTGCAGTGCGGCTATTGTACCCCCGGCATGATCATGAGCGCCAAAGCCTTCCTCGCCCAAAACCCCAACCCGACCGAAGAAGAAATTCGCTGGGCTATCTCCGGCAACCTGTGCCGCTGTACCGGTTACGTGAAGATTGTGGAAGCGATCCAGTACGCGGCAGAAAAATTGCAGGCTAAGGCTGAGGTTGAATTGTGAATAGTGAATTGTGAATGATTAATCGTCAATCCAAAATCGTAAATCGTAAATCACGGAGGTATTATGCCAGTACCGAGTAAAAAAGAAGTCCATACAGCGGAAGCGCCGGAGGGCGTGACTATTTCGGCCAATGTACCCACCGCCCACGATGTTCGGGTAACGACACCCCCGGAAATCTGCGGGATGGGCCACCGCATGAAGCGCAAGGAAGACCCGCGCTTTATTCAAGGCGCGGGCAGGTACGTGGACGACATAAAACTGCCGGGTATGCTCTACCTGGACCTGGTCCGCAGCCCCTACGCCCACGCCAAAATCTTGAAAATTGATGCCAGCAAGGCCCTGGCCCTGCCCGGAGTGTTGGCGGTCATCACCGGCGAGGATTTGAAAAAGGCCGGCAATCTGCACTGGATGCCGACCCTCATGTCGGACACCCAGATGGTGCTGCCCACCGAAAAGGTCGTCTACTACGCCCAGGAAGTGTGCGCTGTCGTTGCCACCGACCGCTACATCGCCGCCGATGCCGTCGAGCTGGTCGAGGTTGAGTACGAACCGCTGCCGCCGGTGATGGACCCGTTTGAGGCGCTCAAGAATGAGGTCATCGTTCGCGACGACAAAGAGGAAAAAACCAATCACATCTGGCACTGGGAAGCGGGCGATAAAGAAGCAACCGATAAAGTGTTCGCGGCAGCGGCCCATGTGGTCAAAGAAAAGATTTACCTGCCCCGCATCCACGTCGCCTCCATTGAGACCTGCGGCATGGTCGCTCACTGGGATAAAATTCGAGAGCAGATGACCATCTATATGACCTCCCAGGCCCCGCACGCCCACCGCACCGTCGTGGCCCTGGTCAGCGGGCTGCCGGAGCACAAAATCCGCATCATTTCACCCGACATCGGCGGCGGTTTTGGCGGCAAAGTACCGGTTTATCCCGGCTATGTCTGCACCATCGTCGCCAGTTTGGTCACCGGCAAGCCGGTCAAATGGATCGAGGACCGCAGCGAGAATCTGCAGGCCGACAGCTTTGCCCGCGACTACCACATCGAGGCCGAAATGGCCAGCGACGTCAACGGCAAGATCATCGGCCTGCGGGTCAACACCATCGCCGACCACGGCGCGGCCGATGCGGCGGCCAACCCGTCCAAATTCCCGGCAGGGCTGTACAGCATCGCCACCGGCTCCTACGATATGAAAGCGGCGCACATCGCCGTAGATGGAGTCTACACCAACAAGCCGCCGGGGGGCGTCGCCTATCGCTGTTCCTTCCGCGTCACCGAGGCGGTTCACATGATCGAGCGCATGGCCGACGTGATGGCCCACGAATTGGGCCAAGACCCGGCCGAGTTCCGGCTGAAGAACTTTATCCAGCCGGAGCAGTTCCCCTACAAATCGCCTACCGGCTGGACCTACGACAGCGGCAACTACGCCGCCGCCCTCAAACTGGCCATGGACATGCTCGGCTACGAGGAACTGCGCAAAGAACAGGCCGAAAAGTGGGCACGGGGCGAGTTGATGGGCATCGGCATCTCCTGTTTCACCGAAGTGGTCGGAGCCGGGCCGTCGAAAGATTTCGACATCCTGGGCCTCAAGATGTTCGATAGCTGCGAGATCCGCATCCATCCCACCGGCAAAGCCATCGCCCGCATCGGCGTACAGACGCAGGGCCAGGGGCACGAAACCACTTTTGCCCAGATCATCGCCGAGGAGCTGGGCCTGCCGGCCAGCCACATCGAGGTGGAACACGGCGACACCGACACCGCCCCCTACGGCCTGGGCACGTACGCCAGCCGTTCGACCCCCACCGCCGGGGCGGCTACGGCGATGGCCGCCCGCAAAATCAAGGCCAAGGCTAAAAAGATTGCTGCCCACCTGCTGGAAGTCAACGAGGATGACCTGGAGTGGAACGTTAACAAGTTCCAGGTCAAAGGCTCGCCGGAGCAGGCTAAAACCATCCAGGATATAGCTTTTGCTGCCTATACGAATCATCCCCAGGGTATGGAAGCCGGATTGGAAGCGGTCAATTACTACGACCCGCCCAACCTGACTTTCCCTTTTGGCAGCTACATCTGTGTGGTGGATATTGACAAGGGCACTGGCGAGGTTAAAATCCGCCGCTTTGTGGCCGTGGACGACTGCGGCAACATCATCAACCCCCTGGTGGTCGAAGGGCAGATTCACGGCGGCCTGACCATGGGCCTGGCCCCGGCCATGTTCGAGGAAATCGTCTACGACGAAAACGGCCAGAATTTGAGCGGAACCTTTATGGATTACCTGCTACCGACGGCAGTCGAGACGCCCAAGTGGGAGTTGGGTAAGACCATCACCCCTTCGCCCCACCACCCGCTGGGGGCCAAGGGCGTCGGCGAGTCACCGACGGTCGGCGCGCCGCCAGCCATTGCCAATGCGGTCGTGGACGCCCTATGGCATCTCGGCGTGCGCCACATTGACATTCCGATCACGCCGCAGAAGGTCTGGAAACTGCTGCGGGAGCACGGGGTAACGGAGTAGAGGGGAGGAAAAGTGAGGCGTGAAGCGTGAGGCGTTTTTACGTTTCACGCTTCACGTTGCTATCAAGGGAGGGTAGTGCTATACTTTCGGCTAAAGGAGTATCTCAATGAGCCAAATTCTAAAATCGCGCCGGATTGAATTTGACGAATTGACCCGGCTCTTGGGAGAGTACGAACGAAAGTATAACTTCTCCACCATTGAATTTTTCCAGCGTTACCTGGCCGGTGAATTGGGCGACGATGACGACTTGATGATGTGGGCCGGGCTTTATCACCTCTACCTGACCTCACACCCGGTTCGAAAATTCATGCGTGAGGATACTCCCCTGGCTACATGAAAATTGAGGATTATTTCTCAAATCTTGAACGGGGGTTGAGTCAAAATGTCAAAATTGGGTCGCCAGAGCACCCGATTATTTGTCTGGCTTCGGATGATTACAATGGTCTCGTCCGCTACCGGATTTTCTTTTGGGATGACAGCTATCTCGATTTGTATGAAGTGGTGAATACCGAACAGGGCTACCCGATTAAGATCCATTACGCCTATAACCTTCTTGCGCGGCGGTGAACGGGTTTTTCGATACGATAACGCTCCCCATCATCCTGAAATTCCAACCCACCCTCATCACAAGCATGTCGGGCCAGCCGATACACTTGCAGAGTCTACGGAGCCTACCCTGACCCAAATTCTCGTGGAAATCGAAGCCGTGCTTAATTCAGGGTAATAATGCTTGTCAGCGCGGGTAGCACCTTCTAAAACAAAGTACCCTTTCCACCCAAACTGTGCTAAAATCGGGCGGCTATTGCCCAGCGCCTTACTGCCGAAGTGAAGAGTAACCTCGATGATTGGGAAACGGGACAGTCCTACCCAGCTCCAGGTAGACCAATCCAGTGGCCCGCTGAGATATTTGTTTGGGCTGCCCCTGCTGCTGGGCGGCCTCTACTTTCTTTACCAATACCTCATCCTCGGTATCGTCGAGTATATTCAGGCGAGGGATTGGTCAGGCCTGTTCGGCGGCTTCTTGGGCTGGCTGGTCATCCTCCTGCTCGGGGTCACAGGTTACACCCACTTATCTGACTACTGACATCTGACTACTGATTACTATTTCTTGGAGTTCACTATGCCCACCGTCAAAATGATCGAGTACGACGAGGCCAGCCCGGAGGTCCGGGCCGTTTACGACGACATCAAGGCCACCCGCAAAACCGACACGATCACCAACTTCTGGAAAACCATCGCCACCCACCCGCCGACCCTGGCCCGCGTCTGGCGCGACCTGAAGGAGGTGATGGCTCCAGGCCGTCTCGACCCGCTGACCAAGGAAATGATTGCCATTGCCGTCAGCGCCACCACCGGCTGCGCTTACTGTATCAACTCCCACACTACCGCCGCTAAAAAGCTGGGCATGGATAACGAGATGCTAGGCGAGTTGATGGCCGTAATCGGCATGTTCAACACGACTAACAAGCTGGCCGAAGGCTACCAGGTCGAGCCGGACGTGTTTCCACCCCTGGAGTAAGAGGCACGAACTCCTCTATGGCAGCCACCGTTGGAATTATCGCCAACCCGGCCTCAGGCAAAGATATCCGGCGGCTGGTAGCTCACGGCTCGGTCTTTGATAACCGGGAAAAAATCAACATCATCCGCCGTGCCCTACGCGGTCTGGACGCGCTGGGCATCACCCACGTTCTGGCCATGCCCGATACTTTTGGGTTGGTGGTTCACGCTCAGGAGAAAGCCGGGGTAAGTCTGCAGGTTGACCTGCTGGACATGCCCCTGACCAACACCGCCCAGGACTCAACCATGGCGGCCTGCTTGATGGCCGCCGCCGGAGTGGGCTGCATCATTACCCTGGGGGGTGACGGCACCAACCGGGCGGTGACCAAAGGCTGTGGCTACGTGCCGCTGGTGCCCATCTCTACCGGCACCAACAACGCCTTTCCGGTGATGGTCGAAGGCACCCTGGCCGGACTGGCCGCTGGCGTGGTCGCCCTGAATATAGCGAACGTGCGGCCGGAGGCAGTCCGCCTGGCCCGGTGCCTTGAAATTTTGCGCAACGGCCAGTTCATTGACCTGGCCCTGGTGGATGTGGTCGTTTACGATGAACGCTTCGTCGCCAGCCGGGCCATCTGGGAGGCGAATAAGATGCGGGCCGTGATTCTATCGCAGGTCAGGCCGGGCACTATCGGCGCTTCGGCGATTGCCGGTTACTTGCCGGAGACGCCGCTCAACGGGCAGCACGGTGTCTGGATCGAGATTGGCCCGGGAATGCAGCAAGTCCTGGCGCCTATTGCGCCGGGACTCATTCTGCCGGTGCCCATTCAGTCTATCCAATGGCTGGCCGTGGGCGAACAGAAGGCAGTGACACACATCCCCACCGTTCTGGCCCTGGACGGCGAGCGCGAAATCCCGATCAAGGCAGATGAATTGATCGAAATCCGCCTCACCCAAAACGGGCCGCATGTCGTCAATGTGGAAGCAGCGCTCCAGGTCGCCAGCCGGGCGGGACTGTTTGTTTCAACCCACGAAAGGAGGTAAAGTTTCAACAAAGCGCGAACAATATCTGACGACTGTCTACTGACGACTGTCTACTTTTTTATCGAGGAGGATAATTATGGCTTTAGACAAAGCAACCTTATTAGACCTATACCGCATGCTGGTTAAAATCCGCACCTTTGAAGAACGCGTTGGGGCCATGTATTACGAGGAAAAACTGCCGGCTTTTGACATTGCCGCCGGCCCTATTCCCGGCGAGATGCACCTGTACAGCGGCCAGGAGGCGGTGGCCGCCGGTGTCTGCGCCCATCTCCGCCCCGACGACCCGGTGACCAGCACCCACCGGCCTCACGGCCATCTCATCGCCAAAGGGGTAGACCTGAAGAAAATGATGGCCGAAATTTTTGGCAAGAAAACCGGTCTCTGCCAGGGCAAGGGCGGCCATATGCATCTGTTTGATCCCAGCCTGCACTTTGGCTGCGGCGGCATCGTCGGCGGGGGTATTCCTCACGCCGTAGGCGCGGCTTTGGCCATCAAAAAGCAGAAGCAAGACCGGGTCGCCGTGGCCTTTTTTGGGGAAGGAGCGGCCAATATCGGCGCTTTTCACGAGTCGGTCAACCTGGCCGGTGTTTGGCAGGCGCCGGTCGTCTTTGTGGTCGAGGATAACCTGTATGCCATCTCCGTGCCCAAATCGGTCTCTACATCTGTCCGCAGCAACGCCGAGCGGGGCGCTGCCTATGGCATCCCCGCGGTGCAGGTAGACGGTCAGGATGTGACGGCGGTCTACGAAGCTGCCGGCGAGGCGATTGCTCGCGCCCGGCGCGGCGAAGGCCCCAGTTTGATCGAGGCGATTTGCTATCGCTACCGCGGCCACTTTGAGGGCGACGCCGAGGGTTACTTGCAGCAAGGCGAAAAGGCCAGTTGGAAAGAGAAAGACCCGATCAATATCCTGGGTGCGCAGCTCAAAGCACAGGGCTGGCTCGGCGACGCCGAAGCCCAGGCCATTCAGGATGAAATGACCGCGCAGGTGGCCGAGGCCGAAGCCTTTGCCCGCGAGAGTTCCTACCCGGCCCCGGAAGAAGCCTTGCAGCACGTCTTTGCATAGCAAGCTAACTAAAATAGAAGTGTGTACAAACCTGTGGCACACCGCCAACATTGAAAGGTAGCAGGGTCGTAGATAGCAAGTCGCAGGTGTCAGATAGCAATTCTTTGTCTGGTTACTGACTTCTGTTTACTGACCTCTGTCTACCGTCTACTTTTTTAGGAGACAATCATGGCAGAGAGATTACTAACCACATCCAAAGCTATTGCCGAAGCCATCGCCCAGGAGATGGAACGGGATGAGCGCGTCTTTGTAATGGGTGAAGATATTGGGGCCTACGGCGGCATCTTTGGCGCGACGGAGGGTTTGTTGAAAAAGTTTGGCCCGGAGCGGGTGATGGACACCCCCATCTCCGAAATGGGCTTTATTGGCGCAGCCGTCGGCGCGGCCACCGAGGGCATGCGGCCCATCGCCGAGTTGATGTTTGTGGACTTCTTTGGCGCGGCGATGGACCAGATTTACAATCATATGGCTAAAATCCATTACATGTCGGGCGGCAACACCAAAGTGCCCATGGTGCTGATGACCGCCATCGGCGGCAGTTACAGCGACGCCGCCCAGCACTCCCAGTGCCTTTACGGCCTTTTTGCCCACACCCCCGGCATCAAAATTGTGATCCCGTCCAGTCCCTACGACGCCAAAGGGCTGATGACCCAGGCCATTCGCGACGACAGCCCGGTGATGTACTTCTTCCACAAAGGGGTGCAGGGCCTGGGCTGGATGACGCCCAACCCCCGCGCCACCGGCCACGTCCCGGAAGCGCCGTACACCATCCCCTTTGGCCAGGCCGACGTCAAGCGCCAAGGCACGGACCTGACCATTATCTCGGTCGCGCTGATGCTTCATCGCAGCCTTGACGCGGCGGAAAAACTGGCTGGCGAGGGCATCAACGCCGAAGTGATTGACCTGCGCACCCTGGTGCCGCTGGACAAAGAAACCATCGTCAACTCGGTCAAGAAAACCCATCGCGTGCTGATTGTGGACGAGGATTACAAAAGCTACGGCATGTCAGGGGAACTGGCCGCGATTGTGGCCGAAGAGGCGCTGGATTACCTGGACGCCCCGCCTAAACGCCTGGCCGTACCCGATGTGCCCATTCCCTACAGCCGCCCGCTGGAGCAGTACGTCCAGCCTTCGGCTGATAAGATTGCGGCTGTGGCGCGCGAGTTGGTGGCCGCCTGAGGAAACGCCCGATGCCAATCCTGGATATAGTTATCCCTGACGAAATCGGCGACGTGGACGAGTGCGTGGTCGTTACCTGGCTCAAACGGGAAGGCAGTGCCGTGGAGAAAGATGAGGTTCTGCTCATCCTGCAAGCCGAAAAAATCTCCTTCGAGCTGCCCAGCCCGGCCGCCGGCCAGGTAACGGCTATTTTGGCCCAGCAGGGTGAGGTGGTGAAAAAAGGCCAGCCCCTGGCCCGGCTGGAGGTCGCTGAACTGGTAGAGACGCTGCCGCCTGCCCCACCCCAAGCGGCAGCAGCCCCAGCCCGCCCAACGGGTGAGGTCCGCGCCTCGCCCGTCGCCAAACGCCTGGCCCGCGAGCACAACGTAGAGCTGTCCCTGGTGGCCGGCACGGGCGAAGAGGGCCGCATCACCGAAAAGGATGTGCTGGCCTTTGTCGAGGCGCGGCAGGCTAAGGCCGCGCCTCCGCCAGCAGCGGTGCGGTCAGCACCGCCGGCTTCACCTGTCGCCAAGCGCATGGCCCGTGAGCACAACGTGGATTTGGCTCAGGTGAGCGGAACCGGCGAGGGTGGACGAGTCACCGAGAAGGACGTGCTGGCCTTTGTCGAAGCACAGCGGGCTAAAGCAGCGCCGCAGCCAACGCCAAGTGAAGTGAAGCCGGTCCCATCCCTGCCTCAAGGCGAAACTATCCCTTTGAGTGGGGCACGGGGCACAATCGCCCGGCGGATGCACGACAGCCTGCACAGCATGGCCCAATTAACGCTGCACACGGAAGCCGATGTGACCGAACTGGTCGCGCTCCGGGAAAGTCTCAAGGCGCACACCCCGCTGACCTACACCGATTTGATCGTCCGGGCCTGCGCCCTGGCCCTGCGCCAGCACCCCCGCCTCAATGCGACGCTGGAGGGGGAAACCATCCGCCTGCTGCCCCAGATCAATATTGGCCTGGCAGTGGCCCTCGACGACGGCCTGATTGTGCCGGTTATCCCTGCGGCCGATCAGAAAAGCCTGGCCGATCTGGCCCAGCTACGCACCCGGCTGGCCGAGCGCGCCCGGGCAGGCCAGTTAACCAAAGAGGAGATCAGCGGCGGGACTTTTACCGTTACCAACCTGGGCAACTATGATATTGACGCCTTCACCCCCATCATCAATCCCCCCGAAGCGGCCATCCTGGGCGTGGGCCGGATTGTCGAGAAAGTGGTGATTTACCAGGGCAAGATTGCCCAACGAGCGATGATCACCTTGAGCCTGACCTTCGATCACCGGCTGGTGGACGGCGCTCTGGCCGCGGCCTTTTTGCAGACGATCAAACGATTGTTGGAAGCGCCAGAGCAGCTAAACAGCTAAATTCAGACCCGCAGGGTTTTACCTATCCTGACAAGAGCGGGGTAGTCCTTGCGGGTCTTAACCAACCTCAGGGGGATAAACTGTGTACGATGAATTTTTCTCCAAAGCGCACGAATTATTAAGCGAGGGAAAGCCCTTTGCCACGGCCATCGTCGTCCGGGCGGAGAAGCCGACCTCGGCCAAGCCGGGCGATAAGGCGATTGTTACCCCGGAGGGCGTGATGCACGGCTGGATTGGCGGGAGCTGCGCCCAGCCGACCGTGATCCAGGAAGCCATGAAGGCCCTGGCCGACGGCGAGCCGCGCCTGATTCGTCTCAGCACCGATCCGCAAAAAGAGAGCCGGGCCGGACTGGTTGATTTGCCGATGACCTGCTTTAGCGGCGGCACGCTGGAAATTTACATCGAGCCGCAACTGCCGCCCACCCGGCTGATGATCATCGGCAGCCTGCCCGTCGCCCAGGCCCTGGCCCGGCTGGGACAGGCCATGAATTACTATGTGGTCGCCGTTGATCCCGATTCCGGCGGCGCAGGTATGGCTCAGGCCGATGAGGTCATCACGGACCTGAAGAAAATCAGAGACAAAATTACTGCGCTGACCTACATCGTGGTCGCCAGTCATGGGCATTACGATGAGCTGGCTTTGGAGTCTGCCCTGCGCTCAAAAGCCGCTTACGTAGCCCTGGTCGCCAGCAAAACCAGGGCAGCGGCGGTGTTGGAGTATCTGCACGGGCAGGGTCTGACCGAGGCCGAGTTGGCCCGGCTGAAATACCCGGCGGGATTGGATATTCAGGCCCTGCGCGGGGATGAAATTGCCCTAAGCATCATGGCCGAGATTGTGCAGCGGCGGCGCAACGCCGAACCTATTGAGCTGCAGGCCCTACTGCCAGAACCGGAGCCGGCCGAAGCGATTGACCCTGTCTGCGGTATGACCGTGCTGACCGCCGGGGCCGAGCACCGCACAGAGTACAACGGGCAGATGTTTTATTTTTGCTGTGCGGGCTGCCAGGAGTCTTTTGAGCAAAACCCGGAGCAGTATCTCAGCCAGCCCGCCCCCTCCGGCGAGGCGATTGATCCAGTTTGCGGGATGACGGTGGACATTGCCAGCGCCAAGTATATGTCGGAGTACCAGGGGCAGCTTTACTATTTCTGCGCTCCCGGCTGCAAGCTGAGCTTCGATAAAGCGCCGCAAAAGTACCTGGGTATCCCGGCGGGCGGTGCGCCGATTGAACTGCTCTAAATGGCCGCCGCCAGGGATGGTCGTTGGACCTGTGGAACCTGGCTCCGTTTGTAGACCATGATCGTCCGCTTAAATTCGATGACGATTTTCCCATCCTGATTGAAGCCCATCGTCTTAAAACGGACAATGCCCATGCCAGGGCGGGAACGAGACTCCCGCATCTCCAACACCTCGCTTTGGGCGTAGAGTGTGTCGCCCTCAAAGACAGGCTGGGGTAAGCGCACCTCATCCCAGCCCAGGTTGACCGCGTTTTGGGAAATGTCCGCCACCGACAGGCCGGTGATAATCGCCAGGGTCAGCGTAGAATCCACCAGCGGCTTTTTAAATTCGGTTTGGGCGGCATAAACGCTGTCGAAGTGAATGGGATTGTTGTTGACCGTCAGCAGGGTGAACCAGATATTGTCGGTCTGAGTAATGGTCCGTCCCAACGGGTGCCGGTAAACATCCCCAACCTCAAAATCTTCGTAAACCCGTCCTGACCAGCTTGGTTTTATCTTCATGGTTAGAATCTCCCCCACTTATGCATTTACAGTACAGTATTAATGCATCCAGGCCCACATTTCTGCAAAATAAAGGGGATATGATAAACTAAACCGTATCACATTGGATAATGATGAATTCCAGTCTCCGGTCACTCCTTGAACGAGGTTAACTCATGAAGCTAACCTGCAAACAGTGTGGCACGAGCATTCCATCCCCAGCCGAGGATCAGGCTTGGGCCAGATGTGCCAATTGCCAGGCTGTTTTTAGCCTAAGTTGGGCTGAAATCCCAACCGATTTGGCCCAAGCCGGGGCCTTTTTACCCAAAGGGATGAGCCTGCAACTTTTACCCAACGGTTTAGAAATTGCCTACAACTGGTTCAGTCCGGTTTATATCGTTCTGGCCCTGATAGCCTTGATTTGGAATAGTTTTATCTTTAGTGCCATAGGGGCATTAGGCTGGTGGTTATTACTTATCCCTCATTTCTGGGTAGGTATTGGCATGGCAGCCTATGCCCTCATTAATCTGGTTAACAGAACTATTATCACTGTTACGCCCGACGACTTAGAAATAATTCACACTCCTATTCCCTACCCCCCTTACCGAATATTTGACCCCATTACCTTAAAACAATTGTACGTCAAAGAGGTTAAACACCAGAATAAAGGTTCTGTTACTTACACCTACGACCTGTATATGACCACCTGGACCGGCCGGAATCAAAAGTTGGTGGGCCGGATCCCAGAGGCTCATATCGCCCTGGCGTTAGAGAAAGAAATTGAACACTTTTTGCAAATTAAAGACCGGGCCATTCCGGGTGAGTTTCGCTGGCTCTCCGACTCGGAGCGAAAGGAACTGCGGCAAGCCTGGCAGGCATTAGCGGCGGCCACCTCGCTCAAATTTAATCCGGAAACGGCCTCCGAAAAGGCAACTGTCTCCGGCGTCTATCGCGGTTATTACCTGCACCTGGATGTGGTTTACCGCAGCCATAACCGGACTAAATATACACAGTTGTTGCTAACGCCGGAATCGCCCCCCGACTACAACTACCCCTTCCTGAGCGATGAAGCCCGGCTAGGCCAACCTTTAACGGAGGCAGAGGTGTTGTCCGTGCTGGCCGCCGGCGGCTTTCCCCATGATGAAAACGAGCAGATAGATGTCAGCGCCAACGCTCAAAAAATCTATTTTGAACAGGCCGGGTTAGAAACAGATCCTCATTTCCTGCACCAGGCATGTGATGCGATGGTACATCTGGCCAGAGGGTATGCCAAACTACAGACTATTGGCGGCGAGGCCATACCGGCCCTGGAAGCCCTGGCTGCCCAGCCCCGTCATGGCTTAAATTCAATTGTCCGGCAGTTAATTCAGGATATTGCCGCCGATACGACCACGCGCCTGGGTCATCAACCGGACAGCTTTTACTGCCGGCGCTGCCTGACCCGCTGCGCCGCCCATACCGGCCAGGTCACCCTGATCAAAACGTTTACCTATTATGGCTGCCGCACCTGCCGTCAAAGCCGGGCTTTGTTAGAGTGGACCGGGCCGGTTGTCGCCGTGTTAGACAGCCGGATGGCCGAGCAATGGGTCGAGCAAGCCGGAACCGTGCGGGTCAATTGGCTGCTCCAACGTTCCCTGTTTGATTTTGAGGCCGTAGAAATCGTCCAGGCCAGCGATGAAGAGATTGAGCGCTTTGCCGTCCAGGTGGGCAATGATACCGACCCACTGCGCCAACCTGACTACGAGCTAATGGCCTGCCGCATTGGCCTGAGCTGCCACCTGTCAGACAACAGCCTAAGGGTGCTGCACAGTATCTTCGGGTCGGTTGAGCGCGGCCCGCTCCTGGCCGATGTGGCCGAAACAGCGGTAAATGACCAGGAACGAGAGAGCGGTGATCAAGATCAGGACCAGGGGCATCTGTTCCTCTAGCGTTGGCAAGGCGACGCCTGGTTGACCGATCAACGTGCGTTGGGCGTGATATAATCTCCGGGTGAGTAGTCAGTAATCAGTAGTCAGTAGTCAGATAAGAATGGCTGAGGCTGGTCAGAGGTTCCGATTTTCATCAGGAGTTTTCGGCATGCGTTTTTCAGAAAAGTGGTTATTTTTCTTTATTTTTACTCTAGCACTTGGAGCGGGATGGAATAGATGGCCCACGAGTTCAGTGGCCGCCGCCACACCGACTCCCGCTCCCACCGCTACCAGCGATGAAATCAACTTCAACCCCTCGCCGGATGGCCGCTGGACGGCTGTCGTCAACACCACGGCCGGCAGTCTCGATTTGCAGGGGCCGGATGGTCAGACGGTCAATATTTTTCCACCCGGCAGCACGGTTAATGCGATCACCTGGTCGCCTGACAGCAAGCATTTGCTGGTAGTGAAAAACAACTGGATACCTCAACAGCCGCTCGGCACAGGGGTAGAGGTTAAAAGCCCTATCGAAATCTGGCAGATAGAATTTAAAGAGGGAGAACCCAGCGAACCTACGCGGCTGTACCAATCCCAAGCAACGCCGGATGAAGGCCCGCAGCAGATTGTCCTGGGCCAGTGGTCGCCCGACAGCCGTTACGTGTTGTTTTGGGAAGGAATCTTAAGCGCTTCTATCCTGGCCGATGGTCTGCCTTTGTCGGTGTTGGATGTGACTACGGGCCAAGTAAGCCAGGTTGCCGAAGTAGCTCTGCTCAATCCCCGTTATCAAAGCTGGGCGCCCGATAGTTCCGCACTGGCTGTAACCGCAGGGGACTATCGGTCGGCCCAGGTCAACAAGTGGCTCATCTTATTCGATCCGCTCAAGGGACAGGCGACCACGGCGATCAGCCAAACCGAGCAGATACCGGGTATCGTCGCCTGGTCGCCCAAAGGCAACTGGATTGCTTATGCTGCCGTACCTGCCAGTCAGACCAGCCCGGAATGGGCCGATTTGATGACCTTTGACAATCCGGCCATCGCCGGGCGGCGCATCTACCTACTCGACCCGACGACCGGTCAAACCCACCGGTTAAACACCGGCGAAACCTTTCAAGATGCGCCGCTCTGGAGCGACGATGGAACCGTCCTGTATTATGTGGAGCGGCAGGGCAGTCATCTTATCCTGATGGCCGCCGACCCGGCCAGCGGTCAGAGCCAGGCCGTGCCGGGAGCCTCGCTGGCTCTGCCGGAGTTGGTCGGCTACTACGGCCAATCCGACCTGGACGCTTTGCTGGCCCTGCGCCCCGGCGGTGGATTGTCCGCCGCCCCTGCGCCGGAGAGTCCTCCAGTTGCAGCGCCCAACAGCGCCAACCTGGAGCTGGTCCGTTTCATCTTCCAAAAACATCCGCCGGTATTGGGCACGCTGGCCGAAGAATTTCTCAAAAAGGTGGAGGCCAGCCGGTACACCGACTTCAACGTGCAGGAGGCAGACCTGACCGGCGACGGCCAGCCCGAAAGCATCGTCAGCGGCAGCGCCGAGGGCCTTTATCTCTTCGCCGCCATTCTGAGCCGCGACCCGGCGGGCAATCTGCGCGAACTCTTCCACACTGAAAACATCGAGGGCAAATATCTGGCCCAGGTACGGACGAAGGTAGACGGTTCGCGGGTCATCGCCGACTTTCTGACCTCAACCGGCGGCGCTGGCTACATCGAAACTACGTGGGAACAGCGCTGGATCGAGTGCCAGGTCGGCGCCTGTAGCCAGGTCTGGTCGGGGCCGCTGCTGACCGCCAGCCGTTCCGTCAACTGGACCGCCCGGCGTGACTATACCGTGACCGAACTGGAGCAGCCTGATGCGACCCGCCTGCGCCTGACCACCCGCCGCTTTGGCCTGAAAGATCTGCCCTTGAGCGATACCGGCTCACCGCCTGGTACGGCCCGGCGGGTAGTCGGGCCGGATACCCTGGCCATTTATCGCCGGGGTACGCCGGGAGAGGTTTACCAACTGGAGAGCCAGACCCAACTGGCCCCAGGCCAGGAAATTGCCCAGGAGTTTGATTGGCAAAGCGAGGAAAGCCGGCGGCTGCTCGACGCGGTCATCAGCCAGCCTTTTTATCAGGCCGACGGTAGTTTTGACAACGATGGTTTCCTGGCGATGCAGGCCGAGCTGTGGGGCCTGCCCGCGCCGGGCCAGCCCGACGACCCGGCCTGGGGGACAGCCTCACGCCAACTCGATATTGCCGCGCACAGTGGCCCGCCGGGAGAGTTGGGCGAGTGGGTGGCCGGGCTGGTCGGCGCCCTCGACACACCCCAATGCCGGCTGACCGTGCTGCATCACGACAGCGGTAAATTCCAGCAGGCCGGCCGTCTCGACCAGCCCTGCACGGCTAATCTCACCCGTCTGGCCTGGCTGGATGTGACCGGCGACGGCCAGGCTGAATTGCTCTTGCTGACCATTCCGCCTGACGCAGAAGTCGCCGGTAAGGTGCAGCGTTTGTACGTTTATGGGATAACAGAAAACCGCTTAAGCGAATTGGCCACGCTCGATGGGGGGATCAACGGTGCGGATGGCGCAGGGATTCGCTGGGAGAGCACAGCGGAGGGGTTTAAGGTCGAAGCCGGCCTGCCGTTAATTGATCCTGATGTCAACCCGAACCTGGCCAACCTGCGGCTGGAACGGCAATTTCAAAGGTATGTCTGGGATGAGGGGAGTAGGGGTTTCAAGGTAACAGAGTAGCAAAGTCGCAGGTCGTTACTACTTAGCCTCATGTCATTTCGAGGCCGTAGACCGAGAAATCCCTGGAGTGCGACATAGGCATTACAGATTTCTCCCTTCGGTCGAAATGACATGCCTGTGCATTTACGAAGCTTTGTTGTAACCTGCAGCCTGCGACCTGTTACCCGTCGCCATCCACCGGTTCCATATCCAGCCAGTTATCCCCCACTTCTACTTCAACCTCCAGTGGAACTTTTAAAGTGAAGGCCTGGCACATGACCTCGCGGGTCAATTTAACCACCTCGGCCAGCTCATCTTCCGGCGCTTCCAAGACCAGTTCGTCGTGGACTTGCAGGAGCATACGGCTGCGCAGTTTCCGCTCGGCCAGTGCCCGATGCAGCCGGATCATGGCAATTTTCATAATGTCGGCGGCGGTACCCTGGATGGGCATATTAATGGCTTCGCGTTCGAGGGCGGAACGCTGCGCCCCGGTCGCACTGGCCAGATTGGAAAAGTCACGGCGTCGCCCCGATAGGGTGGTCAGATACCCTTGCTGGAGAGCAGCTTGCTTGGTTTCGTCAATGTAGCGTTTGAGGCCCGGATATTTTTCAAAGTAGGTATTGATAAAGTCGCGGGCCTCGGCCTGACTGATGCCGGCGCTCTGGGCCAGACCAAAGGCCGACTGGCCGTAAGCCAAGCCATAATTAACCGTTTTGGCGATGCGCCGCTGATCCTTGGTCACTTCGGCCAGGGGAATACCCAGAACGGTGGCGGCGGTGACGGCGTGAACATCTTCACCCTGGGCAAAAGCCTGGAGCAGGCCGGGGTCTTCGGCCACGTGGGCCAGAATGCGCAGCTCGATCTGGGAGTAATCGGCAGAAATCAAGCGGCAGCCTGCTTCGGCCACAAAAGCGCGGCGGATTTCGCGCCCCTGCTCGCTGCGAATGGGAACATTTTGCAGATTTGGATCATTGCTGGACAGCCGCCCGGTGGAGACACCGATTTGGTTGTAATTGGTGTGGACCCGCCCGGTCTGTGGATTGATCGCTGCGGGCAGAGCATCCAGATAAGTATTCTTCAGTTTCAACAGGCGGCGGTGCTCCAGGATCAAATCAATGGCCGGGTGCTGGCCGGCGAATCCTTCCAGTACGCCGGCGGCAGTCGAGTAGTGACCGCTTTTGGTTTTGTTCAGTCCCGCCGTGGGCAGGCCCAACCTGCCGAACAAGACATCGGAGAGCTGCTGCGTGGAGCCGAGGTTAAACCTGTGCCCGCACAGGCCGTAAATTTCCTCCTCAAGCTCGGCCAAGCGCTGGCCCATCTGGCCGGACATCTGGCGCAAAGCAGCGGCGTCAACCTTGATCCCGGCCAATTCCATATCTTTCAAGACATAGATCAGGGGTAATTCCATCTCCTGGAAAATTTGCCAGAGCTGACCATCATCGGCGTGCAGCGGCTTTTCCACGATGTCAACCAGGCGCATGGTCATGTCTACGTCGGCGGCGGCGTAGGGCGTCACTTTTTCGATGGGAATCTGGTCCATCGTCAGTTGGTTTTTGCCGCTGCCAATCAACTCTTTGATTTCGGTCATTTGAATGTGGAGCTTTTCGCGGGCCAGGTCTTTCAGCCCATGCCGGGCATCAGAAGCATTATGGCCCACCCAGGAAGCAACCATCGTATCGAAGATCGGCGGCACGACCGGCAGGCCATGCCGCTCCAAAACCGTGATGTCGAACTTGGCATTGTGCAGGTATTTCATCACACCGGGATCGGCCAGGATGGGAGCGAGCGCGGTTTGGATGGTGGAGAGGGGCAGATTGGAGGGCTGGAAGGCTGGAAGACTAGAGGGTTGGAGGGCTGGAGGGTTTTTGGGCAAATCAAAAAGGGAGGGCTGGGCCTCAGCCTGTGCGCTAGCCCCCTTTAGGGTAGCCTTAGACTCAGCCTTCACCCCATGCCCCACCGGGATATAATACCCCTCCCCCACCGCCGGGGTAATGGCAATACCGACCAGATTGGCCTGCACCTCGTCGGTGCTGTCAGTTTCAACATCAACAGCCAGATTTTGACTCTGCCTGAGTTTAGCCGCAAGTTCGGCCAGCTTGGCGGCAGTATCAACGGTGACATAACGCCCATCGGGCGCGGTGGATTGAATGGACTGCCTGGCCTTGACCGTAGCGAACTCTTTGGGTGACTTATCGGCGGGCGCGCCGGGGATGCGGTTGAAAATCGTATTAAATTCAAGCTCGACAAACAGGTTAGCCACGTCGGTCAGGTCAAAATCCATTGTCTTGCCCGCTTCGACATTCAACACCACATCGGGTACGTCGGTTATGATGCGGCCCAGGCGCTGCGAGAGGAAGGCGTTTTCGCGGTCAGCCTCAAATTTGGCTCGCTGGGCGGTGGGCAGTTCGTCAAGATGAGCGTAGATCGCTTCGAGCGAACCGTACTGTTGTAACAGTTTGGCGGCTGTTTTGTCGCCAATGCCCTTGATACCGGGAATGTTGTCGCTGGTGTCGCCGACCATTGCCTTCAAATCAACCAATTGGCCCGGCGGCACACCGAAGCGCTCTTCGACGGTAGCTTCGTCATAAAGCTTGCGCTCGTTGAAGCGATTTTGCCCGCCTGGATAAACCACCTTGATCTGCGGCCCGACCAGTTGAAAGGCGTCCCGGTCACCGGTGACGATGAGGGTTTCGATGCCCTGCACGGCGGCCTGAGCGGCCAGTGTGCCGAGCAGGTCGTCGGCTTCATAACCCTCCTTGGTGAAAACCGGCATATTGAAGGCTTTGACCAACTGCTCGATGCGGGCAATCTGAGTTGCTAGGTCGTCGGGCATCTTGTCACGCGTGGCTTTGTAGTCGTGGTAGAGTTCGTGGCGGAAGGTGTCACCCGCATCAAAGGTAACGATAAAATAATCCGGGTCGTATTCTTTCCAGACCGCCAACAGCATGTTGGTAAAACCGTAAACCGCGTGGGTCGGCTCGCCGGCGCTGGTACTGAAGGTCGCCGGCATGCCGAAAAAGGCCCGGTAGGCCAGAGCGTGGCCGTCAATGAGGATAAGAGTTGATTTTTTATCAGTCATGGTTACTTTCCTTCATCGTTGATTGGATCAATCTACTCAGAACAAGTTCAGAATCATCCCTAACAGTCCATTCCACAAGACGTAATAATAGACGACAATACTGACATACAGCAAGCTGTCAATCCGGTCTAAAAAGCCTCCGTGACCAGGGAAAAGATTGGACGAGTCTTTAACCCCAACATCGCGCTTCATCATCGAGATAGACACATCGCCAAAGAGGTCAATGATTGGGATAACCAGGGCGATCAAGAGACAGGTGGCCCAGCCCAGGCCAGACAAAGCGGCGACCATTATCGCACCCAGCAGACTCCCCAAAATACTGCCAGCAAAGCCTTCCCAGGATTTCTTGGGGCTGAGACGCGGCCACAATTTATGCCGTCCCCAGCGGCTGCCCACCAGATATGCAAAGGTGTCGGCGCCCCAGGTACACAGCAGTACCAGCCAGACCCAGGCGACGCCATCGGTCAGTTGTCGCAGGGCCACCAGAGAGGCCATGCCCCAGCCAATGTACAGCCCCCCGATCACGGTCAAAGCCCAGTCCGCCGTGGGCGAACTACTTTTGGCTTGAAACAATTGCCAGGTGAGGGATGACAGTAAGATTATGCTCAGAATGCATTCCAGACTCAAGTCGGAGCGATAGCTGTTGAGCAGCAGCAGGACAATCAGAACCAGGGTAAAAAAGGGGGTCGTGGTATAGCCGCCCGCTTTCATCATCCGGCCAAATTCCCAGCCTGCCACCAGGGCAACTCCCGCCACTCCGGCCAAAAACCAGATACCTCCCCCAAAAACACCGGCAATAACAATAGGGATAGCGACGAAAGCGGTAATGACACGAGTCCGTAACATGGGCTGACTCACTCGCTGAGCTATAAAATTAACCGCAAAGACCCAGGAACACCAGGTGTTAAGGGCACTCCCTAGTCTTTGCGGTTTGAGGTCTCGATTTGAGGCCAGAGATCTGGTTTATTTAGTGACCGTTGGCCGACGGTTTTGGTGGTGCTTCCGGCAAGGTCAGCGGGGGAGGTCCAGGTATTTTGGCCGTATCCGGCTCATCCTCAACCGCCTCAGCTTCTTTGGCTTTCGGCGCTAATACGGCTACCGAAGCAACAATATCACCCTTTTTCAACGACATGACCCGCACACCCTGGGTAGCCCGGCCCTGTTCCGAAATATGTTTGATCGCCGTCCGCAGCATAATGCCTTCACGAGAGATCAGGGTCAGATCGCCGTCATCTGAAACCACCCGCGCGGCGATGACCCTCCCCGTTTTTTTTACATCCCTTGACAGCGTCCGCACCCCGCTGCCATTGCGCCCCTGGATGGTATACTCCCTTAAAGGAGTGCGCTTGGCAAAGCCATTCTCGGTCACGACCAGCAGGTCAGCCTCGGGGTCAACCACATCCATCCCGCAAATTTCGTCATTGGCCCGCAGCCGCATCGCCCCAACGCCGGCTGCGGTCCGCCCCATGGAGCGCACGTCACTTTCGGCAAAACGAATTGCCTGGCCGCTGCGCGAAACAGCAACGATCTCGTTATGGCCGTTAGTCAGTTTAACCCAGCCCAGCTCGTCATCACCGTCAAGGGTAAGCGCAATCAGGCCGCTGGGGCGGACCGAAGCAAACTCGCTCAGATCAGTCCGTTTGATCCGGCCCTTCCGGGTCAACATGATCAGGTACTCCGCCTGGTCGAAGCTGGGCACAGCCAGGGCTGCCGTAATTTTTTCACCGGGAGAGAGGTTAATTAAGTTTGCAATCGAAACGCCTTTGGCCGTCCGGTTGGCGTCGGGCACCTGGTAAGCTTTCTCAGAGTAAACCTTGCCCTTATCGGTAAAGTAAAGGATCGTATCGTGGGTGCTAGCCGCAAAGAGAAACTCAACCACGTCCTCGTCGCGGGTGGTCATGCCGGTAACGCCGCGCCCGCCGCGCCCCTGGGTGCGGTAGGTTTTACTGGGCACACGCTTGATGTAGCCCCGCTCGGTGATGGAGATAAGCACCTCTTCCTCTTTGACCAAATCCGCCTCGTGCAGTTCCTCTTTCACATCTACCAGGATGCGGGTGCGGCGTTCATCGCCATATTCGGCCTTAAGCTGGCCGAGGTCTTCTTTAATAACGCCCAGAATTTTATGGGGATTGGCCAGCAAATCTTCCAGGTAGGCAATCGTTTTTAGCACTTCCTGGTACTCGTCTTCAATTTTCTGACGTTCCAGGGCGGCCAGGCGGCGCAGTTGCATGTCCAAAATAGCCTGGGCCTGCGCCTGGCTGAGGGCAAAGTTTTGCATCAACTGTTCGCGCGCTGCCTCGGCGTCCTTGCTCTGGCGGATGGTTTGGATAATTTCGTCCATGTTGCCCAGCGCAATGCGCAGCCCTTCCAAAATGTGGGCGCGCTGGCGAGCCTTATCCAGGTCGAACTCGGTGCGGCGGGTGATGATTTCGCGGCGATGCTCCACATAGGCGATGAGCGCCCGCTTGAGCGGCAGCACCCGTGGCTCCCCGTCGAGCAGGGCCAGCATATTGATGCCAAAGGTGGACTGCAGAGCCGTATATTTGTAGAGTTGGTTGAGCACCTTTTTGGGCTGTGCGCCCCGCTTCAACTCAATCACAATGGACAGGCCGCTCCGGTCCGACTCGTCGCGCAGGTCAGAGATATCTTTGAGCTTTTCCTCGCGCGCCAGATCGGCAATGCGCTCGATCAGAGCGGCTTTATTGACCTGGTAGGGAATCTCGCTGACCACAATCCGGTGGCGGTTACCCTTCATCTCCTCAATTCGGGCAATGGCCCGCATTGTCACCCGGCCCCGGCCCGTGGCGTAGGCGTTAATCAGCCCCTCATGACCCATCAGCGCCGCGCCGGTGGGAAAATCTGGCCCTTTGATGAACTGCATCAAATCTTCAACGGTGACATCGTCGCTGCTGTCGTAGTGATCAATTAAATGGACAATAGCGTCGCACACTTCATTCAAATTATGCGGGGGGATGTTGGTGGCCATACCGACGGCAATACCGGAGGTGCCATTGAGCAGCAAGTTAGGCAGGCGGGCCGGCAGCACTTCCGGCTCTTGCAGGCTGCCGTCAAAGTTGTCAGCCCAGTCAATGGTATTTTTGTCAATATCGGCCAGCATTTCCTGGGCAATTCTGGCCAGGCGGGCTTCGGTGTAACGCATCGCCGCCGGGCTGTCGCCGTCAACACTGCCAAAGTTACCCTGGCCATCAATCATCGGGTAACGCATCGAGAAATCTTGGGCCATGCGGACCATTGCATCGTAGACCGCAGCATCGCCGTGGGGATGATATTTACCTAACACATCGCCCACCACGCGCGCGCTTTTGCGGTAGGGGGTATTATGGCGAATACCCATATCGTGCATCGCATACAAAATACGCCGGTGAACCGGCTTCAGACCATCGCGGGCATCGGGCAGCGCCCGCGCCACAATCACGCTCATGGCGTAATCGAGATAGGCCACCCTCATTTCATCTTCGATGTCAACGGGTTTTACAATTCCGATTTCCATGCCGGTGCTCCACTTACACAAAACTGACAACAAAAAGCGGCTTCCGCGAGAGGAAAGATGAAGCTTTTAATACTCAAACGGGAGCCACCTTTGACGCTGCCAAGCCATTGAATTTGATTAATTATCCTGTAATTATACCCCAAAAACCCGCTTTGGGCTATTTCTATACATAACGCCCAGAAAAGCTTGTTTTTCTTTCCAAATCAAACGAAAGCCTGCATATATTTGGTTTTCTCCCCAAAATCCCACAATTTCTTGGATTGATTATCGCCTATTCGTGCAATTTATGGCCGATTTCTCGCTGGTAGGCTAGTGTTTTTGTGAGATAATGAGTTTGGCGGGAGGATTAAATTTGGGCTTGATTCTCTCGGCTAATTGTGCTACACTACGCCCTATTGTCAGGAGGACCATCAAGCACAACCATGATTCAAGAGATTGCCGACCGCGTTTTTGTAGAATTAGATTATGAAGGGGCCAATGTTGGCTGCGTTTTAACCGATGCGGGAGCCATTGTCATTGACACACCCATTGTTCCCGACGAAGCCCGGCATTGGGCCGATACGGTGTCGAAATTGACGGATAAGGTATTATACGTTTTCAATACCGACCATCACCGGGCGCACATCATGGGCAATCAGTTTTTTGATGCCCCGGTGCTGGCTCACGAAGCCGCCTGGAAAGAGATGACCAATTACAAGGACACCTTCATCGAGCGTACCAAGAACCTGTTCAAAAAACGGCCTGATATTCAAAAGCAGTTGGACCAGGTTAAAATTATCCGCCCTGAAGTGTGCTTTACCGGTAAGATGGTCATGCAGAAGGGGGGACGGGAGTTACACTTTACTTACCTGGGGGGACATACCCCGGCTACGAGCGGACTCTTCCTGCCCAAAGAACGTATCCTCTTTACCGGCGACCTGGTGGTCGTGGACGAACATCCGGCCTTGGGCCAGTGCAACAGCGAGGAATGGCTCACCAAACTGCGCTGGCTGCGCAAGCAGAAATATGCCCAGATTGTGCCCGGCCACGGGCCGTTGTGCAACGTCGAGGCCAGCGAACCGGTTTCGGAATATATCCGGGCCATGCGTTCGCGGGTGCGCAGCCAATTCAAATCAGGCCGGAGTAAAGCAGAAGCGGCGGTCGTCATCAGCCAGATGCTCGATTTTTTTCCCTACCGCCAAGGGGAAAAATCCATCATCGAGAAGCGCATCCGGGCAGGCGTGAGCCGGGTATATGACGAGATGAAGGCTATGTACGCTCTGGGCCAGGAAAACTCCAAAATTGCCGGCTGAAGACCGCAGAGGTTTTTGAAACCTCTGCGGTCTATTCCGTTTTGACAGCGGTTTCAGCTTATGCTATACTTTTCTGGTTGTGACGCCCTTTCACAACAAGTCGCGGGATGTAGCGCAGCCCGGTAGCGCGCTTCGTTCGGGACGAAGAGGTCGGCAGTTCGAATCTGCCCATCCCGACTCAAACAAAGCAGAGCTTTCGACTCCAGTAAGTAAATAATCAGCGGGGCGTGGCGCAGTCCGGTAGCGTGCTTGAATGGGGTTCAAGAGGTCGACGGTTCAAATCCGTCCGCCCCGACTCTCTAAAGGATGAGGGATAAAGGATGAAGGCAGAAAGAATTTTCATCCTTCATCCTTCCGCCTTCATCCTTAATTTTGCCCACGTAGCTCAGTCGGTAGAGCAACGCCTTGGTAAGGCGTAGGTCGGCGGTTCAAGTCCGCCCGTGGGCTTCAACAGAAGCCTAAAATAAAACAGCTCCCTCAATTGAGGGGGCTGTTTTTGTTAACGCACATTTCCTTCCAAAAAATCTTGTTCCCAAACTGAGTTTGGGAACAAGATTAAAGACCTGGTAGGTCTTAAAGACCTGCCAGGTCTAGGCAGCAGAGGAATTACATCATCCCGCCCATGTCGCCCATGCCGCCGTGGCCGCCTGCCGGCATAGCCGGTTTCGGTTCGGGCACGTCGGTGATCAGGGCTTCGGTGGTCAGGATCATCGCGGCGATGGAAGCAGCATTTTGCACGGCGCTGCGGGTCACTTTGGCCGGGTCAATGATGCCGGATTTGAGCATGTCTTCGTACTGCTCGCTCAGCACATTGTAACCGAAGTGGTTTTCGCCAGCAGCGCGGCGGCGGCGCACTTCCTCGATGATGATAGCGCCTTCTTTGCCGGCGTTGCGAGCCAACTGGCGCATCGGCTCTTCCAGGGCGCGGCGGACAATGCTGATGCCGGTATTGACATCAGGCGTATTGTGCTGGAGATCCTTGATGGCCTCGATCGCGTTGATCAGAGCAACCCCGCCACCAGGCACAACACCTTCTTCGACGGCGGCGCGGGTGGCGCTCAAGGCATCCTCAACCCGGTGCTTTTTCTCTTTCAACTCGGTCTCGGTAGCTGCGCCCACACCAATAACGGCCACCCCGCCGGCCAGCTTGGCCAGGCGTTCCTGCAATTTTTCGCGGTCGTAGTCGCTGGTGCTGTTATCAATTTCGGCCTTGATCTGGTTGATGCGGCCGGTAATGGCCTCTTCCTCGCCAGTGCCGCCCACAAGGGTGGTTTCATCTTTGGTCGAGCTAACTTTATCGGCCCGGCCCAAATCTTTGATGGTAGCGCTGTCGAGTTTGCGGCCCATTTCTTCGGTGATAACGGTGCCGCCGGTGAGCACGGCGATGTCTTGCAGCATGGCCTTGCGGCGGTCGCCAAAGCCGGGAGCCTTGATCGCGATGACGTTGAAGGTGCCGCGCAGTTTGTTCAGCACCAGGGTCGCCAGGGCTTCGCCGTCCACATCTTCGGCAATGATGACCAGGTCACGCTTGCCGGTCTGGACCAGCTTTTCGAGGATCGGCACAATATCTTGAGCCGAGGAGATTTTCTTGTCGTAGATGAGAATGTAGGGATTGTTGAGCACCGCCTGCATGGTCTCAGCATCGGTGATGAAATAGGGGCTGATGTAGCCGCGGTCAAACTGCATGCCGTCCACATACTCAGTTTCAAAGGCCAGGCCCTTGCTTTCCTCAACGGTGATCACCCCGTCTTTGCCGACTTTGTCCATGACTTCGGCGATAAGGTTGCCGATTTCGTCGTCGGCGGCGGAAATGCTGGCTACGTGGGCAATGTCGTCCTTGCCTTTGACCTCGATGGAGCCCTGGCGAATGGAGTTAGCCACAGCTTCGGCGGCCATTTCAATCCCGCGCTTGAGCAGCATGGGGTTGGCCCCGGCGGCCACATTCTTCAGACCTTCGGTGACAATGGCCTGAGCCAACACGGTGGCGGTGGTGGTGCCGTCGCCGGCCACATCGTTGGTTTTGGTGGCGGCTTCTTTGAGGAGTTGAGCGCCCATATTCTCATACGGGTCGGTCAGTTCGATTTCCTTGGCTACGGTGACGCCATCGTGGGTGACGGTCGGCGCGCCCCATTTTTTATCCAGGGCGACGTTGCGGCCCTTGGGACCAAGCGTGGTTTTGACCGCATCGGCCAGGATGTCTACCCCCACCTTGAGGCGGCGGCGGGCATCTTCGCTAAAACTAATTTGTTTTGCCATGAGTTATTTGCTCCTTATTGTTATAAGCCCCGGCGCTTACTGCACGATCGCCAGAACGTCGGTTTCTTTCAAAATCAGATACTTCTTACCATCAATCTTAACTTCGGTGCCGGCATACTTAGCGTAAAGTACGGTATCACCCTGGCTGACATCCATAACGATGCGCGAGCCGTCTTCCTTGCGCGCGCCGGGGCCGATGGCCAAGACTTTGCCTTGCATCGGCTTCTCTTTAGCCGTTTCGGGCAGAACGATGCCGCTGGCCGTCATTTCTTCTTGCTCGATAGGTTCGACAATTAACCTATCCCCCAAGGGTTTGAGATTCATAAATTACCTCCTGAACAGAAAGTTGGATTAGATTTTTAGCACTTGGTTAGCCAGAGTGCTAACAGCAGGCGAAATAATACCGCAATCGAGGAGGTTTGGCAAATTCACGGGGCGATTTTTAGCACTCAATCAAGAGGAGTGCTAACAAAAAACCGGGAACAAGTTCAAGGAAATTTACCTGTCTTTACAGTTGAGTCCACTCCCAAACAATGCTATAATTTTGTTAAGATTTTAACCGAAGGCGGTAACTCCCCCTTTTCATCACCTGCCCCTGAATGGGGTTCCACCTTCATCTTCCATTCTTTTCAGGAGAATTTTCCCTATGCTCACTCCCCACCAGGCTCTGCACCAATACTTCGGCTTCGATCAGTTTCGCGAGGGGCAAGAGGCAGCGGTGCAGCGCGTCCTCAACGGCCAGCACACCTTATTAGTCATGCCGACCGGCTCCGGCAAATCGCTGACTTACCAACTGCCAGCCCTCCTCCTGCCCGGCCTGACCCTGGTCATCTCGCCGCTCATCGCCCTGATGAAAGACCAGGTCGAAAGCCTGACTGAAGCCGGCCTGCCTGCCACCTACATCAACAGCTCGCTGCCGCCGCAGGAGGCCAATCAGCGCACCCGGGCCGTATTGGAGGGGCACGTCAAGCTGCTCTACATTGCCCCGGAACGACTGCGCAGCCGCGATTTCACCCGCGCCTTGGCCCGGGTCAAGGTCAGTTTGCTGGCGGTGGACGAAGCCCACTGTATCTCCCAATGGGGGCATGATTTCCGGCCCGATTATCTGCAAATCGGGCCGATCTGGCAGGCCATGGGCCAGCCGACCCTGCTGGCGACGACCGCTACGGCCACGCCGGCGGTCCAAAAAGACATCGTCAAGCTGCTGGGGCTGACTCACGCCCAAACCATTGTCACCGGTTTCAACCGGCCTAACCTGACCTTCCGGGTCAAATTCACTCCCGATGCCCGGACCAAGCTGCAAACCTTGCCTGCCCTGTTGAGCAAAAGCGAGGGCAGCACCATCGTCTACACCGCCACCCGCCGTAACGCCGACGAAGTCGCGGATTTTATTCGCAGTGCTGTCGGCATTCCGGCCCAAGCCTATCACGCCGGGCTGGATCGCTACCAGCGCGACCAGGTTCAAAATGATTTTATGGCCGACCGGCTGAAGGTGGTGGTTGCGACCAATGCTTTTGGCATGGGAGTAGACAAAGCGGACGTGCGGGCGGTCATCCATTATAACCTGCCGGCCACGGTGGAAGCGTATTATCAAGAGGCAGGCCGGGCCGGGCGTGACGGCCTGCCCGCTGAGTGTCTGCTCCTCTTTGCCCCCGACGACCAGGGGCTGCAAGAATGGCTGATCAACAGCGACACCCCCGCCTACGAAGACCTCCACCAGATTTACGGCTTGCTCAGCCACGCCGCCAACGACGGCGAAGTCTATGCGGCCCTTCATGAATTGGCCGACAGCACCAGCCTGCACCCGGTCAAAATTCGAGTCACCTTGAGCGAATTGGAGTTGGCCGGAGTGATTTTTCACCTGGGCGACCAGGGCGGCTACGGTCACTGGAAAGTTCTACCCCTGGCCGGCCGCGTCCTGGAAGAGCGAGCCGAAGCTATCGAGAAACGGGCCAAGATTCGCCGCCAACTGCTGGACAAGATGGTTCACTACGCCCAGTTGACCACCTGCCGCCGCGAGTTTCTCCTGACCTACTTCGGCGATGCCACGCCGCCCCAATCTCCCCGCTGCTGCGACAACCACGCGGCGGAACGAATCGAAGATCTGCCCAAGGCCGTCACCACCCAGGAGTGGTTCCCGCTGGTTGTACTGGAAACCGTGCGCAGCTTACAGCAGCGGCCCGTCGGGCGCAGCCGCCTGGCCCAACTGCTCAACGGCTCCCGCTCGCAAGACATGCAGCAGTTCGGTTATGACCGCCACAAATTCTACGGCAAACTGGGCGGTCTCAGCCAGCGCCAACTGGTCGAATTGATTGATGCCATGATCGAGACTCGTTACTTGCGCCTCAGCGGCGGAGACCTGCCGGTGCTGAGCCTGACCCCGCTGGGCCTTCAAGCCCTAGAATCTCGCGCCGCGCTGCCCATTCGCCTGGCCAGCCTGGCGGGAGAAGCCGACGCCGTTGACCGCTGGCAGGCCAAAAGTGAGCGTTCGGATACGGTGATCCAGACTTATGAACTGTTCAAACAAGGGCTTACTCCGGCCCAAATTGCGGCCGAACGCACTTTAACAGAAATGACCATCTATAGTCACCTGGCCCGTCTTATCGCCGATGACAAAATTGAGCTGCACCGGCTTGTCCCGCCCGAAATTGAAACGCAGGTCCTCCAGGCCGTCCAAACCGTTGGCAGCGCTGCTTTGCTCTCCCCCCTCAAAGCCATCCTGCCTGATGAGATCACCTTTGACCAAATTAAATGCGTTCTGGCCGCTCATCCTGAATCACCACGAGCTAGCGTGACGTTGGAAAGCGCCCACAAAGTGGAACAGAGAGTGGTAGCCCTAGGCGAGAGCGGTAATGTGGAAGGTGTACCAGAACTTATCGAAGCACTAAGGCACAGCGACGGCAATGTCCGTCGCCTGGCTGCTTCAGCCCTGGGTAAAATTGGCGACTTGCGCGCGACAGAACCGTTGCTAGAGCTTTTAGCTACTGAGACAAAGCCTCAAGTTCGCCAATACGCTATCAAAGCTTTAGGAAAAATCGGCGATCCTCGCGCTTACTCTCTTCTTGAGCAGATAGCCACAAATCCTGCCGAACAGGATTACAACGTTAAAGCAGCTCAGCAAGCATTAACAAATATTTTTAAAGCAAAGCCATCCCACACTTCTGTCCCCCCTGCTCCCCTGCTCCCCCGCTCCCCTGCTGCCACTCCTTCTCCCGACATAATCATCCTCGAAACCGTGGCGAAACTCGGCGGGACGCTGGGCCGGACGGGGCTGGCTCAATTCCTCACCGGCTCGAAAGCCAGTTGGCTGGAAACCTTTGCCCAATATTCCGCCTATGGGCAGTTGGCCTCACTGTCACAGCAAGCGGTGCTGGATATTATTGACGCCCTCATTAGCGATGGACGTTTGGTCACAACGGGTGGAAATCGGCCCAAGGTGGTTTTGGCGGGGGAGATTAAGGCTAACGCACAGGCCGAGGCTGCCCTAAAGGGGGCTGGTGCACAGGCGAAGGAAGAGGAGGGGATTGATGAGGCGAGGAGGCGTGAGGCGATAGACCATAAAAAGACTGGCGCGCCCGAAGCGGTTATCATTCCAGCGGCAACGTCCGCTGAGCCGGATCCGACTCTTTTGGAAGCTTTGCGAGCCTGGCGCACGCAGCAGGCCAAAAGCCAGGGAGTCCCACCCTACATTATCTTTTCCAACAAAGTTTTGGAAGCTATTGCGGTACAGCATCCCGCTACATTGGCGGAATTGGGAGACATTTCGGGGGTAGGACCGGCGAAATTGGAGCAGTATGGCCCGGCCGTGATTGCGCTCATCAGCAAAACTTTTGGCGGTGAAAGCCAATCGCTGGTACGGGAGCGACCGGAGACTGTTGAAGGGGAAGAGGGATTTCCAAGTTCAAATCCACCGCAGGACTTTGGGAAGAATCTTATAAGTGAACAAACTATAAGAAACACACCAACAAGCGAAATCCAAAATCGTAAATCCAAAATCCCAAATCCCCTCGAGGCTATGCTCGCCGTCGTTTCCGACCTCGACGGCCTGTTGTCCCCGGCCGGCCTGGCCGCCCTCCTGGTCGCCGCCCCCGGCGAAGTTGTCCCTTTCAGCGACCACGAACTCTGCGGTGTCTTCCACGGCAGCCTGTCTCTTGAGGCCATCGAGACACATATTCAGGAAGCCATTCAATCCAAGCAACTGGCCTTGACCCGGCAGCAGCGGTTGATTCTGGGAAAGCCAGTAGCCAGTAATCAGTAGCCAGTAATCAGAAGATTATGTTTCCGGCTACCGTCTGCCGTTTACCCTCCACCGAACAGACCAGAGCCGCCTTTGATGGTCTCTTTTTCCTCATAACCATCACGAGTACAGCGCCAGGTGATGTGCATAATAAAGGCATCGCTCTTATCTCGTTCAGCCCCGATTTCTTGCAGCGGTCCATCACACTGAGGGCAGCGCCGGCCAATTAGGGCGCGGGCGGCAAAAATAACCCCGTAGAGCAGGGCAAAAACGTAGACAAACTGAAAGCTGATAAAAAACGTAAAAAAGCCGGTCACGGCCAGCAGCGGCAGCAGCAGTTTGGGGCTGCCCAATCCTTCACGCAAATCGTGCAGAATGTGGCCGGAACGGATCATTGCTAACTCGCTTTCACTTCGGTCAAAACCTCTTCCGAAATCAAAAAAACAGGGTTGGCCACCCCTTTTGTAGACTCCAGCAAATTAGCCTGAAACTCCGCTTCAAAAAATGAGCGGCGAAAGGTCTCCATATCGGGGAAATAGGCTTCGGTCATGTAGCGGTAGGGCGTTTCAGGATTGGGCCAGCCTTCTTGAATGATATAAAAGTCACTTTTGAGCACGCCGGGCATCGCCATATTTTCGGCCTGATGCTCTGTGGTCCGCCAACGCACAAACGCCTCATGATCGGCCCCCGGCAAAAGATTGTAAATTACAGTGAGTTTGATCATTTTCACCCTCCGGGAAGCAAGTTTTGATAAAGCTCGGTAAAAGAAGGATTATGAATTAAGCCGTAATGATAGCTGCAAAATGGCAGGAATGGGAGTCGAAGGTGCACATTAGGCTCCTCTGGGTTAAGCCTGGCCCATGCTATACAGATTTTATACTTAAGCCAAACTGAGCACCAGAATTTGTCCTGTATTCCTCTTTACGTTTCGGCAGTAACGAGTATAATCTATAGTTTATATTCTATTTGCCTCGGCGAGGATATAACCTTGATACGCTACCAACTGATTGAATTAATCAAAAACGCCATTCAGGCAGCCCAACAAGCGGGCGATTTGCCCCCGTTCGACCTGCCCGAAATCGTGGTCGAGCGGCCCAAAGATCCGGCGCACGGCGATTTTGCCACCCCGGTGGCCATGAGCCTGGCCCGCCTGGCGCGCATGGCCCCGCTCCAGATTGCCGCTAAAATTATCAGCCATCTGCCCGCCGCCGATTACCTGGGCGAAGTCGCTGCTGCTCCCCCCGGCTTTATTAACCTGCGCCTGGCCGAAAGCTGGCTGGCCCAGCAGGTCGAAACCATCTTGGCTGAGGGAGACGGCTTTGGTCGGGTGAACCTAGGCCAGAAAAATGTACAGGTCGAATTTATCAGCGCCAACCCAACCGGACCGCTGGTGGTCGGCTCCGGGCGTAACGCTGTCTTGGGCGACACTCTGGCCAAGGTGCTGGCTGCAACCAGTCACACCGTCCAGCGCGAGTATTATGTTAACGATGTCGGCACGCAGGTGGATAACCTGGGCAAGGCCATGTTTGCTCGCTACGCTCAGGCCCTCGGCCAGGCTGAACCCGACCCGGAAGAGTACCAGGGTGAGTACCTGGTCGAGATGGGACAGGCGGCGGCCCAACAGTTTGGCGACAAGTATCTGCACCTTGACCGGGCTGAGGCATTGGCCTTTATGCGCCGCTATGCGCTCGACGGTATTATCGCCGGTCTGAAAGAAGACACGGCTCTGATTGGCATTCATTTTGACAACTGGTTTTCCGAGCAAAGCCTGTACGACGACGGCACCTATGAATTGGCTCTGGACAAGCTCAAGGCCAAAAATATGCTCGTGGAGCGGGATGGGGCGCTCTGGCTGAAAAGCGAGGATGAGGACGACAAGGAGAATGTGATTGTCCGCTCCGATGGCCGGCCGACCTATTTTGCCTCGGACATTGCCTATGTCTGGAATAAATTGGGCAAGCGCAATTTTGAGTGGGCTATTTACATCTGGGGAGCCGACCATCATGGCCACGTCAAGCGGGTGAAGAATGCTGCCAAAGGTTTGGGCCTTGATACCGATAAACTCACCATGATTCTGTACCAATTGGTAACACTTACCCGCGACGGGGTGCCGGTGCGGCAGAGCAAACGGGCCGGTAATTTTATTACCGTGCGGGAGGTGGTGGAGGAAATTGGCGCCGATGCTTTCCGCTTTATGCTCCTGACCCGCTCCGCCGACAGTCCTATGGAACTGGACCTGACTCTGGCGACCAAGCAGAGCAACGAAAATCCTGTTTTTTACGTGCAGTACGGCCACGCCCGGATTGCCAGCATTTTCCGCAAAGCTCAGGAGGAAGGGGCTTCCATGGAGGGAGGCGATGTTTCTTTGCTGACCCATCCCTCGGAAATGACGCTTATTCGGGAGATGCTGCGCCTGCGCGAGATTGTCGCCCACGCCGCCGAAAACCTGGCTCCCCACTACCTGACCTACTACGCCCAGGATTTGGCCACCGCTTTCCACGCCTTTTACCGCGACTGCCGCGTGGTCAGCGAGGATGCTGCTTTGACCGCCGCCCGACTGAAGCTGGTCAAGGCGGCACAGATTACCCTGGCCAATACGCTGCGGCTGATGGGAATGAGCGCGCCGGAGAGGATGTAGGAATGCCAAGACAGAATATAGCTACCGGCACACCGTGGGAGCCGATTGTCGGCTACTCGCGGGCGGTGCGAATTGGCAACGTGGTCCACGTATCCGGCACCACGGCGACCGATGCTAATGGGCAGATTGTGGGATTGGGCGATCCCTACGCCCAAACCGTCCAAACCCTGCGCAACATCGAAGCGGCCTTACAAGCAGCCGGAGCCAGCTTGCAAGATGTGGTGCGGACACGCATGTATGTAACTAATATTGACGATTGGGAGAAAATCGGGCGGGCGCATGGTGAATTTTTTGGCGAGATTCGCCCGGCCACCAGCATGGTTGAGGTCAGCCGCTTAATTTCACCGGAGATGGTGGTGGAGATTGAGGCAGAGGCATATGTGGAAAACGGTCCACAGATGACACAGATGGACACAGATTAGATGAGAAGGTTTTTTGTTCCAGAGCTTGGTTTGCGAACAAGAAGTTGTTATCTGGGGTCCAAAGCCGGGCTTTGGACCCCTTTTGTCATTGGGTTAGTTATTTTCTCGGCACACCTTGCTTGACCCACGGGTCGAGGGCGTCACGCAGGCCATCACCAATGAGGTAGATGGCAAGCGTGGTCAGGAAGATAAAGATACCGGGGGCAATGACCAGCCAGGGGGCGTCGGTGAAGTTGCCCAGCGACCCCTGCATCATATTACCCCAACTTGGATTAGGCGGTCCAATACCAACACCCAGATAACTCAGGCCAGCCTCGGCGATGATCGCGCCGGCGATATCAAAAACGGCGATGACAATAATGATCGAGGAGACGTTCGGCAAAATATGGCGGAACATGACCCGCCAGACCGAAGCGCCAATACCCCGGCTGGCGACAACGTATTCACGCTCCCGAATCGAAAAAATTTGGCCGCGCAGCAGCCGCGATAAGCCCATCCAGCCTAAAGCGCCGATGAGCAGAGACAACCCTTCCGGGGTGCGGAAAAAAGGGAACGTGCCGGCCAGGATAATCAACAGAAAAAGCTGGGGGATGCTGCCCAGGGTTTGGATAACGGCATTGATAATATCATCAATAAACGTCGCCGCGTAATAACCGCTAATCAAGCCCATGATGACCCCCAGGGTCATGGAAATTCCGGCCACGTAGGCGCCAATACGTAGCGAAATCCGCCCGCCATAAATACCCCGGGCTAATACGTCACGCCCCGCTTCATCGGTACCCAGCCAGTGACACTGACCAACAGGAGCCGAAAAGCAGATTTGCCGGCCCTCGGCGGTGGTCCACGTTGGTGCTTTGTTACGAGTGCGCAGATTGGTATCTATCGGATCAAAACCCAGCAGATTATTGGCAATCCAGGGAGCGGCCAGGGTGATGGTTATCATAAAAAGGAGCAAAAAGATGGCAGCCATGGTGATTTTATCGTGCCACAGCTTGGATGCTACTGCACCCCAGTAGGTTCGCTCTTGAACCTCCTGGGCAGATTTGGCCGCCTTGTGCGGGAGACCTAAGGTAGGACCGGCATCCCGCAGAGAAGATCGGCCGGTGACGCCGGCATCCGAAGCGAACAGAGGAAAAGCTTGAAAACCCGTTAATGTATGGAGGCCCATAGTTTTACCGTTGAATGTTGAAAGGTTAAAAGTTGAACGTTTTACCTGCTGACATCATACTTTACTCTGGGGTCAACAATGCTGTAAAGGATGTCCACGACCAGCAGGCCGATAATGCCAAAAAAGGAACCGATGACAAAGATAGCCATCATGACCGGATAATCCCGGCTGTTGATAGCGGTGATGAATAGCCGGCCCATCCCCGGCCAGGAAAAGACGGTCTCAAACAGCACCGAACCCGACAAAAACAGTACAAAGATGCCGCCAAAGCCGGTGACAAAGGGCATCAGGGCGTTGCGCAGCACGTGGCGAGTCATCACCCACCGCTCGGACAACCCCTTGGCGCGGGCGGTGCGCACGTAATCCTGGTTGAGCACTTCCAGCATCTCGAAGCGCAAAATGCGGGAGTAGCCGATCCAGCCGCCGGTGGCGGCGACCAGCGCCGGTAAAATAAGGTGATGCAGCCGGTCCAGCAGCGACCCATCGCCAATGTCATACATCCCACTCAGCGGCACCAGGCCCAGGTAGCCGCCCAGAAAAATGAGCAGCAACAGGCCCAGCCACCAGTCAGGCACAGTATTAATCACTACCGTCGTTATGCGAATAAAATGGTCGGGCAGGCGGCCGCGGTTAAGCGCAGCCAGAATGCCCAGAGGAACACCAATCACCATACCCAAAATCAGGGTAGCGACAGCCAGGGTCAAGGTCGCCGGAATGCGTTCGAGAATCGGGTCAATGGCCGGCTGTCCCTTGTAGAAAAAAGAGCGGCCAAAATCCAGGCGGACAATACCCCGGCCGCACCTGGACTCATCATTCAAACAGCGGCCGCTGCGCCAGGTAAGGTTTTGGGGCATCCAATCTTCGCCGGCCAGCCAGGCCAGGTATTGAACCGGAATGGGCCGGTCAAGGCCGTACAGTTGGGTCAAACGCCGGGCATCCTCGCCGGTCGCTTTAGGGTCTTCTTCCAGGAATTGAACCGGGCCGCCAGGCGCAAGTTTATAGATCCCAAAGCTGATGAAGGTGGCGGCCAACAGCAAGAAAAACGATTGAATCCCGCGTCGAATAATATAACGAGCCATTTTGATTTCCGATCCTTCGACTTCGCTCAGGACAAGTTTTGGATTTACGATTTACGATTTACGATTGGAATTCCAATCGTAAATCGTAAATTTCTTTGTTACTGCGGTTCCTGGATGTACCAGTCTTCCTGGTTCCAGCCAATCCCCAGGGCGGTCGGGATGATCCCCTGGACACGCTTGTTTTGAACACTATAGGCGCGCTGGTAGGCAATAAAGATGTAGGGCGAGTCCTCGGCAATGATCTGCTGAATCTGGCCATATTTTTGCTTGCGCACTCCGGTGTCGTAGGTGCCGCCGGCCTCTTTGAAGAGTGTTTCCATCTCTTTATTTACATAAGCAACCGAGTTGAGCGACGGAATATTTTCCTCGGCCCAAACCGTTGCGGCGGTTTGCGGCTCAGGAGTAGACCGCCAGCCACCCAGGAACATATCCCAGTCAGGCTCGGCTGATTGCAAAGCTTCCAGAAAACTGGCCCATTCCAATCCCTGAATTTCTACCTCGATCCCGATCTCGGCCAGGTAATCCTGAACGGTGACGGCGAACAACTGGGCCGTTTGGCTGGTATTGGGGCCAAAGAGAAACTTCAGCTTTAACTGCTGGCCGTTTTCATCGAGCATTTTGCCATCCTGAAGGGTATAACCGGCTTTGGCAAATTCCTCAACCGCTTTATCAGGATCATAATCGTAGCAGGGGACATCGGGGTTGTGCGCCCAGGAGGTTTCAGGATAGATGGAGCACATGCGCCTGGCCCGGCCCAGCCAGATTTCCTCGGTCAGCAGCTCTTTGTCAAGCGCATAACTTAACCCATGCCGGACATTAATATCATGCGTAGGAAAGCCCTCGCGCATATTCAAGCCAATGTAGCTCCAACCGGCAGAGATAGGCCACCACTCATAAACATTGACATGATCCATCTCGCGGGCTTCTTTTAGTTGCTCCGGGGTCAGGGAAGACGTATCAACTTCGCCGGCCTTAAGCTTCTCGAAGGCCACGTCCTGGTTGGGCACAATTTCAATCGTGTAGTTGGTTATATTAGGCGCGCCGTAATACCAGTAATTCTCGTTCGCCTCAAACGTGGCAAATTGGTCTCGCCGCCATTCGACCAGCTTATACGGGCCGGACACAATGCTGGGGCTGTTAATTTCCGGGTTTTTCTCAGGATCGCCCCAATCTAGCTTTTCCCAAATATGTTTGGGCAGGGGCGTCACAAAACCGGCAATCTGGCCCAAAGCAGGCGCATAAACCTCGTCAATTTTGGCCTGGATGGTGTAATCATCCAGGGCTTCATAAGATTTGATAAACTCGTATTGGGAGAGGTAAGGAAACTCGTTGTTGGGGTCAATCACCTGGTCAAAGGTCCATTTGTAGTCCTGGGCGGTGATGGGCTGGCCATCGCTCCATTTCATCCCCTTTCGAAGGTAAAAGGTGAAGGTCAGGCCATCTTCAGAAATCTCGTACTTTTCGGCCATGTAAGGCTCGTATTCCAGCGTCTTTTCATCCAGCTTCAGCAAAGAGCCGCTGTAGATCAAGCCTTGATAGGCCCCGGAGGTGGTATCATTGGTCAAATAAGGATGAAAGCTGACCGCATCGGAGGTATCTACATCATGATACTCACCGCCTCGCTTTGTCCGCGGCGTGCTCACATCTACCTCGTCGGTGACAACGGTAATACCTTTCTGTTCTTTGGCAACGGAAACATCAGATTCCTGCACGGTCGGCGCAGCCTGGGATTCTTCCGTCGCTGCAACTGCTTCTTCTGTGTCTTGGACTTCCGCCTCGGCCGACTGTTCGCTAACTTCCGCTTGAACCGGATCCTGCTCGGTGGGAACCTGGGCCGCGCCGGCGCTGCATTGAGCAGCAGTCAGGGCCAGAATCATCATTAATAAGGTCAACAACGACCAGCTATGCGTTTTCTGCATCAATCTTCTCCTCCAATTCGTTCCTACTTGTCAACAATGTACCAATCCTCTTGATTCCAACCAATCCCCAGAGCGGTCGGGATGATTCCCTGGACCCGATCATTTTGGGCGCTGGCTCTTTTACGATAGGAAATGATAATGTAAGGCGAATCTTCCGCGATGAGTTCCTGGACTGCGGCGTATTTTTCCTTGCGCACCCCGATGTCGTACGTGGCGGCGGCCTCTTCAAAAAGCTCCTCCATCTCTTTATTGACGTAGGCAACCGCGTTCAGTTCAGGAATATTTTCTTCGGCCCAAACGGTTGCTTGGGAATGGGGTTCGATGCCCGACTGCCAGCCGCCCAGGAACATATCCCAGCTCGGATTTTCGGCTTCGGTGGCTTCAAGGAAGCTGGCCCATTCCAGGCCCTCAACTTCCACCTCAATCCCCACCTTTTTGAGGTCGCCTTGAATTGTGACCGCAATCAGCTCCGCGGTAGGGCTGGTATTGGGGCCGTAAAGGAACTTCAGTTTAAGCTGTTCCCCCTTTTCATTGACCAATTTATCATCCTTTAAGGTGTAGCCGGCCTCGGCAAATTCGGCCAGAGCCTTATCGGGATCGTACTCATAGCAAGGCACATCGGGGTTGTGCGCCCAGGTGGTCGGCGGATAAATGGTACAGAGCCGCCTGGCCTGGCCCAGCCAGACTTCGTCGGTGAGGAGCTGCTTGTCAATGGCGTAATTCAGGCCGTGGCGGATGTTGATGTCATGGGTAGGAAAGCCCTCGCGCATGTTCAGGCCGATGTAGCTCCAAACAGACTGAGCCGGCCACCATTCGTAGACGGTGACATTCTCCAGGGTACGGGCTTCTTGCAGTTGTTCCGGCGTCATCGTAGAGCTGTCAGTTTCGCCGCTTTTGAGCTTTTCAAAGGCTACATCCTGGTCGGGCACAATCTCAATAATGTATTTTTGGATATTGGGCGAGCCGTGATACCAATAGTTAGGATTGGCCTCAAAAACAGCGTACTGGTCGCGCTTCCACTCGACCAGTTTGTAGGGGCCGGAAACGACCGAAGGGTTATTGATTTCGGGATTCTTTTCCGGGTCGCTCCAATCCAGTTTTTCCCAGATATGTTTGGGCAGCGGGGTAATGAACTCAGCTAGATTGACGATGGCCGGAGCGTGAATCTGTTTTATCTTGGCCTGAATCGTGTAATCGTCTAAAGCCTCATAAGACTCGACAAAGTCAATCTGAGAAAGATAAGGATACTCATTATCAGGATTAACCACCTGGTCATAGGTCCATTTGAAATCCTGGGCGGTAAGCGGCTTACCATCGGACCATTTGAGGTCCTTGCGCAGATAGAAAGTAAAGGTCAAACCATCTTCAGAGATTTCATACTTTTCGGCCATATACGGCTTGTATTCCAGGGTGTTCTCATCCGGCTCGAGCAAAGAAGATGAGTAAACCAAACCCTGATATTCCCATGAAGAAGCATCGGAGGTCAGGTAAGGATGGAAACTCACCGCATCCGACGAGGACACGGTGCGATACTCACCGCCCAATTTGGTGCGCGGTGTGCTGACATCGGGTTCGTCGGTGGTAAAAACGCTGCCGCCAACCACTTCCTCGGCCAGTTTGTTTTCGGCGTCAATTACCGACGGTTCAGCTTCAGTGGCAGCCGAATTGTTTTCTTCGACAGCCTCGGCTTCTGCCGCCGTTTCCGTGGCAGGTTGGGCCTCAGCCGCGCTTTCCACCGGGGTGGATTGGGCCTCTTGCGGGGCTGGAGCTACCGTCGGCGCTGCGCCACATTGGGCGGCGGTTAGAGCTAGAACCGCTATCAGGAGCGCCAACATCCCCCCTTTATAAATTGTCTTCTTCATGCCTTATCTTCTCCCTTAAAACCAATTACAGAACTTTTACGCGGTGGGTGGGAAAGCCCTCCCTAAATCCCTCCCAAAGAGAGGGACTTAAGCTAATTCTCTCCCCTGTGGGCGACTGGAAGGAGGTTAGAGGGAGGCAAACCTTCAACTGCGTAACTCCGTCAATTAGACGAGGAGTCCAAAGTGTGCTTTGGACTCCTCATTTTTCACGGTGTTTCCTCAATATACCAATCTTCCGAATTCCAGCCAATCCCAACCGGCTTTGGATCTATGCCTTTAATGCGATTGTTCTCGCCAGACCAGGCCTTACGATAGTAAAGGAAGATGTAGGGCGAGTCTTCGGCAATAATTTTTTGAATTTCCTGGTATTTCTGTTTGCGGAAATCAAGATCACAGGTTCCCGCGCCGCCGCCGGCTTCAGTAAACAGTTTTTCGACATCTTGGTTAACATAAGCCACCGAGTTCAGATCCGGGATCCCTTCTTCGGACCAAATCAGAAACATGGCATGCGGCTCGATGGTCGAGTTCCAGGCGGCGATGAACATGTCCCAATCTACTTCCTGCTTATTCTTGGCTTCCAGGAAAGCGGAATATTCCAGAGGTTGAATTTCTACCTCGATCCCAATATCGGCCAGATAATCCTGGACGCTCACGGCAATCAATTCACCCGTCTGGCTGGGATGGCCATACATCAACTTCAGCTTTAACGGCTCACCCTGTTTATCCACCATAGTTCCATCTTGAAGGGTATAGCCGGCCTCGGCAAATGCGGCAATAGCCTTTTCCTGGTCATAGTCATAACAAGGCAGGTCAGGATTGTAGACCCAGGAAGTGTCAGGGTAAGGGCCGCACATCCGTTTGGCGTTGCCTTTGTAGACTTCCTCGGTCAGTAAATCCTTGTCAATGGCATAGTTGAGACCGTGGCGCACGTTGATGTCGTGGGTGGGGAAACCTTCGCGCATGTTCAGGCCGATATAGGTCCAGGTAGCGGCGGCAGGCCACCACTCGTAAACGGTGATATTGTCGAGTTTTTTGGCTTCTTCCAGGTTTTCCGGGGTAATAATGCCGGTGTCGGTTTCGCCCTTCTTCATCTTTTCGTAGGCAATATCCTGATCGGGCACAATTTCGATAGATTGGCGGGTAATGTTGGGCGGGCCGTGATACCAGAAGTTCTCATTAGCTTCAAACAAAGCATACTGATCCCGTTTCCATTCCGCCAGTTTGTAAGCGCCGGAAACAACGGTGGGATGGTTAATTTCAGGATTCTTCTCCGGATCGCTCCAGTCTAATTTTTCCCAGATATGTTTTGGCAGGGGGGTGATAAAATCAATCTGGCCCAGGGCGGGACAGTAGAGTTCATCAATTTTCATCTGGATGGTGTAATCGTCAAGAGCTTCATAAGAGGTTACAAAGTCAAACTGAGAGAGGTAGGGATATTCATTTTTCGGGTCAATTACCTGGTCATACGTCCACTTGTAATCGTGCGCGGTGATCGGTTGGCCGTCACTCCACTTCAAATCTTTACGCAGTTTGAAGGTATAGGTCAGGCCATCCTCGGAAACAGAATAACTTTCCGCCGCGTAAGGTTCCCATTCTAACGTATTTTCATCTATAGTAATCAGGTCACCGCTGTAAACCATGCCCTGGTAGCCGCGAGAGCCGGCATCGGTGACCATATAAGGATGGAAGCTAACCGCATCGGAGGTGGACACGTCCCGATATTCCCCGCCAAATTTGCTGCGGGGGGCGCTGACATCCGGCTCGTCCGTGACGGTGGTGATGCCCGTCTCAGCTTTGGCTTGGGATATTTCTGACTCCTGGACAACTTGCAGGGAGTCATCAGCCGCGGCTTCTTCTGTCGCAGCTTTAGCTGCCGGTTGTTCAGTTTCTTCGTTCGCCAGCTCGGTCTTGGCAGTCGTAGGGGTCGGAGCAGGCTCTTCTACCACCGGGGCTGCGCCGCATTGGGCGGCTAACAGGGCAACCGTTACAACCAAAATTAATAACAGCCACCCTTTTGGGTAGGTCATCTTCTTCATCGAGACGTTTCTCCTCCTTCGAAATTATAGACGTATAGTTCGTAGTAACGACTTGAGTCGTTTTCAACCTGGCGGCTGTGCGACTGAAGCCGTTACTACAAGCCGGTGGACACCTTTCCCCCAGGTGTCTGGATTTTAATTACCATCAGGCGTCGGTTCGGCGGTGCCTTCAGGTGTAGGTTCGGCAGTACCCTCAGGAGTCGGTTCCCCGGTTCCCTCCGGCGTTGGCTCAGCAGTCCCCTCTGGGCTGGGTTCAAAGGGTTGATAATCCTCTTCAGCGGGCAGCGGCAAGGGTGTGCGGCTAAACCAGTTCAGCGTATTGGCCACCAGCAGGTCGCGCTGCTCGGCGGGCAACCAGTAAATCGGGAAGGCATAGTAGGCAACTTTGGAGCGTTCGTCCTCGTAAGCAATAACCGAGGCTGCGCCCGCCTGGTCGCTGTCGGGGCCACGCTTAAAGATGACCCGCGCATCGGCCGTGTTATTGACCACATCCGGTTCTATCTCCGCACTGCCGGAGACAGCATCGGAAAAGGAAATGACTGTCCCTTCGGCAAAACCTTTGGCCAGCGGATGATCGGGCAAAGTAAGTTCAAGATCACTTTGCGGAGCAAAATCCAGGTAATCGGCGTGAGCCACATTTGTCAAAAAGTCGGTGTGGTCCCAATCAAAACCGATAGAGGCTCCCGATAGGACCAGATTACCCCCCAGCTCGATATACTTGGACAGCAGGGCCGCATCTTCCTCGCTAATACTGTCATCCCAGTAGTCACCGGTGGTCCAGATGATGGCATCATATTCAAGCAGTTCATCCACATCGGGCGAACCTTTTTCCGAGATAACCCAACTATCAACATTGTAAGTGCCGCTCAAAGCCTCGGTAAACTCAACCAGCCCGGTTTCCTCAACCTCCCGGGGCCGCCCCATATCCCCCGCAACCACCAGGACCTTATCAATCCGCTTGCTGCGCAGGCTGGGCGGCAACTGGCCATCCGGTTCTTGCGTTTGGCACACCGCGATGGTATTGCTCAACCGGCACTCTCCCAGCCTGTTTTCAAAGAGCAGATCAAAGGCGTCGGCATTGGTGGTCGGCGTGTCGGACAGGATAATCAACACGTTTCGCCCATCCTTTTGATCCAGGTAAAAGAGGGTCGAGCCGCCCCGTTCCAACTCGCCGACTCCTTCAATCCGAATGCGCCCGGAAACAAAACGATCTTCTTCGTTGGGCGGCGCATCCGTCACAGCTTCTTCTTCCTTGTGGGTCAACTCACTGGCCGGCTTGTCCACCACGTCTTCCTCGTCAAGACCGAGGATGGTGATCCCGCCGTCGGCCAGAAAATCTTTGACGGGTTCGGCCTCGTCAAAACGACCGACAAAGATGACATCGTTTTTGTCGCCGATTTTATCGGTAAAAGTGACGGTGTGCTCATTTCTTTCCAGGAATTCTTTAAGCTTGACCGAATTGTTAAACTGGCTGTTGAGCACCAGGCTGTTGTCAAAGACCACGTCAACAGCGGGATTCATAAAGAAGGGAAAGTCTTTCAATTCGAAGTCGCGCTTGCCACCGGTCAGAAAATCGGCAATATTGGTAATGAATGTGCCGTTGCTTTCGGCGGCGCTGTAGGGTTCGCCCAGGAAGGTGAGATCGCCAATGGCCAGCACCTGGTCATCAGTAGTCAGGGCAGCGGCGGCCATCATCCGTCCCCCCTCGCTGATGCTGGAGTGGGTTGTTTCGTCGCCCAGAATAATTTCATGACCGGGAGCGTTAATCGAGTTGCCGCCATAGAAGATGACTTTACTAGTCTCGTCCAGCCCTTTGGTTAAGGGGCTTTCCTTGAAGTTAGCGTAGACCACGTTCCGATAGTTGTTATCGTTGTTGGTCAGGCTGTAGAGATAGTCGTTGGCGTAAATGATACCAAAAGCTCCGGCAATACTATTGAGGGCTTCAACCACCACGGTGCGGGTGGGATCGCCAATAATCAGCACCCGGCCGCCCTTTTGCACAAAGTTCTTAATCTCGGCGATTTCTTCAGGGGTATATTCGACGCGAGGCAGGGGCAGGATCAAGGCATGGGCGTAGCGGAGTTTGTCGGCCAAAGGCGAAACTGTATCTTCGCTATCACTGCTCGCCTCATCATCAATAGATGTGTCCAGAATAATCTCATAACTAAAGCCACGGCTGACAATTTTGGAGAAAAGGACGTTAAGTTCCTCGATGTAGAGCGCGTTGCTGTGAGTATAATCAACCGCAACCACGCCCTTGCTAAGCGTGGGATTGTCCACCGCTTCCAGGCGGGCTGATTTAGCAAAGGCTTTAAAGTCAGAAGTCGGCAGTTCAGGGGAATGGGCGGCGTAACTAGCGCCGAAGCCGCCGTAATAGAACAGGCGGCCCCCCACCACAGCCAAAATGACGACCAGGGGAATAATCCAGAATAGTTTGCGCATCAATTACTCCAGCGGGATATAGAGTTGATAAAAGGAGGGCCACCGAGTGCTCTCGGTCGAGAGGTCAATCTCAGGCTGCTGATCCAACGCTTCATAAACTTTTAAGGCTGTTTCATATTGGGCCGTGTTCTGCACTGAAGCCAGGTATTCATCCCGCACATTGACCACTTCGTAATTTTTTAAACCGGCCAGTTCGGCTGCGCGATCAATAGCGTCCAGCTTCGAGCCGATTTCGTCAATCAACCCGTACTCCTTAGCCTCAAGACCCACCCACAGTTCGCCGGTGGCCACTTCATCGGCAGAAAGCTTCAGCTCGTTGGGAGCGGCGCCGCGCTCCGCAACCACACTGTCTCTAAAGTTGGCGTAGAGCAAGTCTAACTTTTGGACTACGCCGGTAGCGCTAAAGGCTGTTGCCTTGAAGGGGCCGGTCGTAATAAAATCTTCGCTCAAGACTTCGGGGGCAGGCAGGCCGACAATAACCCCGATATTGCCGATGAAGGAGGCCGGCTTGGCATAAATCTCGCTGGCTGCGACCGCAATCTGATAGGCCGCACTGGCCGCCAGAATATCCACACTGGCCACAACCGGTTTTTCATCGCGCAGTTTCCGCATTTGATAGTAAATGTCGTGTCCCGACGAAGCGCCGCCGCCCGGGCTGTTCACCATCACCACCACCGCTTTGATGTCGCGCGCTTTGCGGGCGTAATTGATTTCCTGTGACATAGCATCAACCAGGGGACCGCCGACCTGGGTATCTAAATAGATAATTCCAACCTTAGGAGTCGGGATGAGGGCCACGGCCAGATAGTAGCCGGCCACCAGGGCAATTACAATCAGAATGGCCCAGATAACTACCCTCTGCACAACTCGCTCCACCGATCTACTGCCTTCTTCGTGCGTTTGAGTCATAGTACCTCCTCAGGAACATGGCACGTTGCATGCTTCACTACGAGTTATTACTGTATTGTGTAACCTATATTATACACGCTCCAATAATAGTGACGAAATAACACGTTCCTTAGCCACATAACCCGGCTTGATTGGCGTGTCAATATTGGCTGATAATGTAATCTTTCAAGAGAAAATGTCAAGTGAGGATTGCAGCAAGCATAGCATGAGTAGATGAATGTATCCTTAGAGATTACTCAAGGGGATTAGACATGTGCCGCAGCAGGGGTATGCGCACCTTAAGAGTGTGTCGCCCAGAAAAGCCCGTAATCAATCATGCCCAGCCGCAGCGCCCGATGAGAACCCAGCACATGCTCGTATACATGATCCAGATTGGCCCCGGTCCGCCATTTGAGGTAACGGCCATACCAGCGATAGAGCCAGCCAAAGCGAGCCAGCCATAAAAAAATAGCGCAGTCGCGGTTGAGAATATCCAGGTTATAACGGGTCACAATCTCAGCTCGGCGCAGTTCAAGACCGGCCCTGGCCAGGGCCTGCTGGTAGCTGTCAAAGGTTTCCAGATAAGGCACATCCCAAACCCGCAAAAACTCATCGTAAATTTGCCGGTTTTCCACCGACGCCGTAGCCACCGGCTCAACCGCCAGCAAATCGGCCCAGGTAAAGACGCCGCCCGGTTTCAACACCCGCCCGACTTCGCGCAGAAAAGCCGGTTTGTCGGCAAAATGGGCCGGCGACTCGATAGACCAGGCCAGGGCAAAAGAAGCATCGGCCAGGGGCAGGCGGTGAGCATTGCCCAGATTAAAGCGCACCTGCGGCCAGACTTCTTTCTCGCGGGCGTTCCGGTCGGCCCGGTGGGCGTTGTAGGGGGTAATATCTACCCCGACAACTTCCAGGCCGTAGCGGCGCCGGGCATGAATGGCCGCTCCGCCTCGCCCTGCTGCCACATCCAGCAGGCGGCGGTCGGCCCGGTGAGGACTGGCGGCGTGCAAGTCCAGCAGGCCATCGGCCAGGCGGTTGATCAGCCGCAGATGGCTGCTGACATGCAGATGATACTGGCCCGGCCGGGAGTAACCCACGTTCAGGTAGGACTCCATGTCGGACCACTGGCTGAGGTAGCGGTACAAATCGGCGTGGGGGTTAGTATAGCTATACTGGCCGTGAACGTCGCCTACGGTCCAGGTGGGGTTTTTGACTTCGCGAGCGGTGGATTGGGTAAGAGTCATTCACAACTGCGCTTGTAAGCAAACCAGCGTAAAAGTGCATTATCAAAAATGAGGACCAGCCTAGATATCGAATGATAGAATAAAGGCAAAACAGTATCATGTCAATTCAGATTTAACCTGATACAAAGCGCCAAAAAGGTTTGACATGACTTCCTTTAAATGATATGATGAACCCCAATTGCTGTAGGAGTACTTATGTCCCAGCACTCTCTCCACCTTTACTCAAATCAATCGCTGCTTAAAGAAAAGGCTTTGGCCCGGCCACAAGCCGGTATTTGGTTTCCTGCACCGTTAATAAAGGGAGGCCTATTTTTCTTCTTTAGTTTTTGGCAAGATTCCTGGCGGCGCACGCTGGCTGGCTGATGTAAGAGCGGCTGGCAAATTGCAGAGGGCGCGGCCACACGGTTGCGTCCTTTTTGTTTATCTATTCCAACTTACGGGTTGCCAGTAATTTGTCATAAACCGTTTTCTCTAGCCACCTGTGACTTGTCGCACAAAGCAAGATAGATTATTATATAATATTCCAGTCGAAAGTTTTGGAAGAACATGACTATTAATATCGAGGCTTATCGCCAGTCCTATCAAGCCCGCCTCCAACGAAGTTTAGAGAAACGGGAAGCCGGGCGAAAAAAGGCGCTCGAAGAGGTCAAAGCGGTTGCTCCAGCGATTGCAGCCAAATATCCAGCCATAAAAACAGTTTATCTGTTTGGCTCTATCCTGCGGCCTGGCGCATTTCGAGCCGACTCGGATATTGATCTGGCTGTTGAGGGAGGCTCGGCTGAGGATTATTTTGCCTTATGGCGCGAATTGCAAGAGGCCATACCCGGCTGGTTGATTGATTTGCGCGATTTGCCCTCCGGAACTCTTTTCACTCATCGAGTGCATGAAACAGGGGAAAAGATTCATGGTTGAGCAGATTCGTTTATTGCAAGCCGAAATTCGGTCCAATCTCGATTCTATTCGGCAAGTTTATCAAGAAATAGATACTTTAGGCCCACAAGCGACAGGCTCACAACAAGATATTGTCCTGGGCTACTATATCCATGTTCTTTATGGGTTGTTTGAGAATCTCTTTGTTCAGATTGCCGAACAGTTTGGCAACAATATGGCCGATAAGGCCCAGTGGCACACCCAATTATTGAAGCGAATGACTCTTGACGTCAAGCCAATCCGACCTGCTGTTATTAGCCAAAAAGCATATATCTGTCTTAACGAGCTACGCAGTTTTCGACACCTGTTTCACAATGCCTACCTTTTACAACTTGATCCTGATCGTTTGAACCTGGTACTATGAGAAGCCATGACGCTTGAGTCTATTTACGAGGCTGAAATGAACGCCTTTTTAGACTTTCTTGAGCAATTAGCTCAAACCGACCCCTAACTTGAGGAGAATTGCATGCTCAACCAGCTTGAACTCCTGGCCGAAACGGCCCAGGTTGAACTTAAAGAACTCGACAGCGGCGCTGCCCTCGACGAATGGCACAGCCAGTACATTGGCCGCAAGGGTAAATTGACCCAGATGCTTCGCCGGGTGGCCGAACTGCCCAAAGAAGAACGGCCTGCCTTTGGGCAGCGAGCCAACCAGCTAAAACAGGTTCTGGAAGCCGCCTACGAGCAAAAAGCCACGGCCATTAAAGCCGCCGAGTTGGAGCAGGCCATGACCGAGGGCGCGCTCGACGTGACCCTGCCGGGCCGCCCGGTCGCCCGCGGCCGGCTGCACCCCAGCAGCCAAACCCTGCGCCGCATCTACCAGATTTGGGCCGAGATGGGCTTTCAGGTTTACCGCAGCCGCGATGTCGAAACCGACGAAATGAATTTCCAACTGCTCAACTTCCCCCCTCACCACCCGGCTCGCGAGATGCAAGACACGTACTACACCACCCATCCCGATGTTCTGCTGCGCACTCATACCTCTCCCGGCCAAATCCGGGCCATGCGCGACTTCTATCCCGAACCGATCCGGGTCATTCTGCCGGGCATGTGCTATCGCAACGAGCAAATTACCGCCCGCTCCGAAATCCAGTTCCACCAGGTCGAAGGGTTGGCCGTAGGTCCGGGCATCCGCTTTAGCGATTTAAAAGGGACTTTAATTGATTTTGCCCGCCGGCTCTACGGCGAAGGGCGGCCGGTGCGCTTCCGCGCCAGCCACTTCCCTTTCACCGAGCCTTCGGCTGAAGTAGACGTGCAATGTTTTTTATGCGACGGCAAAGGCTGCCGCCTCTGCAAATACACCGGCTGGCTGGAAATTTGCGGCTGCGGCATGGTCCACCCAACCGTTCTGCGCAACGGCGGCTATGACCCCGAAAAGGTCAGCGGCTTCGCCTTTGGCATGGGGCCGGAACGCATCACTATGCTCCGCCACGGCATCGAGGATATTCGCTACTTCTGGGGCAACGATTTGCGGTTTTTAGAGCAGTTTTGATGGCTCTTTCGGAATTCAGGGAGTCAGCGACAACGTGATGCGTAATACATGACACGTGATGAGGCTTATCACGCATCACGTGTCAGATCTGATTTATGTTTTACCAAGCCCAGCCACTCATAAATTTATGACTAATCGAGACAGATCATCATGAAAGTACCCATTAGCTGGTTAAAAGATTTTGTAGAGATTACTCTCTCTGCTGAAGAGCTGGCCGAGCGGCTGACGCTGGCCGGGTTGGAGGTTGGCTCCATCGGCTACGTCGGCGTCGAAGGGGCCGATCTGGTCTGGGACCGCGAGAAATTGGTCCTGGGCCACCTCTTAAAAGTGGAGCAGCATCCCCAGGCGGACCGCCTGGTTTTAGCTACGGTTGACATCGGGGCCAAGCAGCCGGAAACCGTTGTGACCGGCGCGCCGAACCTGTTTGATTTTGTGGGGCAGGGCGACATCAGCCGCCTGGGTCTAAAATCGCCCTTTGTGATGGAGGGGGCCACCGTCTACGACGGTCATGCCAAAGAGCCGGGCGTCAAAATGAAGCTCAAGGGCCGGGAAATTCGCGGGATTATGAACCGACACATGCTCTGCTCTGAAAAAGAGCTGGGCCTCAGCGATGAGCACGAGGGCATCATCCTGACCCGTGAAGAGGCTGCGCCCGGCACACCCATTGTTGACCTGTGGGGCGATGCGGTGCTGGATATTGACATCACCCCCAACATAATTCGCTGCGCTTCGATCCTGGGGGTAGCCCGCGAAGTGGCCGCGCTGACCGGCCAGAAACTGCGTTATCCCGATACTACCCTTCCCCCGGTTTCAGGGAAAAGGCGGCTGGCCGATGATTTGATTATTGAAACTACTCACCCCGAACTCAACCCGCGCTTTGTGGCAATTCTCATCGAAGGCATCACCATTAAAGAGTCACCCTACTGGATGCAGCGCCGCCTGCGCCTGGCCGGGATGCGCCCCATTAACAACGTGGTTGACATCAGCAACTACGTGATGTTAGAGATGGGCCAGCCGAACCATGCCTTTGATTGGGATGTTCTGCGCCGCCGGGCGCTTAACTACAATCCCCCCCTATCTTCCCCCCCAGTGGGGGGGATTGAGGGGGCGTCTTCCCCCCCAGTGGGGGGGACCAAGGGGGGGCACGGACCGGTCAAAATCATTACCCGCCTGGCCCAGCCCGGTGAAACGGTGCTCACCCTCGACGGCAAAACCCACGCGATGCCTGAATTTTCCATTTTAGTGACCGATCCTCAAGGAAATCTGAGCATCGGCGGTATAATGGGGGGCGGTGAAAGTGAGGTGAGCGAACACAGCCAAAATATCCTGCTCGAAGCGGCAGCCTGGAATTTCATCAACATTCGCCGGACCAGCCAGGCGCTCAACATCAAGTCCGAGGCGGCCTATCGCTTTAGCCGCGGCGTGCATCCCAGCCAGGCTATGTTTGGAGCGCTGCGGGGGGCCAAATTGATGGCTGACCTGACCGGCGGCACGATTGCCGAGGGAGTGTTGGATTACTATCCCAATCCACCCCAGCCGGTTGTCGTAACCCTGCACCAGGCCGAAGTCACCCGCCTCTTAGGCGTCGAACTGAGCCTGGCCGAAATCAAAAACATTTTAGAGTCGCTTGAATTCAACGTTGAGGCGCTGGAGGCCCATCCCAAATCATTTCGGGTCGTGGTGCCGGACCACCGCCTTGACATTTCGGCTGACCTGACTATTGGCCAGGCCGATTTGGTGGAAGAAATTGCCCGCATCTACGGCTACGACCGGCTGCCGGTCTCGGAAATGGCCGACGAACTGCCGCCGCAGCGCAACAATGTCTCGCTAGACCGCGAGGAGCGGGTCCGTGATTTGTTGGTCCAGTCCGGCCTGCAAGAGGTCATCACCTACCGGCTGACCACGCCGGCGGCGGAAGCGCGGATTCTGGGGGCAGGGCAGGTGGACAACCTAGCCTACGTTACCCTGGCCAATCCTTCAACGCCGGAGCGGGTGGTCATGCGCCATAGTTTACTGAACAGCGTGCTGGAAATAGCGGCGGAAAATAGCAAGCACCATCGCCGGGTCCAGGTGTTTGAAGTAGGCCATATCTATTTACCCCCCACTCAAGACATGATAAACAGGGGGGGAGAGACGGCGATCTTACCCGTCGAGCAGCGCCGCCTGGCGCTGGTGATGACCGGCGTCCGTGAGGAAGAGAGCTGGCTGGAAGCGGATGTATCGCCGGTGGACTTCTTTGATTTGAAAGGCGTGGTTGAGTCGGTGCTGGCCGGGCTGCATGTGGGCGAGATTGTTTTCAGCCCTGCCCGCCATCCCGCTTACTATCCGGGTCGGGTTGCCGAGCTTTCAGTCAACGGTCAGGCCATAGGGGTACTAGGGCAGTTGCACCCGCAGGTGGTCCAGACCTATGATCTCAAGAGCGAAAGCGATTGGCCGGTGCTCGCCGCCGATTTTGACCTTGATCGCCTGCTTGCCCAGGTGCCTGACGGTCACGTGGTCAAGAGTGTGCCGCGTTTTCCGCCGGTGCAGCAGGATATTGCCGTTATCGTAGATGAAGCTGTTCCGGCTGAGCAAGTCCAGGCGCTCATTACCCAGACGGGCCGGCCCCTGCTCACCGAGGCCCGGCTGTTCGACCTTTTCCGAGGGGAACAAATCGGCGCTGGCAAAAAGAGTCTGGCTTACAGCCTGACCTTCCAGACGGATGACCGCACCTTGACCGACAGGGACGCGGCCAAGCAGCAGCAGAAAATTGTGCAGCGCCTGGAACGGGAGCTGGGAGCGAAATTGAGAAGTTAGGAGGCAGGAGATTGGAAGGGTGGAGGAGTGGAAGATTGGAAAAATTCCAGTTTTCCAGCCATCCAGTCTTCCACTCCTCCAGAAAATATTATGGTCGTCACGCACGAATTTCACCTTTCAACCCAGGGCTACTGTGATATTCAAAACATCACCGCTGCTGTGGCCGGGGCGGTGCGAGCCAGCAGCTTGCGCCAGGGCCTGGCCACTGTTTTTACCCCCAGCGCTACCAGCGCGATCACCACGGTGGAGTATGAAAGTGGCATGCTGGCCGATTTTGAGGACTTTTTTGAGCGGGTCGCCGCGCAAGCCTGGGAGTACAAACACAACCAGCGCTGGCACGACGGCAATGGCTTTTCCCATGTCCGGGCTGCCCTGCTAGGACCATCACTGGGCGTGCCATTTGTTAATGGCGAACTGATACTGGGGACGTGGCAGCAGATTGTTTTTCTTGATTTTGACAATCGCCGCCGCTCGCGTAAGGTTATAGTACAGATGGTTGGCGAGTAGGGAAACCAGGGTTGGCCATATACAGGTATTTTCAGCAAGGGTATCCGTGTGGCAGAAAAAATCTTGGCAATTGATGACGATGACCTGGTGTTAAAGCTGATCCAGCACAGTTTGGAGAGGCTGGGCTATGAAATCATCACAGCTCAGGACGGTACGAGTGGGCTGCAACAGTTTCACGAAAAAAAACCCCATCTGGTTATCCTTGATCTCATGATGCCCCACCTGGATGGCTGGGAAACTTGCCGTTCAATTCGGACTATCTCTAAGGTGCCAATTATTATCCTCTCCGCCCGAGGATCTCAACAGGACATTCTGAAGGGGTTAAAAATGGGAGCCGACGATTACCTGGTCAAGCCCTTTTACCCCGAAGAATTACAGGCCCGTATCGAAGCGATCTTCCGCCGGGCAAACATCCCTATTCCTGAATCCGAGAAAATGCCGCTGCGTTTTGGCGGCAGTGACCTGGTGATTGACCCGGCCAACCGCCAGGTGATGGTTCGTAATAAAATTATAGACCTGACGCCCACCGAATATGACTTGCTGCTCTTTATGGCCCGCCGGGTTGATCGAGTCTTGCCGGTTGATGTTATCTTTGAAAATGTCTGGCCCTATTACGCCGAAGCCAGTCTCAACAGCGTCAAATGGTATGTCTGGCGGCTGCGCCGCAAAATTGAAGACAATCCCCGCCATCCCCGTTATATCCTGACTGAGCATGGCATTGGTTATCGCTTTGCCGATACTTGAAAGAAAAATTCACCTTGCCCCATTTCTCGTCCCCGGTTTAGTCTGGCAGCCCCACGTCTAGAGAACAAAAAAGCCCCGGCGCTCCTTGTGCCGGGGCTTCTTAATGTCCATGGCTCAGGCCTTTCTATCCGTAACAACAGGCTGGGGCTTTTGGCGTTGATAGGGGCGGACACAGGCAATCGAATAAGTAATAATGTGTAAGCAGCGCTTACTGCGATTCTTATGGATGGCATTGCGGCAAATGAGAGAATTTTGCTCGTTGTTTTCGCCAGAAGCCAGCAGCGTCGCAATTTTATCACCAATGTCAAAGCCGCCATTCTCGCAATCTGGATTGTTACAGGGTAAAGACTGCGGATAATCGTCAAGGGAACACACCTTACGTTCCTTCCGCCACAACCGCCGCCCTGTTGCCTCCTCCAGGGGACCTTGTTCTTGCCACTCTATGGTGATGTAAACCGGTTTCGAATTTGTTGTCATCGTACTTCCTTCCCCGAAAAACCGCTATCGGCCTTTAGATTGCTGCATCCTAACCAAAAGAGAAAACGCCCATCATGTATTTCTACTTATTCTCTTTGCGCGAGTGGTCTACCAGCAACGTCAGAATGGTATAGAGGAGTTCGTCCTCCGTAAAAGGTTTGGGCAAAAAATGCTGAATCCCCATCTGCGAAGCCCGCTCGATATTCCGTTCATCCGCCCAGGCGGTGACCAGCATGACCGGAATTTCCTTGGTTTCAGGATTCGCCTGTAACTGGCTGTAGATTTCGAATCCGTCCATTTCCGGTAAAAGAATATCTAGCACAATAAAATCAATCGGAGTCTTCTGGAGTTTATCAAATGCCACCCGCCCATTGGGAGCAGTGGTTACCGCAAAACCAACGTCATCCAAAATTTCCGTGACCATCTGCCCCAAAACCTTATCATCTTCAATGACCAGCACATTACGATTAGCCTCAAAATATTTCAAGGCGCGTTTGGGAATTAAGGTCGAGTTAAAGTGACCTGCCATCAGTTTCTCCTTCGACTATTATTTTCCTACCCTCTCAACATGATAACTTGCTTGGAAAGGAGGCTGGACTGACTTGGACCTCAATCGAGTTTATTAGTTAACCGTCACCTGGACCTGAGCAGTGCCGACGCCCCCCTCGCCGTCACTTAGGGTCAGGATTATAGTATAAGTTCCGCTGCTCGTCCAAGCGTGGCTCACTGTGGGGCCACTATCGCTGGCGCTATCGCCAAAATCCCAGGTATAGCTCAACGAGTCATTACCCGGGTCAGCGGAGCCGCTGCCATCAAAATTGACTGTATCGCCCACGTTCACACTCGTTTGGTCGGCTGTAGCTGCGGCGGTGGGAGCAACATTATTTACAACAACCGGGATCGTCACCGAACTTGTCGCCCCATCACTGTCAGTTACGGTTAGAATTACATTGTAATTCGCCGGACCATCTGCATATACGTGGCTGACCGTCACACCACTGGCGCTGTTACCATCGCCAAAATCCCAGGTATAGGTCAGCGGGCCACCACCGGGATCGCTGGAGCCGCTGCCGTCAAATGTAATTGAACTCCCCTCATCCACCGGGTTAGGATTGGCGCTGGCGCTGGCGGTAGGTGGAGCGTTCACCGCAACTTGCAGCGTATTATCACTGGCCGTGCCGCCATCACCATCGTTCACGATTAAGGTAACGTTATAAATCGCCGGCCCACTCGCGTAAGTATGGCTTGTGGTTGCAGTGGTGGTAGTTGCCGGAGGAGTGCCATCGCCAAAGTCCCAGGTGTAGGTAAGGGAGTCATTACCGGGGTCGGTGGAACCGCCGCCATCAAAATTGACCGTATCACCCGCATTTATACTCGTCCGGTCAGCGGCGGCTACGGCGGTAGGGGCCACATTACTCACATCAACTTGAACTGTGGCCGTACCTGTGCCGCCATCCCCGTCGGTCACGGTCAAGGTGACAGTATAAGTTGCCGGCCCATCGGCGTAAGTATAGCTTGTGGTGGGATTGGCGGTAACCACCGGAGGGCTGCCATCGCCAAAGTCCCATTGATAGGTTAAAACATCACCGCTGTCAGGATCACTGGAACCGCTGCTGTCAAAAGTGATGGAACTACCCTCATTCACCGGATTGGGCGTGACGCTGGTTATAGCGGCTGTCGGTGGATTGTTGCTCACAGTCACCCCCACTGTCGCCGTATTTGCCGCCCCATTGTCGTCGGTGACGGTCAGTGTCGCCGTGTAAGTACCCCTCTGACTGTAAAGGTGACTCACAGTGATGCCGGTATCGCTGCTGCCATCTCCAAAATCCCAGGCATAGGTTAAAGCACCCGCAGGATCATCCGGATCGCTAGAGCCGCCTGCATCAAACGCCACCGGACTGCCTTTGACCACCGCAGTGGGAGAAGCGCTGGCGACCACCACCGGCGGCAGATTCCTAACTGTAACGAAGGCGATGTCCGTAGCCGTGCCGCCCCGGCGATCATCGGCGGTGACTGTAGCCGTGTAGACTCGGTCATCCGGGTAGGTATGGGTCAGGGTCGCAGTCGTGGTAACTACTGCAGGACTGCCATCGCCAAAATTCCAGCGGTAGGTCAGTGGATCGCCCGTGGGATCGCTGCCGGTGGCCATAAAAGTTACCGGCAGAATAACGGTAGGCGTAAAGGGGTTAAAAGCCAGAGTTACGGTGGGGTCGGCATTACCAATCTCGACCAGGGCTGAGGCAAAACTCTCGCCGCCGTCCTGGTCCCGCACCCGCAATCTAATCGTGTAAGCTCCTTCTCGTTCCCAGACGTGAGTAATCTGCTGACCAAATTCAAAATCGAGTGGATTGCTATCTAAATCCCAGGCATATTCGAGCGGTTGATCTCCGGCCACATCCTCAGCCGTGGCATTTAACGTGATACGCTGCATTTCTTTACCGCTGTAGGGACCACCCGCACTGACATTCCAGGGTGGCAAATTCTTGACCGTCAACTTGACCGTATCGAGCGCCTCGCCCACCTCACCGCCGCTTGAGAAGGGATAATCATCATCGCGGACCCGCAAGGCCACCACATACTCGACCGGCCCATCCAGCGCCGGATAGACCTTTGTCCCCCCGGCGCCGGTGGCATCCTCGCTAAAAGCGCCGTTTTGGTAATCAAAATCCCAGGCATAGCTCAGAGTGTCACCCGTGCCAGGGTCGCTGGCCGTACCGTTATAGGCCAGCGAAACATTACTGCCCTCATCAACCGTCAGGTCAGAACCCGCATCCGCCACCGGGTTTGCATTAAGAACGGTAACCCCAACCCCGGCGGTCGCAGAACCACCGCTGTCATCGCTGACGGTGAGGGTGGCGCTGTACACCCCATTGTCACTATAAGTGTGAGCCGGACTCACGCCACTGCCGCTGCTGCCGTCGCCAAAATCCCACCGATAAGTCAGGGCATCGTCACGGCCAGGGTCGGTCGAGTCGCTGGCGTCAAAGGCAACGGCATCCCCTTCCAACGCCGTACCATCGGCGCTGGCTACGGCCACAGGCGGTTCGTTAAATGCAGCCACAATCTTGGTCGCAAATGCCCGGCCGCCATCGCCGTCATCAACGCGGATGCGCACGGTATAATCGCCCTGGTTATACCAGATATTTGAGGCTTTGTTTGTAGCTCCGCTTTCATCAAATGAACCGTCATTGTCCCAATCAAAAGCATAGGCGAGTTGATCCTCCTTGCCGACATCCCTAGCGGCGACCATCAAAGCCAGCGGTGCCCCTTCACCAACCGGCCCATCGTCAGACACACTGGTAATAACCGGCGGCACATTGCTTACTTCCACCCTCACCGTATCGAGCGCCTCGCCGCCATCTTTATCCCGCACCTTCAACGCAACCACGATATTGTTCGGCCCATTGGGATAAACGTTCGAAACGGTTGGCCCGGTGGCATCAGCAGTAAAATTTAAGCCGTCGTAATTAAAATCCCAGGCATATTCCAGCGTGTCCAGAGTGCCCGCATCCGTAGCCGTACCGGCGAAGGTCACTTTGTCTCCCTCATCAACCTTCTGATCCGGACCGGCGTCTACCTCCGGCGGCAGGTTATCCACTGTCACTGCTGCTGTCGCTTCCGTTTCACCCCCATCATTATCCCAAACGATGAGGCGCACGGTATAATCGCCGTTATCACGATAAGTATGGCGGGGCGTTAAGGAGTCGGTCACGGGAGGGCTGTCGTCCCCAAAATCCCAGGTGTAGAGCAGCACATCATGCCCCGGGTCGCTGGCGGCAGCGGCAAAAGCCACTTCCTGGCCTTCTTCCGATGGGGCATCCACCTGGCCCAGGGTGACCAGGGGAGCCACATTGCTAACCGAGACTGTTGTAACGGCCGTATTCACCTGCCCCAGCAAGTCGGTCGCTTGAACCCCGATCGGATACTCCCCCTCGTCGTAGAAAGCGACCGAGGTTGAGGCGCCGTTGGCGTCATCATACCGGCCATCATTATCAAGATCCCAGATATAACTGACCACACCCGGCAGCAAATTCAACATTGAGCCGGTCAGTTCAGCCGATACCGGAATCTCACTACCCTCCTGCCCCTGATACGGCCCCCCAATGCTAACCTGCCACGTGCCGAGAACCGTTCCGGTTAGCGTTTGCTGATTGGTCAAGGTGGCTGTGGCCGCCAGTGTCGTCGGGGTTGGTGTGGCCAGCAGGATTTGGTCACGCTTTACCGCCTCGATAATCTCTGGATTAATGCGAGCCAGGCGAGGTGCATTGGCTGCTTTAACTGTATAATCCCCGGAAATTTGCGAAAACAGGCCGACCGGCAGCCACTGCTCCTGGGTATTTTGCAATCCCAGCGTGGCCGTGGTAAAAATCAGCGACCAGCCGCTCAACAAGAAGACAAGCAAAAGCGTGTCGAAGCGAAAGATGCTCCAACGACGCCGGCCTTTCTGCTTGGGTTCAGGCTCACGACTGGTCATCACGACTCATATATCCTAAGGGATCTCTAACAACAATTCTTCCATCCTTTTATGCAAGGATAGATTGGTCGCTCCGGGTTGGGCTGCCATCTCAGACAGAGGCGTCTCTTGGGGCAGGGTGAAGAAGAACGTGGCCCCTTTGCCAACTTCACTCTCGACCCACACTTGTCCTTCATGCAATTCAACCAGTTGTTTGACAATGGTTAAGCCCAGGCCGATACCCCCGTGCCCGGCAATATGATTGACCCGGGCCTGGTAGAAGCGGTCAAAAATGCGCTCCTGATCGGCGGGAGCAATTCCCCCCCCGTTATCATGCACGCTGACCAGAACCCCCTTAAGGTAATTCTGAGCCGCTACCTCAATCCGGCCCCCCTCGGGGGTGAATTTGATAGCATTGGATAACAGGTTTGATAAGATTAAGCCCACTTTTTCGGCATCGGCCTGGATAAGCGGCAGATTGTCGGCCAGCGTGACCTCCAAGGTATGCCCCTCCAGTTCAGCCATCGCTTCAAAATCGGTCACCACCTTGTCAATCACATCACGAATATCCATGGTAGACACTCGCAGAAAAGCGGTGCCGGCATCCAGGCGCTGAATGGTCAACATCGCATCCACCATGGTCCGCATACGCACGGTGCTGGCAACCATAAAACGCATAGATTTGCGGAGTTTCTCCGGGGCGCGTTTTTCGGCATAACTGGCATAGCCCATCATGGCCCCCAGCGGGGTGCGTAACTCGTGGGCGGCAATGTTGATAAATTGGGTCTTCAAGTCATCCAATTTGCGCAGTTCTTCGTAAGCCCGCTGCGTTGCCTCGAAGAGCTGGGCATTCTTAATGGCAATCGCGGCCTGGTTAGCCATTGTCCCCAAAAGCCGCTCGTTATCTTCTTCCATCAGCTCAACCTGCGGGTAAGTTTCGTCAGGGGTCAGGGTCAGCATGCCGACAATTTCCGCCCCGGCAGTCAAAGGCGCGATCATCGCGGGTGAACTTCCTTCCTTCAAAAAAGTACCATTCAACGAATGAGCGCCAAGATCGGACAGGTGAACAGCCAGCGGCTTGGCCGCCGCCAGGATCGCCCGCAGCGGCCCTTTTTCATCAAAAGCCAGGCTGGGTAAATTGTCCAGATCCTCTGCCGATGAAGCGCGCGGCGTTAGCAACCGGCCGCTTTCATCCACCAGATGCACGATGACCTGATCCGTCCCGCGAATGACCTCTTTGACACTGCTTGTGACCGCCTGCAAAACGTGCTCCAGGTTCAGCCCCGATTTGACCGTAACGGCCGTGCTGCCTTCATACAATGCCGTTAATTCCTCAATGCGTTTTTGCAGGGCGCTGGTATAGCTGGCCAAACTGACGGTCATATGGTCAAGCGAGGTGGCCAGCGAACCGATCTCGTCGTCGGAGTGGAGCTGGGTCCGCCGGCTAAAATCACCACCGGCTACCGCCATAGCATTTTCCATCAAATGCTGTAAGCGGCCCGTAATAGCGTTCGCCATAAGATAGCCAATGCCAAAGACCAGGAGCAACCCTGTCGCAAAGATCACCACCATGTAATTGCGGGCGGTGGTGCCGTAGGTGTCAATAGTAGTCCTTTGCAAAGCTACCGAATAAAAGCCCAACGGCTCTCCCCTGGCCCGAAACACACCAAAGAGCAAATCGTACTTGCGCCCTCGCAGATCAATTGAACGGCGCAGGCTGGCCTCACTCCCTTCGGTCAGCAATTTCCGCCGCTCGAGTTCATCTACCGCCAGCGCATTAACGGTCACAGGGCCGCCCAAGCTTAAGGTCGTACCCAAGAGCTTACCTTGCAGATCATACAGGCTAACATCGGAAAAAGTGGCCTCATTGAGCGTCTTCAATAGGTAGCGGTCATTTTCATTAACCTTACTGCTTAGGACCGGGGCAATATAGGTGCTGACCAGGATTGCCCCGACCACTTTATCGCCTTGCTTGACGGGGCTGACGGTGACGAACAGTTCATTGTCGTCTATCCTGGCTAGGGTGACGTATTTGTCGGTGAGGGTGTTTTTGTCGGGAATCTTGTCAATAACCCCATTGATCACTTTTACGACCGGTGTCCAATCCGAGAAGTCTGCCCCCGCCGAAGTGGTATAGGCTTCAACATCGGTCTTGTCCCGTGGGCGGTGAATTTCCAGCAGTTGCCGCCCCTCCAGATCAACTATATCCACCCGGTCCAGGTTATTGGTCACGACCAGGGGAAACACCAGGTTTTTGATCTTATCGGGGGTACCCTCGAGGATGGCTGCGTCAATGCCTTCGGTAAAGGCAATAGCATTTAAGCCAGAGAGGTGCGCTTGCTCCCGGCGGGCCAGCCCATCGGCGACAACACTGCCAGCCTCGATCAACTGGCGGGTAAACCGCTCCTGCAATGAACCGGCAACCAGGCTGGTGCTCAGATATACCCCAATAATGGCGATCATGAGCGTCAGCAGCGCATAGGGCAGGATAATTTTAAAGCGTATACGCGAGTTAAAGTAGTTTAAAAGCCTTCGCATGGATCCAGGCATAAGCACAATTATAGCTGCTATGGTTAGCCCACCCAAATGGGGGCAACTCTGTCCTCAATCGTAATCATCAATTTGTCGCTCCTGGGAAAGTAACTCGGTCCACCTCTCTTAAAAACCGATAGAATCGCGCCGAAGGACCAAGTTATTACTGCGCCCGGGTCAGGTCGTAAACAAAAGAAGATGGAAGGAGGCGAAATTGACTATTCGCTATTAATTGTATCATAGGTAGGGTCATTGTCAACCTAAAATTTTACCGCCTCTCTGCCCCAATACTCAGTTTAACCGCAACAGCAAACACGGGTGCTTATTAAGTTTACTATGAAAAAATATGAAAGCGGTTAGAAAAAAATTTAAATTTGGTTTGACTCTAGCTAGAATTGTCAAGGAAGCTTGGCCTTCCAGACCAAATCAAAAAAGGGCTTTTTTAAGGCCCTTCTTGGTTACATGCAATCCGTTTCACAGACTTAAATTGATAACCATAATCTGGCTCCCAAGCTGACCCGAAGCGTGGGAACCAGATTAAATAATGGGTTTTTAACGCCCTGAACGCACCTTTTGCATGGTATTCACCACAAAGCCGCCAAAACGTTCCTCTTTCCAGGGATCGCCATGCATATGATAGCCATACTGCTCCCAGAAACCCGGCTCATCTTCAGGTAGAAATTCCAGCCCGCGCACCCATTTGGCGCTCTTCCACAGATACAGCTTGGGGACCAACAGCCGCACCGGGTAGCCGTGTTCCGGCGTGAGCGGCTGACCTTCGTATTTGAGAACAAACATCACGTCGTCATCCAAAAACTCGTCCAGCGGCAGGTTGGTGGTGTAGCCGGGGTCGGCGTGGACCAAAACATATTTAGCCTCCGGCAGCAGCTCGACATACTTCATCACCTCAGCCACAGGGATACCTTCAAAGGTGCTCGCAAATTTGCTCCAGCGGGTCACACAGTGCATATCAGAAACCTGTTCTACCGTTGGCAGCGAGCTGAACTCGGCCCAGGTGAAGCGTTTGGGCTGCATGACCAGCCCCCACATATAAAAATCCCAGGCCTGCGGGTCAAACCGGGGGATATTACCTACGTGCAGCACCGGCCACTTCTGGGTCAGCGATTGGCCGGGCGGGAGTTTCTTTTCTATCGTCATTTGATCTTGAGACTCTTTCCGCTTGAAAAACATTCTAAACCGCGTCCTTTCTGGTTACTGGCTATTGCTTACCGATCACCAAGCACACCAACCATAACTAACCCAACCGATTTTTCATAAGAGTATACCTTTCACAATAGGATAATTCAAAACCTTATGGGCACTCAGCAGCGATTAGTCTCTCAACTAACCTGTTTTGTTACATTGTTAGTTTCATCATCACTATAGGCCATGTTTATTACAGGGGCCTAACCAAAATCTTACGGAAGTATAAAATGTTCTGGACCATCTCAGCGGCGCTCCGGGAATTTCTCGCCCTTTGGCCCAGCGAAGCCGAAGGATGATCCAGAGGGTTAAGAGTTGCGTCCGGTCAAATTGTTTGACAGGCCAGCTTGAAAGGGCTATAGTTCAAACAGGCGATTTGGTCTTGTTGAAAGCGACGGGTTGATGAAGAGGAAAGGCTTCGATCAGATAGAAGCCCTCCTGGAGCGGGTGTCATCTCTGCAGCAATTTACCGGCGAGTCACCGACGGCCTTGAAGGAATTGCTGCCCCATGCTGTGGCTGAACTCTCGATTATTTTGCATGAACTCCAGGCGGCTGAGGGAGAACTGCGCCAGCAAAATGATGAGTTACAGACGCTCCACCAAACTCTGGAGACTGAACGCGAGCGTTACCGCGAATTCTTCGATTTTGCCCCCGATGGCTACCTGGTGACCGACCCGCACGGGATCATCAAGGAGGCCAATTACGCCGCGGCCAATCTGCTGCAAGTTGCCCCCGCCTTTCTGGTAGGCAAACCGCTGCTTGTCTATATCGGGCTGGATGAACACCCCGCTTTTCTGAAACGCCTGGCCCACCTGCGGTCGCAGAAACTGCCGGAATTTCCCGGCCAGACCTGGGAAGTTCAATTAAAGCCGCACCAGGCTCCCCCTCTCCCCACCCTTTTAACCGTTGCCCCCAAGTACAATACCAGGGGAAAATTGGTCAACCTGCGCTGGCTGCTGCGGGATAGAACAGCAGAAAAACAGGCGGAGATGACGGTGCGGAAGAGCGCCGCTTTCAGCCGGGCTATCTTAGATTCCCTGGAAGCGCATATTGCCGTCATAGACCAAAGCGGGGCCATCATCGTGGTCAATGAAGGCTGGGAGCGCTTTGCCAAAGCCAACGGCGACCCCAAGCTGGCCCATACCGGGGTGGGGGTCAATTATCTGGATGTCTGCCGCCGCGTCACCGGGGAAGACGCTCCCCTGGCCCAGGCGGCCCTGGCCGGAATTGAAGCGGTCTTAGGCGGCTCCCAGGGCATCTTTACCCTGGAATATCCCTGCCCCTCCCCCGGCGAGAATTACTGGTTCACCCTCTATGTGACCCCCCTGACTGGTGGTACCGGCGCAGTTATTTCTCACGTCAATATTACCGTGCGCAAGCAAATTGAAGAGGAGAAGAGCCGCCTGCTGGACCAGGTCAGCCAGCAACGGGAACAGCTCCGGGCGCTGAGCCAACGCCTGGCCGAGGTGCAGGAGGCCGAACGCCGGCAACTGGCTATGGAGTTGCACGACCAGGTAGGCCAAAAGTTGACTGCCCTGGACCTCAATCTGAATGTCATTTGGGCGCGGCTGGCCGAGACTCCGGCGGGAACCGATCTGGTTAAAGCGCGCCTGGACGACTCGCTGGCCCTCGTCGAGGAGACGGCCGTTACCATTCGGAATGTCATGGCGACCCTGCGCCCGTCGGTGCTGGATGATTACGGGCTGGTCGCCGCCTTACGCTGGTACGGCGCGCAGTTGTCGGCGCGAGCCGGGTTCACCCTGAGTGTGAAACAAGATAAAACGGGACCGTCCCGCCTGCCCGCGCCGGTTGAAAATACCCTGTTCCGCATTGCCCAGGAGGCGCTGAACAATGTGGCCAAGCATGCCCAGGCCGCCAAAGTAACCATCACCCTGACCGAAGAGAACGGCCTGGTGCGGATGGTCGTAGCCGATAATGGCTGCGGATTTGAGATGGTTAGCCCTGTGGACGCCAACGGCCGGCCGCGGTGGGGCTTGATGACGATGGCCGAGCGGGCCGAAGCCGCGGGAGGCCGCTGCTGGGTCAATTCTTTGCCTAATAAAGGGACTCAGGTTATGGTAGAGTTGAAACTCTGAGCCGGCTCACCGGGAGATATTATTCCCTATGATTACCATTTTTGTAGTTGACGACCATGCCGTGGTGCGGGATGGCCTGCGCCTACTCTTGGAGACCCAGTCTGACTTCCAGGTCGTCGGCGATGCCGGCAATGGGCGTGAGGCCGTTTACCAGATTAGCCAGCACTGTCCGAATGTAGTCATCCTGGATATTGCCATGCCGGATTTGAACGGGATCGAAGCGATGCGCCAAATCCGCGCCGCCTGCCCGGAAACCCAGGTTATTATTCTCTCGATGCACGCCACCGGCAGCTATATTATTCAAGCCTTGCAGGCCGGGGCCAACGGCTACTTGCTCAAAGCAGCGGCCGGCAGCGAAGTCATTACCGCCATCCGGGCGGTGCAGAGCGGCCAGCGCTACATGAGCCAGAAAATTGTTGACACGGTGATCAATACTTACCTGAGCCGGCCCGACGTCCTGGAGGAGCGAGATCCCCTGGCTCGCCTCAGCTCCCGCGAGCGTGAAATTTTGCAGCTTGTGGTCGAGGGCAAATCGAGCATCGAAATTGCCCACGTTCTGGCCATTTCTCCCAACACGGTAGATACTTACCGCAGCCGCCTGATGCAGAAGCTGGGCATTAGCGACCTGCCCGGCCTGGTCAAATTTGCCATCCAGCACGGTTTGATCTCGCTGGAGTAGCCCCGGCCAAAGAGCCTATCCTTCTCGTTGAGTTTTCTTGACTTAAACTGTTTACCATTTCCTACAGACAAGAAAAACAATTTCTGGTACATTTAAGCTGTCGCCCTTAAAGGATATATTTGGAGGGTCTTTTTTACTTGCCCTCCTGAAGACAAGGGGGTATGTTTTAGTCTTCGGGAGGGCTTTTTTTAACTCTGTTTCATGCCCAGATCAGACTAAGCTCCCAAATAGACCGCCGATAGCTGCCCACTGAAAGAATTTTTATTACCTGTGCCGGCGAGGGTATGGGTTACGCATGTTAACTCATGATGCCCCCTCTTCTCATCAAGAACTTCCCATCCGCATCAGAGCTTTGGCACAGAGCGTGTGGGGCGTAAGTTGATCTACTCAAAACATGGTTTCAATCAGAAACGCATCTCAGGCAACTCCAAGAAAATAATTATCCAAAGTCCGTGATACGTAATGCGTGATGCGTGATGGTATCCAGGCAAGATTTCTTACGCATCACGTATCACGCATCAAGCCGGTGAGAACAATTGGATGATT
>BOKF01000018.1 GCA_016860845.1 Chloroflexota bacterium
GACGTGGACGGGCAACCACTTGGGGCGGGGTGGGGCTGATTTCGGTCTGCTCCTCGCCTAAAAACCAAGGGGGGGTAGGGGAAATTTTTTACTCCTGCCCTCTCTTACCAAACTCCGAACGATCACCTACTATCGAAAAGGAGTCATAAACTATGAGCATCACCTCTCAAGGCGGGGTTTTTGGTCTCGCCTTTCAGCTCAACGGTCTCAAGGGGCAAGCCGCCAGCACCTCTTGGTATCGCTACAAAACACTGGCGGCCAATCTCGGCCCCATCGTCAACGAACAGATGAGCCGGCCCGAAATGGGTGGCAACAACAACCCGACCGGCCTCTACCTGTCCAGCGCCGGTTACGGCGGCTCGGTCAGCCTGCAACCCCGGCTTGAGGGTGACTTCGGTTGGATTCTGCTGGCCGCTGCCGGCGGCGTGGCCTCTGTCCCCGACACCCCCGGTTCCGGCGTCAACCAGCACACCTTTAGCCAGGCCCTGGCCGCGGCCGGTGGCTCTCGCTTCCTGCCCTTCTTCCAGGCCCGGCGCTTGATCCCCGGCCTAAACGCCGCGGCGGCCGTGGGCGAGATCGGCATTGATTGCGTCCTGAGCGCCCTCAGCTTCTCCCTGGCCCCCGGCCAGCCGGTCCAGGCGGAAATGTCCATCCAGGGCCGCGAGCCTCGGCTGAGCACGACCGGCGCGCCGGCCAGTGGTTGGACCTGGAGCGATATCGCCGAGGATTTTGACAGCGTGCCGATGCCTATGAAGGCCGGCGGGCTGACCATCGCCGACTTGAACAGCAACAATCCGCTGCCCCTGACCGGCGCGCGGGTCACGCTGCAAAACGACACCACCTCCTTCGACGAAGAAGCGATCATCAACAGCTACTACGCCGAGGATTTCACCCCCAAGATGCGCAGCCTGACCTTTGAAGCGACCTACAAGTGGAAAGACGCCGAACTGTACCGCTACGCCTACAACGGCGGCGACCTGGCTTCAGCCGTGATCAACCCCTGTCTGAGCTATAAGAACACGGTCCTGACCGTCGAATCGCCCTGCGACATTGACCCCGGCACGATTGACTTCCCCTGGAAGCTGCAGATCGTGGCCCCCAAGGTCCGCTGGCGCATGCAAGGCCCGCCCCAGTTGACCGGCGATGAACTGGTCCAGCTTCAGCTCGTGGGTACGGCCATCGAAGCCGACAGCGGCGATCCGGAAGATTACTTCCAGTTCATCCTCGACAACGAAGTAGCCGGCTATGCCATCCCGGTTGCTTAAGCACCTGGTTTGGCTGATCAAGTTCTATCACCGGATTTACATTAACCTCTGGCTGCGCTGGCGCGGGTATCGCCCCGTGCCAGCCGCTGAGTACGTCCGGCTGATCGAGAAGGGGGACAGGGATTAGGGGTCAGGCTGCCGCTCGGCGCGGTTTTCCCCAATTGGGGAATCCCTGACACCCGACCCCCAACCCCTAACCCCTGGATTTTCAAACCCTTTAGTGATTTGATGGAGGGCGACAGGGATTTCCTGTTGCCCTTTGATTTTCTTATCACGAAAGGATTTACCAGCAATGCCCAAGTTAATCACCCCGACCGAGAAAGAGTTCAGCCTGATCGTAGACTCTCGTTACGCTGAGCGCCAGGTCACCGCCGACGATCCCATCGTCGTCAAGTTCAAGCAGGCGACCGAATCGACCAATCTGCGCCGGCAGGAGTATCTGGCCCGGCCCATCAAACGAATGTGGGAAAAGGACCAGGACGGCGGCGACCAGTACCGCGAGGAATTTCAACTGACTTCCTTCGGCAAGCGCATGGCCGTGGACGTGTTTTTGACCATGACGAGCTGCAACATCACCGACGAGGCCGGTAAAGCCATCTTCACTGGCAAGGAGCAGACCTTCGAGGCGTTCCTGGCCAAGTGGGGCCGGCTCTGGTCCGAATGGGCGGAGACGATCTACGGCGCGTGTCTGAAGGTCAACCCCGCCTGGGGCTTCGGCGGCGTGGACGAAAATGAGGACGACGAACCCCTGACCTTGGGGGAAGAAGATGCCGGCGTGGCGGCGTAATTATCCACGCGGAATTTAATCAAAAACTAAAAGATTTCAGGGACCAGGTAAAGGCCCTGGAGCGCACCACCGATCCGGCGGTACGCCAGGGCCTGCCGGTCCCGTATGAGGTCATCCTCTACTACGAGTGCGAGCGGCGTCACGTCCTGCCTTTCCAGGGCAGCCTGATGGACCAGCCGCATATCCTGCTGCTGTGCTTTCGGATCATCGAGGATGAAGCGGCCCAGGCCGAAGCCGAGCGGCGCAAGCTGGCCGAGATTAACCGCCAACAGGCCGAGATGTTTGCCAAACAAGAAGGAACAGCCCGTTGAGTGAGGTTCAGCCAGGCACTGGTAGCCCGCCCCGCCGGAATATTGAGAACTGACCGCTGGCCGGTGTGGGGATGGCAGCGGTGGCGGAACTGATGAACCCAGCGGCCGCCGATATGCCACGTTCCCATGTACTGCCAGCGTTCACCGCTGCGTTCATCGAGCGCATCCGGCCCACCGGGGAGCGCCTGCCAGGCTCGTTCCAAATCGGAGTGGCCGGCTTTGAGAAACTTATGTGGTTTTGATTGGTAGAGATGCATTTTGTAGCTCCTGGAGAAGAAATAAAAAAAGCTCCCTGAACGTTCAGGGAGCTTTTGATTCCACGTGGAAATTAAAATGGGAGTCTGCTTTCGTTACTCCTCTAGCTCAATTTCTTCTTGTTTACGCCGAGCAAAATCTTCGCTTGAGGTTGGGACAAAGTGATATTTGCCCATAATGGCAGAAGGATCTTGTCGTGTTTGCTCGGCCCCAATCTTTTCTAACAGAGCCAGGATTTCCTGCCAAACGGCTAAATCAAGCACGATGGCTTTGCGGTTGCCCTCGGCGTCGGTCAGATATTGAGCTGATGCTAAGATTTCAGCCAGGTTCATTGGTCACGCCTTTGCTCATTTGATCGGCCCAAATTCCTCTCGACTGATCCCCAATTGCCGGATAATCGCGCGTACTGTGCCTGGCCTCAAATCCTTGTGACCCCAATCAGGAATAGGGGCAGATTGCCCTGTCGCCGGATTGCGCCATTTTCGGTGTGAACCGCTGCTGCGTCGAGGTACTTCTTGACAACCTAACTCTTGCAACTTGCGGGCCAATTCGGAATATTTCATACTGCGATTGGCACCAATGTTTCGGTATATAGGAGGCTGTCTGGTGTTGCCACCACTGGCCCTAAAATAGCCGGTAAAGGACGGCCTTCATCTTCATAAATTTCAAGGACCACCGCCAAAGCGTCACTCACATTAGGTCCAACATCAGCCAATGTGTCAGCCTCGGTGATGAGTTCCGGTAACAAAGGGCAGGTAATGGTATATCCCCCTTCTGGTTGTGGTTCCAGCACCAGGGGTAACTTGTAAATTTGTTCCATGGCATCTCCTTCGTTCATCATCCTCTCGATGAAGAATGGTAGATATTTTCCTTTCCCATTAGTGTAGCATAAAAGCCCTGCTTTGAAAACGTACGCTCCCTGGCAAACCGGGGAGCTTCTTTATTTCCGTCTGGAAAAGCGTGGCGTTTCAGCCCTTTTTGTGGTTTGCTGGAAGCTGGGCAAGTTGCGCCTAAGACTCTTTCAGACAGGATTTGATTGTGCCGACCCTCAAAGATTGGCTCGTAACCGACTCCGATACGCCCCCACCTTTCAGCCTCGATGTCGAAGATGTCAGTGTGGATCGCCGGCAGATGCGCTCACTCTTATCGAGCCAGGCCGCGCCTGAATCGGTGCAGGAGTTGACCCCGCTCCAGATCGCCCGCGCCTACGAGCGCAGCGGCAACAAACCCAGCCAGATTCACCGGCTGATTAAAAGCGGCGTTCCCCTGCCTCGCCTGGCTACTGCGTTGGGCATGAATCCGGAGACGGTGCGCGGCATCTACCAGCGGGAGGAAGCGCAGCGCCTGCAGCGCAGCGGCCTCTCCTTTGCCGAGATCGGCCAGAAGCTGGGCGTCTCCGAGGCTGAGGCGCGCATGACCTTCGCCCGCGGCCACGTCCAGCGGTACGGGGCGAACCCGGCGGTGCAGTACAGGCAGAAAGCAGGCCGGGCCTTCCCCGCCGGCGTATTTGAACAGCCGACCTATCAAAGCTCGACCAACCGCGACAGCGCCTCCCTGACCGGCCTCCTGGACAAGCTGCGCCAGCAGCTCGGCTCGCAAGGTTTCCAGGTGGAAACAACTTTTGAGGCCGACCCGCTTGGCGGGCGCCACGTCGTCCGGATCAAGCAAAATAATGAATACATCGGCCAGCCTTTCCGGCTGACGGCCACGCCCAGCGGCGTTCCTTTAATCAGCAAAACCGGCAAATCGGCCGGCGGCTACCGCCTGACCTACCAGGGCCAGGGGATTCCCCTCGGCCAGCGCCTGGGCAATGCGGTCCTGCAAATGGCTGCTAACCACCAGGCCCAAAAATCCAGCCGCGGCGCTTCAGGCGACGACGCTTTGGAGTACCCGCAGGGGTACGATTACGCCCCGCCGATCTGGGACGAGCCGCCGCCGAGCTATGACGATGCGCCCTCGATGGATATGTTCGGCGACGACGAGGGCTACGTGCCGGAACTGCCGGCCTGGATGAAAGACGAGCCGGGCCAGATCCCGACCGGACCGCCCCCCTTCGGGGAGAGTCGGCCCAATGGGTCCTCCCAAGGGTCGCCGGGCAATGCCAGGGGCAAGCTCAACGTCCTGGATCTGCTGGAGATGGACAGCCGGGAGAATAAAAACAAGTGGCGGCAGATCAACGCTGGCGACTATCTGCGCCTGTCCCGCGCCGGCCAGTTCCGCGAGGACTATGCCGAGGGCATCGCCAGGGATGAGTTTGGCCAGTGGGCTTACCCGCCGGAGTTGAGCGAGGGCAGTTACCCGCATACGCCGGTCGTCAGCAAAGGCACGGTTTACCCGCTCGAAGCCCGCAACTCCATCGCCGGTAACATCGAGCTGGAAAATGGCCGTCAGTGGGGCAGCCAGAAGGGCCTGGGCAAGCAGATGAAGCGCGATGAGCTGTCGCTGACCCGCAAATACTGGCAGGCCGGCCCAGCCCTGGGCGTGGCTTACTCCGAAACGCCGCAGCACATTTTAGGCCAGCGCGCCACCGAACCGGAAACGGCCCACATCGCCAAAGCCTTCATTCTGGACAAAGGCGGGATCATCCCCGAAGGCCAGATGTGGAAAGACACCAGCTACGCCCCCTGGGTCTTTGGCTCGTTCGAGCAGAATCCGGAGAAATTCGAGCTGCGCTTCGACCCCAACTATTCGGAGGAGGAAGTGCTCAAGGCGGCTGGGCTGCTCGGTCCGGACGGCAAGTTCAGACCGAGGATGCTCAAGCAGGGCCAGAGCAAGATCGCCGCGCCTAACGGTTTCCGCAAGGAACTGCTCGGCAACAACGAGGCCGGGGTCATCAACGGCTACGAGATCGTGGACACGCTCAATGAGCGCGGGGATGCGATCAAGGCGCTGCGGCTCAAGGGCTACTTTGGCAACCGGCCCAACGTCGTCTCCGCGATGAAATTGGAGGGCTGGAAGAATCTGGCCCAGGACAAGAACATCCGGCGGGACATGGGCCTGGACTATGACCTGATCATGAACAAGCCCTCAGATACGGTCGTCGCCAATATCTCCATGCTCAACGCCCTGCCGCGGGAGGAATTTGAAGGCTTGTGGCGCGAAGTTCACGGTGAAACGCCGGCCCCTGGCCGGACCGGCTCGCTGGAGAGCGTCGAGGCTCTGGCCAAAGTGTGGCAGCTTTACCAGGAGCGCAACCGGCGGACCGAGATCATCCCCGGCCGGGTCTTTGATAAGGACACCCTGGACAACTACCTCAAGGCCGGGATCATCAAGGATGGCAAGTACGAGGAAGTGGCCCCCTTATTTGAGGGCGCGGAGACAATGTATAAGGCTGACCTGGTGGCCAGCGGTTACATGGCCCCCGTGCGCGCCCGCTTCATCACCGACGTGACCAAGCTCGGCCGGGGCAACCTGTCCAACGAAATCCTGCGCTCGGTCGAGCAGAACTTTGGCGGCCTGGGCGAGCACCTGCGCGACCTCGGTTACGAGGGCCGGGATATCTACAACACCCTCTTTGAAATGCACCGGCTCAACACCAAGCCCGGCTTCAGCGAACACGGCTCGCCGGTGGTGGACTTGATCGGCGACCTGACCGGCAACAAGGACGTCATTGCCGCCACCCAGGTCCTTTACCAGCAGAAGCTGGCCGAAATCCTGCCGGCCTCGATGCAGGGCATGGCCGAGACGGATTACAGCGAGGAGCAGCTCAAAGCCTTCAAGAAGCTCCAGAGCGAGGCCGGGGCGCAGGCGATCCGCAGTTATTACAACGACGCGCTCGGCGCCGATTCGTACATCTTCAAAATGGGCCTGAATAACAAAGAGGCGGCCTACATGGCCAACCCCGACCTGGTGGAACGCTTCGGCTACATTGACGAGGAGACCAACGAAAAACTAAGCCAGCTCAAGAGCCAGGCCGATTACCAGCTCAAGCGGGTCTGGGAAGCGGTCCAGTCGGGCGACCCGGGCCGGCTCAAGGGAACGTTGAACTGGATACTGAAGAAGCAGATGCCCGGCGTCATCCAGAGCCAGGCCGAACTTTTACGCTCGGCCGGCGCGCGCAAGCGCTGGTTTGGGACCTCGGACAGCTCAATCCGGACCCACGTCCACGCCTCCGACTACGCCCTGCCGCGCAATGCGATGGCCATGAACTGGGAGGACATTTTCCAGATCACCGGCCTCAAGCGAACCCGGGCCAACCGGGCCTATCTCAACCGGCTCTCCAGGGCCGGCCAACTGCCCTTTAGCGGCCTGCGCAACCCGGCCTCGGACCCGATTGCCCAGACCGGGACCATCCTCAACATGGTCACGCCGGACCTGCTGAAAATGGCCGGGCTGGACATTCCGACGACCGGCCACCCGGTCCTGTTCCACCCGCACCACGTCCAGGGCCAGGGCGGCGACAACGACTCCGACCAGTCCCAGGTTTACATGGTGATGAAGAAAATGGCCGGCGAGCTGGTCAATGCGTTTGGCCTGAAACCGAGCAATCCGGACGAGATCACCGGCCGGGCCAGGAGCCACGCCGCCGGCGAATACGGCGATGCGGTCGAGAAGCTCAACGTCACCCCTGAAAAGGCCCGGCGCAATTTATTAGGCTTTGATCCCAACCAGGGCGACCTGGTGCTGGACGGGACCCCGCGCAGCAGAAAGGAATGGAACGAGGATACCCTGACCGATTACCAGCTCAACGCCCGCCAGATCGGCCAGGCGTACAACGTCCCCATTCGGGTCGGGGTCAACCTGACCGGCAATCCGGAGGCCCAAAAGCGGGTCAGCCAATACGGCGGCTGGCTGTATCAGAACCCACTCGATAAAAAGAACTACCAACCCCATTCGCCGGAAGAAGATTTGTTCAGCTTCTTCACCAGCTTTAACGCCTTCACCGGCTCGTTTGCCGCCTCCCGGGCCAAGGATGAAAAGCACGGCACTTACTACAGTTGGCGCAAAAAGTCCGGCTTTGAGACCTACGGCCAATTCGGCGCGGCCGGGCTGCTGTCCATTTTGAAACGGCTGACCCAGGAGCGCCAAGGGACGCAGGCCCAGATGACGCCGGAGCAGATGGCGGCCATGATGTCCGGCACGACCGGCGACATGGACAAGGCGCTCGACTTCATCGCCAACTGGAAGCTGCCGGTCTGGGAGCAGCTCGACAGCAAGGCGGTCAAAAACCTGACCCTGAGCGAGACGCAGCAAGATGCGCTGGCCCGCTTCGCCGGCGGCGACAGCCCGATGGCCCAGATGATGCGCGGTTACGCGGTCCGCAATGCGATCAAGGCCAGCGGGCGCATCCAGAAGAAACTGCAAAGCGACATGCTCGACCCGGAGAAACGCGCCGTGGCCGAAACCGGCAAATTCAAGGCCGACTTGCGCGAGTACGTCAACGTCCTGCAAAACCAGATGTATAACCGGGGCAAGGGCGTTGGCTCGGACGAGTTCAAGCAGGATTACGAGACCTTCCTGGCCAAACTGGACCTTGACCCGGCCAGTACCAATTTCTTCACCCTGCTCGAACCGGGCAGCCAGAACAACGACCCGGGCGAGTTTTATCGCTGGTCCGAGGAGAAGCAGCGCCTGTTTTACAAGATGGCCGGGAAACTGTTCCAGAAACACGTCACCGGCTACGGCTTCGACGCCAAGGGCAACTGGCGCAACCTCGATCCGAGCGTTCCGCGGGCCAACACCATGTTCAGCGGCTGGTTCAAGGATTACGACCGCATCCGTGACGTCATGGCGATCAATGCCCGCGAGCGGGAGGAGGATGAACCCGAAAGCTATGTCCCCTCACTCGACGAGCTGGCCGAGAGCGAAGTCACCGGGCGGCTGGTCCGCGAGAAGCACACCCGCAAGAAAAAGGCGCTGGGCGGCCTGTCCCGCCTCTTTGAGCAGTACCAGCAGGACAGCGGCTTGAACGGGTCCAGCCAGGTCAATAAGGATTTTGAGGCGTATGTCGCCGGGCGGCGGCCCTGGACCAAAGAGGAGCAGGAGATGCTGCGCCAGGCCGAACTGGGCCACGAAGAAGCCCGCCGGCTGCGCCGGCAGCGGTTGACTAAGGGCTATGAAGAACCCATGTACTTCGCCGAGGGCGGGGTGCTGGACCGGGCCACCCGCATCGGCCAAACTCAGTTTGGCCGGCCCATCGTCGCCGGCGAGGCCGGGCGCGAGTACGTCGTGCCGGAAAATAAGACCCAGGACTTGGGCGGCGGGGTCAAGGTCTTTGATACTGATTCCCTTGGCAAAGGTGCGCCTGACCTTAAGGGGCCAGGAGGCTCAGGCTCAAAACCCGCTATGCTGGCGAAGGGCGGCATCATTGACTACCAGGCTTACGCTAACGCCCCTACCAGCGACTTCAAGACCGCATTGCTTCAGATAGCTCAAGAATTGACCAATGGGGCCTTTACGGGCAGCCTGGACGACGCCAAGGCCATTGTAGGCAAGGCTATCGAAGCCGATATCCAGAAAATGATGGCCAACCCACCTCAAAACGGCGGCAAGGGCCTGTACGCGACCGACATCACCGGCCGGGCCACCGACCGGATGAGCCAGGCGCTGGGGCCCAACCCGGCCCCGGCAGACCAGGCGGCCTGGAACGCTTACCTGGGCGACTACGGTCTTTCGGCTGACTTCCAGCCACTGACCGTGAGCTCCGGCGGGGTGGATGCGGCGACCCGCCAGCAGCTCGCCGCCAGCGGGACCAGCATGGCCGATTTCCTGAAAGGGATCAGCGCCCAAGTCCAGGGCAAGGCTTTCTCTCACGCCAACTACGGCCATGTTTATGACGCGATCCCCGGCTGGTCCAGCCATTGGAATGGCCCTTCGACAGGCTCAGGACACGGCAATCGCCCAGGAGCGACGATCCCGACCTCTCCCCTGTCCGCGACTGGTGCGGCCACCCTGGCCCGGCTGTCGGGCGCTGACGTTACGCCTCCACCCGGCCCCCCCTTCGGGGACTTCCCAGGGTCGCCGGTAGGGCCACCCACGCCCGTGGACCCGAATAACCCGCAGGAAGCGGCGCCACCCGGCCAGCTCAACGAGATCGTGACCGTGCCGAAACTGACCCCGCAGCTCATGGGCGAGTACCGCCAGGTCTTTGACCAGCTCGGCCAACTTCGGGGGGTCAATCCGTGGGACACTAATAAAGAGCAGCTCGCCCAACTGAAGCTGGCCGGCCAGCGCGGGACTGACGTGTTCCGCATCGCCCAACGCTCTAAATCGCTGCTGTACCAGCAGCAGCTCGTCGAGCTGTCCCAGCGCGGTTTAAGTTCGGCTCAACAGAGCGAATACACCCGGCTGATCAACACTTACGGCAACGGCGATCCCGACCTGCTCAACAACGAGCGCGGTTTGACCGACCAGGAACGGACCGATCTGACCCGCAGCATCTACCAGCAGAACGCCGGCAACGACACCGCCATCAATGCCGAACGCTATCTCTTTGGCCGCATGGAGGAGCTGCACCGCAACGTCCGCGAGCGCGGCCTGTCCCTGACCGATACCCAGGTCAAACAGTATGACCGGCTGGGGCTGGCTTACAAGCCGATTGATCCGGAGCAGCTTCGCCTGGCCGGGGAGTTCAACGATTGGTTTAGCGGCCAGTTCGCCAGCTTGCAAGAATCTATCCCGCTCCACAACCAGAAAGGCGAACCGACCTACCTCGGCGGCGCTCACCCCAACTTTGACCCGGCCTATATCAGCCAGGTCTTGCCGCAGGCCCACGCCGCCCGGCTCAAGTACGAATCGAGCGAGATGTTCAAGAGTCTCACGCCGGACAAGGTGGCCCGGATCAAACCCAGCTTGGCCGAGGTGCTGGAAAAAGCCGAACAGGTCCCCTTTGCCGGCGAACAGCTCAAGCAGCGGACCCAGGCTGAAAAAGCGGCCGCGCGCTTGGGTCAGGTGGACCAGCGCCTCGGCGACATCAGGGCCTGGTACAACGCCGGCAACGCGGGCCGCAGCGACGCCTTCAGCCGCGACATGCAGCCGTTCGACGATGCGGCTGAAATCAGCTTCCTGTCCAGCCAGCGCCAGCAGGCTTACGAAGCGGCTGTGCCGCTTAAGCAGCGGTACGACGAGGCCATGAAACGGGGCGACCTGGGAACGGCGCAACGCCTCTTTGACCAGATTGAGCCGATCAATACCAGGATCGGCGAGCTGAAGGACCAGATCGGCGCGCTGACCCCTTACGTCAAAGAACACGTCGAAACCCTGAGCCAGCAGACGAGCGTGATCCGCGAGGATTTGAAAGAGCGCAAGCAGACCTACAGCGCCCTGGCTGCCAAGGAGAAGGAGCTGGAGAGCGAGACGATTGACCTCTCCGGCGCGGCGCGTCAGGCCAAGGAGGCCGATCTAAAAGCCGTCAGAAGCGAACGCGCGACCATTCACAACGAAATCAAGGACCAGGCCAAAGAGTTGGGCCGGCTCTCCTTCGAGAAGCAGACCCTGACCGACCTCATCCACGAGCCGCAGGGCCGTTCGATCACCGGCCTGGGCAGCCGGCCGCAGACCTACGGCCAGCAGGCCTGGAACGAACTCAAGCAGGGCTACAGCCCGCAGCGGTTATTCTGGGAGTTTCAAAACATGCAGCAGATGCAGTACATGGCCTTTATGCCCATGCTCCAGATGCGCAGCCAGTACCTGGGCGAGCAGGCCGCGCTTGGCCAGGCTAACTATGCCTTGGGCGCGGGGACGATGCCCCAGTCAGTCCTGTCAGCGATGGCTTCGCAGGCCAACGTGAGCCGGGCCTCGTCCGCTTTTGGGCAGGGCGTGGACAACTCGATTGCCATGACCGCCTGGAAGGGCCTGACTAACTACCTGGGCCGCAACGAGGGCGCGGGCGCGCTGCTCGGCTCGGTCGGCTTCGATTTGACCTCCGGCCTGACCGCGGCGATGGGCCTGAAGATGGTCGGCGGGCCGGCAATCTCTGCCCTGGGCAAACTGGCCGGGGGCCTGGGGACCACTGGCGCGGCTCCGCTGAGCCTTGGCACGATGAGCGCGGCCGCTCTGGGCGGCGGGGGACTGATTGCCGGCGGGCTGGGCCTGGGCCTGGGCGCGGGCATCTATCAGGCGATCCGGCCGGAAGGCAGCGCTTCCTTGCAGGAGTTTGCCACCGTGGGCGCGTATGGCATAGGCGGCGCGGACATTCGGGCCGAAGATGCGGCCACCTCGGGTCTGTCCTACCTGGGCCGGCGGGCCGGCGAGTGGTGGAATACCGGCCAGGCCAATTGGTGGAACCAGGAGAAGGCTGTGGCGGCGGGGACCGCCGTCGGCAAATACACCGGGGCCGTGACCGAGCCTATCCCGGTTTGGGTGACCAAGATGGAGTCAGCCGTGGCCGAGCAGCTTGGGGTGGGGACGGATAAACTGCCCTTCGACCGGGCCGAACTGGCCCAAATGGTCCAGATGGCCGCCGAGGATCAGGGCATCACCAAGGCCCAAATTGAAGGCGGGAGCGGCATCGCCGCACAATTAGCCAAGGAGATCGCCGAATCCTACACCTCCGGCGTTTCCCTGAGCCAGTCGAGCGGTTTGCGCCAACGCGCCATTGATGTCTCCGGCTACGCGCCGGGAACCGAAGGGGCCAAGATGATGAGCGCCTGGGTCCAGCAGGGATCGCTCTTTGAGCGCCAGCAGCGCCTGCAGGCGGCTTCGATGGTCCAGAACCTGGCCGACGAGATGGACTTCACCCCGCAGCAGCGCCGGGACATGAGCGAGAAAGTCTATGACCTGCTCTCTGGCGGCGTCAGCCAGGCTCAGGTAGCGCGCTCGATGCAGCAGCGGTCCATGAGCAACCAATTCACCTGGTCAGCCGCGGCCTACGCTTCCGGCAACGGCCACCTGGCCCTGATGGACCAGGATCAGCCCTGGCTGCCGAAGAATCTCACCGCGCAGTGGGCCGTCGAGGACCGGCGGCGAGCCGAGGATAACGCCCGCGAGCTGGGCGCGATGACGATGGGCGCGAATGGGTTTGAATCCCCCCAAGGGGGATACGGAAGCCTATGGCAGGGCGGCCGGCAGGAGATTGAACTCGGCTGGCAGCGCCAGAAGCTGGACCTGGAGGAAGAATTTTGGACCTTCCGCCGCAAGTCGCAGCTCGACGACTTCGCCATGCAGCAGAAGCTGTTTGACTTCAACATTCGCCAGCAGCGCCAGGCGATGGAGTTTGAGGAGCGGCAGAGCCGGGTCCAGTCCGACTATTATGAGAAGCAGTACGCCCTCAATAAGAAAATCTTTGATCTGCAAACCTTGTGGCAGCGCCACGACTTCGATAAGCAGGAGGCGAGACTTGAAGTGCGCCGCGACTGGCAGCTCGAAGATTCCGCGTGGAACCGGGAGAGCTTCCAACTCCAAGCCGGCTGGCAGATGGAGGACATGCAACGCGCCTTGCGTTACGCCTCGAGCGGCCGGGAACGGATGGACATCCGGCGGCAGATGGAGCGGCAGAGCATCCTGAATGACCGCAAGCAGACCGAGTTTGACCGCGAGGATGTCCGCAACTCGACCCAATACAGTTGGGCCAAAGAGGATGCCCAGGACAACCGCCAGCGTTTCGAGGAAATGAACGAACTCCAGCGGCAGCAGATGGAACTGGGCCGCGAATACTGGCAGCAGCAACAATCCATGTCCGAAGAATACCGGGCGGCCAGGCGGGCGGCGCTGGAGGAGCAGATCGCGCTCCAGCAGGAACAAAACGCCCTGAACACGCAGCAGTTCCTCGATGGGATGGCCCTGACCGACAAGCAGCACGCCCTGGATACCCAGATCGCCGAAACCAAGCAGCAATGGGCCTTGGATGACCTAGCCCTGGCCCGCGAGCGCGCCGCCGAGGATGAGAAGATGCTCGGCTTACAGCGGGAAATGATGAGCGCCTCGTATTTCTATTCGTTCTACCAGGCGATGGGCTACGACGCAGCCAAGAAAGCCAAGCCCGAAATCGAAGGGATGGCCACGGCGGCGGGAACGCTGGCCGACTACATGGAACGAGCGGCTAAAGCGGCCACCGACATGGCCGGCATCCCGCTGAACGCGCCCAACTCGTCCGAGGCCATGTTCCCCGGCGGCTCCGCGCCCAACACCTCCGGCAGCAGCTCCTCGATCTACGGGCCGCAAATGTCGGGCGGCGGGCAATCCCTGGCCCCCGGTGGCTATATGAACGGGCCGATGTCCCCCGCCCCGCCTTCCGGCTTCGCCCGAGGCGGCTACACCGGCGACGGCGACAGCAGCGAAGTGGCCGGCATCGTTCACCGGGGCGAGTACGTGGTGCCAAGCGGCGGGGCCTTGGTCGTGCGCGGACAGGAAGGCAATGCCGAAATGGTCAACCTGCTGTCCGAGATGGTCGCCTTCCAGGCCGCGATCCTGAGCCAGCTTCAGGAGGGTGGCGGGACGATCCTGATTGACGCCGAGCGGCTGAAGAAAGCCGGCTTTTTGCACAGCTCGAATTTTAGCCAGGTGTACCGTTAGGCTTTTCCCCAATTGGGGAAATCCTTACGTTTCAAGTTCTTTTGGGATAGAGTGACACTATGGCAGATTACATCACCCTCGACGATAAAAAATACAAGGTCTCGGACCTGGACGACTCCTCATGGAAACCCGTCTGGAAGCGCCAGAAGAAGTACAGCGTCGGGCTGACCGGCAAGACGATCATTCAGGATTTCACCCAGCCCGATGGGGCCGGCGGCGAGCGCCTGCCGCGCGAGTGGAGCCTGATGCTGCGGGTCTTTATCTCGACGCCCTGGCCGGACGCCACCTGGGGAACTTTTGCCGATCTGCTGGCCGCGTCGAACAAAGCCACGGTCAGCTACACCGAACATGACGGAACGACGAGCCACACCGTCGGTATCCTCAAGCCGGTCATCCCGCGCCCGCGTGTCGGGGCCAACGTCCTGGGCGAGTGCTACGGCATTTTCTTCGTCCCGATCAATATAGTGAAAGTTTATGCGTAAGAAAATCCCTCTCAAAATTGAGCTAACTGGCTGCGCCGACGAGCCAGGCGGCGACAAAATCGTGCTGCTGATCGAGGTCTTGCGAACCATCGCCAAAGATTTTGGGGTAACGATTGATTACCCGGCCGTGATCTACCTGGACGACTTGGAGGAATCCCTAAATGAGTCTGACCCTCTCCCCAACCCTGACCACTGAAATGGGTTCGCTCTCCCGCCGTCACGCCTCGAAGGCGACGGTGGAGCAATGGCTGCCTGAGTGGAACCCGGTCCTGTCCGGATTGTCTGCCACCAAGCACGAGCAGTATGCCCACGGCCACGCCGCCTGTGTCGCGCCCAACGCCAACGGGGCCGGGGAGGATATCCTCTTTCGCTGCCGCTCCGGCCACTATAACGCCGCCGGTGACAGTGTGGGCAACACCTATCTCTACATCTCGGTTCTGAAGGGGACCGACCTGGACAACCCGGCCAACTGGGACAACAAATGGACCAACACCACCGTCTCCGGCCTGATGTGTCCGGCCTGGCTGGCCAACAGCGGCGGCCAGTACGGCGGCTCCCTGGCCTGCGTCTGGACCGGCTCGGTCTTTCGGGTGTTCTACGCCACCACCAGCGGCTATATTTACCACCGCGATTTTAATACCTCCGGAGCGGCCGTCGGCGGGGCGGTGGAAGTGGCCGCGCTGGGGACCAACTCTTTACGCCTGGCCTCGATGCAGTTTGCCGCCTGTAACCCGAATGAGCTGTTCGTGGCTATGATCGGCCTGACCAGCGACTTCACCCTGGAGGACCCAACCCCGACCGCGACCTGGCAAAAGCCAGTCTACGGCTCGATGCTCTACCGCTACATCTGGAACGGCTCAAGCTGGGTCCAAGACGCTCGCTTTCCCTTTTACACTCACGCCGAATGTGCGTTGATGCGCGACAGCCAGTTTCAATTTGGCGGCAACGGCACCGGCTATGAATACGATGTCTGGGGCAATGGCTCGGCCAATGCCATCACCGTCCAGTGGGGCAAGCGGCCCTGCGGCGGCCTGGCGGCTAATGAGATTGACAGCAATACGGTTGTGGTCTCAGCCGGCTTCACCTTCTGGAAGCGATACGGCTACCACACCCACAACCAGGGGGTGCTGAGCTTTATTTTCTACCGCGATTCGGGGTTGTGGGAGCGTAATTTCGAGGCTGGCCTGTCCGATTACGTGACCGAACGGCTCGACTTCGATGCCTTCGTGCGCGGCTGTAAAGTCGAGGGTAACAATTTCCTCGTCTGGTCCCGCAACGTCGAACCTTCGGACTTCGACCAGCTCGACACGACCCAATCCCTGCCGCGCACCCGCGAGGTCGTCTATGCCAAGATTTCCGCTGACGGCAAATTCCTGACCCAATACCAGTACCTCGGCTCGCAGGACGATCTGACCAGCGCGGCCCTGGCCGCGGTCAACCACGCCGGCAGCAAAACCCTGTACGCCCTGGGCTGGCGCTGTGTCTACAAATCCGATCCGGCCGGCTTCACCTGCACCGTGCCTGACCCGCAGGATTTGGAACTCTGCTGCGACGGCCGGCAGACCCAGGTCAGCAACCGCTGGACCATGCAGGCCGATCTGAACATTGACGACGCCAGCGCCCTGTTTGTCGAAGATACCAAGCTCAAGCCGGGCTATATGGTGAGAATCTACGCCGGCACCCCGACCACCCCCTCTGGAGGTGCAGGCGAGCAGGTCCAGATCGCGCAGGGCCTGATTGACACGATTAGCCCCAGCCTGAGTTTAGAGCAGGAAACGCACCGGGCCAAAGCGGTAGCCAGGGCTGAAAAGGGGCTGCTCGATCCGCGCAGCGAGGAGATGCAGGACATCCTGCCCCAGCAAACGCTGCTGGTCAAGCCGGATGACCCGATCAAAAATATCGCCGTTCACTCCGGCTATTGGGACGTGCAGCTTATGGAGTGGCCCAACCTCTATTTTCCCGGCAGCTATGACCACCTCCAGCTCCAGAACTGCTACCGCCTGCTCTCCTTCCCTTACGCCAACACCGGCGGCGACCAGGGGCCGGGCTATCCCGGCATGTGTCTCGACCAAAGGGCGCAGCACAAGGGGACGTGGTTCAATGACCTGGCCTGGACCGGGGCATCTTCGACCGTGGACGGCTCGGTGCAGGCCAGCGTCAGGTTTGGGACCAACGTCAATAAAGGCAACTTTACCTTTTACGCCAGGGAAGGCAGCCAGGTCTACGCCCAGGTCCTCAAGCAAAACGGGATCATCATGGGCATCAACTGGCGCACCGGCAGCTACAGCGGGCCGCGTTTCAACCCGCCGCCCGCCGCTAATGCGCCGTGGGGCGTGGCCCAACACGCGCTCATGGCCGGGGTCATCTGCCACGCGGCCGAGGTCGGCAAAAAATACGCCTTCGTCTGGGAGTGCAATTCTTACTTTGGCGGCTTCAGTAACAATGTTTTCAACGGCTCGTCGCACACCGACGACACCTGGCGCAAGGAGAATTTCGACCGGGCCGACTACAGCGCCCACGGCGTTGGCTGGAACCGGCTCTACCTGATCGAGTCGGATTACGACGAATCGGACCCCAAGTGGAACGACCCGGCCGCGCCCAGGTGGATTCACAAGAGCATCGCTGGCGGGATCAACGTGGATGGCATCCTCGTCCCCGGCCAGCCGGCTGACCTGAGAATGATTGTCATCGGCGGGACGATTTACTGTTTCTTCAGGCCGCACCACCTTTACAACCAGGCTCCCCAGCAGTGGCGTTACGCCTTCCAGTATGAGGCGGGGCGCTTCGGCGCGGGTAGATTCGGCATCATCGGCCGCGGCCATGCCGGCATCCAGTGGGACAGCCTCTTTTACCAGGACCAAAACGGCCACAAAACCGGGCGCGAGCTGATCCCGCAGTATGACAATTATGTGGACTTCTGGGATGTCAACGTCAGCGATGGGATCAAAGACAAGTCGCTCGAAGAAGCCGTCCAGCGCCACGCCTGGCAGGGCTTTACCCCCACAGTTTTTAACAGCACCGTGGGCGACGCCGGCCCGGTCGACCTGGCCGCGGGTGGGGCGAAAGCCTACACGCCGCCGGTGGAAAACCTGACCATTGATTTCAAGGTCAAGCTGACCGCGACCGGCAACGAGGCCGGGGTGATCGTGCGGGCGACCAACGCCGCCGCGCCCTGGGCTGGCCGCCATTTCCGCCTGGGGATTGTGGCCGGGGGCGGCCTGCCCGGCGCAACCGGCCCGGTGACCACCTACGCTGCTTTGCGTTACTATAACGACAGCGCCACCCATATTGACTCGGCCCTACAATACTCGCCCTTCCCGCTGACCGTGCCGGTCGGCGTCCCGATCCCGGTCCGCATCACCAGCCGGGGCAACATCTACAGCGTCTGGATCGCCGGCAACTACGCCGGGCATTTCCTCGACGACACGCCGGGCGGCCCCTACTTTGGCCTGTACGCCTTCGGGACGAACGTCGGCGGCTATGCCGCGACCTTCACTCATATCCGCGTGCCGGAGCTGTACGAGGTCCCGGAAATCTCGTCCATAGATGTTAATCAAACCGCCTTTGACGCGATCAAGAAACTCCTAGGCAAGCGCAGCATCAAGGGCGTGTTCCAGCCCACCGGCTCAGTCAGAGTCTCATATTTTGAGAATCACGACACCGGCCCGACGTTTCAGGACAGTCTCACCCAGTCAGCCGTCAGGCTGTCCGACCGTTTCGCCTCCATCGTCCGTGTGGACGGGGCTTACACCTGGGCCACCTACGCCAGCGAGGCCCTGCTCAAATTCGGCCGGCGCTTTATGCAGGTCTCCCTGCCCGACATCTTCCACCGGGAATTTGCGTTCAGGGAAGCGAAAAATATCTGCACCCGCATGGCCGAGGACCAGGTGCAATCTACCTTCGAGGGTCTGCCCGACTACCGGGTGCAGCCGGAGGACAAGATTGAAATCTTTGTTGACCAACAGGCTATCGCCGGTCACTTCCTGGTGGATGACGTGACCCACGCCTTCCAGATGGACCAGGATGACCCGCAAGCCGCCAGCACCATCTCCACGCGGAGATCCGTGACAATTTAGGGAGTAAGGAGTAGGGAGTAAGGAGTAAGGGAAAAGATTTCTTCCCCTACTTCCTACTCCCTACTTCCTACTCCCTCTTCACTTTCAACCCAAAACCCCTCATACTCAAAGGAGCAAAACCCAATGTTACGACCTGTTTCATTTCTCTTAACCGTCGTCGTCTTATTCGCTCAGCTCAACGCCACGGCGTTACTGCCTTCAAAAGTGAACGCCTCGCCGTGTGGGGAGCCGCAAAAAATCTATCTACCAATCCTTAACGCTATGTCTCAACCAAACCTCACCGAACACCTGGAAAGCATTATCCGCAAAGACGCGGCCTTCCCTTATGACGGCCTGATCACCCAGGTCTTTGCGACCACGGTCAACGTCATGCCGGTCGGCTCGCGCACGGTCCTCCGTGACGTGGCCCTGCCGGCGCACATCAGCTCCGACACCATCCAAATCGGCTACGCGGTCCGCCTGGACCAGACGGCGGCCAAGCCGACCGTCCTGGCCATCTTCGAGCAGTTCGCCGATCCGGAGATGTTCAACTATGCCGGGCTGGGGGTCAAGGTCCCGGCCAATCCCTCCGTTACGGTCAAGGCCACCAAAACCGGCTGGCTGGTGAGCTGGGGCGCGGTCCCCGGCGCAACCAAATATATCCTCTACAAAAACGACACCCCTGACGGGGATTCGCCGGAGGAAGTCATCCAGCTCGGCGGCTCGACCCTGAGCTACACCGTGGGCTATGAGGACCCCTTTATCTACTACGCCGTCAAGGCTTGCAGCGGCTACCTGGAGAGCGATGTCTCCCTCTGGATGACCGATATGACCCCGCCGGCCGCACCCACCTGGAAAGTTCACACCTATCAAACCGAGGGTCATTACCTGGAGTGGACTCATACCGCGCCCGCTGATGTCAAAGAGTTCATCGTCTACCGCAACTTCCAGCTTGGCGACCAATCTGCGGCGGAAGTGACTCGCACCGCCAATCTCAACACCATCGTAGATTACGTGAATATGAGCGATTACTTTGGGGTGCAGGCGGTGGACTGGAGCGGGATCAACAAATCGGCCATTGTCTGGTGGGGACCGTATGATCCGACGCCGGCCACGCCGGCCAACTTTGCGGCCAACCTGGTCGAAGGCGGCGGCTATGTCTGCACCTGGGACACCACTACCAAAGCGGTCAACTATGTCGTCCAGGGGATCAATCCTAATGACGAACTCAGCGATTGGACCCCTTACTACAATGGCCCGATCACCAATACGCCGGCCCTTCGCCTTGACGGGATTACCACCTTCCGCGTGGCGGCGGTAGGCATAGATGGCAGCATGAGCGGCTGGAGCGCGGCTGACACCGACGACAACCCGCCGCCGCAGCCGATCCTGAGTATTGTCAATGGGGCCAAGCAGGTCACCGTGGGCCTGGCAGCCAACGATACCAGCCACACCGCCATTGGCTTCAGCCACTATATTCTCGAAACGGCAGCCGGTTCAGCCGGCCAGGGCGCGACGACCGTAGACGCCCGCGCCACGTTCGACTCTTTCCCGCGCGTGTTCGCCGGAGAAACCGGGGTGACCATCTACTACCGGCTCACGCCGGTGGATTGGGCCGGCAATGTGGGGACGCCGACCGCCTGGACGCCCGGCACGCCCCTCACCTTTGGCGACGGCGGGGCAACCATTCAAGACAAATTCGACACCTACGGCGGAACCGCCCTGACCCCGATAGATTCTCTCTACTGGCTGCAACTGGCCAAGGTGGAGCAGGCCGAAAGCTGGACCTTCTCACCGGCCAACAAAGCAAGCTGGGTCAGCACCGACCTGGCCGAAGGCACTAAAGCGATCCGGGTCCTGTCCAGCGATCCCGGCCTGGGGACAACCCTGCGCCTGGTCAAAGCCATGAACCTGACCCAAGAGGGCCGCTTCACCAATGACGATTACCTGGTGATCCAGAACCGCCTGGCCGATATTGGCTATCAAAAGGTGACGATCACCTTCTACAACACCACCGGCTACCCCAACGGCTCAGGCTACCAGCGCACCTTTGACACCACCGTAGATTTTGGCTCCCCCTTCGTCGCCAAACGATCCGAGTTTGCCGCTTACGGCGCTTCACCGAGTTGGGCGACCATCGCCGGGATGGAAATTTTCATCGAGAACTTCGACCTGATGGGCGGCCTGGACATGACCGTTGACGACATTCGGATCGTCAAGGCCGATCCGGAAGACGTCGCCGCCTACAATGACACCGGCCTGGCCTGGGACTATGCTCGCAGCAGTGATGATACCTACGGCTGCTGGGAATGGCACATTTACCCCGGCAACCGCACCGGCGAGCCGTTCAAGCCCTTCAGTTTCGGCCAGGTCAATACCGCTTACGGGACGCCCGATCAATGGTATCTGGCCCACAAGCCGATAGGCACAGATGTGGTGGTCGGCACGATCCAGGCGGGCATCTTCCACAAGGAAAACGGGCAGGGCGGCCTGGCCTTCTACATCAAGGATGTTAGCCTCAATCACTGGACCATGTACGCCATCGAGACGGAGAATGTCGGCGATACGGTCAAGCTGGTCAAGTGGGTGGATGGGACGCGCACCGAGTTGGGCAGCGCCTCGTTCGCTTTCATCTCTGCCGCTGGTGGGACCACCGGCCAAACCATTTGGGTTGGCGCGGATTTCTCCGAGTACGACGCTGATGGCGGCCGGATCAAGGTCTACGCCTCGACGATCGAGGGCAACTTGATCCAGGCGAGCAACCTCAAAATCTCGGTTCAGGATACCGAGATCGGCAGCGGGGGCAGCGTTGGCTTGTTGTCCTATCAGGCCAATGTCCGTTTTGTGAACTTCACCGCCGGCTCGCCGGCTCACGCCGATGTCGCCGATGTGGCCAAGGCTCTGGATGGCCCGATTGTGGCCGGCGATGTGCGCCGGGTTCACTACAATCTCGACCTCAACCGCTGGGAGTACACCGATGACGGCACGACGATGGTTGCCGTCAGCGCCCCGGCTGATGCGAACAAGGTGGATAAAACTTCGGTCGCCCGGCCCGGCGTGACCCGGCTCTACCGGCGTGACAACGACAGCAATTACAGTGTCCAAAACCACTATGATGGCTCGCGCTGGTGGCTCCGAGGCTACAATGGCGACACCTTCCACGCGGAATGCCGGGTGGCCTACGCCGACTATGCCCCCAACGCCACCTACCTGGGGGGCTATGATGCAACCGGGCTTAAATCTGTCGGCTCGGTCATGTACCGCAACGTGAACCTGGCCCTGACCAATGGCCAATGGACCGCCATCACCTGGACCAACTATCTCTATAATACTGGAAGCTACTGGAATGGGGCTACCCGGCTAACCGCCGCTCGAACGGGCTGGCACATCATTTACTGTATGGTTAATATAGACTCCAACGGCGGCGCCGCCGCCAATTATATCGCCCGCCTGCTGCGCAACGGCGGTTCCATCGAGGCCCAGCACAACGAGAAGTTTCCCAGTTCTGTGGGGAACGGCTTTATCACCCTCTCGATCACCACCTGGATGACGGCCGGCGACTATTTCGAAACCTTTGTCACGATCAGCGGCTCAAGCGGCATCCTCAACTGCACAAATTCCTATGCCTATATGGGCCTGATCTCGCTGGAGGCTTAATGGCTAACTACTACGACATCATCAAAATCAAATATCCCACCGCCAGCGGTATCGGCGACAGCGACCGCCCGAATTTTGAGCTGATGAGCGTCCCCGACGAGCAGGGGGAGTATCACACCTTTATCTCCCTGTGGCTCTTGCCTGACCCCCAGCCAACCCTGGCCGAGCTGGAAGAATATGCCGAATCACCGGAGTACCTGGCCGCCTGGGGCGCGCGGCTCAAAGCCAAGGCTGAAACTCAGGTCAACGCCTGGGCCAATCAGAAAGTCATCGAGTTCAAAATCCTGGTGAATGAGCTTTTCTACGTGTCTATGATCGCCAACATCGGCTTTCTCAATACCAAGTGGGTCCAGCTTGGCCGGCCCGCAGAATTAGATCCGCTCGCTTTTGTCTGCATCCACTCGGAAGCGCAGGCTTACCGAGATGCGCACGTGGGCCAGGCTGACTTTGAATCGCAGATGACCCCCTACCAACTGGCCGGGGTGCAGGAGGCGAAATGGCAGGACATGCAAAACGGCTTTGCCGGCATCGTCTACGCCCGCCGCCTGGCCCTGGAGCAGATCAAGCTGGCCCCCATCACCGAGGGTCTGGAGGCGCTCCTGGCCGATATTGTGGCGAGCCTGGACCTGGCGCTGGGACAGGCGATGCAAAACCTTGCGGCTCAGCAGGCCCAGTTGATCGCTCAGCAGAGCGAGGTCTAATTACCTCCTCTGGCCCTTGGCCCACCCGTAGGGGTGTGGCTAAGGCGGCTCGCAAATCACGAGCCGCCTCGGTTTTTAAAAGGGGATATCCTCGTCCGGCTCCTGGCCGCGCTTGATCTTCTGGACATCGCTGTAGCTCAGCATCGGGTCCGGTTGGGGTTCAGCCGGGATGGGTTCAAAGGTCTGCTGGACCGCCGCGGCGATCTCCTCCGGATCGGTCCCCGGCGTGTAGCGCAGGGCCACGTCCTCGCCCAGCAGGTCCATGAGTTGATAGCGGCCGGCGTTTTTGTAGCTCACGGGCTGGACCTCGCGCTCCATGCCAATCTTGTAAACGTGGCTATCGGAGTAGCGGTAGGGCCGGATCACCCCGTTACGGCCAATCTCGCGGTGAAACCCGTCCAGATAGGGCCAGAGGCAATCACACGATTCTTTTTCGGCGTAAGGACCATCTTCGTCGAGCGCCGGCACGTACAGAGCATAGCCCAATTCGTAAACCTCAAATGGCTGGTTGTACGTCTCTTGCAGTGGCGCCAGGCGCGCGCGGTTGAGCGTCCAAATCCGCTCCCGCGCCGCGATGTAACTCTGCCAGGCGCTGCGGAACTCGGCCAGCTTTTCGGCATAGAGCCGTTTCTGTTCGATCCCGGCCAGCCGCTCCGCTTCCTGATCAGCCCGAAATTGCTGCATCTCCTGAAGCTGTTTCTGCCATTCCTGGCGCAGCATTTCCAGGTCGTGGGCCTCGGACAGCAGGCTCACGGCGGTGATCATGTCCCCGGCCGCGGCCTCCGTTTCGGGAAAGCCGCCAAACCGCCAGTTCGTCAGCCGCCTGACCAGCTCCTCGGCTTCCTTCTTGCGATTCTGGGCCTGTTTCTCCTGCCGCTCGGCCTCCTCTTTCTGCCATTTCTCCTGCATCAACAGGAGGAAATTACCAAAGCCAGGCTGGTCGGTGACCTGAACCATGCGGTGAGAAGCGTGGTGGTAGTCGCGGTTGCCCTGGCTGTGGTTCTGGTAATACACCTGCACGGCATCGGTCCCGTAAGGCTGGGCGATTAGCCAGAAGTGGGCGAAGCCGGGCAGGCTGATCGGGTATTCGAGATAGCCGACTTGCTTCCCCTCATTCTGGGTATTCCACTCGCCGGGGTTGATCTCTGCCCCGGCCTCGGCCAGCTTCTCCAGGTAGGGCTTGGCGCTGCGCTTGAGCATGGCCAGTTGGTCCTGGATCTGGGCCTGGCGCTTTTGCTCGGCCTGCTGGTTGGCCGCCTGGGCCGTCAGGATGGCCGCGGCGATGATGTTGGGTGAGTCGCTTTTACCGTTGTTCATGACATACCTTCCGGATAGATTCGCCGCAGGTCCTCGCGCTCGATGAAGGAGGTCAGCACGTAACGGTAATCTTCCTTGCCCTTCATCCGCTCGAAGTACCTCTCTATCGCCTCGGCCCGGTCGTCCGGCTTTTTCTCTCTGGGGCCAAAGGCGGGAACCCAATGCTGTTCCACGTAGCGATAGACCAGGACATTGGCGGTTTCCTCGTCGTCGGCCACAAAGCGGTGGGTCATCTCGCCCTTGATTTCGACGTAGTAACAGATGTCGTCATCCTCATCCGGCGGCAGGATCGGCAGCGGCTTAACCTTGTACGCTTCCAACCGCCGGCAGAACTCGGCCAGCAGGTTCTGGCAATCGGCCAGGGGCGCGCCGTGCATGAGCACGGTATTGCTGAAGCCGCTCGGCAGGGGCCGGCCCAGCGGTTGGGTGGCCTCAGCCGGGGCCTGGACGATCACGCCGTAAAGCGGTTGCTCACCCTGCTTGGTGTTGGTCGGCATGACCACGATACGCAGGCCGGTCCCCAGGTTGATCAGGGTATCTTCAGTCTGGTTCAAGATCCACATAAATTAATTCCTCCTTGAAATACGGGATTCCCCAATTGGGGAATCCCATTTAATTAACCAACGTAAGCAAACATTGTGTCTACCTGGATATCGTCGGGGTCAAAGTCAGGCCCAAGCACCAGGGCGCCACGTAAGTAGGAATGCGGGATGCCGGCCTCGCCACCCAGCCGGATCACGTCGGCCATGTCGGTTCCAGGTGGAACAAAGATAAGGCAGGCATCAAGGGTGATGCCTTCTTCCTGGCAGCCGATCACGGCCAGGGTCCACCCCCGTGAACGGCCGGGGGCAGGTGCGTCGGTAGTGACACGTTCAACCATTGGCTTCCTCCACAAAGACGACCGCCTCGATACCCGGCGGGATGCGCTGGCCGTCGAACACGATAGGATTCCGAAAGCTGTGATCTACGGTCACGTCCACGCTGGCCACGGCCCGCATGTCGCGGATCATGTGGCGCAGCCGTTCCTCCAGGTCCTGAATTCCCATCACGCCCTCAAGCGTGACTTGCAGATTGATCTTGATTTCCACCTGGGACCTCCTTACCTGCACCCGTAGGGGTGTCAGGGACTTCGATGATTGGATAAGAGCAGCGCGGGCATAGCCCATTGTGGCCTTCGGCCAGGCTGAACAGGCAGCTGCAGCGGGGATTCGTGCATTGGTGCTTGGGCCGTTCGAGTAGCTCGTACTCGAAATTCCAGAGGGCGTAGACCGGCAGGCCATGCACCAGCGAGTAGCCTTCAATCGGCTGAATGTGGTAAACCCAGCACTCGCTCCCGGCCGGGATAGGTTCGAGATAAGAGCGGTTGATAGGCCCGGTGGTCCGGGCCTTGATCAACGATTTGGGATGGATTTTACGGCTAAAATCGTCGTCCATCGGCCTACTCCTTAAACAGCCGGTGCAGCCCGCTGAGCCGTTCCAGCATCACCGAAGGATGGGTGCTTTTCATGGCATAGGTCATGGCATTGTAGAGCGACCATTGGGTGCGGCTGCTGAACTCGGCAAAGCGCGGTTCCAGCCATTCCTCACGGGCGACCGGAAGCTGCCGGTCGGTGATGATGTCCTGTCCCCAGGCCAGGCCCAGCATTTGATAAGCCATGTCGTCGGTGCAGCGGGCGGCGTGGAGGGCGCTGATGTCCTGCACCAACTGCTGGTGGTGGCCGGTGGCCTCGCGGGCGGCTTCGTAGAGCATATCTTGCAGCCGGGCGATCACATTCTTGGTGTTCTTGCGGACCACTTTGACCAGGCCCGAAAACATCAGGTTGGAGCAAACCGTCACCTTGCCGCCCAGGCAGATGCCTTCGGTCAGGGTTTTGTTGTACGAGCCGCGCATCCCGCAGGCAAAGGGCAGGTTGAGCGTGGCCGATTTATAAGTCAGCGTCCCGAACATCTGCTGGTCGCCTTGGGCCAGGATAAAGCCCTCGTCCACCAGCTCGTAATCGCCGGGTAGGGTGTTGCCCAGGATTTCCTTGGCAATGGTCACCAGGGTTTGGTACGGGACCGGGTGCCATGTTTCGGTCGAGGCCGGGGCCGGGATCAGCCCCAGCTCGTCGAAACTGGCCGGCCGGCAGCCTTTGGCGTAGCGGCCGGTCAGGTAAGCCTCGCCGTGATTGATGATTCTTTCAGAGGGCAGGATCAATGTTGTCGTCATAGGAGTCCTTTCTTGGTTATAGACCAGGAATAGCGGCATCGGCCTCAGCCGTTGCCAGATAGGTGTTTTGCATATCGGCCAGCAGGTTGGCCAGGACCGGCAGGATGTCCGTCGGCAGCCGGTTAATCAATTGGACCGCCTGGCTTTTGAGTTCGGCTCGCTGCGCGGCTTCTTCGAGAGCCTTGCGATCCAGCTCATCGCTGTAAGCGGTGCGGGTCGTCCAGACCGCCCCGCAATCTTCGTTGAGGCACATCGCGCCGCCGTTTAATTTTACCTGGCGCTGGCCACAGCGGGGGCAGGTGAATTCGCCGGGTTCTTCGCTGGCGTGAGTGTTGGGAACGGCGACGACCTGGCCGCTCACGGCGAGCACCGCCAGGCGCTGCTGTTCGAGCCGCTCGGCCTCGCCGGGGGCGAGATGGTGGCCGACCTGGCCGTTGACGTGGACCGCGCCGCATTTGGTGCAGGTCATGGTGTCCAGAGGAACGGTGTACGTACCGCCGCCCGTGCAGTAAGCCCAGCGGCAGCGCAGCTTGATGCCCTGCCGGGAGCTGCGAGCGTCGTCCACGATCAGGTTGCCGGCGTTGTGGCCGTTGCGCATCGAGCTGACCACGTTCTCGACGTGCTTGGCCGTCACCTTGCCGCCGGGGGCGGTGTCTACGGCCTGCTGCCAGGCTTCGCGCTGCTGCTCCGGATCGGGGAGGGCGGCCAGGGGCCGGGCGACTGACTCCGCTGCCGGCAGGGGATAGCCGTTTTCCCCAATTGGGGAAAGGACCCGCTGAATCTTGGCGAAATCCAACAGCCGGTAAACGTGGCTGGATTGAAAATCGAACTCCTGCATAACGCACTCGCGCCAGGAGGAGTAACCGAGCGCCTTCCAGCCTTCGCGCTCGTGCAGTTCCAGGAGCTTCGCGCCGACGGCCGAGATGTCGGTCTTGATTTCTTCGATCAGGACGCGGGCCTCGGTTTCGGTCATCGGTTGAATAATGGTGAGATCTGTTTGAGTCATAATTTTCCTTCGTCTTTCATGCGATGATATTCCTGGTCGCCCCACTCAGCCCAGTCGCGGGCTTTGTGTTCTTCCGGGGTGAGTTGTTCTTCTTCCCACTCGGCCAGCTCTTGGATGAAGGTATCCAGGTTGCCCAGGTAGTCGAGGATGCGGGCGCAGGGGTCACAGACAAAATGGGGGTTATTCTTCCGGTCCACAACTACGTGCGTAGCCGTTACGGGCTTCTCGTCGAGGTGTGCCGGATTGCAACAATTTTTTTCGGTCATTGAGTTGCTCCTTGGCTAAAAGTATATCCTGAGTTTATCGAAGGGTTCCCCTAATCCGCTGTTCCGTCTCTGTCACCGTCAAATATTCCATCGGTCGCCTCCGTAGGGAAGGGGTTATCTGGTACTCTTTATACTATACAAAAGTGTAATTCAATTGTCAAGAGTTTTACCTTAAAAATTACACAAATTCACTTGACATTTGTATGGAGAAGGATTAGAATAAGGCTACCGCTTGACAGTGGTGAAAGGAGGCAATGTGGATATGGCAACATTAAGGGTGATGCTAGAGGAACGACGTGGAAATACTCCGGTTGAAGATTGGGCGCAGGAAATCAATCAGTATGTTGATCCTGAGCACAGAATCAGGATTTCAACCCTGTACTCCTATCTCAACGGTAGTCGAAACGTTACCGGCAAGGGGGCGCGTTCCCTTGCTCAATATTTTTACAAGCGAGGCGATATGGCTATGGTGAACGCCATAAGCAAGATCACGCTTGGCATTCCATACCCCTCCCTCAACGGAGGACAAAACTAGCATTGCCCCAAAAAGAAACACCCGTGCATCTTTCAGCACAGGTGTCTTTTTGGGGCAATTATTTGCCGCCCATCGTCCCCTTCTCGTCCTATCCGCCAAGATCGCCGAGAGAGGGGTATATCACACACCCGGCCCGAATGGACCGGAGAGCGATTTCGTATTAAGTTGAGAAGTCCAGAGTAGAGGACAGTAGCAGATCGCGTCTGGTTCCCCGCGCGTTCTTCGCTCTGGGGGCCGGGGCGTGATCCTACTGCCCCCTATGGTGGATTTCTCAAGTAACTTCCATGTGGAAGCGTATTTTGTTCTTTACCAATTAGCCGGGTGAAAGTTTTGGCCCGACCATATCATTTTTGGGGGCCGAAAGTGGGGATGCAATAAAACAAAAAGCGGTGGCCCCGATCCCAAGTTAGAGTGTTAGCTTAAAAGGCAATTGCTCTGCCGACTGAGCTAACGGCTCACGAAAAAGTTGAGTTTGTAAATTTCCAAGCAGGAATGGTAACACAGCCTGGTTGTCTTGTCAATAGCCCTTTTGCTTTTTTAAGGTTAGCGTTGACATGCCTGCAAGGCAATGTTATAATTTGACATAGTTATTTAACATATTCCATCGGGGTTAAATCTCAAAGTCCAGGAGAGACGAGTCCATGTCAGGGGATCATCGCTATCCGGGGGCGGCTCGCAATTTTATCGAGGCCTACGCTAATACCAACTATCTGCGCCCGCTTAAGGGTAAAGATATGGAGAATTTTTATGTGAATCGCGGCATCCACTCGGAGTTGAAGGCGTTGATGGGTGAGCTTGAAGCAGGCGCTAGAACTGCTGCCCCCAATAATACTAAATTTCTATTTGTGGGTCACACCGGCTGTGGTAAAAGCACGGAACTTTCCTGTCTGGTCAATATCATCGAGACCGGTACAGGCCGTTCAGATTTCCTCCAAAACCATTTTTTGCCAATTCAATATTCCGTCAGCGAGGTCGTCGGTCTCTACAATATTGAATTTGTGGATATTGCCCTCTCAATTATCCTGGGCATTTATCGCGAGATGGAACGGCTGGGCTATGTCGTGGATGAATCGCCCGCTCGCCGGGTGTATGATTGGCTCTACCAGAGTCAGATGTCTGCCCCGCCAGAAATGCCGCGCGCCAGAGAGTCGGTTGGCCTTGATCTGGGTCTTGGCAGCCTGATTCGCCTCATTGATGTTCGCCTCAAAAGTGAAGGCGAAATCCGTGAAGGAATCCGCGCCCGCATCCGCAAGTATATTCCGGAACTGATCAATCTCATCAATCAGATTCTCTACGAGGTTTCGGCCATTACGGGCAAAAACATTTTATTAATTATTGACGACCTGGATAAAATCCAGCCCCTCGACGCCGCCCTCAACATCTTTCGCGAGCATGTCAAAAGCCTGGCTTCGTTTGACTGTTTTGCGATCTACACCGCTCCCATTTCGCTGTTGTATGACCCGGCCTTAAAGCACCTCGGTCAGTTTCTGGAAATTCATTATATGCCGATGTTTCGGGTACATACCAAGGAAGGCGATCCTGAGCCGCCCGACTCACCCTATGTCGCCATTCTGCGTGAGATTGTCTACCGCCGGCTGTCGCCCGACCTCTTTGACGAGGGCGTGGTTGAAGCGGCCATTGATATGACCGGCGGGGTTTTGCGCGAACTCATTCGGGTTATTCGCGGCTGCTGCGTTTATTGTGAGGAGTATGGCCTGAGCCGCATTACCCACAATGCCTTAAATTTTCAAAAAAACAAGCTCAAAAGCGAATATTATCGCATTTTGGAGCATGATGATTACAAGTGGCTGCTGCGGGTCAAGCAAACCAAAAGCCGGGCCGATGTGAACATGCGCCACCTGGAGTCGCTGTGCGTGCTCTACTACCCTAACGGTAAAGGTTGGTTCGACGTTCACCCCATTGTCACCGAACTCCTGGAAGACTGGGAAGCGGATGTTTGGAAAACCATTTAAAAAGGAGTCGGCATGATGTTGCCGGAAGCCGACGAATTTGCGGCTCGTTTCCCCGACGAAATCAGAATGTTGCTGGCCATGCTGCGCATGAGCAACCTGGGCGGTCTGGCCGTGGCCGAGTGCGATGACCTCGACTTGCGGGCCAGGTTGATTGATTATTTCCGCCGCCGGCTGGAAACTGAAGGGATCTATGTTTTTAACTACGAGGTTGGGGCCAAAGATACCAACCTGATCCGCAGCCTGACCGAACTAACGGACCAGGCCCGCTTTAAAAACCTGGAACTGACCGGCAAGTACAAATCTATCGTTTTCTTTGTCTACGGCATTGAAAAATTTACCAGCGAGCAGCGCTCCACTTTTGTCAGGCTCCTTAATTTTCTGCGAGACCGGCTCACCTTAATTGCCCAGCCGATTGTCATCTGGGGCACGTCGGCATTTGTCACGCAACTGGCCCGCAACGCCCCGGATTTCTGGAGTTGGAAAGGACACTTTTTCAGCTTTCCCTCCCTCAACCCGCCGGTAAATATTGTGCAAAGCCGTTCTGACTCTGAGCCGATTGATATTCATGGTAATTTACCCGCCATCCGCCGCTATCTCCGCCGGGTCATCGAAGACCCGGACTACACCGTCTGGAAAGATTTGTACGTTCCGCTCAAAGCTACCCGTGCGGCTGAAACCATTACGCCTTTCCCGGTCCGCCATACCCTCACCTATGAAGAGTTGAAGCAGCTAGCCCCCCTGTTCCCAACCGCCGAGTCCCTGGATGCTGACCAGATTGTATTTGACCGGGGTCAGGAGGGGGACAAGTGTTACGTTATTGTGAGCGGCGAGGTCGAGGTGCTGGCCCTCGACGCCCTGGGCAATGACATCCCGGTAGCCAAATTAGGCCGGGGCGACTTTTTTGGCGAAATTGCGCTGATCAAACGGGTTCCCCGGACCGCCAAAGTGCGGACGACCAAACCTTCAAAATTTGTCACGCTGACCCATCGCTCGTTAACGTTGCTCAATAACAAGGCCCCGGCGGTCCTCGATCTTTTAGCCGATATTGCTCAGCGCCGCATGGAAGAGGCGCGCCGCCGGGGTACTCAGGATACGGTTTCTCCCTTACGGCGCTTTGCCATCGAAGGTTCCAGCTTGATTCGGGAAGCGCCGGTGGATGTGCGGGAACTGATTGCCAATGACCACCGGGCTGTCGTCTTGGGTGAGGCCGGCGGCGGTAAAACGACGGTTTTGCGCCGGCTTATGCTCGATACCGCCGAGTCTGCTGAAAACACCCTGGCTAATTCCAAACAGCCCGCTATTCTGCCCATTTTTATCAAGTTGAATGCCCTGACCCCCGGTAAAACGGTTGAAAGTATTATTCTCAAAGCTTTCCATAGTTATGAAATCTTTGAGTTTGAAACCGAGGCCGATGTGGTCAGCCTGCTCAAGGGCGAAAGCCCGGACGACAGCTCGATCCATTCGCTCTTGTTTTTAATGGACGGCCTCAACGAAATGCCGTTTCAAACCAAAACACGGCCGGAATTAAACCGTTTTATCCAGGCCTATCCCCACCATCGCTTTATTATCTCCTGCCGGGTGCAAGATTACACTGCCCTGTACGGCTTTCGAACCGGCCTGTTGCAGCGGCTGGCCGGCGAGGATATTGAAGCCTTTCTGGTCAATTATTTGCGCGCCGAGCAGGGTCGCAGGGTGGCCCGGGAAATTTACAGCGACCCGCAACTGGAAGACCTGGCCCAAACGCCGCTGGCCCTTTACATGTTTGCCCAGATTGCCAAGCGTAGTAATGAAGCTTTGCCCAAAAATAGGGGTATTCTGTTTGAAGTATTTACCGATAACCTGCTGGAACGAACCGACAGCGAGTGGTGGAAGATTTTTGGCCGCTCCAAATCGCAGACCCCCCTCGCGCTGCGCCGCAGCGCCCTGGCCAGTCTGGGCCTGGCCATGCAAGAGGAAGAAGTCTGGGCTTTTCCACGCACCCGCTGGATTGAATTGATTACCAGAGAGCTACACCTCTTTCGTGAAGGCGCTACACCCGGCGAACGGGTCGAAGTTCAGTATATCACCCCGGAAGATGTGCATGAGGAAATCAAGCACAGCGGCCTGCTGCGCTATTCCGACGACCGGGCCTGGGTAGAATTTGCCCACCACACCTATCAAGAGTTTTTTGCCGCCCTGGCCCAGCGCGAGCAGGGGCAAGACCTGGAACCCCGTTTACGCACCACCGAAGCCCGCCGCCGCTGGCAGGGGACCATCGTGCTGCTCTACGGCATTGCCCACGATAACGCCGCCCTTTACTCCAAAATCTTGGGCCAGGAGAACGATTATGCGCGTATCTGGCTGGCCGCGCAATGCCTGGCCAATTCGGGCGAGGAAATCAGCCAAGCGCTGCGCCGCCTGGAACAGCGCCTGCCGCAGCCGCAGCACTTTGCTTTGCTTTTTAGCGTTGGCCTGGCCTGCCGCCAGTTGGGCCGCTACCCCGAGGCGCTGACCTATCTGAACATGGCCACTGAAGAAGAGCCTGGTTCCGCTGAAGTGCAGTACGAGTTAGGCTCGCTTTACCGCCAGGTGGATCAATTTGAGCGCGCTATCATCCACCTCGAAGAAGCGATTCGCCTGCGCTCTGATTTTGTGGACGCCTACAATCAGCTTGGCATCACTTACCATGACCAGGGCAAGTATGTGGAAGCGCTGACCATTTTTAAGGCGACGACTCAACTTGAGCCGGCCAACTCTCACCATTTTTATAACCTGGGGACGGTCCAAAAAACGCTGCGTGATTATGTTTCAGCCCGCGAGTCCTTCCGCAATGCCTTGCAGCTTAAACCCGACTACACCGAAGCCAGGGTCCAGCTCGATATTCTGGAAAAGGCGCTGGCTACGGGCGTGGTGCGCGTCCTGGAGAATATCCCCATCCTCAGCAAAATGACCCTGGAGCAGAGCGTCCTGCTGGCCAACCGGATCAAGGTGACCGAGTACCGGCCAGGGCAAATTGTCTTTCATATGGGTGAAATGGGCGATACGTTTTATATCGTCGAGGTGGGCGAAGTGGAGGTTTTGGCCCCGGATATGGCCGGCCAGTCGGTGGGGGTTATCAACCGGCTGGGGCCGGGCGATTTCTTTGGCGAAATTGCCCTGCTGCGGGCTGTCCCCCGCACGGCCACCATCCGTGCCGTCAAGCCGACCCGTTTGCTGGCCATCAGCCGGGAAGATTTTGACAGCGTGGTTGACAAGTATCCCTCGATTGCTCACGGCCTGGCCGAAACTTCGGGCCTGCGCCTGCTGCGCGACCGGCAAATTGGCCGCCGCACCGATTTGGACCATTACTACGACCCCGGCTATATCGCCGAGCTGACCCACCAAAACGAGGTAACGGTCCTTATGGGCGACATCCACGGCTCCACCCACCTGACCAATTCCATCGGCCCGGAGTTGATGGTGGCCTTTTTGGATGAATATTTGCTGCGCATGTCAACGATTATCGTTCAATCCGGCGGCGCGATGGACAAAAGCCTGGGCGACAGCGTCATGGGGGTTTTTGGCAACTTCCCCGGCCGTCACGGGGAGCAAAAAAGTTCCTCGGCCAACGCGGCCCTGCTGGCGGCTTTGAAGATGCGCCAGGCTTACCTGACCCTGCGCGATGAATGGAAAAAAGAGAGCCTGGAATTTGCCCAGACCGGCATGGGCATCGGCATCAGCACCGGCAAAGTCACCACCGGTACCGTCGGCCCGGAGGCGACGATGGTTGGCCCGGCGGTCAATATGTCCAGCAAGCTGAGCAAAATGGCGATCAAAGGCCGCACCGAAAGCGAAATCTACGTAGACGCCCGCACCCGCAGCCTCCTCGGCGACTCGCTCATGGCCGAGGCGCTAGATAGGGAGTACACTAAGAGGAAGGTCGGCGTCGAGTTAGAGGCGTACCGGGTGGTGTGAGCCGGGCTACGCTACTGCGGCCAACTCCGGTCAATCTCCTGTAAAACAATCTCCAAGTCGGTCCCATTGACCCAATCCACCATGCCCCGCCAGAATGAGCCGACCCCCACTTCGCCAGGCATCAGGTCGGAACCGTCAAAGCGGTAGGTGTCGGCGCTGCGAATGATCTGGGCATAGCGCAGATCGGCCGGCGAGGGATACCATTCCAGCGGCATATCGCGGTGGGGGGCAATAAACCCGCCGGCCTCTACCAAGCCTCTGGCCGCCTCGACGGTAGTTAAATACCGCATGACTGCCCGCACTTCAGGACGATCGTTAAACATGGCAAAGATTTTGCCACCGCCTAACACCGGATGGCCAAACTGAGGGTCAATGGGCGGCAGATAGAAAAAGTCATAATCCTGGCCGTACCTGGCCGTTTTAGGAAAGATAAGCTGGGGGGCCCAGGAGCCTTGCCGGTGCAAATAACAACCCGGTGGATCTTCAAAAAGACGGGTGGGACTATCTGCCCAATTTTCAGCCGCAATATTAGCTTGGCCGCCATAAACGTAATCTTCTTTAAACCAGATGCGCCCCAGGATTTCAAATGCCCGGCGCACTTCGGGCGAATTAAAGGGCAACTCGTGGCTTACCCAGGCGTCATAGGTTTCCGGGGGGGCGGTGCGCAGCAAGATGTCTTCCACCCAATCGGTGCCGGGCCAGCCCGAGGCATCGCCATCCTCTATCCCGACACACCAGGGCGTCCTGCCGTCGGCCACCATCTGGTCCGATAGGGCGATGAGTTCGTCCCATGTTTCCGGTACTTTGTAGCCGGCGGCCTCGAACTCTGGCTTGGGATACCAGACCAGACTCTTTAAGCCAACTTCATACCAAACACCGACCATCCGGCCATCAACCGTAGCCAGCTCTAAAAAGGCATGGGGGTACTGCTGGCGCAAATAATCATCGCTCAAAAAAGTTCTAACGTCAATGAGCTTGCCTTGCCGGGCAAAGTCGGCCATGTAGCCCGGCTGTGGAAAGTCAGCGATATCAGGGGGATCACCCCGTTTAACGCTGGCAGCAATTAATGTCTCAAATTGCTCTCCGGCTGAGCTGTAGATAACGTTGATGCCGGTTCTGTCTTCAAAGGGCTGCATGGATCGCTCAAACGACTTAACATACTCCTCTGAGACCGCCCCGACGATTGTTACGGTTGTCCCAGCTAAGTCCTGCGTGGTAGCTTCGCCGCCGGCGGGGTCTGTCGTTCCGGCTGCAAGCGTTGTTTCCGCCGTCACCGTAGTCCCCCTTGAAATGTCGGCCCGGCTGTTGAAGTCGAGAAAGCTGCTCAGGGCTACCACCAGCCCGACCACCAGGCTCATCGCCCCGATGATGCCAAGCAGAGTCCAGGATAAATTGCGCCGTTGGGTAGGGTAGCCTAACCGCTCTTCGACCTGACGATTTAAAACAGAGGGTGCAGACTGTGTTTTGGGGGAGGGTCCGTCAGCCGGAGGGTGCCCTATCTGACCCTGCTGGATCGCCTGCACCAGGGCTACGGTTTCAGCCGCCGGAGTGATGCCTAATTCCGCCTGCAGCACCTGGCGGCACTGTTCAAACTGGGCCAGGGCGGCTTCGCGTTTGCCCAGGCGGGCATACGCCCCGATCAAAGCGCGCTGCCAATCTTCGCGCAGGTTATCCAGCCGCAACAAGCGATGGGCCGTTTCTACCATGCCGGCTTGATCTCCCTGTTGTTCCAGGGCCAGCAACTGCTGTTCCAAAGCGGCCTGATAGCAGCCGCGCAGGCGCTCCCGCTCAAAGAAAAGCCAATTCTCAAAACGGAATGCATCCCGCAGATGCAGCCCTTCCAAAAAGTCGCCCCGGTACAGCTCAAGCTGACCGGCTTCAAAAGCGGTCACATCCAGCCAATAATCGCTCTTAAAATTGAAGGCCACTTCGTGACGGTCGGCCAGGAGATAATCAGGGCCAATCGCCCGCCGAAGTTCGGATAAAATCCAGCGCAGGTTGGCCCTGGGGTCGTCGGAATGGTCAAAGAGCAGGTCAACCAGGTGTTGGCGGGTGTGGGTTTTACCTGTCAGCAGCAAATAGGCTAACAGCGCCAGCGATTGATAGCCGCGTATCTGAAGCGGTTGGTCATCATGACTGATTTGGACCGGACCCAGCAGGCGAATGATGAGGGTCATTTTGATTACCTTCGCCAGCTATGAACCTGGAAGAATCAATCGGTAAGGTAGGGAGAGGAAAACGGGAAAATCTTTAGTGGGCTAACTTTTTGCACAACTACCCCTACACTCCATTCTATCGTATTTCCGGGGTGGCGTCAATATACCGTTGGACAGAAAAATCTGGCTTATCCAACGCTTGCACCAATGCTCCGTCCAACGGTAGCCTGCTAAATTGAGAGCAAATCAAAAGTGTTGGCTTGAATAAAAGGAGAGAAAAATGAGAACAAGATTTTTGATGGCCCTCTTTATTTTGGTTGTCTCTGTGCTGCTGACCGCGCTGCCGGCGCAGGCTAATGTTGAACCTATCTTCACTATAGACAGTCTATTTACCGCGCTCAACACAGGCCAGATAGACACGGCCCTGGCCGCCTTTGCAGCCGATGCGGTGGTTGAGAACCGGATGCGAGGCGAAACCTATCGCGGCGCGGCTGAGATTGGACCGATGTTGCAAGCCATGCAGCGCGAGGGCCGCCAGTATGAAATTGTCCGGGTGGAGATGGTGGGAGATACGATTACTGTAGCTGTTGAAATTTCTGATCGCGGCCAGATGTGGGGCACGGAAACAATTATGGCTGAGGTCAGCGAGGGTAAATTGCATAAGCTGAGCGTGTCAGCCATTCAATTGAAGTTGTGACGCTGAGGTTCAAGAGGGCGAGTAAGCAGGGGATAAGATAGACAAAGAGCCTCGGTTAGCGCCGAGGCTCTTTGCTTTTCGTTACATTATGTTCTTGATAGAGCGCCTAAGTCGCTTGCCGTTTTCGCTTATACAACAGCAACCGCAGCCCATTCAGCGAGACCAGCACCGTCCCCCCCTCATGGCCAATGACGGCCAGGGGCAGCGGCATGTTGGCGCTGAAGATGGCGGCAATCATGATCGCAATGGCGGCCATGGCGAAGCCCAGGTTAACGACCAGGGTTTTGCGGGTCTGCCGGCTGAGGGCAATCAGGTAGGGGATGTTGCTCAGGTCGTCGGCCATCAGGACCACGTCGGCGGTTTCCAGGGCTACATCCGTGCCCGCTGCGCCCATGGCCACGCCGATCGAGGCGCTAGCCAGGGCCGGGGCGTCGTTCACCCCATCGCCGACCATGGCCACAGAGCCGTACCTGGCCTCCAACTCCTTGACAATCCGCACTTTATCTTCGGGCAGCAAGTTGGCAAAATATTCATCTACCCCGACCTCGGCGGCAATGGCATGGGCAACCCTTTCATTGTCGCCGGTCAGCATTACCACTCGCTGTACTCCCAGCGACTTGATTTCAGCCACCACCGCGGCGGCGTCAGCCCGCACCGTGTCGGCAAAGGCGACCACGCCCAGCAAGTAGGCCGTGCGCCCATCCTCGCCAATCTGGCCGACCACGATGGCGGTTTTACCCTCGCCTTGCAGCCGCTCAATCTCGACAGCGGCGGCATCGTGCCCTACACAAGCGAACTCTTCGAAATACCGGAGATTGCCGACCCGAATATCCAGCCCATCCACCAAGCCCCGCGCCCCTCTGCCGGTGGCCGCCTCAAAGGCCAGCGCCTCCGACAGTTCCAGGTTGCGCTGCTGGGCTGCTTCTACCGTGGCCTTGCCCAATGCATGTTCGGATTTGGCTTCGACCGCAGCGGTCAGGGCTAGTAACTCATCTTCGCTCCCATGCCAAATGCCCGCCCGTTCGATGTTCAACGGTATCACGTCCGTCACCTGCGGTTTGCCCTGGGTCAGCGTGCCGGTCTTGTCAAAGGCAATCACCTTGATTCCGGCAGCTTGCTCCATGTAGACCCCGCCTTTGAACAGTACCCCCTTACGCGCGCCGTTGCCAATGGCTGAAAGGATAGAGGCCGGAGTGCTGATAATCAGGGCACAGGGTGAGGCCGCCACCATCACCGTCATCGCCCGGTAAAAAGCGGTGTTGAAGGCTTCGCCAAAGACATAAATTGGGATCACCGCTACCAGAATGGTGAAAACAATGACCCCCATCGCATAATACTGTTCGGCTTTGTCCAAGAAACGCTGGGTTTGCGCTTTTTCGCTCTGGGCTTCCTCCACCAGTTTAATGAGTTTGGCGATGGTGGAATCTTTGGCCAGCTTGGTTACTTGAGCTTCCAGGCTGCCGTTTTTGTTGATGGTCCCTGCCAGCACTGGGTCGCCGGGACGCTTGGCGACGGGCATGGACTCGCCGGTGATGGAGGCTTGATCCACTGAACTTTCACCGTCCACGACCCGGCCATCCAGCGGAATACGGTCGCCAGGGCGGACGACAAAGCGGTCGCCGACGACAATCTGTTCGACCGGCAGAGTAACCAATCGGCTGCCGCGTCGAACCAGAGCCTGATTGGGCCGCAGTTTCATCAACGCTCGGATGGCGTTGCGAGTGCGGTCCATGGCGTAATCCTGTAACACGTTCGAGAAAGAGAAGAGAAACAGCAGGAGCGCTCCTTCAAACGGCGCTCCAACAATCGCTGCGCCGAGGGCGGCCAACACCATAAGCAAGTCTACGTCAATGGTCCGTTCTCGCAGCGACTCCAGGCTGCCTTTGACCCCAAAGGCGCCGCCGGTGATATAGGCAATCACATAAAGAACCGTTGAAACTATGCCTGGAGCGCCAAAATGCTCGGCCAGCCAGGCGGCAATCATCGTGATCAGGGTAATCGCCGCGAAAATGGCTTCCAGATTCTGTTGGGTCAACCACGTCCAAACTCGCTGCCAAGGCACCTGGACTGGTACAGGTGGTGCCGGAAGCGGCAGCACTTCAGCGCTGGAAGGGGCCACGTTGACCCCCAATTGGGCTACTTTTTGAAGCAGTTGATCGGGTGAAACAAGGGTGTTATCGTAATGCACGCTCAACACGCCGCCCTTATAGCTGGCCGCAGCCCGGCGCACCCCTTCGATCCGGCTAAGCCGGTTCTCCAGCATCAAAGCGCAGGATTCGCACGAACGGCCTCCACGCGGTTCCAGGCGCATCACGCACGTTTCCATATTGTGCCGTAACGGTGGAGCCAGACGTTGCGTAATTTCAGTAATCCTCGGTTCGGCGATGAGTTTCGGGTCATAGTCAAGCGAGAGTTGTCGCTGGCGCGGGTCAAGCTGCACCCCGACAATCCCCGGTTCTGCCGCTACAGCCTGGTGAATGACATCCAGGCAGGGTTGATCATCATCTGCTTTAGTACGGTCTAAATCAGTTCCCATATCATTTACCTTCTCCAACCTCTTGTTTCTGAACTACGGGTAATTAACGTTTTGCTGAATTTATATCGAAGAGACAAAAAAATTCATCCTAATTAGAAAAATTATTAACCTTAGTTAATTTATACTATAACCCTGGCTTTGGCGCTTGTCAACTCTCTTCGGGATGATCTTTAGATAGCTCAAATGAGTAATTTTTACCTCTAAAACTGTTGTCAATAACAAAAAACTCCCGCAACGGTCAGAACTGTTAGGGAGTTTTTTGTCTGTTATTCGGCTTAAATTAGACCCAGCAGCTCCGAATTTGGAGCATAAGCCGTTAGTTTGTGCCGGGCAAACTAACAGTCTGACCTACATCCCCGTGATCAATCGCCACACTTGCGCTACAATGAAAGTGACAGCAAAGCCCATTGCCAGCGGCAGCAGGGCCGAAATCGCCGCCCACTTGGCGCTGCCGGTTTCTTTGTAGATGGTGTAAATGGTGGTGCTGCACGGATTGTGGATCAGGCTGAATAGCATCAGATTTACCGCTGTCAGCAGCGTCCACCCACCCGTTTGGAGCAGGGTCAGCGTCTCATTGTCGCCGGCCTCAAACATGACCCCCGCCCCGGAGCCAAGTCCGTGCATGCCGGTTGAAAGGACGGTCAGCATCAACACCGTCGGAATGATAATCTCATTGGCCGGGATGGCCACAATGTAGGCCAGCAAAATGACCCCGTTCAATCCGATCAGCAAGCCAAAAGGATTGAACCAGTTGATCAGATGCTCGGCGATGCTCGCGCCGCCCAGGTGAATATTGGCGCTGAGCCAGATGGCCGCTCCGGCCGGGGCGGCAAAGACGATGGCCCGCCACAGGACATACATTGTCCGGTCAATCAGCGAGGTGTAGATGGTCTGCCAGATGCGCGGTGGCCGGTAGGGCGGCAGTTCCAGGCTAAAGGTCGAGGCTTCGCCCCTTAACAACGTGCGCGATAATCCCCACGACACGGCGAAGCTGAGCAGTACGCCCAGGGTAGCTACTCCGACTACCGCCAGCGCCGAGATCAGCCCGGCCAGATAACTCGGTACCAGCGCCCCGATGAACAGGGTCGCGACGAGAATTTGGGTGGGCCAGCGCCCGTTGCACAGGGCGAAGTTGTTGGTAATGATGGCGATCAGCCGTTCGCGGGGGCTGTCAATGATGCGGGTGGCGATAACACCGGCCGCGTTACAGCCGAAGCCCATCATCATGCTCAAGGACTGCTTGCCGTGCGCCCCGGATTTTTTGAAGATATTGTCCAAATTGAAGGCTACGCGCGGCAGGTAGCCAAAATCTTCCAGCAGGGTAAAAAGCGGGAAGAAAATGGCCATGGGTGGGAGCATCACGCTGACGACCCAGGCAGTCCCCATGTAGATCCCGTCTATGAGCAGGCCGTCCAGCCACCAGGGCAGGCCAATGTTCGCCGCCCCCGCTTTGAGCATCGGGTGAATGGTGTCCAGGAGCAGGGCAGCCAGCAGCCCCGAAGGCACATTGGCCCCGGAGATGGTCAGCCAGAATACCAGCGTAAAGAGTAAAAACATGAGCGGAAAGCCCCAAACCCGGCTCGTCACCAGCCGGTCAATGGTCCGATCCAGGTTAAAGCGGGGCGGCTTGTCCGGGTAGGTGGTGGCCCGGTCGGCAATGCGGGCCGCATCGGTATAGATGGCTTCTACCAGATTTTCATGAAAACTGCCACCTACCTCCCAGCGCAGTTGGGCCGCCTTGGCCAGGATATTTTGCGCTGCCGCAGCGCCGGAGCTGTTAGACGGATGAAATTCTTGTTTAAGCATGGTTGGCTGCCTCCAGTTGCATGATGAGATTGCTCCCGCTTTCGCCGGGGTCATCGCGGGTCAGGTCGCCCAACTCGCCCCGCTCAATGGCCTCAATAATCCGTGAATCGCCGTCGAGCAGGCGCAGGGCCACCCAGCGAGCATTGGGCAAGCCCGGAAAGGCTGCCTCCAGAGTCGGGACCAGTTCGTTGATCGCTTTTTTCAGGGCGGGCGACTCGCTTTTGACGTGATGTGGGTTGCAGACCACTTTGCCGGTCGCTACCTCGCTGACCGCTTGCAGCAGGTCGGGGATGCCTTGCCGGGAGCGGGCGCTGGTAGGGACTACCGGCACGCCCAGATCACGGGCCAGGGTGCGTTCATCCACGGTAATGTGGTGGCGGCGGGCTTCGTCCATCAGATTGAGCGCTACCACGGCCCGGTTGGTAATCTCCAGGACCTGCAAAACCAGGTTCAAGTTGCGCTCCAGGCGGGTGGCGTCGGCCACGATGATGGTCACATCTGGCTGGCCAAAAAGAATGAAATTACGGGCCACTTCTTCGTCGAGGCTGGTGGAAAGGAGGGAGTAAGTGCCGGGCAGGTCCACCAGCTTGTAACGATGGTCACCATAAGAGAAACCACCCTCAGCGCGGGTGACGGTTTTGCCGGGCCAGTTGCCGGTGTGCTGGCGCAGGCCGGTCAGTGCGTTGAAGATCGTGCTCTTGCCGGTGTTGGGATTGCCGGCCAGGGCAACCACGTAATCCCAGTTGTCCATATTGATGCCCAGCTTGATTAAATTGCCAATATTGTGGGCCGGACAGGTTTCACAGTTATGAGCGGGGGGGATCAAACTTGGTGCGGTCATATAACTGCCTCCATTTTACGAACTTGTTGAGCCTCCGGCTCCAACTCTGAGGTGATATAAATGAGATCCGCCTGTTCTTTGCGCAGACCAATCAGCGCCCCCCGGATGCGATAGGCGGTGGGGTCGCCGCTGGGGCTGACCATCTCGGCTTTGATGATAGTGCCGGGCAAAATGCCCAGGTCCAAAAAACGGCGGCGTTCGGCGCCCCGGCAGAGGTGTGAGATGCCGGTCACTTTGGCGCTCTGGCCCAGCTTGAGTTGGCTCAACGACTCATAGGGTCCCGTTTCTATTTCTTCTTCAGGATGAATGGCGACAACGGAAACATTGGTAGCCAGCATGGGCGCCAGAACATGTTCATCACCGTCGGCCCAGAAACGGATGCGCTGGGGAGTGATCTCGGTGACGAGGACGGTCATGCCCAGGTGCAGTCCTTCGGCCAGGAGTTGCGCATAGACAGTCTCCGGCTCATCCTCAAGGTGAACAATTTGACCGTATTGGTTGGGTGGAAAGTTAGGCAGGCTGAACCGCTCTTCGGGTGCAACCAAATCACCGCTGGCAGTAGGAATGGGGTCGCCATGGGGGTCAAAGCGGGGATGGCCCAGCTCCCGGGCCAGGGCATCGGCTTCGGCTCGGCTGAGGTGATGCTCGCGCCGTTCAGACTGGCTGTGCCAGTCAGCCGCCGCATAGCCGGTCTTATCGGCCAGGTAGCGCTCCCAGAGGCGGTGGGCGCGGATAACGTGCAGGGCATAGTCGCGGCCCTGGGGGGTCAATTCAAGCCGGTCGCCTTCAAAGGTGATCAGCTCATGGGCCTGCATGTCGGTCACTAAATCCGCCACTTCGTTGACGCTGCTGTTCAAGGCCCCGGCAATGCTTTGTACGGTTGGGACACGCCCATGATACTCGCAGTCATACATGTGCTTCAAAGCATCCTCGATCAAAACTCGCCGGGTCATCTGGCGGGCGCGCTGCCAGCGCCAAAAAAGACCCTTATCCGGCCAAAACAGCCACAGGCCAACGGCGGCGACAATCGTGGTAATGATTAGAGTAACGAGGGGATCATTCATATGTCACCTCCTTAAAATATGTCCTTTCTCTCAGTTTATTATTGTTGACTAAATAAATTTTTAGCTAAGACTAAATTTCAAAGATTATTATACTATTTTATGGTCTGCTTGTCAAGACCTCAAATTTGTCGAAAATAAAGAGGAGTCGTGTTCACAAAACTTCGCTTCGCCCGCAGTGATGAAAAAGCCCTCACCCCGTCGCTGGCGCGACTCCCCTCTCCCATCGGGAGAGGGGTTGGGGGTGAGGGCTACTTACGAATGAGTCCAATGTGTAGTTGGACTCATTTAACCCACCTCCTCGAAAGACTACTCAGACACTCTAATCACAACCATCGTCAGGTCATCCTGCTGCTCGGTTTGAGCGATGAAGCCGCGCCAATCGGCCAGTAGATAATCGAGCATAGCCTGGGCGCTGGTGGTTGGCCCGGCGGCGACGGCCGCCTCAAAACGTTCAAAGCCATACATCTGTCCGGCTGGGTTGGTGGCCTCCACCAAGCCATCGGTGGTTAAAATGACAAGGTCATTGGCGGCCAGGGGAAAGGGAGTGCTTTGATAGGGAAACTGGCCCGACAGGTGCGTTCCCAGGGGCAGCCCGCCGATGTCCAATAGCATTTGCGTGCCGTTTTTGTTCCGCACCACCGGAGAAATGGCCCCGGCATTGGACACGCACATCTGGCCGGGATCAAAATAAGCCAGGCAGAGGCCCACATTTTGGCGGGAGGCGATGAAGGGTTGCAGCACCCGATCGGTCCGGGTGAGCGTGTCGCCGGGGGAGAGATCGGCTTCGATAGCCCCGGATAGGGCGACAACAGTGGCCCCCATCAACAGCGCCGCGGGCATGCCTTTGCCGGTCACATCGCCTACGGCTATGGCGAGACCGCCATTGGGCCGCTGATAGTAGCCGTACAGATCGCCGCTAACCTGCCGGGCGGCCTGCGAAATCTGGGCAAGCTCAAAGTGAGGATAGCGTGGAGTCTGCTGTGGCAGCAAACTGAGTTGCACCTCACGGGCAATCTCTAACTCGCGCTGCACCCGCTCCTGTTCGGTGCGGGCGACAATCGCCTGGGCATTGGTAATAGAGATGGCCGCCTGAGTCGCCAGCAGCCGGACCACCTCGACTCGCTCCGGGGTAAAGGCGTGCGAGCTAAGGTTATTTTCCAGGTAGATGCTGCCGATGAGCCGGTTCTGCTCCTGGATTGGCTCGCACAAAACGGAACGGACTTTTTTTGATTGGATATAAGGATCGTTCGTAAACTCGCCGCTGGCGCAGGCGTTGTCCAATAGAAGCGTTTGTTGGGTGCGGTGAACGTAGCGGACCACTTCCTCACTGACCAAACTGCTACCCCGTACCAGTACGGTATCGCTCAACCCGGCGACAACCTGGCCGGTTTGGGCTTGATAACGCGCCCGGATGAGCCGCTCGCCCTCCTGCTCCAAAATGAGCAAAGCCGATTCAGCGCCGGAGACTTCGGCGAGGGTCCGCATGACCATACTCAAGACTCGCTCCAGGTCAATCTCGCTGGAGATAGCCTGGCTGGCTTTAACAATCGCAAACGTATCCAGGTCTCGGTGCAGGGCGGGCAGCGTTTGGCTGCTTTCACTGCTGATTTCGGTGCTGCTGGGTCTGGCATGATCGCGCCCCGCTAAGGGCCGGAGATAGAAGGCATAGGCCTGGCGGAGCTGCTGTGCTTTGACTGTTGCGCCGCACTGTTCAAACAAGTAGAGCGCCTCTTCGAGGTGGCCCCGGCTGGCGCGATAGCCCGAGGCCAGCATGTGCCGGGCCAGCCGTTCGTGGATAATCGCTTGTAGCAGGGTATAATTGGCGGCCACGGCTTGATCTATCGCGGCAAAGAAGTTGGAATGCCAGTGAGGGTCGCGGCGAGTATAGGCCAATTCGGCCCGGGCAAAAGCCGTGTAAGGTTTGAAGATGCTGCTGTACTCATTCAAGGCTTCGACTTTAGCCAGTAGTTCTTCGACCTGTTCCACTGTTGTGCTACCGGCATCCTCCTCTACCTCTTCCTCCTGAGCCAGGGCCAGCATGGCCAAGACCTGGTAGATTTGCCAGATCGGATTAAACAGGCCTGCCGGTTGGCTAAAGGCCGACTCCCTGGCCTTCGTCAAATGCTCAAGTGCGGCTGGGTAGTCGCCAAAGGTATAGCGCAGCATCCCGCTGAAGATGTGCAGGTGGAAAACACAGTGAAAGAACTGGGCCTTGGTCAGTTCTGGCTCCAAAACCTCCAAGCTCACCCCTTCTAACCCTCGCAGCGGCTTTAGATAGGTTTCCATCACGGTGACGAGGAACTGGCGGTATCGTTCCACCTTGTGCCGCTGGAAAAAGTGATCGTGGGCCTCCTGGGCCTCGGCCAGGGTCCGGCCCAGGTGCTGACCCGCAATCAGGTCAATCAGAGCCTGGAGACAAAGGGCGGTGCCCCAGTAAAAAATATTGCTGACATTCTGGCACAGCAGCAGACCCCGTTCGGCCTGGCGCTGGAGGGTAGCCAGATCGGGCAGGACCACCGGCGAACTCCAGGCAGCGGCGACTATGTTCTGCGCCGTTTCAAAGGCGGTCGGGTAGCGCTCCCACAGGGCCGCGGCAATACGATTGAAAAAGACAGCCTGCTTGAGTTGTCCCTGAACAATCATGGCCACAGCGCTGCCGACAAAGGCGATGCTCAGGGCCGGGTGACTGCCGTAGGCCAGGGCCAGGCGGATCATCTGGAGATTGTTCAGCACCAGCAGTTCGGCGGACGTGCGATAAAGAGCGGGGGTTAGCTCATGGCGGAGTTCCAACTGGACCAGCGCGGCGAGGTCGGTCATTTCCGGTAAATCGAGGATCACTTCCTGGCTGGTTAAATGGGCCGCCAGGTGTTTAAGCTCCTCGCCGATGGCCTGGCGCGCGACCTGCTTATCTTCGGGCAGAGGCTGGCCAAACAAGGCCAAGGCTTGATTGCCCACGGCGATGGCCTCGCTAAAATTGCTCTGCCAGGCGTGCAAAGAGACCAGCCGGCGATAGCAGCGGGCGCGGCCCAAATCCGACTGGGCGTTCATCAAAATTACGTCCGCGGTCTCGAAAACGGCTTCATGGTCGAGTAAGAGGGTCTGTGCTACCAGCAGCTCATACCAAACGGCGTAGGTCTGGGCATAATTGGTTTGCCAGCTACTCGGTGGCAGTAGCTCAACGCTAACCTGGAAATAAGCCAGCGAGGCTTCAAAAGCAATGCTGTTGCGCGCTTTAAGACCGGCCCGGTAGTTCAATTCAACCAGGCGGGTGCGGATGGCCGGATCTTCGGCCAACTGACGACCTTGGTTCAGTTGATTAACGACGGTAAAGAGGTGTTCATCCAGGGTTTGTTGGTCGTAGTGAGTGAGCATCGTCTGCCCAATCTGCCAGTGCTGTCGCTGCCGTTCGGCTTCGTCGAGCCGCTGGTAGATCGCCTCCTGGATCCGGTCGTGGGCAAAGCTGATCCGGTCACCTCGCTCGCGGAGCAGATCCGCTTGCACGGCCGGTTCAAGGTGGGTATAGAGCGCCTCAAAATCAAGCTGGCTGACCAGGTTCAATGTCGCTAATTGAAAGCTGTTACCCAGGCAGGCGGCCTGCTCAAGCAGTGATAATGTTTCTGTGGGCAGCCGGTCGAGCTTTTGCAGGAGTAAATCAATGACGTTATCACTCAGCCGACTTGTTTGAATGGCGGCGATGTCCCATTGCCAGTCGAGGCCGGTCTCTCCATCTGCAGCCGGAGCAGGAGTCAGCAAGCCGTCGTCATGGAGGGTTTGCAGCAAGGTGGTCAAATAGAAGGGGTTACCGCCGCTCTTTTGATACAGCAAATCAGCCAGCGCTTCCAGCGACGCATGGACTGCGGCGAGTTCTGGCTGGGGGGAATGGCCGTTAAGAGGGAGGCTGTGATGAAACAGGGTGTCAAACGATAACTGCTTGACCGAAGCCAGGTCCAGTGGGGCCAGGTTAACCGTGAAGGGTGGCCGGCCGATGGCGGCAAGGTGGCCGATGAGCCGTTTGAGGCGGTGGTCCGGGAGGGTCTCGGCATCGCGGTAAGCCCCCAGGATAAGAATGTGAGCCGGTTGGGAATCAGCCAGGAAGGCCTGCAGAAAGTCTAGACTGCTTTCATCGGCCCACTGTAAGTCGTCTAAAAATAAAATCAAGGGTTGGTCAGCGCTGCCGCAAACCCGCAGAAATTGGTTAAACGTAGTGACAAAGCGCTCTTTGGCTTGCTCCGGGGGCAGGGTAGGCACAGGCGCCTGGGAACCGAGCAGGAGCTCAAGCTCCGGGATGACCTCGCCGATGACCCGGCCATTGCCGCCGACGGCAGCCTGAAGACGTTCTTGCCAGGCTTGCAAGGCAGCCCCCGGTTCTCGCAGCAGACGGCGCAATAAGGTTTGCAAGGAGCGGACCAGGGCGCTGTAAGGGATATTGCGCTGATACTGGTCGTATTTATCGGCAATAAATGTACCACGGATGGCGACGATTTCGGGCTGCAAGGCCTGAATTAAAGAAGATTTGCCAATGCCGGCCGACCCGGCGACCAGGATCAGGGCCGGCGGCCCCTGGCCAATCTCATGCAGGAGTTGGGTCAGGTGGTGGAGTTCGGCTTCACGGCCATACAATTTCCGTGACACTTCAAAGCGTAAGCGCCGGTCGGCGCTGCCGAGCGGGAAGGGGCTGATGGCTCCAGCAGCCAGCCATTCCGCCTGGCAGTGTTCCAAATCGGCCCGGATGGCCGCGGCTCCCTGGTAGCGGTCTTCGGGATTTTTGGCCATCAGCCGGGCGATAATATCGCTGAGCGGTTGGGGCAGGGTCGGGTTCAAGGTTGCTGCCTGGGGCGGCTCGACGGCGAGGTGAGCATGGATCAGGCTGAGATGGTCTTTGACCTCGAAGGGGAGCCGCCGGGTGGCAACCTGGAAGAGGGTAGCGCCGAGCGAGTAAAAATCGCTGCGGTAATCAACCGGCTTATTGGTCCGCCCGGTCTGTTCCGGCGAGATGTAGGGTAGGGTGCCTTCCAAACTTTCGGGGTAGTAGACAAATTGCCGTTCAAAGATGCGTGACATGCCGAAGTCGGCCAGCTTGATCGTGTCGGCATTCGCATCAATTAGAATGTTGCTGGGTTTCAAATCGCCGTGCATCACGCCCTGGCGATGAATGTCTTCCAGGGCCTGGGCCAGTTGCAAGGCCACCTTGAGAAAAAGCGTCACCGAGAATGGAGTCTGCGCCAGCCAACCACGGAGCGAGTGCAGCTCATCGTAATGGCTAACCAGCATAAAGATGCCGGCCTGCTCTTCCAGGTTAATGACCTTGATCAGGTAGGGGGAATCAAGCCTCTGCATGACCCGCAGTTCGTGATGGAAGCGAGCCTGTTGAGCAGGTGAAGGATAAATATCTTTAAAGACTTTGAGGGTGTAGGGCTGCCGTTGGGGGTCTTGCTGGCGGTAGGCGCGATAAACGACCGCATTGCGGCCCTCGCCCAAAACCTGCACAACGTGATAATTCGGAATAGTGACAGTGAGGGCAGACTCACTCTCACCGGCAGCTCGGCTGTACACAGAGACCTCCTGGGTATATCAGAGGAAAAAGCCCGACCCCTAGCGATGCGTTACACGGTATAGTTTACTCTTGAACGCCAGTCTGTCAATAGTCAAATAATGCTGGCATAGTCCCTGGTAACTTTTGTTTACTGCCACTGACCCAGTGATTGTTCTAACGGTAAAGGTAGACTATGTTGAAACGTTTTTGGCGGCGTAAGTCCAGAACTCACTCGCCGGTGCAATTCAGGCAGAAGTTTAACTCCGGCCTCGAAATCTATGATGTGGTTAATCAAATAAAAAAGATACATAGTCGTCAGCCAATGGGTGAATTCCTGTTTGGAGGCCAGGTGCGCTTTCATATTGAGCATGACCCATGAAAAGTGCGCCCAAACGTCGAAGCAGGTGGAACAATCGCGGGTCTCACCGATGCAGCAGCGCCGGGTAGACTTGAGATCGGGATTGTAGGCGCGAAAGTGAGTGTTGTAGGGTTTGCCGTTGTGGATGCGCGCCTGATTAACCTCGTTGTCGGCACTGATGCTACAGCAAACCTCATAGCCCCATTCCTCCCGGTAGAGTCGGCCACTGGAAACGACCTGGCTGAGATAAGACGAAAGCAAAATCCGCTCAGGGTAGCGTTCAATCATCCGGTTGATTTGGCGGCGAACCTCCTCGAAGCCGCGGTGATGATCAACCTCGCCGCCTTTGTGGGACAAATCCCCGTAAAAATTAAAGAGAACGTAGTTGCCGTTGGCCACACACTGCTCTACCACGCTCTCAATCTGGTGAGCGTTCCCGGCGGTGGTGGTGTAGTACCATAAAACACGCGGGTCGTCTTTATAATTCTGCAATCCCCTGGCAAAAACGTCCGTTTTACCACTGCCACGCAAAACAATGTCGGTCGCATGATCGCCCCAAACGGAAACGGCGATAGGCATGTTCTCAAAACCTGCGTAGGGAATGCGGCGCAGCCCGTTGGTAACGACCATCAGCCAGAAGTTATCGTAAATCTTCTTGAGCCGGGGCAGCATCAAGCTGGGTTCGCCGCCGGCCACCGAAACAAAATTGGTCCCGCGCCTTTTCTCGCGCTCAATAAAAGCGTCGAATTCCGCTTCGTCACGGGGCGACTTATTTTTGTCCATATCCTCGGCAAAAAAGTAACAGCCCTGGCAGCGAATATTACAAACGTGGGTGATATCAACCAGGATAGATTTGAGCGGCCCAGCTTGCCGAATCTGGCTGTACATCTGCTTCAGAAAAGGGTCCTGCAAATACTCTTTTAATTGTCCGGCCACGATTCCCCCTATTGTGTTGTAAAAGAAGTAATATAGACACCCGGTTTCTACAAGTTTTTAAGGACCAACCAGAAGAATAATTTCAACTTAAGCTCAGGAACCGAGTGTCTGAAGCAAAAATTTTTAACATTCTAACTTTTTTTTAATATTTTACAAGATGAGGGCAGAAAGTTCCTTTGGTTTGGCTTCTAAATTTAGCAGGATGAAGAAACGTCAATCTTGCGTTTTCCCTACGCTTAACCGTCGCACAGATTGGCGGCTAAATATGGGTTTATAGGCCGGAAGTCGCTTTTGCATCGTGGTAAGATGCGGGTGTAAAATGCGGGTGGGAAATTCGAGGGAGGATTCGCGCATGCTCAACAGTCCAAATAATGTAACCGTTCAGCTCACCTGGCAGGCGCTCTTATGGCGTTTGCTTTTGACACTTTTGCTCCTTTTGGCCCTGGCCGGTCCCGGCTTGACTCTTTTCCGAAGTGTAACTAACCGTTCGGGGACGCAAACTCTGCCCCGCTTGAGCCAACAAGCAGAAGATGGGGAGTTGCAGATAGAGGGCAGCAGGTAGCAGATGGAAGATGGAAGATAGTAGATGGAAGATGGAAGATAGTGATAGTAAGCTATCTGCTATTCGCCATTCGCTATTCGCTATTCGCTATTCGCTATTCGCTCATTTGGCTCAACGACAGGCTGCAAGTATTATGCTGGCATGAGTTCCTTGCGACGTTATTTATTAATCGTTATTATCCTCTGTCTCTTACCAACCTCACTTCCGGCGACGCCGCCGTTAGCCCAGGCCCAATCCTCCGACCCTGTCGCGGAAATCATGAGCCGCATGTCGGTGGAGGATAAAGTTGGACAGCTTTTTATCGTTCCTTTTTCCGGTCCAAATGCCAACCCTGACTCCGATATTTACCAACTCCTAACCGAATATAAGGTCGGTGGAGTCATCCTGCTAGCCTCCAACAGCAACTTCAATAACGACGCCTCTGCCCCACGCCAAATTGCCGAATTAACCAACAGCCTCAAAACGACTGCCTTCAACACCAACGGCATCCCCCTGTTTGTGGCCATTGACCAGGAAGGCGACGCCTATCCTTACACCCGCATCACCGGCGGGGTCACGCCAATTCCCAGCCAGATGGCTATTGGCGCCACCTGGGACCTGGACAAAGCCGAAGCGGTCGGCCAGATTGTCGGCGAGGAACTGTCGGCGATGGGCATCAACTTACTGCTCGGCCCCGGCCTGGATGTACTGAACGACCCCCGCCCAACGGGTGTGGGCGATATCGGCATCCGTGTTTTTGGCGGTGACCCGTTCTGGGTCAGCCAGATGGGCCGATCCTACATTCGCGGCGTCCATCTGGGCAGCAATGGCCAGGTGGCAACGGTGGCCAAGCACTTCCCCGGCCACGGCGGCAGCGACCGCCTGCCCGACCTCGAAGTGGCGACGGTAGATAAGTCGTTGCAAGAGTTGCAGCGGATCGAACTGCCGCCTTTTTTCCATGTTACGGCTAACCTGGCGGACCATCCAGTCTATCCCTCGGATGACCAACGGGGCGTGGCCGATGCGCTCATGTCGAGCCATATTCGCTACCGGGGCTTTCAAGGCGACATTCGCCAATTCACCGTCCCTATCAGCTTCGATGCCGAGGGGATGCGAACCTTGCTGTCCCTGCCGGAGATTGCCCCCTGGCGGGAGCAGGGGGGCCTGATTATTAGCGATGCCCTGGGCGTGCCGGCGGTGCGCAAACATTATGATCCCTCGCTGCAGCAGTTTCCCCATCGGCGCATTGCCAAAGAGGCCTTTTTGGCCGGCAACGACGTGCTGAGCTTGGTGCAGTTTGCTCTGAAATCCCTCTGGCAGGATCAATTTCCGAATATCAAGGATACGATTTTCTTCTTTCGGACCGAGTACCTCAATAACCCGACCTTTGCCAAGCAGGTGGACGCCTCGGTTGAGCGAATCCTGCGGCTCAAGCTAAAACTCTATCCCCAGCCCAGCCTTGATGCGCTCAATGTTGATCCCGGCCATGCCTTAGAAGTGACCAGCCAAACCCGGCCGGTCATCAACGAGATTGCCCGCCAGAGTTTGACCTTGCTCTATCCCTCGCTAAACGAGTTGCGCCAGCGCCTGCCGCAGCCGCCGCGCCCCGACGAAAAAATTCTGATTGTCAGCGATACCCGGCTGGTGCGCGAGTGCTTCACCGACAACTGCCAGCCCAGCGAAGTCCTGCCTCGCACAGCGGTGCAGGATACGATCTTGCGGCTGTACGGGCCGGGCGCCAGCGGCCAGATTCAACCGGAGCAAATCAGTACCATCACTTTTTCCGAGCTAAAATTGGCCCTGGGCGGCGTTTTGACGCCCCCGCCGGAGCCGGTCCCCTCCGACCAGCCCAATCCCGTCTTGCAGCTTTCGCCCGATGAAGTCCGCACCCGGATTCAGGAGGCTAATTGGCTCATTTTTGCGGCGCTGGATGTCAACACCAGCCGCTTTGGCGACTCTGACGCCTTAAAACTTTTCCTGGCCCAGGAAAGCGGCATTCTGCGTGATAAAACGAGTATCGTCCTGGCCCTCAATGCGCCGTATTATCTGGACACCACCGAAATTACCAAGCTGACCGCTTATTTTGGTGTTTACAGTAAAACCGCGCCCCACATCGAAGCAGCGGTGCGAGCTTTGTTTGGCGAAGCCGATTTCCCCGGCGACTCGCCCGTGTCCATTGAAGGGATTGGTTATCGTCTGGTGGATGTGCTGGCGCCTGACCCTGATCAGGACCTCTTGATCGAAACGGTTGAGACTGCGCCGGAGAGCAGCATCGCCCCGGTCACAGTCAAAGTGCGGGTAGGACCGATTGTGGACCACAACGGTCATCTCGTGCCGGATGGCACACCGGTGGAGATTAAAGCCACTCTCAATCAGCTTCAATTAACGGCGGAAACAGCGCCCACCCAGGCCGGCCTGGCCGAGGCAACCCTGACCCTGAGGGAGCCGGGCGAGATTGAGATTGCTGCTGTGGCCGGGCAGCTCGTGAATTCCCAAAAAATCAGGGTGGCCGTGCTGGCTCCCCCTGCCGCCACCTTTACTCCGGAGACGTCTTCGCCGACCCCCAGCCCGACTTCTCCGCCAACTTTGACCCCGACGCCCGCCCCGACCAACACCCCCGCGCCGACGCCGGTCGTCAGTGACAATCCTCCCCCGCCTCCTGCGGCGACAACCGCCCTGCCGGCCAATCCCCGGCCCTTAAACGAGGTTGACCTGCTCTCGGCTTTGGGCGCGACCCTGCTGGCCGGGCTGATCGGCTTTTGGCTGGGCCAGCAAGCCCGCAAACCCCTCTCGCGCCGGGTTCGCCTTGGGCTGTGGACGCTGATCGGCGGCCTGCTGGCCTACCTGCTCTACGGCGCTGGCTGGCTTCGCCCGGAACAGTGGTTGTTGGAGCAGCCGGATATATTGGCAGGACATTTGGCTGTAGCCGGAATGGCCTTTGTGTTTGGTTTGGTAGCCCTGGGTTTGAGCGGGCGAAGCGACCGCCGACCGCCGAGTGCGAAGCCTCCCCTTGGGACCGCCGACCGCCGCAAGAGTGGATAATGAGACAGAAGCTTATTGGACAGCTTATCTTCTTCGGCCACCATCACTAAATAGTCAAACTATGGTCAGAAATAAGTCCAATATTTTGCATCAAACAGTCGTTACATTAGAGGTATCATTATGATAGTGACAGGTATCCACCTGTCACCCGTACTAAGCCGGGTTAACCCGGATAAATAGTGGTGTCAGTTTCAAAACTGACACCATCACCAAATTGGGATTACAACTACTCGGTACCTACGAGTAAAACGTTATCCACCAGGAAGCGGCCAGCAAAACCAGCGCTACTCCAACCAACCACCAATTCTCGACCAGGCTGGCGCGCCAATCCTCGCCGGAAAGTTTGCCAGCGCCCATTGGTAGGGTAGAATCAGAACTGTGCAGAATGTGCCGCCACAGGGCTACCGAAGCGGGGCGGTCTTTGGGGTGAGGGGCCATGGCCAGGGTAATGGCCTCGGCCACGCCCGGCGAAACAGCGGGATTGATCTGCTGCACCGGCGGCAGCGACTCCGGCACAAGAAAACGTTCCTGGGCGCTGGCCGGCGTGTTACTGGTAAGCAAATGATACAATGTTGCGCCCAGGGCGTACAGGTCCGAGCGGGCGTCGGTGTGGCCGAGGTGATCCACGTACTGTTCCAGGGGTGCGTAGGGCAGACTGCCGGCCCCTTGCAGGCCGGTCAGAGTGCTGGGGTCGTCGGGGTCGAGCGGCTTGACCAGGCCAAAATCAACCAGCTTGAGCCGGCCTTCGGGGGTCAACTTGATATTGGCCGGTTTAATATCGCGGTGGAGCACCGGCGGCTGGCGCGAATGGAGATAGCTCAGGGTGTCGCACAGTTGGTCAACCCAGCCGAGCACGACCATCTCATCCAGAAAACGAGCCTCCCGGCGCACGTCGTTGACAATCTCAAGCAGATTTTGGCCGGGCACGTAATCCATAACCAGGTAATCGCGCTCGTCAATCGAGAAAAAATCGCTGACCTTAGGCAGACCGGGGTGATCAAGCCGGGCCAGGGTCGAGGCTTCCTGGTAAAATTGTTTGCGGGCGGCCTGAGCGACTTCCTGATTGAGGGTGGGCAGGGGAAACGTTTCTTTGATGGCGCATTGACGGCCCTCCAGCCGGTTGTCGTCGGCCAGATAAACGGCGCCCATCCCGCCTGCGCCGATCAGGCCCACAATTTTGTACCGTTCGCGCAGGATTTCGCCAGGTTGCAGATTGGCCGGCAAAGGAGTTCCTCCAAGAAGGGGTCAGTAGACAGTAGACAGCAATCAGTAGACAGTAGTCGGATAATTGAGACAAAAATTAGTAACAAAAACAACTGACCACTGCTTACCGATTACTGACCACTGATAACTGGCCTTAGAGTATCCCAATCTCAAATTACTGTCAAGCAGGAGAAGACGATGAGAAATTTGGAAACCGAACAGGCGCTGTTGATCTGGAAAGAGGGCGACCTGATCAAAGATCAATGGATTTTGAACGACTCGGAGCAAGAGATTACCATTGGCCGTTCCAGCGATTGCGTGGTCAGCATCCCAGTGCGCTGGATTTCGCGCCTGCACGCCGTGCTGCGCCGCCAGGGGGGTCAATTTGTGCTGGAGGACAGCGGCAGCAAGAATGGGGTCTTTGTCAACGGCCAGCGGGTGCTCAAGCCGCGCCCCCTCAACGACGGCGACGTCATCCAACTCGCTCCCAGCCTGGAACTGATTTATGTGGACAGCGAAGCCACCGCGCCCCTGCCCGGCCAGAAGGGGCTGGGGCTGCACATTGACCATGCCGAGCGGCAAATTTATGTCCACGGCCAGCTATTGACCCCACCTTTGAGCAATCAACAGTACCAGCTTTTAGGCATGCTGGCCGAACGGCCGGGCAAGGTGTACAGCCGGGCCGAGGTCATCGAGGCGGCCTGGCCGGGTGAAGCCGCCGAGGGGGTCAGCGACGACGCCATTGACGCCCTGGTGCGCCGCCTGCGCCAGCGCCTGGCCGAAATTGACCCGGAGCACGAGTTCATCGTCACCGTGCGCGGCTACGGCTTCCGCCTCGACACCGGTGCGGGCAATCCTTAATAGATAACTTGTACCCTGGTCGTCATCCCCGGCGCAGCTTCATCCTCCAGTTCAGCCGGCTACTTGCCCGTGGTGTCAAAGTAATCCGACGAGGGGCGGCTTGACCTTGTGGTGTCACGGCGAGGTTTGACGCGCCGCTAACTGCTACGGTATAATCTCCTTCACCCTAACTTAGCCCACAGCTCATCACCCGCAACCTGCTTCAAGTTATGTCCAGAGGAGACAGCAGTTTATGACCACCTACCTCAAAGAAGGCCGGCGTGCGCCCGGCAGTGAATGGCTCAAAAACCATCCTCGCTTTTTGGAATGGTTCTATGACGTGTCCAAACAGGTCATCGTTACCATCTATCCCTGGTTGAAGCGGATCAATTCCAAATTTGCCGAAAAATTGATGATCCGGGGCGAAGAGATCAGCAAGGGCTGGCTGTTCAACTGCCAGATGTGCGGCCAGTGTATTTTACACAGCACCGGCATGACCTGTCCCATGACCTGTCCCAAAAATCTGCGCAATGGGCCGTGCGGCGGCGTCCGGGCCAACGGCCACTGCGAAGTTATCCCCGAATTGCCCTGCGTCTGGGTGCAGGCCTGGGAGCGCAGCCGGCAAATGCCCACGTACGGCCACGAAATGCACTGGATTCAGCCGCCAGTCAACCGGGCGCTGCACGGTACCTCGGCCTGGATCAATTTGATTGAAAAGGTGGACATCGAAACGCCGCCGGGCTGGAAATTGGCGGAATTAATTGTGAATAGTGAATAGCCAATTATTAATTGTTAATGAAATTTTCTTCTCCATTCACAATTCACAATTCATTATTCACAATTCACAATTTATCAGTTTCCTCAGTTCTTTCTTCTAGAGGAGTTCAAGGTGAGTCCAACCCCTACCCTGTCCGAACAGCCCATGCGTACCGGCAGCCGCCTGGAACGAGTCCTTCGCTCCGGCCGCTTCGCCGTCACCGCTGAACTGAACGCTCCCGACAGCGCCGATCCTAATGACGTCTACAAAAATGCCCTGGTGCTGGCCGAAGTCTGTGATGCGATCAATGCCACCGATGGTTCAGGGGCCAACTGCCATATGAGCAGTATGGGCTGCTGCGCTCTGCTGACGCGGGCCGGTTACGAGGTGGTCTTTCAGGTGAGCTGCCGTGACCGCAATCGCATTGCGATTCAAGGTGACCTGCTCGGCGCAGCGGCGATGGGGGTCAAAAATGTGCTGTGCCTGACTGGTGACGACGTGTCCAACGGCGACCAGCCCCAGGCCAAGCGGGTCTTTGACTTCGACTCGATCCAGTTGCTGCAAGTGGCCCGGATGATGCGTGACCAGGGAGTCTTTCTGAGCGGGCGCAAGCTGACCACACCGCCGCGCCTCTTCTTGGGTGCAGCGGAAAATCCCTTTGTCCCCCCGTTCGATTGGCGACCATTGCGTCTGGGTAAAAAGGTTGAGGCGGGCGCCGACTTTATCCAAACCCAATATTGTTTTGACATTCCCCGCCTGCAAGAATTCATGCAGCGAGTGCGTGAGCTTGGGCTGCACGAGCGGGTCTATATTTTAATTGGCGTTGGCCCGCTGCGCTCCGAGAAGGCGGCCGAATTTATGCGTACCAAAGTGCCCGGCGTCTGGATTCCTGATGCGGTGGTGGAGCGCCTGGCCAAGACGCCCAAAGAGAAAAAATTAGAAGAAGGTATGCAGATTTGTATTGAGATAATTCAACAAATCCGCGAGATTGAGGGTGTTCACGGCGTCCACGTCATGGCCTTCCGCCAGGAAGAAATGGTGGCCGAGATTATTCAGCGCTCCGGCCTCTTTCCCCGCCGGTCGCGGCGAGAACTGCCCCGGCAGTCATCCACGGAAATACTTATCCCCGAAACGCCGTTGCCATAGTTCTTTCATTTTTCCGCTATGTGTCATTTATCCAAAGAATGAGTGACATCTGTCACTACAATTGATTGGCCTGAACATCTATACTAGTAATGCCCTTGTGAAATGGGGTACTTCTATTGAGGCGTGGCCTTGCGAAAAAAGTTAAAGCAATTAGGTCAATCTGTAGGACTATTTTGTGCCAGTGGTAACGGCCAAAATAGCCAGCCAAACGGCGCTATGATGGGTAAACATAGCGCCGTTTTTAATTAATGGATCGGCAGGAGGTGGACTGGGACGCTAGATCGAATAAAATTCTCGGCTTTTGTCGCAACATTACTGCTGTTTTTTTGATTAAACTTTTTAATAAACGAGGAGGTTTATAATGAATCTAGGTGGTTATGCTAATCGGGTTGCTCGCGTCAATCTGAGCGATGGGACGGTGGCTTATGAGCAGGTCAACGAGGCCGATGCTCGCAAATACCTCGGCGCGCGCGGCTTAGGAGTCAAGTATGTCTTTGACAACGGGCCGGAGGTTGATCCCTTAAGCCCGGATAACATCATGTGCGTGATGACCGGCCCGCTGACCGGCACCGAAGTCAATATGAGCGGCCGGCTGTGTGTTGTCACCAAATCGCCGCTGACCGGCACCGTTACCGACAGCCACATGGGTGGCTGGACGGCGGCCAAGCTCAAATGGGCCGGGTTTGATGGCCTTGTGTTTAAGGGCAAGTCACCCAAGCCCGTCTATGCCTATGTGGAGGGCGGCCAGGTAACTCTGCTCGACGCCTCGGACGTGTGGGGTAAGGGTGTGCATGAAACGCTGGCCATTCTGTGCGAACGGCACGGCGGCAAAGAGAAGGGCGGCAAGGGCGTCGTGGATGGCATGGCGATTGGCCCGGCGGGTGAAAACCTGGTTAAGTTTGCCTGCTGGGTTAATGTGGATGACCGGGCCTCCGGGCGCGGCGGCACGGGCGCAGTGGCCGGCAGCAAGAATTTGAAGGCGATCATCATCAAGGGCGAGAAGAAGAATCGGCCCAAGGCGGCTAACCCAGTAGCCGACAAAGAGGCGCGTAAAAAAGCTCTGGCCGGGATCATGGCCGAAGAGAACATCACTTCCCCGCGGAAGGGCGGCTTGAGCGTGTACGGCACCAACGTGCTCATGAATATTACCAGCAATATGGGCGCGCTGCCGGCCAATAACTCCCAGGTGACCTCTTTTGGCGAAAAAGCTGAAAAGATTTCCGGCGAATATGTTCGCGAACACATCCTGGTTGACGAACCCACCTGCCATGCCTGCCCGGTAGCCTGCAAGAAGGAAGTCGAAGTCAAGGAAGGTCCGTTCAAGGTTCATATGGAAAGCGTCGAGTATGAACCGGCTTGGTCGCTGGGGGCCAACTGCGGCAACGACGATATTGGGGCGGTGGCCTATATGATTGACATGGCCAACGAATACGGCTTCGACGCTATCGAAATCGGCCAGGTGTTGGCAGTCTATATGGAAGCCACCCAGCGCGGCTACACCAACGGCGACGGCAGGCTGGAATGGGGCGATACGCTGGGTATGGTCGAAACCATTAAGAAGTTGGTCTATCGCCAGGGGGTAGGCGACATACTGGCCAATGGAGGTGCACTTGCCGCCAAGGCCTGGGGCCACCCCGAAATTTCCATGACGGTCAAAGGCCAGGGTATTCCCGCCTATGATCCGCGTGGCTTAAAGGGTATGGGTATTGCCTACGCCACCAGCAACCGCGGCGCCTGCCACCTGCGGGCTTATACGCCCGCCGCCGAACTGGGGGTCATGCCCTTCGGTTCGCTCAAGGTGGACCCGCTGGCCTGGGAAGGTAAGGGCAAGCTCGTTAAAATCTTCCAGGATGTCCATGCCGTATCCGACTCGCTGGATCTGTGCAAGTTCTCCGCTTTCGGGATGGGTATGGACGAGTACACCGCTCAGTTCAACGGGGTGACCGGCTTGAATTACAGCGTGGAGGAAATGCTCAAGTGCGGCGAGCGCATCTACAACCTGGAACGCTACTACAATAACCTGGCCGGTTTCCGTGAAGGCTCGGACTACTTGCCCAAGCGCTTCACCGACGAACCCAGCACCATGCCCGGCTCCGAGGGCCACGTCAGCGAGCTGGATAAGATGCTGGCAGAGTATTACGCCGACCGCGGCTGGGTCAACGGCGTGGTGCCAGAGAGCAAGCTGAAAGAGCTGGAGATTGTTTAGCAGAAGGCAGTAGTCAGTCACCAGTAGTCAGTAGTCAGAACATTGACTTGCTAACTCGGTTTGCTGATGAATTGACACCCTGATAAAAAAACAGTAGCGAGGAGTAAATGCTCTCGCTACTGTTTTTATTTCTCAATTCTTTTTTCTGGATTTCCCCTCAGCCGCCGCCGCGCAAGGTTTTCCAGTGTAACTTTTCGAGTAAGGCGGCAATGGCCGTTTCGTCGCCGGAAAACTCAACCTCGATGCGGCCGACGACGAGCGAACCAATCTTGACCGGCTCGCTTTTCCTGACCACCGCCTGCCACTGGCCGGCGGCCAGCACATTTTCAGCGACTTCGGTCGCCCCCAAATCGATCAGATACCCTTTCATTGCTGTCAGGGGCACGCCAAAGGTGAGTTTCAACGCAGCCCCCCGCCGACCGGCGGAAAGATGCGGATACTGTCTTGGGCGGTCACTAAAGTCTCCAGGCCGTTGATATAGCGCATATCCCGGCCGTTGACCAGGATGTGTATCGCCGGGTGAAGGTCGTGCCCGTTGGGGTGCAGCTTGGGGATGAGGGCCGGGAATTTGACGCATAAAGCTTCCAAAATCTGGCCCACCGTCATTGCCGATGTGTCGCCGAGCTGGATGCTGGAACCACCCACAACATCCCGCAATGTAGCATAAACCTTGATCTCCATAGCTCTTGTGCCTCGGTAGTAGTTTAAGTCGGTGATATTGTAAGTCAATGTAAATGGAAAGCAAGTATCAGCCAAAATTGTATTTGACACAGGTTTGAGCCTATGTTAGAATTTCCCTCGAAACTTCAAGTAAGACCCCCCATTACACAATATAAGGGCTTGAATAAAGCTTGTTCAATTCAAGTTCAACCTTCTGGTGCTGATCTGCGGCTGTTGAGATTATCAAAATTCATAGTTTGACGCTGGCACGGGAAATATGCCCCGTGTTTATCTTAATCGTTTTGACTCTTTGAGGAGGAACAAGTAGTGAAACTTGAAGGTACCTATACCTTTGATGCCCCGCGTGATGCTGTTTGGCAAGCGCTCCTGGATCCAGAGGTGCTGGCCCGGACGATGCCCGGTTGTGAAAAGCTGGAACAAATTGGCGAAAACGAATACAAAGGCGCTCTAAAAATCCGGGTTGGCCCGGTTCAGGGGCAGTTTGAGGGTATTGTTAATCTCTCTAACATTAACCCTCCGGAGAGCTATCGCATGCAGGTTGATGGCAAAGGTGCGCCTGGCTTCATGAAAGGGGTGGGGGAAGTCCGCCTGGAAGACCAGGGGGAGGCAACCCTGATGCATTACACAGGTGAAGCCCAGGTGGGTGGGCGTATTGCCAGTGTTGGGCAGCGGTTGCTCGATAGTTCCGCTAAAGCCCTGACCCGGCAGAGCCTTGACGGCTTGCATGAACAGATTAAAGCCAGGGTGCAAGCCAGCGCCAGCGACCATGCCGAAGAAGCTTTAGTTGGAACGCAGCCTCAAGCAGTGGAGGCTAGCAGTCCCTCCCAAGTAGAATTTGCGATGGGCGTGGCTAAACATCTGGTTGATGATCTGGTGCCAACGCCGCAGCGCCCTAAGTTGATTGCGGCCGGGCTCATCTTTTTAGGGTCGTTGGTTGTGCTCAACTGGTGGATGAATACCATTGCCCGGAAAGTAGCCAAGGAAGTCTGGGAAAGGAGGGGATAATAGTAGCTAGTAGATGGCAGATAGGGGGTAGAAGGTAGAGAAAAGTTAGATCACAGGATGCGGGTAGGCTGACCCAGAATCCACGTCCGTCAGAGAGCCAAAGGCCCCCTGGTGGCGGGCAGTCTAACATCTAAAATCCAAAATCTAGAATCCAATGAAGGAGGCGGTTTCGATGACTGAAATTACGGTAAAAGTGAATGGGACAACCTATACCAGGGATGTTGAACCGCGTACACTGTTGGTTCATTTCCTGCGTGATGGGTTGGGCCTGACGGGGACCAATATTGGCTGCGATACCAGCCAGTGTGGCGCGTGTACTATCCACATGGATGGAGTGTCTGTAAAATCCTGCACTACTCTGGCCGTTCAAGCCGACGGCTCCGAAATTACCACCATTGAGGGGTTGGCCAAAAATGGCACGCTACACCCCATGCAGCAAGCTTTCTGGGATAATCACGGCTTGCAATGCGGCTATTGCACTCCCGGCATGATCATGGCCGCAACCAAACTGGTTGAAAACAATCCAAATATTAGTGAAGCCGAAATTCGGCACGGGTTAGAGGGGAACATTTGCCGCTGCACCGGTTACGATAACATCGTCCGGGCGGTTCAGCAGGCGGCCAGAGCCACGGCAGGAGGTGCATGATGACGAAGTACGTGGGTCAAAGCATCAAGCGTGTTGAAGATCCCCGCTTTATCCAGGGCAAAGGCGGCTATGTGGCCAACGTTCAGTTACCCGGCATGGTTCACCTGGCCATCAAGCGCAGCCCCTACGGCCACGCCAAAATCAAGAGCATTAATACCGAAAAAGCCAGAGCTTTGCCCGGCGTGCTGGCGGTATACACCGGCCAGGATTTGATTGACAGCGGAGTGGGTAAGCTGCCCTGCGGCTGGTTGGTGCCCAATATTAAAGTGCCGACCCGCTGGCCTTTAACGGTAGACAAAGTGCGCCACGTGGGGGATGGGGTTGCCGCCGTAGTGGCCGAAAGTGCTTACATTGCCTATGACGCGCTCGATTTGATCGAGGTGGATTACGAGCAGTTACCGGCCATTGTTGGGGCTAAGGCCGCCGCTGAACCGGGCGCGCCGCTGGTTCACGACGACATCTCCGAAAATGTCAGCTATACCTGGGCTTTAGGGGATAAAGAAGCCTGCGATAAGGCTTTCGCCGAGGCGGAGCATGTGGTGGAGCTTGACCTCATTAATCAACGGCTTATCCCCAATGCCATGGAACCGAGAGCGGCTGCGGCTCAATGGAATGCGGCGATGGGCGAAATGACCGTCTGGACCACCAGCCAGAATCCCCACATCATCCGCCTGCTGTTAGGCGCTTTTACCCTGGGCATCCCGGAGCATAAGCTGCGGGTCATCTCCCCGGATGTGGGCGGCGGCTTTGGGAGCAAAATTTTCCACTACCCGGAAGAGATCATTGTGCCCTGGGTAGCCCGCCAACTAAACCGCCCGGTCAAATGGGTCAGCACCCGGAGCGAAGCCATGATGACCGACTCGCAGGGGCGCGACCATATCACCAGGGCCAAGCTGGCCCTCAAAAAAGACGGCACCTTCACCGGGCTGCACGTGCAAACCTGGGCCGACAACGGGGCTTACCTGTCTACAATGGCCCCGCTGATCCCGACCGCCCTGTATATCACCCTCTTCTCCGGCCTGTATCAAATGAAGGGCATCTGGGGTGAAATGTGGGGCACCTTGACCAACACCGTGCCGGTTGACGCCTATCGTGGCGCGGGCCGGCCCGAAGCGGCGTACTTGCTTGAACGTCTCGTTGATATAGCCGCCCAGGAACTCGGCATGGACCCCATTGAAATCCGGCGCAAGAATTTTATTCCCAAAGAAGCATTCCCCTATCAAACTCCGGTTGCTTTCCTGTATGACAGCGGCGACTATAACAAACTGTTCGACAAAGCCGTAGAAATGGCCAATTATAGCGGAATGCGCCAGGTGCAAGCCGAAGCCCGTAAAGCCGGCAAACTGGTAGGGATTGGCGTGTGCGGCGCGATTGAAGCCAGCGGTCCCGCACCCTCGGCAGTCGCCGGCTCGCTGGGTTCGGCGGTGGGTTTCTGGGAATGTGGCGTCGTGCGGGTGCATCCGAGCGGCAAAGTGAGCGTCCTGACCGGGTCGCATACCCACGGCCAGGGACACGAAACCACCTTTGCTCAAATCGTGGCCGACGAGTTAGGCATAGGTATGGAGGACATTGAAGTTGTCCACGGGGATACCGCCCGCGTGCTTCAGGGTATGGGAACCTACGGCAGCCGCAGCACCAGCGTCGGCGGCACGGCTTTGGTTAAAAGTGCGGAGAAGGTCCGTCAAAAGGCGATCAAAATTGCCGCCCACCAACTGGAAGCGGCCGAAGAAGATATGGTTTACGATCAAGCCACTGGCAAGATTCACGTCAAAGGAGCGCCTGACCGGGCCAAAGGCTTTGCCGAAGTTGCCCTGGCCGCTTATACCGCGCACAATTTGCCGGCGGGTTTGGAACCCGGCCTGGAAGAGACCGCCTTTTACGACCCGGCCAACTTTACCTTCCCCAACAGCGCCCACATCGCCCAGGTTGAAGTTGACCGCGATACCGGCGAAATCACGATCCAAAAATACATTGCCGTAGATGATGTTGGCCATGTAGTCAACCCGCTCATTGTCCAGGGACAGATTGTCGGCGGGATTGTGCAGGGCATTGGGCAGGCTTTGTGGGAGAACGGCGTGTACGATGAGAACGGCCAGCTTTTAAGCGGCTCGCTGTTGGATTATGCGATGCCGCGGGCTGACCGGCTGATAACGGCTGAAGTGGGCCGGACAGAAACGCCGTCACCGCACAATCCGCTGGGGGTGAAGGGCGCCGGCGAAATGGGGACCATTGCCGCGACCCCGGCCATCGCCAATGCGGTGATGGATGCGCTGTCCCCACTCGGCATTAAGCACATTGACTTGCCCCTGACCCCGGAGAAAATCTACAATGCCATCAAGAGCGCAAATGGAGGAGGTAACTGATGTATCCGCCAAAATTTGATTATTACAGAGCCACTTCGCTGGCCGAAGCCGTCTCCCTGCTCAGACAGCACAGTGGGGCCAAAGTCTTGGCCGGGGGGCACAGCCTCATCCCGGTGATGAACCTGCGTTTGGCCGATCCGGGCACGTTGATTGACATTGGCCGGATTAGCGAACTGAAGGGTATCTCGGCCGGTAATGGGTCTGTCCGTATCGGCGCGCTGACGCCCCATGCCTTGATCGCCGCCTCTGCGGATGTGCCTGCTGTCTTGTCTGAGGCCGCCGGTATGATCGGCGACCCGCAGGTCCGCAACCGGGGAACCATCGGCGGTAACATTGCCCACGCCGACCCCGCCTCGGATCTACCGACCGTTTTGATTGCCCTGGGCGCGAAGATTCACGTGACCGGGCCGAACGGCAACCGCACCATCTTAGCCGATGATTTCTTCACCGGCCTCTTTGCGACGGCCTTAGCTGACGGCGAGATTGTCACTGCTGTTGAGGTGGTTAAAAGCGGCGCCGGGAGCGGATCGGCTTACACCAAGCTGTTCAACCCGGCATCACGCTATGCTATGGTCGGCGCGGCGGCCATTGTCACCGTGAGCGGCGGCAATTGCACTGCCGCCGGTGTGGCTGTCGGCGGCCTGGTTCCCTCGGCAACCAGGGCCAAGTCTGTTGAAGCGGCCCTGGTCGGCAAACCGCTGAGTGAAGACAACATCGCCGCAGCGGCTCAAGCTGTGCTGAACGATTTAGGTGACGACGTCATCGGCGATATTCACGCCAGCGCTGAGTATCGCCAGGCGATGGCCCCCGTGTTTGTAAAGCGCGCCCTAACGGCTGCGGCCCAACGGGCTAAGTAAAGTAGGTCAAGCTTAAGCTTGACCTACCAGGCGAACAACAAGGCCGGCGAGCATTATTCTCGCCGGCCTTGTTGCGTTCAATTTTGTCAGAGCACCCTGAGTAGACCGTAGCGCAGTGAAGGTCGTATCGAAGGGTGCTAACTGTTGGGTTGTTCCTCTGTCTACCGTCTACCGTCTACCTGAATCACCGCCAGCTCAAAACCCGTTCATCTACAAAATTATAGGTAAGCTGAAGCTGGTCGTTGACCTCATCCGAAAAGAGAGGGTGCGGGTTGGAGCCATCAGCGTTCATTACCCAGATTTCCCAGCGGCCGGTGCGGTCGGTCAGAAAAGCTATCTGTGAGCCATCGGGCGACCAGGCCGGGGCTACGTTGTTCCAGGCCTTGTCATTGCCCGGCACAGCGGTTTCCCAGAGAGGCGTTTGGGTCAGGCGTACCCGGCCTGTGCCGTTGGCATTGAGCCGGAAGATGTCCCAGCCGGGGCCACCGCCCTGCTGGCCCAGGGTCACGGCCAGGTAGCGCCCGTCGGGTGAGAAGACCGGTGAGCCATCGTTGAGTTCGTCGGTGATGCTTTGCCGGTAATCCCGGTTTACATCCACTTCCAATAGGCCGCGCCCGCCATCCGAGACAATCCGCCAGGTTTGGCCCGGATCCCAGGCCGGACGAAAGGCATACGTGCCACCATCCACATCCTTAAACTTGCCGTCAGCCACGTTCACCACCCGCAGCCCCCAATGGGGATCGGGCGGCAGTTTCCAGCAAAACTGGGGACCGTTGCTGCCAAACGAAACCTTGAAGTCAGTGGCATTGCGAGGCGGACGGGGCGGCGACGACTTGCCCTCGCCTACCGGAAAACACTCAGTTTTTGGTTCTGTCCGGCCCCCGGTTTGAAAATTAAAGACAAGCTGCGCGCCATCAGGCGACCAGTCCGGCCCTTTGGCCTGTTTGATAAAGCCGATGATGGAGCGCTCATTCGTACCATCTAGATTAATCAGCCAGACCGAGCCGGTTTCACCTTCCCAGCGGGTAAAAGCTACAGCCTTGCCGTCAGGAGAGAGAACCGGGTCAATGCCGCTGGTCAGGCGGCGCAGGCCGGTCCCATCAGGATTGATGACCATAATCTCGCCGCCACTGGAGCGCTGGAAAACGATCTTGCTTTCGCTGATGGGTCGAGCCGGCACGAACGGCGCGGCCTCAGTTTGACTTGCTGCCGCGCTGTCGCCCGGTAAGGGCAGATCAGGCGCTTTCGGCAGATCAGACCAGCGGCCGGACAAACTGAGAAAATTGATCGGCGCCCAGCCCAGGCCGCCTGCCGGGATAGCTTTGACCAAAGCCCAACTTTTGCTGTCGTCCAGGCCCAACACGGAGACCAGGGTTTTGATAGACAGCACGCCCACGACATCATGATAAATGCCCGGCCCGCGCCGGACTTCGACGGCGTTACTTTCAACCCAGGCGGTATCCACCTGCGGCGCATTTTCCAGCGAACCCTCGACGTTCAAATCGCTCAGGGCTACCCAGCCGGGCTGGGCGCTTACCGGGTTAACCAAGACCCACTGGCGGCTTCTATCAACCGCCAGAATAGGAATGGTTTCATCGCTTAACCGCAGCTCGTCTATCGCCGCGTAGTCGGTCCCCGGCCCGGGCCGGACCTCCACCGGGTCGCGGACGGTTTTGGCGGTAGCTACCGGGCCGAGGTTGCCGAAGGTCGCGGCCGAGTTAGCCGATTGTTTATCGGCTACAGGTACGACGGCAGCGGTTTCGCCGCTGGCAGTTGCAGGTTCGGCTGGATTGGCTGCAAGGGCAACCTCGGTGGTTAAATCAGCCTGATTCAGCGCCGCAGCCGGAACGATAGGCGCATTGGCAAGAGGGCCGTCAACTGCCAGGAAAGTCAGCGAAACCCAGCCTCGCTGCTGGCTGGCCGTTTCCACCAAGGCCCAATCCTGACGGGGATTGAGAGCCAGGATGGTTACTTTGTCGTTATGGGCCAGGGTAGCGATACGTTCGTAGCTGGCCCCTGGTCCCTGGCGCATATTCAGACCCTCGTTGTTAACTTGAGCCGTCGTTACCGGCGTCAGATCGGCAGCTATGACCGGCTGGCTGCTGGCCGGTACGGCAGCTTCCGCCGGAGTGCTGTTGTCTCCTGTTGAAGTGGTTGAGGAACTCTGGACCAGGGCAGCGATGGGATTGGGTGGCAAAGCCGGGGCTTGATCCAATGAGCCAACAACCCGGATGCTGCTGGTTGGCAGCCAACCTGGGGACAGGGATGCGCCAATCACATAAACCCAATCGCCGCCGGAGTTTTTACCTAGAATTCCAAACACATCTCCTGGTTGAATGGCTCTGACGGAAGGATAATTTGCGCCCGGCCCACCGCGAATGGATAAATCCGGCGCGGTGGCAATACCCGTAGCCACAATGGAGAATTGATTCAACGCCTGACTGGCCAGGGCGGCCACAATATCATTATTGCCGGCGCCGACTTCGGCCGAGGCCGGGGTAGCAGCAGACGCGGCAGTCGCTGTGGCGGGAGCAGGCGTGGGCAGCAGAGTTTCCGCAGCGGCTGCCTCCGCCGAGGGTGACGGCTCGACGCGCAGGGTCGCCTTGGGGAAAGGGGTCGGCGAGGCCGCAGCCTGGGCTGCTTTGGGGGTCGGCCACTTGGCTGGGTCGAGCGGTTTGAGGTGTTCGCCTTCGGCTTCGTGGGTCAGACCGCACCCGGTGAGTAGAAAAATAAAGAGTAAAATCCAAAGATGTTTTTTCATAATTACATTCAAAGCATTATCTGAGATTTTGACAGGATAATTTGCAGTGCAGGAGTGAAAAAGTGCACTTTTTCACTCCTGTGTTTTTCTTATTAACCGTTCTCCAGCCGTCATTAGGCTGCATCGGGCCCAGTTTCTGGATTAAGCGAGATGGCCGAACCAGACTGTGGCGCGGGGCGGCGGGGGGCGGGAGGCGCCTCGCGTTCTGGGACTTTCTCCGTTTCTTGTAACCCTCTACTCGGCTCGCGCAGGCCAAAGATTTTTCTGAAGAGGCGGGTGGTCAAGCCGCCGGCCCCATCCAGAAAGCTGTAGACGACCGGGACCAGGATCAGAGTCAATGCCGTGGAAGAGATATTACCGCCAATGACAACTGCTGCCAGCGGGGCGCGACCTTCCGCCCCAGCGCCGGTGCCCAGCAGCAGCGGCAGCAGGGCAAAGACGATGGCCGCCGTGGTCATGATAATCGGGCGCAGGCGCAGCTTACCCGCTTCGATTAAGGCCGCTTTACGGGTATAGCCCCGCTCCTCACGCAGCACGTTAGTGAAGTCAACCAGGAGGATGGCGTTTTTGGTGACCACGCCGGTGAGCAGGATGATCCCCAGGATGGAAATGATATTCAGCGTGTTGCCGGTCAACCACAAGCCGCCAAACGCGCCCACCAGCGTCACCGGCAGCGAGAACATAATTGCCAGCGGGTGCAGCCAGCTTTGGAAGAGCGCCACCAGCAGCATATAGATCAGCACTACAGCCAACAACAGCGCCTGCCCCAATTGGGCAAAGGACTCACGCTGCTGCTCCGACTGGCCGATAAACTCAAAGGCGTAACCGGGCGGAAAACTGACTTGAGCGTTGATTGCTTCTTCCATGGAGTCGGTCACTTCACCGATGGTCCGGCCGGAGATATTACTGCCAACGGAAAGAACGCGCTGCCGGTCGGCGCGGGTGATGAGCGCCGGAGCCTGTTCGCGCTGCACCTCGGCCACCTGCTCCAGGGTGATCGGCTGGCCGTCACGATAACCCAAAGGTAATTGTAACAACTGGCTCAAATCCTGGCGAGCTGTTTCATCCACGCGCAGCGTAATATCAATCTCGTTGGCATCGGGTGGGTTGAACTGGCCGACGGTGTTGCCGCTCACCGCTGTACGCAGGGTGGTGGCGACTTGGGCTGGAGACAAACCCAGGTCAAGCGCGCGGTCACGATTAACGATGATCTGGGCCTCGACCGCGCGGGCAGCATCCGTATTACGTACCTCAACCGCACCGGGAACAGTTTTGGCCACGGCTTCAATCTGGTTGGCCAGGTCTATCAAAACGCTCTGATCCGGTCCGGAAATTCGCACCTGAATGGGACTGCCGCCGCCACCGCCGCCTGCGCCAGCCTGCAACACGACGGAGGTGTTGGCCTCCGGAATTTTGGCGAGCAAGGGCCGCAAGAGATTGGCGATATCGGTCGTGCTGCGCTGCCGGTCGGCTTTATCAACTAACCGCAGGTCAACCGTTGCTGAACTGGACCCACTGCCGGAATCGCCGCCAAAGGCACCACCGCCCCCCCGCGAACCAATACGGGTCAGGATCGTGGCGACCTCGGGTACTTCGTTGAGGACGATGCGCTCCACCTGGCGAGCCGCCCGGTCGGTTGCCTCCAGGTTAGTGCCGGGCGGCATCCTGACGCTGATCTGAAGCTGCCCGTCATCTTGCTGGGGGAAGAATTCACTGCCGACAAAACCGCCAATGACCAGGTAAATTCCACCGGCCAGAGCAGCGACGGCAATGATAACGGCCAGGGTCTGGGTGAAGAAGTTGGCCAGGAAGAAGCGTAAGGTCAGGCCGTAGAAACTGGCCAGGGCATCAAACCCGGCTTCCCACAAGCGGACAAAGCCATTCCACAGCCAGGTAATTGGCTTAAAGAGAATGCCGAAGAATTTGCCCAGACCGCGCGGTGCTTCTTCCGGCTGGCTTTCGTCTTTCATCCAGAAGGCGGCCAGCATTGGGGTCAGGGTAAAGGCGACAAAGAGTGAAGCCAGGGTAGCGACGGCAATGGTAACACCGTAGGAGAAGAAAAACTGGCCGATGATGCCGGAGGTAAAAGCTACCGGCAGGTAGACCACCACGTCTACTAGAGTAATGGTGATGGCGGCCAGCCCAATTTCGGAGCGGCCCTCAAGAGCGGCTTGTGCGGGGGCCTTTTTCATTTTAAGGTGGCGCTCGATGTTCTCGATGACCACGATGGAGTCGTCTACCAGGATGCCGATGACCAGGGTTAAGGCCAGCAGGGTTAATTGGTTTAGACTAAAACCCAGGATCCACATCACCAGGAAGGTAACCATAATGCAGGTAGGGATGGCCAGCAGCACAATAAAGGTGCTGCGGATGGTGTGCAGAAAGACTAACATGACCAGGCCGGTAATCAGAATGGCCAGGACCAGGTCTTCCTGGACCGCTGCCACCGATTCGCGGATAAACTCGGAGCCGTCGAGCACGATTGAAAGTTCTGCGCCGGCCGGGAGATCCTTTTGAAATTCCTCAATCGCCTGGCGCACGCCATTAGCCACTTCGACGGTATTGGAGTCGCTGGTTTTAGTGACGTTGATACTGACCGCATCCAGCCCGTTGTTACGGAGAATTTGCTCCTGGTCTTTTAAGCCTTCACTCACAGTGGCCACGTCACGCAGGTAAACCAGGCCGCCGCCTTTATCGGTTTCATTTTTGACAACAACGCTTTCGATCTCTTCAACAGTGGTAAATTCACCCACCGAGCGGATAGAGGTTTTGAGGCGGCCCTCATCTAATGACCCGGCCGGGAAGGTGACATTGTTAGCGGAAACCGCCTGCTGGATGGCGCTGAAGGGCAGGCCATAAGCGGCCATTTTGGCCGGGTCGGCTTGAACCTGGATTTCACGCTCGCGCCCACCGCTGACACTCACCGAAGCTACGCCCGAGATGGCTTGCAGCCGGCTTTTAAGGGCCTCATCGGCAATTTCAAACAGGGTATCCTGGCTCTGAGGTCCACTCAGGGTCGCGACCATAATCGGAATGGCGTTAATGTCGGCTTTGATGATGGTCGGGTCTTCGGCTTCGGTGGGAAGCTGGCCGCGCACCGTTGCCACCTGACGTTCCACGTCAATAGCGGCCTGGTTGCCGTCGGTGCCTTCCACAAAAGCGATGGTCACGGTGCCCAGCCCTTCGGTTGAGCGGGAGGTCAATTGGTCAATCCCGGCAATGCCGGCCACGGCATCCTCAATGGGCTTGACGACCAGATCCTCCACGTCTTCAGGCGATGCGCCGGGAAAGATAGTGACAACCGTCACAAAGGGAAAATCTACTTTGGGAAAGCTGTCAAGTTGGAGGAAGGTAAAGGCGCGATACCCCATCACTACCAGGGCCAGGATGATCATCAGCATGGTCAGCGGCCGGTAGATGGATAGTCTTGTTAATCCCATAGATCATTCAATCCTTTCGTTCAACGTTTAACATTCAAACGCCGAACGGTGTTTACTCGGCAATACCTGGGTCGTTGGTTAATTCCACTTTGGCCCCGTCGGTCAGGTTTGACTGCCCGGCGGTGACTACCGTTTCGCCGAGTTTGAGTCCCGACAGAATTTCAATATTTTCTTTATCAAAAAGACCGGTGCTGACGGGGCGCTGCTCGACCGTATTGTCATCGTTAACCACGTAGACCAGGGGTTGGTCGCCGGTATCAAAGACAGCCGTGCGCGGGGCCAGCAGTGTATCTTGCTTTTCCTCAGCCAGGATGGACACGTTAGCATACATACCGCTGCGGAGCAGGTCAGCGCCCTTGGTCGGGGTGATTTTGACTTCAAATGTGCGAGTATCTTTGTTGGCTTCTGGCGCAATGCTGCTGACCACGCCCGGAAAGTCCTGACCGGGATAAGCCGTCATTTGCAGGGCGGCGCTTTGTCCCTTTTTAATTTGACCAATCCGGCTTTCGGGCACATTGACCACCACCTCAACCTCTTTAGAGATGAAAGAAGCCACGCTCGTCTGCGGGCTAACCCGGCTGCCCTGGCTGATATTGAGTTCGGCGACGATGCCATCGAAGGGGGCCTTGATAACGACTTCGCCGAGCTGGATGTTGGCCAATTCCAGCGCAGCCTCGCTTTGCTGAATGGCCGCTCGCGCTGCCTCGAAATCAATTTGCCGGTACGGTTGGAGTTTTAAGGCCAAAGCCAGTTCGGCCTGAGCCTGCTGCAGCATGAGCGGGGCCAATTGAGAGTCGCTGGGGTTGGTGTCGAGATTGTAGCGGGCCAGGGCATTCTGATAGGCGATGGTAGCTTGCTGCAAGCGAACCGCCTGAGGCGTCTGGCCGATATCGCCGGCCCAGGCAATCTTGTCGTACTCGCTCTGCGCGGCTTTCAACTCGGCTTCGGCCCTGGCCAAATCGGCAGCGGAGCGGGTGCGTTCGTCGTCGTTGATGGTGGCCACGTCGTTGACCGCAGCCCGGGCCAGTTCGACAGCCGCCTGCGCAGCGGCAATCTCTTCGGGCCGGGAGCCCAGCTCCATTTTAGCCAGGTTGAGCTTGGCCGAGGTCACAGCCACTTCCGCCTGTTTTAGTTGGGCCAGGTAGGTGTCATCTTCAATGATCGCAATCGGGTCACCCGCCTGCACTTCATCGCCGGCCTCAACCATAACCGACTCGATGCGGCCGTTGGCCCCAGGCATAACGTTAAGACTATTCTTAGCCTCGAGCGTGCCGGCGTAGTCAAGCACCAGCGCCATTTGGCCCCTTTGAGCTACAGCAATTTCTACAGGGATAACTTTCTCTTCTTCAGGCGGCGCTGCCTGAGCTACAGCTTGTTGTTCTTGTGAACCACCGCAGCCAGTGGTGAAAATTACCACCCCCAGCAGCATAATAAACAAGGAAGGCATAAATTGTCTCATGAAACTTTTACCTCCGGCACATAACAGATTTTAGAGTATTACTTGAGTTAGGCTGGCCGTTGTGACTCTTTCGCTGAAAAGCCAAAGTAAAGTATACCTCGGTTGAGGAGAACAGGCATCATCCTAAAGTTGTAGTTTGGGTTAAGCAGCTCTAAAAATTTCTGACCTTGACTCTAAAGGTTTAAAGCGTGGAATCAAAATAATAGTACAAATGTTCTATTGTGTCAAAAATAACTGCTGCGCTTACAGACGCTCAAATAGACTCTTCAGCTTATCCTTCTTGGACTGATCCATCATGCTCCAGCCTGGCATAATGAATTGGATCACGCCTAAAGCGGCGTAACTTTTCAATCTCGGTATCCAGGTCGGCGTCCGAGAGCGAAGTGTAGCGCCCAATTTGCATCCGCAAAATATATCTCAGCAGTTGCTCCAGGGCGCTTAAATCCTCATCGGTCAGTTTGGCAAAACCGATTTCAGCATCACAGAGCGTCTGTTCCTCAATTTGCCTGGCCAATTCGATGCCCACCGGGGTTGCCCTGACCAAGACCAAGCGGCGGTCCGTCTCACTGCGGGTCCGTTCAACGAGTTTCATTTTCACCAGCCGGTCAATCACCCCGGTCATTGTCGGCGCATCTTGAAACATGACGTTGATCAAATCCCGCATGGTACAAGCTTCTGCATGCGCGGTCAGGGTAGCCAGAGTCATAAATTGAGGATGCGTGAGACCAAACTTCTGCAGGCGGTGGGCGAACTGCCGCTTCGAGATCCACATCAAGGCCATAAAAGCATCGTGAATAGCTCTTATGCGCTGTTCCCTGGAAGATACCAAAACCTCCATAGAAACCTGCCCTTCTAGGTGCTAAATAATTTTTACAAAGAATATTTTGTATTACAAAATATAATCTGCACAAAGTTATTTGTCAAAAGTGATGAGCAATAAAAGACAGGTCTTGGGAGGATGTGGCTGTTATTAAGAGGGGGTCAGTCTGGCCAGGGCTAGGCGAGTATAGACAGCCCCGGCGGGTTTGAGTTCACTTTTCATCAGGTTAATTTCAGACACCGGCAAGGCAGCCAGTTGCCCGACGGTGGGCTGAACTTGTTCAAGCGCCTGCCCCAACTGGGCCAGTTGTCGCTGGGGAATTGTATCTTTTACCCGGCCCAGGGTCAAATGGGGGGAGTAGGGGCGTGTATCAAGGGTGAAGCCCAGGGTTTTCAATTTTTGGCCCAATTCGCCGTGGAGCCGGGTCAGAATATCTGTCTGTCCCAAAACGCCGGTCCAGACAATTCGCGGCCGCCGGGTGTTGGGGAAACAGCCCAGCCCGCCGAGAGTCAAGGTAAAGGACGGGCAGGCCGCGGCAGCCTGCTCCAGCAGCGAGGAAATTTGGGAGACTGTGTCCGGGGCTATATCGCCCAAAAAGTGCAGAGTCAGGTGAATACTCTCCGGGGCAGTCCAGCGCACCGCCTGAGCCAGCGTGACTCTTTTGAGCCGGTTTTGCAGGTCAGCCAGGGCCGCACGGGCTTCGTCGGAAAGCTCAATGGCGATGAAGGAACGGATAGTAGTCATAATCAAAGATTACTCCCGCAGGCGTGGGTCCAAAGCGTCGCGCAGGCCGTCGCCCAGAAAATTGAGCGCCAGGATGACCAGGAAGATAGCCGTACCCGGCAGAATGGACAGATGGGGCGCATTACGGATAAATTGTCGTCCCTGGCTCAGCATTACGCCCCATTCGGCGGTAGGCGGCTGCGCGCCCAGCCCCAGGAAGCTCAGTCCCGCTGCGGCCGTAATCATAAAGCCGACATCCAGGGTGGCGGCCACGATCAAAGGGGCCAGGGTATTGGGTAACACATGCTGGGCCAGGATGCGTCCATGCGTGGCCCCGGTCAGCCGGGCAGCATGAACAAATTCCTGCTCGCGCAGTGACAGCACACTGCCCCGCACAATCCGGGCATAGTAGGGAATGCCAACGACGCTGATAGCCAACATCGAGTTGCGCAGCCCCGGTCCCAGCGAAGCGACAATGGTAATGGCCAGTAGAATCGCCGGAAAGGCCAGCAGAATGTCAATGAAGCGCATAATCAGCGCGTCCAGCCAGCCGCCGAAATAGCCGGCGACCAGGCCAATCAAGATCCCCAGAACCATAGCCACGATGACCGCGCTAAAGCCGATGAGTAACGAGATGCGCCCGCCCCAGATCAAGCGGCTCAGGATGTCGCGGCCCAAATCGTCGGCCCCCAGGGGATAGCCGGGCGTACCGATGGGGACCAGGCGCTGGCTCAAATCGGTGGCAATGGGGTCTCGCGGGGCTAACATGGGCGCGATCAGGCTGACGATGGTCACTAACAGCAGAAAAAGGGCGGCAGCTATCGCCAGATGGTCCCGGCGCAGCCGGCGCAGGGCGACCATCATCGGGCTGCGGCCCGAGGATGCCGCCGTTAGCGGGGCAGCTTGAAAAGGTTGGCTGGCCGGACGGGTTACGGAGTCACTGCTCATAATGGATGCGCGGGTCCAGATAGGCGTAAGCAATATCTACGGCCAGGTTGATGAGGACATAGGAGGAGGCCACCAGGAGGATAGCTCCCTGGACCAGGGGAAAATCCCTGGCCAAAATACCATTGACCATAGCCAGGCCAATGCCCGGATAGGAAAAAACAGTCTCGACCAGGATGTCACCTCCCAGCAGATAGCCTACCTGTAAGCCAACGATCGTGATCACCGGGATCAGGGCATTTTTCAAGGCGTGACGGTTGATGACCAGTCGTTCGGCCAGCCCTTTGGCCCAGGCCGTGCGGATGTAATCTTGCCGGATGACTTCGAGCATGCTGGAGCGAGTCATGCGGGCGATGATAGCCGTTGCCCCGGTCGCCAGGGCGATGGCCGGCAGTACAAGATGGAGCAGCAAATCGGCCAGGCCGGTTTGCCCCGCCGATTGCAAGCCGGAGACCGGCAAAATACCCAGTTTAAGCCCAAACACGATCTGGAGGATAATCCCCAGCCAGAAGACGGGCACGGAGAAGCCCATTAAGACCAAAATCATAGCCAGGCGGTCTCCCACCGAATATTGGCGAACCGCGGAGAGAATGCCGGCCGGGATACCCACGACACAGGCCAACAAGACGGCCAGGGCCATCAGGTAAGCCGAGTTGCGAAACCGTTCCAGGATGAAGGGCAGCACTTCTCGCTTGAGCTGGATGGAGCGCCCCCAATCGCCTTGCAGTACCCGTGTCACCCAGCGGGTATACTGGATATGCAGCGGTTGATCGAGGCCCAATTCGTGGCGTAGCTGCGTTAGAGAAGTTTCGGTGGCCTTTGGCCCCAGCATAATCTGGGCCGGGTCGCCGGGCGCCAACTGCATCACCAGGAAAACCAGCAAGGTGACACCCACCAGCACGGGCAACAAGCTAAGTATGCGTTGGGCAATGTAGCGAGTCATCAAGCAATACTCTTACATACAACAGGGTTGCAGAGTAGCAGGGTCGCAATCGGTTAGGCTGCTACTCTGCAACTTGCTACCTGCTACCCTGTAATCTTATCTTATTCCTCAATCCACACATTCTCAAAGCGGAAGGGGCCAGTGGGATGGAGTTTAAAGTCCTTGATCTTCTTATCCATCACCACAATCTGAGCCTCGTGGTCCACCAGCAGCCAGGGTGGGTCTTCGGCGATGAGCTTTTGCGCTTCTTGATACAACTCGGTTCGTTTGGCCTTATCCAGGGTGGTGCGAGCCTCCCGCAGCAGCGCATCCACCTTGTCGTTTTTGTAGAAACCCATATTGTAACCGTTGGGCGGCCACTGGTCGCCGCTGAGCAAAATATACAGATGGTTGTCCGGGTCGCCGTTATCGCCAATCCACGACATTTCAAACATATCGTACTCGGCCTTGTCCGGGGGTACTATCACTTTGTCCAGATAGGTTCCCCACTCAAACTGCTCAATTTGGCAGTCAATCCCTACCGCTTTGAGATCGGCCTGAATGGCCGTGCCCATAGCGACCGGCTGCTGCATCCCCGAACCTGACTCCGGCACCCAGAAGTTGCAAGTGAAGCCGTCGGGGTAACCGGCCTCGGTTAGCAATTGCTTGGCTTTTTCAGGGTTGTAGTCATAGGTTTGGATTTGGTCGGTATAACTCCAGACCACCGGCGGCAGAGGGTTGATGGCTAAGGTGCCGGTCCCCTTGAGCAGGTTATCCACGATGGCTTTTTTATTGACCGCATAATTCACTGCCTGGCGAACCTTGCTATCGTTGAAAGGCGGCCTGGATTGGTTGAAAGCAACCCACCAGGCGTGCATACCGGGCTGCTCAACGGTGGTGAAGCGGGCGTCTTCTTTCAGCCGGGCCAGGTCATCGGGCGGAATGTTGACAATAAAGTTAACCCCGCCCGACTCCAATTCGGTCAAACGTGACTGGTCTTCGATAATGGGACGGTAGATGACCCTATCCACATGAGGCGCGCCGCGCCAGTAATCGGGGTTCTTCTCCAGCACGACCTCTACGCCGGGCGTCCAACTGACAAACTTGAACGGTCCCGTGCCGACGGGATGGTTGGAGATGTCCTTGCCATACTGTTTAATGGCTTCAGGACTAACCATGGCCGCCGGATGCATGGCCAGGTGGTTGAGGAAGGGGGCGAAGCGTTCTTTAAGCGTCAATTTAACGGTGGCATCGTCCACAACCTCGACCTTATCCAGCATGCCCCAGGTGAACTCGGCATAGGGGAACTCACCCGATTCAGCCGCCGGATGGTCGGGAACAATTTGGCGCTCGATGTTGAACTTGACCGCCTCAGCATTGAAGTCGGCGCCGTCGTGGAACTTGACCCCTTGGCGCAGGTGCAGGGTATAGACCAGCCCATCGTCGGAAATTTCCCAGGATTCGGCCAAGCTCGGCTCAATCTCGGTGCTTTCGTTCTTGAAGCGGGTCAGGCTGTCATACATGCCCATAGCCGCCCGCGCCGTGTTGTAGTCACTCAATTGGGGCGCGTCGAGCGTGGTGGGTTCGGCCTGCAAGCCGACGATGACGGTTCCACCCTCGCGGGGACCTGAGGCCGGCGCTGCTTGGGACTCGGCGGTTGCCGGTGCGGGCGCGACAGCGCCTGACTCCCCTGTAGCTCCAGCGGGAGCAGGCGCAGCCGTGGGCGGCGCCGCCGAGGTGCAGGCCGCAAAGAGCAACACGACCAGGATCAAGCTGCCTATAATCAACAAATCTCTCTTAAACATTTCTCCTCCATAATATCCAATGAATATTGTTGATTAAAAAAGTTTGAGGAGGGAAGACAGAAGAAATTACAGCCAGGAGCGCGGAACGAAGAGCTTCATTCTAATGGGGACGGTCAAAACTGTCAAAGTTCTATCTTAAATTGCTCACCACAAAGGCAGGGGCGCAAGGCTTTGCGCCCCTACCGGAACATACCTAAAATCTGGGACAGACCCCGCAATAAATGTGTTGACAAAAGCGGGCCGGGAAAGTATAGTATGTCTCCCCTTAAGTTTGCTAGACCCTGCGGAGTGTCAAAGTGCACTTTGACACTCCGTAATAGTTAGTTGTTTACGCGGGAGGTGAATGATGCAGAGATCAATGCCAGAATCACGCCCATCAACCTTTTCCATTTCAGCGCGAGATCCGGCCAACGGCGATTTGGGGGTAGTGGTCCAATCCAAATTTCTGGCCGTTGGTTCGGTGGTGCCGTGGGCGCAGGCCGGGGTGGGCGCGGTAGCCACCCAATCTTTGGCCAACACCACTTACGGCTCAGAAGGGCTGCGCTTGATGGCGGCGGGGTGGACCGCGCCGGAAGCCTTAAAACAGTTGCTGGCCGCCGACCACGACTCCACCCAGAGGCAGGTGTCGCTGGTAGATGCCTTTGGCCGGGCCGCGGCTTATACCGGCCAGGCCTGCCATTCCTGGGCCGGCCATATTATCGGTGAGGGCTACGCCTGTGCCGGGAATATCCTGGTGGGCGAAGATACGGTCGAGGCGATGGCCCGAACTTTTGAGGCGACGCCAGGCTCTTTGGCCGAGCGTTTGGTAACCGCCCTGTCCGCCGGACAGGCCGCCGGCGGCGACAGCCGGGGCCAGCAATCGGCGGCGCTGCTGGTGGTGCGAACCGGGGGCGGCTATGGCGGTCGCAATGACCGCTTTATTGACCTGCGGGTTGACGACCACGTTGAACCCATCACCGAGCTGCGCCGCCTGCTCGACCTGCACCGGCTCTACCTGGCCAAATCCGCGCCGGAGGACCTGCTCCCTATCGGCGAAGATATTGCCCGCGAATTGCAGACCATGCTGCAAAAGAGCGGCCATTATCAAGGTGAGATCAGTGGTACTTACGACGAAGTGACCAGGAAAGCCCTGTGGGATTTGTACGGCATCGAAAACCTGGAGGAGCGCTGGCACAATACTTTGATTGATACTGTGGCGCTGGAGTTTCTGCGGCAGCGGTTTGGGGAATAAGAATTCGGATATCGTTTGATCATCTCAGTTTCGACGTCCATCATTATCAAAAGATAACGCCCGGGCATTGCCCGGGCGTTATTTCTAGTCCTCTGATTGTTAGAAGCCTGAAGTGAAAAGGTTGGCGACGATGGCAGGGGTCGTGATCAATAACTGAGTCGTGGTTAGCGTGACGGTCGTGGTCAGGGTAGCGGTTGGCTGTTGAGGTACCGGTGTCGGTGCTGCTGGCGGTGGTTCGGGCGTCGGGGTGGGTGGTACGGGTGTTGGGGTGGGAGGTTCAGGAGTCGGGGTCGGTGGTTCAGGTGTTGGGGTGGGAGGTACAGGTGTAGGTGTCGGAGGCTCAGGAGTTGGAGATGGCGGTTCAGGCGTTGCCGTCGGTACTTCGGTTGGTGTTGCCGTAGGTTCGATTGTTGGTGTCGCGGTCGGTTCCTCGGTTGGTGTTGCCGTGGGTTCGGTTGTTGGTGTCGCGGTCGGTTCCTCGGTCGATTCAGTGGTTGGCAGCGCGGCCGGCGGTACAGCCGGTTCCTCGGTCGGCTCCGCAGTTGGAGCGGTCGTCGGAACTACCGGTGTTAAGGCTGGCTCCTCGGTCGGCTCCGCAGTTGGAAAGGGTGTGATCGTGCCGGTCGGGGTCGCAGTTGGCGTTGCCGTCGCCGTCGGTGTTGCGGTTGGTGTCGCCGTTGGGGTGGTCGTCGGTGTTGTGGTCGGGGTCGGAGTTGGGGTCACCAGGTCGCCAATCCGCTTCCAGGTAAACCGGACGCGAGCGTCGCCGCTGTTCTCATAATATTCCACTACCAGTTTGTGTGAGCCTGCGGACAGATTGCGCTCAACGGTATATAGCTCGTCGCCATCGCTGTTGTGCCACTCGTCAATGATCCGTTTGCCGTCCAGGTAAACCCGGATACCGTCGTCGGCGCGAGCCTGGAAGCGATAGCGCCCCGCATTAAAATTGTAGCGGCGGCTCCAGCGAACAGAGAAATCATCGTCCGGCAGATCCCGCGGTGAACCTTCGCCCCAATCGAAATTAATTTCCTCGTCGTTACGAGCGAACTCGCGATCGTCGTCCAGGTCGTCGTTATCCCAGTATTCGCCCTTCCAGTCGGAATAGTCATTGTCATTATCGTTGTCATTGTCGTTGTCGTTGTCATTATCGTTGTCATTATCGTTGTCATTGTCATTGTCGTTGTCATTATCATTCCAACTGGGAACTTTTTCCCACCATAGAGCGATGCCGGCGCTGCCGCTGCGCTCGTAATACTCAACGCGCAGGCTGTGCATACCGCTGCCCAGGCCGATGTCCCCAGTTACCTCGCGGGCCGCGCCATCGTACCAGGCATCAATGACCAGGCGGTCATTCACCCACAGCCGGACGCCATCGTCTACCGTGGCGTGGAAGCGATAGGTGGCTCCGTCAAAGTACAGGATGCGGGTCCAGCGGCTGGAGAAGTTATCGGCTGGCACATTGGCCGCCGGCGAGCCGGTGCCCCAGTTGAAGTTTACGGCCACATCGTTGCGAACTAGAACGGGTGGGCCGCTCAAACCGGTGTTGTAATAGTATTCGCCGCGCCAATCGGTGATAACAGCGGGTGTGGAGGTCGGTACAGGCGTCGAAGTGGCGGTTGGTGCGGGCGGGGCGCTGGCGGCTTGCACCAGCGGCACGTTTTCGGTATTCTGAGCCGTCACATATTTGACCGACACCCAACCAAAACCATCTGGCCCGCCGGCAAACTTAATTTGCCACCAGCCGCGATCATAGCTCAGGCCCGTAACAGGCGCGATTTGGCCGCTTTGCAGCGCCCCGACCACCGGATAATTAACCCCAGGGCCGCTGCGCACATTCATATTTGTGGCGGCAATGGCCTGCGCTTGGGTGGGGAGAGACGCCGTCGGAGGCGCTCCAACGACCGTTGTCGGCGTTTGAACAACTTCTGTCGGCGTACCGGTGGCGCTGGGTGAGGCAGTGGGGGTAGGTGTTGCCGTAGCCGGCTCTGGCGTGCTGACGACCATCAGTAATGCTTGCGCTGAGATGCTGCCATCCTCGGCCTGGGCCAAAACTTGTAGGGTTGGCTGGCCGGCCCAGCGCGGGTCTGACGGGAAGATAAAATCAACCGTAAAGTGGCCGCTTGAATCAACATCGGCGCTGCTGATGGCATAGCTGGGCGAATCTGTCCCAACCAAATAGATTAAAACCTTAGAGTCAGCTTGCCAACCCTCACCGCTAATTGTCACCGTACTGCCGGCCGAAGCCGCCGCCGGACTCAGCCCAATGGCGGGGGTGGTTACCACAGCAGTTGCCTGCAGGGCCTCGCTTGGCTGCTCCAAGAACAGCGTCGTTAGGAAGAAGAGTAACACAAAGACGACGCTCCAGATCAGCACGACTGCGGCCAAGACGATCTTGGTCATCAGTGAACTTTGAATGAATTGATCAAAATAATTATTGTTCGGCATACTTTACTTAACCTCTCACGAGTCTGCTCTGCTATCTCGTGACCTAGTCCTGACAAAACTATTGCCTGTATTATTACTATATCCTATAATCGCCCGATTGTAATCGGTCTGAAAGAGGATTGAAGATACATAAAAAAGACCGCCCTGAGAGCGGTCCATTACGATAACAGATGGAGGCTAATTACAACATTTGTTGTAGCTCGCTTTTACTGGCTTAATCTTTGGAAATACGGGGCAACAACTCTGCCGGGTCCATGTTATCTATCACAATGTGCCAGCCCTGGCAGGCTTCACAGCGAAACCAGGTGACTCGCCCACTGGGAATATCAAACTGCTTATACTTTTCGGCCATAATTCGCTTGCCCGTATGGGGGCAGTAAATAGGTTCCAGGACTAATTCCTGGGTAGTTGTCGCGTTATCACTCATCCCCATAACCTTTCCTTGCACCCCAACTTGTGCTGTTAACATGATAGCTCAAAGCCCCAAAATCCTCAACTTCATAAAGAGAGGGACGCTACTTTCAGCATCCCTCTCTTTATTGATATGATACTTGTTAGGAATTTTTAACTTGATGAGGCTTCCGCCGAAGTCAAGGCGGACCAAAGCATTTCGATGGGGCAGCCTTTGGCCAAAAAAACGTCAATCCCGGCGGCGTTAGCCTCACTGCGGTGACCGTTATAGACAGTCAACATGATGATTTTGATCTGCGGCCACTGCCGTTTGATACAGCGGCTGGCTGCCAGCCCATCCATGACCGGCATTTGGGCATCCATTAAGACGACGTCCGGCTGGTAGGTTTCGACCAGGTTTACGGCTTCCTGGCCATCCGCCGCTTCTCCGATTACTTTAATAGTTGGTAAAGTGGCCAACAGGGCGCGCAGGCCCCGCCGGGAGCGGGGATGGTCATCGGCAATCAAAACACGGATAGGGTTTGACATTAATGCTTGTTGTTCGATCCTGTTCATTATTTTTATTGATACTTGCAGTATATCCTCGCTGCCTCTTTTTGTAATCAGCCAGAGTACGGGTTAACCATAAATAAAAAGGATTGTTCTAAGAACAATCCTTTTCCACAAAAAATGGATAGAGCCTACAACATTTGTCGTAAAATACGACTGCCACCCCCACCCTAACCCTCCCCCTCTCAGGGGGAGGGCAGGGAGGGGGTTAGCCGGCGTCGTCGAGCGAAGCCAGGCCCTTTTGCAGCGCGTAGAGAGCGGCCTGGGTGCGGCTGGCCAGGTGTAACTTGCTTAAAATGTTGCTCACATGGGTCCGCACCGTCGCTTCGCTAATGATCAATTGGTCGGCGATTTGCTGGTTGCCCATGCCGCGGGCGACCAGCCGCAGCACGTCTACCTCCCGTTCGGTCAGCGGCTCGGAGGTTGGCACCTGCTCCGGCGCGGGCGGGCGCGACAATTCTTGCAAAACTTTGCGGGCAATCGTTGGGTGCAGCGACGACTCGCCCCGGTGGACCTGTCGAATCGCCTGAATCAACTCCTCGGGGCTGGAATCTTTGAGCAAATAGCCCAGCGCGCCGGCCTTGATGGCCGGGAAAACTTTATCGTCGGTGGCAAAGCTGGTCAAGACCAGGATGCGGGCTTTGGAATTAGCGGCGGTGATGTGGCCGATGGCCTCGATCCCGCCCATTTCGGGCATCTGCAAATCCATGAGAATCACATCCGGCTTCAGCTTTTCGACCTGCCGGATAGCTTCTTTGCCATTTTCAGCTTCGCCAGCAACTTCGATGTTTGGCTCCGTAGCCAGCAGCGCCTGGATGCCCTTGCGCACAATGGCTTGATCGTCGGTAATTAAGACTCGGATTTTTTGGCTCATGGCCTTACCTCCACTTTGATTTTTGTTCCCTGACCGGGTTGGCTGTCAATGGTCAAACAGGCTCCCAATTGAGCAACCCGCTCCTCCATCCCGCGCAAGCCCAGGCCCGCTCGTTCGCGGACCGTGGCCGGATCAAACCCCCGGCCATCGTCGGCAATTTCTAAAGCGACCTGGTGGGGGTCTAAACTTAAGCAAATGGAGATGCGCTGCGCCTGAGCATGCTTGAGGGCGTTGTTCAACGCCTCCTGGGCAATTCGATATAAGCCATCTTCAATTCTGGGGGGCAGCAGCAGTTCTTCGTCCCCAGCCACTTTCAATTCCGTGGCCAGACCGGAGCGACGCTCCACGGCTTCCAAGCGGGTTTGCAGAGCGGCAACTAAGCCTTCTTCTTCCAAAACCGGCGGCCGCAGCTCAAATAAGAGCAGGCGCATCTCCTGTAACGCCTCCTGGGCGGTCCCACGTAATTCGTTCAGGTGGTCGGTCGCCAGCTCTATTTTGCCGGCGGCCAGTAGCCGTGCTGCCGCCTCGGCAAACATGGTTACACCATACAGGGCCTGTGTCACTGAGTCGTGCAGCTCGCGGGCCAGGCGCTGGCGTTCTTCCAGAATGGCGGCCTGCTCGGCCTGATCAAAGAGGCGGGCGTTCTCGATGGCCAGGGCCACCTGGTCGGCAAAAGAGACCGCCAGGCCAATTTCTTCTTCAGTAAACAGGCGCGGCTGGCTATAGTATAGCATAATTCCGCCATAAACCTCATCTTTGACTAGCAGTGGGACACCCAACATGGCGCGAAACCGGGTCATTACATCAACCAGGAGCGCCCACTGCTGGGGGTTTTGGCGGAGATTCTCTGTCTCTAGAGGAGAAATTTGAGTGATATCAGGCACAGCCAGAGGTTGAAACTGCTGCACCACCCAGCCCACCACTCCCTCGCCCAGTGGAATTTCAACTGCGGCGTACTCGGCGGGTAATCCCTGCGCTGCCTGGAGTTTGAGCGGCCCATTTTTATCCTGCAGCCGGAAGAGGGCCACGGCATCACTGCCGAGCAGCCGACTGGCCTGGGCAACGATATAATCTAAAATCTCGTTGAGCGGCCGGCTGGAGTTAAGCACGGTCAAAATGTCGCGCAACCCCTCGGCTACCTGGCGGCGCTGCTCTGCCTCGTACCGACGTTCCTGCTCTTCCTGGTAGAGCCGGGCATTTTCCAGGCCGATGACAGCGCCGGAGGCAAGCATGCCCATGACTCGTTCATCATCTCCGCTAAACGGCCCGGAAGTTTTATTAATGACCGAAATCGAGCCAATGGTTTTGGTCCCGTAGATGAGCGGCATGATGAGCAAAGAGCGGGCCTGCAGCCGCTGCACCAAATCTTTATTGGCGCGCGGCTCTTGTTCGGCATCAGCAATCCGCAAGGGCTGGCTGGACTCGATGGCCAGGCCGGTGACCGATCGGTCCACGGGCAGCCGATAGCCAACCCCGATATTAAAAGCGTCTTCCCCGGAAATGACGGAGAGGCATAACTCATCTTGTTCCAGCATAAAGACAAACGCGCCGCGAGCCGAGGTTAACCGGCGGGCTTCGTCGGCAATGAGTTGCAGCACGGCCTGGGAGTCCAGGCGGCTGGTAATAGCTTGCTGCACGGCAAACAGGGTTTCAATTTCGTCTACCCGCCGGCGCGTTTCGGCGTAAAGCTGGGCGTTTTCAATCGCCACTGCGGCCTGGTCGCTGGCGGAGCGGAGCAGCTCGCGTTCGTTGCGGGCGACAGCCCTCGGCCCATTCCGGGTGGCCAGGCACAATGTCCCCAACAGCCGTTCCCTGGCTCGGAAGGGAAAAATTGCTAGGGCAGTCAGGCCTTCCTGCCGGGCCAGGGGATAGACATCGCTGGCCAGCAAATCCTCGACAATAACCGGATTGCTGGATGCCGGATTGGGCAGGAGGGTGGTCACACTTTGTCGTTCGGCCAGGCGGGTAAATTCGGGCGACAAGCCGCGCTGGGTGCGGAGGATTAACTCATCGCTCTCCTCCTCCCACAGGCGAATCTCGCCTATTTCCACATTTAATAGGCCCAGAGTCTCATCCAGGACCCGGTCCAGAGTATCGGATAAATCCAGCGACTCATTCACGCTGGCGCTAATGGCATTGAGGATAGCAAACTGCTTGGTCAGCGTGGCCAGTTCGTTGGTCCGGGTCGCCACCCGCTGTTCCAGGGTGGAATATGACCCCTGGATTTGAGCCGCCATGAGGTTAAACTGACCGGCCAGTTTCTCTATTTCGTCGCCGGTGCGGGCGGTAATCCTCTGCCCAAAATTACCTCGGGCAACTTCTTGAGCTGCTTCGGTCAAATCCTCAATCGGTTTGGTGATGCGCCGCACGCCGACCGTAACAACGACAGCCGGGATGATGATGCCCAGAGCCAGCAGGATTAATAGAAAGGTGCGATACCCTTGGCCGGCGCTGGTGAGCGCGGCCCAACTTTCCTCTGTGATCAGGGTCCAGGGAGTGCCGGGAACCGGGGCGTAGCCGGCCACGGTGTCACGGCCAGTCACATTTGAAGTACGAATAGAGCCAACTTTGCCCTGGAGCGCCTCCTGGACTAACGGCTGGGCCGAGAAGTCAGCGCCGATGCGGTTGACATCAGAATGGTAAATAACCCGCCCGGCGCTGTCTACCAGATAAGTATTGCCGTTTTCGGCCAGGCGCAGCTTGACGATGCCGCCGTAGAAGGCGCTGACCGTTCTGGCCCCCAGCCGGAACATACCCACCACAGCGCCTAAAAACTCGCCCCGGTCGCCGGTGACGGGCACAGCGAGAGCAATAACCTCAATTCCCTGCGGCCCGTCGGCAACGATGTCGGAGAAGGTGGGCCGGGGGGCGCGGGCCATCTGGCGAAAATAAGCCCGGTCGGACCAGTTCTGGCCGATGATGTCGCGCCGCTCCGGTTCGGTCGCCACGACGATGCCAAAATTGTCGAGCACCACAACGCCGCCGTCAAAGATAGCCAGGCGGTTACTGCCCTGTTTGAGATTTTGCTGGCGCGTATTAGATATCGTCATAAGCCGGGCAGCGCTGGAGAGTAAGTTGGTATACTCGGTGAGTTCGGTCGTGAGCTGGCTGGCAGAGAGGCGAACCAGCTCCTGGTCGCGGGCAATGACGAAGTTTTCGGTTACTTGTTCATAGGAGTAAAAGGTGACCAGGGCAACCGTGACCAGAATAACAACGGTTGGAATAAAAGACCAGGCAATGATTTTGGCATAAAGACTGCCCCAGCGAATTCCCAATAGCATCGGCTAACCTTATTTCTGCGCCGCCTGGATCTGACGGCAAGCTTCTTCCATAGTACTGACCGGGGCCTGGCCCAGAGTAAAGATTTGGTGCCAGGCGGTGTCGGTAATCTGTTTGGCTTCGGCCTGGTTGGCAAAAATTTCGGCGGTAACAGAATAGCCTTTGAGGTGGCCGTCGGCAAATGCGGCCAGGTCTACATCACGAGCTTTTTCAGGGAATTCCTGGCGAACAAAGTTAACCCACTCGTCAATGAGCGAGGCGCGGGCCGGCTGAAGGAAACTGGCCCGGGCCATGGCCCGGCCATAATTTTTGCCGATAAGGAACTTAACCAGTTCCCAGGCTGCTTCAGGATATTTTGTGCCAGCGTAGATGCCGAAGCCGTCAGTGGTGGCCAGGGTAACCCGCCGGGTCGGGCCAGCGGGAAAAGGAGCCACGCCCACGCGGAAATTAGCGCCGGCCAGGATGTCTTTTAAGGCCCAGGAGCCATCTTCGACCATGGCAAGTTTTTCGGCAATAAAGGCCTGGCGGGTGGGCAGGTTCTGGACATCGAGAAAGCTGGCCATCACCCGGTCATCCCACATGCGGGCGCGCAACCATTCCAGCCCGGCCAGCGCTTCCGGTTCAGCCATAAGGCAGCGCGTGGGGTCCTGAGGGTCTACGAAATGGCCGCCCCAACCGTTGGCGTATAGTTGAAGCCGATCCCAGGTAATGTCAACCATACTGCCCCAGAGGTCGGTTTGGCCGTCGCCGTCACGATCATGGGTAAGACGGCGCATCGCGGCCAGGTAGTCGGCGTGAGTCCAGGCATCGGTAGGATACTCTACGTCATACTGGTCAAAAATATCTTTATTAAAGTAGAGCGCCAGCGCCCCATGATACTTGGGCAGGCCGTATTGACGCCCATCACGGGTAAAAAATGAGCGATACTGGGCCGGGTTCCAGTCGGCGATGGTGGCTTGGTCCAGGTCGGCTTCAACATAGGGGCGCAAGTCCAGCGCGTAACCCTGCTGCGCCCAGATGGGGAAAAAGTCACAGCAGCCCTCGAAGATATCAGGTGCGGACCCGGCTTGGAGGTCGGCCAGCATTTTTTCCTCTAGATTTTCCGGATCAGGCGTATAAAAGACGTGGATATGGGGGTGGGTCTCGTGAAACTCGGCTAATAACTGTTGAACCATCGGCGGGAACCACTCGGTTCGCCAATCTTGATAAACCAGTTGGATTTTTTCCGGCGTTTCGGGCTGGGCAGAGAAGGGTGTCAGAGGCAGCGTAGAATTACAGGCGCTCAAGACCGCGCCAGCCGCAGCAAAAGTTCCCCAACGTAGAAAAATTCGCCGCGAGGTTTTGGTCTTAGGAACTGTCCGGGTAGGAGTTGAAACTGGATTGAGGAGGGGGGAGGGCTGGGTATAGTCAGTTTTGTGCTTCAATTCTTCTACCTGGCTGCCAGAGAAATGATTTGTTCTTTTGGGTAGTTTCATTAATCATTGTCGCTCATAGTATACCACTTAGTGCAAATTTGTGCGGGTTTTGTGGCGGCTCTTAAGAGGTAAGGCGCTACTTATAAATCCCTGCTCATAGTAACTTCATGTGAGAACTCAAACGAAATTCAAACGGATTGCTGGTATGATAGTAACAGAGTAATGAAGGCAGTACCATAAAAATTTGTTGAAAAAGTTCTCATACTTTCAAACCAAATTCAAACTTTATTCTGATATAATACTTTTAGTTCTTTTTGGGGAGAAAAAATTCCCCATTTGGAGCCTGCATTGCCACGGATCAAAAGCTAATTTCCACAATTTTTCCATGTGAACTCGTTCGTTCTGCTCACAAAAAAGTAGGAGACTGATAATGGCGGAAACCCTCTTGTTAATTGAAGATGATGTTACCTTATGTGAAGCCCTGCGGTTTATGTTAACCAAAAAAGGCTTCCATGTGGAAGTGGCCAATAGCGCCATCACCGGGTTGCAAAAGGCATATTCAGTCAAACCCGATGCTATTATTTTGGATATTATGCTGCCTGATATGGATGGCTGGCAGACATGCGCTCGTTTTAGAGAGATGTCCGATGTGCCCATTATTATGCTGACGGCGCTGGGTTCCGAGGAAAATGTGGTCAAAGGACTGAATCTGGGAGCGGATGATTATATCATCAAACCGGTGACGGCTGAGGAATTGTCGGCTCGGGTGCGGGCACTACTGCGGCGAGTTACCCGCTCAAATGGCCCTACCGGGGCCACCACCAGCAATGGCCGCGGCCCGATCTTCACCTTCGAGAATCTCATTATTGATTTTGACAAACATGAAGTCACGGTTGACGGTAAACGAATTGATCTCAGCCCGACTGAATTTCGTTTGCTCTCTGTCCTTGTTCGGCACAAGGGGCGCATGCTGCCCCATGAATTTTTGCTGACCGAAGTTTGGGGACCAGAGTATGTCGGTGAGATAGATTATTTGCGTTTGTACATCAGCTACTTGAGGCGCAAGGTTGAGAAAGATCCTTCTAAGCCCAATTTGATTCATAACGAATGGGGGGTGGGTTACCGTTTTGGTTAGTCAAGAACAGAGTATGCCAGGGGTGGCATAAGGGCGATTTGCAAAAGAAAGTTTAGAGAGAGTGTTAGCTCTCTCTTCTTTTTACTTTGGGATTCTAACTTTTTTCTAATAGTTTTTAAACGGCTTTATCATTAAATGTTGTTAAACTGGCTACTGTCAGAGGTCAAAAAGCAAGCTTCTACACCTCCAGTTCTAATTACCAAAACAAGAGGCAAATGTGGCCGGAGAAAAAGTTCTGATTGTCAACTCGAATGTGGAGTTGGTTGAGAGTATTGCTGAACAGATATTGGTCCCGCACGGGTTTAAACCGTTGCTGGCTTACAGTCAAAATGAAGGGGTCAAGTTAGCGGTGGCCAAATCACCGCAGCTTTTGCTCCTACACTTGCCCCTGGATTCCATGATGCAACTTTTGCAGCGAATTGCTCAGACCGGCCGTTTAATTCCGGGAATTTTGATGGTCGAGCAGGCATCGTCATTCATTCCGGTTGAAGCCCTGCGACTGGGAGTCCAGGATTATGTAGCTGAGCCTTTTATCGCTGAAGATATCTTGCAGTCAGTACGGCGGGTGTTGGCTCATGAGGCTCGCTCGATTAGTTATCAACAATTGACTGAAGAGTTGGCCGGGTTTAATCAAAATTTAGAGCAGCAGACCAAAGAATTTGAATCCGTTTTAGGTACAGGCGGGCCGGGGGGATCCCTGGAAGATTTGGACTCGGTCCTTAATCGAGTTACAGAGGCGGCCGTATCTATCACCGGCGCCGACAGTGGTTATCTGTTTGTGCTTGATAAAGAAACAGAAGCTCTCCGCCTGCGGGCGGCTCAGAATCTGAGCAAAATTCAAGCTAAAGCTTTTGCCACCCAGTTTGAGGACAGCATCGCTCGAGCCACTGTTCGTTCCGGCAAACCCATTCTGCTCAGCGGCAGCAGCGGGCAATACCTTGACTTGAAAACAGTTTACCCGGTTAAATCGTTGCTCAATGTCCCCCTCAAAGCCGATGAACAAATCATCGGCGTTTTAGGCGTGGATAACCAAACTTCCAATGCCCGTTTTTCGCTGGTGGATTTGCGCCGGCTGACCGAATTGGCAGATATGGCGGCAACTGCCGTGGTGAACGCCCGCCAATATAGCGAGGCTCGCCAGGAGATTGGACGTCACATCGAGGAGGTGGCAACGCTGCAAGCAATAGCCAGCCAACTCGGTGACATCACCGACTTTAATGTGGGTGCGCAACTTGCCTTGTCGCTGGCCCTTAATGCAACCAATGCTGAGGCCGGGGTTCTGGCTTGGAGTGAGGATGAAAAGCACAGTTCGACCCGCTATATTTTGCAGGGGAAACTTAGCGGCGTTACTGCCACCCCACCTGATGCCACCACTCCCCATCAATGGTGGGATGAACAGATACTCCAGGAAGTGATTAGGTCCGGGCAACCCCTGCTCTCGTACGATCTGGGCCATAGGAGCAATGGCAAAGCTAACAGCAAAAATGGGGGCTATACTCGTTCCCGGCTGGTTGTGCCGATGCGGCGGGGCAACAAAATTGTGGGCGCCATCAACCTTGAAAGCACCCAGCCCAACACGTTTAGCCAGGAAGACCTGCAATTTGTCACCAGTGTGGCCGATCAAGTCGTCATTGCCCTGGAGAGCGCTCTTTTGCAAGAAAAAGCTGAGGCAGAGCAAGAACGGCTGTCGTTGATGATGGAAGCGGTAGATAATGGTGTTTTACTGGTAGATGCTGATTTGCGGTTGATGGCCCAAAATGAAGCGGCCGGCCAAATGTTGGGTTGGTCAGAGGCTGAGGTGGTGGGGCGTTCCGTCTGCATGTTTGAGGCTGCCAGTGAAGATGCTTCGCCAGGATTATGCCAATTGTTGAGTCAAGCCATTGAAAAACGGCAGCGAGCTGTTAGTAACGAACCTATCTTGCTGATAAAAAAGAGCGGCCCACCTATTCCAGTTAAAGTGAAAATTGTGCCGGTGATTCGAGAAGGGGTAGTAATGGGCGCAATTTGCGCATTTCATCTTTCCAAAAAGGGGGATGAACATATTCGCTTTGAGTTTGCCAACATGGCCGCGCATCTGCTGCGGACACCGCTCACTTCCATTCAAGCGGCAGTTGATTTATTACTCAGTTCGGAATTAAATGTGGAAGAGCAGCGGGTGATGCTCGACAAGCTGCGCGAACAGAGCCAGCGGATGCGTGAGTTTGTGAAAGAATTAGTTGAAATGTCTCGATTGGAGGCCGGTATCGTTCGAGTGTATGCCGAGCCGGTGGCGCTGTCACCCTTGCTTGAGCGGACGCTAGGATTGGTCCGATACGAGCAACCCCAGCACAGCTTCAGTCTTACTATTGCCGATACCATTCCGATTGTAGCGGCCGATCTAGCTAAAACTGAGCTTATTCTCATGAATTTATTACGTAATGGAGTCAGCCGCTGCCCAAATGGGGGCCATATCACCCTTGAAATTGAAGCAGAAGACCACGAAGTTATCATTTCGGTGGCCGATGATGGTGAAGCTATCCCGTTGGTACAGCTTGATCGGATTTTTGCCCAGTTTTACCCCGTTGACTGCACCAACGGTTCAGTGATGTCCACCTATCACCTGGGTCTTTACAGCACTAAGCGTTTGATTGAATTACAAAATGGCCGTGTTTGGGTTGAGAGCCAGCCCGGAAAAGGGTCACGATTTAGCTTCTCTTTACCTGTTTGGAGGTAGTATGCCCACAAAAATCCTGCTCATAGATGATGATCCGACCATACTTCAATTGCTAAAACTCTTTCTGGAAAACGAGGGCTATCAGGTGATGATAGCCGAGAGTGGCATGGCGGGCTTGGAACTGGCCGCCAAACAAATGCCGGATTTGGCAATTGTGGATTTAATCATGCCGGTGTTGGACGGCTTTGAAACATGTCGACGCCTGCGCGAGTTCGGTGTCCAATCCATTTTAGTGATGAGCCACCGGCACGACGAACGGAGTGTAATCCGCTCTTTAGAAATGGGCGCAGATGATTATTTACGCAAACCTTTTGCTGTACCCATTTTTTTGGCTAAGATTCGGACGCTGCTCCGGCGCAATGGCCAAAGCGACTACGGTGAAACACCCCTGCTGTACGATGATGGCCAGCTATTAATTGATCTGGAGCGGCGTCATATTGAAGTGCGCGGTGAATTTGTGCAGTTGACCCCTACTGAATTTCGTTTGCTCTCGATTTTGCTGCGCAATGTAGGCCGGGTTGTCTCCCACGAAGAGTTGATCCGCGAGGTGTGGGGCACTGAAGATGGCGCGACGATTGCTTCCCTCAAAGTTTATATTCACTACCTGCGTAATAAAATTGAAGATCATCCAAAGAAACCTCATTATCTCTTGGCTGAATGGGGGATCGGCTATCGCCTGCGCGATCCCAAAATGGTTACACAAACGGCTTAAAAACCTGTTTTTCCTGTAGAAGAAAATTACGCTTAATATCGAGAGCCTAACCCCAGGCTCTCTTTTTTAATTTTCTAACTCTTTTCTAAGTATCTTCACACGTCTTTATCATAAAATCTTGTTAAACTGTGGCTGCAAGTTTAATAGAAGCTCAAGTTTTGGGCTTATTTTTTATGCCCATAGGAGAGTAAAGATGACTGAAGCAACATATCAATTAGCTAATCCGTTACCGGTTGCTGTTAACGCTCGCTGGGCCGAAAGACTACTGCTAACCGTCGTGTTAATCTGTATGGATCTGGTGATGGTACTTTCTGGCTTTTGGTTGGCCTATACTATTCGCTTTGAAGTTGGGTTATCTTGGACTTATCAACCTGAAGTACCGCCGGTGGATTTCTATCAAAAGCTGGTTTTTCTCATTGTGCCAGTCTGGCTTGTTGTCTTCCGCCTGTTTGGTCTATATGATTTTAAGAATTTGTTTGGCGGCACGCGGGAGTATGCCTACGCTTTTAATGCCTCGACCTTTTGCATGATGTTGATTATTCTTTTTATCTTCTTTGGTGACACTCAAAATATTGCCCGAGCCTGGGTAATTCTCTCCTGGCTGTTGGTCAGTTTTGGGGTAATCTTAGGCCGTTTTCTCTTACGACGGATTGTCCAAAATCTGCGCGCCAATGGCCGTTTCCTTACCGCCGCGTTGATTATTGGGGCCAACGAAGAGGGTCTGGCCATAGCCGAACAACTTCAAGCCAACCCCAAAGCCGGAGTCTGGTTGGCCGGTTTTGCCGACGATGAACTGGGGCCGGGCAGCGAATTGTTGCCGAATGTGCCCGTGCTGGGTTCGGTAGATGCGATTGGTCTCCTGGTTAGACAACATGGCATCCAGGAGATAATTGTCGCTTCTACGGCCCTGCCGCGCGAAAAATTACTGCAACTGTTTACCGCTTTCGGCTCTGAAGACAATATTACCATTCGCATGTCCTCTGGTTTGTACGAACTGCTGACGACCGGGGTCGAAGTACAAGAGTTTGGCAATGTACCCCTATTGAGTGTCAATAAGGTGCGGCTGACCGGTGTGGACGTCATTATGAAAACCTTGCTGGATACCCTTCTTTCCGTTGGAGCGCTCCTGGTTTTCTTGCCGGTGATGGTGGCGATTGCTATTGCCATCCGGCTCGACTCACCCGGTCCAATTTTCCACCTGCGTCGTGTGGTCGGCGTGGGCGGCAAAGCCTTTAATGCCCTAAAATTCCGCACCATGTATGTTGACGCCGATGAACGCCTGGCCCGTGATCCGGAGTTGCGGCGAGAATTTGAACTAAATCACAAACTCAAAAATGATCCCCGCGTCACCCGCATCGGGCGTTTCTTGCGTCGCACCAGCTTGGATGAACTGCCCCAACTCATCAATGTCTTGTTTGGTCAGATGAGTCTGGTGGGACCGCGCATGATCACCGCCGAAGAGCGGGCGCGCTACGGTAAATGGCGGATGAACCTCTCGACGGTTAAACCGGGTATCACCGGCCTCTGGCAGGTGAGTGGGCGCAGCGATGTTAGCTATGAGGAGCGGGTTATGCTGGATATGAACTACATCCGCAATTACAGTATTTGGTTTGACCTGCACATATTGTGGCAAACTATCCCGGCTGTGCTAAAATCCCGTGGGGCTTATTAATGAAAGGTATGATTTTGGCCGCAGGTGAGGGCCGGCGCCTGCGGCCGCTGACTGACCATGCGCCGAAACCGATGCTGCCGGTGGCCGGCCGGCCTCTCTTAGAACACACCATTACTTATCTGCGCGATTGCGGTGTAACCGATCTGGCTGTCAATCTTTATCATTTACCTCAAGTAGTTATAGATTATTTTGGCGACGGGAGTCGTTGGGGGGTCAGCCTGCATTACTCGGTTGAAGAGCACTTGCTCGGTTCGGCAGGTGGGGTTAAACGACTCCAATCATTTTTTGATGACACTTTTATTGTTTTCTATGGTGACTTGTTGACCTGGGCTGATTTGCGCCCGATGATTGAACTTCACCGCCGCACCGGCGTTCTTGCTACAATGGGCCTCTATCATGTGCCCGACCCCTGGAACCGGGGCATCGTTCAACTTGACGAAGCTAAAAATGTCATCCGCTTTGTCGAAAAGCCGCCTCGCGATCAAGTTTTTTCTAATTTAGCCAATGCCGGCATCTACGTGCTTGAACCAGAGGTTCTGAATCGCATTCCAGCCGAACAGGTGTATGATTTTGGCCATGATGTTTTTCCGGGTTTACTAGCCGATGGTATTCATATAGCCGGCTACATAATTGAGGATTTGCTGATTGACATCGGTTTGCCGGAGAAGTATGAGGAGGCCAATCGGATCATGTTAAAAGTTGGTTAATAACAAGGTAAAATTGGAGTACGGCCAATTGGCTGTGCTCTAATTTTCTATTTGAAAGGATTGTCATGAAATTCCAGCAGCACATCGAAACCTACATGAGTGAATTACAACAGGTGGTGGCCAAACTCTCACCCACTTTGATTGAGCAAGTGATTACCATTTTGCTTGACTGCGCCCAACAAGGTCGCCAAGTGTTTGTTTTTGGGAACGGCGGTAGCGCCTCTACTGCCTCTCATTTTGCCTGCGACCTGGCTAAAAATACTCAGGCGCCTGGCGCGCCTCGTTTGCGGGTTATCGGATTGACCGATAACATGGCTCTCATGACTGCCTGGGCCAACGATACAGCCTTCGACAACATCTTTGCCGCCCAGCTTGAGCCATTGCTTAAACCGGGCGATGCGGTTATTGGCATCAGTTGTAGTGGTAATTCGGGTAACGTGCTCAGGGCAATGGAGGTTGCCCGGCAGCGTGGTGCGACCACCATTGGCTTTACCGGCGACCATGGCGGGCGTCTAAAAGATAGAGTGGATGTCTGCATTCAGGCCCCCAGCCCCCGTATCGAACAACAGGAAGACGCGCACCTGATTTTGGAGCATTGCATCTGCGCTGCTATTCGCAGCGAACTTATGGCTGTGGCTTCAGTCCAGTAGTTTATAGTTATGTTGTAACCAGGCAGCGTCGCCGATAAATTAGCCAAAGTGATATTTTGAGGGGGGCAATACGAAATCAGAATGAAGATTGCAAAATCCCTGGCGCTCTTATGCCTGTTGTTGATACTGGCCGCGGCGATGGGGCTGGCAAGTTGGGTGATGGTTCAGGCGGCAGGCGAACCAAAAACGCTGGATAGGAACCTGGAGCCGGCTATTATCCAGGGAATACAGGTAAATGCCTTAATTGGCGCTCCGGTTCAGCACTTGTTTGTTTATACCTTTACCGGCAGTGGCTTGGCAGGACGGATACCCGTTCAGGTAGACGAGGTAACGCCGTCTGGTAACTATACCGGCAGTGAGGATAATCTGTTAGATGCCAATGATGAAATTATCTTCATGGTCAAAGATTTGGGTAACCGGGCCACCGATACAACGCTGCTAACCAGTACCCTGCCGATTAGCCCGACCTGGTATGAAATTGAAGTTACTGATCCCCTCAGCCCAACCAAGAAAGGGTGGGCTTATCTGGTTCGCTCTGGTACACCCTCTCCTCCTGGTAAAGACTATGTAGACTATATCACGGCCACTCAGGATATTAGCGCAACTACCTACAAGCTGGGGTTGGCTACAACCTATTTGGGGTTTGATGATCTGATCTTGAATGGGAGCAGCACAGATATTCTGGATCGGACCAAACTGCGTGTTACCCTTCCTCTTTTTGGAACCCAGACTGAGAACAATCTTGTTCCTGCGACTCTTTTGATTAAGGATGGCCCCATCCGTGTAATTCTCCAACAGACGGCTTCCGCCGGCGGTTTGGCTGGCCTGAATAATACTTACCTGGCTTACGGTTCTTTGTTACAAACAACTGCCAGCGTTAGCAGTAGTTTTAGCCTTTCCAAAGTCCGTACCTCGGTGGATTTCAGCAGCGCTGCTTCCGGGGCTACTTTTTATAATGCTAATGTGCCGGCTGGGGTCACCATCAATGGCAGTGCGGATTCGGTTCCCGAAACCCCACTCAGTAAATGGTTCCAGGTCAGCCACAGTACCGGGCGGCTGGTCCAGGTTACTGATCTTGCCCAGGTGGGTGGAACTACCCAGAAGAATTATTACTGCGAGGGCGCTGCCGAGTGTGATGGCACTGCCCAAACAGGCGACAGCACCTCCTACGGGGACTCAGGATTCTTGATTGAAGGAAATGTGAGCAAAAAATTCTCTACCAAAAGCATTTTGTATCTCCCCACAGGTAGCGGGCCAAGCAATATTGGTGCTGCTTACGAAACTTATTTCTTTAATCCCCTCCAGATTTGCGCCGCTAAACAGGCGGAACCTTGTGCAGAAGTCTTTCTGCCGATTATTCTTAAAGGCGGCTAAAAGCAAAAGCTGAGATTTATAATATCATGGATCGTAGAAAATTTTTAAAATTGGCCGGGCTGGCGAGTGTTTGGCCTTTATCGGCAAAGTTTGGCCCCTGGCCGGAAATAAAATCCTCGGCCATTAACCGGCTGGAAAAGTGGCGCCCTAATAACACCTTACGAGTTGAATGGCGCTATGCCGCCGGCAGGATTACTGATGGTGATCAAGATTTCGGCTTCATCATTTCAATGTCGGATATAAAGATTTCCGGCGCTGAATCACAGCAGTTTTCAGTGCAGCGCCAGGATTTTACCGGCAATCAGGAGTTTGTCGGCAAAACTTATACCGGTAGCCTGAGTTACGATTCTGGCTCGGCGACCTATACATTTAAAGATGAAGTTGCTCAAACGCTGGCTACCTGGCAGTGGGATGACAATGCCGCTCAGCAGGTCTATAAATTGACTGTAACCACACCTGAATTGAGCTTAGGCAATCTTGTTTTGAGACCTAAAGGTTCTTTGATTCCCGAAGGCGGTACTGGCAGTATCCATGTCGGCCAAATTGCGGGCATCTTGATCGACTCTGATTATCACGCCGACTGGACAGGCATCGAAATAAGTGGACAAGAAAAAGGTGTGGCCCGAGTTGATATGCAAGGGTTGCGGCGGGCGCAGCCGTCGTCTAACTTGGCGACTGTGTTTGGCGGTTGGTTTGAACAGAATGTTGACCTGGGACAACCCCCCGCTTCATCTGAAGGGGTAAAGGCGGCAGACTCGACGGAAGATTACGATCACCATTGGTTTGCCGCTGCTGTTGAGTTAAGTGATGGGCCGGCCTGGGTGTCTGCCTGGCGAATTGAAGATGCCCAGGGTCCGTTCTGGAGCCTGACGATTGCCCGCTATAGTGGAACTTCGTGGCAAGTCGTTTTATCCCTAACAGAGAAGGATACGGTTGTTGTTCCACTTGAAGTAAATGTTTTAGCCTGGCAAGAACTGCCGGCAAGCGCAGCTTCACAGCAAAGTACCGGCACAACATGGAAATTAACTGCCGGCGTAAACCAGGCAAATGATGCTCTGGATATACAAGTTTCCGTACCACCGGGTCAATTTATCACCAATACTAAACAAACCTTGGGGAGCTGGTTGGAAGAAGGGGTTGGCCTGGAAGTGGTGGGGACTATTCTGGGAAACCCAATAAGCTCAACTAAAATGGTGGCAGCGGAAACAACGGCAGAGTTTTCTTTAAACTTTCTGCCGATTGTGCTCGATCAAAATTAAATCTATCGGGAAGGGATAGAACTATGCGACAAAGCGAGTCAACCCGGTTATCAATCGCATTACTGTGGGGTGTAGTTATCAGCCTATTTATCCTAAATTTAGCTTTGCTATATGCGCTTAACCTGGCTCGACTGACCGCCGTGGAGGCCCTGGGCCAGGCCGAAACAACCCTGGACCGGCTAGCACAAGAAGTGGTTGTTTACGACGTCCGGGTCAACCAAGCGGTGCCGATGAAGGCGGATATACCCTTCAACCAAAAAATGGATATCCCGATCAAAACGGTCATTCCTATTGACCAGGAGATGAAATTACCATTTAAAACGCCGGCAGGGGAGATTATGCTGGATGTGCCGATTAAGGCCGATTTCCCTATTGATACCGTTGTGCCCCTGGATTTTAATCAAACTGTCAAGGTGGATACGGTAGTCCAGTTAGACACGACTGTACCCATTGAAATTGCTGTGGCCAAGACCCCGTTAGCCAACTACCTTAAACAAGCCAAGTTGAATGTGACCCAGCTCAAAAATCGGCTTAGTTTTCAGGGTGAAGTAGCAGCGGCGGAGCAATCCGATGGAGTAAGCCCTGTTGATAATGACGATGAAGCTTCACCCAATCCCAGCGCGGCCGAGCCTGTCTCTCAAGTGACGGTAGCTGAAGCCCCGGCGGCCGCCCCGGCAGTTAACTCGGCGGTAAAAGCGGATCTGGGCTTATGTGACCACCCTTATTGGCCGCTACAGCCCGGTACCACTTGGACTTACAATAGCCCTGCTACTTCATATCAGGAGCGCATTGAAACGTTCTCGGCCAATCAGGTAGGGCTTGGCACTCAGTACGAAGATCAGGACATTCAATTTAATGTTGTTTGCCTGCCTGAAGGTTTGGGTGGCAGTTACCTGGGGGATATGCGCCGCATCACCGAATTCGGGGATTTGCATTTTGATAACCCTCGCGGCGTATTTTTGCCCCAACCTGAGGTAATGGAAGCAGCGGACGCTTCCTGGACGCAAGAGTTTGATGTCGGTGGGACTGTTAATGCCAGCCAGGGAGAGCAGGTTGTTGGGGGCAAAATTGCTCGTGGTCAAGCAAAAGCCGTTTATACCGCCGTTGGTTTTGAAGCGATAGAGACACCCATTGGCCCACAAAAGTCTTTACGGGTAGAACAGAAACTTAGCCTCGAATTGAACATAGATTTTAACATTGATGATCAGATTGTGCCGGCAGTTCAGACAATAAATCTAAGCAATGTTTACTGGTTTGCCAAAGACATAGGCTTAGTGAAGATGCAGTGGCAAGGTGGTCAGGTTCAGCGGGAAGTGAAATTGGCTCAAGCTTCGGTCAATCGAACCGACCCCATTCCAGCCCTGACCGAAGATAAACTTGTATTCCTTTGCGTTTCCTTAGAACAACAAGCCCCCAATTGCCAGCGAGTCACAGGTATGTCGGAAGCGAATCTGACTAAACCGGCCTTGTCGGAATTGAATCTGCCGGATTTTGAATTGCCGGCGGTTAATGTTTCGGTTGAGGGTACTCAAGAGGCAACGAATAATAAGAGTCTAGAAGAGAATTCCAGCAGCCTCAACGACCAAGGCGATACACCGAGTCCGGATACGCCGGTTGATCAAGGTCCTGATTTGCTGGCGGAGTACAGCACAAGTGTGACCAGCCTCAGCCAAAAAATGTCGGACGCTGCCCAAAAATTTGGAGAGGCGGCGATGGCTTATCAAGAGGGGAGTTTGAGCCGGGAGGAATTCCGGGCTAAGTACGCGGATTTTGCCCCCAGAACAAGGCAACTCGTTAGCCAACTCAACGGCCTGACTGCACCGCCTGAAGCCCAACAGATCCATCACAAACTGACAAGCGGCTTAGATCAGTGTAATAAGGCCCTTGAACTCCTGGGGCAATGGTTTGACAAACCTGACGGTGGGGTTAAGGAGGCCGGCGTACTGCTGGTGACAAACTGCATGGCCGACGTTACCGAGGCACAGAATGAACTAGATGTCTTGATGAAAGCAAATTAGTTGTCGCCATAAGGTTTTGACGGTGACTTTCATAACTATTTCTAACTTTTTTCTAAGTATGTTCTCACGGCTTTATCATTAAGCCTTGCTAAACTTTCGATGAGTAAGTTATGAGTGGTCTATACGGGACATGAAAAGGAAAGACGACCAGGATGCGAGCAATATTTCTGGATCGGGATGGAGTCATTTGCCAAAACCGCGCCGATCATGTGAAAAGCTGGGTCGAATTCGAATTTTTGCCGGAAGCGAAAAGCGGCCTGGCTGCCCTAAGTCGTCTCAACCTGCCGATTATTGTCGTCACCAATCAGGCTGTTGTGGGACGGGGAATTGTTTCAGCCACAGTGGTCGAAGAGATTAACCGAAAAATGGTGGAGGAAATAACTGCCTCCGGGGGGAGAATTGATCGGGTCATCTACTGCCCGCACCGGCCGGAAGATAATTGTGACTGCCGCAAACCGAAACCAGGGATGCTGTTACAAGCGGCGGCGGAAATGGGACTTGATTTAAAGGCCTCCTATCTTATTGGTGATGCCATGACCGATATTCAGGCCGGGCAGCAGGTCGGCTGCCACACCATCTTGGTGTTGACCGGCCGTGGGAGCGAGCAACTTGGCTCTGCATCTCATGTTAGCGGGGGACATTCTCCGCTAGTTTTCCATGACTTGCTGGAGGCTGCTGATTATATTCTTAAATCACACCTGGGTATTAGCGAGACGTCAGAACCTTCAGGTTTGGCCGGGTATCAGCAAATCCTGGATAGTCAATTTGTAAGTAGATTAAAGAATACTTGTTTATGATCGAGCAACTACGTTACTACCTGGCCGGGCAAGCCTCAAGCTGGCCTGTTTACCTTCTGGAACAATTGGTGCTGGGGCTGTGCAGTTGGGTGCCTACCGTTTTCGGTATTGGGCTACGGGGTCTGGCCTACCGGCTAATTATGAAGTTGAACGGCATGCCGGCTATTGAAGCCGGGGTGCGAATTGCGCACGCGAATGGCGTTAAGTTGGGCAAAGGGGTGTATCTGGACCAGGGAGTCTATTTGCACGCTCTTCCGGCGGGGATTGTTATTGGCGATAGCACTTTTATTATGCACCACACTATGCTGCACGTTTTTAATTTTCGCAATTTGCCCCAGGCCGGGATCACTATCGGTAAGAATTGTTTTATTGGTGAATTTAATGTCATTCGCGGGCAGGGCGGGGTAAGGATTGGCAATGGGGTCTATACCGGGCCAATGGTTCAAATTGTGGCCGTAAACCACGTTTACCAGGACCCCAACCGGCCCATTCGTGAGCAGGGGATCACGGCGCGGGGCATTGTCATTGAAGATGATGTTTGGATTGGCGCAGGGGCAACGGTAGTGGACGGCGTGACCATTGGTGAAGGGAGTATCATTGGCGCGGGCGCGGTTGTCACGGGCGATATTCCTCCTTACAGCATCGCGGTCGGCACTCCGGCCAAACCAATAAAAGATCGGCGTCAAATGGGCAATAACCATCACGAGGCCGAGGTGTTTTTCGGAGCGTTAGAGCAATTTCGCGGCTAACGGCTGCATACCCCTGGGACAGTTCATTTCCCGTTGATCAACTTAATCAAAAAGCCTTTAATAGATTTTTACTTCAAACTCAATTCAAACCCGGCTATGTTACAATGACTCACAGTTAGCCGGTTATCCTTGTCATTGTGAAGGAGATATAATTAGTGAATACCTTGTCAGTCGTCATCCCCGCCCTGAATGAAGAAGATGGCATCGCCGACATCATCGAGCGCGTGCTGGCGGTCAAACAGCCGCTGGTCGAAGCCGGTGTTTCAGAATTAGAATTGATTATTGTGGACGATGGTTCTCAGGACCGCACCCCGGAAATCGTGGCCAGTTATCCTGAAGTTGTCTTGGTCAAACACCCGGTCAACCAGGGCTATGGCGCAGCCATCAAAACTGGCTTTCGTCAGGCTAAAGGTAACTTGTTGGCCTTTCTGGATGCGGATGGGACTTACCCCCCTGAAGCTTACCCCGAACTCTGCCGGCCCATTGTGGAAGGCAAAGCCGATGTCGTCGTTGGTTCTCGTATGGCCGGCAGCGACAGCGAGATGCCGCTGGTCCGCCGAATTGGCAACACCATTTTTGCGACTCTGGTTAGCATTATCAGCAACCGTCATGTTACCGACAGCGCTAGCGGTCAGCGCGTGCTCCGCCGGGAAGCGCTGCTCAAGCTCTACCCTCTGCCTGATGGTCTTAACTTTACCCCGGTCATGAGCACCCGGGCCATGTATGAAGATTTGAGCATTGTCGAAGTGCCGATTACCTACTCAGAACGGGTGGGCCGTTCCAAGTTAAGTGTGGTCCACGACGGGATGCGCTTCCTCAACACTATTTTGATGACAGCCTTGACCTATAACCCGGCCCGTATTTTTGGCCTTATCGGCGCCGGCCTGGTGGGGTTGGGTATTTTGTCAACCCTGTGGCGCACTCTCAGCCGCAGCCAGGCCAGACGTGAAGACTCACAACTGGTTTCCTGGTTTGTCGGTTTGGTGTTAGGCTCGGCGGGAGTCAATATTTTCTCTATTGGGGCAGTTTTTAATTACCTGGTTTCTCTCTTTCATAAGCGCCCCGTTCGTCAGGGGGTTTTTGGTAAGCCGCTGTTGAGCAAACCGCTGGAAGGGCAGTTTGGTTGGTTTGGACTAGGCTCGATAACCTTAGGCGGGCTGATCTACAGCATTTCGGTCTGGCGGCGTTGGGACCGCACCAAGCGTAAAACAGAAATCGCCCCCTGGTTTGTTCCGGCAGCCAGTACTATATTAGTCTTGACCGGCCTGCAGTTGATTACATCCTGGCTGCTGACCCTGGTCCTATCTGAGTTGACCAGGCGCGATGCCAAAGCTCAGAAGGATTTGGGTAAGTTTAGCACCAATGGCCGTCATTAAAAGAAAGAATTGAAGAGTTTTTGATTGAGAAGGGGAACGATCATGTCAACTGAATGGATCAATCTTGGCACGCGACCGATAAAAAAAATGCGCATGGCTGAATTTCCCGATATCAGCGCGATGATGCAAGAGCCAACCAAAGCGAAAAGAAGCCCGGAGATGGTAGATGTGTTGCTGGTCAATCCGCCTGCCCCTGACCGTGGCATCTGGATCAGGTCGCAGCATCGCGTGGGCCGGCGCTCCCGCGAAAATATGATTTGGCCGCAAATGGAACTGGCCACCTTTGCCGCCTGTTTGCAGCCGGAATACAAGGTAGAGATTGTGGATGCCATTGCCACCCGGATGACTTGGCCCGAATTTGACGATCTTTTAGCGAAAAAGCGCCCCCGCTATTATCTAACCCAGGTAACTGCTCCCACTTTAACCAATGATATGTATGGTGTTTTTTTGGCTAAGAGCAAAGGGGCTAAAACTATAGCTTTTGGCACTCACGTGACCCCCAACACCATCAATACTATGACCGACTATCCGGCCCTTGATTTTGTGGTGCGTGGTGAGCCGGAATTAACTTTACGCGAACTCATTGATGCCTTAGATGGCAAGACCGGCAGTAATGCCGCCATGGAAGCGCTCATCCAGAAAACCGACCCAACCCGCACCCCCATCACCGCGGAAATGGTCAGCCGGAGTGACCTGAGTTCCATCAAAGGATTGGCCTGGCGCAGCGCCGGACAAATCAAAATGAGTCTTGACCGACCCTTTATCCCCAATTTGGATGACCTGCCTTTGCCCCGGCAGGAGATGCTGCCGCTTGATGCTTATCGGCTGCCTTTGATTAAAGGGCCTTATACCTTTGTGGTACCCAGCCGGGGCTGCCCGGCTGGCTGTAAATACTGCATCAAGCACGTTAGCTATAACTACTCGGTGCGGGTGCGCTCGGCGGAAAACATCATGGCCGAACTTTGGATGCTCAAAAAGTTGGGTATTAACAATGTCATGCTGTACGCCGACCTGTTTACCGTCAACCGTGATCAGGTGATGAGCCTGTGCCAGGCAATGATCGAAGAAAAGATTGACATGAAATGGATGTGTAACAGCCGGGTTGACTATGTAGATGAAGAAATGCTGACGATGATGGGTAAAGCTGGCTGCCACATGATTTCTTGGGGCATCGAATCGGGATCGGAAGAAATTCTCAAACGAGCCAGAAAGGGCGCTTCGCCCGACAAGGCCGAACGGGCCTTAAGCTGGGCCAGAAAAGCCGGCATCAAAAACTTCGGTTATTTCATCATCGGCCTGCCCGGCGAAACAGAAGAAACCATCAAGCAGACCATCGCCTTTTCCAAAACTCTGCCGCTCAATGTGGCTATTTTCCACATCGCCGCGCCGTATCCCGGCACGCCCTTCTTTTATGAAGTGGTTGAAAATGGCTGGTTCCGCCCCGGTACCAACTGGGAGCAGGTGGACATGGACCAATCCACCGTACTCGACTACGCCGATTTGCCGGCTGAACGGCTGATGTATTGGCAAAAACGGGCCACCCGCGAATGGGCCTTACGACCTGAGCCAATTATCACCATCCTTAAGGGCCTCAACACATGGGCCGGGTTCAAAAGCGCCGTGAACGCCGGACTGCAAACCTTGTCATTTATTCGCAGTTAATACCATGAATGAGTCAGCCTAAATCCTGCGCCTACGGGCGACAGTTATACTACCGCCACAAGTTCCTAATCAGATTCATTGAGATTTCAGGAAGGATAACTGGATGATCATTACTCGAACCCCCCTACGCATTAGTTTCGCCGGCGGCGGCAGTGACCTACCTGCTTTTTATGAGCAAGAACAGGGCGCTGTCGTGAGTACGGCCATTGACAAGTATATCTACATCACCGTTAACCCCAAGTTCGATCATAAGATTCGGGCGAGCTACTCTGTCACCGAGATTGTGGACAGTGTGGATGAGCTAAAGCATGAGTTGATTCGGGAAGCCCTGTACTTACTCGATATTAGACAAGGCATCGAAATTACTTCCATCTCTGATATCCCTTCCCAGGGAACCGGTTTGGGTTCTTCGAGCAGCTATACCGTCGGTTTACTGAATGCGCTGTATGCCTATAAAGGGCATATGGCCGGGGCCGAACGCTTGGCTGATGAAGCTTGCCATATCGAAATTGACCGCTGCCGCAAACCTATTGGCAAGCAGGATCAATATATTGCCGCGTATGGTGGTTTGCAGTATATCCGCTTCAATCCGGACGGCAGCGTCTTTACGGATCCGGTCATCTGCTCGCCCGCCACCCGCAAACGGTTGGAGTCGAGGTTATTGCTGCTTTACACCGGCCTGACCCGCAGCGCCGATGGCATTTTAGCCGAACAGGGCCAGGGTACCCGTTCCAGCGAAGACAAACGAGCCTCCCTCCGGCGGATGGTTAGCTTGGCCGGTGAATTATGTGAGGCGCTCGGCCGAGATGACATTGACGCTTTCGGTGAAATTCTCCACGCCGGTTGGCTGGAAAAACGCAAGTTAGCCAGCAGTATCAGCAACGGTCAAATTGACACCTGGTATGAACGGGCCAGAGCTGCCGGGGCTATCGGCGGCAAACTACTAGGCGCAGGCGGGGGTGGTTTTCTACTCCTCTACGCCGACCCGGCCCATCATACCGATATTTGCCGGGCTTTGCCGGAGTTACAGCCTATCCCCTTCAATTTTTGCCCGCAAGGCAGCAAAATTATTTATGTGGAAGAGCATGGGTATAAGCCCTGAAAAACGGCTCTTCGGTTTCTTAGTTTTTTTGTAGTTGTTTTGGGTGCAGCGCACCGTGTCTTTGTGGCTGCGGGGCTGGTTGGTCTCAAAACAGTCGCATCTCTTATGCTCTCCGTTGTAGCCAACGCTCCGGAGAGCTATTCTTTAGCCGGTATCGGGTTGTTTGAGATTGGTTCGTTCATCGAGCGTAGTAGGACTATCCGGAATTATTGCGCTATTTTACGCCCCGCAGTTTATGGTCAGTTTTCTTTGAGAAGAATGGGCAGGAAGATAGGAATAATTACATTTATCTTAACAGCCGTGTCATTAACCAAATTACTTACAGTTAAAATGATGCCCCCATTTGGTTGTGCTATGATTGTCTCTGTTGTTGGCGTTTCCAAGCCTAAATTGGTTTCATAAGTGTTCCACCAAGCTACTGTATATGCTTGGCCCGCCTGGAAGCCGGGGAGGGTTATAGTGCCAGAAATAGGTGATATGACAAGACCATCAACTACACTTCTCCAGGTGTGCTGTGTGTTTTGAATCCACAGATGACCTTTATGATGGGTCAAATCTTTTTGGCCGACAACCCGCAAGTTTGGATTGCTAACCGTTGCGGTGGCATCCTGATAGCTGCCATTGTTTAGGGCAATTGGGCCGATAAAGTTATAAAAGTTGCCATAGATTTCATGCAGGCCGGGTTGGCCATCCGGTCCTGGCTGGTTTTTTATGTTTTCTTTCCACCAATATAGTTCGCTCATAGCGCCTGCATCCAGTGTAGACCAAAGGAAGTTATGCAGCCAGATACCCTGGGTATCCAGGGCCAAATCTGGCTGTTCCTCCTGTTGGTTGAGAAAGTCAACCCCTGTTTCTCCTCTTATGACTGGTTTAGTGGGTGTATCATTTTGGGTCGTATACCAGTCAATATTGCTTCTGACATCGGCGCTGTAGTCGAGATGAAACTTGGCCGTGTCACTCTCATATAAGGGGTCGTTTTTCCAGCCCGTACTGATGTAGGCGTGTAGATCTGCATAATCAACATTTGGAAAGTTCGGATTGCCCCAGAATTGTTCGCCCGGAAATGAGTGCCAAAAACTGGTTGTTACCAGATGATCATTGGGATGGTCAAAGGCGCATTTTGCTCCATCACCAGAGCCAACCGGGACATTAAATGCCCGGCAGTGCATATATTTACCCAATTCATCAGTCAAGGCATAGTGATTGCTGTTAAATGGATCGCCTTCATTGGTAAGCTCCCAGGAATGAATGTGGGCTGAATAGCCCCATCTGGCTTGTAGGTAACGCCACCAGGCCTGTTGGAGCCATCTGGTTTTGTTGACAGTTCTGCCCACACCATAAAATCCGTCCGTATTATCCGGACCTGATGTAACGAAATCGCCACTGTCCTGGATTTTTCCATATAAGTTGTCGCCCTTATCCATCAGAACAAGTTTGAGATAAACGCTATGTTTTTCGGCCAGTTCAACTAATTTGTCGAGGGCATGGGATTCTTTTTGAGGAAAGTAAAGTTCGTACTCCATAGAGGGTTCGATCATAATCTCCGGACCATATTGTCCATTCCCCAAATCCTCCTGGATAGAAATTGAATCCACATAGGCGGCGCCCACCGTAACATTTTCGAGGCCCAGATATAGACGCGGCAAGAAGTTGTTACTGCCCGAATTCCACACACCTTCAAGGTACTGCCAATCTGAATTGTTTAAGCCATAATTGGTTACTACGGTGCCGGTATCTGGTTCATAGCAATTGGGATTCCAATCGCCCAGTTTGCCTACCAAACCATAGTTTGGGTAAGCGATATTTCGGGGTCCGGCTATGGCTACACCTCGATATTTTATTCTGAGGCGGTAATTGGTGTTTTGTTTGATTGCCTCGGGATCATCCCAAAACTCAAAACGGCACGCATCAAACCAGCCTGTGTCGCCCTCGGGTTCGTAATCAAGGAACATGGTCATCGTGGTCCGATTTCCGTTCGAAAACGGTAAGAGGGCTGAACGGGGGAGGTAACCATCGTAGAGATTCCGGCCGCCTAAGTATCGATTCCAGGCTACGCCATAAATACTGCTAATCCATACCCGCAAAAGATTGATGTGATTCTGCTGAAATACCTGGAAATCAGGCTCATAATTTAAGGTCGAATTACCCAGGGGAGGACCATTAGGACCATAGGCAAAACCAAGACCATAGAAAGGTGTGCCATCGTCAAACTCAAAGTATCTGGAATCGGCGGCGCTAACTTTGATAAATCCTGGATTTGATGAATTTGCGACTGTAAAATTTTGCGCAGCCGTCTCGGTGAATCCAGAAGCGTCTTGGGCCTTAAGCTTAAATTGCCAGGTTCCTGGCACGTTGGGGGCGAACCTGACCTTCCAGGCAAACTCGCCGGTTGGATAATTCCATTCTCTATCGAGGTTGTCCCGATTTTTTTTGATCTGCTCCTCAAAACCCTGATAGTAAAAAGCTGGTTGTTGATAAGAGTTAGACCAATTTGTTTGTCCAGGAGGTAAAAAGAGAGCATCAACGCTGATACCTTGATGATTAGGATAGGTGGGATCAATTCCATGCGGAGGGTTGGAATCATAGGGAAGTTGGAAGTTTTTCGCCACAGAGTTTTTTACTTGAAAGGTAATTTCAAGTTTTGCATATTTTGGGACTTTGTTGCCAGAATAAGCGGCAGTGTTGGCGGTTATATTGGTAATCAATAGGTTTGTGGCGTTGGCGTTGACTGGGGTTTGAGTCTGGGCGAAGGTGACTTTACCGAGAGCGGCCGGAAAAAGTAGCTCTACTCCGACAGCTATTAAAATGAAAAAGGTTCCGGGCCAGACACTTTTTGCTTGGGTTGTCATTTTAGAATCACCGGAAAAAAGGCTTGCTTACCGTTGACCAGCAAGGAAATGTGGGCGGTCCGGAAAAATTCACCACCAGTGGCGGTGATGGACAGAGTATACCACACCCCTTCAGAAAACGATGGGTCGTGTTGGTCGGTGAGCATTAGGATCGTCTGACCTCCCGGTGTGGGAAAGGTTGTCTGGACTGGGGGAGTGATGACCAGATCGGATGAGGGACTGTTCCCGATCTGCAGCGTCACGGCTTCTGTAAAATTGCTGCTGTGTTGAACCTGGATGGTATACTCAGCCGTCCCCCCCGTATCAATATATCGGATAGGCGGGGCCACGTTTAGGCTAAAGCCGGCGCCGGGAGCCGTCAAGGCTGCCGCCAGATTTTGAATGTAGAAGAGGTCTCCCTGATAGAAGGCAGGAGCATCGAGCCATTTAACAAGTTCGTCATACGGCTGTTTGAGGATATAGGCTTTGGCCTGGAAAAGGGCGGGGGCATCGTAAAGATGCTGAAAGGTTGCTTCGCCATATGAATTATCAAACTTAGCCACGAACCAATAGGGAGCGACATAACTATATTCATTGACGGCGTCTTGAACCTGGGAGTAGATATGCTGATTGAGGTAGTCGGCTAATTCGGGAGTGAGGAACATAAAATTCCGGGCCACCGCTAAAGCATTATGATGGCTCTCCTCCCAACCAGCGCCCCCGTAAAGGGTGGGTGCATAGGGGGTGTCTTTGGAAAAACTGTTAACGCGCAGGCCTAACAGGCGTTGGTAGGTAGTGAGGATGCTTTGATTCTGCGGATAGCCCGCTAATTTCTGCAATTCCAGGTACCCTTTGTAACCGGCAATATATTGGTTGAGCCAGTAAGGTTTTTTAATAAAGGTGTTGTCGCTTAAAGGCGCTTCCAGTTTGCCGCTCATCTGGTCGAAGATATTCTTGGCAAAGGCGGGATTATTGTTTCCCACAATCTGGGCATATTTCCATGCGCCATAAAAGGAAAAAGGCGGAAAATGCTGCCAATAGCCGCACCAGCCGCAAATCGGCTCGGTTGAAGGATTGTAAGGTGAGGTGTACGGTTGTCCCCACCAGCTTGACATATCGGCCGGGATAACAAAGGCTTCCCTGGCCGCTCCGGTGCCCCAGCCAATGTGGACAATTCTGGTGAAGTCATACGGTTTACCCGGCCCGTAGTATGTTTGGAGGTATGTTTTTACCTGTTGTTGCGTGGTGGAGGATAGATGAGGGTAGGCCAAAAGAAGGGTGTAAACGGTATCGGCCGGATTTTGGAAGTAATCAAAGATCTCGCCAAAGGTACGCTCATCGGTGTATCCTCCGTTTCCATACAGATCAAAAAAGCCGGAGGAGTGATACCCAGGACGAAGCGGGCCAGCAGCCAGCATTTTTTGTACTTCGGTTTCTAATCTTTGGGTCAGTTCTGTTTTGGTCGGGGAGGGTGAGGTATTTTGCGTAGAGACAATCGTAGCTAGCGGGAGGGGTGTTTTTGGATTGGTCCCGGCAGGGCTAAAGGCCAGGAGCGCGTTACCCTTGAGCATGAAAAGTTTACCCTGGTAAGGAACGGGAGGCGATTGCGTATTGCTATGTTTGCCGTAGATACCGTTTTTGCTTTTATTTTTACCGCTGTAAAGCTGCCAACCGTTCCCCTCGTTGTAGGCGGCGGCATCGCCAGCATTGTACATTTCCTGGTAGCCGGGGGCCAGGGCATTACTGGCTAGACTGTAACCAAAATAGTACCAATCTCTATTGGGTTGGCCTAAAGGTATCGTAACATCATAGCCTCCGGCTTCCCGGTCGCAACACAGGCTCCAGTAGATTAATCTGCCACCCGAAGAGTAAGCCATGGGTTCATCGCTGGCGTGGCCGTTTGTAGCTCCGGGGCCATTGCCCGTATCAACCCGGCTAATATATTTGGTGCCAAATTTCCAACCAACCGGCCCCCCTCGTGAAATCCAGCCGCCAGAGTAATAAGCTGTCCCCTGATAATAAACCCCATCAACGCCATTGATGACCGGCGGATATTTGCTGCCCGCATGGGTCACCCCTGACCAGGTAAAGGGTGCATACTCAGGTTTGCCATCCCCATTAGAATCAAACGTAAACTCTTGCCCCGTGCCGGCATTTAACACAAAAACGGTTCTGCGATCTGGCCGGTTCTGATAATAAGTGGTAATAATACCGGCATCCATCACTACGGTGCCGGCAGCCCAATCACCCGGTATGGCGGTACTGGTTGGGCCGATGACGTTGCCAACCGGAATATTTTTAAAAAGAACATCAGTTTCAATGTGGGGAAGCTTGAAACTGTTTTGGGTATCCATGCGGTAATTTTCGCCACTTGAAAAAATAACGTAATCTTTGCCGGTGGCTTTTTCGGTATAGATAACGGGCCAATAGGAGTGGAACCCTGCCCCTAGTAACTTTTGAGATTTCCAGATTAGAGAGCCGTTGGTCGCATCAATGGCGTAGGCATAAGCATCGTTAGAACCAAAATAAAGCACCCCGTTTTTGTAGGCTGCCGAGAAAAGGATTGGGCCATCCGTTTTGTATCGCCATTGCAGGTTGCCGGTTACGGCATTGAGTGCATAAAAATATCCATCTCTGTTACCCGCATAGACGGTATTATTGATAACCAATGGGTTGGTCTCAAAACCGGCGGCAGCTATATAGGGAGTATATCCAGGGATTGCCTGGCCGGAATTGGCGTCAACGGCATGTATTTTGCGATCATACCCCCCCACAAAGGCAATGCTTTGTCCATTGACGGTGGCAATGGTCGGGGAATGGCCTAAAGGTAGTTCGGTTGGATAGACCCACAATAGATTACCATTAGTGGCGCTGAAGGTATACAACCCTCGCGCTGTAGATATATACAATTTGCCGTTGGCGGCGATAGGTTGAATCTTGTAAGGAATATAGGGTTCGATAGGATGATACCATTCAACCTTAAGATTTCCCCGTACCTCCTCGGGACTCCAGGATGTCCGTTGTGGATTGGCCGCCAACATGGGCCAGTCATTGCTTGCATTCGCTGCTATAGGAGGCGGCGTGGCTTCGTATAACGAGGAAGCTTTGGCTCTGAGTTGTGATTGGAAGGGGATCATTTGGGTGGTTGCCAAAAGACCAATTATCAGAACGGTCAGGTTAATGATTTTTTTCACAGCAAGACTCCCTTTAGCACTTTTGCGTTAAGTAGGCTTGGCAAGTAGTAATCCTGACAACAGTCTTACTTGTCAGCTATCAGTTGGGGTAAGCAATCCACCACTCCTTGCCGGGCGAAACATCAAAATCTACCGGCCCAACAATTCCACCGGGTTGGACAATTTCAAGACCAATGTCGCTGTTGGCGCCCCAGCCGGCCATACCTACCGGCACATTTTCGAAGCGGAGGGGCACACAGTCCGTACTCATTGCGGTGCATCCCTGTACGATATTGCCCTGGCGATCTGTGTAACCACTGTACGTCACCATACCGTCGCCATCCGTATCCAGGTTCGCTGGCACATTTACGGTGACCTCGAATATAATGTGTTCGCTATTGTTGTAAAGGCAATCGTAATTGGGGCAAATCAGCACCATATTGAACGGGTCGTTGCGATTGACCAGGGCTGGATCGTCGTAGACCCAAAATTTGAATGAGGCGGTCTTGTTGTAGCCATATTGGTTCCGGGCTGGATAGTCCGTGCTCCAATAGGACTGGTTATGAAAGCCAAAGCCCTGCTTACTGGCCGAAACTTTGCCGCTCAGCGCTCGTTCATGAAAATAATCCAGATTGTTGAAGTTACTATCACCAATGAGCGGGTTGGTAGTCCGGTAGGGTTCTATGGTTTTTTGGAGGTCGCTGACCGTTGGAGGGTCTTGTCCGGGCAAAGGGATATGGCTGCCAGGGTAAGGCGATTTGAGAATGCCAAAGTCAGCCCAGCCGCCAGTTCGGGCGATGCCGCATTTTCTGCCATCTTTGGTGCAAATACGCGCTTCCAGGAAGAAGGAGTGGAACCGTACGGTCAAATCCAGCCGGCCAGCATCATGATACTCTATTCGGAAGGCGTCCACACAGTTCTTGGCTATCCAATCAATACCCGCAAACTCGCAACCGAGATCTCGATTGAGACCATATTTGTAGCCACTGTGCTTATGATGATTTTCATGGTTTGTCTCCCAAGGATAAGAGATGCTCTGTTCCCCCCACAAGTTGCCGGCTGGGCCAAACAAATCATCAACCACGGTTGGGTCCCAGTTATGGGTATGATCGTAATGGCAGCCGCGCGTCGTGTCCAAAAGCCCATGCCATTTGATAGGATCGTGGTCCGGGCAGAGCGGCATACTGGGTATAGGGGTGGTTGTGGGTGCGGGAGCAGGCATGCTAGGATCGCCTTTCAGGATTATTGGGATGAAGATTTGAGAGTTCACGGGAGTTGTTTGTTGTTGTGGGGAAGCTTCGGCCTTGTTGTCTGGTGAGGGGAGAACCATTTGCATGATTACCAAAGGGCCAATCAACAGAATGGCCAATTTAATGATTTTTTGCACGATCCACCTCCGTTTATCCCTTGAATATTCTTTGTGCGCTGCATTTTTGCAAACATTTTTAAGGAATTTTAACACAGTCTCACGGATTTTTAAGAAGCGCCCTTCCTTGTTTTAGTTAACTCACGCACTTGACTAACAAAAAGGCCCAGCTTCCCTCCTGCTTACAGAAGAGAAACTGGGCCATTACTGTTGTCTTTTCAACTTCACCAGTGAAGTGAAGCTCTTAGCTTGACCCTGATTTTGTTAAATCACAATGATTTGATTATTACCAACCTTGTTGATTCACTGACTTTATACCCCGCAAGACACCCGGTAGTTTAGCAGAAGGTTTTGATTTCGGCAATAGCCTTCAAGTACCACTGGTATTGTGGCAACGGTCATAAATCACCAGGGTTAGGGCAAAAATCATCAACGAGCTCGTTGATGATTTAGCCTCTAACAGTACGCAAGTAGAATTTCGACAGAGATTACCTATTCTAACTTTTTTCTTACTATCTTCTCATGGCTTTATTATAAAAACCTGTTATATTCCTAACTATGAAAAAGGAACACTGGTTACCATATTTGGTGGGGACAGCCATGCTGCTGTTGATCGTAGGTGTTAGCCCCAGGATGGTAGTAGCGCAGCAGTCCCGATGGTCGCCTGCGGAGCGCATTCCAGATTTTGAAGCCGGAACCTGGCCGCCTATTATGGTCGCCGACCAAAATCGTACTGTACATGCCTTTTCCTCACAATGGCTTGGCGGGGATGACGATGAGACAGTGCGAGCGATTATGTACAATAAGTGGACTCTGGAACAGGGGTGGTCTGCCCCTGTAGATATTATGTTATCCCCCTTCAAAAATGACGCTCGTCTGACCGGGGTTTTTCTGGATCAAACTGGCATAATCCATCTCACTTTTTTTGGGGGCGACGGCACGGAGGCGTACATCTATTACACAAAGGTACTGGCCCGGGATGCGGGCCGGGCCGGAGCCTGGTCAACGCCTTTCTCCGTGGATGTGGCAGGTGATCCCGAATTGGCAAGTGTAATCGGCGATGATAAGGGCAATCTGGCTATTATCTACAGCGGCACCCAAGAAGGTTATGGCCTTTACACGATCTATTCTGCAGATGGAGGAGATACATGGACAGACCCTGCCTCAACGTTTTTGACTTATAGTGATGAGCTATTTCCCGTTGTCCTCAAGCTGGCGCCGGGCCAGTCAGGGTTGATTCACGCCATATGGGATGTGAGAAACCCGGAGGGACAGGGTAGGCAAATCAATTATGCCAAATTGGATCTTGTTAACCAGGAGTGGAGCGAGCCTGTACTCCTGGCGGAAGTGGAAACTGGGTACGGCATTTTGAACCCTGCTGTCATTGAGCATGACGGTGAGGTGTTTGTAGGTTACAGTGGAATTGTTATCCAGCGCTCTCGGGACGGTGGGCAAACCTGGACAGATCCGGTAAAACCCTTTCGTCATGTGGGTGTGAACGGCATCATGTCCTTTGTAGAGGATAGTGGTGATAATTTACATTTACTTTGGGCGCAGCGTATTTCCGGTAATCCTGATATTCATGGCACATGGCATAGTGTGTGGCAAGATGGTCGTTGGTCTGAGCCGGAAGCAGTGATTTCGGGACCCCAGGTGCCCGACCAGGAAGGCGATAAGGCGTTTGACCCCTTTGAAGTGCGGGCTATAGTGAGCCAGGGTAATATGCTTTTGGTGACCTGGCGTATGGACCCTGGACTTAACGCCAATGGGGTTTGGTATTCTTACCTCCCCCTTAATGCGGATGAACTGCCGGTGGTTGAACTGCCTGTAACGCCACCCCAAACTCTACCGCCCACATCCTCCTCTGTGTCTGTGACTATGGTAACGCCACCCAGCCCGACACCAACCTCAACGCCTAGGCCTGTTTTTACAAATCCATCTTTAAATAGTACTAACGCATCACTGAAAGACAATAACCCAATTATCCCTCTCTTAATTGGCCTTGTGCCCGTTATCTTACTCATCTCAGCGATCATCCTGCGTTCCTCTTTGGCGAGTCAAAACCGTCGCTGAAATCGCTGATCTCAACCTGGGGATTAAATCAATGAAATCAACTGTACACTTTGAACATGTGTCTAAGAAATATCAGTTAGGCTTAACCAGAACAAGTTTGCCCAGCGTCGTATCCGGCTGGGTTAGAAACTCACTTCAGGGTGGCTCTCGTCAGCTCAACAAAGATAAAACCTTTTGGGCGCTTCGTGATGTCAGCTTTGAGTTAAAACAAGGCGAGTCTTTGGCCCTGGTCGGGTCTAATGGGGCTGGCAAGACCACCATTCTAAAGCTATTGGCCAATATCACCAAGCCGACCTCGGGCAAGATCGAAGCCAATGGACAGCTTTCGGCCCTGATTGAACTGGGGGCCGGGTTTCATCCAGACCTGACGGGCCGTGAAAATATTTATCTGAATGGGACTATTCTGGGACTCAGCCGCAAACAAGTTGCCGACCGCTTTGATGAGATTGTCGAGTTTTCTGAATTGGGAGATTTCATTGATACCCCGGTAAAACGATACTCATCGGGTATGACGGTGAGACTCGGTTTTGCCGTGGCCTCTTGTATGGAGCCTCAAATTTTGCTGGTTGATGAGGTTCTGGCTGTTGGCGATGCCTCTTTCCAGCAGAAGTGCATGAGCCGAATTCGTTCCTTAATTAGTAATGGTACCAGTATTATCTTTGTGTCGCACAATTTTTATTTGGTTCAGGCTGTTTGCAGCTCTGCTCTTTATCTTGAAAAAGGCCAAGTCAAATTCCGAGGTGAAACAAACGAGGTTATTGAACGGTACGAGCATGATCTACATCAAGCCCGCGCTCTAAAATTTGAAAGCCCGGACCATAAGCCAGGAGACGATGAGGCCAGCGACCTGGAGATAACCAAAGTGGAAGTGTCGGACCCTGGCGGAACAGTACTTGAGAATTTGCCCAATAAACAACCGGCTCAAATTCAAATTCATTATAACGCCTACAAGCCAATGGGTAAGGCGCATGTTTCAGTCTTCATTCGGCGTTCTGACGGGTTAACTGTTTGCATGATGCGGACTAAATTGGATGATTATGAAGTATACCTGGAACAAGGGCAAGGAATTATTTCTTTACATTTGGAGCCGCTTCAACTGACAACGGGCACCTACTTTGCCGAGGCTTGGTTCTTGAATGAGAGCGACTCAATGGCTATCATCCCCAAGGGCGGGCGGTCCGCTTGGTTCTCAGTAAAAGGATCGGCCCTGAGTTATGCGGATGATAGTGGGATTTTTGAACCGAATACCAGGTGGAGTCATCATTTTGATCTTTTGACCAGCTCCAACGGTAGTGGCTTTAAGAAACATACTTCTAATTCAGCTCAAATAGAGTTGCGCCAGGACTGATGGAACAAGTATGGGAGAGAATTTAACATGCTAAGTTATACAGGTGATTTATATAAAGCCCGAGATTTATTATGGGCTTGGACTAGCCGAAACATCCGGGCGCGCTATCAACAATCATCGCTTGGCTGGCTGTGGGCTGTCATTCAGCCGGCCGCGCAGGTAGCTATTTTTTCGCTAATTTTCACCCTATTTGTCCCGGTGGATACGGGAAATATTCCTTATCCCGTCTTCTCTTTTGTGGCTGTAGTACCATGGACATTGTTGTCTGCGTCGCTTAGTGATATGTCACAGTCGCTTGTGGTCAATATGGGCCTGGTTACCAAAATCTATTTTCCCCGCGAAATTTTGCCTATTGCGGCCATGCTGGCCCGGCTGATGGATTTTGGAGTGTCAGTCGGCTTATTGCTAATCTTGATGTTATTTTATCAGGTATCACTTGTTCCGGCCGGTTTGCTGTTCCTGCCACTCATCCTGGTCATTCAGCTTACCTTAATCTTGGGATTGGGTTTAGCCAGCGCCGCCGGAAATGTATTTTTCCGGGATGTTCAATCTTTACTAGCCCTGACTCTCCAGGTTTGGTTTTATGCCTCGCCGATTATCTATCCGGTTACAATGGTTCCGGAGTATTTACGACAGTATTATTATCTTAATCCGATGGCTGGCGTAATTGAGGCTTATCGTGATGTGCTGTTGAATGGCCAGGCGCCCGGTGCTTACCTTATTCCTTCTGCCGCCATGTCGCTGGTTATCTTTTTGATCGGCTACTGGTTTTTCAAGCGGGTTGAGTTTCAATTTGCCGATATTGTGTAGGAGAAATGGATGAGTACTCCTAAAGTCAGCGTTATTATTCCTACCTATAAAGGGGCCGATTTTTTAGGCGAGGCGATCCAAAGTGTCTTGGGGCAGACGTATCCAGACGTTGAGCTAATTATTGTTGACGATGCTTCGCCAGACCACACGGCCGAGGTTGTGAGGCAATTTGACGATCCGCGCCTGACTTACATCGTCCACCCGGAAAATCGGGGGGCGGATGTGGCCAGGCACACCGCCTTACAAGCCTCCTCTGGTGAGCTTGTTGCCTTTTTGGATCAAGATGATTTCTTTCACCCGGAAAAACTTCAGGCCCATGTTGTTTTCTTTGAGAGTCACCCTGACGTTGGCTTTACCTATAATGCTCGCTTTGAGTTAAACTATTCCGCAACGACGATTCGTGATCTATGGCGACCGCCGCATAACATTTCATTGGCAGACCTGGTGCTCTGGTTTCCTCTTGCGCCCAGCGATGTGGTGCTTAGGCGAAAGTGGGCGCAGCAGATGGACCTGATTGGCGGTCGTCGTGGGGCAGAAATTGCCCACTTTGGCCGGCTATTTCTGGCGGGCTGCAAATTTGCTTACGTGGACCGTGCCCTTAATTATCGCCGCTACCACTCCGGCCGGGTCGTCAAAGATTTGGCTGGCGCTTGTCAGTCCGAGCTAAATAATCAGGTTAAAGTCTTTACAGACCCTCATTGCCCTCCTGAGCTATTGGCCCTGCGTCACATAGCGCATGCAAACCTCTATATGTATTGGGCCTATCTCGCGTTTGCCCAGGACGAAACCGGCTTGGGACAGGAATTTCTCCGGCAGGCGGCTCGGCTAAAGCCCTCCATACTTGAGGGTGGGCCGAGTGAAGTGGTGACCCACTTCCTCGTAAATTGCATTGATGATGAGAGTCAGAACCACGAATCCCTGCTGCAAAAAGTATTCGCCCAGCTTCCCCCGGAAATGGCCCGGCTGTCAGAACAGTATAGCGGGGCCGTAGCCCAGGGTTACTTATTAAAAGGCGCTCGGGCGGTCATCTGGAATCGGCCCGCAGATGGGCGCAGCCATTTTGAGCGGGCGGCCAGCCTGGGAGCCCAAGTTGACGAATCTTTCCTGGGCACATTAACTCACCAGTTGCTAAACTATGAGGCAGAATTTGGTACTGAGGCTGCCCAGAATGTTTTTCACGCTTTAGCCCCTTATCTCGAAAAGTTGGGCGGCCGGGCCAGCGTCCGCCGGTTGAATGGTTCCTACTCAGTCAACCGCGCTTTCCACAGCTATCGGGCTGGTGAATACGCCGGGGTGCCAACGACGATCTGGCAGGCTATTGCCAGTGATCCCAAGTATCTGACCAATCGCGGGGTGTTATCCATCTTACTTCGCTCGAGTGTCGGCAGGTGGGCTAAGTTAGGATAAGTTTTGTCAAAAAAGCACAGATCAATCTCCAGTGGGTGGGTTATTCTCAAATTACCTCGCCAAGGGATATCCCTGAATGGATAAATGTGACAAGCTTAACGTTGTCCTGTTTGCCCTGACCGGCTTTGGCAATACGGTGTTGGAGGCATTGCTCAAGGATGTCAGGGTCAACGTAACAGCGGTTTTCACAGTTAAGTACGACCACCCCTTCCCCTACTATGAGGAGCAGCACCTGCTCGAGTTATGCCACGAGCGGCAGGTGACTTGTTACTATGGCGTACAGGTACGTAGCGACGAAGGTATCGCCCTTTTGCGCCGGCACGCTCCGGATTTGATTGTCGTAGCCACGTTTAAGCAAATTCTGGCGCAGAATGTGCTCAGCCTGGCTCGGTTGGGGGTGGTAAACCTCCATCCTTCACTGCTGCCGCGCTATCGTGGCCCTTGTCCAACCCACGCGGCTTTACTCAATGATGAGGCGGTCGCTGGTGTGACGGCCCATTATGTCACCGAGAAGTTGGATGAAGGTAACATCTTGCTACAAAGGTCAATGGCCATTAATGAAGTGGACAACGACGGCCAACTCAGGCAGAAACTGGCCAGGTTAGCCGGGGAGATGGTCCCCGAACTCATCGGACTGTTTGCCGGCTTTACCAAGCCGGCTGGCCTGCCCCAGGACCACAGCCTGGCTACGCTGGCCCCTAGGCCAACAGTCGAAGCTGGATATCTCGAGCTGGCGGCTGACATCCCCACCATCAGCAGGCAGATGAGAGCCTTCAATCCACTGCCGGGTACCAGTATCCTTGTCGGAGACAGGCGAGTTGTTGTAGATAGGTTCGAACTTTTGCGCGATAGCAGAGCGGATGGGCTTTACGAAAATGACAAGTTTATCGAGCTGGTTATTGACTCTCAAGCGATCAGATTGTACAAAAAGGCCATTTGATCGGGTGTTGGTCAGAAGGTAATATTTTATAGAAAGGGGGTTGCTGATGAAGAAGGTAGCTGTAATCCAATCGAACTATATCCCCTGGAAGGGATACTTTGATATTATTCACGACGTTGATCTGTTCATCTTTTATGATGATGTGCAATATACCAAGAATGATTGGCGCAATCGCAATAAAATTAAGACGACGCAAGGTGTACGTTGGTTGACTATTCCAGTCGGTTCTCCAGAACAAAGGTTGATCTGTGAAGTCGAATTGAATGATATTCATTGGCCCAGAAAACACTGGACCACGATCCAGCAATCTTATTCAAAAGCACCCTATTTCAGGCAATACCGGGGTTTTTTTGAGAACGTTTATACCCAAACCACATGGACCAATCTATCAGAGTTGAACCAATTTCTCATCAAAACCATCAGTTCAGAGTTTTTGGGCATTAGAACTGAGTTTAGAGATTCTCGAGAATTTTGTCTTGCCGGTGAGAAAGGCGATCGCCTGCTCGACTTATTGCAGCAAGCGGCGGCAACCCTGTATGTATCTGGCCCCTTGGCCAAAGATTATCTAAATGAACAAAAGTTCGTGGATGCCGGAATTAAACTGGTTTACAAAGACTATTCAGGCTACCCTCCATATCCACAAACCATTCCCCCGTTCGAGCATCAGGTGTCGGTCCTGGATGTGCTCTTCAACTGCGGGCCAGAAGCGCCTCATTATATTTGGGGCTGGCGTGAAGGCGCTCAGGCTGCGCTAAAACACGATGTCTTAAAAGGGAGCGACTTATGAGCAAGAAAAACACTTACGAAATCAATTTTAACCGCCCAACAATTGTAGGCAAGGAACTATACTATATTTCACAAGCGATCCATGAGGGCTATTCCGCCGGCGATGCCGCCTTTACCAAAAAGTGCCATGCCTACCTGGAGCAGGCGCTCAACGTGCCCCGGGTGCTGTTAACAACCTCCTGTACTCACGCCCTTGAAATGACCGCTTTGCTCCTGGAAATCCAGCCGGGCGATGAAGTGATTGTGCCGTCGTTTACCTTTGTCAGCACGGTTAATGCCTTTGTGCTGCGGGGAGCCAAACCGGTGTTTATTGATGTGCGGCCCGACACTTTAAATTTGGATGAAACCAAGCTGGAGCAGCTAATCACCGAGCGGACCAGGGCCATTGTACCGGTCCATTACGCCGGAGTGGGGTGTGAAATGGACGCAATTGGGGCCATTGCAGCCAAATACAACACCTCCCTCGTCGAAGATAATGCTCACGGTTTATTTGGCAAGTATAAAGGGCGCTTTCTGGGCACTTTTGGGGCGTTCGCCACCCAGAGTTTCCACGAGACCAAGAACTTTATCTGCGGTGAGGGCGGCGCTCTCCTCATCAACGATCCGGCCTTTATTGAGCGGGCCGAAATTATCCGGGAAAAGGGCACCAACCGCAGCCGTTTCTTCCGTGGGCAGGTAGACAAGTATACCTGGGTTGACATCGGCTCCAGCTTCCTCCCCTCAGATATTCTGGCGGCCTTCCTGTATGCCCAACTGGAAGCCCGCGACGAGATTCAAGCTAAACGGCAGCACATCTGGCACTATTACAATGAACATCTGCAGGAGTGGGCTAGAGAGCAGGGAGTCCAGCTCCCCACCGTCCCCGCTCACTGCGAGCAGTCATACCATATGTTCTATATGCTCCTCCCCTCCCTGGAACAGCGCCAGGCTTTGATTGACCATCTGAAGGGCCGCGGCATCCTCAGTGTTTTTCATTACCTGCCGCTGCATCTCTCGGACATGGGCCGAAAATTCGGAGGGAAAGCAGGGGACTGCCCGGTGACGGAGGAGGTGAGCGACCGCCTGCTCCGGCTGCCTTTCTATAACGACCTCATAGAAGCCGACCAGGCGCGCGTCGTGGAAGCAATTAAGGAATTTGAACCGCCATCTCCTCACTTCATCTCACTACCTCTTTCTATTAGTCAGGGCAAGCGTTAGTATGGGCAGAAATAAACCCCAAGGAGGAGATCATGTCTAAGGTTCTAAGCAAATGTGTCCGGCTTATTTTGTTGGCGGTAGTGATTGCCATTCTGGCCTTGGCTGACACGGGGATTTCAATCGCGCAAACAGGCGACCCGATCCCCGGCTACCTTAGCCAGATCAGCTCTGCCAACCTGGTCACCGTGGCCTCTGATTTGGTGAACCTGTATGGCCCACGCCGGGAGGATACTTACAGTCCCTATATAACTGGCACTTGCACGGCCAGCAGCACCGTCTACCCGAAGAGTACTATCGAAATGTCCTCTGATTATGTTAAAGGATTGTTTGAGGCGATGGGTTATCCGCCGGCCTCCATCACGATGGAGACGGTACCAAATGGTGCCGGACATAATGTGTACGTCACCAAAGTAGGTAGTGCCTATCCCAATATTTTCATCGAATTTAGCGGGCATCTGGATTCGGTAGCTGGATCCCCTGGTGGGGCCGATAACGCTTCCGGGTCAACCGCCGTGATTGAATTGGCCCGTGTCCTTAAGGACTATCCTAATCGTTACTCGATGCGATTTGCCCTATGGGTGGGCGAGGAATACAGTGTCCAAAGAGGGGCAGCCTACTATGGGTCGACCTACCACGTCCAACAAGCCCTGGCTCGCGGTGAACAAATCAAAGTGGGACTGGTCATGGATCATATTGGTTGGGCCTACCCAAGCGACCCGACCGGCTATATGAATCAAATTTCTTACATTGATACTGAGTCTGAGCGTATCGCCAACATGTTCAATCAGGTTAGAACGGACTATGGCATCGTCATAGGTTTTGGCAAGGATTATGGCATTCAGAATTCTGATGAACATTCGTATTGGAACAATGGGCAAACAGCCGTGAGTAGTGGTGGAGGATGGTTGTATTATCGTCCCAACTACCATAGCTGCGGTGATAATGTCTCCAATATCAATTTTACCAATGTCCTGCGGGTAGCGCAGCAGAATCTGGCCGTCGGCCTTAAGCTTGACGCAGAAGTCATTGGGGCGACGAGCACCCCGACGAACACGCCGTTACCGGCGACGGCGACCAACACACCCGGCCCGGCGACGGCGACGAACACGCCGGTTCCGGGAGCGGGGTTTCCGAGCACGGGGGTCGTGGATAACTTCAACCGGGCTAACGGGTCGGTGGGGAGCGCCTGGTCAGGCACGACGGCCGGTTACAGCATCTCGAGCAATCAACTGCGGGTGGGCAGCTCTGGTGAGCAGCACATCTACTGGAACAGCGCCTCCTTTGGGGCGGACCAGGAGGCGTATGTTAGCCTGAGCACGATTAACTCAAGTGCAGCCGAGATAGGGTTAGTGCTCAAATCCCAGAGCAGCAGCGGTTACACTGCGGGTCTGATTGACGTTCTGTATAATCCGGGTTCACAGCAGGTCCAGGTCTGGACCTTCCAGAGTTCACAGGGCTGGGTTCAGCGCGGGGCCAACCTGCCGGTTACCTTTGTCAATGGCGACCAGTTTGGGGCGCGAGCCAAAGCGAATGGGCAGGTTGAAGTGTACAAGAATGGCGTCGTGGTGGGGACGCGGGATGTAACGGCCTGGCCTAACTATGCCCAGGGCGGCTACATTGGGCTGTTTATGTACGATGCCAGCAATACCATCCTCGATAACTTCGGCGGGGGAACGATGGGGGCTTTACCTACCCCCACCAACACGCCAATTCCGCCGACGGCGACCAACACGCCGGTGCCGCCAACAGCGACGAACACGCCGGTGCCGCCGACGGCAACCAACACGCCGGTGCCACCAACAGCGACGAACACGCCGGTGCCGCCGACGGCAACCAATACGCCGGTGCCACCGACAGCGACCAACACGCCTGTCCCCCCGACGAACACGCCGGTGCCGCCGACGGCAACCAACACGCCGGTGCCACCGACAGCGACCAACACGCCTGTCCCCCCGACGAACACCCCGGTTCCTCCGACGGCAACCAACACGCCGGTGCCGCCGACCAATACGCCGTTACCGGCGACGGCGACCAACACACCCGGCCCGGCGACGGCGACGAACACGCCGGTTCCGGGAGCGGGATTTCCGAGCACAGGGGTCGTGGATAACTTCAACCGGGCTAACGGGTCGGTGGGGAGCGCCTGGTCGGGCACGACGGCCGGTTACAGCATCTCGAGCAATCAACTGCGGGTGGGCAGCTCTGGTGAGCAGCACATCTACTGGAACAGCGCCTCCTTTGGGGCGGACCAGGAGGCGTATGTTAGCCTGAGCACAATTAACTCAAGTGCAGCCGAGATAGGGTTAGTGCTCAAATCCCAGAGCAGCAGTGGTTACACGGCGGGTCTGATTGACGTTGTGTATAATCCGGGTTCACAGCAGGTCCAGGTCTGGACCTTCCAGAGTTCACAGAGCTGGGTTCAGCGTGGAGCTAACCTGCCGGTGACCTTTGTCAATGGTGACCAGTTTGGGGCGCGAGCCAAAGTGAATGGGCAGGTTGAAGTATATAAGAATGGCGTCCTGGTGGGGACGCGGGATGTAACGGCCTGGCCTAACTATGCCCAGGGCGGTTACATTGGTCTGTTTATGTACGACGCCAGCAATACCATCCTGGATAACTTTGGCGGGGGTGGGAGTGTAGCGACCTTGCTTGCCCCAATCCCAACGAACACCTCCGTACCGCCGACCAACACGCCAATCCCACCGACAGCCACGAACACCTCCGTACCGCCGACCAACACGCCAATCCCACCGACAGCGACCGATACGCCCGTACCACCCACCGATACCCCTGTACCACCGACCGACACACCCGTACCACCAACAGCGACCGATACGCCCGTACCACCCACCGACACATCCGTACCACCCACCGACACACCCGTACCACCGACAGCGACCGATACGCCCGTACCACCCACCGATACCCCTGTACCGCCGACAGAACCCAATAATCCTGAGGCTAATCCGTAAGAGTGTTTATTCAAGACTTGATGACACGCGTCAAGCAACAGCTTGTACAATGGAAATGAACAATGAGAATTTGCATGATTCTCTATGATCCCCAGGAATTTGGAGGATTAGAAGAGTATGCCACCACCCTGGCTGTTGGCCTTCGGCAGCAAGGTCATCAGGTGAGTGTATTATCTACGACCTGGGTGCCCCATCACAATCAATATATGCTAAGGCTGCGCCAGAACGGAGTGACGATTGCTCAAGTGCCCAAATGGCTTTCGCGGCCTGGCTCGCATTGGCCCACCAAGGAAAAAATCCTGGCCATTTGCATGCGGGTATTGACCCCGCTGGTATACTTGCTGGCTGGCCTGGTGCTCTTGCTCAGAAGAGTTTCTTGGAAGCAATCGCTGACCAGTGCGCGCAACGGGCTGCAAGGATACTTGATGAGACAGTATATTGGGCCAGACCGGCGCGAGTCATTAGGTCGTCTGTTATTGAATTGGTGGCGGTTACGCTGGCGGCCCGAGATTTTTCATATTCAAGGCTATACCAGCACTTTGCTATTTGCCATAGAATGGGCGCATGCGCATAAGATACCGGTCGTATATGAAGAGCACCAAACCCCCGATGCCCAATTCAATTGGTGGCAAGGTTTCCAACAGAGCATCAACAAGGCTGCTACGGTGGTGGCGGTGTCCGAAAAGAGCGCCGAGGCTTTACGTATGGTGTGTGGCGTCACCCAGCCTATCGTGGTCAGAAATCCTCTCTTGCTGGATCCAATGGCTTCAGGTTGGCATAGGAACGGTAAGCCACGGCAGGCCGATGAGCCTATTCGAGTCACCACAGTGGCTCGTTTGGTGGTGGCCAAGGGGCTTACCTACTTACTCGAGGCCATAGCCCAGGTCAGGGCGACCTATCCCGCCACCCAATTTAGGGTGTATGGTGATGGAGTCCTCCGTGAGGAGTTGCTGGCCTATGCAGATCGGCTCGGTTTGGATGGAAAGGACATTTTTGTGGGTGCTTTCACTCGGCGAGAAGAACTTTCTCAAATTATGGCCCAGACCGATATCTTCGTGATGTCTTCCATCCTCGAAGGGCAGCCGTTGGGCATGGTTGAGGCTATGGCGTATGGCTGTCCGATTGTGGTGACCTCTGTCGGAGGAATACCGGAGTTAATTGAGGATGGCGTTAATGGTTTGTTGTGCCAGCCAGGCGATTCGGCCTGTTTGGCTCAAAAGATACGCACCCTGATAGAGGATCCTGCCCTGCGGATAAGACTAGGTCAGGCAGCCCGCCAATCTTACGAACGTGGGCCATTCCAGCCCACTGCTGTATGCAATCATTTCAACTCGATCTACCAGGAAGCACTACAACAGGAGCACCTCTCGCATGGATCTCTGCGTGGATAAACCCTACCAGCGGATGGACAGGGACAAGCTTGATACCTCGTCCTCCCGTTCTCTACGAATTGCTGTTTCCCTGCCCCAACTGGAACCGCTGGCGCAAGTAATGCGTGGTAAACCGGCAGAAGCCACTTATATCATCCAACGATACATCGCGGCCGGTTTACCTGCGTATGGTCACAGCTTGACATTTGTCGGCCCGCGCAGCTTTGACGACATCGTATGTACAGATGACCCGCAGAGACCAAGACCTGCCCCTCGGACATGGTCGGCAAGTCGTTGGTTTAGCCTTGTTAGCCAGGGCGTTTGGCGGGTACAGCGCTGGCTGGGGGCACCTTACTTGAACGTGTTTTCAAACTACCGCCTCTTTGATGCCTGTCTACAGTGTTTCCCAGGTCATGATTTGGTATATGAACGGAATGGTCTATACCGGGATGGGGTAGCCAAAGCTTGCCGGCGGCTCAAGCTGCCCTATGTGTTATACGTTGAGGCAGACGATATCCTCGAACATGATTATATGGGTAAACCGATTACCGGATTATTGCGTTGGCGGGCAAAAGAGACGATGCACTATAATCTGAACTCAGCCGATTGTATTATCTGTGTCTCTGAACCACTCAAGACCCACCTGATAACTACCTGGGGTATGCCTGGGGAAAAGATTGTTGTGTTTCCCAACGTGGCCGATGTACAGCGATTCCGGCCTGACCCACAAGCCCGTTCTGAAATACGGGCCTCGCTGGGGATTAATGCCAACCCCATGATTCTCTTTGTGGGTGCATTTTATGAGTGGCATGACGTCGCCACGTTGTTGGATGCCTTTGCCCAGGTATTGGCAGCATGCCCTGAGGCTCGCCTGGTTTTGGTGGGCGAAGGGGCACAGCGCCAGGCCATGATGCAGCGGACTGCTGATCTGGGTATTACCCATGCAGTGCAGTTTACCGGCTTTATGGCGCATACCGAGATCCCTCGCCTTGTGGCTGCCGCCGATATCGCCGCAGCGCCTTACCCGCCTATGCAGCACGATTTATGGTTGTCCCCCCTGAAGCTTTTTGAATACATGGCTGCGGGTACGGCGATTATCGCCTCAGGGGTGGGGCAAATAGCTGAAGTGATTCAAGATGGCCGCAACGGTTTGTTGGTACCACCGGGAGATGTCTTGGCCCTGGCCGGGGCCTTGCAGAGGTTGATTGCTGATACTGACCTGCGTACTGGATTGGCCCAGCAGGCTCGGGAGGACGCTGTACGCAAACATTCATGGGAGCATTATTTGTTGCGCCTGGAACGTCTGTTTAACGCAGTGATCGAAGGTCAGCCGGTAGACCAAATTTGAGTTTTAGCCATTGAAAACGACAGACATTTAACAGTTGTTTCTGTTTTTTGAGATAACCCTACGGAAGATGAGTTATGCAACCCGGACTAGTTAGTGTAATGATGCCAGCTTACAATGCTGAAAAATATATTGAACAGGCCATTAAGAGCGTGCTTGCCCAAAGCTACAGCCGGTGGGAGTTGATCATTGTTAACGATGGTTCTACAGATGATACCGCCGCTGTAGTGGCTCGATTTACTGACCCCCGTATCAAGGTATTTCAACAGGCAAACAGTGGGGAGGCCGCGGCCCGCAATAAGGCCCTGGCCCAAATGCAGGGCGAATTTTTGGCCTTTTTGGATGCCGACGACGTTTTTCTTTCTGATCACTTGGAAGTAACCGCCGCTTATTTACAGGCTCATCCGGAGTGTGATGGGGTGTATACAGATGGTTACTATTGTGATTCAAATGGAACTCCGCTACAAATTCTATCAAGCCGGCGGCGTGGTCCCTTTGTGGGCCGGGTCTTTGAAGAAGTTGTCCGAGGCTCAGATGTATTTGGCCCCCCTATGTGCGTGGTTTTGCGGACCAACATCATCACCCAACATCAGTTGAAATTCGATCCTGATATTGTGATTGGACCTGATTGGGACTTTTTTACGCACTATGCCGATGTGGCTCGATTTGGTTACATTGACCATGATACCTGCCGGTATCGAGTCCATCAAACCAATATTACTGTCCTTACGGGTTTGCGGAGACGGGCTTTGGACATGGCAAAATGCCGGATAAAAGCAGTCAAAATGGAAAACTTTAAATCTTGTTCCCTTGAGATCCGTTTGAATGTGTTTTATGATTTACTGGTAAACCTCCTCAGGGGGGCGCCGGATCAACAAACAGCCATCACCTGCTGGCCTGAGTTTACGGCTCTGCCCGCTGAACAGCAAGCCAGATTGCTGCGCTTGATGGCCGGTAAAGCGCTCTTGTACGAGCCTGACCCCACCTATATTGGTGATTGGCTCCGTCGGATGCGGCAATTGAATCCCAAAGACCTTCCCGGCACATTGCTTTATACAATTTACAGGATAAATCCATCCTTATGTAAAATTCTATTACGGACCAAAACAGGGCATCAAGCTGACCCGTTAACCATTCCTCCCTTCGTAGATCTAAAAAAGGCGCATTCCCCCTAACAATACCTCAAATCATCTACCCATATTTCCGGGGTGAACGAACGGATCGTGGCTACAGGATTTAGGCTAAATATTCTCGTCTCGGGTACCTGATAAATTCCCTCTCATTGTTTTCTAACCATTTTCTAACTATTTTCACATTTAAATACAATTATTCTATGCTAAATTATGGATAGGCTTGATGAGGTGGTAATTCATTTATGCGTATTGCTCTTTATCATAATGCCCCTAGTGGTGGGGCCAAACGTGCCATTTATGAGTGGACGCGAAGGTTGACCGCAAAACACCACATTGATGTTTACACTCAAAGCAGCGCCGATCACACTTTTTGTGATATTCGTCCCTTAGTACAACAACATCATATTTTTGAATTTAAGTCTCGGAAGTTATTTGGCAGCCCGTGGGGGCGTCTGAATCAATTACAGCGATGGCGTGATTTGGGTGAATTGGTACAGCTTGGGCAGCGCATTGCCGAGAAGATAAACGCTGGTCGTTACGACCTGGTATTTGCTCATACTTGTCTTTATACTTTTATCCCTCCTTGTTTACAATTTGTGCAAATACCGACCATCTACTACTTGCATGAACCTTTTGGTCCAAAGTTTATGCGTCAATTTCAGCGCCCTTATATGAAAGATGATAAGTGGCGGCAAGTGTTGAATCGTTTCGATCCATTGGTTGAACTTTACCAAAAGCGTCTAGCAGCAATGCAACATAAAAGTATGCGTCAAACTAGGCTGCTGCTGGCTAATTCTCACTTTACCCAGGAGCAGATGAAATTAGCCTATGGGGTAGATACACCAGTTTGTCATTATGGGGTAGACTGTGACAGTTTTCGCATAGTACAAGATATACAAAAAGGAGACCATGTTATATCTGTGGGTGAGCTATCCCCCCGCAAAGGATTTGACTTTATTGTTGAAAGCCTGGGGCATATTCCGGCGGACCAACGCCCCAAGTTAAGATTGGCCTGCAATAGCGTAAACACTTTGGAAAGAAGTTATATAGAAAACTTGGCTAGCCAACACCAAGTTGAGCTGCAAGTTTTGACTAATTTAAACACAGCCGAATTAGCCGTCGAATACAATAAGGCCCAATTATGTGTTTATGCCCCGGTTTTGGAGCCTTTTGGTTTGGTTCCTGTAGAAGCTATGTCGTGCGGTACCCCTGTGGTTGGGGTGCGAGAGGGAGGTGTGCAGGAGAGTATTGTGCATAATCAGACCGGCTTGTTAGTGGAGCGTGATCCAGTCCAGTTTGCCAGGGCCGTCCAACACTTGCTCTCAAATTCGAGGTTGGTTTTAGAATATGGGCGCAACAGCCGGGAACATATTCTACACAATTGGACCTGGGACGCCTCAGTTGCTCAGTTAGAAAAACATTTCCTTGCTTGTATAGAGCAAAGAGACCCCAATTAGAAAGAGACGTTGGCAAAAGGGTGACGGCTACGTATTATTTGAATCATCCGGATTCTAACTTTTTTCTAACGTCATTCACATGAGAATATAAGGAAATCGTGTTACGTTTAACCCAATCATACTTAAATTGTTATTGAGGAAAACATGAGCACAATCTTAGTCACCGGTGGCGCGGGTTTTATTGGTTCACACGTTACCGAGGAATTGGTTAAAGGTGGCCATCAGGTCACGGTATTGGATGATTTAAGTGGCGGGTTTGTTGATAATGTCGTGGCAGGCGCCGAGTTTGTCCGGGGTAGTATCAATGATGTGGGATTGGTGGACAGCCTCTTTGCCCAAAAGCGCTTTGACTACGTCTACCATCTGGCCGCTTACGCTGCCGAAGGCTTGAGCCATTTTATTAAGCGTTTCAATTACAATAATAACCTGATCGGCAGTGTTAACTTGATCAATGCGGCGGTCAATACCGGGGTGAAATGTTTTGTCTTTACTTCCTCTATCGCCGTATATGGAGCCAGTCCTGAGCTGCCTATGACTGAGGAAACTCCGGCCCACCCAGAAGATCCTTACGGAATTGCCAAATTGGCGGTTGAACAAGAGCTAAGAGTATGTAAGGAAATGTTCGGCCTGGATTATATTGTTTTTAGACCGCACAATGTCTACGGTGAACGCCAGAATATTGGCGACAAATACCGGAATGTCGTCGGTATCTTTATGAACCAGATCTTACAAGGTAAACCGATGACAGTTTTTGGCGACGGAACTCAAACTCGGGCCTTCAGCTATATTGGTGATTTGGCTCCTATCATGGTCGAGGCCATTGATGTGCCAGCAGCCTATAATCAAATATTTAATATTGGCGCCGATCAGCCCTACACCGTGAATGAATTGGCCGAGTCTGTGGCTCGGGCTATGGGGGTTGAGCCAAATTTGGTTCATTTGCCGGCGCGTAATGAAGTCTTGAATGCCTACTCCTCACACGAAAAAGTCCAGCGTATATTTGGCGCAAGAAAGCTCCATAATCTGGAAGAAGGTCTCAGCAGCATGGCCAATTGGGTTAGGCAGCACGGCGCTCGGCAAAGCCAGAAGTTTGAAGGCATTGAAGTGACCAAGAATTTTCCAAAAGCTTGGTTGGAGTAACAGGGTAGATTATCAATTTTCTGGAGAGATTTTATTTCTGGAGTCCTGGATCATATGTCCCAACCTCTAATTATTACTCTGGTCTTAAACTATAACAAGCGTCAGGATACCCTGGAGTGCCTGGCTTCGCTAGAACAAAATACGTATAAAAATCACAAAATTATCGTCCTCGACAACAGTTCCACTGACGGTTCTGTTGAAGCCATCAGAGCCGCCTTTCCCGCAGTGGAGGTCGTGGTATTAACTGAGAACGGTGGTTACGCGGGCAATAACAATGTTGGGATTAAAGTGGCTATGGACCAGAGAGCCGATTGGGTTTTTGTTTTAAATGAAGATACGATCCTGGCGCCAGATTGCCTGGCGCGTTTAATTGAGGTAGGGGAGGCTGACCCCAATATTGGCATTATGGGGCCAATGGTTTACCACCATGACGAGCCAACTGTTATTCAATCGGCTGGCGGCAAAATAGGCCCTTATTGGGAGTCGCTGCACCTGGCTCAGGATGAACCGGATCAGGGTCAGTTTAGCCAGCCACACCTGGTTGATTGGGTTTCCGGCTGCGGGATCATGGTTCGGCGGGCGGTTATTGATCAGGTGGGCATGATAGATGAGCGATATTTTTACTACTGGGAAGAAACCGAATGGTGTTTGCGGGCTGGTAGAGCGGGCTGGCAAATTATACATGTCCCTCAGGCCAAGATGTGGCATAAAGGCGTGCAGCGTAATTATCGGCCTAAACCTGCGGTAACTTATTATGGCACCCGTAACCGCTTATTAACCCTGGCCAAGCATCATGCGCCCCTCCTGGTCTGGTTAGGGGCGTGGGGCCAATTGTTGCGTACGATAACAAGCTGGACCATCAAGCCGAAATGGCGCTCCAAGCGTGAACATCGTAATGCGATGTGGCGCGGTATAGTAGATTTTTTACATCATCGCTGGGGGCAAATGCCACAGTAGGCATTAATAAACATGCGCATTCTATTTCTCTCGCCCTGGTATCCTTACCCAACTAATAATGGTTCTAAACTACGCATCTTTAACCTGCTGCGCGGTTTGGCCCAGCAGCATGAGGTAACCTTATTAAGTTTTGCCGACCAACCCCAGGCAGATCAAAATTCGCCTGAACTTCGATCACTCTGCTCTGAAGTTCAGGTTGTGCCCTGGAAGCCATTTCAACCCCAGAGTTGGCGGGCGCGCTTAGGGTTCTTTAGTCTAACTCCTCGTTCGGTGATAGATACTTTCTCGCCGGAGATGGAGCAGCGGATTAAACAGGCCTTAACTGAGCGTAGCTATGATCTTGTCATTGCCTCTCAGGCGGGAATGGCTGGCTATGGTTCTTATTTTGGGGGACTGGCAGCCCTCTTTGAAGAAGTAGAATTAGGGGTGCCCTATGAAAGTTTTATCCAATCTGGTTCAGCTTGGTCAAAGATAAGGCGCGGGTTGACTTGGGCCAAGCACCGGCGCTATTTGGCCAATTTATGGCAATACTTTGGGGCTTGTACCGTGGTTTCTGACCAAGAACGACAATTACTGTCCCGTACAATTCCTACCTACAGGGCGGTTGAGATAATACCCAATTGTATCAACTTGGCTGATTACAACGATGTTTGTCAGGCGGCACAACCTAATCACCTCATTTTTACCGGCTCTTTTCGTTACTCTGCCAACCATGATGCGATGATGTGGTTTTTACAAGAAGTTTATCCTCATGTTCAGTCCCAGGTACCCGATGTGCGGCTGACCATCACCGGCGATCATGCCAATCTCCCCCTGCCGCCTGTTAGCAATGTTACCTTAACCGGTTTTGTCGAAGATGTACAATCCCTGGTGGCGTCTGCTTGGGTCAGCCTGGCCCCGCTGCGAATTGGAGGTGGAACCCGCCTCAAAATCTTGGAAGCGATGGCTTTACATACTCCTGTGGTCGCTACCTCAAAAGGGGCTGAGGGATTAGAGGCTCAATCCGGCCAGCATTTACTGGTTGCCGATACGCCCCAGGCTTTTGCTGAGGCCATCATTCAATTGTTAAAAGACCCCCGTTTACGCCAACAATTAGCAAACAATGCCTATCAATTGGTATCGGAAAGATACGATTGGGCAGCTACGATGCCCCGCTTTTTGAATTTGGTAGAACGGGTGGCCTGTGCCTGAAAATATTGATATTTTTAAAGTGAACCCGCATAGCACACTGAACAGATTAATGTTGAAAGAAAGAGCAGGGTGATGGAATCTTACCCGACTGGCGTTAAAGACTCAGCACGCCAGACCGATGTAAATAGAATAATATCCGTTTATAAACGAGCGGTGATAGTCACTTGGCTCCTGCTCCTGCTGCCTCTCTACCCTTTGCTGACTTATACCAGTATTAATGCCATTATTTGGCAACGCTACTCGTTCCGGTACGCGATCGGATTGGTCATGTACGCCACTCTAGTGCTGCTGTGGCTGTTGATGCTGGGTCTGCCTAGAAGCTATATTAACCGTATCAACCGCCAATTTGATGATTTCTTATCTAATCCCTGGTTATATGGGCAGTTTGTGATTACATGTACCTCTCTGACCCTGTTGACTCTGATAGCGATGCTGCTCTGGGGATGGGGATACAACCTTATCTTGGGTCTTAGTATCGTGCTCTTGAGTTTATGGGTGAGTCTTCTGCCCATGTTTTGGCAGTGGGGCCGCAAAGGTTGGCCTATTAAACTTGAGTCTCCTGGTCGTTTAATTGATCGGTTAGGCCAAAATTCGCACCTGTGGCTGCCCCCGGTCATCGGAGCCGGAGTGCTGGTTATAGGCGCTGTCTTGGGCTTTAATTCTTTTTCGCTTCAACTCATTCCAATCTTGGGCCTGGTTCCTGCCATCATTGCCTTTCTTATCTATTGGCGCTGGCCGGCCATTGGTCTACTCGGGTTGGTAGTGGCCGGTCTAATAGTGCCTTCGCCGAATCTGCCGGGTGGACTCAACGTCGGGGTTATCGTCTTGGTGTTACTCATCGGTCTACACTTATTTGCAGTGATTGTGAAACGCCGCCCATTGCGCCTGGTCCAATCCCGGACCGTTTGGCCGTTGTTGGCCCTTGTGCTTGGAGCTATACTTTCTTTTGGGGTGGGTAATTTGCCCTGGTTCACCTTTGCCCAGCCAGCGCCGATGGATGCCCAACTGGGGGGGCTGTTTATATACATACTGGCTGCGGGTGCTTTTCTGCTGATAGCGCACCAGATACGTGACCTGCGCTGGCTGAAGTGGCTGACTTGGTTATTCATAGCCGTAAGTTCTTTGCATATCGCCGGGTGGCTGGTGCCCGGACTAGGCAAGTTCACCGATCCGTTGTTGCAGTTTGGCACTTTTAACAATAGCTTGTTTTGGGTCTGGTTGGTGTCGCTATCGGCAAGCCAGGCGGCATTTAATCGAGAGTTGCGTCTGGGTTGGCGCATGGTGTTAGGGGGGGTAGCTCTAGCCACTTTGTATGTTGGATTTATCTTGAATAATGATTGGAAATCAGGCTATCTCCCCCCTATAGCCAGCGTGGGCGCTATGATTGCCTTTCACGCCTGGTGGGTGGCTATACCGGCGGTGCTGGCCGGATATCCCCTGACGCTGTACCTGTCCTCGCAAGCCATTGCTTCGGATGATTATAGTTATTCAACCCGGGTTGATGCCCTCCTTATCATGCTGGAAATCATCAAAGTAAACCCTATTTTGGGGCTTGGCCCGGCTAATTACTACTGGTATACCCCTCTCTTCCCTATTCGAGGGTGGGCAGTGCGGTTTAATTCTCATAATAATTATGTTGATATTGTGGCTCAAACCGGCCTGGTAGGGCTGGCCTGTTTCTTCTGGTTTGCGTTGGAGGTGGCCTGGTTAGCCTGGAGATTAAGGACCAAGGTGCCGGCTGGTGGCTTCGCCTGGGCCTATGTCTACGGTGTTATGGGCGGGTTAGCTGGAACTTTGGTGGCTGCGGCGCTGGCCGATTGGGTCTTACCTTTTCCTTACAACATTGGTCTGACCGGTTTCCGCATGAGCATGTTGGGCTGGATGTTTTTAGGTGGACTGGTATGTATCGAGCAAATTTATATGGGCCAGTCTCACCCGCAGGAAATCAATTTAACACGTGGAGTTGGACCTCTATCGCCGGGACGACTGCAAACTGCTGTGGTCTCCTTGTCTCAAAACAAATAGGGTTATTATACCACCAAAAGGAGTTTCGCAATGAACAACGAAGAAGTGATTGGCTTAGTTCCCGCCGCCGGTAAAGGGGTCCGCTTGGGGCTGCCTTATCCTAAGGAATTATATCCGGTCATTCGTGATAATCACTACAAGCCGATTTCCCAATTTGTACTCAATAACCTGACCACGGCCGGAGTGCAGCATGTTGTCTTTGTCATCAACGAAACCAAGCATCAACTGGTCGGCTACTTTGGCGATGGCCACCGCTTTGGCTGTCATATCAGCTATGTCGTGCAAGAGGCAGTGGATAGTCAAAACCAATCCACCTCACCCGGTCTAGCCCACGCCCTGGATTCGGCCTATCATTTGACTCAGGGCAAAACGGTCTTCTTTGGGATGGCCGATACCATCATGCAGCCAGGGGATGCTTTCGCCAACGCTTACAAAGAGTCCTCTCCAGAAGATGACGTTATTTTAGTGTTGTTCCCTACGGAACGGCCGGAGAAGTTTGGCATGGTCCGGTTAGATAACGATAATCGGGTTTTGGAAATTGTGGATAAACCCCGCCAAACCGACCTGACCAAAATGTGGGGCTGTATCATCTGGCGTTCCCGGTTCACCGAACATCTGCACGAGTCTGTTCGCCAGGGGATATCCGATTTTGCCCAAATTATGAATAATGCTATTGCGGCCGGTTTCCGCTTCCGCGGGTCCTGTGTGGTTGATGGGGTGTACATAGACCTGGGTACCTACGAGGAGATTATGGAACTAGATCGCCGTTTTCGGGAGGAGTGAAGCATGGAACCTCAATTAACCCTAACTACTGCCCAGTCCAGCCAGGCTGAAGTGTCTGTACCGGACATGTCCATCATCTTGGTGGGTTGGAACAACAAAAGTTATTTGGATCCCTGTCTGCGCTCTCTGTACGAAAGTGATTTGCGGTTTAGCTACGACGTGGTGGTGGTGGACAACGGCTCAACCGACGGCAGCCAGGCCATGCTGCGCGAGCAGTTCCCCCAGGTTAAAATCATCCAAAATGACAGTAACGTGGGGCTGGGTAAGGCCAGCAATCAAGGTATCGAGGCTACTACAGGCCGCTATGTGATGTTGCTTAACAATGACACCCTGGTGAATGGCCCCTCCTTTAATGCGATGGTGGAGTTTCTGGAAGCCAATCCCAGGGCCGGAGGTGTTGGGGGACGGCTGCTTAACCCGGATGGTTCCTTGCAGGCCGGTATTAACAAATTTCCTTCGTTAACAGAAGAGTTTTTGATTTCTACCCGCTTGGGCAATTTGATCTGGCCCGGCTATCCTGACCGGAGTGGCCCCGATAAAGTGCAAGCCGTGGATTGGATCGGTTCGGCCTGTGTGTTACTGCGCCGCGAAGCGTTGGATCAGGTTGGCCTGCTTGATGAGAGCTATTTTATTTATGGTGATGAAGCCGATTTACAGTATCGGTTGAAAAGGGCTGGTTGGGGTATCTATTACTTGCCCAACGTCACTACAATTCACTACGGCGGCCGCAGTATGAACCGCTGGAGCCGGCGTAAAATGGTCTACCGTGGCAAAATGTTATTCTTTCAAAAAAACTATGGTCTGTTCCCTACGCTTTTATTGCGCCTGCTGCATGGTAGCCTGAGCTTGGCCAAACTGTTGATTTGGGGGGTAGCATTTCTGATACCTTCTCGGCGGGAGCAAGCCCAAAAGGAGCTGCGCTCCAACCTGGATGTATTTAGGTATTGTTGGAATTTGGCTTGAGCCTTTTAGCATTAGAGAGAGCAAAGTATGGCTGACCAGGTAAAGCGAGTGATCTTAATTGTGCTGGACAGTGTTGGCTGCGGCGACGCACCGGACGCAGCAGCTTATGGCGATGCCGGGGCTAACACTTTAAGCAATATCAGCCGGGTGGTTGGCGGGTTGAATTTGCCAAACATGGGCACATTGGGCCTGGGCAATCTCACCGAGATCAAAGGTGTGCCGCCGACCGAGGCGGCGGTGGGTGTCTACGGGCGGCTGACCGAAGTGAGCGCCGGCAAGGATACCACCACCGGGCATTGGGAATTGGCCGGAGTCATCCTGGACCAACCCTTCCCGACTTATCCGCAAGGTTTTCCGGCCGAATTGATGGCCGCTTATGAGGCGCGGATTGGGCGGAAAACCCTGGGCAACTATCCAGCCTCCGGTACTGAGATTATTAAAGAATTGGGTGAAGAGCACCTGCGCACCGGTAAGCCGATTGTCTACACCTCGGCTGATAGTGTTTTCCAGGTAGCGGCTCACGAGGAGATCATCCCGATTGATGAGCTGTACCACTTCTGCCAGGTGGCCCGTGACTTACTGACAGGTGAACACGCCGTAGGACGGGTGATTGCGCGCCCTTTTGTCGGCCAGCCAGGTCACTTCACCCGCACCGAACGCCGCAAAGACTTTAGCCTTGAACCTCCCGGCGACACTATTTTGGATGTGGTCAAAGCAGCCGGGCAGGACGTTATGGGGGTAGGTAAGATAGAGGATATCTTTGCCTACCGGGGGCTAACCATGAGCAACCACTCCGGCAACAACATGGCCGGGGTAGACGCTATTGTGGAATTCCTGGCCCTGGCTAAAAGGGGCCTTATCTTCGCCAATTTAGTGGATTTTGATGCTTTATACGGCCACCGCAATGATCCGCATGGTTACGCTGAGGCCCTGGTTGCTTTTGACCGGCGTTTGCCTGAAATCTGGCAGACCCTGCGCGATGATGATGTATTGATCATCACGGCCGATCACGGCAATGATCCGACCGACGCCAGCACCGATCATTCCCGGGAGCGGGTACCCATTTTAGTATGGGGTCAGCCCATTAAGCGTAACTGTCATTTGGGTACGCGCACCAGCTTTACCGATGTGGCGGCTACAATTGCCGATTTTCTAGGGGTTCAATGGAGCGGTCCGGGCGCCTCTTTTGCTCAAGCTATTCTGACATGATCTCATAGATTGCCAATGAATGCGAGATGGTTTTATGGGTTTTGATAGCCAACTGGTGCAGCCAGGAAAAACACATTTGAATACAGGAGAGGCTGCCTCCACTGCTGTAACCTCATCGGTCAAAATGTGGCTGGCAGGGATCATCATCGTAGCTACGCTGCTGCGACTTGGTTCAGCCCTGTATCAGGGTAATACAGTCGTGCCCCTGCCCGGCATCTTCGACCAAATCTCCTACGACGGTTTGGCCCGGCGGGTTGTTGCGGGGTACGGCTTTAGTTTTGCCACCGACTGGTGGCCGGCGACCCGGGCCGGTGAGCCAACTGCCCACTGGAGCTACCTCTACACCCTTTATCTGACGGCTATCTACGCCTTGTTTGGCCCGCAGCCAATCGTAGCCCGGCTGATTCAGGCGGTGTTGGTCGGTATCTTACACACTTGGTTAACTTGGCGGATCGGCAGTCGTATTTTCGGCCCAATCACCGGCCTGATTTCTGCCAGCCTCGGGGCGGTTTATATCTATTTTTTCTACTATGCCGGAGGGGTGCTGACCGAAACATTCTACATCACCGGCATTTTGTGGACCTTCGATGTGGCGCTGCGTCTGGCTGCCAGAGCCAAACCAACCGGCCCAAACCAATCCTCATCTGCCCTGAATGGGTGGCTCTGGCTTGAATTGGGCCTGGCTATTGGCGTGACGCTGCTCCTCCGCCAAGTTTTTCTGCTGTTTGTGCCGTTCTTATTCCTTTGGCTGTGGTGGAATAAGTCCGAAGGGCCACAGGAATCTACGGCAGGTTGGCCGTGGGGGAACCGGTTTCGTTGGTCAGCGCTCAAAGGATTGATTGGCGCCGCCTGCATCATCCTGTTGATGATTGTGCCCTGGACAGCGCGCAACTATCTTGCTTTTCATACCTTTGTGCCCCTTAACACGAATGCTGGATTTGCTTTTTTCTGGGGCAATCATCCCATCTATGGGACACACTTCGCCCCCCTTTTAGGAACACAAACCTACCACGATTTGATTCCGGCCGAACTCTTGGCGCTCAATGAGGCGGAAATGGATCAGGCTTTGCTCAAGCTGGGCCTCGGGTTTATCGCAGATGATCCGGTACGTTTTGTTTTGCTCTCTTTCAGTCGAGCTGGCGAGTATTTCAAATTCTGGCCCTCCTCTGACTCAGGCTTGATCAGCAATATCGCCCGGGTCGGTTCGTTCGGGATTTGTCTGCCCTTCATATTGTATGGTTTGTGGATTTCAGCAAAGTTGGTGCGGTATCCTTCTCATAGCATGCAGCGATCAGAGATCATCCTGCTCTACCTCTTCGTCATGATCTATACAGCCATCCATCTGGCATCTTGGGCCTTGATTCGTTATCGTCTGCCCGTTGATGCCGTCCTGTTAATCTTTGCGGCACTCGGGCTTGAGAACCTGACCAAGCGTACTCTTTCATTCAGGAAAAGCTGAGATGGCCATATTTAGTTCTACAATTATTCCGACGATAAATCGTTCAACCCTGTCCGGCGCTGTTTACAGTGTGTTAAATCAGTCGTTTAAGACTGCTGATTTTGAAGTGATTGTAGTGAACGACTCGAGTCAACCACTACCTGATATGGATTGGCAACACTCGGAGCGGGTACGGGTGATTGATACGAATCGCCGCGAGCGCAGTGTGGCTCGCAATACTGGCGCGGCGATTGCCAGAGGTAAGTATCTACATTTTCTGGATGATGATGACCTGTTTTTGCCGGGCGCTTTGGAGGCCTTTTGGGAGCTGGATCAGAAAAACGAAGCGGCCTGGTTGTACGGCAGCTACCAGACCGTTGACAATGAGGGCAATATCGTAGCCGAATTTCATCCGGACATTAGCGGCAATATTTTTGCCCTGTTGGTAGCGGGTGAAGCGATCCCTTTTCAGGCATCATTATTACAGGCCAAGCAGTTTCATGCCACCGGCGGTTATGACTCAGTCCCGGATATTATTGGTGTTGAAGATCGTGATCTGGGTAGGCGGATAGCTTTATCGTTTACGATTGCTTACACACCTACCGTCGTCGCCAAAATTCGGATTGGTGAGGTGGGCAGTACAACGAACTGGGCTACTCTGGCCGAGAGTGACCGCCGGGGGCGGGAAAAGGCCCTCAGTGCTCAACATACTTATGCCCGCTTGCGGGCATCAGCGCCTTCCAGTTATTGGCATGGGCGGGTCAGCCGGGCCTACTTTGCTTCGATGATGTGGAACTTAAAACGCAAGAATATATTTACAGCCGCGAGTCGGGCAACGGCAGGTTTAGCCTTTGCCGGCTGGCATACTTTTTCGCCAAGTTTTTGGCGCGGGTTAAAGACCAAAATAAAATGAGAATTGGGATTGATGCTCGCTTTTTAACCCATCCTCAGAGGGGTGGATTCAAAACTTACACCGAGAATCTGATTACGGCGCTGGCTAGAGTTGATCCAGAAAATGAATATATCTTGTACCTGGATCGCCCGCCTTGCCAGGATACAAGGCTGCCGGATTGCCCCAATTTCACCAGCCGTATTGTGCCTGGCCAGACGCCCGTAGTTGGCATGCCCTGGCGTGAACAGGTCAAGCTGGCCCGCCTGGTAGTTCGGGATCAATTGGATCTATTGCATGCGCCAAATCTCACCGCGCCGCTTCGCCTGGCCTGTCCTTTGGTGGTGACAATCCACGACATGATCTGGCTCTTTCCAGAGAAATTTTCTAAAGGTAAATCCTGGTCTGCCCAGCGGAAATTGATGGAATGGTATTACCGCCTGGTTCCGCAATTTGCTGCTCGCCGGGCCTCGCTGATTCTGACGGTTTCTCAGGCGGCCAAAGAGAGCATTATTCAATACTTGGGACTAACGGCCGATCAGGTATTTGTGACCCATGAGGCTGCCAGCCATATTTTCCGGCGAATTGATAGTACCCAACAAATCGAAACGATCCGCCGCAAATATGAACTGAACGCTGAATTTATCCTGGCCATTGGCTCGGCCGACCCGCGCAAAAATATTGCGACCCTGGTGCAGGCCTATGCCTTGTTGCCGGCGAGCTTACGGGAACGGTATAAACTGGTTATTGTCTGGACTCATCACTTCCTGGCTACGGAGCTGGCCGAGCAAGTCGAAAAGCTGGGCTTGACCCAGCAGGTGCAATTTTTAAGACAGGTTTCCAATGAAGATTTGGTGCTGCTTTATAACGCAGCTTCGCTCTTTGTTTTTCCTTCGCTCTACGAAGGCTTTGGCCTGCCGCTTTTAGAAGCTATGGCTTGTGGCGCTCCAGTGGTAGCCGCTAACAATTCTTCTATTCCAGAAATTGTGGGTGAGGCGGCCCTCCTGGTGGAGGCGAAGGATGCTCAGGCTATGGCTAACATGATGGTTCGGGTTCTGGCGGATGAGGTGGTCAAAACAGACCTGACTCAAAAAGGATTCGAGCGAGCAGCCAGTTTTTCGTGGGAAAAATGTGCCCGCCAGACATTGGCCGGTTATAAGCAGGCGCTTTTGGGGTAATCGGAGTAATAGGAGATACGGTTGATGCGCATTCTGTTAGACCAAGCAGTTCATGACCATAGAAATAAGGGCAATAATGCTTTGTTAGAAGTTACGTTGGAAAGGTTAAGGAATTTCTGGCCAGAAGCGTCGTTTGAGGTAATTTCAATCTCACCCCATTTTTGCAGGGTATATATCCCCGGTACACACCCGGTCTCTCCGTATAATTTCGAAATTTCGAGTAGTCTCGAGCTATTGCACCGATTTATGCCCAGACCATTATGGCGATTGTTATTTGAGCTGCGAGAAAGGCTTCACAATCGAACGAAATTTACCTTAACATCTGAAGGTATACGTTCATTAATGTTGTCTTGGCTTGGACGCAGCGGCCAACACCATGAGCAGGAGGTCAATTCTGGGACCGGAACGGACATAGATACTGAACCTGTCGAAATGGCCCAATCACCGGCTGAACTGTACAGTGAAATAGCCAATTATGATCTTTACATTCCCACCGGTGGCGGGTACATGTGTGATTTCGATAAGCGGTTCTTGTTTCAGATGTTTGATAGGATAGAAGCTGCGGTTACCCATGGCGTTCCGGTGGTCATGGTGGGACAGGGTATCGGGCCAATGGAGGACCCGGCATTGCTTGAAAGAGCCAGGCAAGTACTGCCCTCGGTAGATTATTTAATGGTCCGTGAAGAACGTATCGCCCGGCCATTGCTGGATTCACTTAACGTCGCGCAGAGCAAAGTGATTATGACCGGTGATGATGCCATTGAACCTGCCTATCAAGCCCGCACCAATAAACTAGGAACGGGGATCGGGCTTAGTTTGCGGGTTGCTGCTTATACCCAGGTAAATGAAAAACATATTGCAGCCATTCGACCAGTTGTGCTCCAGGCAGCTAAAAAATATAGCGCCGAATTAATTGCAGCCCCGATAGATGTCAATGAGGCGGATATGAATTATATCGAAGAAATTATGAAGGGGCATAACAAAATTTCGTCGGCTTGGCAGAAATTTGAGACAACGTCGGACGTTATAAAGCGAATCAGTCGCTGCCGAGTGATGATAGGCGGTACATTCCACGGCGCTGTTTTTGCTTTAGGTCAAGGCATACCCGTTGTCGCCTTGGCCAAATCGGTTGAATACTATAATAAGTTAGCAGGGTTGACGGCTGAATTTGGTAAAGAAGGTTGTCAGGTTATTGATTTGAACGAGGAGAACCTACAGGAAAAGTTGTCGGAAGCTGTTGACTTTGCCTGGTCAGCGGCAGAGCAGTTGCGGCCTCAACTCTTGGAGCAGGCGAAACGTCAAATTGACCTGGGGTATGTGGCTTACCAGAAGATTGTTGATTTAGTCGAAACAAAACGTCAAGCAAAAGAGTTGGAATATCACCAGGCTCATTTGGGCAAAGTCGTAGTGGGCGGTTGATAAATAAGCCTGCAAATAGGTTGTCTGACTGCACTTAGGTAGAATTGTCCAGCACATAACAACAGGAGACTGATCGTGCCAAAACTAACTCGAAAAATAAGATACGCATTGTGGACTTTAAATGGATACATTGGCCGAACAATCTCAATAGACATTCCCCAAAAAGTCACGGTGTTGATTACGTATTACCATCCAGCCCGAATGGAACACATTGAACCCCAAGTTCGTAACATTCTTAAATGTAACTTCGTTGATAAGCTAATTATTTCAAACCATAATCCCGATGTCCACATTGATGATAGGATTAAGATCAAAGATAAACGCTTGGTTTTCATAAATCAAAACGTCAAGCGCGGCTGTGGTTATCGCTGGCTGATCGCCGATGAGCTTGATCCAGAATATTTGATCGTTGTAGATGATGATATCTTACTTTTCCCTTCTCAACTTGCCAAACTATTCAAGCATTTGGTTAACGAACCAGAGATTCCCCATGGCATCTCGGGTTTTCTTCACTTGGAAAACAGCGAATTAGAGTTCCACGAAAAAGAAAATAGGACTGTGGATTTCTTATGTGAAACTTATGCCGTTACCAGGAACCACCTGAACCGGTATATGGAACTAAAGAAGCTTGTTGCCAAGAATGATGCCCTGAACCAGATGATTGATTCGGCGGCAGATTTTATGATCATTAGTCAAACGGGCAGTCGTAACCCCAAGATTCACCATGTGGGTCGCCTTTTCAAAGCTTCCACCTTTAAGCAAGCTGGGGTGGCCGTCCATAAGGAAGAAAACTTTGGAGAGAGCTTGGGGGAAGTAGGTCGAGCGTTAGACGATGTCAGGATACAAGGAGTCTTATATGACCCAGAATAAACCCCGTGTAAGTATTGGACTACCTGTTTATAATGGAGAATTTCATCTCAAGGAGACATTGGACTCTATCCTATGTCAAACCTTTTCGGATTTTGAGCTCATTATCTCCGATAATGGCTCAACAGACAGAACGCAGCAGATTTGCGAAGACTATATGGCAAAAGACACGCGAATAAAATATTACCGGAGTGTCAAGAACCTGGGTATAGCTCCAAATTACAATCGTGTCTTTGAACTATCGTCCGGTGAGTATTTCAAGTGGGCTGATTATGATGACTTGCTGGCGCCTGATTTTCTTGCAAAGTGTGTTGAAGTCTTAGACAATCATCCTGAAGTAGCTGTCTGCTTCCCAAAAGCAAAGGTAATTGATGAAAATGGGACCTTTTTAGAGGATTATGATCCTTTGCCTGATACCAGTTCTCTTGAGCCTCACGTTCGTTTTGGAAAGCTTATTGTAACTAATGATAATCGCGTAGTTCAAGCTTCAGGGCTGATGCGGGCAGGGTTGGTGAAGAAAACGGTTATGCATGGGAGTTATCCCTGTTCAGATGAAGTTTTTCTCGCTCATATGGCTCTGCTGGGCTATTTCTATGAAATCCCTGACCGGTTATTTTTTGTCAGAATTCATCCTAAACAATCAACCAGAGGTGTGCTGGCATCTGAACGCGCCCGAGTAGTATTTTTTGATACATCATTAAAAGATAAGATGGTCCTGGTTAAATGGTTATATTTCAAGGATTCTCTCCGGGCCATTAATACTTCTCCCATAAATACTTACCAGCGAATATGCTGTTATTTTCATATGATGCGTTGGTTGTTGATTCCAAAGAATTTAAGATCAATGGTCAAAGATATGCTTCTGGCAATTCATGAGCGGATACCTTTATTCCCGCGACTTTATCAAGAAGTACTTGATACAGCTAACAAAACTCACCATTATCAATAGTATTATTTGATTAGGAGAATATTATGCGCGTTCTTGTTACAGGACACAATGGTTATATTGGCACCGTCTTAACCCCAATGTTGAAGGCCGCAGGCCACGACGCGGTTGGCCTGGATACTGACCTTTATGAGCGCTGCACCTTTGGCGAAGGCATGCCTGGGATTTCGGAAATCAGAAAAGATATTCGTGACGTCGAAGCGACCGACCTGGAAGGCTTTGATGCTGTCATTCATCTGGCGGCCCTGTCGAATGATCCCCTGGGCAACCTGAACCCCGATTTAACTTATGACATCAACCATCGAGCCTCAGTCCGCCTGGCCCAATTAGCCAGGCAGGCCGGTGTACCGCGTTATCTTTTCGCCTCCTCGTGCAGTACCTACGGCGCAGCCGGGGATGAGATGCTGACCGAAGAAGCCGGCTTCAACCCGGTAACGCCCTACGGCCACTCCAAAGTAATGGTCGAGCGGGATGTGGCCAAATTGGCCAATGACAACTTTAGCCCGACCTACTTGCGCAACGCCACCGCCTACGGGGTGTCGCCCCGCCACCGCTTCGATATCGTCCTCAACAACCTGGTGGCCTGGGCGCATACCACTGGTCTGGTTTACCTCAAGAGCGATGGCAGCCCGTGGCGACCGATTGTACATATCGAGGATATTTCACGGGCCTTTATCGCTGCCCTACAGGCCCCGCGGGAGATGATTCACAATCAAGCTTTCAACGTGGGGATGAATGAAGAAAATTATCGCATCCGCGAGCTGGCCGAAATTGTCAAAGAAACCGTCCCCGGCTGCCGGGTGGAATTTGCCCCGGACGCCGAGCCGGACAAGCGCACCTACCGGGTTGACTTTAGCAAAATCAAGCGCGTGCTGCCAGAGTTTAAGCCGCAGTGGAACGCTCGGCGCGGGGCGCAAGAACTTTACGAAGCTTACCAAAAATACGGCGTCGCGCTGGACGAGTTCGAAGGGCCTAAATATAAGCGGATTGACCATATCAAACAATTATTGGCCGCCGGCGCATTGGACTCAAATCTGCGCTGGACGGAGAAGATATTGGCTTGATGCCTTACGGAGATTCATTTATGATCGAGCAAACCAAAGAATTGCCTGTACAAGCCGAAACCACCTATCAAGGTGCATGCTGTCGCTTCTGTAGCACGCCCCTGCGTTACACTGTCGTTGATTTGGGTATGTCGCCCCTGTGCGAGAGCTACCTGAGCGCCGGCCAGCTTAACCAGATGGAACCGTTCTACCCGCTCCACGTTTATGTCTGCGAGCAGTGCCATTTAGTCCAGTTAGAGGAGTATGTTAGCCCGGAGCACATCTTCACCGAATACGCTTACTTCTCATCCTATGCGGATAGCTGGCTGCAGCATGCCAAACGATACACCGACGCGATGGTCGAGCGTTTTGACCTGAATGGAAGCAGCCAGGTGGTCGAGGTGGCCAGCAATGACGGCTACCTGCTGCAATACTTTGTCGAGAAAAAAATCCCCGCGCTGGGCATCGAACCGGCGGCCAACGTGGCCAAAGTAGCGGTTGAAAAAGGAGTACCGACCCTGGTCGAGTTCTTCGGGGTTGAGTCTGCCCGTCGTTTGGCTGCCGCAGGCCAACAGGCCGACCTGCTCCTGGGCAACAACGTGCTGGCTCAAGTGCCTGATCTCAACGATTTTGTGGCCGGGCTAAAAATTCTGCTCAAACCGCAGGGGGTTATTACGATTGAATTTCCCCATTTGATGTGCCTGGTCGCCGAGAACCAGTTCGACACGATCTACCACGAACACTTTTCCTATTTCAGCTTCATTACGGCTGAAAAGATTTTCGCCGCGCATGGCCTGACCCTGTTCGACGTGGAAGAACTGCCGACCCACGGCGGCTCGCTGAGAATTTACGCCCGCCATGGGGATGATCTCTCAAAACCGATCAGCGAACGCGCCCTGGCCTTAAAGCAGCGTGAACTGGAAGCCGGCCTGACCGATCTGGTCTACTACGCCGCTTTTGAAGAGCAGGTCAAAGAGACCAAACGCAAACTGCTTGAATTTCTCATCCAGGCCAGACGAACCGGCAAAAGGGTGGTCGGCTATGGCGCGCCGGGCAAAGGCAATACGCTGCTCAATTACTGTGGTATTCGGACCGATTTTCTCGATTACACGGTTGACCGCAACCCCTATAAGCAGGGTAAATTTTTACCCGGCACCCATATTCCTATCTTTCACCCCGATAAAATTCTGGAAACAAAACCGGATTACGTCTTGATTTTACCCTGGAACTTCAAAGATGAGATTATGAAGCAAATGGCAGTTATCCGTGAGTGGGGGGGGCAGTTTGTGGCGCCCATTCCAGAAGCGAGGGTTTATCCGTGATTTTTATCGGAACCCCGTTGGTGGGTGCCTTCATCATCGAGCCTGAGCGGCGCGAGGACGAGCGGGGTTTCTTTGCCCGGACCTGGTGCCAGCGAGAATTCACTGCTCATGGCCTCAATCCCCATCTGGTTCAATGTAACATTTCCTTCAACAAAAAGAAAGGGACCTTGCGCGGCATGCATTATCAGGCTGCTCCCTATGAAGAAGCCAAATTGGTGCGGTGTACGCGCGGCGCCATCTATGACGTTATCGTTGATCTCCGGCCTGCCTCTCCTACCTTTAAGCAGTATTTTGGGGTGACGCTGACTGCGGAAGCCCGCAACATGCTCTACATCCCGGAGGGTTTTGCCCATGGATTTCTAACCCTGGCCGACGAAAGCGAAATCTTTTATCAAATGTCAGAATTCTACGCGCCCGACTACGCCGGGGGGGTTCGCTGGGATGACCCAGCCTTTGGCATCAACTGGCCGGCGCCCATCCAGGTGATCTCCGAGCGGGACACTGCCTACCCCGATTTCATCTCTCCGGAAGAAGGGCCAGGCCATGAACATCGTTGAGGCCAGGTTGGCTCTTGATTTGAATGAAATTGGACAGGAGATGTACCAGCTTATGACCAGGCTGTATCCCATCTGTCGCAGTATCACCGGGGATGGCTTCCGGGCATCGGTCCGGCTTTTGCAGCAGCACATTCCTTTAGAGATCCACGAAGTACCGAGCGGCACACCGGTTTTTGATTGGACTGTGCCGAAAGAGTGGAATATTCATGACGCTTATGTCAAAAATGCCCGCGGTGAAAAGGTCATTGATTTTCAGCAGTCCAATCTGCACATCCTCAATTACAGCGTTCCCATTCACCAAAGAATGCCCCTGGCAGAGCTGAAGGAGCACCTTTTCTCCATTCCCGATCAGCCAGATTGGATTCCTTACCGGACATCTTACTATAAAGAAAATTGGGGCTTTTGCCTGAGTCATCGCCAGTTACAGAGCCTTGAAGAGGGTGAGTACGAAGTTTATATTGATGCCTCTCTGGAAGCCGGGCATCTGACCTATGGCGAGTATTATCTGCCGGGCCAGACTGGCGACGGCGACGAGGTGTTAATCTCGTGCCATAGTTGCCATCCATCCCTGTGCAATGATAATCTTTCAGGGATGGCTCTGGCCACCTTTCTGGCTAAATCTCTGGGCCAGCTTTCGTTACGATACTCTTATCGTTTTCTCTTCATTCCTGGCGCCATTGGGGCAATTACCTGGCTGTGCTTAAATGAGGCCCAGGTAAGTAGGATTAAGCATGGTTTGGTTGTGGCGTGTGTGGGTGATCCTGGTAAATCCACTTACAAAAGAAGTCGCCAGGGTGAGGCTGAAATTGACCGGGCGGTGAAGCATGTCTTGAAACATTCCGGGCAGGATTACGAAATTGTGGACTTCTCGCCTTACGGTTATGATGAGCGCCAATATTGCTCGCCTGGCTTTAACCTGCCGGTGGGTAGTTTGACCCGTACGCCCCACGGGCGCTATGCCGAGTACCACACTTCGGCTGATAATTTAGATTTGGTGCAGCCCACTTACCTGGCGGACTCTCTGTCCAAATACCTGGCTGTGGTCAATGTGTTAGAGAACAATCAGAAATACCTCAACACGAATCCGAAATGCGAGCCGCAGTTAGGGAAGCGAGGTTTATACGGGGCGCTCGGCGGCCAAAAAGAGGCCAAAATAAACGAATTGGCTATGTTATGGGTATTGAACCTGGCTGATGGTCACCACAGCCTGTTAGATATCGCCGAAAGATCCGCGCTCAGTTTTGATACGATTCAGACTGCTGCGGCAGCGTTGTTGAAACATAATTTATTGCAACCATGCCCGGCCTAGACGCACCCTTACTCAGTAAGTTATTGGTAAAAGGAGAAATTCATGTCACTTGAAACATTTGCCGCCGAAAAAGTACTTACGCCTGCCGGCGAACATCAGGTAAGTCAACCGCTGAAGTTTGACCGCTCTAAAGCGTTACAACAAAAAAGTCATGCGCTCATTCCGGGTGGCGCTCATACTTATGCTAAGGGCGATGATCAATATCCAGAACTGGCCCCTGGCTTTATTGTCAGAGGCGAAGGCTGTCATGTGTGGGATGTTGATGGCAACGAGTTTATTGAATATGGCATGGGCTTACGCTCGGTCACCTTAGGTCATGCTTACAAACCGGTGGTTGAAGCCGCCTACCGGCAGATGGGCTTGGGGATCAATTTTACCCGGCCTACGACGCTCGAAGTCGAGTGCGCGGAAAAGGTTGTGCATCTGATTGATAGCGCCGAAATGGTCAAATTTGCCAAGAATGGCTCGGATGTGACCACGGCTGCGGTTAAACTGGCCCGAGCGTATACGGGTCGGGATATAGTCGCTATCTGCGGTGATCATGCTTTCTTCTCCGTGGACGATTGGTTCATTGGCAGCACGGCCATGTCGGCCGGCATTCCCCAGGCAATCCGGGACTTAACCGTTAAATTCGGTTATAATGATCTTGACAGCGTAAAAGCCCTATTTGCCAATTACCCTGACCAGATTGCCTGCCTCATCATGGAAGCCGCTACGGCCCAGGAACCGGTTAATAACTTTCTTCACGAAGTCCAAAAGCTGTGCCACGACCATGGGGCGCTTTTTATCCTGGATGAAATCATCACCGGTTTCCGCTGGCATCTGGGCGGCGCTCAAAAATATTACGGCGTCACCCCCGATTTATCTACTTTTGGTAAAGCAATGGGTAACGGTTTTGCCATTTCTGCCCTGGTAGGCCGGCGGGAAGTGATGGAAATCGGCGGGCTTCAACACGATAAAGAGCGGGTCTTTTTACTTTCGACCACCTATGGCGCCGAGAGCCATTCGTTAGCCGCAGCGCTGGAAACGATGCGAATTTACGAGCAGGAAAATGTCATTGAGCACCTGTACCGGCAAGGACAGCGTTTAATGAAGGGTGTCAATGAAGTTATCAGCGAGTATGGTCTGGAAGATTATTTTCAAGTGATTGGCCATCCGAGTAACCTGATCTACGTTACTCGTGACCAGCAGAAGGAGAGGTCGCAGTCGTTCCGGACTCTATTTTTGCAGGAAACGATCAAGCGAGGCTTGTTGATGCCTTCTTTAGTTGTCAGTTATTCTCATAGCGACCAAGACATTGACCATACCATCCAGGGAATTGGTGAAGCGCTCTATGTTTACAAGAAAGCGTTAGAAGAAGGAGTTGACAAATATTTGGTTGGTCGCTCGGTTAAACCTGTTTTTCGTAAATACAATTAAATAACTTGGAAAGGAACACTATCATGAAAGTCGTATTATTCTGTGGGGGCATGGGTACACGCTTAAAAGAATATTCCGAAACCATCCCCAAACCTATGGTTGATATTGGTTACCGGCCCATCATCTGGCATTTGATGAAATATTACGCCCATTATGGGCATAAAGATTTCATCCTCTGCCTCGGTTACAAGGGTGATTATATCAAGAACTACTTCCTCAATTATGATGAATGTCTGTCGAATGATTTCGTCATGTCCAAGGGCGGCCACCAGATTCACCTGTACAATAGCGATATTGAAGATTGGACGATTACTTTTGTGGATACCGGTTTGCGCGGTAACATCGGTCGCCGTTTAAAGGCGGTGGAGAAATATTTGGAAGGTGAAGAGGTTTTCATGGCCAATTATACCGATGGCCTGGCCGACCTACCCCTGCCTCAGTATCTGGATCACTTTTATCAGTGTGATAAGGTGGCCAGTTTTATCGCGGTCAAGCCTTCACAGTCTTTCCATGTAGTCAAGATGGGGGACGGCAGCGAGGTTGCAAGTATTGAACCGGTGACGCAATCGGATATGCGGATCAATGCCGGCTTTTTTGTGTTCAAGAAAGAGATTTTTAACTATATGCGTGAAGGTGAGGAACTGGTCCAGGAGCCGTTTTATCGGTTAATCGGCGAGAAGCAGCTCATTGCCTACCGCTATGACGGTTTTTGGGCCTGTATGGACACCTTTAAGGAAAAACAGATGTTTGATGACATGTACCTCTCCGGTGATATGCCGTGGGCTGTTTGGGATAGTAATTTAAGTGGTAAGGTAAAAGGTAAGAGCGTCGCCGATTGGCAACATGAAGGTATCCCTACACCAAATGGCTCAAACTTGATTTCGTATAACCGGCGACCTGTGACTAACCAATATTAAAAATTGGGTAGTGGTTGCAAAGTAAGTGATGGGGTCCCAAAGCTTGCTTTGGACTCCTCAGACATCACCTACAATTTGACCACTACCAAAATTTGGATGATCTTGTAAGAGATAACTTATAATGTTAGGTTTAACTTTCAATACTGAGCCGAACTCAACCCTGCCTATTCTTTGTTTGGGCGCTCACAGCGATGATATTGAAATTGGTTGCGGTGGTACGATCTTAAAATTGATCAGGCAATATCCAAACCTGAGTTTTCACTGGGTGGTTTTTAGCGCTGGCCAGCAGCGAGCCGCAGAGGCCAGGGCCAGCGCCGAAGTTTTTTTGAAAGGGGTTAAAGAAAAAAACATCATCATTAAAGATTTTAAAGATGGTTTTTTCCCTTACCAGGGCGCAGAAATAAAAGAGTATTTTGAACAGTTAAAGGAGATGTCACCCGACATAATTTTAACCCACTACCGCCAGGATTTACATCAGGATCACCGCCTTATTTGCGATTTGACCTGGAATACTTTCCGCAATCACTTGATTTTGGAATATGAAATTCCCAAGTATGATGGAGATATCGGCCAGCCAAATTTTTTTGTCCATTTGGATGAGTCCACCTGTCAAAGTAAGATCCAATATATTCTCGACCATTTTAGAACCCAGGAAAATAAGCATTGGTTTACCGGGGAAACTTTTTTCGCGCTTTTGCGGCTGCGAGGCATTGAATCCAAAGCACCGCTTGGCTACGCCGAAGCGTTTTATGCTCGAAAACTAATATTTTGAAGCTGATATCGTTTTATTGCCATAACCTATAAACGTTGGTTATGGAAGAAATACCGAAGCTTATTAGCCCACTGAAAATGGAAACACTGCTATCTCGCGACTCTCGCTCGGTATGGGTCATTTCCGGCTTATGATAGCCGGCCAGGAGGCTAAGAAATGTCTCCAATTTCGAGAGATAGTATCAAATACCAGGCACTTCGTTTTCCAGGTATTTGGATGCCTATTGTTTATGCTGTGACGCTTACGATATTATCCCCACTTCATAGTGAATTTGATGAATGGGGCGGCGTGATGCAATATTTTTCTGGCGGAGAGATCCTTGCCGGAATTGGTTATCACGGCTGGGCGTCATATTTTTGGCCACCCTTGTTTTCCTTCCTGATTGGCATAGGCAGTTTGATATTGCCGGGGTTTTTGGCGGGGAAATTAATTTCGATTTTGTCTGCTTCAGCCCTTCTTTTTGTGGCCTTTCATTTCACTCAAGAGATATTTCACCGCAAGGAAATTGGATGGTGGGCGCAGGTGTTTCTGATTCTATCTCCGACATACGTTATCCAATCCTTATTAGCCCATAACCACATGTTGGAGTCTCTATTCTTTACAACCGGACTTTATCTTTTCTTACGGTCGTTCAGAGATCCTCGGCCAGGGAAATTCCTTATCGCCGGCCTGGTGTGCGGCCTGGCGGGTCTGTCCCGTTATACCAGTTATGTATTACTGGCCCTCCCCTTTTTTATTTTCATCCTCAAGCCGGGCTTTTGGCGGGCCATAAAGTTAGGTGTTGTTTTTTGGGTCGGCTTTACTGTAATTTCCTTACCGTGGTGGTATGCCAACACCGTGGATCACGGTTCACCTATTTATTCTTGGGAATACTTGAATATCTGTACGGCCGTCATGGCCCACAATCCTGGTACTAATCATTCGTTATGGTGGTGTGCCAATCAAAACCTCAATGGTATAGCCGACATTGTGATCGCTTACCCACTTGAATACGTAAAGAACTTTGTTGATAATATTTCCCAGAGCATTAAACTACTTGTTAAGTATGGAGGAGCCCTGGCGCCTTTTGTGTTGCCCGCTATTTTGGCAAGTATCTTTTTTATGGAGCCGCGACAGTGGTTAACCATATTCGGCGTTTTGTCCTTAAGTGTTTTCCTGATTTCACAAGCATTTGTAAATGAATGGTATCTTCTAAGCTGGATAGTTCCCATTATCATCGTTACGGTGATGTTTGTTTTTATGTACATTGACCGAATTGTTGAAAAATACTCCACCTTAAACAAATACCACGCTCGCCAGCTCTTTCTGACATTGCTTGTTATGGCAGGTTTGGCCTTGACAGTTAACCGCTTGGAAACTTTCGTCATAGCAGAGCGAAATTATTTACCCTTAGGCGATGTAGAGGTGGCGACTCAAGCGCTCAAAGCGCACGACCCGGATCTAAAATCAAAGATTGTCATGGCGATTGATCCAGGCCGAGCATACTATGCTGGGTCCAAATTCCTCATAACCCCGTTAGACTATGAAGGTCCACTGGAGGCCATGGTTTCGTATAATGGCGTTAGTGAACAGCTAAAGAATTACGCGCCCAAGTATCCTTCGACCATGACCGGATCTGACCTAAAGGCCGATTACCTAATATATACCGCGTCTTCGGAAAACTGGATGGGGGGATACGAACTACCACAATTTTCATTTCTTCTCTATCCAATATCTGACAAAATTCCGAATAATTTTGAAATTATCTATCAATCGTCGAATGTTGTTGTATATGAAATTAATAAGGTCGAAAAAACTTATCAGCATTAACTGAACTCCGGTGGATTGGGTTTCCCCAAACGGCGTTTCAGAGCGAAAAATATGACCGGAAGCAAGGAAAGAGGAGTGGTGTATGAAAAGGAATCTCAGAAATTTTACGGGCAGAGTAGTCAATGCCAGCCTGGGTATGGTGAATCTTAAATTGGTGCAGCGCAATAATCCCTATACGGATTATAGGGATTATATCCCTTTTGAAGAGACACTTGCAGGCGCAAACGAAGCAGGGCTTTCAGTCGGTGATTATATTGACGTAAGGCATAATAAGCCGGGCGCTACCCAGGAAACTATTGACCAAATGGCGGCGCTGGGTGTCTTTAGAAATAAGATTGAACGTGTCTGCGAGATTGGGCCTGGCTCGGGACGTTATCTGGATAAAACGCTGCAAGCTTGCAACCCTGCCTATTACGAGATTTATGAAACGGCGGGGGAGTGGGAAAAATGGCTGGTGCAGAAATATAAAGTCACTTCTCATCCAACGGACGGCAAGTCGCTTGCCTATACCCCCTCCTGCTCAATAGACCTGGTCCAAGCCCATAAAGTGCTACCTGGACAGCCTTCTCTGACGATTTGCCGTTACTTTGTTGAGATGGCGCGGGTCGTTCGTGACGGCGGCAAGGTGGTTTTCGATGTTGTGACCGAGGATTGTCTGGATAATGCCACCCTGGAGCAATGGTTTGTCGCAGACGGTGGATATCAGCATTATCCTTGCCTGATGCCGAAGCAGTATACCATTGATTTCTTCTGCGAGCGGCACTTCTCATTCGACGGTAGTTTTTTAGTGCCTATGGCGCCTGGGAAAACGGAATGTCTGGTATTTACCAAACAGCCATCCTAACAGCTTTTTTCGATAGGTCGCTTAGAAACTATAGTAATCAATGACACCTCAAGAAGAAGAGTATCAGCCATCTCGGTTGGCTTGGTATAAAAAAAATCTTGGGTCAAAATTACTGGTCATATCAATTTTGGCGGTGGCCAGTTTGGCTACAGTTTTCATCGTTGATAAAAGGCCCCCCCTCGAGACTCAAACTCTCCCACCAAATCAATTGACCCAAGCCACTGGTCCGCTGCGTGTGGATCCGGTGAATCCGCGTTATTTCAGCGATAGCAGTGGTCGGGTGGTGTACTTAACGGGGTCGCACACCTGGCAAAATCTGGTAGACCATGGGCAAACGAATCCGCCTCCGGTCTTTGACTATGCGGCTTACCTGGATTTTCTGGTGGCGCACAATCACAACTTTTTCCGTCTCTGGTCGTGGGAGCAAACAAAATATGCGGTTTGGGATAGCAGCCCGAACTTCACCTTTGCGCAATCACCGTATCAGCGAACCGGGCCTGGGCTGGCCCTGGATGGTCTGCCAAAGTTTGATCTGAATAAATTCGATCAGTCGTATTTTGACCGGCTGCGGCAGCGGGTGATAGCGGCGCGGGACAGGGGTATCTACGTGGCGGTGATGCTGTTTGACGGCTGGAGTCCGGTTTACCCTAAGGGGAGTTATGGGGCACAAAACTCCTGGTTGGGGCATCCGTTTCATCAGAATAACAACATAAATGGGATTAACGGCGATCCCAATAATGATCAAAGTGGTTCAGAAACGCACACGATGCAGATCGGGGCGGTGAGGCAAATTCAAGAGGCTTATGTACGCAAAGTGATAGATACGGTGAATGATCTGGACAACGTTCTGTACGAAATCAGCAACGAGAGCGATGGCACAGCGACGGCCTGGCAGTATCATTTCATTGATTACGTCAAAGGGTATGAAGCGACGAAGGCCAAGCAGCATCCGGTGGGGATGACGGTGGAATGGCCTGGGGGTGACAATGGCGAACTGTTTGCCAGCAATGCCGATTGGGTCTCACCGAATGGGGGTTTGGACCCGCCTGTGGCCGATGGTTCAAAGGTGATCATTGCCGATACGGACCATTTGTGTGGCATTTGTGGCAACCGGCAATGGGTGTGGAAGAGTTTTCTACGGGGCGAGAACCCAATATTTATGGACGGCAACGATGGGGCCAATTACGGCTGGCATCCAGAAGATGCCCAGTGGGATAGTCTGCGGGCCAATATGGGTTACACTCTGAGTTATGCCAAACGGATCAACCTGGCGGCGATGGTTCCTCGGCCGGATTTATGTTCGAGCGGTTATTGTCTGGCCAATCCGGTGGCGAGTGGAGCGGAGTATCTGGTCTATCTGCCCACCGGGGGAACAGTAACGGCCATTCTAGAGAATTTTGGTCTTCATAGTCAAAGGCTAAGTTCAATTTATTTGTCTCTTGACAGTACGGTCACCGTTGATCTTTCGGCGGCTTCAGGCGAACTGTCGGTGGAGTGGTTCAACCCCGATACAGGCACAACTACCCCTGGCGGCACGACTACCGGTGGGGCCAGCCGCAATTTCACCGCGCCCTTCGGCGGCGAGGCGGTACTTTATTTGTTTAATGATTAGATAATATTCTTACCCATCATCCAGAAAAGCCAACAGGGTGTTGTCGAGTCGTTGAGCCAATGCATAATTTTGCCCAGACAGATAAAATTCTTGGTGCTTGAAAACACCGACATAACCGAGGGTAAAGGTATGATAGATAGTGTAATTATTCAGCCAACAAAACTGAAAGACACATTGTTAGCCCCCTTGAGCGTTACCTGGTTTGATGGCTGGCATCCGGCGCTTGATGAAGCGTTGCTGGAACTGCCCGAAAAAGATAACTGCCCCTGCGAATTATATCGCCAGCTCGTCCAAAACCCAGGACCCGCCCGAAAACGAACCGTACTGGTTACTGAGCGAGGGGTACCTGTAGCCGTAGTAGGCCTGCGACAAACCGGGCGGTATCGGTGGGAGCCGATAACCCAATGGATCATTCCCGGCATAGTGTTTCCGGTGCAATCGGAATGCCTGATCCCGGTGCTTGAAGCTCTTGGCGTAGATATTTGGGTGGCATGGTGGCGGATGGAGGGCCCCCCACCGCCCAGCCCATTGATGAGATACCTGGAGTCTACTCCCGTGCACCGAGTGTGTTGTTCGGCTGACTTTGAGGGTTATTGGCGTGAAACCAAATACTTTAAAACTGTACAACACAAACGCAATCGTTGCCGGGAATTCTCCGTGGCTATAAATTCACCCGGTTCAGCCGAATGGGTCATTAAAAATTGGGATGCAAAATGGCAAAATGACCCGGCAACCGTTAGCCCTTCTTTATCAGACCGACTTATCGCTGCCAAATATTTAGAAAGCCGGGGACAGCACCACACGCTCATATTGCTCGATGGAGATACGCCCATCGGGGGGGTAACCAATATGGTGCATCATAATGACTTGGTGGCAGGGGTCATCTATCGCAAGCCGGAATATGATTGGTACGGTGTTGGCGTTCGTCTTATTGATTTGGTATTCTCTTTTGCCGCAGAAAAGGGTTTCGAAACGTTGGACATCGGCGGAGGACACGATTACAAAAAGTATTGGGCCCCCCAGGCCGGCGAGCGTTGGCAATTCAACATTTGTCCTGAGTGTCTCTATCGGGTCAAGCAAGTTGTCAGATGGGGGCGTGCGGTACGGAGAGAAATAGCCAACTGGGTGCATAGTTGTCAGGACCAAGAAGGCTGAACGCGGGTAAACGTTACTATGCTAATGGCTGCTGGAATGTCAAGTGCTCAGATTTAAATGATATGTGCCAAATCCCGACTTTTGTCCCGGAGAGAAAATCATAGATGAGCAAATTCAATAGCCGAGCTTTATCAATACTACATAGCGAAGGTATAGCTGGCCTCATAAACCGGATAGCAAGCCGTCTGCTGCAAAAGCCTCAGATTATCAATCTATACGTACTCAAATTGGATTACAAGGATATAGCTAAGGTGCCTCGACGATTTATAGATCTAGAAATTGGAGAGGTTACTGAAATGGATGATAGCGACTTGGAGGCTTTAGCCGCGTTTCATTTTTATGGCCATTCAAAGGGAGAGATACTGCAACATTTGGCAGAGGGACAGCGATGCTACATTGCCAAACATCAAGGTCAAGTAATTTCTTGTTACTGGCGCGCTACCAGGAATTATTACGATTACTATCTTAAACGTCGTTTTTACTTGGCCGACAATGAGGAATACCTGTTAGGCGCCTTTACTTTGGTTGAATTCCGAAACTGGGGGGTATTACCTCATTTAGTTGAAACATCTTCGCGTGAGCGAGCCCAGAATTGTCCCAATTTGCGGGCATTTAGTTTCGTTAGGACGAATAATAAAGCTTCTTTACGCACTTCTCACAAACTGGGTTTTAATGTTATCGGCCGAGTTGGATTCGTTGAAATGTTTGGCATCAGGTACCATTTTTTGTTAGGACACGAGGCCCTTCCAAAGACAACTAGACGCAATTTCTTCAGTTTTTTTAGTGCTGAGTCGATTTGATTAAACATCCCCTTATAATGCAGTAGTATCTTATCGAAGTCCGCACTAGAGAGGCGTAGCAGAAATCGTGAGACTTCTCAGATTGATTTTTCTCAGCAATATTCATTGGTTCAGACTTTTTGTAATATCTTGCTGTGCGCTGGCGATATTTTTTATCCTTTTTTTAGCCCCTCCCATTGGGTGGCTTTGGGTCAATTCGGCTAATCCATTCTACGTTACCAATGGTAGCGGTGGCAAGGCTATCCACAGCGGTGACTTTATGCCCTATCTTTATTCACCCCAACAGCAGCAAGACTACAAGATATATCTACCAATTATTTCATTAAAAAATACCGGACTCCTAAGGGTAGACCCAGCCAATGGGCGCTATTTTAGCAATGGTCGTGGTCAGGCCATCTTGTTGACCGGATCGCACACCTGGGCAAACTTTCAAGATGCCGGTGAATCGGATCCGCCTCCAGTTTTTGATTACAGTGCTTATCTTAACTTTCTGGGGGCCAACCAGCATAATTTCTTCCGGTTGTGGCGGTGGGAACAGGCCAAGTGGGCTCCCTGGACGGGTGGCGACATTTGGTTCGATCCTATGCCTTACCAGCGTCCAGGCCCTGGGACAGCCTTGGATGGCAAACCGAAATTTGATTTAACCCAATTCAACCAGGCTTACTTTGACCGATTGCGAACCAGAGTAGTCGAGGCGGGCGAGCGGGGCATCTACGTATCAATCATGTTATTCGATGGCTTCAGTATTGACAATAAAGGGCTCATTGGTAATCCGTGGTGGGGACACCCCTATAATGCTCAGAACAACATCAATGGGCTCGATGGTGACGCCAACAAAAATGACCAGGGGGAGGAGACCCATACCCTGCAACTAGCGGCCGTGACGGCAGTTCAAGAGGCTTATATCCGTAAGGTGATTGACACGGTTAATGACCTGGATAATGTACTATATGAAATTAGCAACGAGAGCCATCCCAACTCGCAGGAGTGGCAGTACCATATGATCAATTACATTAAGGGTTATGAGGCCACTAAGTCTAAACTGCATCCGGTTGGGATGACCGTCGAGTATCCCAATGGCAGTAACACTGAGCTCTTTGCCAGTCCGGCCGACTGGATTTCTCCTAATCCAGAGGGTGGATACAAAGACAATCCTCCGGCTGCCAATGGAAGCAAGATAATTATTTCAGATACAGATCATTTATGGGGGATTGGGGGTGATCGGCAATGGGTCTGGAAAAGCTTCACGAGGGGGATCAACCCTATCTATATGGATTGTTACGCTGAAATTTATTGTGATGGGCAGGATCCGAATAATGATCCCACGGTGGTGAGTGTGCGGCGCAACCTGGGCTATGTTCTGAGTTATGCCAAACGGATCAACCTGGCGGCGATGGTTCCTCGGCCGGATTTATGTTCGAGCGGTTATTGTCTGGCCAATCCGGTGGCGAGTGGAGCGGAGTATCTGGTCTATCTGCCCACCGGG
>BOKF01000019.1 GCA_016860845.1 Chloroflexota bacterium
CCTTTTGGTTCCATTTCTCAAAGTCTGGGCGGACCATTGCTCTACTCCTTGCTGACGATTTGTGGTGCTATTGTACCGGCCCAGGCTTTTTCTTGAAAGTTATGTTCTCATTCTATTTTTAGTATAGAACAATATCAGCAGGGGCTTAACAAGTTTTATGGGTTACGGGCCTTGCCGCCGACCAACGAACAGCGAAAGGCAATGGTCGAGTACCTACGCCAGCTGCGTCTTGGTCATTCTGCCCAAGACGGCCTTGAAATATTGTTGCGTCGCTACTTTGTCCGCAATCTGAAGGACACTGCTCAACGCGAATATTCCTTGGTCAATCAAGCCAATTCGAGTTGGATGAGCCATTCTTTCGATAAATTCGATGATCTGAAGTCGCTTACCTCAAGCTTGCCCTTGATTCCCTTTAGTGGGCCTGACACCTTGTTTTATCTTGAACTACGGACCTTGATCCAGGAAGTCGTAGAGCAACGACAGGCGGAGCAAGATACCGTTGATACATTCATCGCAATGGATCTACAGCAAGGGTTATCCTCTTATCAGCAACTACTGTCGTCTTCATTACTGAAACATAAAAATGAACGATCTCAATACTTATGGGACTTACTCAACACTTGGGAAGCTAAAGGTCGCTTGCATCCAAAGATGCAGGCATTGGTGGAGATCGTTGATAATATCTTCAAACACGAGATTGAGAAGATTGAATCCAATCGTAACACTTGGTTTGCGAAGGTGGTCATATTTAACAAGCTAGTGGCCGGCACAGCCCGTCAATTACGAGAAGTATTAGAGGCTGCTCTAAAGCCAAGAATTGAAGAATGTTTGTCACGGCTGGCTCAGTCAAGTCCCTTTGTTACGGCTAAGGCTTTGCGTGAAGCTGCTCAACAGGTGATTCGTGAGGAATTGAGCCGAGCACACGTTGAGTTTACGCAGCATTGCCATAATCGTAATGAAACACCTATTTTGGAGTCCTGGATTCTGGAAGATGCCGGGTTTAATATCAAACATGACACGCACGCCATTGATGTGTTATCACTCTATTTCGAGCGTCGAGTTGTTCAAGCTTTGTTTCTGATAGACTTTTTACGAAGTGGGATACAGACACCCAGCAAAAACACGCTCCGTCAGTTTATCCGGCAAAACCTATTAGATCCTGCTCTAAGATTACTGGACGAAACCATCGACAGATACCTCGATGAACAGCCAGATTCTGATGAAGTGAAGCGACTTGGGACGACTACGCTCTATGAGACGGGTATAAATCATCTGTCCCTACTGCGGGAAAAGTTACGTTCGCCAGAAATTGTAGCTCGTTATGATGGCGAGAGTTGGGAAGACCGTGAATCCAATCGGATCAACTTTAATGAACGCTGGAATCCATTGGTGCTGATTGTCAGCCGGGTCGGTGAAGAAGGCATCGACCTGCAGCGACAGGCTCGATATATTCTGCACTATGACCTGGAGTGGAATCCGGCTAAGATGGAACAACGGGAAGGCCGCGTTGACCGTGAGGGTTATGGACATGAAGGGTTGGCCATTGAGGTCCGCTTTTTCCTGCTCAAAGGTACTTATGAGGAGCGCATTTTCCATGTGGTGATGCAGCGTGATCAATGGTTTCAGATTTTAATGGGGCAAAAGCGAAAAAGCTTAGGACAGATTGTTGAAGATGAAGCTGCTGGACAACCTGTAGATATTGGTCTACTCAATGATGTCAATCAAGTGGAACATCAGGTTGGCAGTTTAACGTTTGAGGAAAAACGAGCAGTTACAGTTAATTTGCAGCCAAGATAGCCAATTCTGTTTCGCTATTGACAATCCTGGTCACCTCGTGAATGACAACCGCTTTTTTCGACACCTCCTGATTTAGAATGAAAGCAAAAAAAGCGCACCCACGTGAATCATTCGACGATCCAGTGACAAATCTGCAACGGCTCATGTCTCACATCGACACGCTCTTATTATTCTCAACGCCTTAGCGTGGAAATATTCAATTCTGTCCGTTTTCCTTGACGGCCTTGCCGTCGATCTCACTTTCTAAATGAGGATGATGAGACAAGTGACTGCGTGTTCGTCCCGATTTCGTAGGATAGCGTTGTAGGACTGGATACGAAAAGTCGGCCAAGTCCAACTGGGTTTTGAGATAAATATCGGTTACTTCGCACGATCCACGTCAGGTACAGCCTTGAAGGGCTTGTCGGACGGAGGAAGTTAGATTCGTACTCATAAGGATGCAGACGAAGTTGCCTCCCTCGAGGCTGAGGCTAGTCAATTCGTGGGGTTGTGGCTTTCATCTTGCCCATAACCCACTTCGCTTAGGAAATGCCAGATATAGGTACGCGATTCAGAAGCGGACATGGTTTTTTACCTGGTGAGTTTCAGGGTTTGACCTTGCACATTTTTGTACAAATTGTTAGATTTGCTAACCCTCATACCAGGAATCTAATTCAGTTTCGACCTCCCAATTTTAAGGGTGTTCATGAAAAGAATTACTTTCAGCCAAGATGTTAAACGCAACGGCCAAGCTTTCCGCGGTTGAAGCCTGGCGCCTTTAGCTGGGCGACGAAGTTTAGCTTGTTAGCGAATACCACAATTTCAGCGAGTTACACTCTTCATCTTTTAGAATCAGCCAGTTTGTGTATTATTATCTCTCTGAATAAAACAAAACAAGTAGAATTTAGATATGACCGTAGATACAACCTGCCACGCTATTCTCATTCGCGATCTAAATAGCGGCCTCCACCGCCTTGATGCTTTTTATCAACAAATTACGCAGGCTCCTTCAGCAGTAAGATATAGCCTCGACTTGAAGCAGATAAATTTTCTACAGTCGTATGACCTTCTAGCCTTAACTGCCGGAGTGCGCTATCTTTATCAACAGTGTCACCTGCCAGTGAGACTAACCAATCTTAACGAAAGAACTCTGCTCTACCTGGAGCGTATGGATTTCTTCCTCACCTGCAAAGAATGGATAGAACTGGCAGTAGATTTACCTGAAAATAAGTGGGATCGAAATCCTGACAGCGGCAATTTACTGGAGCTAACGCCCATCACCAGCACCGCTGATATAATGGCGATCACCGCTCGAACGGCGCGTATTTGTCAACCTTTGCAGTTGCCCAACTTGCCCCAGATCCTACAAACGTTAAGCGAATTAAGTAGCAATGCCTGGGAGCATAGTGGAGAGCGGGAAGGATATGCGCTCATCCAACGATATTTCAACCAGCAGTTTCGAGAAAAGGTCGTTTGTGTCGCGATCGGCGATATGGGGCGTGGCATTCGTGGTAGTCTGGTGGAACGGCACGGTGAATTTGGGGAACAGCCAGCCGATTACTTGCTCGCAGCTTTAAGTGGAAAATCCTCGCGCATGACAGGTCGAGGCGGCTTAGGGCTGCAAACTATCGAAACTACAGTGGCGCAGGAGGGTGGCTATCTGTGGATCAAGTCTGATCTGGCGGCTATTTACAGTCGTGGCCCGAAACAGCGCCGTATCTCCCAACCACTGACCCCATTTCCCGGTACTCAAGTCGTCGTTGAGTTGCGAAGTGCCTGAGGCTTAATTCGGGATTTTTCCTCAGTTAATTTACCCAAAATCTTTTCTGCCCCTTGACAAGCCTCAGTTTTTGTTATATACTGGCTATGATTTCACACAAGTTAAGTGAATATTCACTTAACAGTAGTGACTATCCAAAGAGGGACTATGAATATCTATGAAATGAAACAACTTGAAAGGTTGATCGGACTGTCTGAAGGTTTATTTATCTTGCGGGCCAATGGACAGGAGGCATATCCTATCTTAGAAGCGCAACTACGTGATATAGCGGAAGGGGAAGCGTTAATATTGGATTTTTCGGGCAGCCAACTTGTTGATGTTTCATTCACGGATGAGACGATTATTCGTTTAGGGCAGGCCATCGCGAATAATCAATTTGGACAGCGCCGGCTGTTGCTCAAAGGACTTCCCCCTGACGCCATTGTCAATATTACCAGGGCCATTGACGGTCAGAAACTCAAACTCGCTTTTATTCTCCTCGATGACTCAGGAAAATGGAAAATCATTGGCCGCGTCGAACCGAGCTTGCGTGAAGTTTTGGAAATGCTTAGTACCCGCAACCGTCTGACGGCGCCCGAATTGGCCCAAGAATTGAACTTGGCTCTTAACTCGGCCAACAATCGGCTGAAGCGGCTCAACGATCAGGGCCTCATCCAAAGGGAATATGAAGTGTCGGAAAAGGGATTGTTGTACTATTACTACTTTCCGGTTTCATTAAACCAAGCAGAGGCTAAATGACCCAGAACGCTGATACCCTTCTTAAATATTTGGTAGCCGGACTGGTCGAGGCAACAGAAACAGACTTCCGTTATCCCTATCCGGCCTTGTGGCAACAAGCGCTCAACATGCTAACCGCGTTCCAGATTCGGTCCAACACACCTATTCCCAAAACGATACCAGCCCTGTTGGAAATGCTTGAAAACCCAATTGGCGAGTGGTGGCCTGGCGAATTGCCAGAGGTGGTTACCTTAGAATTGGACCAGGCGTTTACCTTGATGTTCGGCGGCCAACCGGATGATTGGGCCTATGAGTTTTTGGAGGCAAATGATCTGGCGTCCATTTCCAGTCCCGCCCGGTTTCAGGATGAGCTAACCCAGATGGGAATGAAAAAACTGCGTGACCTTTACCGGGTGGATGCGGAAACTATGGGTTATGCCTATGTTAAAGTCCGCCGATTTCTCATCGAGAATTCTGTGACAACGCTGGCCGACATCCAGCAAACACTGGGTAGCTTGCCACTGTTGCGGATGAAACAGATTATGGCGTTTTATGAGTCTGAAGATGAGTTCTTACACCGCGCCCTCTACCAGAGTCAATTCTGGCGCTGCCCGTATTGTGGTGCAATTCTCAACTGGCTGGCTGGTGTCCCGCGCTGCGCCCGCCATAGTATCTGTGGCCGTCTAAGCGGCGATTACCGTGGCCGCTCCCCTATCCAACCAACCGGCAATCTGTTCCGGCTAAAGGAAAGCGTACTTCGACGGGTGTGTGTACCTGGACTGCCGGAAGTACGTCTGTATGATTGGGCCAAAAATCTACAATCAACTGATAATGGCTTAGTAAGTGTAATATTATGGCCTGGAGTCGATCAGTATGATCTGCAGCTTTGTTTTGCCGACAATACTACTTGGGCCATAGACATCAAAGATTATGCCGATCCTTTTAATCTGGGGCGAAAAGTTAGGGGAAAATCCTTTTATAGTCTAGGAACGCTGCGCTGGGATCAAGGCTACTATGTCTTCCCCCAGTATCGTTTGAATTGGAACCGGAATTATGTGCAGCATTTTAACCAAGCGGCAGAGTTGCCAGTCAACATCATAGGCATAGGTGAGGCGGATTTTAAAGAATTGGTCATACGAAAGCTAGCCGACTTAGCTAGTTGAGGGAGAGAGAAGGTATGTTTGAGCAAAACTGGTATGAGTCACTTGTTAAAAATCTGAAAGAGGCGGGCTTTGAGAGTGAAAAAGATGAGCCGAAACTGCTTTTTCAAGTCGAGCTTGGCTTTCGTCTCCTGGAATTCATCGGTTTGTCCAACGAACCAGTTGATGTCGTCTGGATGATATTAACTACTACGTCTGTGCCTCATCAGCCATTGGATGATTTGGATGACCAGCAAAAACGCGCTCTGGCGAATGCGCGAGTGCTCTTACGCTTTGGCCGCTTTGCCTGGCGTGATGCAGTCCATGGGTATGCCAAACTGGCCGCTCAGTGGCGAGCGTATTGGGTAGATCCTGGCCAGCCGCTCAAAAAACCGGCGCAGCGCGAACCTAATGGCCCAGCCTATGTAACCAATCGTCTCGAGATTTACGATAAATGGCTGACCGAGCGACTTGCCTACAAGACCCAATATCTGAAATCAGCCCCGGCCGGGCGAGTGACATTCAGAACAACCCGCCAGCGTCCCCGGACGATTGTGGCGGATTTGGATGCAGCGCTGGTTTCGGCAGCGGATCGATATGCGATGCCCCGACTGGGTGGTGTAGAACGCCCGCGCCAACCCATCATTATAGAAATGGACGAACTGCGCCAAACAGCCCGTGCCTTAGACCAGCGTATGGTTGACCGGAATCTGGTTAAGAATGGGGTCTCGACGCTGTGGACAACGCTGCTCGAAGAAGTCATTTGCCTCCGTGTTGTTCAGGCCGATGGCAGCTTGAGTGCTCCCAATGCCGCCGCTCTACAGATTAACGGCATCCTACACCTAGCGGGCATGGTCGGCGCGGGAAAGTCTTTGTTGATGAAACTCCTGGCCGCGCATGGAGTGCTGTTCGGATCCCGGCGCACAGCTCTCGTGATTGGAGATGCTCTCACTGTTCTTAATCAGGCCAATGAATTTAATCGTTTGCTGGCCGAGGGCGATATTCCGGCGGCTGCACCGTTCGTGGGTCGAACTACTCGCCATCACCATCTACAACGCCTGTTTCAATCGAATTCTCTAGGTGAAGCTCCAGTAAGTCAGCTCGATCATTGGGGATTACGCTGGCTGGATACACGTTGTGCGCTACAAGGTGTCGCCGTCGAAGCAGATTTGAAAGATGGCCCGCTTCAGCCTGGTGATGAGCCGTGTGAGCGATTACAGTCCGGCCCACCGGACAATCCCGGCCCATTGTTAGGCTGCCCGCTTTTTGCGATCTGTCCATCGCGCCAACTCTATCGAGATTTGCTCCAGGCGCAGATTTGGATTACCACGCCAGGCGCGATGGCGAACTCGCGCTTACCGATAGCACTTGATAAACGCCAGATGCTCCTTGGCGAGCTGATTTACCACGAATGTGACCTGATCATCTTTGACGAGGTAGACACGATCCAACAATGGTTTGACAACGTCTACGCTACCGACCAATGGCTGCTGGACGGCGGCCAGGGATTGTTGGATGTAATGGATATGAAAACGGTTGAAGGTCTCAATCACGGCTACCAGATTTCACGACAGGGCCAGCGCTGGATTACCGCTGAACGTAACGCCCGGCAAGTGGCTGAGCAGATTTGCAGCTTGCTACGAGAGCAATTGGCACTCAAAGAGTGGATTGGTGACCGCTATTTTACTGCTCATCGACTATTTTTTGACCTGGCCCGCCGCTTAACCGCTCCCTCTACCGATGGTAGCGCCTCCAACATTAATCGTGAAGTCTTGAATTACTTTGATCGTTTCCGCCAGGATTCGATTTTGAACCCCAGCACCACCTATGAGGCGAATCCGTTGTCCCAGCTTCATGCCATTGCCGATCAAGTGCTGGCCCGCGGCGGCAGCCTGGTAGATCGGGAGCGGGTGATTGAACTGTGTAAGCGCTGGCTGCAAACCTATGTTAAAGAACTCGAAGCCATCGAGACCCACTTAGCAGCTGAACTGGCCGCCTGGCTAAAAAAGCAGCGTAACGGCGCGACTCACCGCACCCGAAAGCGCTCAGACCTCAGGCCGGATGATCTTGATTCCCTGGCCGCCCGGTTGGAATTGGCCGTTTCTGTCGCTATTCTAGAAGAGATGGTGCAAATCACCTTTGACAGCTGGCAGCACGCTCCTTTATTTATCACCAGCCAAATTGCCGATGATTACCGCTTGACCCGTATTCCCCGTGACCTGGCTGGGGTGCTGCCCACTCCCCCAACCGGCAGCCTGTTTGGCTTTCAATATCTTGAAGAAGCGGCGGCAGCCCCCGACTCGCCAGAGATAGAGCAGTTGCCGTTACGGATCCGGCGCTTTTCTACCTTTCAGTATCGCCACGTGGGCCGCTGGTACATTCAGCATTATCATGATTTGTTGAACGATCTAGGCTATCCGGGTCCGAATGTACTGGCGATGTCCGGCACCTCTTGGCTGCCTGACTCGGCCACTTGGCATATTCCAGTCACCCCGCAAGCCATCTTAGAGCCAACCGAAAAAAGCCGGGACGCCATAAAAAATAGCGAATTCTACTTCAAGCCACTGCGCGATCAGCAAGGTGAACCCATTTTTGTATCGGGCAGTGGGCGACTCCAGGGGCAGCTTGCCCTACTTGGCAAGCAAATAGCTGGTTACCCTTCACCCCAGCAATCGTTTTTGCAGCAAGAGTTGAATGGGTTGGAGCTACTGGCGGTTCAGCAGCCAGAGTTGTGGAGAGACCGAGTGCGTCTGTTGCTGTTTGTGAACTCTTATGACCAAGTAACGACAGTAATGCGGGCCATTCTGAGTCAGCAGCGCGACTGGAACAAAATTACTTATGGTCTCGTTCGCGGCACGGGCCCCGATCGCTCCGAAGTGTGGCAGTGGACGCAATTGGATGGGCAATCTTTCATCAAGAACGATGTGGAACAGTTTCGACAAACCCCAGGCAGGATTCTGATTGCTCCGTTGCAGGCAATTGGACGGGGTTATAACATTTTAAACCAAGATAACGTCGCGGCCTTTGGCTCGGTCCTGTTTCTGACTCGACCCATGCCTCAGCCGTATGATATGCAGGCACGAGCGCAATGGCTCAACTGGCAGATATTGAAGCGATGTAAAAATCGTGACGATGACCTGTGGCAGGGTGCGACCAATTATTACTGGAAGATGGAAGCTCTGCGGGAGTGGGCGCACAATCAGTGGGATGATTATGATGCTGTGCATCAGTTTCGCTACCTGTCTCCGGAGCGCAAGGACGATCTGGCTGCCTCGATGGCCGGACTGATTATCCAAGCTTGTGGTCGGCTGCTGCGCGGCGGCGTACCCTTCCGCGCTTTCTTTATTGATGCGGCTTGGGCTCCAGAGACCGCCAAAGGCAGTGGACTAGATACCGCCGAGACTAGTCTCTTGCTCCGTATGCGCGCTTTACTCAACCGATATAGCCAGGAGCCTGTTGGAGGCGCGCTATATGCATCCCTAGCCCAATCCTTAGATCAAATTCGTGGCTTACCGCTGACTGAAGTCAACGCGGCATAATTTTTTCTGGAAAGAGGTAGTTCACAATGATTGACCCACAGCCCCATTACATTCAAGAATTCCGTTTTCGTTTTAAGCCAGAAGCGCTGGCGGCGGAAGAAATTGCCTATCTTCGCTTCCCGTATGAGAGCGCAATCAATGAATTTATAGTCTACATCGCTAAAGGCAGAGGCAAAGACTTAGATCCCGATGAATATCCGCCCTTTGAGTCACTTAACGACTCCCTGGTAGCGTTATCTACCACCCTGGTGCATGGTTTTGAGGTGTATAAGATTGACGGCCAGAACATCAGATACGTCATGCTACCATCAGATGCATCTCGCCCTCTGAGCAGCCAGTTAAAAACGGTGATTCAACCCTGGCTGAGGAATTGGGTTAATTACGTCTTTGCAGATGAATTAAGACTGCGCGATGTCTTACAGGCTTACCAAGCACTTATGGCTAAGCTGGATACACCAGAGTATGACTGGCAAATAGCCAGTGTCAACTCTCTGTGGCCAACTAGCCCCTTTATCTATCAAGCTATCCCTAGCGTGCTGGCCAAGTACCTGGTTAAGCAGAAGTTGAGCCTTTTTGGAAATTTCTCCGAGTGGCGCTTAGCCAAATCGCCTGGCAAAGGCAGCCTAGCGTTGGTCAGCCAACCGATTGTCTCTGAAGCGGCTAATGATAGTTTTGCTTATGTGATTGAATTCAAGGTTCAAACCGTGCCGGATGACCCGGAACCTTTTGTAGATTTGCATGTCCACTGTCGCCGCTACATGCGACGCTCGGTAGAATGGCTCAACCGCAACCGTCAGTCAACAATAATGGTTGGTCTGAAAGCGCCGCTTCTAGCTGGTTGGCCCTATGATACCACGCTGGTGCCCATTCATGTGGAACAACGCGATCGCAAGTTTTTCTGGGATGATGCTACCCGTCATCTGCTTGAAGAAGTCAATGCCCGCAACCTATTGGATCCGAATGATGACCTAGCTCCCAGTCCCGCCCGTAACTGGTTTACGGAGACCGAAGACCAATACTTCTGGCTTTATGCCCAAGGGATGGAGCCAGAGCATGAGTTAGGTAGTGGTTTTAGCCCGGCTGAATTATATGAGGTGTTTCAACAAGTCGCTTCCCTCACCAGGCATATCCTCACCCCCCTTGCCCCACTTGCGCGAGATATGCAAAGTTACGGTGTCACGCGGCCGGCAGCGATGTTAACCACCTGGGAATTGATGGCAAAAGGCGCTAGACAAATAAGGGTGTTTAATCAAAAGCAGAAAACGCGCCGACTTGATGACGATGCCAAACTCCAACTTAAACTTGAGGCGACTCAGCGCGCCTTGGGCGGCGAACTGCCCTACCTTCTCATCTTGTATCGTACTGACAATGGCCGCTCTGAATTACGCCAGCATGCCGAAACTTGCCTGCCCACCGCTGCCCCTGATACTTTCATTATTGAAAAACGACTCGAAGACAGCGCCACAGCCCCATTTTCCAAGGATGCAAAAATTATGGAGGCTGAACGCACTCGGCGGCGCATCGAGTTGAATGGTTTTATCAAGGATCTGAAGCTCCCTCAGGACAAAATTTTCCTGGCTTTGGTAGAGGTGCCGCGCGATAATCTGAAGGATAAGGATGAAAAAGTTAAGGGTGTTATCCGTCAAGTTTGTGTACATCACAAAATTAGTTCGCAGTTGTTCGTCCAGCCCAAGGCGGAAATCAAAAAAGCCGACTCTGGCCGGGCCAGAAACTCGGTGACAGATTTGCTCATCCGGCAAACCGGGACAATTTATGGGGATATTCGCGATGTTTATCAATGGTCTGGCCTGTCTGCCGAAATGGCCGAGAATTTAACCGTGATTGGCCTCTACCGTCGGCGGACAACAGGCCGCAAGGCTATTGATTTTCCGGTGGCGGTCAGGCTCCTGCCTACGTCCCAAGTCGAAATGTGCTGGTTCGGACAAGATTGGCTCACTTACCACCCGGCTACGCTTGCCCTGGGGGAATTCTTCTGGCTTAACCGCAACGAGCGCCACCGCAAAGAAAAGTTAAAATTGAGCAAAGAGCAAATCCTGACATTTGTAGAACAGATTTGCCTGGGCATCAACGGCCCGACTCTGGTCCTGGTAGAAGCTCACGATTTTCGAGGGGTTTGGCCCATGCTACAAAATCCAAATCTGCGCTTAAACGAATTGACCTTCCGCGATGGTACTGTTTTCACACCAGCTCAGGTAAAAGATCTGCGCATGATCCGCTTGCGCACCAGTGAAAACGATGAGACACCCCAATACGTTCGAATTTCGCCAACAGGTGAAGACCAACAGTACCAGGCAGAACGTAACGCCGAGGGGCTTTATCTGGCAGGTACTTCTGGCAACTTCCAAATTTTCCATAGTATTGGTAAAATGCCTAAGATGACAGATCGCGGCCAGCGAGTAAACGATCCCAAAACAGGAGCAGGCGGTACAAAGTCATATAAGCACCAGCGTATTTCGGAAGTTATCTCCTTCTTCGTGCAATCAGGAGATGAGGTCCAAGTCTTGGCTAACTTGGTTGATAACTTGCGTTACACTCCTGCCTGGAAAGAAGGCGAACCAACCTTGCCTCTGGTGAATCACTTGGCCGTTGCTGCCGTGGAGGATGTGTTGTGTCTGCTGTAAACCTCGCTACTTCCGACGACCAAGCGAGGAAAGCTGAATACCGACCTTAAACTGGAATGGCAAAGATGCTGTAGTAGATCTCTGCTTGTAGATATCTAAACTCGTTAGTTCTTTGAATTTTTCGGTCTAATTCATGGCAAGTACTGTCTCTGACATTATCAGAACATTGCCTCGCAAACTTCAAAATCGGTTCGAGTCACTCGAAGGTTACGTTAGAGGTGTTATTGCAGAAGAGGAAGACAATTTACATCGCAGTATAAAGCTCAGTGATGAAAATATCCGTTTTATACAATTGGCCGCGCTAATATACCTGCTTGAAACCTTTTTTAGAGCGGGTACTCGTTCAGCCAGAGGCGCAGCCATTATTTTTGAGCAATTTGGTTCCAGTGGATTCCAAATTGGTTCAGCCACGTTTACGCGAGATAATTACGAAACTCGTCGGGGAGAGGTTCTAGCCGATGGCCTTCTCAGGATCTTATCAAATACTTCCCTAAATAAATACATTATCTCAGCCAATTCGATGCGAGAACTAGTTTCGACTCTTGTAAAAGAAATGGCTGAAGGTGAATCTGATGACGGCAACATGGATCAATACTGAGACATTAAAGGATCAGCTTGCGAAGTTCTTCCAGGACAATAGAGACGATCTAAACCAATTTGGTAGTAAAGTCAATCAAACCTTTGAAGCCTTCGTGTTCGCATCGTTAATAAAGTGGTACTCGGATCATGGCTGGAAAGTCACCCTAAAACACCCACAACTTAATCAATCAGCGGTCAAGTTGAAGTTCAGCACCCGTGGCCGTCCTGAAGGCTACACTTATGCTATCTGCGTTAAGGATGAAAGGAAGATCCAGATTCGACATCAATTACGGGTGGCCACAAAATATCACAAATCGGGACAATTTCCACCAGCCAATGTAATGCTTGATGTCGCTGTTATCTCGGATCAGGATCTATCAGAATACAAAACAAATGACTATATTAGTAACGCCACCCTCCTCACCTTTGGCGAAGCCAAGCATATGTCTGCATTTGCTGAACTAATTGCGAATTTTGTTGGCCTCGCCCATGAGCTGAAACCAGAAGTATTAGTAAATATGAGGACATTGAATAATCTATCCGTGAATCGTGATCATCCGGCTCCGTTTTTATACGTTAGTGGGTACCTTTTACCAACTGCTAGAGGGTTGTTAAAAACTGTTGAGGAGCGAGGTTACGATATAGATGTTTACGATCATGAGACGGGAAGTTTTTTTGGTGTAACATTGCCTGTTATGTCTCCACCCCCCAAGACAGCCATGTAGATAAATGATTAAGAACAAGGAAGCTGCCAATGTCCGTTCACCTCTACTTAGCTCCTGCTGCCTCAGGCAAGACCAGTTACCTGATTGAACAGGCGCGTCAGACTGCGAAAAACTTTACCACCATCGTTCGTGTCTGTGTGCCTACTAGTCTCCAAGCACAAGCCTGGAGACACCGTTTGGCCGAAACAGGCGGAGTGTTGGGGGTGCGAGTGCAGCTTTTCCACGAACTCTACATGGAGTGCTTGGACAGCCTGGGCCAACCCTACATCGAACTGAGTGAACCAGTACAGTATCGTTTGCTGCAAGCAGTCATTAATGATGTACCCCTGGCTCACTATCACAGCCTCAGAAACAGCCCCGGCTTGATCAATCTCCTGCAAAATCTTATCGGCGAGTTGAAAGCGGCGCGGATCGCCCCTGAACAGTTTGCTTCTGCCCTCCATCAGATCGGCCCGGAAGCCCGCTTGAGCGAATTGGCTCATATTTACGCTGCTTACCAGGAGCGGCTGCGCCAGCAAAACTGGACCGACCGGTCCGGTTTGGGTTGGCTGGCGGTCGAGGCCTTGGCCAATCATCCATCTACCGCCGCCTTTAGTAATTCCTGCCTGTTTGTAGATGGTTTTGATGATTTCACCCAGGCCCAAATTGATTTCCTCAAGATCCTGGCCCAACAAGCCCAACAGGTTGTCATCACCTTGACCGGTGTCATCGCCGGTCCATCCAGACAAATGGCCCATCGGCGTTTCAACAAAACTCGAAAACGCCTTGAAGTGGCCTTACAGGTTACGGCCGCCCTACTGCCCGACCAAACTCCACCGCGCAACCCGGTATTCGCTCACCTGGAAGCCAATTTCCGGGAACCACGGCCAGAGAAAGTTCCTGGCGCTGACGTTGTCAGCCTAATTGAAACCCCCGACCGAGTGGCCGAAGTACGTAATGCCCTGCGCTGGCTCAAGACACGTTTGTGCCAGGATGCCCTCCGTCCCAGCGAAGTTGCCCTGTTGGCCCGCTCGATCACGCCCTACCGTCCTTTCATCCTCCAGATTGGGGATGAATTTGGACTGCCTGTCCGCTTGCTCGACGGGGAGCTGCTGCGTAGCAACCCGCTAATTGCTGCACTGCTAGATCTGTTGCGGCTAATACTGCCAATCTCTCCCACCAAACTTGAATTGGCCCTGCCATACCGCTTGACCGTTGAAACATGGCGCTCACCCTATTTTGACTGGTCGGCCCAGCCTAGTCTTGAAGCAACGGAACCGATTGGCATTGACCCAGAGGATGGCAATGCCTTGGATCGAGTCGCGCGGCATAGTCGGGTGGTGGGGGGTTACAACCAATGGCTGGAGGCCTTCACTGCCTTAAGCCGGCAGGATAAATCGGCGCAGGCGGCTGATTTTGCGAACACTAGCGAAGTTCAACTTCTCCAGGCCAAATTCGAGCGCTTTGTCGAGCGCATAACACCGCCTGCGAGTGGCCGATATCGTGATTTTGTCCAATGGCTAGAAGATTTAATTGGGCCTGATTCCGAACTCGAGGCACGCTTTCCTCAACCCGACCCCGCGACTCCTATCGCTCTTAACATGGTAAACCGCGCTCGTGCGGTTGAAATTACTGCCGGACGCGACTTGGCAGCTCTTAAGACATTGAAAGAAGTGCTACGTGGCCTGGTCTGGGCTGAGCAGGCGATCACGTCCAATCAGACCATCACTTTTCCTCAATTCTTGGCCGATTTGATCGGTGCAATTGAGGCCAATAGTTACGCCCTGCCCCTTGATGTGGGCGCCGAGACCATCTTGGTCGCTGATGTCGTCCAGGCTAGGGGGTTACCGTTTCGAGCCGTGGCCGTTTTAGGCCTGGCAGAGGGCGAATTCCCGGCCAATCTGAGTGAAGACGCGCTCTTGCGTAACGCCGATCGGGAGCAACTCCAGCAATTTGGCCTGCCGATTGATCTCCCTACGGAAAGCTCCGAAACCGAGTTTTTCTACGAAACCATCACTCGTCCCAGAGAACAACTACTTCTTACCCGGCCCCGATTGGCCGATAATGGCGCACTTTGGAAAGCATCCCCTTATTGGGAAGAGGTCAACAGGCTGGTAGAAGCAAAACTGGAAACGTTATCCGACAACGCTCCAACGCCCAACTGGGCCGCTTCCTGGCCCGAGCTCATGGAAAGTCTGAGTACCCATCTGGGATATGAAGCAGTGCGAAACTGGGTCAAAGAGAAAGCTTTCTCCCGCCAACTTGCCCTCGATCTGGCTGCTCAAACCTGCCGGATTCGTCAGAGTCGGGCTACAGGCAGCCCCTTTGATGGGTCTCTCCAAGACTTAGCCACTCAATTTCAACAACACTTTGCTCCCCCTCGTCCTTGGAGCGCCAGTCAGGTGGAAGATTACCGGGCTTGCCCTTTCTGGTTTTTTGTTCGGCGGGTACTGAAGTTAGGGCCAAAGGAGGAACCCGGCGAAGGTCTCGACTCACGCCAGTTGGGACAGATCTATCATGACATCTTTGAACGGCTCTATCAAGCCGTTACTGACCCGACAGACGTAGATGAACTCTTGGCCAAACTACCGGAAGTTGCCTGGCCTATTCTAGATAAAGCCCCAGAAGATAAAGGCTTTCGCGCTTCCGCTTGGTGGAGCCAGACTCGGCAGGAAATCGTGCAAAACGTCCGGGTTTCAATAGTTAAGCTGACAGAACAGCTGGAGGATTTCATTCCGATCTATCATGAGGTGGACTTCTCCAATCAAAAATTCCAGGATGGTGATGATTATTTCTTACTGAGTGGCCGGATTGATCGGATAGAGGCGGCGGATAGCTGTATTCGCCTCATTGACTACAAAACGGGCGGCTCTTCCGGTTTTGATAACTCAGCTATTCGAGAGGGGAAAAAATTACAACTGGCGCTGTACGCCCTGGCCGCGAGGGACGCTTTAGGGTTGGGCCAGCCAGTAGATGGTTTCTATTGGCACATACGGCACGCCGAAGCTAGTTCATTCAGTCTTAAGAAGTTTAAGGATGGTTTGGACAGTGGCCCGGAAATCGCCCTGAAATTTGCTATGGAAAAAGCCTGGGAAGCCGTGCGTGGGGCCAGGGCCGGCTACTTTGTACCCGAGCCACCACGCGAAGGTTGCCCTAACTATTGTCCAGCGGCCAATATTTGTTGGCATTATAATCCTAAATTCGGAGACTGATCGATGCTGCCAGCGATTGTCACCCAACTGTCACCCAGCCGAGAGCAGGAACCAGCCATTAATGAGCGCGGACGCGATGTCGTTGTTACAGCTGGAGCCGGAACTGGCAAGACTCGTACATTGGTCGCCCGTTACCTGGCCTTGCTGCACGAAGAGCTACCCTTGCGCAGCATCGTGGCCATCACTTTCACCAAAAAAGCAGCACGCGAGATGCGCAATCGGCTGCGTGACACTATCCGCCTCTATTTAGAAAGTTCTGACTTAACTGACGAACATGAGCAACTACGGTGGGGTATGCATTATAGCGATCTGGATGCGGCCCGGGTCAGCACAATTCATAGCTTATGCACCGAGATTTTACGGGCGCATCCTGCCGAGGCAGGCGTTGATCCCCGTTTTGAAGTGTTAGATGAGGGCCAAACCAATGTACTACGCGAGCAAGTGGTGGACGAAGGGCTGGCCTGGGCCGCCAACACCCCGGAGATCGTGTCTCTATTCGGCCTATTGAGTGAAACTAATCTGCGAAAAACTCTCTCGATCTTGCTGGCTCGGCGATTAGAGGCTGAAGCGATTTGGGCTAAATTGCCGGCCGACGTTTATGCTCACTGGCAGCAAAAGCTGGCAGATGGGCAGGCTCGGGCCCGGCGTGAATTGCTGGTGAATGAGAGCTGGCTGGAGTGCGTTGAGATTATTCAAACCAACAAAGCTGACAATTCATCCGACAAATTGGAATTTCAGCGCCAGATAGCTGTAGCTGCCATAGATCAAATCACTGGCTCACTGACCGACTTGGCTACTATAAATCTGAAGGGCGGCAAAGCCGAGTTTTGGCCGGATGGCAAAACTCAGATGGAGAAGGTAAGGGCAGCCTTAAAGACCTTACGGGCAATATATGAGGATAAAGTCCTATTGTCTCTGACTTTGACCGAATTGGACCAAGCCCTGGCTCAAGCTATGCCCCATTTGCGACAACTTTTCACCTTTGCCTGCAATCGTTACCATTCTTTAAAACATGAGCGTCAGCAACTCGATTTTGACGACCTGGAAGCCAAGGCTTTGGCTTTGTTGCGAGACCACGAGTCGGTGCGGCGACGGTGGCAGGCAGCGGTTCAGGCGCTTTTGGTGGATGAGTTCCAAGATACTAATGCCCGGCAACGTGACCTGTTAGATTATCTCAACGGTGATCAGGGCAAGTTGTTCATCGTGGGCGATGCTAAGCAGTCCATCTATCGCTTCCGAAATGCCGATGTGGTCGTTTTCCGAGAGAAGCGGAGTCAGATTGAGGCCCAGGGTGGAAAGCATGTGCCGCTTGATACTTCTTACCGGGCTCATAAGGCATTAATTGACGGCATGAATAACCTCCTGGCCCCAGTGTTAGGTACAGCACAGGATCCGGCCCGCCCCTGGATCGAGCCGTTCTCTGCATTGAAACACGACCGCTTGCATGCTGGTCAGGGTTTTACCCCACCTCATATCGAATTACATCTTACGATTGGCAGCAAAGAGAATGGCGCTTTGCAGAAGTCAGCGGCTATGGTCGTCAGTCGCCTGGTGAGCTTGGTAGAAGAACAGGAGATCTATGTAGGAGTTGGCCCAAAAGCTCAGCCGCTAGATTATGGCGATATCGCCATTCTGTGCCGGGCCTCCCGATCATTCGCTCCATATGAGGACGCCCTGGAACGCGCTGGTATTCCTTTTTTAACTGTTGCCGGTCGAGGCTTTTACCAACGTCCTGAAATACGCGATCTACTCAATGCCCTCCAGGCCCTGGCCGATCCCACCAATGACCTGGCCTTGGCCGGACTACTGCGCTCACCTGCCCTGGCTCTTTCCGATGCAGCTTTGTATCAATTGCGTCAAGTGGATGGATCAGTTTCACTGTGGCAGACCCTCAAGCAGGATCAGGCAGAGTTGAGCTTTGATGACCGCCAACGCGCTAACCGGGCTATCGATCTGATCGAAACACTATATCAGCGGGTGGGACGTATCTCCGTGGCCGATTTGCTCAAACAATTTTTGGATCTGACCGATTATCGAACCGCATTGATTCAAGCGGGCCAGAAGCGCAGCGCCCGAAACGTGGCCAAGCTGTTGATGGATGCCAATACCCTTAATGTTGTCAGCGTCGGCGAATTTCTGACCTATGTCAATAACCTGCGCGACAGTGGCAGTCGTGAAGGGGAGGCTCGCTCAACAGCGGAGGGGGCTATCCAGTTGATGACTATCCATGCGGCCAAAGGTTTGGAGTTTCCTATTGTCGTCATTGGCGATATAAGTCATAGGGGTTCAACTTATCGCGATGCTTTGCTTGATGCTGAGTTAGGTGTCCTTTTACCGCAGAAGGATGAAACCAAGACTCTTTCCGGCAGCTATCACTTGGGCAAATTATCAATGGAAGATCAGGAACAGGCAGAGTCAAAACGGCTGCTTTACGTAGCTATCACTCGGGCACAGGAGAAGGTTCTATTAAGTGGGCACATCGCGTTAAACAAAGACGGTAAGTCTGCAAAACCAGGTGGTTGGCTGGGCGAACTGGCTAAGCCGGAGTTACTGAGGCTGACCGAAATTTCGATTCAATATGATGAGAATGGATCTAACACATTTGAAATCCCTTTGCAGGTAGGCCAGACTCCGGTGGGCTGCTACATTTATGAGGCAGACTGCGGTCAAAAATACTCTAATCGTCGGATAGAAACTAAGTCTGAACAGTCAATTCCGATTCCGCCTCACCTGCTGGGGCCGATAGATGTAGCTAAGGCTCGCAGCAACCTGGAAGGTCCTCGACGGGTCTGGCGAGTGGTGCCAACTACACCACATCCACATGCCCCAGCTTGGATTATTGGAAACTTAGTGCATAAAGCGCTGGCTATCTGGCGCTTTGGAGGCAACGGTTTTGACGTCTGGTTAGCGGCCCAGGCGCATAATTTTGGTTTGACCGATGATGAGCAGGTGCGCCATGCCGTAACGCAGAGCAGCCGCTTACTTCAACACTTTCAACAACATCCACTATATGAAACTATGAACCAGGCTGCCCAACGTCTTCACGAAGTACCTTACACGCTGACAATTGATGGTATTATTCAATCAGGTATCATTGATGCTTTATATTTGCAAGATGGGGTGTGGACCGTAGTTGAATTTAAGACAGATCTGGTCCATGATGAAGCCGAACGAGTTTCTATTCTTTCTAACACCGATTATTTGGCTCAGATTCAACGTTATCAACAAGTGGTTAAGCAAATGGTGGGTCAGGAACCACGGACGCTTCTTTGTTGGTTGAATCATGCTGGCGATATATACATTTCTAAGTGATATATTTCCCTTCGCTGCGTTGTTTAACTTTCATGTGGCTCAAGTTTCCTCAGTACTGAAGTCGTGAAATGGGATTTTACAAAATATTATTGTCCTAATGTAACTCTGAAAATTTCAAGTGTCATACTGGTACACCCTCAAAACTGGTGAACCACGAGCGATTTATTACTGCCCGGGCTGCAACACCTCCCTACCGATCGTAACGAACTCCAATCTAGCTCCATGTCATAAAATGCTCCCTTTGGGTCGCCGCCAGCCTCTATCCATTTTCCTGCTGTTCACTCGAAGGCGACTGGTAGTCTGTCGCAAAAATCGCCGGATCCGTTCGCAAAATTTGGTATTGACATAAAGTTCATTCCATATTACAATAATTAGAGTAACTTATTTCTTTACAACCCCTATCTATTCCTCTTCACTAAAATTTAAGTTTATTGCATAATCCACTTCGGTTCAGCATCACCCTTGCTAGTACCGCCCATAGACTGGCAGAGCCTTTTCGGCCAGGTCGTTTTTGAAATCACCCGCTCCTGCCATAACGAGAAGCGCTGTCCGCGAGGACATGTGAAATTCGGTGCCTTACCTGCAGCATCTCCCTTCAAACGGCGCCGGCAGAGTTGCGCCCAGTGATTGAAACCAGATAAACATAGCTATGCAGCCTAGCCCTCCATTCAGTCGAAAACGTCCTGCCCAAGTACAATAATCCTCAGATCCCCATGGTATATCAGGTCGCGGTGGCTTGCACCCCGCGCCGGATCTGCCTCAATCCTCAAACCGGCCACGTAGTCTTCGGCAACATGCAATGACCTTTCCCCGACGAATCGCCTGTATAACGTCCCCGTTGTTAGAGGTGATAGCAGAGACCGCTCCTCCTTCAACTCCAGAAGAAGCCAATCAAATTTTACAAAACCAACACTTAGTAGAAAGGATCTTTACCATGTCATTCGCTAATTTAAAAAATAAGCCTCTATTCTTACTGCTGTCCATTCTGATACCACTGTTCTTGAGTCCGTTGCTGCTCTTCGGAATAATCCGCCGCTTCATCTTCAGAAAGAAGACACCAGCGGCAACTCTGTTCCTCATGTTGCCAGCCGCTGCCAATAACGAACACACGCCGGAACGCACCCCTGCTCCGAACTACCGCCAGGTTGCCCACCAACTAACCTTCTTGGATTTAGCGACCTCAGCGAGTGCCGGAACCCGCGCTTTCCCTCAACACCTCAGGTGCTACAACCTTCAAAAGAACGAAGCCAGAGAGGTAGCTGCCCTCATTATGGCCGAGGTAGTTACGAGCGGTATGTCCGGGATGTGGCTAGAACAAACGGCGAATGAAGAGCAACTCCTCCGCGAAATTCTGCTCCCATACAATATCTACCTGGCCCAATCCGGCGTGTGGCTGAACGAATTAGAGTTTATGACCAACTGGGCCTACGAAATGACTCTGGAAAAAATCCAGGCGGCCGTTGCCGAGTTTACTGCCATAACGGGTCTGCCGGTTCACCGCCTCATCCCCCGAATAAGTTCTTGTGTTTTGCACGAAGGCCAAAAGGGCCGACCAGACGTGATCGAATTTCTGCTTGAAGTCGATGTCTCAAGTTGTACTCCCTTGCCACAGCTCAAAACAGAAACCTATTCGTTCCTGCAGCAGGGAATATGGACTGTGCCGGTAGGAACACAAGTAACGGATATCCACCGGCTGGCTTGTAAAACACTCATGGACACTGTTATCGAAGTTCTTGATCAATACACGGGCGAGACTGGTTGTACGATCCGGCTCATTGATTTGAGCGATTTCCCGCAAATCAAACTGGGAGATTGGGTGGAAAAGCTGGTCGTTCCCGAGCCAGTGACGACGCCAGCATCGGTCGCTTGCTAACATCCCTCTAGCTGTCCATATCGGCTTGAAAAGTACTGGAAGAGCAATAGCAGTGTAGTATCAACTATCTCAATACGCTTCCTTCATCGTGAACCCGGCCCGGTTTGTGGTTCTCTTAATGGCGCTGATGATTGCTGCATCTAAAATCAAATGATCAATTTCGCAGCCGGACAGGTTGGAGTACTAAACCTGTCCGGTACTTACCCGACTTCTTGATAGAAAGGACGCCGAACATGTTTAATTCCGATTCCTATAACTTCCCTCCCTCTGATAATAGACAACCTATCTTTTTGTGGAAGTTGCCCGTGTTCTCGTATTTTCTGCCTATTCTGGTCGTCTTAGGCTTGTTTACCCCCATCGGCTGGCTCATGCTTCTTGTCTTGCGGACCCAGTTAAAAAAGAAAACGGTCCGACCTCCGGCTGAAGAGGCCGATAAGATCCATGAAGCCTCTCCGATGGAAACTGTCTCACCAGCTGATTGGCCAGAGCATTTTCGTGTGGTGCACGACCTGACGGCTCTGAAGTTTGACCCCACCCTACAAAAAAGACATCAGCGTCAGGGTTGGACGCGATTCTATAATCTGCAACAAAACGATCCTATGGCAGTAGCTGCGGTTATCCTGGCTGAGGTACTAGTCAATGACACAGGCGAATCTCGTGACTGGCAAGGCGTCAATGGAGAAGAACCTGAGTTGGCGATCTTGCTCAACCCTTATCGCGTCATTCTCTACCAACCGGGCCGCTGGATACACGAGGATAAGCTGATTGAGAGACAGGCTTGCGATAAGTTAGAAGAGCGTGCCACAACGGCTATAACAGCGTTTACCCAGACCACAGGAATTCCGGTCAGGTGTTTGGTACCCTATTTGACCTCCCGCACATCAGGTGAGGAAAAAGTGACTTTTGAGCTGGGCCTGAATCTCCTTACGGGCGACAGGCTAGGTGTCGAACCTGACGAGGCTCAAGCTGGAAATGTGCGGCTGGAGTTGGGCTGGTGGACATTTGCGCTGGCAATGTCGCCCGGCCAAGCTCAAGGACGGACTATGGAAACGGACCTGGATGCCTGTCGGGAGTTACAGAAGGAGATTATCACGGCCCTCACTGAGTACATTGAGACCGCCGGTGAGATGGTCGAGACTTTTGAAACTTATCCCATTCCAGTTGATAACGGCTCCAATGACGCGGGGGGCACCTATACATATGAGGGGATGGAAGTGTGGGTTGGCGGCTCCCTGGACGAAGCACCGATTATGCCTCTCGAAGCAAAAGCGGCAGCGGGGCTACCCCTGACCCAAATGCCAGTCGCACCAAACGCAACCGTACTCCCTATTTTGTCTTCGGTGTCCGAACAACTCCCGCCGGTGATTGCGCTTCCAGAACTCCCAATCCTAGTGCCAAAAGCGCCATTTCAATCAAAGGACGATACAGAATAATTAAGCGGCAAGAATCTTAAAAATCGCCTAGCACACATGTTCGCTTCATTTTTCCTACTTGACAAATCGGCGACTCATGATATTATATAACTTGTTGACATATATCTGGCGACTATTTTTTGCTTAGGTTGAAATGCTTTCTTCAATGATCGCGCACATTGTATCATATCACCAATTTGATAAGAATAGTTTACCCACAGGATCCGGTAAACCGGAAAGCCTGCGGTCGGCTATTGCTGCTTGCGTGCCCATGGAAGGAGGCATGGTGACGTCACCCTAACCATCGGTAGCATTTCATTCTCTCGTCTCTGGAGGCGCAAGCACCACATCGGTCTTGCGCCTTTTTGTTTTAAAGCATTTTTTGAACTGAGTGTTCTTCTAGTTTAACAATCGAAGTCTTTCCAGGGGTCGGTATCCCGAGCGGCAAAGGGGATTGACTGTAAATCAATTGGCTATGCCTGCGTGAGTTCGAGTCTCACCCGGCCCTCAGTTTTCGATAACATTGCTATAACGCGGGGTGGAGCAGTGGCAGCTCGCCAGGCCCATAACCTGGAGGCCGTGGGTTCGAATCCCACCCCCGCTATCGTAAATCGAGATCGCCTTCGTTCACGTCCTTGAGATAAATTCTGTGATCTTGTGCTCCATTGGGGGAGTCTGGCCGTCCCCGCCGCCCTGTCAAGGCGGAGATGCACGAGTTCGAATCTCGTATGGAGCGCCTAACATCTGGAGAGGCTAGCCGATAGGTGACGGCAGCCCCCTGCTAAGGGGTCGAGGTGAATAGCCCTTGAGGGTCCGACTCCCTCCCTCTCCGTTGAATTAAACAAACTGGGTGGGAGTTGGAATCGGACGTGAAGGTTCGAGCCTCTCTCCCTGGGCTTTTGCCGCCGTAGCTCAGAGGTCAGAACACCCGGCTTTTAACCGGGGGGCCAGTTCAGGTTTACTTAGGTTCGAATCCTAGCGGCGGTATTCGAAAATCTATCCCCTGTAATTCAGTGGATAGAGCGTTCGGTTGCGGACTGAAAGTTGTGGGTTTAAGTCCCGCCAGGAGCAAGGACTACCAATTAACTGCCTTCATTCTGGAAAGACGGCGTTTTTCGGCAAAGCTCGATATGGCTGCATAGCTTAGTTGGCAGAGCGGTTCTCTCATAAGGAACAAGTCGGTAGTTCAAGTCTACCCGCAGCCACAGACTACGATGTGGTCACGTCGCCAATTTTGCTAGAAATTACATTAGATTCTTGGAGGGTTTACTGAACTGTTAAAACATTGCCTGGAGGCGTAGCTCAGCCAGGTTAGAGCTCTGGCCTCATAAGCCAGTTGCCGTTGGTTCAAATCCAACCGCCTCCACACCAGCTTGCTAGGACCAGGGATCGCTCATGCAAAATCTATTCTGGCTGATGTGGCGCAGTTGGTAGCGCGCTTGATCGAAAATCAAGAGGTCACCAGTTCGACTCTGGTCGTCAGCACTATGGCTCTGTAGCTCAGTGGAAGAGTATCCCTCTGATAAGGGGAAGGTCGCTGGTTCAACTCCGGCCAGAGCTACACATCTTCATCGGCATCGCCGTCCCAGGGTGAACACTTGGGAGATTTTGTTCACCACGAGGGCGTCATTTTCCTGGCGCGAGGCTGGCCAGGTAATGCGATGAGGCAGAACGAACAGTTGGTAATATTAAGAGCGCCGATCGTCAAAATCAGTGGTTGCAGGTTCACCCGTGCCGGGTATACCACCAGGGTATCACCTTTGGGACAGGCAAATCTTGCTACTCCTGCTAGAGCCGCCCTAGCTCGACAGGTACAGCAGTGGCCTCTTAAGCCATTGGGTGTGGGTTCGACCCCCACGGGCGTGCATAGGGGTGTTTGTGTGGCCGTAGCTTAACGGGCAGAGCATCTGGTTGTGGCCCAGAAGGTTAAGGGTTCAAATCCCTTCGGTCACCTATTTCTTATATTCCGGGTTCGTTTAACGGCAGGACACGTGGTTCTGGCCCACGGTATCGAGGTTCGAATCCTTGACCCGGAGTCTGAGTGGGATGTAGTTCAATGGGTAGAACGCTCGGCTGTTAACTGAGTAATGCGAGTTCGAATCTCACCGTCCCAGTCCGAACTTGATACCTGCCGGTGTTTGATTAAGCCGGCAGCATCCATCCAGCCAAGTTAAGGGTGAAAAACAAGGGGTTGTAGCTCAGTTGGGAGAGCGCTTGAATGGCATTCAAGAGGTCAGGGGTTCGACTCCCCTCAGCTCCACCAAATAAAAATAAGGAGGACTACCATGACGCAAACTACCCTAACCAAAGATCTGCTCCGGCTGCCCCTCGACGAGCGTCTCGACTTGGTGGTGGCCCTGGCTCAAAGCGTGGCCGATGAAGCCCGGCAGAAGCTTCCACCCGGTCCGGTAGCCCATATTGCCAATCTCCGCTATGCTGCCAGGGAACTGCGTAGGGTCGCGAAGATAGACTATGGCTATCAAGAGAAAGAATGAGACGGCGAAACAATCGCCGCCTTCACCCAGGGATGTAGCTCAGGGGGGAGAGCGCCTCGTTTACACCGAGGAGGCCGGCAGTTCGAAACTGTCCATCCCTATACCTTGCGGTTGTCGTCCAAAGGTAGGACTCCAGCCTTCCAAGCTGGTTATATCAGTTCGAATCTGATCAACCGCTTCTGAATGTAGCAAAAGGGGCGGATAACTCAGGGGTAGAGTGCCACGCCGACATCGTGGAAGCCGATGGTTCAATTCCGTCTCCGCCCATGTTCGTCAGGTCCTCGTAGCTCAGTGGACAGAGCGCCCGGATCCGGGCCGGGAGCTCGGCGGTTCACCCGTGCCGGGTATACCGCAAGGGTATCCCCTTTGGGGACAGGCAAATCCATCCGAGGATTTTCATTGATCGGAACGTGGCGCAGCCTGGTAGCGCGCTTGAATGGAGTTCAAGAGTCGACAGGTTACCTGTATTGAGTAAAGGCAAATCTGTTCCGCCTCGATCTAGATAAATGCGGCTGTAGTTCAGTGGTAGAACGTCTCGGTGCCATCGAGAAGGTCATCGGTTCAAGTCCGATCAGCCGCTTTACTCAACGTGCCGGCGTAGCTCAACTGGCAGAGCAACTCGCCTGTACCGAGAAGGTTGTTGGTTCGATCCCGACCGCCGGCTTTAGGCCCTCGTAGCTCAGTGGGAATGAGAGCGCCCGAATCCTACTCGGGAGGTCGCAAGTTCGAGTCCTGCCGAGGGCGTTGTACGAAATTTGTACTAATTTTGTAGTAGTTGATGGGCTGAAGCTGAGATGAGGTCGCTTGCGCCGAAGGAGTCGAGGCTTTTATCCGGGCAGGTCAAGAAGAGACTTTAGAATTGCTGTTGCAGGCGTGGGATATGACTCATGCAATCGGCAATTGAACCCAATCCTATCGGAGCGTAGCGCAGTCCGGTTAGCGCGCTTGCTTTGGGAGCAAGAGGCCGACAGTTCACCCGTGCCGGGTACAGGCAAATCTGTTCGCTCCGACTGTTTTTAACTGTGAAGACACCCAGCCGGTGTGGCGGAATTGGCAGACGCACCAAGCTTAAGACTTGGCGGGCATTGCCCATCCGGGTTCAACTCCTGGCGCCGGCACTGTCTTGGAGAGGCAAGCCGATGGGTTAGACGGCAGTGGTCCTGAAAACCGCCGAGGCGCAAGCCCTTGGGGGTTCGAATCCCTCCCTCTCCGCTGTAGGTTTCGACCTTTGAAGGTCCAAACGGTAACCGTGCGGGGTCGTCTAATGGTAGGATGGCTGACTTTGGATCAGTTGATGTAGGTTCAACTCCTGCCCCCGCAGTCTTGATTGCCGATGTGGTGGAACGTGGTATACACGCCGTCTTGAGGAGGCGGTCTCGTCAGAGATGTGGGTTCGACTCCCGCCATCGGCACTTTTTGGCCGTCATCGTCTAGCGGTTCAGGACATCGCCCCTTCAAGGCGAATACGCGAGTTCGAGTCTCGCTGGCGGCACCTTTTAGCTCTCTCGTACTGCGGAGAGCTGGCCGAGGGGTTTCCTGGCTGTAGCCAAGCCCCCTACCTCCAGGTAGCCAAACCTGGCCGAATGGTAGGCAAAACATTCTCACGCCTGAGGATGCCCGGACTGTCGAGAGGCAGCGGGAATGGAGGCCAACAGAAAGCAGTGCAAGTTGGGGAGACAAGCCGATGGTGGCGGCAGTGGCTTTGAAAACCATCGAGAACAGTGAATTTCGCCGAAGTGGTGGAATGTGGCAGACACACAGCGTTCAGGGCGTTGCGAGCGTGAGCTCGTGTGGGTTCGACTCCCACCTTCGGCACACAGTGGAAATCTTAACCCTGATGGAATTTTCGGCGGTTTGGCCCGTGATCGCCGCGGGTTGTTTGGCTCCCGCCGTCTAAAGGATAGGGCTGCGATCCTCTAAATAGTGAAGATACGGGGTCGAGTCCTACCGGGGGTGTTATAAAAAATAATGAGCCGAAGTGGTGGAACTGGCAGACACCCACGACTCAAAATCGTGTGAGCGGAAGCTCGTGTGGGTTCGACGCCCACCTTCGGCACTTTTTATAGGGAGGGATGGCAGAGTGGTCAAATGCGTCCGGTTGGAAGCCGGAAGTCGCACCAGCGGCGCGGGGGTTCGAGTCCCTCTCCCTCCGCCAAAGGTTTACGAGGCAAGTCACCGAATTCCGCCGGTTTATCCTGGATCAACTCCACCAGAATGGGGCTGGTGATCGACAAGGGAGATTGCTCAGGCGGCGTTTGACACCCGGTGGGACAGTGCCTATTGGTGCGGTCAGCGCACCAGGGGATTTTTAAGGGCGAGCTGAGCCGCCGCTGGCTACTGCGAGGTAGCTAGAGGAACTTCCCGACTCCTGGCCTTGCATGCAGCAGGGCAACATCGCCTCACGAAACAGCAAGTGAGGGCAGTCCGCCGAGAGGCGCGGCTGACTACAACCGCAACAGAAAATAGACCAGCCAACGGCCCCATTCAGGGATGCGGGTGATGGATGAAACGGTAGAGTAAGCGCCTACCAGCGGTTTTCGGTAACGAAACCGGCTAGGCGAGCGTGCGATGGGGAGCAAGGTGAGTGGGCCGGGCCGGATGCCGGTTCGGTCTCATCGCAGCGGCGACGGCGAGGCCGGGTCACACCCGACAAGCCAGGAGCTGCCGCCCCGCTGGGGCGAGATAGATGGCGGCACGGCATAGCCGACAGAATCGGGGGTACAAGCTCGCCTTTGGTCAATCCTTGAAAGGAGGTAAAGCTAGGAATGGTCGGAGTTCTTCTGCTCAATGCTTCATTTGAACCCATCTATGTCATTTCTCTCCAACGTGCAGTCCTGCTGCTGCTCGGTGGCCAGGCTTTGCCGGTGCAGGGAGAGCCGCTGGTAGCCACGCTGCGTTCACCCTCCATTTCTATTGAAGTACCCCAGATCATCCAGCTCAGACGGTACGTCAACGTCCCGCGTCGGGGAGCCACCTGGAGCCGAGCCGGCGTATTCCAGCGCGACGGCTACCGCTGCATCTACTGCGGCGCGCAGCCGGGTCACAAGCAGCGAGGTAAAATTCTGACAAAAAGTTCCTTCAACTTGGATCACATCATTCCCCGGAGTCGGGGCGGAGATAATACCTGGGGGAATACGGCAGTTTCTTGTCAGCACTGTAACGATGTGAAGCGGTCACGGACCCCTCAGGAGGCTGGCCTGAAACTCTTGTGGGAGCCGAAGACGCCGCGCACCAGCTACCTGGTGGTCCGGGGCGAAGTACCGGTGGCCTGGAAGAAATACATTGAACTTGGCTAAAAACAACCGCACCTGAGCTTATCGGGTGCGGGTTGCTCTTAAAAAGAACGAAACCGTCCAATTGAAAGGATGGAGGTTCAGCTATGAATACGCACGACTTACTCACCAAAGCGGGCTACGCAGGCCGGCCAGATTATCCCCAGATCGCTCGCCGGGCGGCAGCGCTGGCCAGGCAAAATCTGACCGCAGAGAAAATCTTGGCGACCGTCACGGCCGAATTTAGCCCGGTTGAACCACAGCTAACTTTGCGCGACCATCCGCTTAATTTTGCGATGTACGGAACACCAGGCGAAGATTTCGAGCACGGCGCCGTCAAGCAAATGCGCACTGCGATGAGCCTTCCGGTAGCGGTCAGCGGAGCCATGCTCCCCGATGCCCACCCCGGTTATGCTTTGCCCATCGGCGGGGTTGTCGCTTTAGACCGAGCTATAAGCCCGATGTTTGTTGGCGTGGACATTGCCTGCCGGATGACCCTCTCTATTTTGGATCTGTCTCCGGTCGAGTTTATGACCCACCGGGATCAGCTTGCCGCGGATATGCGAGCCATTTCTAGCTTTGGGATGGGAGCAAGTTTCAGCGGCAAGGAGCGGCGCGACCATCCGGTCATGATCCAGCCTTTGTGGCAGGAACTGCCCACGTTGCGTTCGCTCAAAGATCTAGCTTGGCAGCAGCTAGGTTCGTCCGGTGGGGGCAATCACTTCTTTGACGCAGTCATCGGCGAAGTCATGGCCGAAGTGGAGTGGTTACCGCTTCGGCAAGGCCAGTTGTTTGTGGCCATGATGACCCACTCCGGCAGCCGTAAGACCGGGGCAACCCTGGCCGGGCATTATGCCAAACTGGCCATCCAGGAAACGACCCGGATCGCCCGAGGTATCCCCAAGGACTATGAATGGTTGGGAATCGATACAGACCCGGGTCGCGAGTATCTGGCCGTGATGAATCTAATGGGTAGCTATGCTGAGGCGAACCACCAACTTATCCACGATTTGTTTCTCAAGCGGAGTGGCCTGAATCAGATCGCTCGTTACCAGAATCATCACAACTATGCGTGGCTCCGGCCAGATGGCACAGTCATCCACCGCAAGGGCGCCACGCCGGCAGGCAAAGGGCAGGTGGGTATCATCCCTGGCTCATCTGGCACGCCCAGTTACTTGGTCGAGGGTCTTGGTAATCCAGCCAGCCTGGAATCATCCAGTCACGGGGCTGGACGACCTTTTAGCCGATCGGAGGCCAAGCGGCGCCACGATGAGCAATTCTTCCAGGATTGGATGGCTGAGCATGGCATCCTGTTCTTCGGGGTTGCGCCTGATGAAACGCTCTTGGCTTATAAAGACATCGAACGGGTAATGGGTCTGCAGACCGATTTGGTCCGGCCGGTAGCCAAAATGCTGCCCAAAGTGGTCATCATGGGCGGAAAGTCGGATGATGGCGATTAGCCTACTTTTCAACAGCGCCCGCACCTGGTTGTTCAGGCGCTGTTTGCTTTCGCGGTTAAGCAATATCCGCCGTGTGAAGCATGTTCACTCCTGGCACGCATCAGTTTTCCCGGAAAAACTCTATTCCCAAAAAAGGCTTTTCAAGTTTGCGACATGATCGGGCATTCGTAGCATTTTGTGACACTCTGCTATACTAAAGGGCCGACTTCTTGGACCCCGGCGTCTAAAACCGAAGCGCCCATATCAGGATGACAAAATGTCTCCAGCTACCCTTTGGTGCGAGTATAATTGTTGAGGATCTTACCAGCAGTGTCCAAGATAGCTTCTTGGAGTTCTGGCGGTTCTACGACAGTGGCTTGCCCTTCCAGGCCAAAAATCAGCATCTTGGCTAACTCTATCGATTCAAGGTCAAAATTTACGGTGATCCAGCCATCGGCATCCGGCGGTTCAACGGGATGATACCGGCCAGGCACGAGCCATTTTAGAAAGTTCAACCGATCGGGCTGAATGCACAAGGTAAAACGATATTCGGCTAGCGTCTCGACGAAATTCTGCTGATGCTCGCGCCAATAGGTGGGTAGATCGAAGTCCTTCCGGCGCTGAAAATGCGTATCGAGCAGGGTGATCTGACGAAAGCGTGAGATCCGATACGTGCGCAATTCATCGTCGTGCTGGGCGACCAGATACCAAACGCTTGACTTCGCTACTAAGCTGTACGGCTCCAAGATACGCGCAACCACTTCGCCGTTGTGCCGTTCGTAAACGGTCCGAATACAACGATCTTCATAAACGGCTTGCTGGAGTTGGTCCCAAAACGCCAGTGGTTGAGTGTCGTGCCACCACCAGGTGGGATCGATCAGAATACGCTGGCGGATGTGTTCAACCGATGGCCGGTGTGAAGTTGGCAGCACGGCGAGGAGCTTTAACATCGTGCTCTCGGCCGCATCGCCCAGTCCTATCTCCCTGAGGAGTTGGGCATTGTTGCCGACAAAGAGGGTTCGGATTTCTCGATCTTGCAACCCGGCGAGTGTTGTCCGGTAGTTTTCGTCCAAGGCAATGCCGCCGCCATGACCTCCCTCCGCATAAATTGGAACACCAGCGGAAGATAGGGCATCAATATCGCGCAGGATGGTACGTCGAGAGACCTCCAGTTTGTCGGCCAGGCTCTGAGCCGTCATTTTTCCCCGCGTTTGCAACAACATCATGATGGCCAGCAACCGATCAGCGCGCATATTTACTCCCTCAGTGAATAAGTGGCTATTTTTGAGTGACAACAGGTGTCACCCAAGAGAGTGTATCATGGGGGCAGTTATCAAGCAATTACTTAGAAGAAGGAGACCAAATGATGACACATGTAACGAGTGGGTATGTTGATCTGGGTGAAGGCAAACTCTATTATGAAGTCGCCGGTGAGGGGGAACCGTTGGTGTTGTCTCATGCCGGCTTCGTTGATAGCCGAATGTGGGATGATCAATGGCATGACTTCAGCCAACACTATCGCGTCATCCGCTTTGATATGCGGGGCTTTGGAAAATCTGATCCGGCCGAAGCGCCGATCACCCGTCGCGATGATCTCTACCACTTGCTGAAACAACTCAACATAGGTCGCGCCACTCTGTTGGGCTGCTCCATGAGTGGGGAGATCATCCTTGATTTTGCGCTTGAGCACCCAGAAATAGTGTCGGCGCTGGTGGTTGTTTCCGCTGTTCCCAGCGGTTTTGAATTGCGAGGGGAACCGCCTCGCTATCTAATGGAGATGATGGCGGCCATTCAACAGGGAGATCTGGCGCTGGCCTCTGAATTGCAAAACCGAATTTGGATTGATGGTCCTTTTCGCCAACCGGAACAGGTGGATCCACTGGTCCGTGAGCGGGCCGCGGAGATGAACCGGATCGCCCTGGCCAATCAGACGATGACTAAAGTGGACGCCTCTCCCCTCAACCCGCTCAATCCGCCCGCCGTGCAGCGGCTCAAAGAGATTCGTGTTCCGACTCTCATCATCGCGGGTGGGCTCGATCATCCCGAAATTCTTCGCGCCGCTGAAGTGATGACAGCCACAATCCCTGGGGCCAGAAAAGTGATCATCCCAGACTGTGCTCATATGCCAAATATGGAGAAGCCAGGGCAATTCAATCACGTAGTTCTAGACTTCTTGCACAATGTGAAGTAGCGATCAAGGTAGGATTGAAAAAAGTCGGAACTCGGTGTTGTCTTGCTTGTTTTGCTACCCTCTGGTGTCCCTCCCTAACGTCATCATTGTACCGTCCAATAATGATTTAGACCGGCGACCTGGTCAGAGCGGTCGTACTCAGCGACAAGAAAGCCGGGGCCACTTGGGTGGGGTGGCGGTACGCAACAGCGGGAGTTTCTGGGTCGAGCAGGTGGATGGGGTGAGCTGGCATTATTGGCGCCTGGTGCAGTGCGTGGATGGATATAAGTATGTTGTCGCCTCGAAGCGACCCACTATCCCTCACCACTCGTAAACAGGGCTTTCTCCCAGGAATTTTTATGAGACTTTCCAGGACGAAGTACAATATACTAGCAACCACAGCACGATTGAGTAGGTCAAACCAATTGTTGATTCGTAGCAGTATCATTTAATTTGACCGCCATCAGGCTGCGGCGCTCTCAGTTCAATCTTCGCCACTTGACTCTCTACTTTCCCCCTTGCCAAGCGATCCCGAATCGCGTCCGACACTTCTGCCAACAACGCAGCCTCAAATGAAGCGTCCTGTAGCAGCCGTAGGAGTTCAGTCGGCTCCTCGGTTTGGATTTTCACTTTGAACGCAATGGTGACAGTTTCATCCATCATCCATTCTCCCCTTTAGCCCTGCACACTTATACTTACGTGATTATCCTTAAATGATTCTTTATAAGGACAAGATTCACGCCTCCCGCAAAACGCTCGGCGTCGGTGTCGGTAAGTAGCGAGGCCGAATTTGAAGCAGCGGCCACACCAGGGTTGCCAACAATGCCAAGATGAGCAGTAGCGTAATTATGACCGTTATCAGGCCGGGCCTGTAACCTCGCGGCTCATCTTCGTCATTCAGTTGTTGCTCGGGCCACATAGGCTCATAGCGTTTCATCGCCGGTTCTTCTCAATATCTCCAGCATTTGGTCGCCAATATTTGCTGGCACTGTCTCAACAATTACTCTCAGCCGTTGCCGGTATGTGGCTCGGAGTAGCCGGATGAGCAATTTTTCAAACCAGCCAGCCTTGGCTTCTACAACGTCAAAACTCTGTAGAATTTCTGCCAACGCCTGACCATAAACAATCACCTCATTTGTAGCGTTCTCATCCTTCACGACTTCACCCCCCGGATAGCGGTAAAGTTGGGTTTGGCTCGGGTGTCCCTTCTATTTGCTGCTTAAGTTCCTTGGCCAATGGCGCGGCCTCAATATTTTCAAGGCCCCAGGGTGGTTTTGCCCTAAACCCAATGAAAGGGATTGTCTCGGCATAAAAAATTACCTCGACCCCGCTCAACTCAACCCCCATATCGGCGGCCACGCCAACCGCTGTGCCAACGAGCATCACGGCGGCCTGGGTTGTCTCTTGCTGGGTCGGGGGAACACTGGGAACTTCATAAACCAAGACAAAGCCCGTGTTGTCTGGGAACAAGGCCGTAGGTCGGTTTATGAACAGGCTAATTGTTGCCTGACGACCCGCGTAGGGGATAGTGTCATCTACGGCGAGCCGGTGGGAAATTTCGTTCACAAAGGCTTCATCGGGGGGTAAATCGGTTGAGGGATTAGGTGCTTGGGGGGTAAAGGTTGGAGTGGCTCCTTGGAGAGTGGGAGTTGGAGCCGGGCTGATACAGGCTGACAGGATGGCTGCGGCAAGGATGGCTAAAAGGGGCTTCTTTGGGTCTCCCTAATGGCCTCCAGTATATCATACCTGGAGGCCAGTGACAACGATTAAAGTTTTTTCGATTATTCTCGAAGCATTGTTTGATGGGACGGCCTGTGCTACAATCAGCCCAATGAGTAAAGGAAAGATGACAACTCTTCAAACGGAATGGAGTGGTCGGCATATCGGCAAAGACCAGCTCCGCTCTGAAGTCTGGTCACGTCTTATGGAACAAGGAGTGGCGATTGGCCAACCGTTTGGGCATATTCCCAAGTTCAAAGGGGCTGATCAAGCCGCCGAACGATTGGCTAGCTTGCCAATCTGGCAGCATGCGCGGGTTATTAAGTCCAACCCCGACTCACCTCAACAGCCCGTGCGTGGGCGGGCTTTGCTGGATGGAAAGAAGCTTTATATGGCTGTACCTCGCCTGGCTCAGGAGCGCTGCTTTGTCGAGCTAACAAAGGCTGACCTTGAACAACAGGGTATCAGTTTGAAAACCGCTGCTACTATCAAAGGGGCAATGCGCTATGGCCGCTTAGTCTTTTTTTCCGAGATGGAGCCGATTGACTTGGTGGTGACCGGTTGCGTGGCAGTGTCGCGGGATGGCGGGCGCACTGGCAAAGGGGCCGGCTTTGCTGACCTTGAGCTGGGTATTTTGCGGCAGATGGGTTTAATTAGAGCAGATACACCCATTGTCACGACCGTACATTCTCTGCAATTGGTCGAGAGTGCGCAATTGCCCATGCAGGTGCATGATTGGTCTTTGACCTGGATCGTGACGCCCGATGAAGTGATCGAAACCCACTCTACCCGATCGCAGCCGTTGGGGTTGGACTGGACCAGAATCCAGCCCGAACAGGTTGAAACCATCCCTGTGCTGCGCAAATTGAAAGCGCAAGTGAGTCACGAGGGCTGAAGGGTGAGCCATCGGCCCGTCATTCTCTTAACTGGCCACCCTGGCGTGGGAAAAAGCACGATCATCCAGGCGGTGGTATCACGACTAAGCCATCGCACCGGTGGCTTCTATACCCGAGAAGTCCGTGTTGCCAGCCAACGGACGGGATTTGAAATTGTCACACTAGCGGGCGAGACTGACCTCCTGGCAACTAGTTCGCCAGAAATCACTTTCTCCGCGGAGGCTTCTTTTGGGAAATACCGAGTTAATCTGGCAGCCATTAATAAACTGGCAGTGCCGGCCGTGCGCCAGGCAATGGCACAGGGGCAGATCGTAGTTATTGATGAAATCGGGCCGATGGAGCTTCTGTCAGAGAGATTTTGCAAAGCTGTACAGGAACTTCTCGACGCTCCAATTGTTGTTCTTGGCGCCATTGTGGAGCGTCCCCATCCCTTTGCTGACCAAGTCAAACGACATCCTCGCGTTCAACTCAGACAAGTAATGCCAGTCAATCGAAACCAACTTCCTGGACAGCTCGAGGTTGAGTTGAGACAATGGTTGGGTAGACTTGAAGGCTAGTTGTCATTGTAGCTCGCTGACGATATTGAAATAAGTTAGTAACCGTGCTCGAAAATCTGACCAGATATGACTATCTCGAATGAGAGTTGTGCGTTTTGTAAAATTATCCGGGGCGAGGAACGGGGCTATGTAGTCTTTGAGGATGAGACCTCACTTGCGTTCCTGGATCGTCGCCCCCTCTTTCCAGGTCATTGTCTGCTCGTGCCAAAAGCTCACTACCAGACCCTTAATGACCTGCCCTCAGAATTAATTGCTCCTCTTTTTGCCAATACCCGACTCCTGGCTCAAGCAGTGGAACAGGGTCTAGATGCAGAGGGGACTTTCGTCGCCATCAACAACCGGGTTAGCCAGAGCGTGCCCCACCTGCATATCCACATCGTACCGCGCCGTAAGAAAGATGGCCTGAAGGGATTCTTCTGGCCGCGTAGCAAATATGAGAGCGAAACGGCTATCTTGGAAGTGCAGCAGAAGATTCGCTCTGCTGCTACCCGACTGAAGTAAATTAGAGCGCACAACACAGCAGTCTCCTTAAACCGGCACCTCAGAAATTGGGTTGCAAGGAGATCAATATTAATTAAATGTACGCTTCGCCAAGGGCTGCTCAATCTCCTGTAACTTTCCTTCCAACCGCTCTGCCTCCTTCCGCATTCCCAAGCGAGTGGCAAGATGAAGCGCCTTGTCATAGACTTCACGCGCTTTGTCAAAATGACCAGTTGCTTTCTCTAAATCGCCCAAATTTTCTTGGAGGCGAGCTTCTGTGTCTGCATCAGGGTATGACTTGAGGACATTCGCCCCATCCTCTAAATAAGAACGAGCCGCATCTAATCTCCCTTCAGCAAGCGCAATCTCTCCTAGCCATCGCAATATGTAGAGTATTCGTGGATGAGATTTTCTGGCCTCTGGTAGCAACTCTAAAAGATCATGTTCCGCCTCTCGATAGTGACCCATTGCATACGCTGTTCTGGCCAGAAAAGCTTTTGCCAGAAGTATGCCAAGTTCGTGCTCGATCTCTTCTGCTAGTTCCAAGGATTCGGTGAAAAGCTGATGAGCTTGAGCGTAATCACCTTCTAGCACACAGGACCAACCTAAGTCACGTAGAAATTGCGCAACTCTTTGGTGAAGACCATTCTGCCGAGCAATTTCTAGTCCTTCCTCCCAAGCTTGGCGCGCTTTCAACTCATCTCCTTGAGTAAAATAGGTCCACCCCAGCCGGGTCCGTAAACCGACCTGACTTGCAGGTGTTTGGGCCACTTCCAAAGCACGACGGCATAGATTAAGTCGTTCGTTCCATTCGCCTTCCTCTAAGAGAAAGGTTGAAATTCTCTCTACCAATCGTACCGCTTTTGTAAGCTCGTGTCCAAAACACCAGTCAATGGCTAATCGAATATTATTGATCTCGTCCCGAAGCTCTTCCCTATGGCTCACAGCCCCTCCTATCTCATCGTCGCCATACAATTCAGCATATTCGACAAAGAAATCACTCCACCGCTCCCTCGCTGCTTGCTCCCACTCCGGCGCTTCGAGCAGTTTAGAGCCGACGAAGGCCAGCGTCAGGGGGTGGACACTGTAACGTTGCCGGACTTCCTCCAGCGCCTCGTTTACCTCCAACAGCGACATCTCCACTAATTGGCCGATAGCCGCGTCCAGGTAGTAACCTTCCACTCCCGCTGCTGCGCCAAGCGCAGTCTTGCTGGCCGATTCGCTAAAGAAGGACATAGCCATCAACAGATGACAAGCGTCTTGGCTCATAATTTGCCAGGTGTGGCCGAAAATGTAGTTGAAGATGTCGCCTACCTCCCGTCCGGCCTGGTAGAGAGCATTGACTAAACTATCCAGGGCCAGGCCGCCTTGTTTCAGATAGCCTAGGGCAGTCACCAAAGCATAAGGGTTACCATCGGTGACGGTTATCAAGGGTTTGAGGGTCTCGTCGGTAGCTCTGATTACGGTTGATAGTTGCAGTCGCCTGGCGTGACGGCGAATTAGTTCCAGTGCCTCAGTTTCCGGCAAACCTCTGAGGGACACCGGCCAGACGGTGCGGAGTTGGCCATGGCGGGTAGTGATGAGCGCCTTGCTCGGCTCTGGGATATTTTGCAGGTAGGCGATCAGCGGCTGAGCGGTCACCGTCTCAAAATTGTCAGCGATGATGAGGACACGATGACTCCGCAGCAAGTGGTCCACTTCGACTGGTTTCTCCGCTGGCGGGGTTTGTTGAATAATATAGGGGTAGTTAAGCACACGGGCAATCGTGTTCAGCAGATCATTGAGCATGATGGTCTGATTCTTGGCAGAAATGAAGACACAAGCCTCAAAAGGGACATCCAAGTTGGCCGAGCCACCACTTAAGCAGGCCCAGCCGACTTCAATCGCCAAGGTGGTCTTGCCGATACCACCCATGCCTTCGATCGAAATGAGAGGCCAACGTGAAGCTAAACCCTCGATAATCTGAGCCATCTCGTTCTCGCGGCCCAAGAACTCGCCGCTGTGGGGCGGTAGGTTATGGTAAATCAGCTTGACCCCAGCAGCCAGGGGAGATTGCTCTGGGCAAAGTTCGTCAAGTAACTGTTGGCGGTCGTAGTAGCGGGCTTGAGTCAGGAAGCGGTCAAGCCACTGGCGACCACGCCTGCCGTTCTGCACAATGTGGCGGGCCAGAAATTCCACTTGGGTCTCATCCTTGGGCACCCAGCCCTTGCGCCAACGTTGTACGGTATCGGCAGAGTAGCCCAGAGCCTGGGCAATCTCCGCTTCAATGACGTTAATGTCCCGCCCCTGGCGAGCTTTGATGCTGTGGATGCCTTCCGTCAAGACCTGACCGAATAATCGGTTTTGCATCTTGTCCTCCTATCCAAAGTGGGACAAGCTAATAGCTTGTCCCATTTCCGCCTGTTTTGCTATTAATCTACCATCCCTAGCCTCGCCAAAGTGGGAGTGAAGGCTACGATTTTGCGTAGCTTTTAGCACTGTCGATGAAGGTATTACTGAAACATAGAAAAGTAGTGCTCGAAGAAGTGCACATTGTCTACCTCACAGGCAACTTCATGCCTCGCATCTAAACCCCCTGGTTTCCAATGGGTCTTTCCTTGTGATTCCTCACTCGCCAATTCCACTTCCACCATCCCCTTCTTGAAAACACAGATACGATCATCGAAGATAGTTGCTGCTGCCAAAGGATCGTGAAATGTGATAGTATCTCTGTCGCGAAACCAAACCTCGGCAAAGTCGAGGACAGGTCGCAACAAATCAGCCTGGAATTTCTCTTTAACCTGTCTCGCCGCCATCGTTACTTGACAAGTTACATCCAGACCAACCGAACGATGGACGCTAACCGCAGATCTGTACACGATTGCCGTAGCGTGGGGATCAAGTTGAGCATTCCACTCAAGCGGGCCGACACTGCGAAAACGATCGGTAAAGACTCCACACATCATCGTCAAGCCCTTCAGAAGATAGGGGATCTCGGGGTCTACCCTAAACAGGAGACCGATATTCGTCAGTGGGCCAATGGTTAAAAGGACAACCTCCCCAGGATATTGACGGATCGTCTGTCTCAGAAACTCTATCGCCTGTCCCCGTGGAAAATATTGGTCATGATCCCAATTCTTCAAGGCTACGACCTGTGGAGCGCTTGTCTGTTTCTGAGGCACAAGGAGTGGATCTTCAGCGCCCGGAAAGATGGGAACCTCTGGGCCGGCTACCTTGCAGAGAGCGCTAGCCAGCATAGCTCGTTTGTCTACTTCGCCGGAGACGGTGGTAATACCCAGCAATTCACATTCAGGCTGGGCCAGCAAGTAAGCCAGACAAACGGCATCATCAATATCGCTGCCAATATCTGTATCGAGAAGGAGCTTTATCGGCATTTTAGACATCCTTTCCTAATTATTCTCATTATCTTGAGGCTTGATCTCCTGTAACTTCGCTTCCAACCACCCTACTTCCTTGCGCATGCCCAAACGGGTACATAGGTGAAGCGCCTTTTCGTAAGCCTCACGCGCTTTGTCCAGATGGCCGGTTGCTCTTTCCAAATCGCCCCAATTTTGATAAAATTCTGCTTTCTCATCCGCTTCATAGTATAATTTAGAGACACTTTTGAAGTCTTCTAAATAATTGCGAGCTTCATCATATTGCTTTTCAGCAATTGCAATTTCTCCTAGAAGTCGCAACACCGCTAGCGCTTGCCGAGGATGGAATTGTTTGACTCCCCTCCGCAGCAATTCCAAAAAACCCTGCTTTGCTGTCTGATAATCGCCCTTCAAATACGCCCCTCTGGCGCGAAAGTATTCTGCTTCAATTATGCGAAATTCATAATCCATACTTGTTGCCAATTCGAGAGCCTCGGCATAAAGCCGATCAGCCTGAGAATAATCGCCCTGTTCAGAATACCAACGACCTGAGTCATGCAGCAGTTGCACCAGTCTTTCGTGAAGGTTGTATTGCCGCGCAATTTCAATACCTTCATCCTGGGCTTTTCGCGCCCGCTCATCGTCTCCTTGTTCGTAATAACTCCATCCTAACCGCGTCAGCAATCCTGCCCGGCTGGCAGGCGTTCGCGCCACCGCCAAGGCGCGACGACATAGCTCAAGCCGTTCGGGCCACTCGCCTTCATCTAAGAGGAAGGTCGTAATTCGCTCTACCAATCGCACTGCTTTATGGAGGCAGTGCTCAAAACACCAGTCAATGGCTAATCGAAGGTTCTTGATTTCAGCCCGCAATTCTTCTCTATAGGCTATGGATTCTCCAAAATCATCATCCCCATATAATTCGAGATATTCGACAAAGAAATCACTCCATCGCTCCCTCGCCGCCGCCTCCCATTCCGGTGTTAGTTCCTGCTGGGCAAAATCGCGGGTCAAGGGCAGCATGGTAAAACGCCCACCCGACTGATGGCGACTGATCAGATTCAGATTGAGCAAGCGTTGTTGGGCCTGTTCGACGGCGGACAGGGCCAGACCGGTGGTCGCCGCCAGCGCCTTGGTGGTAGCTCCGCTGTCCGAGTCGAAAAAGGTCAGTACCAGTAGCACTTCCAGCGCCTCTGGCCAGCGTAGCCGTAGCCGGGCTAGTGTCTCACCGAAAATGAAGCGCTGCAAATCATCAGCAGGATCGGCCAGCCTATCGAGTGTCGCCTCAATGGTATATCCCTCCATCGCCAGCAAGCCGACCGCCCACCAAATCGCTAGTGGTATACCTCGCGTGTAAGTTAGCAAGCGACTCATTGCCTCGTCGTCAAGGGTAATGCCGCGGGCCTCGCATTCCTGAAGCGCCAACTCCGTGGCTGCTTCTCGGCCGAGTTCCACGAGCCGAATTGGGTAAGGCATATCTTCGTGGAAACGCATAGTAACGATGGCTTTTGTCGGCGGCGGTAAATCGCGCAGAAACCTGAGCACGTGCGGATCCTCCACTGTCTCCAGGTTGTCTAGAATGAGCAAAACATGGCTGTCGCGCAAAGCCCGATCTACTTCCGCAGGCCGCCGATCGTCGGAGACGCGTAGAATGCCCGGCCACTCCAGCACGTCGGCTATGGCCCGGAAGATATCGTCCAGGTTGGTAAAACCCTGGCGCTGAGTCTCGATACCTTGCGCGGTCAACGCCTCCCGTTTGGCCGACACCCAGATGACGGCATCAAAGCGTCGTCCTGCCGGCAGTTGGAGATAGCCTTCAACTATACGCCAGCCTACTTCTAATGCCAGCGCGCTTTTTCCCACGCCGCCCACCCCTTCGATGGGGGCCAGCCAATGCCTGGCTTCAGGTGCGAGCCGTTCGATGATTTGGGCAACCTCTCTTTCTCGACCCACCAACCGAATAAAGGGTCGCTGGGGCAGGTTGTGGCGAACGCCGGAGGCCGCCTGGCCAAAGAGCTGGTCGAGTAAGGCCAGTCGCTCCAGGTGCTCGCCCAGGAATAACACGCGCTCGGCCCAGGCCCGATCCAGACCTGCTTCGGCCACACCTATTTTCACCAGTTGCGCCAGCGTCTCCGACGATGGTTTGTTTCTGCCGCTTCGCCATCTGTGGATCGTATCCGGGGCAAAGCCCAGCCGCTGCCCCAGTTCGACGTGGGTGGCGGTCATCGTCAAATCGCTGCGGGCATTGAGACTTCTCACTAACCGATCAATTAAACGGCCAAGTTCTAACATTAGCTCACCTCCTGCGCTGTCTGTTGATACTTATATGCAGGATACCATATGGCCCTCACCAATACTTGGAGTGTCGCTCCGATTTTTTGGAGGCTTAACCTGCTTCAAGGCTTGTCCTGAAGTCTGTTACCTGTTCTAGCAACCTGTGATCAATATTCACGCGGGACCATGTTTCAAAAACTTTGTGAGCCAATTGTCGGGCTTGGTCTATCTCTCCTTTTTCCTTAGCAACACGAGCAAGCCCAAATTGCCCGTATGTACGGTCCAATGTACCGGATTGTTGCTCGGTATCGAGGATTTTTTTGAATTCGGCCTCCGCCTCTTCTAGGTTTCCTTGAGCCAAATATGTCTCCCCTAATCGGTAATGTGGCTCGACTGTTGGCCTTTCCCCTCCATATTGGTGAGCATTCTTAAGCGCCTCCTCATACAAATTGATTGCTGTCTGGTAGTCACCCTTGCTATAGGCAAGGTCGCCCCTGGCCAGATTTACTCGATATTGAATTACAGGTGGACAATCCATGGACACGGCTATAGTTAATGATGCTGTAGCCTCTTGCATACTTTTTTGCCTTAGATATACCTTTGACAGAAAAGCATGAGCCAGTGCGACTAAATGGTTAGCGTCACTGCTTTTAGCACGAAGACTCTGAGCAATATGTAAGCCAGTTGTGATCTCCCGAATCGCATCTGAGAAACGACCCGCCTCAATATAAATCCACCCTAGCGCATCAATGCGTAACAAGGCCTCGTCCATTTTCCACCCCAACGTATTAGCTGCTTCCGCGGCCTTCTTAGCATAATGAATACGCTCGGAAAGGGTATGTCTACCTAAATAATGAGTCCAACGCATCATCAACTCGACTAATGTTTGATGGTCTTCCTTTTGTTCCACCCAAGCTAACACCTTAAAAAGATTAGATCTCTCAGGATCTACTACTGTTAAGTCACGACCTCCAAGGCAATTCCAATAACGTTCTTTCGGTAGGTCTCGCACAAGGTGCTTTTCTGCAAATTGTAAGAAATAGCGGCACCAACGCCTCCCAGCCTGCACTTCAAACTCTGGTTGTTCTCTAAGGTGAGCACCAGCAAAAGCAAGCACCAACGGGTGGGCCGAATAGCGTTTGCGGACCTCCACCAGTTCCTGATTTGTCTCTAATAAGGATAGGTCGAGCAACTGCGCTAGCCCCATCCGTAAGTATCCGCCATGCACATCGGCGGCAGACGCCAGCGCATCCCGGCTAGCCGAGTCGGCGAAGAAGGGCATGACCAATAATAAGCGACGTCCCTCCTCTGACAACAACCCCCAGGCTCGATCAAACAAATCCTCGAAAAGTTCGTCAACATTCTCATTAGCCTCGGCCAGGTTATCCATAACCTCGTCCAGCGCCATATCCTGATACTTGATGTAACCCAATGCCATCTCAATGGCCTTGGGATTGCCGGCGGTAATGGCGACCAATGGCCGGAGAATGGACTCGTCAGCGTAAGCTACATTTCGCAGGTCCAGGCTATGACTATGATCGCGGATTTTTTGGAACGCTTCGATCTCGGACAGACCGGCCAAGGGGACATCCCATAACCGGCGCAGTTGTCGCTCGCGGGTGGTGATGATGGCTTTACTGGGCGGCGGCACCCGTTGTAAAAAGTCGGCCAACTGGGGATCGGTCACGGTCTCGAAGTTGTCCACGATTACTAGGGTACGATGAGCGCGCAACAACCGCTCCACAGCGGCCCGTTTCTCTTCGGGAGACAGTTGACGCACTATGGAGTAGGCTAGTACATCGGCAATAATATCTAGCGCCTCGGTAAGCGATAAATCTCCATTGGGCTTGTCTTTGGCTGACATCCAGACGATGGTCTCAAATGGTGCGATCTCGGTGACCTCACCGGCCAAGCACATGCGAGCTACCTTGAGCGCTAACGTCGTCTTGCCAACCCCACCCATCCCTTCAATAGAGATTAGAGGATGGGGCATCGCCAATCCTTCTCTTACCCGATTGATTTCCTCTATTCGTCCAATGAAATCGCTGCCAAATGGAGGTAAATTTTCGCGCACGCTGGGCAGGGCAGTATGGTCGTCGCCAAAGAACTGCCGCTCCAACGCTCCACCGTCGTAATAATCACCCGCCTGCAAGAACGCCGATAACCAGCTCCGCTTCATACCGGCCTTTTCAACACCCCACCGCGCCAGCAATTCGACCGTGTCTGGTAGAGGGATACTTCTACTTTTCCACTTATCTACCGCTTCCACACCAACGTGACAAAGTTCAGCCAAATCGTTTTTGATTGCGCCGATGCTCCGGCCCGTGTTGACCCTGGTTTGTTGAATGGCTTGCCAGAGCAACTCACCAAAACGTGGTTGAGCCATAGTGACCCCCTTATCTATTTCAAGCAGCTTTGCTGTGCTTATTGTATTGCTCTTGTAGAACCTTTAAACGGACAAACCCGGCCAAATTTTCGGACAGAGGATTGGTCAATGTCTGTCTGAAAAGTCTCCACTTTTTTGTACCCGTCTTTCCAAAAAAGCAGCCTCACTTACCGAGATAATACAACCAAGATGTTGAAGAGGTAATTTCTGGAAAGGAGTACGAAAAATGAACTGGCTTATTCTACAATTGGTAGCGATGACCATCGGCGCTGCTAATGGGGTACTGGACAAATGGTTAGATCGAAGAAACCTGAACAATCCTCGGCTGTTTTTAGCCTCATTCGCGGTGGTCAGCTTGCCTGTGGCACTCATCGGGATCATTACCCATCCATTCATTACAAGAGCGGCCCTGATCGGTTTAACCAGCGGGTTATGCTTTAGTGGCGCAGTCGTGTTGTACTATCGAGCTGTCGCTGTGGAATCCATCGTCCGGTTGACGTTGCCAGGCCGATTGATTGCAGTCATCTCTCTACCGTTGAATGCTCTTATTCTGCAAGAACGAGTGTCTGCCGTGCAAGTGATTGCCTTTGTGCTAATGCTCGCCGGCGGCTGGCTACTTACGGTCGAATGGGGTGGGATAGGCAATAGGCGACCGACTCGCGGATTTTGGTTGATGTTGGGCGTCGAGGCGCTGTACATGTTCCAAGACGTGCTAAAAAACGTCCTGGCCACGCAATACGATGCCTGGATGATGCTGACCTGGGAACGAAGCGGGATTGTGCTAGGGGCGCTCCTGGTGCTGGCTCATAGGCGTGATCGGATGGAGTTAAGCTCAACCTTCAGCAGAATGTCCGGGCGATTGCGCCTACTCTTATTGGGCAAACCCGCTGCCCATCTGATAATGGGGCTGCTATTCGGCCTGGCTGTTCAACTGGCTGGTGTTGCGACGAATGTGATCATTGCCGGTGGAGCCTATCCACTCATTGTAACCGCCTTGGCTTGGTTAACATTCAACAAACAACCGCGTTCGAGATGTTGTCGGGAAACATTCATCGGCGTACTGGGAGCGCTGGTTGGTATCTGTCTACTTATATTTTAAGCGAGATTATGGCGGATGTACAACTATTTGAGCATCACCTTTTCGACCGGCTTTTCAGCGGGCGGGTGGATCATCTGCCACATGTACAATGAGAACCGGAGTAAATTCGATGTATGCCGATAGTTGCTTGACTAAATACGGGGGTGCGAAAATGAATCGGGATCAATTTAATCAAATGGTTAGATGCGAACATGAGGCAGGGGATGACGATCAGGATCGGCATGCCCCGGAACCCTTGATGAACCGGTTCGTGTTGCTTCTAATCTACCTGGCTTGCCTGCGAGCGTCTCACCAACCACCATCTGAGGAAAGTGTCTTGCGTCTGTTGATTGTGGTTGTGGGTCTGGTGTTAGTCGTTGTGGCGCTGATTGCAGCTGGCGCAGCCAACCAAGTTGGTAATATCCTAGCCCATTGGCCCATTTTACCATAATTTCGCTGATCACTAGCCGAGTACCCTACACTCCATTCTATTGACACGGATTGGTGGCTGCGTAACTGGGCTGGTTATGTAATAACTCTCAAGTTAGGAGGACAAAGATGATGCTGAGTCTGGAAAAACTCCTACTAGCCGCTGGCATGATCTATCTCCTGGGATTTATGACGCCCATAGGACTCTTAAAGCTGTTGATCAAAAGCCGGGATGATGGGTATTTCCTTAGCGTTGTACTGCTACTGCTCTCGATCCCTTTTGGAGCACTGCTCATAGCTTTCGTGTCTTAGCCGCTTGCCTACTACCTTTCTCTGCTTCGATATGAGGTGGAAAAACGTTCGAAAATGGAGCCCCGTAGATCCAATTTTGAGTGGTTTGGATTTGCTCCGATCACAAATCCAAACCCTAAGGCGGATGCAGCTATCCCCTTCGAACTATTTTCGAGCCACGTTGTCTGAACATCAGAATACGCGTTTGACAAACTAATAGTATTAGTTTATAATCTAATTATATTAGACAACTCTTAGCCTACAACTTGACGCAGTAAGTAAACAGGTGCCTACTGCGGAGTTACTACTATTAACGATTAAGGAGTTTGCAATGCGAATAACAAATCATGGCAATTATCTAATCCAACTAACCCGCTTCCCAGTCCTATTTCCCGTGAACTGCTACCTCGTACGTGAGGACAAGGATCTGACCCTCATTGATGCCGGTCTGCCCGGTAGCGCAGCGGCCATTCTTAATACCGCCAACGAGCTGGGGATGCCCATTCAACGCATCGTTTTCACCCACGCGCACGGGGATCATCTCGGCTCGCTTGATGCGCTACACCATTTGCTGCCCGAGGCTGAGGTGCTAGTCTCCGCCCGCGATGCGCGCTTTTTGGCTGGCGAACTGTATGATGGCGATCGGGTCGGCTCGCTTCAGGTGATCAGTACCCCAGGTCATACGCCGGGTCATATTGCGCTGTTCGATCCCCGTGATAGCACGCTCATCGCCGGCGACGCCTTCCAGACACGAGCCGGAGTGGCGGTGTCGGGCACGGTGCGGTGGCTATTCCCATTTCCGGCTCTGGCTACCTGGTCTCGCTCGCTCGCTCTCGCCAGCGCCCGCAAGCTTCGGGCGCTCCAACCGTCGCGGCTGGCAGTTGGCCATGGCGAGGTGCTGGAGCATCCATTGGTTGAGATGGATCGTGCTATTGCGGTAACGGCCCGCGAGCTGGGAGAATTGCAGCCCCATGGCGCGTAGTGTGGGGATTGACCGAGGGCAGGTGGTGGCAGTGGCCGCCGAGCTGGCCGATGCCCATGGGTTGGAAAAGCTAACCCTTGCTCAGGTAGCGGCACGCTTGGGCGTCCGCCTGCCCTCGCTGTACAACCATGTGGATGGTTTGCCAGGTCTCCAACACGAGCTGGCGCTTTTAGCTGGGCAGCAGCTATTGGAGCAGATCAGCCGGGCAGCGATTGGGAAGGCCTCTGACGTGGCGGTGATTGCCGTTGGTCAGGCCTATCGCCGCTATGTTCTCGAACACCCTGGCCGGTACGCCGCTATCGTACGTGCACCAGCACCGGATGATGTTGAACTACAACAGGTGAGTCAGGCGATCATCGACGTGGTCCTAGCCGTACTTGAGCCGTACGGCCTTGATGAGGAGGCCGCGATCCACGCCGTGCGGGGGCTGCGCAGCATCGCCCACGGCTTTGCAACGCTGGAGCTGGCGGGTGGGTTTGGGATGGCGCTTGATCGCGATGAAAGTTTTCTGCGGCTGCTGCGCGCCTATGTGACCGGATTGCGTGCCGCAGACAATAGGTAAAGAATCACCAGACGATTAGAAACATAGCTATCCATCAGCTACCAACTCCTTAAGGGGAGATGAGCTTGTGGAGAACCCACAGGTTCACAAGCTGCCCAAATCAGCCTTGAGCGGCTACTGGGTGTGCACTATTGCGGCCAATCCTAAGAGGAGACGATTCCTTTGACTCCCACTTTTATGGCCGATTTTCATGGTGCCCACGCCTGGCTGGCGCGGCAAATAGATTGCTGGGTTTACTCAATAAAGTGTCTGGCTGTTTCTCGAGCTGAATTTTTTGCGTGGTCTCAAAGCGATGTCGGTAATGTACCGATGTACCAAGTACATCGCCAGCGATGAGCGTCCATTTTAGGGGTCAGATGTACCTGGTACATCAGTACGTTGGTACATTCGCCAGGAAACTTCAATAATATTGGCTCAAGTAGTGAATATATGCCGATTGCCTATCAAGGAATACCAAACTTGCTCGATTAGTTTGCTAGTTGATTATATGACAAACCACTCAGTGTCACAGGAAGTCTCTACTTCATACAAGTAGTCTCAGCACCATTGCATGAAAGCAATATTACTGGTTGGCTCCACTAATGACCCACTGCCCCCGCTGAATTAAATCGTCGGATGGCTGTCTCCCTCGGCCCCGACTTGTTCGTAATTGCAACGCCGCGATGTACAAAGACCTGCCCTATTTCTTTACAGGCATCTGGCTACAACTGATCAGAAGTCCATAGCCTGGTTGAGGTTCGATACCAGAGAGGCCCACGCCTCATTCGGCAGTTTCTTTGGCTTCAGCCAATTCCGTCAAAGCAACGTTATCTCGTCCCACCTACCAGTGGGTACCCTAAAGGTGCTACACAACGCATACCATTGGGCCGCACGGCATACCAACAGCAAAGCACATAACAGCAGCTTATTGTGGCAAGATAACTGCCTGTCTAGCTGACCTAATGGGATGAATCGCATATACCTTGGCTTTATTCGAACATTCGTGCTATAATGCTTTGGTCGCAAGTTACGCCATGAATGCCAATGCCTTTCGCCATTTCTACGACTATCACTTCACTGAAAACCGCAAGATATGGGATAGTTATGTCACTCAACTATCCTATGAAAAGTTCACGCAAGAGGTGGACTACTCTCATGGGTCTGTTCGAGACCAAATTGTTCATCTCATAAGCGTGGATGAAGTATGGTTCAGCGAACTGCGAGGCGTCGAACCCTCAGAACCGTTTCCTCCCGCTAACTTTGATGATCGGAAAATCATTCGCGCGCACTGGGACAGCATTGAGCAAAGTATGCGCAATTATCTTTCCGAATTGCGGGACGATATGTTGTTCGATAAGCCGATAGAAGAACCAGAAGAAGACAAAGACCTCATCCTGTGGCAAGTGCTTCTCCATGTGGTTAATCATGGCACAGATCATCGCGCCCAACTGCTCAGATTACTCAACGATCTGGGTGTCAAGACAACGTCTCAAGACTACATCTTCTACGTCTATAACCACTTGTAGCTGTTTTTCCATATGTACGCTTAGGTCATTATGCTAACCATCAATATCGAGACAGCCCGTCGCTTCATCCTCGGCAAGCAGGGCTTGTGGCCTGGGCGGCGCTGGCGAGGCATCGAGGGCACAGAGCAAGCCATGCGCGCGATGGAGTACTTGCAACTCGACCCGTTGCAAATCATCGCTCGCAGCCAGGACATCGCTCTGCATAGCCGCGTCCTCGACTACAGGCCTGGCATGTGGGAGGATCTGGCCTATCAACAGCGCAAGTTCTTTGACTGGGGTGGCTGGCTGGCCGTCCGGCCGATGGACGAGCTGCCGCACTGGCGCCTGGTCATGCGCCGCGAGCGCGATGGCGACTATAGCGACTCGCGCATTCGCCGTTTGGCTCGCGACCACGCTGAGGCTATCGTCGAAATGCGGGCCATCTTGCGCGAGCGCGGCAGCGTGAGCAACCGCGACTTTGCGATGGCGACGCGGACACGAACCCAGAGTTATCGCGGCCGCAAGGACAGCGCGTTAGCGTTGTATTATTTGTGGCGCACCGGCGAAGTGATGACCCACCACCGCGAGAACTTCGAGCGCGTATACGCGCTCACGGAAACGGTCGCGCCGGCGCATCTCATTGGCGAAAGCGACGAGGATGAGGCTGACCGCTTCTTGATCAAAAAGGAAGTCGGCTTCTCCGGCCTGTCGCGGCTGAACCGTGTGGCTGATTCGTTTCACGGGCGCGGCGAGCCGGATCGCGCAGCGAAGAAGCTGCTCGGGGCGATGTTGGCTGATGGCGAGATCATCGAGGTGAAGGTTGAAGGCTGGAAAGCGGTGCATTATGCGCTCAGCAGCGATGCCGAGGTGCTACGCGATTTGAGCACAGGACGCGTGCCGAAGGCATGGACACCGTTGGAGACAAGCACGACTGAAGAGGTCGTCTTCCTCGCCCCGCTCGATCCCGTCAGTGCGCGCGGGCGAGCCAAAGTGTTATTTGGCTTCGACTACGTGTGGGAGATCTACAAGCCTGAGCACCAGCGCAGGTTCGGCTACTACACGTTGCCGATTTTGTGGGGCGAGCGGCTCGTGGCGCGCTTCGACAGCAAACTCGACCGGAGGACCAACACCTTCATCATCCAGGGCTTGTGGTTGGAGGATGAGGCTCTCGGCAAGGATGAGGCATTTGCGGAGGCCTTGGCTGGCGGGTTGGCGCGATTCGTTACTTTTCTCGGCGCGAGCAAGCTGGATGCAACGGCGATGGGCGAGCCGCTGCTGCGCCAACGCGCAAACGCTTCAACGGAAGCGCATTCAAGCTGAGTGTGATGGCGACGTATCGCCCAACTCCTGTGTTGGGCGTCTTTTGACCAAAGCAAGGAGGAACCAGCAGATGGCGACCAATCCACCCAGACGGCAAGTCCCGAAGCCAAAGAGATCGGTCATACGGTGACTGCTTGATTCTGACCCTTCGATCTGCTGGCAGGCGATGCGAGACCTGACCGATGCGCCCGCGGAGGAGATCGCGGCCGAGCGCGCGGGTGGCCACCGAGGGGTGGGGTGCCCGGCTGCTGGCGTTGCAGGGCGAAGACGGCCAGTGGGAGGGAGGCGCGCTCTTCCCAGCGCGGAGGGCTCAATCCGATAGCGGCGAGCGGCCCAAGGGCCAGCCCTGGACCGCCACAGCATACAGTCTCGTGTTGCTGCGGGATTTCGGAGTCGACCCACGGTGCCACCAGGTGCGCCGGGCGGTCGCGTTGGTTAGAGATCACTGCCGATGGGAGCACGCCGGGCAGCCGTTCTTCAGCGGCGAGGTCGAACCCTGTATCAACGGTATGACCGTCGCGCTGGGTGCCTACTTTGATCAAGATGTTGATGGTGTGGTCGCGCGGCTAGTCGGTGAGCAACTCGAGGACAGCGGGTGGAACTGCGAGGTGGAGAACGGTTCGGTCCGCACCCGCTCTTCCTTCCATACCACGATTAGGGTCCTGGAGGGGCTGTTGGCCCACGAGCGCGCAACCGGTGGCTCGCCGGAATCCATCGCGGCTCGACGCCGGGGTGAGGAGTACCTCCTCGAACGAAAGCTGTTTCGGCGTAAGAGCACCGGCGAAGTGGTCGACCCGGCCTGGCTGCAATTCTCATTTCCAACCCGCTGGCACTACGACGTGCTGCGTGCCCTGGAGTACTTCCGAGAAGTCGGCGATCCGCCGGACCAGCGAATGGACGAAGCGATTCAATTGCTCCGATCCAAGCAACAGCCCGGTGGTACGTGGGTGCTGGAGAACACACATCCCGGCAAAGTCCATTTCATGCTTGAAGACGGCGATGGTCGGCCCAGCCGGTGGAACACGCTACGCGCCTTACGAGTGTTGGACTGGTATTGAGCACGAGACTAACGCAGATACCGCTGGAATGGGATAGGCAACTACCCGAACTGGCCCGTTCAGTGACACTACCTATGTACGATCCCCCATACGAGCCGGGCGGTATACAATCGGATGCCGTAAGCGGTGCAGCCTGCGCCGCAGTTGGGAGGTTGAGATGACTCACGCACTGCACGATCCCGTCAGGCATAATGCCTGGGCGACCACACAGCTCCTAGAGTTCTGTCGGAGACTCGACGAGCAAACCCTGAACGCGACCGTGCTGGGCACCTACGGCACGATTATCGCGACGCTGCGGCACATCATCTACTGCGAGATAGACTTTCTCGATCGCCTCCTCGGCCGGGAACCGAGCGACCCATGGCAGTTGGGAGAGACGACCGGGCTCGACGGGCTGATGGCGCAAGCGGCCCAGTTGGCGACCGATTGGGAAGTCTTCCTCGCCAGCGATGTGGACAGTGAGCGTCCGCTGCCGCCGGACGAAGGCACGAACACCATCCCGGCCGGGATCGTCATCGCCGTGGTGCTGTACCATGGCAGTGAGCACCGCGGGCAGGTCTGCACCATCCTCGGCGCACTCGGCCACGAGCCGCCCGACCTCACCCCTTGGGCCTACGCATTCGCCAGCGGGCGGATGCGGGAGTAGGCGCGTGATGCATCGATCTCAACCCGCCGGAGACCCCACAGGTGCAGGAGCGGTAGGTTGCGACGCAGGGCCAGGGCTGGCGGCTGCCGCTGCCTTCCTGTGAGGAGTTGGACCAGGGCAACGAGCTTCGCGAGCTTGGCGAGGCTGAACGGCGCCTGATGCGGGAGCGCGCCATCGACCGGCTCTTTGGTACCCCAACGCAGCTGAGGCGAGCCGTTCGGCGGCAACTATCGAAGCTGTGCCTTTTTGAAGGCATTTGTTAGCATCATGGAGCGTGATGTTGCTCGATGATCAACTACTGCACAGACTGATCACGGGGATGATAGCGCCACATCATCAGTCGCAAGGTTTAGGAGGTGACTCGTTGATCGACCACAACAATCTTGAGGAGTTCTCCGACCCGGTCAACTATGACATGGAGGATACCAGCGACACCGGCATCGCCTTCTACACCGCGCTGGCGCAGGAGACCGGCAGCCCGGTGCTCGAGATCGCCTGTGGCACCGGCCGGGTCAGCATCCCTATGGCGCGGCTGGGTTTCGCTGTGACCGGCTTGGACATTGTCCCCGGAATGTTAGAGCGGGCGCGCAGCAAATCTGCTGGCCTGCCCACGCGCTGGATCGAGGGTGACGCCCGCACCTTTGACCTTGGCGAGAAATTTCGACTCATCTTTCTGACCGGCAACGCCTTCCAGGCATTTCTGACAAACGCCGACCAAGAAGCGTTGTTGCAGCGCGTGCGTGCTCACTTATACGACGAAGGCCTGTTTGCTTTCGAGACGCGCAACCCGCGCTGGGCCAGCCTCGAGACCGGCGCTGAGGAATACGCGGGCCTGTTTGTCAATCTCGAGACCCACGCGGCAGAAGAAGATTGGCCTTCCTTCATCAACACCAGCGGACGCGAGGTGCGCTTGTCGAGAACGCGGGTCTACGACCATGTCGCTCAGATTCTACACTGGACGACCTATCGCCGCTGGCACGAGGGTGATCAGGAGCACACCAAGGTCACGCGCATCGCGCTGCGCTACACCTTCCCGCAGGAGCTTGCGGCGCTGCTGTACTACAATGGCTTCAGTATCGTAAGGCAGTATGGGGATTGGAATCTTGAGCCGTTGAGCGCCGCCAGCAGAAGCATCATCGTGGTCTGCCGCAAGCGCGCGTAGTGGAGAGAGAGATAACGGAAGAAAATTGGGAGTGAGTCAACAGCGTTACCGCCGAACAAGCGCTTGCAGCTGCAGCGCAGGTCGCTCGGCGTCATGATCCGCTAGGGAGGATTCAATTTATGACTACCAGCTCTACCCATATCAGTCGTCACGTGAATGCACCTCGCCCAAACGTCTATCGCGCGCTTCTCGATGCGCAGGCCGTCGCGACGTGGATGGTGCCGAGAGGTATGACCAGCCACGTGCATATGTTTGACGCTCGTGAAGGTGGATTGTTCCGTATCTCGCTCACCTACGACGAGCCGACGGGGACCGGCAAAACGACCACGCACACCGACACGTACCACGGCCATTTCGTCAAGCTCATCCCGAATGAGCAGGTGGTCGAAGTGATGGAGTTTGAGACGGCCGATCCCGCGATGCATGGTGAGATGACAGTAACGTTCACCCTCACTGATGCAGACGGCGGCACGGATGTGCTCGCCGCACACGACAACCTGCCGCCTGGCGTCTCGCCCGCCGACAACGAGACCGGCTGGCGGATGGCCCTCGACAAACTCGCGGCCCTCGTCGAGACGAGCCAGAACCCGTAAGGCTTAGTGTGCTATGATTTTGGTGACTCCTACAACTCATTTTCTCTCGCCAATAGAACAAAGTAACCCTTGGAAAATGATTAGATCAACTTTCTATTTTCTCTACATCAGAAAAGGGTCATTTCAGTACAGGTTACTAATTTCTACATCTACTGGGCAACCTGGCTAGCCTCATGCGAACGCTATACGAGCAACCAGGTTCCCGAAGCTGTACTGGCTGCCGGGATAAAACATGCCAAGCGTACCTGGGGCGGCTGTGTTCAGAAGGCTCCTGTTGGAAAACGCCAAGAAATAGTCCAGCCGACGGCGGAAAACATTTATATCAGTCTGCGGCAACAAAACCTGTGTCCTCTAATTAGATTGCCGACAGCTGGGTAAATCGTTAAATTGTACCTTAATTACCTTTAGGTTCACCTTAATTAAGGTGAAACCCTTATCATTGGGGATGCCTAAAGCGCCTCCGACCGAATCAGAAGCGTTTCATAAAAATCTCGCGAGAAACCCACCTGTTTACAGATGGTGAGGGATAGCGGGTCGCTTCAAAGAAGCGAGATACTCATATCCATCCGCTCGCTGCACCAGGCAGCAGTAGCGCCAGTTCACCCCATCCACCTGCCCGACCCGAAAACTTCCCTTGCTGCGTACTGCCACCCGACCTAAGTGGCCCCCAGCCTTCTTGCCACTAGGAACTACTGCTCTGACTAGGTCGCCGGTCTGAAAGCCACGCACCCGCTTCAACTGCTTGGCCGAAGTGCGGGGAAATCCGTAACGGTCCATCCGACACATCTGCCGCGAACCGCGTCCCGTCGCCCGGATCAACAAGGGACGCAGACCAGCCGGGACGCGGGCAGCCTGCTCGCCCACACAAGCCGCATCCAGCCAATGGTCTTTATCGTACCCACTACCCAGCCGGTTGAATTGGGTTCGCCCGCCACTCCAGAAACTGACCGGGCCAATTCCCAGCCCCTTGAGCGCCTGACCAATGGCATAGCGCGTGGCATTGACCGCCGCCGCATCTTTGAGCGGTGTCCGGGCTTGGGCCAACAGCCGCGCTAGCCGAACCGGATCATGCGCCAGGAACTCCCGCACATCCTGGTTTCGCTTCGCCACGTTGCACGCTTCACAGCTCAAGGTCAGATTGCTGACCCGATCTGTACCCCCTCGCGCACGCGGCACGATATGTTCCACCTGCAAAGGCAGCCCCTGAGCATCGCAGTAGGCGCAGCGCCGCCCCCACTTCTCCAGCAAGTAGCCTCTGATCTCGTAGCCCCACAACGTCCCCTGTTGATATTCCACGCCTGAGACTTCCGGGTTGATGAGTTTGTGCGTATCAAAACGCACCGTTTCGACGGCGATCTGGTTTAGCGGACATAACTTCGCCAGCCGGCTGGTCCAGCTAGTGACGTTATCTACCCTGGAACGCAGCGACGGTGGCAGCCAGCCCTCGGCTCGCCGCCGGTTCAGAAATCGTGGGGCTCGATAACGCGTCTTGCGCTGTCGGCGACTATGCCGCACCGCCCGGCGTCTGTCCAGGCTGGCCTTGATTGTCTGCCCTCGATGCGCCAGGTTCGCTGCCCACAGCAGGACTAACCCTCGCTGAAAGTGGGCCACGACAGCCAGACCGGTGATCTTGCTGCCTGGGTCCACCCGTAGCTCCACCGGCTGGGTCTCACCACCCTTGCGCTCTTTCAGAATGATGGTAAAGGGTGCCCGGCGGTAGACAGCCGCTTTGCCTTGCCGGAGCAAGTGCCGGGCCCAGGCCGGGTGACAGGGCATCAGCGGCTGACGGTGCTGGTCTAACACGAACACACGTTGCATATCGGTTACCTCGATATCATCTCTGACCCGCCATAAAGAGGGTCAGGTAAAGGTCCCCTCGCCAAAGTTATGGAGCGGTTTGTACTCCTGAAGGGCTGCTGGCGACACGGTTCCTACCCCACAGAACGGTTTAATCGCCAACCGTAGCGCGTGGAACTGGGGAGGCATTCCACGGTACCTATCCATTCGCTCCTAACGTAGCCCCGTCTCCTTCGACAAGCTCAGGAGGTGGCTGAGGCTGGTCAGCTCGTGAGCCTGGGGTTTTCCCCACAAGCCCACCTCCCTTTCAGGAGTGGGTAGCTGACCATTAATGTCGCAATTGCTACCGTTCAAGTATCATTATTGCCACTCTATCAGTTTTGCATTAAAATCAGGCAAAGAGGGTGGTCATGTTACTACAGCGGCTTCATCGGGCAGAGCGCCTCAACCAACTTGCAACTTATCTCTACGTGCCCTATCAATTCTTGCAAATCGTCGGTTATCGGCTGGCCGGTAAGCAGTGTGACTACCAATGGCGGAGATACCGGCCTGAACCGATTGGGCCAGCGACTGGCCGGCAGCATGTCATCGCCGCTGTATTTCCCACGGCCGTTTGCTGTACCATTTTGGCCGTGCAGATCATTCTCGCTCTCTACCTTTTTGGGTTGTACTACTCCCCTCAGACCCCGTGGCCTATCTTCGTTGTTCTGGTCCAGCCTCTCCCCTTTAGCCTCTATGGCTATCTGATGATTTTTGATTTCTTGCGGCTGCGACGACTCCTCCAGTGGGCCTCAGAGCCAGCCGAGGCGAATAAGGCCCACGACTAATAAGGCTAGAAAAAAGCATAGTACCGGCACTAGCCAAATTGCCGCAATCACCCCAAAAACGAGCCCGACATTCGGACCGCCCTTTTCCTCCACTTCTCGCCAGTTTTCAAAAAAGAATAGTTTGGCGCTCTGTTCATCCCCAGCGAAGAAGAAAAGCAGCACGGTAGCAAACGCAGCTGCCAAAATCCCGCAACCAACTACCCATGATGGAGCAACTTGTGACATGACCAAAACAGCAAGGGCGGCGTGCAAGACCACAAAAATCGTTGCTTGAATGGCTCTTTTCAAGGTAACCATGAATGTCTCCTGATGATTTTGCGTCTATTGAAATGGCGTCGATCTGCTTGCTTTTAGGATGGCTTAATAATAATTGTAAATTACAATTTTACAAAATTTGTCATATATAAATTTTTAGTTTACAATTGGGTCATGAGCTAAAATAGAGGCGCAGGACTTGTAGCCAGGAAAAGCTTTAATCAATGATGGAACCTGCTGTTGTTTCAATCTTAACGGAGAGAATCCGGGAAGCCCGCAAAGCGAAAGGGTTTTCTCAAGACCAACTCGCTGAAAAAGTCGGCTTGACCCGGGTCAGTATTAGCCACATAGAGAATGGTCGGCGTAAGTCAATCAAACCCCGAACCTTACGCAAATTGGCCCAAGTTTTGGAAAAACCGGAAGTGTACTTCTATCGTGAAGTTATGCCGTCTCTTGACAGCCTGCCCGATTCGTTAAGAGGGGTTATGACACGTCTACTGGCTCTTCCCCGCCCTCAACAAGAAAAGCTAGGCCATATCTTTGAACAAATCGTTGATTTGTATCAGATCAAATAGGGAGAGTAATAATACAGCCCGAGGCCGGCTTTTTTGGTTACCGGTCGATTGCAAACCCCATGATTTACTTATTTAGCTAGATTACCCCTTGACAACATCTAAAGGTTTGTGGTATAATTCAACTAGCTTAAATTGATTTCTTTCTTAACAATCATCACTTCAAAATCGCTCATTTATACAAAAACCCAGGTAAGATAAGCTCCTACCTGGGCTGCGAAATTTAAACATAAAAAAAGGCCCTGGAAAGGTGCCACTTTCCAGGGCGGGGACGGCGAACCAACCTAAACCAACCGTCCCTTACTTAGAGGAGAGTATACCACAAAAGGAGCCAACCATGAAAGTAGACCCCCTCGTTTTATGCGTTGATTTGACGTTCCGCAATCAGCTCGCCGCCGGCGACGTGGAGATCCTCATCCCCGCCACGGCGGAGCAGCCTCGCCTCCTCCGGCTGGGCAGGGCCATTATTGGCAAGCCCGCTTCGGACCAACCCCCCGAGATCAAAAATCTCTTTTCCCACAGTAGCAACATCAAAATAGGTATTTTCGATCCCTGGTCTGAGATGGGGTTGCCCTACAACGTCCTCTATCAAGTTGAAAATCCGCTCGTTCGGAATGGAGGCAGCGCTCATGGGCATTGAACAGGTCCCTCTTGGTCTTATCGAAATAAACCCGTTTCAGGTCCGGCTGGGCACCTTTGACCTGCATCGGCTGGCTAACCTTGCCGAGGATATTCGCGCTCATCGGGACAAATTGCCGGAGGAACGGCGTGGCCTGCTGCAAGTCCCTCTCGCCCGCCGACTGGAAGATGGACGGGTGCAGTTGGCCTTTGGCCACCGGCGGCGGGCAGCCTTCGACTATTTATCCGAGCACTATGCCGGCGCCGAGGACTGGACCACCATGCCCATGGAGATCATCCCTTTGAGTGATGACGACCTGGCCTATCTCGCCTGGTCCGAAAACGAGCACCGGGAGGACCTTACCGCCATAGAAAAGGCTGTAGCCTTTAGGCGGGCGATGGATCAGTTTGGCTACACCCAGACCGAACTGGCCGACCGTTGGAAGATCAGTAAAAGTGCCGCCAGCAACCTGTTGCGACTGCTCCAGTTACCCGACGAAGTGCAGCAACTCATCCTGAATCGCCAGTTGGACGAGAAAAATGCGCGCACGCTGTTACCCCTGGTTCAGGTAGCCCAGGCGCCCGCCGAGGCTATCCGGCTGGCCAGGATTGCCGTTGATCAGGGCCAATCTGCTCTACAAATTGACACGAATGTGGGTGTTCTCATGAACCGGCTGACCACGGCGGCCGAAACTATAATTATTGACTACGGTAACTGGGGCGACCTGCTTCCACCAGGCTGTGTTGCCAAATGCAAAAACTGCCCTTATTTTGGACTCTGGAAGCATGAGGCTCGCTGCGCCAGGCCGGACCTTTACGAGCAGAAATATTTAGCCTGGCAGATGCTGCACCAATCGCCCGCCCAGCTACGTGGCCCAGCTACGGGCGTGAAGGGGGACAAAGTTTCAGATAGGTCTCGTTTGGAATCGCAACCCCGAGCGATAGCTCCTGTCGCAGATACGCGCCGAGTAGTTGACTCAGAGGCTTCTGCTTCCGCAGCCGCGGCGAAGGTTGGGTTTAGAACCCAACCCCTCAACGAGTGGTTTGTCTGTCCTCGCTGTCATCAGGAGAGCGTAGTCGAGCGCAACAGCGGCGAGCGGCGTACCTGCTTAAGCTGCAGGGCTGAGTGGTCCAACCCGGAAGAGTTTCTAAAAGAGGTTCAGGAATTATCTTCTGGTCACCAAGCATCGACTGATTTACTGGACTCCCTGAAGGAATTGATTGAACCGTTTCAGGCAGATCGCTTGGCTATTTTGATGGAAGCAGCCGTAGATTCCCCTCAATTTATGGAGGCGTTCCAGCAGGCGTCCCCCGAAGAGCTACGCCGGGCCTTTCTAGCAGTTCGGGGAGTTCGGCTGTAGTTTTTCCGGGAAAACTCGGAGATCCTTCCGAAATGGAGATAGCTTCATGCCGCTATCAGCACCTTACGAATCATTCATTAAAGACTATCTGGCATTGTATTGGGAGCAACTAACCGAGGAAGCTGCACATGGCTTACCTGTCCCGCTAAGCTTTCCTCAAATACCTGAGACACAACTGCTCCAATGTGAGCTTGCCCAGGATTTGACTTTGATTGCCCAGGGCGCAACCGGGGAGTTGAGTCACGACGAAGAGACAGAGCGGCGGTTGGCCGTGGCTATTGAGCGAGTGTTGAGTCGGCTTTTCCCCGGAATCGCCATCAGCAGCGCTCCAGTCTTACGCTCCATCCCGGGCAATTTTTGGGCTAGCGATTTGGGTAAAATGGTGGCACGTGCCCGCTTGTGGCTGGCCGAGGATGATCTCATTACCATTAAAGACGCCGCCAGTCTCAAAGGTGTGAGCCTGGCAGCCATTCGCCAGGCAATTGACCGAGGCACGCTCGCAGCTCTGCCTAACCCAGATGCTCCCAATCCGCGCCGGCGGGGGACCCTGCTCCGACGTAGTGAGGTTGTTCGGTGGAGCGACAAAATAGACAACGATACTTTTGATTAATCTACCTGATTTGAAGAATTCATCTGGCTGCAGCCGATACGTAAATAGCAATACCAAAATTGATGAAGGCAACAGTCAGCGCTGGCTATTTAGAATCTCAAAGGTTTTTATGACTCCTGCTACATCTGACATCTTAAAGGCGGAGGGTGCTCGCCAGGACATCCACACGCAACTCGTCCAAGCTTTATTAAGCTATGAACCGGCGCCTCACGAATTACCCGTTACAACTTTATTACAGGATTTTCTCGAGGCCGGGATAGATCCGGACTGGCTCGCCCTACGCGCCGCTGAGGTCGAACCCATTCTGGCTTCAACGCGACAACTGGTTGCCAGAAACCAGGGGATTTTAGCATGTATTCTCAACTTAAAACCGACGACCTCGCCATACCTGCCTATCGGCTTCTAAGCCTTAAACGGGCACTCGCCCCCATGTTACCTATAACCCTCACCGCTATGTGTGAGACGCTCAGCCTTGAACCTCGCCGACTGGCGGCCCTGCGCCTGGTACGGGATTTCTTTCCAGAGGATTTGCCAAATTGCCTGAGGCTGAAAACCTGGGACCAAATCCTGTTTCATTTTTTGAATGCCATCAGAATACACTACTTCGAAATCGACGAAGATAGTCTTGAACTGATTGACCAATGGCAGTACGAGGAAGCCTGGAACCTGGAGGAAGAGACGACGACTGGGGAACCGTCCGAGCCAGAGTCTGTACGTATACTAGCCAAACTCCTTGAAGTTATCCCAGTCCAATGTTTTGGTTTTGGGGAAGAAAGTTGTGGCTACTACATCACCGACTTTCCCGGCCTGGATCTGCTGCACCACTTACTTATGCCTGGCCTTAAGTTCTCCCGGAAGTCTTTTCTGAGGAACTTCCGCATCCCACTTGAGATACCACCGAGATTCAGGTGGAGCGAGGTGGCTAAAACCAGAGCATGGCAGCGGCTCGAAACCCCCAGCTGCACTGATCACTTGCCCGAACCTCTCTGCTGGTTACCCGAGTTGGCTCGCTACGCTTGCGGCCGCACTGACAATGCGCTCCTAAAGCGGTATCCGGCATTTTACAATTGGGACGAGGAAGGTTGGTACCGCTGGGATACCGACTTTGATCTGCTTGTTCGTCTTTGGCCCGAGGCCAAATGTGTAGCCGATCGGGCTAAACGTTTTGATGCGTGGATTATGGCCCAACGCGAGGAGCGCTGCCAACTTATCTTCAATTTCATCACGCTGTCATCCCCGGATTTGGAGGAGACCTATCAGCAGCAATAATTTTCCAGCCCATTGTCAACCTATTCTGAAAGAGTTCCTGCGGCATTATTGGGAGCGTCGCCTACAAGAAATCCGGCAGATCAACTCAGCTCAGGGCGTTCTTCCAGCCCTCACCGATGAGGTCATCTTTCAATCAGACCTGGCCAGAAACCTTGCCCTAATTGCCCAAGCCGCTGCTGGCGAACTACGACATACTTCAGAAGAAGATCAGCAGTTAGCCACGGCTATTGAGGACCTCCTGGGCCGACTCTTTGTACCGCCGGGATCAGTCCCCACAGCTATCGTCCGTTTCGTGCCGTCTACCTTTTGGGAGAGCGACTTGGGACGCGTTGTAGCCAAGGCGAGAATTTGGCTTGTCAAAGACCATTTGATGACCATGAGCCAGGCGGCGGATTACTTGCAGGTTCACATCAGCGGGATTCGCCAGCGCATTGACCGCGGGGATTTGACCCCGTTTTACAACCCTGATACACCCAATCCCCAACGGGGCGCTATATTGCTCCTCCGCAGCGAGGTCGAACAAGCCCGACAGAAGAGACTCAAACGCGATCAATTGACAGGGAAAGAAGAGAGGCTAGCCTGAACTGTCCTTAATCATTCCACCCGGCTGCTCAATCTCTCCTGATTGGCTGCCGCTTTTTGAGTGGTGGAATCTCCTCCTGGTTGCTTTATTGAACGGCAACGCCTAGCCGTGCTCTATGACATTCTGACCCAGCCGCCTCGAAAAAGGTCACGGGCATTTACAATAGAATAGCCGGCGTTTCACAGCTATCGCTGGGATGACCCGGCAGCCCTGGAGTCAGCGCGTGCCGACAGGCAGACGCGCCAAAGTAGTCCTACAGCACATCCCGCGATACGAGGAGTAGGCTCAAGGCCCGGTCGAGTTGAAATTTGTGTTTGATCTGATCATGCCGCTGGCGGCAAAAGCATGATCCGCGAAAGGCAGGTGTGGAATTGGATGCTATCCGAAATATATTGATGGGGGTCGTGGCCGAACCGAGCCAGGGCAGCACTTCCTTCCTGGCTGGTGTGTTAGAGCACGCCCATCAATTCTGGTCGCTTTATGAAGTCTTCGTGCCGGTTATGGCGGCTCCAACTGTACCCCACATTCACTATTTAAACACCTTGGGTGACCAGGGTGCCAGCCTACAGGACGTGACTGGGCAGCCTTACGCAGGGCAGTTCCAGATCGTGCTAACCAATCCCCCGTTCTCGGCCGATATCGATAAAGGCCAGTTGTCGGAAGATTTGCGAAAAATAGGCAACGCTAAAAGCGAACTTCTTGTCCTTGAGCGAGTTTTGCAATTGCTTGCTATAGGAGGACGGTCGGCCATTATCGTGCCGGAGGGGGTACTGTTTAGCTCAAGCAAAGCTCACCCTCGCTTGCGACAGAAGTTGCTCAAAGAAAACCGATTGGAAGCCATCATTTCACTGTCTGCTGGTACCTTTGAATCTTACGGAGGTGGGGTAAAAGTTTCCATTATGGTTTTTAGCCGGGGTGGCTTACCCTCCGATGACATCTGGTTTTACGAGACGGAATCGGTTGAGCAAGATTGGCCAGACCTGCTCTTGAAGTACCATCTCCGGGTTTTGAATGATCGCCAGCCCGACTTTGTGGACCAGGCAACTTGGGAGCAATGGCAGAGTTGGGGCCCGGAGGTCCGGGCTCACCGCTACGCTCACGCCTTGACGACAGCTGATATTGAAACCCAGGAACTGGCCACAGCAGCGATCAAAGACTGGACGGTGTCCGTGACGCAAATGGACGAAGGCTATAATCTTACCGCCAAACGTTACAAGCCGTGGGTTCCGATCGAGTATAGTGGCCCATCACCCCTGGAAATTATGCGGGAGTTGATAGAAATGGAAGCCGAATTGACCCATCATACCATTGAATTGGCGGCCATGCTGGGGCACCTTTATGACTCGCCTCTGACCGGGGAGTTGGAGAACATGGAAAAAGCGCGGACAGCCCAGCTCGCCAATTTAGTGGACACCATCAATCAACTGCATATTCCATCTGAAAGGAATCTTCCGTCGAGATTGCAAAAATCATCTTAATGATAAGCTGGTAAACTTGCCCAGAGATGCTGATGTCTCACCGATTGGCGTTGAGATAAAGAGGGGTGCAACGATTGTATCACTTGCCAGTTCCTAACTTGGACAAGCTGCAACCAAGGAGTCCATCCAACCCCACTTCCGAAGGCTATTTTGAGAGCGTAGCACGGTGGGGACAAGAAATAGAAGGAAAAAGGAGGTATCGGTCGGTTATGGGGGGTAAAAAGAGGGGTAAGCCAGTTATAAAATGAAAAGTGCCAGCCGACTGGAAATTGGGGTACACTGTACCCTGGCAAAAACAACAACCAGGAGGCTGGCAGATGAAGTGTACCATAAGTGGGCGGGCTTGCCAATGCGGGTGGCTGAGGCTGGGACCGATGGTGGTGGTCTTGGGGCTGCTGGTGGTGACGGTGCGGGGGACGGTGATAGAGAGTAGCGGAGGCTGGATCACCTGCCCACCCTCCGTCTGGATCAGGGGGATGAGCCAGCGAGAGCTGAGACGGAGGGGAGATGAGGGAGAACTGGCCTGGCAACTGGGCGGCTCTTGGTGGCGGCGGCACTGGCTGGTGGTCGCGGTGCGGAGTGAAGTCCTGTGGGGGTTAGTGATTCTGACCGGACAATGGCAGTGGGGCTGGGTGGTGCTGTTGCCATGGTTGGGCTGGCTATGGCAGGGACTGGGGTTAAGGTGGCCGGGGCTAGGGCAGCAAGGCTGGTACGTGGGCCTAAGCTGGGGGTGGAGCCGAGCGAGTGGGTTAGCCCTGGTCGGCTTGGGGCTGGTTTGGGTGGGACAACAACTGGGGGTGAGGGAGTGGAGTGGGCTGGGCGCAGTGGCGGTGGGGGTCAGCTTGCCGGGTGAAGCGGACCGGCCATGGGTCGAAGTCGTAGAAGATGAGGCGGGAGTGTACCAAGTGCGGCTGCGTGGGGAATTTAGGCTGCGGGTCGATGGGCAAGTGGAGATGTACAAGCGGCTGTTGATCCTGTTTTTGGGCCTGTTAGAAGTAGCCGGGGAGAACCGCAGCAGTCGGCGGACGCGGGATGGGCGGCGGCCCTTTGTGCGGCAGGAACAACTGAGTACCTGGTTTGGCGAGGCGGGGCCGAACATTAGCCGCTGGAATGGCTACTGGTTGAAGCAAGACTGGCGGCGGCTGTTAAGCCAACGGTGGGGCGAAGTGTTGACCGCCGAAGTGCAGCAGGAGGTGCTGCACAGTTGGGTCAAATTTCCGTGGTGGTCAGCAGAGCAATTATGGCTGCATCGGCGCGACCAGGGCAGCCGCCTGACCTTCAACCAGGTCAAGCAAGTGGCCCAGGAGAGTGGCTGGAGCCTGCTGCGGCAGGAGTTGAGCCAGGTGTATCACTTGAACGCCGAGAGCTTCCGCCCGCGCCAGGAGTGGTTAGCCGAGCAATTGTTGGGGCAGGTCCAGCAACTGGTTGAGCAAGTGGCAACATTAGGCGGCGTGCCGGTCGAACAGGTCGTTGATCGGGCTGACCTGATCGCTTTGAGTGAAGCCTTAGACCTCCAGCCGGCCAAGGGCACTGGGCCTTGCCCATGGCTGCGCCAGGTCGAGCATCTCCTGTTCGGTCACTGGCGCACAGCAGCGGACGACACGGTTCGCTGCTGTTACTGTGGTACAAGCGACGTTTCGCCCAAGAGTAAAAAACCGCGCTTGAAGCATTACCTGGATGAGCAGGGCCAGCCCCAGACAGTCGAGGTGTACCGCTTTTACTGTCACAACCCGACCTGTCCCTATCACAGTTTCACCGCCTTGCCAGCCGAGTTGCTGCCCCATTCCCGCTTTACCTTGAGCCGTCATCTGGCGGCGCTGCAACTGTATGAATGGTCGCGGGGGGTCTATCGTTGTACCAGCCAGTGGCTGGGGGTCAGCCAGATGACCGCCTATCGCTGGGTCAGCAGTTTTGGCTATGACTTATTGCCAGTGGCGGCGCTGTTTGGGCTGGTTCGTTCCAGTGGGGTGATCGGGGTAGATGAGAAGTATGTCAAGGTCGGCCAGCCGGTTCAACCGACCGCTGACTACAACGGCTGGATGTACGTCTATGTGGCAGTCGATTGTTACAGTTATGATCTGCTCCATATTGAGATTTACCCGACCAATACCCGCCACAGTGCCTCGGCCTTCTTGCTGGCGGTGCGCGCCAAGGGCTATCGGCCGCGGGTGGTCGTGACCGATTTGCGGGTGGATTATCACGACCTCATCGCTCAAGTCTTCCCCCAGGCCAGCCACCACGAGTGTATCTTCCACGCCCTCCAAGAGCTTCACCGCCGCCTGCGCCAGGTCTATGGCAGCGACTACCCCGAAACTCACCCCGAAGTGGTGGCCTTACGGGACAGTATTGACCAGATTTTCCAAGCCCACACTAAACGCACCGCCCAACGGCGGTATGAGCAGGTCCTGGCCCAACGGGAGGCTTTCGTCGCCCAAACCCCAGACATCGAAGCCACCTTCGCCTTTCTGGAGCGCCACTGGCCCCACCTGGTCAATGCCATCGACAGTCATTTCATCCCGTCCACCAACAACGCCACCGAACAGGTCATCCGCCACTTCACTCAGCACTACAAGACCTTTTGCGGCTTCCAGAACATTGCTTCCGCCCGGCTGTATCTGGGCGTCTTCGAGAAGGTCTACCGCTTCACCCCCTTCTCCAATGATGCTCACCCAGCCATCCGCGGTAAGTGCCCTTTGGAGTTAGCCGGTTACGAGGTCCATCAATTGCCGATTACCCAACTTTTTCGGGGACTGACCCTCCAGTGGCCGACTCTAGCCTTTCAGGAGCTTGTCCCCAATGTGTGACGATCCCCTATTTTTCATTGTCCTGATGGGGGAGGTGTGATAGAATGGGTGAGGGTTAGCGCCTGGCCCAGTGGTGGATTAGCTCGTGGCCGTTAACCAGCACAGGCATCATGCATGTGCCAGTCGAGAGAGGGTCAACATGCCTATCGAATTAGTCCGAACCTTCCAAATCGGCTCCGGCATCTTTTGGACTCTCGTCTACCTGCTTATCATCAAACGCGGCTTCCAAGATCGGACCTTCGGGATGCCTTTACCGGCTTTGGCCGCCAACCTTTCTTGGGAATTCATCTTCGCTTTTCTCCTGCCGCACGGCCAGCCTCAAGTTTATATTAACATCGTCTGGTTTACTTTTGATGTCGTCATTCTATTTCAGGCGCTGCGGTTCGGAAAAAGCGTCTTGAAAGATTCACTACCAAGTCATCTGTTCTACCCCTTCTTCTTACTTAACCTGAATTGAGTGTTTTATCAACAAAATCAAGTGGTATCGGCGTGTCTTTTCCAGATTTGATAAGCTCTCGTCCCGCTATCTGGGGTTCTTGTCCTTTGTGGCTTGTCTCATCTGGTTGCGCTGAAATGTCAACAGAACCTAGTCTACACTCCAAAAGATGGGGATGAAAAGTGTTTGACAGTCAAACACTTTCTGGCGGTTATCAGTGTTTGACTGTCAAACACTTTCTGCTCTCAATACTAAACAAAAGGCGCGGCACAGGATTTAGACCAAAGGATAATCTCTCTGTTGCCCGAAGAAGTACCGACTGTGAGAGATCGTTTTATCTATGCTCAAAAGCGTACGAGGAAATAAGTGTTTGACTGTCAAACATTTTCTGCTCCACATTGTACAGATTGCGGCACAATGTTTAGCATTCGGGGTCATCTCCCAGTTGTTCCAAGAAGTATTGACCGCGAGAGATGATCTCATCGAGGAGAGCGCGAACATCATTTCGAGTGCGCGCCATAATGTTGGCAAACCGATCCGGGCGGATCTTTTCGAGCCGTGTCAGGGCTGCCCGCAGGTTGGGCATAGGGTCGTAGATGTCTGGGATGTGTGGGGGCATATCTAGCGGGGTAATGACCTTATCGCCCTCGATCTCAGCTTCTGAGACGGGTTGAGCAACAATCTCCTGCGCCCCAACCTCACTCTTCACGCTGGAATCTTTGGCTAAGTTAGATGGAGCCGGGGGTGGCAGAGCGGCCGCCTGCTCCTGGACAATGTTAACAGCCTGCTTGACGGCCTCGCGGTCCAGCTCGCCTCGGACTGTCCTGTTCACCAGCTCCCGGCGCATTGTCTCATCCCCTACTTTGGCAATCTCATGAGCTTCCCGAATCCCAATCTTTTTCTGGCGAACAGCCTCGGTCACATCCTCCTGCTTGAGGAGCGTGAGAAGCATGCTAATGTGTCCCGGGCTTTTGCCTACTCTCTCGCTGATTTCACGCAGGCTACGGCCCAGGTCGACTAAGTGTTGGTAAGCTTCTGCCTCTTCAATTGGATTCAAGTCTTTGCGCAGCACATTCTCGGTGACGGATAGCTCCATCATCTGCTCATCGGTCAGGTCCCGAACAGCCAGGAGAAGCTGGGTTAGCCTTGCTCGTTGGGCAGCCCGCAGACGCCGTTCGCCATAGGCAATCTGGTAGCGGTCACCTACCTGGCGGGCCACCAAGTTTCCATAGAAACCGTGGGCCTGCATCGACTTAGCCAGTTCATTCATTCCTTCCTCGTCAAATTCTCGCCGGGTTTGGAAGGGGTTAGGGTCAATCCGGTCAATGGAGGCCTCGATAACCGGAACTTCTGCCAACCCTTCCGCTTCCAGAATCCGATCCAGAATATCGGTACCCAAGGCACGCCGAACATTCTCAGGGCTTAATGCCGCTCGTTTCTTAGCCATTCTCTGTTACCTCGCTGGATGTTCCCTCGGTCTCGTCACCCGGTAATGGTGCGGCTGTTCTATCTGCAGGCGTAGGGGATCGCGCGACTAACTCTCTGGCCAGTTCGCGATAGGCACTGGCCCCACCGGTATCAGAAGCATAAGTCAGGACGCTCCGGCCGGTAATCGGCGCCTCTTTCAACTGGACGCTCATTCTGATCACTGTCTCAAAAACAAATACCCGTTCGGTGAAAGCCTGGCGGGTGGTTGCAATCATCTCGCGGGCGTGGAGAGTACGCAGATCGGCCATGGTTAGAAGTACTCCGGCAATTTGGAGCCTCCGATTGGCTCGGCGTTGAATCTTGGTAATTGTCCTGAGAAGTAGATTGACTCCCTTGAGAGCCAGGTAGTCAGCTTGCAGAGGGATAACCACCTGATCAGCCGCGGCCAGTCCATTTGTGGTCAGGATACTCAGGCTAGGAGGGCAATCCACCAAGATGTAATCATAAGTATTAGTAATAGCTCTGAGAACGTCCCGTAGCGCGTAAACCCCCAGAGGTTCGCGCACTAAATCTAGGTCGGCTTGAGAGAGCTCAATATTAGCCGGGATCAGGCCCATACCCTCGTGAGTAGAAACAATATTTAACTCCGCCAGCTCTATCTCCCCAGCTTCGATCACCCTGGTGAGCGCGGTATAAATGGTGGTTTCTAAATCGTCCGGGTTGAGACCCAGGGCCAAGGTGAGGCTGGCCTGGGGATCCATATCGACCAACAACACCCTGGCCCCCATTTCTTGGAGTGCAGCTCCTAAGTTAAGGGTCGTCGTGGTTTTACCTGTCCCACCCTTTTGATTTGCAATGGCAATGATCTGAGCCATACTGCTCCTTCCTATCAATACAGCCATAACAATCGTACCACCGGCGTCGGCTATAAGCAAGCTAGAAGAGGTGAGTCTGGTTGGCCGACAAATTTAAGTTTTGAAAGCGACTACCCATTTAGGTTTAGGTCGGGTTGCTGTGCGGCGTGAAGCCAGGGCGGGTTCAGGGTCGGGAGCGGGGTCAAGCCAAAAGGCGGGCATGCGAGGCCAACCGCGGCGGAACAGTTGACGTAACCAACTCCAACCGATTTTGAGATAACTCATGCCCCGATCCCAGTGAGTATCCACCCAGCGGCGGAGTTTGAGGCGAACCACGCCCACACCAACACGGGTAAAGTGAAGGGTGGCCACGGCCAGAACCAGAAACAATCGTTCCAGGGCAGCGGGCGTGTCCAAACGGCTGGCCTCGACCTGAAAGCCATTGGATTTGTCGTCGAGGAAATTTTCTTCCAAGTCAAAGCGCAAGCCGTACTCGTCAAAGGTGGTCAAGTCGGTGAAGTCATCGCTGACCAGCAACCAGGGGTCTTGATTGGGTTCGTCCAGTTGGGCTAAGGCCAGGTGACACGGCCCTAAGGCTACCCCCAGTAAATGGACCCGGTGGTAGAAATGGGCGGCTCTTTTGGGCGGGACCAGTTGCCCGACCGGGACCACCCGGCGGTCAGGGAAATGGATTAAGGTATCAGCCGTCAGCCGAACCCGGTAATGCCACTGCTGCCGCCGCAGCCACTGCAACAGTTCTTGGTGGACGAAACCCCGGTCGGCCAGGAAAATGACCTCCAGACCGGTCGGCAGACAAGCCGCCGCTTGATCCAGCACTCCGACATAGTCAGTGTAGCCGACGGTGGCGCTGGCATGCCGCAGCACCCGCCAGGCCAAGGGAATAGCTCGCCCTCGATAAATCAGGGACACCCGGATCAAAACGAAAGGACTGCCATGCAAGACCGATACATCCAGAGCCACATACACCCGCCCGTTGGGCGACCAAGTCGTCAGCGCGGCTTGCACCAGCGGCGCATACAAGGCTTGCACCCGAATTTGGGCATTGTCTACCCACCGCTGGAAGCGCCGGGTGTGACTGGCGGCTTGGTGAGCCTGGCTCTCGACCGCTTCGCCCCAACTCGACAAACTGGCCTTCTTACTCAAACACAAGCCCACCACCGCCCAAGCCAGCGTCACCAAGCGGCGAATATCGCCCCAAGCGGATCGGGGCAGATACAGCACAAAAGCTTGCATCAGGGTACAAAACATTTGATGACTATCCGTCATATTATCTCCCGAATTTCTCTGGGAGGTTGTTTTACCACAATCTCAGCGATTTATCCAGATTAAATTTGTCAGCCAAGCAGGAGGTGAGTTTGTGATTTTGAAAGCATAGGAATACAATATGTAGTGGTTCAGTAATTATTTAGCTCTAAATGTAGGACTCTGCCCTCAACTAAATGTTGACTTATTATCAATTCACCGATAGAGTTGAGTAACTTCGGCAGAACAGTACCTGGGACGCTTGTCATGGACGTTTAGATCGCCGCGATTCTCTTCACACAGCCACCGCTGGATGAGTTGTTGGAGTAGACTGGCGGATCAGGTAAAGTGATGCCACAGCAGACCGATGGCTCCATCGGCAGCGAGGAGCAGGACAAAGGCACCAACACCACTCTTCTTGCTCATTTTTGGGGTTGATCAGCTCGCTCAGAGTGTTGAGGAGTCAACGGAATTCAATGATTTTACTTCGACAAGGATAAGCCAGACCAGATGCAAACACTTGCCCTCTACGCGGCGGCTTGGTTTCTGGCAGGATATGTGGTCGCCTAGCTGGTCAATACCTGGTTCGGCTCGCCTGTGGAGGCTTACCAAGGTGGCCTGGTGGGTTTAATCGTGGGATTGATTATCCTAATGCCGGTCATTCGCACTGAGAGAGGGCGGCGGCTGTTTTACGAAGGCCCGGCTGAGGGTGAGGAGGGTGACCCGTTGATCGGCTGCCTGTTTTTCCTGCCGATCTTCATCTTGATCGTGACGATTATTGCCTGGCTAGTGGGGGAAGTGTGGCCAATCAACTAATAAAAGGGATCGGTTTGCCGAGCCACCAATTGATCAGCGTCAGCAGGGCATAGCTGGCCAGGACGACCAGCAGCGGAAAGGCGCGGTAAAACAGATACTCTTTTTTGGTCAGGCGCCCACCCACCGGCGTGACCTTGGCCTCACCCCAATGGTAGACATAGGGTTTCCCCATTAGCCGGTAAGCCAGCATGTAAAGCGGAATGACCGATAGTACAAACAGGCCAACTGCCTGGCGTACGAGCCCACCCCATCCACTTTTTGATGACGCTGAAGTTTTCATTACTTTCTCCGTAAATACAAGTATAATCCAATCTGGCAGCGGCGTCAAAGGCGTTCGACTTTATCCTAAAACTCCTCGATCATAGGAATGGAAATCATCAAATCTGCCAATCTAGCACTGCGGTTCCTCTTGGAGCTGTGCATCCTGGTCACACTGGGATATTGGGGCTTCAAGACCGGACTCGGTTGGGCCGTTAAAATCGGCTTGGGCATCGGCGGACCGTTGCTGGTTGCGGTAGTCTGGGGGATATTCCTGGCTCCCAACTCGTCCATGCGCTTGCAAGAACCATTCCTCCTGATCCTGGAGTTGGTTATCTTTGGGTTAGCCATTGCGGCGTTATTCGCCACAGGGCATCGTTCCTTGGCTTGGGCCTTTGGGCTGATCTACGTGATTAACAAAATCCTGATGATTATCTGGAAGCAATGATGAAAAGCAGAAGCTGGATCGCTGCCCGCCGAACTGATTTTCATGGCTGTTTGGGTGGTTGGTCTATTGATCGAGTCCAATACCCCCGGCTCTCCAGTCTCAGCCCCCGATTGGACGGCTTAACCTCTTCTGGAAGTTCGATAATGAGAGCGCCACGCTCTCAAGTGTCGTATTTGGGGCGGACATCAGCACTACCGCATTGAAATAAAGGCAGCAACTTTATAAAATCACAATTTCGATAAAGTAGGCAACTTGTATTTCTCTCACCAGATCAACACACTTTGAGACCCGTACAAGGGAGATTATAATTCGCGAAGCCTCTTGCCTAAACAGGTGCTTAGGAGAATTCTATGCAAGCGAGCACAAACCAGGTAGCACTGGAATTCGCCTGTTTTGTTCTGAAGAAAGAGCCGGCCGACTCTGATTTTTTGCACCTTTACGATGCCATGAGTCGGGCGGCAGCAAGTCGTTCTTTCCGAAACCTGGGCCATCAGGAACTCGCACAGCTTGGCGTTTCCTTTTCGTTGCTGCAGACAGAGACCTTGGAACACCTTATCGCTGAAGCCCATAGAAAATTATTGTCCGCATAGAAGGTAACCGAATACCCTGTGGCTGGAAAAATTTTAGTCAACTGGGAGCCCTCAGCGAAGCGGGACAACAAAAAAGGAAACTTGAAATGGGTTATCGAACTCGACAGAGAAACCTTTTACTTTACGACGAGTCAACGGTCCGGAGTTATCTATTGGGTAAAACCGATGGACGCGGAACTTTTCCCGGAAAACCAGTTGGTTTTCAACTGCCAGAAAAGTATCAGGGTCGAGCAGGTTTTCCGGGAAAATCTGATTCTTAAAGCTGATAGGAGGATTATTTATGCAAGACTGGGCAGAGTTTGTGCAGGCCCTTGGGCAAGAAGCTACCATTGTTAGTACCGGCCGACCCGTAATCATTAAGGATCCCAAAACCCCGCTGGTCATGCTGACCCTGGCTGAGTTTAAGCATTACCGCTGGTTGATGAGCCAACAAAATTACATTTCTGCCGCCAAGGCTCACAAGGCGGCCAATCGAGCTGTTTTGCAAGATCTGGTGGGCTGCCCCCTGGGTGCGGGCCATCCGGAATGGGTCGAGGAGCCGGCGCCCCATTGGGAGGTTCCGTTTCACTATAGTGGAGATGGGACCCTGGTGACAACGATTGAGGTAGATGCTCAGACGGGACAGGCGTGGCTGACGGAGGCCGAGCGAGACGAATTGATGGGCCGGTTTGAGCGGATGGTCCGAAGGAAGCATAGGAAACGCGGGAAAAGATTGGCGGGTTGACGATTAAACCTCAAGTAGCAGCCAGGTAACATTCCCTGATTTGTAATCGAGATAACATCCTGGCACGATTTCTGTCTGCCAACACCTCGTGTTCAGCCTCGAAACCAGTGAAAGTGTTGGCTTTCAGCTCAGAAAGTTTGCCTGCTCCAGACCTCTATGCGCCAAGTGCTATGAACGAGTTCGGCTTTTGAATGCGGCCACGTTTATCTGTCCCGAATGCGACCAGCCCACGAGGAATTTCCACTGGATATTGCGGCCACATCCAAGTTCAGCCCGAGGTACAGCAAGTGAATAATGGTGGAGCTACATGGCTTCTCCGGAACTCATTTATCTGCGGCAAGATCTACAAACATCAAGAGAGCAGAACGGAGCCCGAACGAGCTCTATATCATCATACAAACTACCAACACCGCGACCCTTAGGGGCGGCGCTGGTTTTATGTTTGAAGGAACCTACCCCCTAAAATTCTACTGCTTTACTCTGCTATTTGTGCCCGCCTGAAATGCTTCCCCTGTTTAGGAAAAAAGACGCTTTTCAAATGTAGTGCCTCAAAAATCGGATCAGTTGCCTTATTTCCTCTCGGCTAAAATTACGGGCTAACACTTCTGCCGCCCTTTCCAGATCCTTTGTGACCGTGATGCGCTCTGAGCGAAAGCCTGCTTCTATCAGCGCCTTATTGATACTTTTGTCGCCGGCCAGGACAGCTTGGCGTAACTCTCCCACCTGGGGACTCATTTCGGCCGCCTGACGCAATTTGCGTAACCCGGCCTGTCGAGAAGTACCGGTGGCAATATATCTTTTGGAGGTCAGTTGATCTTCACCATGCCCATTCGTGCTTTTGGGGTTACTACTCAGGCTGTAACCGCCTGATAAATGTTGATATAACTCTAATAAAAATCAAACAAGAAACTAACACACCTGTGCGATATTTAGTGAGCCTCTAACGTAAGTTTTGTGCACTACACTGAGTGTCAAGTTTGGACATTCAATTTGGTCACAGTCTCGGCCAGTTCAGTAAGCTGAGCGGGCCAGGCCGCCGGTACAGCAATTTGTTCAACTTGAGCCATCGCCATGGCGAATTGTGTCCGGACGGTTTGATCATAGACCCGTGCATAAATCAGGGTCTTGTTAATATCCTGATGCCCCAAGAATTTCTGTAACGAGAATTGAACTTTGTAATTTACGAAAATGCTAGCCTCACTACGTCTGCAATAATCCTATCATATTTGCAGTCCTATCATGTTTTGTCTGATCCTTTGTAAAAACCTTAATTTTGTGCTTGGCAAGCAAATTTTGTGCTAAATGAGCAAATTTTGTGCTTGACAAGCAATAGCATCTTATGGTAGAATAGGAATATCCGATGACCTTAACATCTTATTCAGACGCTTATCATCCACCTTGTTTGACGTGGGTTCAGCTGTGAAAAAGGGGGATATTCCAATGCCAAGGAAATCTATAGGAGATATATCATGCCAAAACGATATCTTATCCCCCCCGGTAATGAGGAGACTATCCTCGTCACTCCCAGTTTTGACCCCGCGCTTGCGGAAGCCTTACAAGAGTCCATTCCAGGGGCTCAGTGGAATGGTTACGGTTGGGTGATCCCGTCAGGAGACATAGAAGAAGCAAACCGAGTGGTCGCCCAACTTACTGAAGTTGAGTTCAAGATCCCTTACCTGCCACCATTGCCACCAGATTGGGAATGGGTCGGGCCGATCTCCGGGGTTTACTTTTTGTGTCGAAATGGGGATGATAATCAACCGGCATTTTTATCCGCCGTGGGACACGAAGACGCCTATATTGCAGTGGGTCCAGAGTGGGTTGACTTTCTATACCATCAAGCCAATCTCCTGCAATTCATTGTCAATGCGATGCGCTCGTTGGCCGAGTCAATCGCGACAAAGGATAGCGGGCGCTCTGATTAATCAAGCGAGGACATTAATGAGTGGCTCCAACATGAGAGCGTTGCCCTTCTCTGTAGATATTGTAAAGGGAGAAACAACAAAGAGAAACGATTTTGTGATTATCGCGACCCAACCGACCTGCCTGGAACGCCTTCCGGGCACACGTTGTCTGGTCCATCCGGAAGCTAAACAAGAATTCATTGCTATGTTGAAGAAGAGTAGTTATAGGGACTTGGCTGCCGAGTTAGATATTAATCCTTCCACAATATGGCGTTGGAAATGGGCAGTACGGAAACATTTAGAAGAATCTCTCGATAATGCTTCGAAACAGATGCCTGTCATCAAAAAATTGGGCAAGGATCGGCAAATAATTGTGGTTGTGACTTGTCCAGACCAACACCTGGATTTTGAATTAGCTCCCAGGGGTAATCTCCTTCTCGAATCCGGCGCAAAAACTAGCTTCAAGGAATGGCTCACTCGGACCAAAGTGGTGGACGCAGCGGAAATTTTAGGAATTAGCCGGCACAACCTCAGCGCCGTTCGAAAAATGCTAGACATCAAGGAATATACGACGACCAGCAAGCAGGAGTTTATGGCAGCGATAAAAGAAGTGGCCTAAAAAAGCGCTCTGGCGAGATGCGACCTCGCCAGAGCGCCTCCGTGGAGCGGCGAACCAGCCAAGGTTAAACCGCGACCACGATTCATAACATATTATACCTCAAAGGAAGGTATATGGCTACATACACTAAAAAGCGCGATGTAGGGCCGTGAGCCTTGTCCCACGACCCAGCCCCTTGATGCTGACACTGAGCCAGTCTCAAGAGATCCTGCGTGTCCCCGAACTTGTGTCCCTGAGACAATCCCAACGTCTCCCAATGGGAGGCCCTTTTGGAGGTACTACGCTGGGTGGGATGTTATCCCCGCTATGAAGCTGACAGACCGGGTAGTTCCTTCCATAGGTAATTGACCGGCCCTAGCTTCACTTGAAGCGCATTGTACCATATCAGGTTGGTTTAAGCAAAACATTTGTTCGGATTTTTAGTGTGTACACCAACAAAGGAACCAGCCATGTCAATCGAGTTTATTTCCCCATTTATTATAAAAGATAATCCTTATCAGGGCCGGCTTATATTTGACCGAGCAAGCATTACCGAGCTGGCCGAGGATATACTGAACCATCGGGAGGCATTGCCCGATATGATGGGACTTATTCAGATTCCTGTCGGGCGAAGGCTCGCCAGTGGTGACGTTGAACTGTCGGTGGGACACCGCCGCCGGGAAGCATTCAAGCTGCTATTTGAACGCTACGGTGATGAATGGGGAAAGATGCCCATCGATCTTCAAGATTTGAGCGAAGAAGAGATGGCTAAGGCTGCCTGGTCAGAAAATGAGAAACGAGAGGACCTCACCGCCATCGAGAAGGTTATGGGCATCGAACGCATTCAAGCAAAATTCGGCTTGGGCCTTAAAGGGGTAGCCACATTCTTGGGAGCTAATTTGCCTACCCTAAGCAACTTAATGCGGCTGCGACAACTCCCAGAGACCGTGCAAAAAATGATCCTGATGCGCGAACTGGCGGAAAAAACGGCCCGAGCCCTACTAAACCTGATTCTTATAGCCAAGAATGAACAAGCGGCGATCGAACTTGCCATTCGGGCGCGGGATGAAGACTTGTCGGCTACCGCCGTGGAAAAAGAAGTTGAGCAATGGATGCCCCACCTGATAAGAGTGATTGATGGCAGGATTGGCTCGATCGTGTTTGAAGAGATTCCAGAGGGCTGCGCCCCCACCTGCCTAGAATGTCCACTTCGGTCAAAATATCGCGGCGTTTTTGTTTGTGCCCGACCAGAGCAGTATTTACAAAAGAAACAGATGTGGTATGAATCCGAGATTCCAGTCTTATCTACCACGGAGGTTAAGGCGCTCCAAGAACCGTCTGCCTTATCTCTAGCCCCCCTCCCAGAAATCAGACCAACTGATTCAGGCCTAGTCCGGATCGAGAACGATAGATCATACCCGGTAGCAACGAGCCCTATCTCGCCAGACGACTCATCACAGCCTCTATGCCCTCGATTCAACTGTGGGGGTAGAATCGCCGCCCTGAATCGCACTGAGGAAAGTTCCCAATACATGTGTCTTCAATGTGACGCCGTGTGGTCTTCGTTAGAGGAGCTGATGAAAGAGGTCAACGGTGTTTCGACGGTTTCGGATGAAATCCAAGCCAGAATTGAAGAAATTTTGGCTCATCTGTCGCCTGAACAGGCCAACAAGGTTCGAATTATTATCGGTGAGAATATAGAATGCTTGGTGCATGTTCCAGAACTGATTTTTGGTTCATCCTCAGTTTTTATTCAAGCGGGAGAGAGGGCCAGTCGTGAGGAATTGTTCTGCGCCCTCACCCTGAGCCGCGCCCTCAATGGCCAATTTCCCGATTAAGTCGCCAAATCAAATTGGATTCTACCAAGTCACCACCCTGCCCCATAGCCCTCAATCCCGACGAGCGCTGGCTGGTCACCGGCAGTCAAGATTATACTGCCCGGCTATGGCGGACAGAATTGGCTGAATTGAGGCACCTAGCCTGTATCACCGCCGGGCGTAATCTATCAGCGGCCGAATGGGAGCAGTTTTTTTTCGGCCAGGCTTATCATAAAAGCTATGCTGATCTGCCCTCACCTTAACTTGCCTTTGTGTCTTCTTCGTACGCTCCGCGTCTGTGTTCCAAGTTTTTATCTCCCACAGTGCCTTAAAGATTAATCGTCCCAAAAACACCCAATTTGAGCGCATATTAGGGGCGCCGGTCAACATTAAGGTCTTCCTTTACTCTCAAGAATCGCTCATGGGGACCTGTGGCAACCAAATTTGACCAAAGAGGCCCACAAAGATATCATTCTGAGACCCGCGGCAAGTCCAAAAAATTGATGTTTGTAGACATAAGTGATATAATAGAGGGGTATTTTCTTTAATACTTCAGTTCAAAAATTCAAGAACATCGGCAACTCAGCGGCTACTCAATGCGCGTCAAAGTGGGGAAAAAATGAGCAGAACCGCCTCCTGCTGCCGGCAAGGAAACACTTATGGCGCATTCAGTAATTATTACCATCGTCAATCAGAAGGGTGGAGTGGGTAAAACAACCACGGCCGTCAATTTGAGTCACTACCTGGCCCTAAAGAGTTATCGCACTTTACTGGTTGATTTGGATAGTCAAGGAAACGTGTCTGATTGCTTGGGCCTGGAAGCGGGCGAAGACCTCTATTATTTCTTGTCTCCTGATAGTACCAAACCACTTGAAGAGGTGATTACACCAAGCGGACGACCCAATCTGGATGTAATCCGCTCGAACAAGCGCACCCTACCGCTTGAGACCACTCTAAATGGAATGGACTTTAGAGAATATATCCTGGCCAATGCATTTGAAGAAGTTGACTACGACGTCATTGTCATTGATTGCCCGCCTGGAGTGCGCCTCTTGCAGACCATGGCCATTGTCGCAGCTCAACATATGATTATTCCAACTGAATTGGAGCAATTGTCCTCAAAGGGAGTTGCGGCCGTCATACAGAGTTATAAATCTATCATGGCCGGAAGCCGCTCTTCTTGCCGGTTATCCGGCGTCTTGCCGACATTTTATGAGCGGGTGACTAAAGAGACACACGAGCAACTGGATAATTTGGTGGGAAATTTGCAGGACTTGGTTCTGCCCCCCATTCCCAAAGACGTCAAATGCAAAGAAGCGGTCCGTTTCGGTAAGACTCTCTGGGAGTATGCACCCAAGAGCCATGTGATAACGGGTATTCCGGAAGGAAAGAAAAAGTTTTTAGGCGGGTATAGCCAGGCGTGCCAGCGCATTGAGCAGTTGCTTTGATATTTCTCTTTTCTTTAGGGACGTGATATGAGTAAGGGTAGTTTTGTAAATTTTCAAACTGAAACCGATCCGGCTGTCGAGAGTATTTTAACCAAATCCGATCAAAAAGCAGAGACGGGTCGAATTGATCCCAGTGTTAATAGCCTCTTAGCAAAAAGCGATGAACGACGAGCTCTGGCTCAGCTTCCCCTCAAAAAACGCAAGCAGAAGATCAAAGAAAAGGCTAAAACCCAGGCCAGGCTCAAGGGTCGGGTGAATTTGGATTTGCCTCCTTCTCTAAAAATGCGCCTCTTTGAATTGGCCGAAGAACACGAGATTACAGCCAGTCAACTAAGCACCTTGCTGCTCCTTAAGGGCCTTGGCCTGTTGGAGGCCGGTCAGGTAGATGTTGATCTCTACAAAGTAAGTACAAAAAGTCCACGTTACGGTTTTAAGTTGGATCTACAAAGAGCGCTCGAAACGGCTCTGCCCTCCAAACCATTCGCAAAAAAGAAAGAAAAAGACGCAGCCGGATCAAACGACAAACGCAACGGTTTTGTCACTTTTTGAGATCACGGTTCACTGGCTATATTGGCCTTTGCTCAATTCTCCTCAACCATCCCGCACAAATAACAAACGCTTGTTTAATCAGATTATTCAGCTCCTCAAAAATCTATAGCCAATGGTTGAAAAAACGAAATCAGTCCCATACACGTTTTAGCTTCAATAAAACGCTTATAGGCCATTATACGCGTTTAAGGGGCGCCCCTGAAACCCTTTATAGGGGCGCCCCTTAGGGGCGTCCCTGAAAAAAATTAAGGGGCGCCCCTGGCTTTTTTCTAGGGGCGCCCCTTAAGCCACTTTATTGTGGTCGCCAAAATCAAAATTTTTGGCCCCTTTTAGCCATTTTTTGAAATCTAGAATTTTCTCCAATATTAATCCGGTTAGCTCGGTCAAAACCGTGCCGGACCAAGCAAGCACAAACGGCGAGCGCTCACCGAGGTTGCTCTCCGGTTGTGCTACTTTACCAATCACTCAAATAGAGGAGCTATTCTGGTGATGAAAAAAAATAAATTAGCCATGCATCTTAGCCGGACCGACAGTCCCAAGGTGATCATACTTAAACGCCGGCTGCCGCGTCCGACCACCCAACCACCCCACCCGTTGCATGCCCATTTTCCCCTGACTCCGCCGGTGGTCACAAACCCGGCCGCCTGGGAGGTGGCCGAACACATCCAGCGCCTGTGCAGTATTTCCAGGCTGGACCCTTACGTCGTTTTGACTGATTTCTTCACCATGTGTATGTACCACCTTCAGCTCTACGGCATAAATATGAAATCCCTGGTGATAGAAGGCAAAGCGGCCGAAGATCCACCCGACGCCAAGAGCTTCTTCAGGCGCGCTCGCGAACGGTTCGACCGGGCCACTCTGCAATATCCCGGTACGTTTCGGGTTATGATGGAAACTTATTCGGTCCTATATACCAAGCTTCGGGAAGCTCGGCCATTGGCCGAGGCCGTCCTCCATCCTGAGATTAACCCCGATCTGATCGCTCAAGTGTTTGTGGCCTGTCTTCGACCAGGACCTGAATGGTGGCCCTATTTCCCGGATTGGCAGGTCGCCCTGGAGATGGCCAAAAGACTGATTCCTGACCCGCCAGGGACAGTCCAGGAAATATTGGCCGAGGCCTCCTTAGCCTACGAAGAAGCCTCAGGCGAATCGTATCAAGAGATCATGACATCTGAAGCGTGGGAACTGTGGGCGCCGAAGATCTACCCCTTTGTCAAAATCAAGCTCTTCCCCCCACCCTTTATAAACTGCAGCACCCTCCTATTAGCCCTGGCCGCCCAATTCCCCGAATGGGTGTTAACCAGCCACCTGGTTCACTTCCACATGGATGAAAGTGCACCTTTGATCCATACCATGGGAAATGTCGCTGGGATGCTGTATGGTCTCAATGGGGCAAGCCTGGCGATGTTGCAAGATATTTTGGACATCCAGGACTATTTGCAGCAGCACCAACATGAATTGTTGAGCACCCCGTTATCCCAGCAGCAACCGGTAGAGGAGGAGCCCGATGAACAGCCGTTACCAGAACTGGCTCCTCCCTTGTCTGGCAGCACCTTCGAAGAATTGTTCCGGATGGGTTAATCTGGCTAACCCCATAATCTAACCGCAACAGGGAGACAGTAGGTGAGTTTTTGTAGCGAGCAAAGGTAGAAAGGATCGGAGGAAATTTAATAACTTTCGTGTAACCGTTGACAGAAGTATATTTTTATGTTAAGATAGTAATATCAGTCTACTATTTCTCCCGCAAAAACCTACTCATTAGTCTCCTAACTCTCCCTATTTTTATCGTCCTGTTCATCCATCAACCTAGTTTCCGTAAAACTCATCGTTTATCTCCACTGTGAAATAACTCCGCCTTGCTGCAAATAAATCCTATAATTATCTAACTAAACAATCGTTTTACAGGCGAGGTTGGCGACCAACCCCGTTTATTGATCATGCAGGAGACCTCTATGCTACCAAATATTTCTACCCCCGAATTTGCCAGCCTAATTAAGAAACGCAACCGGCTCAGGCGGCGCCTCCTAAATGTCGAGAAAGCGCTGAACCAGCCACTCACGCTTCATGAAATCTTGGTCCAACAGTCCGGTCCTGATCTAGTCTCTCAAATTGAATACCTCACTCAGCAGCTTGCCGCACTGGGTGGCCCCAAACTACGTAAAGCCCTCTTCGCGCTCGGAGGAGGTGAACCTATATTCGAAGGCTATACTCTCGGAGACTACTGGAATAGTTGGTCATTGCCCTATTTTGACCGAGCGGAAGCCAAGAAGATCGTGGATTATATGATAGCCGAGATGACTCGTGCCATGAAAGAAGAGATTAGTGAGACAGCTGACTTTAAACACCGTGGCTGGTATGAGCCGGATCAAGATGCTTTTCTTATTACCCTCAATGGTTGTCCAAAGAGCCTGGCCCTCAAATACGAGGGCGTCATTATCGACAGTCGCCACGTCTATAGCCTTGGACATACCGAAGGGCGTGGATATTGGCTCTGGCAAGAAGTCGTACCCAATTATAAAGAAACAAAACCCAAGGTTATTTACTCCACCAGCACGATCGGAGAACATGGCATGGTCTTGTGTAAATACGGCTACGAGGCCAGTCGCCGGCTCGGCACTTACCTTTATGAAGCAGGCGACTATGGCGCTATCCTGACTTTATGCCACCAGCACCTGATCACCTTGACCAATTACATCATCATTCAGCGCTTAACCGAGCCCATTCCTGATATACCGCCCATGCATTTCTGTGCCGCCTGCCTGGGTACCAAATTAGGTATGTTTAATCGGTCCAGAGACCAAGTTGGTTGGCCCTCATTGGACAACCTCCAAAGTACCAACGACAATTTGAGCCGCTCTGATGACCCGGCAAGGCTTCAGCGTGAGCTGGAAGAATGGATGCAACTAAGAATATGCTTTGAACGCGAGCAAATGACCGACTGAGCCAATAACTCCCAACCTAATCCTTTCAAAGAACGACCCATTTTTTGCTTCTCTCAGCTGACACCCCTCGCATGTCCATGCGGGGGGTGTCTTTTTAATATCGAAAAGGAGTTGCTATGGACATTCCTCCTCTGGAAAAACTGAACCATATACTGGCACAACTGCCCAGCCAACGTATTGGACTAATATGCCGCGGCTCGTTCAGCAACCTGGCCATCTATATCACGGATGGCTACAACCCGGAGTTGAGCGGTCGCACCTGGCCTTGGGGTATTTATGGGGAAACTATAGAGACAGCTAGCGCTGCCTGGGGCGTAAGCTCCAGCTGGCTGCATGGTTTTGACCATCAACTGAAAGTGGCAGCCGGGTATGTGTACGGTGGCGTTGATCTGGAGTCTCACATAAATCTCGCAGAGTTCCAGGCTGGCCAGAAAGCAGGAGCGGAGTGGCTTGGAATTCACGAACCCCGGCTGAGACAACTATTCTCAAAATCAATATTGGACAACGTTAGTCGACAGGAGAATAACTCATGATCACTCAAGCTGACTTTTGGAATCTCATTGCCCTCTCCCTCAAGGGTAATCTGGGCGATAAGGCGGCCCAATGCCAAAAACTACAAGAACAACTCCTGGCTCTCTCACCTGAAGATATCGTTCAGTTTCAACATCGGTTCGATGGTTATTTGATCCAGGCCTATACCTGGGATTTATGGGCAGTGGCCACGCTCATTGGCCGAGGATGCTCAGACAACTGCTTTATAGATTTTCGAAGCTGGCTCATCTCCAAAGGTAAAGATGTTTATGAAGCAGCGATGAAAGAGCCGGACAGCCTGGCGCAATCTATCACGGAAAAAGACGGAGATTGTCAATTCGAGCTATTTCAGTACGTCGCCATCGAAGCCTGGGCCAAAAAGGCAGGACGATCAGCGGATGATTTTCCTTATGGGGGGAACATAGCCCGGAAAGCTCCGGCCGGCCAGGAATGGCGCTACGATGCCAGGTTTCAACAACGCTTCCCCCAGTTATGCGCCAGATTCGAGTCCAATTTTCTCCAACTCTCGCGCACCCTCCATTAAGAACTTCTGTCCCTTTTTTTAAATAACCTTGTAACGAGAAAGGAAATCCGGACATGTTAATCAAAATATTTCCCTCCTTGAACTTGCTCAGACCTTTGGTCACCATTGTCATGCTATTATTGGTGCTCAAGACCTGGCTAGGCTCTTCAAGCCGATCCAGCGCATGAGGAGCATTATGACCGCCATCGTTTACACCACCGGCTATAGCCGCCGCACACCTGGTCAGCTTCGACAAATCGTCATGGCGTTGGAGGCCGTTGTCTTTGATATCCGGTTCAGCCCCAGAAGCCACCGTCCCGCCTGGTGGTCCAAAAAAGCGCTGATCGAACTATTGGGCGAGCGCTACAACCACGTCGGCGCCCTTGGCAACAAGAATTACCAGAGTGGCGGGGACATCGAAATTGTGGACTACGAAACTGGAAGGCGATTGATCGAGCAAAGCGAACGCCCGGTCATACTTCTGTGCGTCTGCCCACCTGAGAATTTCCGCACCTGCCATCGAACCATAATCGCCGAGCAATTGCGTGCCGAGGGTTTTCAAGTCGAGGAACTCGCCAACTCTGCAATCACTCACTTATGATAGGAGTAAATGGATGATTTATCTTTACTTTGAAGAAAAGGCTGCTCCACCCACAGGTGAAGGACTAAATATTCCCCTGGTTTTTGGGCCTTATCAGAGCATCACTTGTTTTTACGGATGCAATCTCGAGTGTACCCGGCCCGACGAAACCACTGACCAGCTTTACCTGAATGAAGGTGGGCTATTTTATTACAGGCAGCATTGGCACAACGTGTACGAGATTCGATCGGAAGCACCGCCGGACTGCTCAGAAACTTATCCAAGCGAGGCGCTCACCGAACCCAACACGGTCGTTATCGAAATAGACGCCGGTCATGCCTCCGTCGCCGCCAAACCGGGCGGGGTTAAGGTCAGGATCATCAATTATGACCAGAAAGAGGTGGGCGAAGAGCATTATATTGACAACGTGGGGCCTGAGGCAATCTAACTTGGCTTCCTGACCCAAAAGAAAATTGTTCTAAAACGCTTGTCGGGCTGAAGTCTTAAGAGAAAAGCCCGTTGGACTTTATGCGCGAAAGCGCGAAGCATTACTTAAATCCAGTAGCTTGGCATGCATTCGCCAAGCTGTTCTTATTCTCGCTCACAAAGGAGCTATCTATGACTGACCACTATACCCATTTCTGTGTTGTCATCCGCGATCTGACTACTCAGGAAGCTGAATGGATCAAGCAGCGGTTGGCGGCCAAGCATACCGACCCAGACGAGCTGGATTTTCAACACATGTTTATGCCTGTACCGCCGCAGGAGCCTGATCACGTGTGGTTGTATTCAGACGGTCACAGCACTCCAGAACAGGCGGCCGATTTCTGCCATGAATTTCTCCAGACGTGTCGATCTGACGACATCCTGGCCTTTGAATACGCCAATACCTCTAGCCACGACATCGATCAAGGCGGTTTTGGCGGCGGCGCGTTCGTTGTCACCGCCCAGTCCGTTCACCAGCTTGGTACCAATGAATGGATGTGGGCCAGGATCAATGAATTGACCCAGGCTACCCAAACTCCTTCAGCAAAAACCAAGAATTAAATCATTCCAGCGGAGAATCTCACCATGTTACCCTTACAACCCATGTACCTAAGCCACCTTGGTTGCGGCGGCATACTTTCGACCTTTTTCTTCGCCCTGGTGTATACTTAGGTCATCCAGCCCTTGTGAGGGACGTTTGATGGTGGAACTCACGCTGGTGATGGCAGGGAGAGCGCCTGGTGCGACGCTCTCACGAGAGAAACTTATCCACCCCTTGGAACAAGGAGGGCACCCATGGCTAAGTCTACCTCTCCACGGAAAGTTTCATCCGCCAGGATTGATCAGCCGAGGCCAACCATGCTTCATGGCTTCACCCGTGCAACGCGACCGATCCGCACCGTGGCCAAGGTCGCGATCTTCTTCCTCAAAGTCTTTCCGATGCTGCCATCCCGACCGGTTGATTGGGTGACGAAGCCACCGCTGATTGAGCAGGTGAGGTATCCGACCCGTTTTGGCCAGGCCGAAGGCGAGCTCTTTCGGCCAGCAGCCGGCGGTCCACACCCTGGCCTCGTGGTGTGCCTTGGGGTGGTTCCTTTCGGCGTCGATCATCCGCAGGTCCCGATCCTGGGGAAAGCGCTGGCTTGGGCAGGTTTCGTAGCGCTCCTGTACTGGTCGCCGGCGATGCGGGACTTCCGGCTCGATCCCGAGGACGTCGAGAATATCGCTCTGGCCTACGACTGGTTAATTGAGCAACCCTTTGTTGATCCTGCCAGAAGCGGCCTGCTCGGCACATGCGTGGGCGGCGCCTTCGCCCTGATGGCGGCGGCCAGTCCCCTCATCCGAGACCGCGTCGCCTTCCTGAGTGCCTACGCGCCTTATTCCTCGATGGGGACGTTGGCGCGGGACATCGCCAGTGCGATGTGCTCCGGCGCAGATGGGCCGGAGCCGTGGCGGGTCGATCCGCTGACGCGCAAGGTCTTCGTCCATTCGTTGACCGCCTGCCTGGAACCCAGCGAAGCAGAACGGCTTCGCAGCGCGTTCGCCAATGAGGGTGGACATCTCGACGGTCATGGCCTGTCCCCGGATGGCCAAGCCATGTATGCCCTGCTCAGAGCGCAGGACCAAGACGATGCGGAGAACGCGCTGCAGGGCTTGCCTCCCCCCATGCAAGAGCGCCTGGCCGCCCTGTCGCCGCTGAATTATCTGAAGGATATTCATGCCCCGCTCATCGTCCTATTGCACGATCGCGGGGATCAGGTGATCCCCGTGGGCGAGTCGCGGCGTCTGCGCGCCGCTCTCGCCGGACATGGGGGAGCGCATTACACCGAATTGCAATTCTCGCATCTGGACCCGGTCAAAGGGAAGCTGCCATTTCTTCGCCTTGTTCGGGAGCTCGGCAAGTTCTTTCTGGCCATGTACCCATTGTTCCGGCAGGCGGTGGCTTCGTGATGGATGTGCGCTCGACCCAAATCGTCACAGGTCTCTGAATCCTCGATTCCCAGGCCCACCATGCGTGAAGCTGACCAAGTTGGTACGCTCGTGCCTGCCTGGGAGGATGAATCTCGCATATTGCTCATAGTCGTTCCTCACTTGCTTACGACTAGCTGAATTCCGATCCTTTTCAATGCCAGGCTATACTCAGTACCTAAATTTTGCCCAAATTGGGCTACAAATCATCATAGGTTGAACTAACAGTTGTAATGACCAGCTTCTTCGGCAAAGATAGAGTTACACTTCATTCTTTGCGAAAGGGAGCGGTCATGGGGGAACAAGCGATTGAATTTTCGGCTCGTGCTAGTCTGGTAGCTGTAGGGTTGCGGTTTCAACAGTTGCAGGTGTGGGCAGTGGTGGCCGAGCAGGTCAAGATCAAACAAAAAGTGCTTAAACACAAACCGCTGGAGAAGTTGTTGGATTGTTTGATTAACATTCTGGCGGGTGGGACTGGCTTGGTGGAAACCAATACGCGGGTGCGTCCTGACCGGGCGGTGCAACGGGCCTTTGGTCGGAGCAGTTGTGCAGAACAATCTACGATCAGTGATACCTTGAACGTCTGTACGAGTCAGAACGTGCAGGAACTGCGCCGAGCGCTGACCCTTATTGTGCGCCAACATAGCCAAAGTTACCGCCACAACTATCAAAGCCGGTGGCAATTGCTGGACGTAGACATCACGGGCATGCCGGCCGGTCGCCAAGGTGAAGGGGTGACTAAAGGCTACTTTGCTAATCAGAAGAACCGGCGGGGACGACAATTGGGCCGAGTTTTGGGGACTTGGTATGACGAAATCATCGTTGACCAGTTGTATACCGGCAAGCGACAACTCAACCAGAGCTTGCAAGCGTTGATGCTGGCGGCTGAAACGGTGTTGGAACTGGATGGGGGTAAGCGTCAACGAACCATTGTTCGCGTTGATGGCGGCGGGGGCGAAGATGACCAGATCAATTGGTTGTTGGAACGCGATTATCACTTGTTGGTCAAGGTCAAAAACTGGCGACGCGCCCACAAACTGGCGGCTTCGGTCAAACAATGGTATGCCGATCCAAAAGTACCTGACCGCGAGGTGGGTTGGGTGATCCAGTCCCAGCCTAATGCCAAACCAACCCGTCAGTTGGCCTTGCGCAAACGCAAAGCCAACGGCTCCTGGAGTTATCACGTGTTGGTTTTTACTCTGACCAATGACATGCTCCTTGACTTGTGCCAGCAGTCTGTGCCCCCAGCGCTTCAGGAAGCTGACATTCTTTTGGCCGCCTTGCACGCTTATGACCGCCGTGGGGGCGGCCTGGAAACTCAAAACCGAGGCGATAAACAAGGCTTGGGCTTGTCTCGGCGTAACAAGCATCGCTTCGTCGCCCAAGAAATGTTGGTCTTGTTGGCTCAATTGGCTCATAACTTGGTCATCTGGACCCGCAATGAGTTGGCCCAGGCTGAACCTCGCTTGCATAAGTACGGCATCCAGCGCACCGTACGCGATGCTTTCCAGATTGCTGGAACCATTCGTGTCGATGCCCAAGGTCAAATTCAATTGATTACGCTCAACGAGAGCCATCCATTGGCCTCTGTTTTCCATAAAGCTTTTGCACCACCATTAGCTAGCGACGATTTGTCGCTTATTTTGGGCAAAATCTAGGTCACTAGATCACAGACTCAGGCTCTGACGGGTTCTGTGACCCCCGAACGCTGGTCACTGACCAGCTTGGAACGAACTAATTGTGATCCACTGAAACTGGAAAGAATTGACTGGTTTTCCGGGAAAACCTGTTCAGCCTTAATAAATTTTCCAGCAGCTGAGAGAAATTGGCTGGTTTTCCGGGAAAACCTGCTCATCTCTGGCGCCTTTTTTGGCGACGTTTAAATCTTAATGCAGCGGCTTCGTCGCGAAGCCGCTGTTATTTTTACAATCCTATTCAGGAGTTCGTGCTGTATGCAATACTCAAAACGGTTTCTTATCATCACGACCTTGTTTGTTACCGCCCTCCTTACCTCCAATATCATTTCGGTCAAGCTCGTGTCCTCCGGCAGTTTCATTTTGCCTGCCGGGATGATCATATTCTCCATCGATTATATCTTTGGAGATGTGTTGATCGAGAGGTACGGCTACAAACTAATCCGGCCGGTCATCCGGCTAGGCTTGTTTTGTAAGCTGTTAATGGTCGCAGTTGACAGAACTGGACAGATTCTCTCGCCGGCCCCTTTCTGGCCAAACCAGGCAGCGTATGAAATTATCCTGGGCAACATCCCGCGCCCGCTTTTGACCTCTGTTGTCGCCTCGTTGGTAGGCGAATTCACTAATTCCTGCATCCTGGCGAGATTGAAGGTAATGACAATGGGCCAGTGGCTGTGGCTGCGCACGATTAGTTCGACCGGGGTTGGACAGGGCCTCTACTCGCTGTGCTTTGTCAGCAGAGCCTTTGCCAGAAACATTCCTCAATGCGGACGCATCGAAGCGATCGGAACTCAATGGCTGTCCAAAGCGGCCTACGAAGCGCTGGCTAGCTCACTGGCTTATGCGGCACCAGCTGGCTGAAGAAAGCTGATAATTTCAGCCCCATCGCTCTCTATCCAATGATCGATCCGAGCGACCTGGAGCCTTTCCGGGCATTTGAAATTGAAGCTCCATTTCTTGACCCTCTGCTGCCAGTCAAGATTCGGTTTGTACCTCTGCGGCGGACCCAAAAGAATCCGGCCTACCGGGTGAAAGCGATCACAGTCCGATTAAACGGCGAAGAGAGACAGGCGACCGCTGCCGATATTTCTCTTGTTACTGGGCGAGACTTCTTTCAAACGGAGACAGATCAAATTGGCTGGGAACGCTTGATCTTGTGGCTAAGCCATCTTCTGAACGATGAGGAAGCCGCTACGTTAGGAAGCAATCACGAAATCGAATATCTCAAATGGGTAGGGGAGCGGGCAGCTGAAATTCATAGGAAGAGAGATGACAATGATCTTAAAGGCCTGAACGCCCGACGAAGTGTTAAGCCGGCTAAACCTGGTCCAATTGGGCCCTGCACCATCGGTTTCGCCGGCGGAAGAAAACCAACTCATCAAACTTTGGCCACCTGTCGATTTCGATAGAAGGGGAAAGAAATGGGTGATGACAAACTTACGAAAAAGATTCGGATCATCTGCCGAAATAGGACCAAGGGGGAACTCGTCTGCGATCAAACTTTTCTAACGACACCGGAAATAGCCCTGCTATTTCTTGAACGCATCCAGGAAATGCTCGCCGATATGCCACCGAAAAGCACTCAAATGGCCGCTTCCGAGCTGAATATTGATACCATCGAGGTCGAGATAGACCTCATTGTATCGCCTATCCCCCTCCATGGCATGCCTGTTGCCCCAACTTTTGAAGACCTGTTTCGCTGGCCATCGGCAAGGCCGGTTTGATTGAAGAGACGGAGGGGAGGGGAGGGGAGGGGAGGGAAATTACGAGTTTTAAATCACTTTTCCCGGAAAACCAGCCAATTTTTCCGGGTTAATAGAAAAGGATAAGGATGGAACAGGTTTTCCCGGAAAACCAGCCAATTTCTCTCAGCTGCCGGAAAATTTATTAAGGCTGAACAGGTTTTCCCAGAAAACCAAAAGCTGTTTTGGCTAAGTACCGTTTTTTGCTGCCCCATTCTCTGCGTCGTCAACTACTTCGGCCTGAGACAGAATAGCCTTAATGACAGCTTCCGTTTTATTTAGGGCAATCCCATGTTTTATAGCGTGATTTCGGACGATAGTGGCAATGGCATCAGCGAGCCGCTGAGCATCCTCGCCACCCTTTACGTAAACAGAAAATTGCCAACCGCCGCTTCGTTTGCGTTTAGTAAAAAAGTCTTCCGGTTTAGCCATCTTCAAGACTCCTGAAATGGATTTTAGCATAGATCAACCTTATCGTCTAGTTAATTTCAACTTCTTGATTTTCTGCACTCTATTGACCTTCTTAGATGTATTGACTTTCTTGGTTGTATTGACTTTCTTGACTATATTGACTCTCTTGCAGAAATGTGATATTGTATAGATTGTTAGACTACATAAGAAAAATTCCCTAAAAAACGGTCTATTCCACTTCTCGCTTAATGTTCGTCAAAAACTATACTGTTTGCTCAAAGCGCTGACCAGCTTGCCGGCAGGAGAACCCATCCTTTACCCAGACTAACTAACTGATCGCCCCCTACGACTACTTCGGGATACGAAAGCTCAGAAATAAGCCTGTGAGCCCACAAGGGCCGATTTTCCAGGCAGACGCTCATGATTTTTGAGAAATGGAGATTTCAAATTTATACACATTGGCTATCTTGGCAGTCTGTAGGAGGGGTTGATCAGCAGGCAGTGGGCATGGAGCAAGCAGGGGGATCAAGACCGTTCAAAGGTCATGGTATCATCTTTTCAAAATGCCCACGCGTTGAACGAGCGCTCTTTAATCTCCTACACGAAATCCCATTCAACCGGGTGATTTTGCCTAGGCTATACGCAAATTTGACTACCAGGGCAGCAGAATTTTTATTGCCCGGCTGGTCGAGCAAGAATAGCCACTTTTCACAGCTTGGGGATACTAGAACTTGTGGTATTCCAAAAAAATACCTACTAGATATAGTGCTAAATGATTGACTCAAGAGGGTATCTGGGCTTATAATAAGGAGACTCAGATGTGTCGACATCCGAGGTTTTAAAAGCAAAAAGACTTGTTAGCAGCAAGTCTTTTAGCTCAAGCAATATTAGCCCAAAAAGTTCTTTACTGAGAGTCGTCATCTCTCAGGTGCTAGCCGCCTCTTTAATGGGGAGGGGGTAGGTGCGCCTTTGCGCCTTTTTTCTGGCACGTTTCAATGATAACAGAAGCCGTATTATTTGTCAATTTCAACATGCTAAAAAAACATCCTTTTCGCCTATACCCTACAGGTAGTAGTATTAAAAAGAAGCACCACTATATATATGTATGGATGATGAGAAGATTCGACTCTACAGGGTATGGGGTTTATAATGAGGAGACTCGGATGCGCCAACATCCAGTCTTTCGACATTTTTTATTTTAAAAGCAAAAGGACTTGCGCCAACAAGTCCCAGTTGCTTACGAAGTATAAATCGCATTTTGCTTCGAGAGCGCCAACTCTCGGTGCGCCTATGGCTCCTTAAATGGGGAGGGGGAAGTTGCGTCTTGCGCCACCCCCCGGCGGCACATTTTGTATAATAGCAGACTTTGAAAAAATCGTCAAATTCTGTTTCTGGTTTTTTTGAATCTATGAACAGTCAGGCCGGACCAGACAAAACAAAAATAATAACTGTTAAGGGACTTTATCTCGACGAGTACGAGGCGATCGTCAAACCTCATCAAGCCTTCCTTATCTCTAATTACTTCATCCGGTATTGGCTCAGGCGACTGGAAACTACTTTGGGCTGGATTATCATGTCCTTGCTCCAAGCCTGTTGGCGGGCAAATGAGGATGAAATCGAGATCGACCAGCGAACGATCGCCGAAGAAATAGGTTTGGATCGCCGTACGGTGGGTCGCCAGACTAAAGATAACGCCTGGTATCACTGGTTTCTTCCGAAAATTGAAGAGAACCGGGGCGAGAAACAAAAGGATAACAGCTACAAACCTCTCCCCAAAAAATACCACGTTTACCTGTCCATTCCGCTCATCCCGGAACATCTGGCCGGCCTTTACGTCTTTTTCCAGCGACGATGCTCCACGCCAGCTACGGCCGCCAAGGTCGAGCAAGCTTTAGATGAACTGTACAGTCTTGAGAGTAAGGTTGCCTTGGCTCTGCTGGAAAGCTACGCGGCCGAGGCGCCCCGCCAGTTCGAAGCACCCCTGGCCTTTAAAGATTTACTAGAGCTGGCAACCGGATTTGTGCCTGAAAAAGTGCTTCCAAAAGAGAAGGTGAAAGATTTTAACGAAAAGATTTCACAGACCTATCTTAAACTCGTCGACATTGGTTATACGGATTGCCGGCAGTACTTCCGCCGCAACTGGGTACCATTACTTGGCTCGTCTCTGGCCTGGCTTATTATGGCGCTGCGTTCCCAGTGTTTTTACAATCCCAAAACCGGTGAGCTACGTGATACCTGCACCTGGCAAAAAGGCGCGCTGGCTGGGATCCTGGGTCAAACACCTAAAAACCTGACGCGGTTGTTGGAAAATGAGTACACTCCTCTCTTCTTCGAGATAATTAGACAAAATAAACGGGAGATCGAATTTAAGGTACGCATGATAGGCGAACCCCTCATCCCTGACGATTTTGAAGCCTTCTGGACGCAGAGGGTCACCAATCCCGAACCGGACAAAATTGTACTGTCACCCATCAAGAATCAGACAAAATGTGACATGACCCCCTCGAAAGAATCGGACAAATTACGACATGACCCTGTAGAGAATGCGACAAAATGCGACATGACCCTCTTAGAAGAATCAGACAAAATGCGACATGACCCCATTGGAGAATCGGACAAAACACGACATAACCTCCCAGCGAATCGGACAAAACATGACATGACCCCACAGCGAATCGGACAAAATGTGACACATGAAAGTACTCTAAAAGACTCAGTACTTTTTGTTGTTGATCAGAAATCAATGAGAACAAGTTCAAGTATTGAAGATTTGTTACACAAAGCTGGACTCAGCGGTGGGGGACTAAAACGCTTATGTGATCGGAATCCACCTTTGGATCAGCGACAGGTCAGGGCAGTTCTTTTGTATGCCGAAGCTAACCAACTAGGACCAGGCTACATTTACAACCATCTTGACCAGAACATACCGGTAGATGAGCTGTTTCTGCGCTTTGCCGATTTAAATACTGAAATACTGACAGCGTTTCAGCAGGCCGTAAAGGAGTTGCGGGTAAATGGTGGCCGCGTGCCGTCGGAAATATTTGCTTTAATCCCTGGGGAGCATCTCGGTCTTTTTGCTCAATTTGCAGAGGTGTTTGTCGGGGTGAAAGCCGAGCTCGTCATTCAGATGTTTCATCACGGGCAAATGACTGCGGATCCGCCGGAGCTAGCAGACACCACTCCTTCTTTGGGGGATGAGCGAGCCGAAGCGGCTGCTACTATCAGCCTTCCCCAGCCGCCGGATCAGCCTGAACCCGCTGCTGTGGCAGCACTTGAATCGGATGACTTGGAGCGGCTATGGTGCCGAGTCTTGGAGCAACTCCAATCACAGATGACGCGAGCCACTTTTGATACCTGGATCAAAGATACTCGGTTGATTGGTTGGGACGGAACAAAGTTTACCATTGCCGTTAAAAGCCAGTATGCGTTGGATTGGTTAAAAAACAGGCTGGCAAAGACAATCGAGCGTACTCTAAGGCTTATGATGAGTGAACCTAACTACAACCAGCACTGGCCAGAAATGGAGTTGGAATTTGTCAGCTACCCACCACTTTAAGAGGGTGCTGAAAAAGTCTCACCATAGAGGAAGTACTAATGACCAGTATGACTGTGCAAACGAAGACGGGCCACCTCCAACGCCCGTGCTGGTCCGTGCTAGGTGCTCACTGCCACCCGTATACCGCTACCGGGTAGTTGCGGAATTTTTCAGGAAAAATCTGATTCTGAAAGTTGATAGGAGATTATTTATGCAAGACTGGGCAGATTTTGTGCAGGGCACTGGGCAAGAAGCTACCATTGTTAGTACAGGCCGACCCGTAATCCTCAAGGATCCAAAAACCCCTATGGTCGTGCTTACCCTGGCTGAGTTTAAGCATTACCGGTGGTTGATGAGCCAACAAAATTACATTTCTGCCGCCAAGGCTCACAAGGCGGCCAATCGAGCTGTTTTGCAAGATCTGGTGGGCTGCCCTCTGGGTGCGGGTCATCCAGAATGGGTCGAGGAGCCGACGCCACATTGGGAAGTTCCGTTTCATTACAGTGGAGATGGGACATTGGTGACAACGATTGAGGTAGATGCTCAGACAGGACAGGCGCAGCTGACTGAGGTCGAGCGAGACGAATTGATGGGCCGGTTTGAGCGGATGGTCCGAAGTAAGCGTAGGAAACGCGAAAGAGATCGGCGGGTTGACGATTAAGCCTCAGGTAGCAGTCACATAACATTCTCAGCAGCAAAAGGATATATTCTCACCCCGGCCGGCGAGAAGTTCCTGCAAGAAATATCAGCCGGACAAACGAAAGCCATGGATGTGAAAGAACCCAGAGGCTGAACCTTTTTTGGAAAATCTGAATTTCACGTGATCGAATTAAAATGAGTCATCATTATCCTTGTTTTGCACCAAATCCGATTACACTTGAGATGGTCAGGCAGAATTTGCCCGGCATCCGCATCAACTCGGCCGATTATAGACTCTCCGAAATTGTCACTATGATTTTTCGCGAGCAGTTTATTATTCACTCACCCGAGGATATAAGCCTGGCTACTTGGACCTATCATGCGGCTTTGTCCCTCCGACTGCTATAAGCAATCTGGAGTTGAAGTGCAGTTTTGAGGCAGGTGGGTGGTTTGATGTCATCGTCGATGATGGAGAAGATGAACCACACCCTGCCCTTTTGGCCAAATGGAATCGCAAGGGCGTGATATTTTTGAGCCAGCCAAAGAACTCGCCAAACTTTGCCAGGACGTTCCCGCTCGACCAGGCACCGACGCCTTGCTTCTGACATATTGGCCAACGGCGCAATTCTTTGATTTTGCAGGTCAAGTTATTTGTTTCTGGCAGCAAGAGCTTAAAGGAAGCGAGGCCCGTCTTTACCTGCTTATCGTGGGTTATGAAAACAAAAAGGGATGGAAGAGTTCCGTTATCTTCACACACACATTTCAGATTTCATCTGAAGAAGTGATAATCGAGCCGCAAAAGCTGGTGAACAACTTTATTTATTGAAAAAGTTTCAGAAAGGCAGTAGCTGGTTGCTATGGTAACTCATATCTTACTCATTGAGGGTGTCGGCCTGGACTCAGCGGAGTCATTATCTCCCCATCTAGAGCACCTTGACTATCAGTTCTTAACTGCCATCACCCCTGAAGCTGCCGCTCAACAAATAGCTGGTTATTGGCCCGATCTCATCGTCCTAAATTGTAGCGACGTTTTCTTCCTTGATCCGGACTGGATTGTCAACAAAAATATCCTCAAAATCCCCCTGATCGTCGTTGGCAACAAAGAGGGTTTCAAAGGCGAATTCCCCCCCGACACGATTGTGGTAGCGACCCATCATCCCCAACAACTAGCCCAGGTGGTGCGAAGGGCTATTTCAGAGATGAGGCCTCGCTTTATCCGCCTACCTGGGCTGGCGCTTAACTCTCATACGCGCCAAATTTTGTGTGACGGCCAGATCCACTCCTTGACACCTAAAGAATTCCAGTTATTACGTTTGTTGATGAGTCAGCCCAACCAGATCGTGGTCCGGAAACGATGATGGAAACAGTATGGGAAACTGCTTATTTAGGGGATACGCGCACCATTGACGTTCATATCCGCTGGCATCGGCAAAAAATCGAAATAGAACCCAACCGTCCCCAGCGCCTGGTGACCGTTCGCAGAGTGGGCTACAAGCTGTTAATTCCGCCGTCGCCAGACCCGAGCCGACCCAATGGCTAAACCAATTCGGTGTGGTGACTGTGGCGTTAAAGAAGGCCAGCTTCATCGGCCAGGATGTGACATGGAGCGCTGCCCATTTTGTGGGGGACAGCTCCTTTCCTGCCTGTGTCCATATGAACAACTGGGGTTAATTCCTTCAGCCGCACAAGTCGATCTCCTGGCTTTGGTTCCCCTGTCCAAAGTGCAAAGACAACGGTGGGAACAGCTCCTGCACCGCAAGGGAAGAGTTCCCTTTATCCTTTATCCCGTTCTCTGTGAAGTTTGTGGGGAAATGTGGCCGGCTTTTTTCAAAGTACCTGATGAAGAATGGAGGCACTACATTCCCCCGGACAAGCGACGATGGGTCATCTGCCGCTCCTGTTATGACCGGATTAAGACGACGGTAGACCGGGGGGAGCAGTTTGAATATCCTCAAGTTTGTCATCGCTGTGGGCAGGTGAATCCACCTCTGGTAGCGGCTCATAACGAAGAATGGCAACGCTTCGTACCTCTCGGACACCAACAGGACACACTCTGCCAGCCGTGTTTTGACGCCATCAAGATATTGATTGAGCAGGGTAACCTCAAGCGATAAGGTTACCAGGCGTGAATCCCCAAAGAACGAGTGGAGTGAGTCTGACAGTTAAACCGGTTATAGCACTCAAGTAACAGAAGTTCCCAGGCCGTTGCCCTGTCCAACTTGGACGGGGCAACGTTTTTATTTCCAAAACTTATACAAGGAGACATTTTATGATACCAGCAACCATCAATCATCTTGCCGCCGCCGATCTGAAGAATCTCAAACAGATGGACCTGCGAAGGGCTAACCTCAGTGGTCTCGACCTGCGCGGCTTTGATCTCAGTGGCCTGGACTTGAGCCGGGCGATCCTCGCGAAAGCCCAGTTAGGTGGGGCCAACCTCAGCGATGCTATCCTGACCGGCGCCGTCCTGGTGGCCGCCGATCTGACAGGCGCCAAGCTCCAGCGCGCGAGGCTGGATAAAGCCTGGCTGAATATGGCCATGCTGACCAGAGCCACATTCGATGAAGCCAGCCTGATCGGGGCCAACCTGTCCTTAGTCCAGGCGGCTGCCGCCAGTTTTGCCGGCGCGATGATGGAGGAGGTTGTTCTTAATAGGGCCATCCTCACCGGGGCCAACCTGGGTCACGCATATCTGGTTAAAGCTCAGTTGAGTGATGCTACCTTGACCGGGGCCAATTTGAGTGAGGCCAATCTTACGGCCGCCGACTTGCGGGGAAGCGAACTAAAGGATGCCACCTTGATTGGCGTATGCCTGGCGCTCAGCAACCTGGGCGGCCTCAACCTGGCCAGGCAGAATCTGACCGGAGCTATTCTCACCGGCGCCAATCTGAATACGGTTGATTTAACTGAAGCTACTCTCGAAAAGGTCGATATCAGCCACGCCAACTTGCACAAAGCTACGCTGAACGGAGCAGTCATGGCGGGCTGCAACTTAAATCGCAGTGATTTGAACAATGCGGTGTTAATCGAAACCGATCTAAGCGAGGCAATGCTGACCGACACCAACCTGACCAACGCTCGTTTGGGGTGGGTTCATTTGGGGAAGGCCAATCTACATGGAACCAAACTGAGCCGCCTGAATATGGAGGGGGCCAATGTAGCGGAGGCCGATCTGAGCGAAGCAGACCTGACTTATGCCAATTTGACACGAGCAGACCTGGGCCAGGCCAATCTTCGCGGAGCCAATCTCTCAAACGCTCGGCTAGATTGGGCCTGCCTCAAAGAAACCAGGATCGATGACAAAACCCAGTTGCCGCCCAAATGGAAATTGGTCTGGGAACTGGTCAATAACCTGACAGCGAAGACGCAAGGTCAATTGGTTTTGATCGGGGCAGACTTGAGCAAGGCGGACTTGAGTTGGGCCAACCTGCAAGGCGCTAACCTTAGCGAGGCCAATCTCGAAGAATCCATGCTCAGAGGCGCCAATTTACGAGGAACTAACTTCAGAGGCGCTAACCTCAAAATGGTTTTTCTCCTTGAGGCCGATTTGTCAGGAGCCAACCTGGTCGGTGCTTGTCTGGATAAGGTTGACCTGGAAGGGGTCGATCTGACGGTCGCCGTCGTGACAGAGTCGGCGTAGGGGAAGATGTAGAATGCCTCCCCATTGGCTGAGCGATGATATTGCTATTGGCCGGCTGCAGGCAGGCCCATGCTTACTATATAAGCGGTCCTATCATCGTTTATCCCTCAGCCCTACTCATGTCGGAAGTAGGCGCCTACCTCTATTCATACAGGTTGTGTTATCTCCCGACCGAAGGGGTTGTACGGGTATCACTATGGATGATGGAGGAAGTAACGCCCCAATATCTCGGCTGGACCGAACAGCACCGCTGGCAAACCGTCGCCCTGCCTGACGAACCGGGATTAGAACCGGCCCGTTGAGTGACTATGAACAGAAACTATAGCTTTGGCCGCTATCTCGTTGGTTACGATGTCAGGTCGTGCGAGAGGCCGGGAAAGAAGACTTCAAGAGGGTCGGAGATTGCCGCGGCTGATACCCATGGCGGATATCAACAGGGTTCTCAACGGGAGTCAGATACTCTTATAGGTGGCGAGGAGACCCTATCTACCCAGGAAAAATTGACCGTTCAGATTCTTCCTATTCTGGCTGCTATTAAGGAGTTGGAGCAACAGAAGGTCTAAGCGGATGATCCCTAGTCAAACTTGCCTGGAAAAGTCCAGGCTAATATCGACCAAAACGAGGAAAAAATGTCAAACTACTACACTATGTTCAGTACCATCCTACCCAACCTGACCCCACAGGAAAAAGCCTGGATTGAAGCGCATCTTAAAGCCAGGGCTGCATTGGATGAGGATGGTGATGTCGGTTTTGAGTGGGCTGTGGAAGGTAGCCATAGTCAATCACCGTATCTGCATATTTATACCGAAGATTTAGTAGGCGGCGACTACAGGACTGTAGCTGCTTTTGTTCAAGAATTTCTGAAGACCTGGCGGCCCAATGATACATTTACAATGGAATGGGCCGAGATCGGCGACAGCCCCGGCGCAATTGATGGCTTCACCGGCGGGGCTTTGTGTGTGACGGCCTGGACACAGCGCTTTTACAGCTTGAGCGATTTTATGGCCCAGGAAGAAACCATCGCCGAACCCATCCGCGAAGTCATTGGAAATCTTGAGGCCCTTTATCCAGCTCCACATCTCGGCGGCGCTAACCCCTACCTGGAAGACCCACAATACTTTTCGCCAACGACCCATCTCTTGATACGGCTGAATCAAGCTTTAATAGCCTTGAACCGAACCTCCTCGCCAATGTACCTACAAGCCATGGAACGGGGCAATATAAGGGCGCAGGAAGCCGATGAGAATAATCGCTTTGATTTCGTGAAAGCTGTGCAGGGGATACGCCAGACGCTGAACTATCTGGAGGAAGCGGCTATGCCATTAATTGAAGGGGTAAGCGAAAATTCTTATGTGGAACCCGGCCGGATCACCTTGGTTACGGCTTTAATTGCTTTGAATGAAGCTCTAATAGCGTTGGGACAACTTCCGTCAAGGCTTTACCTCGAGACAGAGGAGATTTTTAAGACCCTGAGTGAATAGAAGGTACGCAAAAATAACAGAGGGGTCGCAGATCATTTAGGGCAATTGCATCAAAAGTGAAGAAGGGGTACATAGGCTGAGAACACCAGTACAATTGCGTGCAAAATTGACACAAGATGAAAGGCACTTTGAAGAATGCTTGATGTTGAAGGACACTTTAACGCTCCGGTTTTGAAACGAAGGCGGAGATGGCAACTCCTCGCCAGCTGTGACTTAGGTGCCGCCTTACCTACAGCCATTCTTATCATCAAGGAGGATGCCTCGTTATCCGGCCTAGTCTCTGTTGGAGGCCGGCACAATCCCACAATCTTTGCTCGGCCACAATTTTAATACCTCTTGCAGGTTTCGTGCAGATTGCTGTCAACGAGGCTATTTTTTACAATGGACCATCAACCAAGAGCTTTATTTATCTTCGAAAATGGAATCGTCCTGCCGGACAATTTGATCTGCTCCGGCCGGGCTCCCTCTATCTTGAGCGGCCAGCCATGTCCCTTTTCTGACAATGGACGATTTCCTCTGCCACAACCGCTCCAGGTAGACGCTCCAACCTATTCAATCGACAAAGGCCTACCCGGCGACCTCTGCCCACCATGCTGCAAACAAGTTCTAGGGAGTCTTGGTGACTGGCATGGCCATCACGGTCGCCGGTATCCAGATGACCTGCACGCATTGCGATTATTCAAATGCAGACAGTGGTTCTGGGTAGTCGTACCCGGCTTAAAGCATGATAATCCCCAAACTATTCAGGGGGTTGTATCTCATGGCGAATGACTACGCCTTGCCCCAGCTTAAACCCTACTCGAAACTCCGGTAAAGAGATATCTGGGGAATAGAGATGAGGCACAAGATTGGGTCATTTGCATTTTCGGTTGAGCCTTGAGCGAGAGTTTTCCCGGAAAAACTCTGGTATCGATCCTTAGATCATCATAAGCAGGAGTGAAGGAAATAAAAAGAATGTACCCTCTGTGAGGGTGAGGAACACAGCCTGCACGAGGGGCTTGCGATTCGACCACCTTCCCGCTACTTTGAGAACCCTTTTCGGGGGCCTTCGTGACACCTTCAGACCTTTTTATGGATGTTTTAGGAGGATCTTCCTGACCCTCCGGGCAGCCTCCCGGCCGCCCGTCCCGCTACCCTGGCCATTTACAGGAAGTTTTACAGAGGCTTGAGGGGCATCTTTCCCACGTCTAATGGAGGTGTTGCTGATTTGTAGGCGGTCTTAGTGACATCTTCCCGACCCTCCACTCCCTTGTTGGCCCAACCAGCCCCTCCAGGAGGTGGATTGAGATGTCTTCTTGACATTATCCCCACGTTTTCTGGAGGGGTTTTGGACACTTTAGGAAGGTTCTAGGGAGGCATCCAGGCGTTCTAAGTCTCATTGGAATTCCTATTTCCCATTAAATGCTCGCCAACAGGCCAGTCCTCCTGCTCAAGTCCCTCTATTTACAGGGGGACATAGTGAGGTCTTAGGGACATCTTCCAGGAGCTAGGCCTGTTCAGATACAATCGCTGAGCGAACCCGAGCGATTCCATGTCCAGGCCACCGTGCAGAATGAGCATAAGGAGCAATCGCTCATGCTATGACCTCGTCCTGAACGGTTGGTCAGCTCGGTAGGCTCGCTATTTACAGGAGGTTTTAGTGACGTTTTGCCAGAGGTGAAATCAGAGAGGAAAGATGGCGATAAACAGCAGGGAAATCACCGTATCCTTACTGGACTTTATGCGTACCCATACGGACGTTTGAGACTTTACCGGCTACAAAAGTCTGGTGCTGCCTGTTTCCTTACTCAATTGAGGGAATCCAACAGGTTATGGGTATGGCTCAACAAAGAGACTCGACGATTTATTGAAAGGAGAGGTATTGAGGTGGAAGCCTCAACTACTTAAAGAACAATGACTAACGGAATATCAGGTACCGAGACACGGCATTTTACCGTTGCCTCCAATATCATCTACTCGCTGATTCAGGCCCAGGCGGGCACCTTAGGTAAAGCCTTCCTGGAATGCGTAATGAATTCTATTGATGCGCAAGCGACGAAAATAGATATCACGTTTGATATGGAAGGCTTTACCGTGATTGATGATGGTTGCGGCTTCAACAGTCGCGACGAGATTGAGCAGTGGTTTGAAGTCTTCGGTTTCAATCACGATCATCCGGCGCAGCAGCAGAAGGTTTACGCTCAATTCGGGATCGGTCGCGGCCAACTGTGGGCCTTTGCCTCAACCCAATGGCGTACCAGCGAATTTCTTATGGATGTTGATATCAAGCATCGCGGTTTGAATTACGAACTTCAAACTGGCCTGCTGCCCGTCGCCGGCGTCACCATCACCGGGCAATTTTACGAAAAACTGCTGCCTTCTTTTGTGGCTGCCACGGAAAGAGAATTGGTCGAACTGGCTGCCTACGCCCAGATTCCGGTAACCGTTAATGGAAAACTGATCAGCCGTGATCCGACCCAGGAAAAGTGGGAGCATGATACTGAGTTGGCCTGGATCCGCCTCAAAGAAACAGGCGACTTGATCGTCTACAACCTCGGAGCCTTGGTTCGGAAATATCCTGGACACATGTTTGGCTCGGGTGGGGTCGTCGTGACTAAACCAGGTGTTCGCCTGGCCCTTAATATGGCTCGCAACGACATCCTGCTGTCCCAATGTCCGGTCTGGAAAAAAATTCGGCCCTACATCCAGCGCATAGGCGATGAGCGTATGGCGCAGAAGGCCAAGCTGAGCGACGATGAGCGGGCTAACCTGGCCTTACGCATCAAGGCTGGCGAGATTGATATTACCGAGCACCGAGACTTGAGAATTTTTTCTGATGTGAGCGGACGGCACTGCAGCTTACAAACCTTAATTCGGGCAGAGCGACCTATCGTTGCTGCTCCCGACGACAACTCCCTCATGGCTGATCGAATTCATCAACTCAAACTGGCTCTTGTCTTGACTCGCTCAACTCTGGACCGTTTCCAGGTAGGGAGTATGACCGAACTGAAACAAGCCTTATTAAACGGCATCCCTCCCCAGATTGAGAAAGGTTGGGGTTCTCAGCCTAATATGTTGGTAGAGAATCCGGCCTATCGGCTAGTCTGCAACCTGCCCTTGCTCGACGATTTTGATCAGTTCACCCATAGCTTAAGGGATGGCTACGATCTGGTGTCGCCGGCGCGCTGGACAGCCGAAGAAAAAAGAGTCGTTGCCGCCTTGCGGGCAGGGGAGGATGAACTATTTTATAGGCTCAAAGGAACTCAAACTCTCGCCCCAAGCGCAAATATCCGTGCGCTGCATGTTGGTCTATCCGATCTGGCGTCAGCCTGGACAGACGGTGTCCTAAATATCGTCTTGGAGCGCCGTTTGCTCAAAGAAGCGCGCGCGGGTTTGCTGGGTTTCTATCGAATCGTGCTGGTTATCATCCACGAATATCTGCACGACGAAGGAACGGCGGGTAGCCACCAGCACGACGCCGAATTTTACCAGCGATTCCACAGTTTCATTACGGACGGTAAGAGCGCGCAGATAGTTGCTGCCCGCGCCTTCAAAAAGTACGTTGAATTGCTAGAACGGGACAGAATCCGGATTAGCAAAAAGTTGTGGGGCGCCATCGACCAGCTTTCTATCTGTATTCCCGAGGAAGTGAACACGAATTCCTCAGTTTAAAGTCATTTCGCATATGTATTGACAAGGTTTATATTTTATGTTAAACTAAATATGATAATAAATTTTCCCCGCAACAATTTCTCATAATTTAATTTCATTTAGCTTCTCCTCCGCAGTTAAGCGGCGTTACAGCTCTCCGGCGGCCCCTTCTATAGGGGACCCCTTAAGGAAATTTAAAGATGAGCCCGTAAATCCCTGGCACTTCAGTTCTGGGATAAAAGGGCTTTTTGTGTTTTCGCTTTAAATCACCCTGGCTCAGCCTGGCTTTTAGCCTAGCCTGGCGAATTTGCGCGCGTGAGTCAGCGGTTTTATAATCAGAACAAATGTTCGGAGTCATAACAAATCCCTAAAAGGCAGCTACATGATTGTCGTAGGTCAGAAACTCGGAAACCTCGAAGTCGTGGGCCTGACCGCTAAGCGCGGCGTCCAATGTCTATGCCAGTGCGGGGTCAAAAAGACCTTTCCCAAACGCTTCACCAAGCGGCTCCTGTCCGGGGCGATCAGCAGTTGTGGCTGCGACCTGACCCACATTGGCTACCGCTTTCGCATCTACCCCAACGAAGCGCAGAAGCACGAGCTAGCCATCCAGTTTGGACAGGCCCGCTTTGTCTATAACCATTTCCTGACCCTCAGAAAAGAAGCCTGGTTTCAGCATAACCTCAGCCTGAGCAAAGAGGATATGCAGGTGATGCTGAAAGCGTTGAAGCAGACCGAGCCATATGGCTGGCTGAACCAAGGCGATTCGCAGGTGCTTCAGGGTGCGCTGGATCAGCTGGATACAGCTTACCGGAACTTTTTCAGGATGAAACGGGAGGGGACGTTGCCCCAGGGCAATGGCAAACCGCGTCAGGACGGGATGCCCAAAGGCTTCCCCCACTATCACAGCAAGCACGACGAGCAGTCCATCACCTATCCCCAGCGGTTCAAGCTGACGGGCAGCCGAATCTACCTGCCCAAGGTGGGCTGGGTGCGGGCCGTGTTTCACCGACCAATGGAAGGGGAGATGAAAAACTGTGTCGTGAGGAAAACCAAGTCCGGCAAGTATTTCATTTCCATTCAGTGCGAGGTGAAACGACCTGAACCGGCGTTTGGCGGGGAGCCGGTGGGCATTGATGTCGGCCTGAGGCGCTTTGCCACCTTGAGCAGGCCCTTGCCCGATGGCCGGAGGGTGATTGAGCATCCCACCTACTTCCGTAAGGCCGAGAAAAAGCTCAAGCGGTTGCAGCGCTGCCTGAGCCGTCGTCAGAAGGGCAGCCGGAACCGGGAGAAAGCGAGGCTGGCCCTGGCCCGGCAGCACGAGAAGGTGGCTAACCAGCGCCAGGACTTCCTGCATAAGCAGTCGCGGAAGGTGGTGGCTGCCTTTGGCTACATCGGCCTGGAAACGCTGAACATCACCGGCATGATCCGCAATCACCATTTGGCCAAAAGCATCGCCGATAGTGGGTGGGGCATGTTTGCGAGGTTCATCACCTACAAGGGCCGCTGGTATGGCAGCTATGTCGAACGGTTCGAGATGTTTTACCCCAGCTCGCGTCTGTGCTCGACCCTTGGCTGCGGCTATATCAATCGAGATTTGGAACAAGGTCAAACCTCCTGGGTTTGCCCGGATTGCGGCAAATGGCACGACCGAGACGACAATTCCGCCGATAATTTAGAACCTACCGTGGGAGCCACGGGAAGGGCCGTCAAAATGATGGCAACGCCTGTCGGAGAGGGGAAGTTGCAGGGCGAAAGCCCGGTGCCCCTCATTGAAGCAGGAAGCCCACCGCCCTTTCGGGGTGGGTAGTTCACATAACGCAAACGAATCGATGTTCGTTTGAAAGTGCAACCCAGCGGCTGACACGCTTCTTTGCGTCCTCCAAGCCGGTGGGTTTGTTCTACTCTAAAAGATCCCCAACCCTAGCTTATCGATATGAAAGGAGCACCCCCATGACGACAGGATTAACGCTTCAACCTTTACCTCTTAATAAAACCCCGACACCTCAACTAACTCCAATTTTTACCGACGAATCCAATTTGCCTGCCGCCGCTAAGACTCAGATCCTAAATGACTGGTACAAGTTCTTGCTGAACGGATGCAAGCAGTCGTACTTCACTTCGCTCCTGTACGAGTTTCTTTGCCAGCATTGCTGGTTCCCGCCCGGTACAGGTCAGGACGAATTCTGGTTTTATTACTTCCACTCGCTGCCGGATAACTTCCGGGTGGCTCTGAACCAGTTCGGCGGTAATAACATCTCTGTTTGGGGGGGTAACCAACTTTGGCTGCAAGAGGGAATCGCCCTCGATCTTAAACGGGAAATGTGCAGCCTGGCAAGCCGGGTCTATTACCCTCTGTTGCACGTGATTGAGGTCCTCTGGACAGCGCATAACACCATCTTAATGACTGGATACAACTACGCTCCCGGTCTATTTAATACCCCGGAGAACCCGGTGATGGCCCCCCACTTTACTGTCGATGATAACGTCCACAACCTGATGGCGTATATGGCGACAATAGCTTTCCAGTTACCACTGCCTTCAGCCTTCCAAATGATGTTCCCATCAAACCTCGTGAAACCGGTGGTCTATGCAACTGACAAGTAGATTGACCGAGTTCGAGCTAGAAGAATACATCTTCGAACTTCATCACACTTTACGCCGCTATAAGCTCAAAATTCCGAGATCGTTGGCGGTTAAATACCGGCAAGAGGCACGCCTGGAATTTCCTCTGGGCGAACTGACCAATTCCGGTCTGGCTGAATTTCTGCGGATCTGGCACCGGCAAGGCGCTCTTACCCTGGCTTCCATCGGCAAACAAGACCGCTTTGACGCCCAGGGGCTGGAGGGTAAATGCGTTGTCCAAACCACGCTGTCAGCCGCCCTACGGGCCGCCCGAGAGCTTAAACCCTACCGGCGGGCCGTCTACCTCAATCTTATTTTGTTTGAACCAAAAAAGCACAGAAAGGAGCGACAATCCAATGCGCCGTCAACAAAAAAGCGAAAAATCGAAGCGAACCGATTGGCGCAACCAACTGTTGCTGGTCGGGGATGAGTTATTCTTGGAACAACAGCGGCAGAAGCAGCAGTCACAACTCCCACCTCAGCCCGAGACCGCTGTTCCTGTGGGCACCACCGGCGCCTCAGGCCAGTCGAACCCACCCTCTCGCCAGTGGCGGCCCCGCCTCGGCTGGATCGTTTTGTTGGGCGTTGCCGGGCTTGTTATCGCCAGCAGCCTGCTGTGGCGCTATCTGACTGAACCTTATATCCCCCGTTAAATCCTCTCTTGTTTACTGGCCCAAACAGCCTCAAATTGTTCTCCTTGATTCAATGCCCGGCGGACCTCTGAGCGGACTGTACTTAGGGCCTCGGAAACAAGCCTAAAAGAATCACCTGAATTGATAAAAGAGATACATATTGTCTTTCTGGAACTGTATCCCTGCCCACCACTCGTTTGTGGATACATCAGAGGGGTTGAAAGAAATCCCACACCAGCTTTTGTGGCTGTACATCATTCGGTAAAGCGAAATCAACTTAAAGGCTTGCTTCAAATTCCTCATACCAAAAGCAATAAAATTCAAAAATTGTCCAAGCCCAAGAAAGGAGGATGTCTATCGATATGCCCAAAAATAGAACGCAGCCGCAAAAAAGACTCAATGCCGAGATTCTGAGCTGGCTGCGTAACCCGGACGACGCTCCTCGCAAGTTTTCAGTGCGAGAAGTACTCGACAACTATGGGCCGCCCGACCTCAAAGACTCGGGCCAGTACTTTACCAAACCAGAAACTGCCAGGGCCGCCTTGGAACAATTGCGGTTGTGTCCACCCCGCTCAGGCAAACTCCGGGCGCTAGACCTGTGCGGCGGTATTGGTCATCTCGTCTACCCCTTTAGCTTTTTACGTGACTTGCTCGATTTTGACGTTTACGAGATCGAAGAAGAGTGCGTGGAAGTAGGGCGATATCTGTTTCCCTGGGCCAACTGGTTCGGCGACACGCCGTTCAAGCATATTTCCGAACTAGAAGGAAAATATGACTTGGTACTGGTCAATCCACCCATTGGAACCCGACGGGGCATCGAATTGGCCCGGCACGTGTGCGAGAGGCGTAGTTCGCGCAGCGAGCACCTGTTTCTCGAATTGGCCGTTCGCGCTCTTAACCATAAAGGGCAGGTGGTCTTTCTAGGACCGGATAGTCTGCTGGAACGCCGCCCTATGGCGCTCCGCCAATGGATGGATGAACAATCACTGGCCAGTTCTAGGTTTGGGCCATTACCTAAGCCTAAAGGGGCCCCGGTAGCGCTATATGCTTTTTATTTCAAGCGGCCCAAGTCATCGAAGGGCAACTCTTCTAAGAGTCCGCCACTCAAGATTCAATTCGACGAGTCTAATAATCCGGCTGCATCTAAATTAGAAAAGGAGCTTTTATCATATGACAGCACAAACCCCTTTCTTTGCTCAACCTGTGCAACCTCACCCCGGTACACCCGGTGGCACAATGGGACAGCCGTTCGTGGTCGATGGGGTAGCGACGCCACTCAACAGTGCTGCGCCTAAACGTGTCTTTATCTACAATAATAAGCATTACGAGGATCCAGGCGCCCATTTTACTATCGAACAAGTACGGGCAAGTATGGCCCAACTTTTCCCTGAGGTAGAAAATGCTTCCTGGAACATTAATATGGCCTCGGACGGTACCCAGGAGATCACCTTTGTGAAAGTAACGGGCGAGAAAGGCGCTACAGTAACTCCCCAGCAGGTCATTAATGCTGTGGTAGTGATCTCGCCTACCCAGGTTCACGCCGTTAACCTGCTGCACTCCCTGGCTCAGATGGATCTGTCTGGACAATTAGGTGGGGCCACCTTACTGCGACTGGCTCCTGAAATTGAAGGGGCCCTGGCTCAGGCGGAAGAAATTGCTCAAGGTAGTCAAAAGGTCTTAACGCGATGTTTAGCGCTCAAAAGTGTCCCTGCTTTCCAGATCCCAATCGGGTTTTAGAGCCGGCAGCGCCCCCCACGCCTCCAGTAACCCAACTCAAACCGTGGACCGTCCTCGGTCGTCTCCAACCCCTGTCGTTGAGTGCCCTGATCGCTCAACTCAACGAGTATGATCGGTCGGTACAGGCTTTAAACCTGGTTGAGACGCACTTTCCGGCCGACATCGAGGAAGTGTTCGGCGACCTATCGAAGTATGGCTGGTGGGAACTCCTCGCTCACATGGCCAATCGGGTCAAGCAGGCTGATTGGTTCGAAATTGACTGGGACCGGCTTAACCAGGCCTGGAATATCTGGTATGAGAAGCCGGAAACTCGCGGTCAAAAGTTATCCGAGTATCTGCACTACATCCCTATCAAGCTGTATGGTTTTACTTCGCAAAAGCTAAAGGAGTTCCCACCGATGGAACTCTTGGATGTACTGCTCAACAACAAGCCGGTGACGCCCAGTGGCAACCTACTGATTGCGGCTGAGATCTACGATAACCTGGAGGAGATTTGGTCTGAGTCAGAGCGTCATGCGGCCTGGACGATGTTAAACCGGATTGAGGAAGATCCGGGTCAATATCCTGAGCCGGTACGGTGGTTGCCTGAATTAAGTCGCTGGGTCTGCCACCGCACCGGCAATCCGCTCCTTGACGTCTTATTCACCGAGCAGGAGGGGCCTTGGTTTACCTGGGAAACTGACCTACAAACCTTACGATCAGCCTGGCGTCGAGCTAAGCCGGTCCTCAACCAATTTCATCGAATTTGCGAGTGGTACGAGAAGGATTCAACGAATCTCTCGTTACTCGCCGGATTTTTAATGGAGGGTAATTCTTGTGAACAACTCGACTGGTGACGCGAATAGCAATAATCTTCACCCAACTCATTTAACTCCGCAAATCCATTTTGATACGACGACTGGGCACTTGTTCCCCATTCTGGTTTTTCCCCAGATTCAATGGGGCGAGGAGGATAAAGCTCGGTTGCAGGTCATTATCCAACTCTACACGGACTTTATTGTTCTTTCCAAAGTAGGCTCAAACGGGAAGGTAACTGAGGAGTATCTCGTTCATCCGGCCGAACTGACCGCTGCTTTGAGCGGGATTAATCTATCCTCGGGCCTTTTGCCGCAAAATTGTCTTTTCTGGAGCCGGCAGGAGGGATTCCTCCGAATAGGGATTTACCTCCCGCCACAAGTCCGTCTGGTCACGATGCGCGGAGAAGTGGAAGCTTGGCGGATCCCTTTACCCGGTCTCATCATGATTGGGCATCATTTGAATTACAGTTTGTGGGCGGTTAAAGAACCGCCAGTAGACCCCCGCATCCCGATCTATATGGCCCCCTGCCCCAATGTCCATGCCCAAGGTATCTGCCAGGGGAATGCGCCTTTTCCCCCGGCCAGCCCGGCGACCATGTGGCAAGCTGTGGACGCTTTTTTTGGCAGCAAATTCAACCGTGACCTATCTGATGGCAAAAGCCGGCAGCATCCTAACTCCGTAGTTGAGACGTGGCAGGAGTTAAATAAAGGCCGGGCAGAGGAGTATCCTTTAGATGACCTGGTAGCAACCAATTTGACCTTGGGGAGGTTGATCGATGGTTGACCCCACGATGCCTCTGTTTAACAACCTCATTCCTTTGTATCTGTATCAAGGCGGAGTGATCCCCCGGCCCACTTATGAGTATGACTACATTATCGCCAGCCAGGGCGTGATCAAACGGCTTGAAACTGAGGTTGTCTCTGCCGACATGATCCTGGTCCCTTTTTACACGGAATTAAGGGGGCTGTACTTGCAACTCTATCCTCTCAACGTGGTATTCAAGTTACCGCGTATCCCTTGGTATCTGTTAGAGCAGGTTCTGGTTGATGCCCGGACGAATGCTCACCTTGAATTCATGTATCATTTCCGGTTCATGGGTGGCCAATGGCATGTCACCTTCCCTGAGCAAAACCAGGAAGAGGCTTGGGTTGGCTATTACAATGTCGATCCGACTGGAATCGCGCTTGATCTACATAGTCATAACGGCATGCCTCCCTTTTTTTCACCGACGGATAATAAGGACGAACGGGGCGGGCGGTTTTATGGGGTAATTGGTTACGTTGACTCCCCCACACCGCAAATAGTGTTACGGCTAGGGATGCACGGTCACTGGCTGATCAATGTGCCCGCCCTGCTCCTATTTGAGAATATTGGTCCGTTCGTGGAGATTTTTTTAGAGCAGGAAGTGCCCCATTATGGCCACGCCGAAATGGAAATCGGCGGAAACAACGGTCACGAAGCGTTCACCCCGGGATTCCTCTCGGCCAACCTGCTTGAGAAACTAACCCAACTGTTTAGAAAATAAGCGCAAATGTTGATTTTAAGGAGGAATAGTTATGGATGGTCGTGACCCTAAGCTCAGGGCCGGCAATAATGTAGCCACTTATCTTAAAGCCCTGCCGTTGTTTTTTACCTCCAAAGGACGGGAGCAAGCCCATCTGATTTTGAAACGACTTCTACCCCAATCCACCCTCACCAAAATCGTTCAAAAACTTGACGTGAACCGACAGTACCCCGTTCAAATTGGTCATCCCGACCGGATATCGATTTTGCTGGTAGGTGTGGGTGGAACAGGGTCGTTCACCGCGCATATCCTGGCTCAATTGGCTGAGTGGGCCATCAAAAAAGCTGCCCTGGACGTCCGGCTCTACTTTATTGACCCAGACGTGGTCGAACCAAAGAATATGGTCAGGCAGAATTTTTGCGAGGCCGAAATTGGACGGCCCAAAGCCGCCACCTTAGCCTGGCGCTACAACGCCGCTTTTGGCCTGAACATCATCCCTGTAATCGAAAAATTTAAGCCGACCATGTTAGAACGGTTTAAGCCGTCTCAGTCAACGAACGGTTCGCTGATGATGGTCGTGGGGGCGGTCGATAACTATCAGGCCCGTTGCGACATTGCCCAGGCGGTTACCGACCGCTTGACGGGTCGGTTAGGTCTCAAGCTGTCTAGTGAAAAACTTTGGTGGTTGGATTCTGGCAACGAGCGTACCAACGGGCAGGTCTTAATTGGGAACAGTCTCGATCCACTGCCGGGCATCTCTCCCCTACGCTTCTGCCTGGAAGTTCCCTTCCCCCATGTTCAAGAACCTACCATCCTTCAACCAAAAACTCAGTACTCCACAGTCCAGACAGAGCCAGATTTGAGTTGCGCCGACCTTACCTTGCTGGAGGAACAGAGCGCCATGATCAATCGGATGATGGCATCCGTACTGGGCGTTTATCTCTACCGGCTCCTACAGAAGCAGGACCTCAACATTATGAAGACTTTCGTGGCTTTGGAAGCAATGACCATGCGCAGTGTGCCGATTACCGGGGGGCGATTGCTGGCGCCTCCCTTGCCCCAGGTTCGGACTCTGCACTCTATCCCGATGGCCACGACCAACACGCAGCCCGGCGAATGTCCCGTTTGCGGGGCGATGGTCATCGAAGGAACTGACACCATTCGCGGTGTTCAAGTTGCGGTGCGATTTTGCTCCGAATGTCAGTGGCGCGAGGAGGGCTGCCCGCATTGCGGTCATGAGTTTAGCGAGACCGAGATCGAATTAGAGGATCATCAGATCGTACCCGGCCTGGAATGTAGCAACTGCGATTGGCATGTCCCCTATCAACTCGAAGTCAATCAGGAGACTCACTCCCCAGAGATGATCGTCGACGGTGAGATAACAGAAATAGCAGCGGCTGATCAATAATCATCTTTTAGTGGCATAGGGAGAAGCATGGCTGGAATGGACACGCAGCCATCCGTACCTCTACATAGCCGCTCAAAGCAGCGATAGAAAAGTGAATTGGCATTTATCACCTCGATCCAGGACCCGGGCAAACCTCGATTTGCTCGATACTCTGGGTCGAGTTGTAAACAACTCTAAGCGCACCATCGCTTCATTACACCGGCGGCCAGCCCCCTCAGGTTGACCGCCGTCTTTTGACCGAAGGGAGGAACTTATGAGTAACAAGCCGGTTACCTGGCTGGATATTATCGATGAAGCTCTCTCCAGCCTTCTGGAGACCGAATTTACCCCTCAGGTCGAGGAGGCCCAACTTCTGATCCAGGATATTTTGAACGGACACGCCCCGGTCGAAGAATTGCTGCGGTCCGTTTCACCCGATAGCCAGACCAGGTCCCAACCAGCTGCCACGGCTATTAATGACACGGAAACGGGGCGGGTTTTTAAACGGGATGAGCGCAGCGGTGGATAATCAGGAAACCACAAAACACCTCTTACAGTGCCATCTGCAAGCCTTTGTGCCCCTGATGATTTTTGAATTCCTACAGGGGCAACGAGTTCTAATTATGCCCAGGCCAGACCTGGCCCAATTTATTGCTGAAAATGGGGACGCTCTGCTTTACCACTCCCCTGGCCGAACTGCCCAGGTAGCCGGAGTCCTGGTTGAAGCCTTAGCAACGGCGGCCTTTGCACCTGGGGGCGTGCGATTTCTCGACCTTCATTTTGAAGTGCCGCCCGAGCAGGCCCAAGCGGTTTTCGAACGCGACGGCCTCATCGAAACTGAAAACGGAGAATGGGTCGACCCCCGGCTACTACGTTTCTCTCAGAAACCAGAAACTGTCGAGGCAGTGCCCCTATCCCCTCTGGCTAGTCCCACTTTCGAAGAATTATTTAGACGAACCCTGGCTATTCTAGGGGAGGAGCTTGGCCATGAGCCGTAATCATTTTGATGCCAGGATACATGTGAGGGCAACCAAAATTTCGACGGGTGAAGTGGTTGCCGATCAAACATATGAAACAACTACAGCCCTCGCTCAGCTCCTGCTCAAACAGCTGGGACAGATGGTGGCCGACTTTCCGAAGACAAGGGTCCACCTTTCCCAAATTAGCCGCAAAGACGGGGCTACCGTGGTAGATATAGAAATCCTACCCATGCCCCCGGTTAATCCCTCCTTTGAGGAACGATATCGGCGTGATTTACCAACTCACGAGCTTTCTGGAGACAAAAATCCATGAACTCACGTCCGCCTGTCCATATTAGTCCTTATCCCAAGCTTGCCGGCGAACTGTGGCCATTTATCCGCGCTTATTGGACTTATCTGAGCCGGGCCGAAAAATGGTTTGCCAAGCTCTATGAGACTCCTTACGCGGCCACTGCCTGGAAAGAGTATGGCGGCGATGGCCTACCGCTCGGCTTGTGGGATATGCTCTTGAGCGAACCCAACCCTACCGTGGCCAATCACCTGGAATGTGTGGGCCTGGAGCAATTTGCTACCAAAGATGCCTTAAGGTGGGTCATTACGGACGCCGACGACGAGGCCACTTATCTCACCGCCCGTTACTTCGGCAATATCTGCCTGGCGGCGCGCAATCTGCTCATCATCGCCCTCCGTTTACATAGTTTAGGTCAGCTAGACCACTTTCTCCTGGAAGTCGTAAAGGATCAAGAAACGCTCTTTGGGGAACAGACATGAGCAGCTTAGCTGTGGCTTCGTTGCAGGAGATGATCCGGCAAGGATTTGAACCGTTCTGGATCGCCTTGATCTTGCGCCGCCAACTTCAGCCAGCGCTACTTCACTTTTTGAACGGTCCGATTCTGACTCACCGTCCTTTACCGATCAAACCTTGGCCGGAGTGGTTACCCCGGCTCGTTTACATGGACCGACTTGAGCGTATTATGGTGGAGCATGCGACCGGCAAAATCGGCGACAGAGCCACTTTGGTCGAGGCGATGGCCTACCTGTTATCCGCTACCGAGGACAAGCGGGTGACCCAACAATGGGGAACAGGCTGGTTTCACGTCTACGGACACATCACTTATCAGGTTCTGGAAAAACATAAACTCCACATCTCGGCTCAGGATACTCAAATTGTTCATGCCTACGGGGCATTAGAGTTGACACCCTATGAAGAGGAAAACCTGTTAGTTCCGCTTCTCAAAGTCATCCGGCGGGTGGTTGTCCGGGAAGGCCGCCAGGCAGCTGTGAGCGGCGCTGCGTCTCTTCAAGCCGCCTGCTCCTCCCAGCAATATCCAACGTTTTATCACGTCGCGCTGCTGATGGAAAAAGAGTTAAAGCGGGGCTGCAAAGTCGACAAGAAACTGACACCCGATTCTTCCGCCACCGAGTAAAAGGAGGTTTGTGCATGAGCAACCACCCAGCATTTTTTTATCTCAAATTGGTCACACCTCAGCAATTTGCCCTGGGTCAGTGTAATGGAGAGCCGGTCTACCTGGACTGCGCCGACTGCGGCGCTCAGGAGCCAATCATCGGCGGTATGCTCGTAGATCGCGCTTACCAGATCGCCCTCGTCTCCCTGGAGAATGGTCCATCGAAGCCGGCGGTTTATTGCCAACTTTGTTTTGACATACGATGGCAGCAGAATGAACAGCAACTATTGCCCACAGAAACCAGAGCGCATATTCAGGTCACCGGAGCCACCTTGTTAGGCGTTGACCTCTCTGGAGGCACCCATGCCCCTACTTAAACTGGCTTCGGGCGAGCTGGGCAGCATTGAAATCATCCCTCGCCAGGAAGCTATGGATATTCTCAGCCGGCCCACACCTCGTCGTACCTGGTTCGGCCAAAAATATCGCCTGCCTTATCGGGTGAGTCGGGGACCGGGAGCGGCGGTTGATCTGATCAACTACGGGTTGCGGGTTAAAGGTAAGTGTCGAGCGGTGATGCGCATCGGCGCAGCTCCCTGGCGCAACAAGCCGGTCGTTGCCGCTGTCGGCCCCAACCTTGCTGATCAGTGCTCATACCTCATGCGCAACTGGGCTGCGGGTATAAGCTCGGAGGATTTGGTTGAATTTATTACCCAGGTCAACCTGAATTTTCCTCACGTTCTGCAACAACGCTATCCTGATCGCCCCCCCTTCCGCTATATGCTGAGTCTGGAGAGCATGGCCGGCTGGCTGATCGAGTCGCCCTCTGGCAGCATCTTCGAGTCGCCGCCGTTGGCAGGGCACATTTACCACCGAGCTGGCGCGCTCTATGCCGGTCAAACCAAGAGCGGCGCTCAACCTACCCGTTACGTCGACCCCACAACCCAGCAGATCAAGTCGGTCTACCGGGCCGGTCACAACACGATCTCCGAGCTGCGACAGGAAGGAATCCCATTAATCGATGACGGTCCTAAGCATCGGTTTGTGTTCATCACTGGAGTTGCGCCCGGCAGTTTGGAATATGCCGCGTGCCGCGCCGCTCTGCCAGACTGGGTACGGGAGTACGAATGGGGCGAGCACGGGCTGGGCTGGATCCAACCCCGGTTGTTGGTTGCTTTAGTTGAGACATTGTCAACTTGGCTCGTAATGCGGCTCGGACAGCGCGTCCAGCCTTCGCAAAACCAATCATAAGCGAGGATTTTGTGGACAACCGACCTATCAAGTTCCAACTAACCGGAGACTGGGGGTGCTACCTGGTGACAATTCTACAGAAGCGAAGGGCTTTGTCTTTAGCCAAATCGCCAAAGGCCGGCCAGATTGAAAAAATATTGCCTAAATTCAATCAAGCCCTGAACTGCATCCTTAGCACTATTGCCCCCAACATCGTCGCCGATATGAACCTCATCTTTGAAATCAGTGAACAGCGTGTCCGCTATCTGTTTTCGACGACTTTACAACAGCGAGAGTGTACATCCCCAATCTCTGACGACGAGACTGCCTTGCTCGAACAGACTTTGGCCGAACTCAGGCGGACTGTAAATTCTATTGCTGCTTATAAGGGAGTCACCCATGAGTCCGTTTGAATTAACTTCAGGTGAGTGGGGCAATATCGAGATCATTCCTCGCCGGGAAGCTATAGACATCCTGAGCAAACCTGCACCCCGGCGCACCTGGTTCGGCCAAAAGTATCGCTTGCCTTACCGGGTCAGCCGAGGCCCCGGACCGGCGGTGGATTTGCTCAACTACGCCCTGCAAGTCAACGGTAAATATCGCGCCATTATCCGGCTTGGCAAAGCTCCCTGGGCAAATCGTCCGGCCATTGCTGCCGTTGGGCCAGAGTTAGCCACCAAGGTAGCGTATCTGGCCCGTTTATGGGCGGCGGGAATTAGCTCAGAGGATTTGGTCGAATTTATCAAGCGGGTCAATCTAAGCTTTCCCCACGAGATTCGGCGCCGCCACCCAACCCGGTCACCCTTCCACTACCTCTTGAGCCTGGATAGCATGGCCGGCTGGCTGATTGAGTCGCCTTGTGGCAGTATCTTCGAATCGCCGCCACTGGCGGGCCGCATCTACCACCGCGCCGGCGCGCTCTACGCCGGGCAAACCCAAAGCGCAAAACCCAGCCGGTACATGACCGAAGATGGGCAAGTACGGTCTCTTTACAATGATGGTCGGACTCTCACCTCTCAATTGCAACAACAGGGCGCGGCCCTGATTGACGACGGTCGCAAGCACCGCTTTGTCTTTATAGCTGGGGCTGCGCCGGGCAGTCTCGAATATGTTGCCTATCGCGCCGTTTTGCCGCCCTGGGTGGGGGAGTATGAGTGGGGCGAGCAAGGGCTGGGCTGGATACAGCCGCGCTTATTAGTTAAACCTCTGCAAAAACTTCTGACTGGGGTTTCACCCTCGGTCGAAATGACTCTCATGCGCTGGCTCGGGAGATTGGCCAATCTCCGAATTTAGCTTTTGGTAGGATGTAACTATCTGGTCTAATTGAACGTACGCTGATTTTTATCCATACTTTTTGAGAAAGGAAGCTCCTATGTTGATCAAAATACTGCCCTTTTTGGCTCGTCTCAGACCCATCATCATCTTTATTATGCTGCTCCTGGTAGTTAGAGAACTACTGGAGCGAAAATCGCTCCGAAAACAACCGCCGCTACGGTTGACCCAATCAGAAATTGCTCTCATCGCTCTGCTTCGTGACGCACCAAGCCATAAAATGGCGGCCTAGGTTTTACGATTCCCGAAGACGGCTGAGATTCTGTGGCCATAGCGGCGAAGATTGCCGGCGATGTTATTACCTACGGCAATTCCACAGGTTGCGAGGAGCGCCAGCCGGAGGCCGAAGCCCTGCTCGCCGAAAAATTGCAGGCTTATAATATTTATCTATACAGAGCGGGCGTCTGGCTGCTTGCCGCTGACGTTGAATGAACTACAAGGAAAATTGCTATGCCGGCCAAAACGGTTAGCCTTGCGGATTTCGCCTGGGAAGACTTACTTATCCTCCAATACCACTTCGAATATGCCGCTTCCCGCCTTAAAGATGAGGCGGCGGGGCAACGCCACCAGCCGGATAGTGGACAATCTATTACTTTTCACCAATTGGCCGGCATCCTGAACGACTACCATCATTTCATCCATCTGTCCCAAGCGGTGGCCCAGGCAGTAAATGGTAATCGAACCCTCGACCTGATTGGCTGGCTCAAGAGCAACAGCGGTCAGACGCTCCTGGAATTCTTGAACCGTGAACTAAAGCGCTCGCGGCAGGCAGCCACTTATATCGGCTGTCTGCCTTTTGATCTGGCAACCAAGTCTGATGTGATCTACGCCCTTGAACTCGAATCCAATTTGTTTGAGCGATTAATCGGCGAAATTGCCCGGATGACGCCTACAGTGGCTGAGCTTGCTCCATCATGGCCCAGCCCCGGCGAGGCCCGCCTACCGCTACTTTACATCTCTTTACCCAAACCGCTTATTCACTCTGAAACAACACTCAACTCGCCGTTCCGCCGGCCCGCTGCGGAAGGAGACTTTAATCTTAAAACAATTTCATCCTCCAAATAACCTATCACTACTAAATTTATCATCATAACAACTCAGGAGGTTTTTCTATGTTGGCTCGTACCCTTAGCACCCTCAGTATTTTGTCTCACTATCTTGGACGTGTTCTGATCGCAGTCACGGCCCTCTATTTTGTCCTACTTGCTCTGATGGTCGCCGGGCAGGCCGGTCGCTCATTGTTTCAGTTAATCGCGAATCTGGTCTTCCGCTGCTTTAACTTTCTTATCCGTAGTGGCAGGAGTAATGCCCGCTACTGGAAAGAGCGGGCGACGGTGACTGATTTTGTCATGGGGGCGGCAGCCATCCTCGTGACCGTTGGGCTGGTGCTCAGAATCCGCTCAGCCCGCCAGGTTTCCTGGGAAGCAACTGCGGCTGAGCTGGTTGAGATTGAAGAGTTATCTCTAGAGGCCGTACCTACCGAAGTAGAAGCCGAGCCGGATTATGAGTCCTTATAGTGATGGACAAGGATCTCATCGATATCCCTACCATTAAACATATCTACGGACTTAACACCGCCTGGATCAAGAAACTGGGACGCCCGCAAAAGCTACAGGCTAACCAAACTTACGGTTTTCCTCGCCAGTGCGTCGAAACCTATCTCCGCGCCCATCAGCCGGCTTACTTTTGTATGCTGGTGAATCGAGCTAAGAATGCAAACTCCGCTCAATTCGCCAGCAATCAGTTAGCTTTACAACTCCTGAGCTGGGCCAGGATAGCGCCGATCGAGTTATTGGTTCCGTTGCCCGAAACGCTAGAAGCACTGAAGCAAGCTACTGAACTCGCCTATCGGGCCGACAATCTGGCTCACCGAGAATTCAAAATGAGTGTCAAGGCGGTTCTCGGCTATATTCGCCATCATCACTGTAATTACCATGACCTGTTACGGGTCCTGAACAGACAACCGGGCTTTATTGTAGGTTACTTGATTATCAAACACAGGATCAACCAGTTCGTCAAGGCTTTGCTGCTCCGGCACTACGGTTTGACTGAGGTCGAACTGTACCAGACACTGTCGGGTAAGTCTGAAGCTTGAATTTTAACCCTGTCAACTCAGCCAGACTCTGCTCAAACGGGGCCAGGGTCTGGTTGTTGTTTTCTACCTATCCTCCTTTTGAGCATCAGAAAGGAGGTTTTGGGCTTTAAAGCTACTCGTTTAATCATCCTTAAAAAGGAGGCAGCGTGACGATATGACTCAACGTGCACATCACGTCCATAGTTCCTTGGTTGATATAGAGGTCAGGCTGGGCGACATTATTCCTGGTCCCTATCAAAATCGCCGGTTTTTTAGCCGGCCAAAAATGGCTGAATTGGTCGACTCCATCGAAGCTGATGGTCTAATAAATTCGCCAATTGCTTTTGTCGACGATGCCGGCCGCTATCCTTTACTGTCCGGCGAACGACGTTGGCGGGCTTTGTGTGTGTTAGCTCTCACCGAGGCTCACCATATGAGCCGCGAAGCGGCGCTAGAGATGGTCAGTCAGCCAGATGGTGGCCAGCAGCTCGTCGACCAATGGGCTTCGTTGCTGGATCAAGTGGTCAAAATTCGCTTGCATACGAGCAAGAGCGAGCGCAAGCGCTACAAGTTAGCCATCACCGACAATCATCAACTAGCCACTCTGACCCCCATTGAGGAGGCGCGCGACTATATGGATATGAAGCAGCGCTTCAATCTTAGCGATATCGGGCTGGCTAGGGCGGTCAAGAAGAGCGCGAATCACGTGCGCGCCACTTTACGCTTGCTGGACCTGGAAGCGCCGATTCAGCAATGGATTGACCAGAAAAGGCTGCATCGCGATGCGAAGATAGTGGAAGCCTTGCTGTCGCTACCAGACCCTGAAACGCGGGTAAAATTGGCCAGGATTCATGTGGAAAAGGGATCAAGTATTCAGACCATCGTCGATTCCTGTACTCGGTTTATAGAGCGGCTGCAAGAACGAGCTGAAGCCGAGGCGCAAGCCGCACAACTTGCCGAAGAGAACCGCACCAACAACCAGCCACCTCCTGTCTTTGTATCGCCTGCACTGATCTTGGCGACGCAGGAGATGGGGCCGGTACCACCGCCGGGCGAGCGCAACCCTTTGACGCGAGATGGTTTCCGCCAGGCTGTTGCTGATACGTGCGCGACCTGTTCTATTCGACGGGCTGACGCCATCTTATCCCAGTTGCCGACACCCGCCTGGGTCATAATGTCCGCCGAGGCCACCGGCATTTGCGCGGAATGCCCGGCTCGACATGCTCGGACGATGTGCAAATCCTGTCCACTGTTGGGCTTCCTTGAGCGCACGATTGCCCTTTATAAACGGGAAAGGACCCCCTAATGAATACCTCCACAGATGAACTGGATGCCTTGATCGAACTAAGTGTGACCGAAGCCCAGTTGCGCAACGGCACACCGCTGGCCTGGGTGGCTCGTCGATCTGGTCAGGCCGCTATCATTGTGCAGGCCCATTTACAAGCGAACGGAATTGAAATCAAGCCCGGTGTGGCTCCGCGCTGGACCGAGGAGGAGGACGAATTTCTATGCAAAAACCTGGGCTGGTTATCCGAAGAAGATATTGCTCAAATCCTGGGCCGCAGTGTCAACGCCGTTCACCTGCGCTGGGACCGCGATCTAAACCTGCCCGCCCCCTCTAAACATCCTGACTGGATTGTCGCCAATGTCATCGGCAACATCTTGACCATTGACGGTCATAGTGTCATGAAATTGATCGAGCGCGGTCTGTTACCCGCTCGCCTGTTACCTGGAGCGCGCAAAATACGGGTTGTTTACCGTCCCCTACTATGGCGGTGGGCACTTAACCCGCTAAACTGGGTCTATTTCAGAAACTCAGTAGAGGATACCGACCGTATCACTGACCCCCATTTACGCCGTTTGATCATCCGCCAGAAACAACGCTGGCGTGACGCCTGGTGGACCCCGGGACAGGTAGCCAGTTATTACGGCGTGACCGACCGGGACGTAAATCGCTATCTGCGGCGTGGCAAGATCAAAGGCTCGGCCCGTTGGGGTAACTGGTGGATCTTACGCTCGGAGGCCCTGAAAGAAGAGACCGTGTTTTACAAGGGTAAAGGCGCGGCCCGCGTCTTTGCCGACTGGGGCGACGATGCTGATGCCTTCATCATCTTGGCCCGGGCGGTAGGTATGACCTGGGAAGCCATCGGCTCTCTCATGAATGATCCTCAGGGTCGCCGGGTCGGCCACCGAATTCGCACGATGCATCTGGAGGGTGAGATTCCCGCTCTGATCGCCAAATATGATCTGAATATCAAATACAACCTGAAAGCCATGCTGCTCCTGGCGGACTGGCGAGACTACCGCGACCGCTTCCCGGCTCTGACCCGTATAGTCGGAAACTACACCAGCGGGCGACAACTATCGCCACAGGCCTTTCAACTCGTGCGTAGAGTGCTGGCAACCTGTGGGTTATATCACGCCCAAACTGAAACCCAGGAGCGCTTAGCCACGAAGCTGTTACACGGCCGACTGACTCAGAAAGGTCTATACCAGCGCTACGAGCAAATGTGCCAGGAGTGGGGTTTCGATCTGCTGGCGGATTTCGGACCAAATGGAGGAAACCATGACCAAATCTCCACTAACCGCTGATGTGATGCCACCCCTGGAAGGGCAGCGGCTCACGATTACGTTTAATCGGCATGATGAAACCGGGCGCGGGATGGCAGTTCTTAAATTGAAAAGCCTCGTGGAGTCCGAATCACCCCATTGGACAATGATCTTGCATGCGGCCGAATGGAATGAATTGCGCCAACTGGCTATGCAAGGACAGGTGCTACCCGTCTTCATCGGCAAACATCTGCCTCGAACGCACAAGACTTTTGGCGAGGTGGCGCAAGACTCGACCTTTTTTGTCGATGGTTCCGGCTACGCCAAGAAAGCGGCTCAAAAACCTCGCTACAAACGCCAGCGCTGCCCGCGCTGTGGTGAAATACTGTCCTTGAACGCTACCTGGGAAACCTGGGAGCAGGGTCTTACCCATTTTTGTGCTGACCAGCCGGTTGAGGTCGAGGACAAGCACAACATGCTCTCACCCCTGCAACTGACTGCCCTGCGTAAGATGTATACTTACCATGCGGCTATTCAGATAATCGAAGGGTTGCCCCAATGGGTCGATGACCAAACGGAAAAACGCCTATTTTGGCCATGGACAAATGAATTACGGACACCCACCCTGCAAGCGTTGGTCAAGGGCGGTTGGTGTACGCTCGCCCACCCGGAGATCGAACCGCTGGGCAACCGGCAAATGTTACGTCTTAGCCCTGCCGGGCATAACTTATTCAAGCAGATGGAGGCTAAAGCCAATGGCGAATCAACTCACGTCTGATCATTTTTCCCTGGATTTAATAGAAAACCCAGATGATGAGCAGCAACCCCTGACTCTCGTAACGCTACGCTATGTACATTTTATTCATACCCCGTTGCTGCTGTTGCCGGCAGAAGTACGAAACTTGAGAGAGCTCCTCAACCAGTGGGACGAGCAAGGCGATAGGGCGAAGGACGCGCTGCCACAGGATGGAATCGCCGAGCATTGTTGCCCACATCCTGGTCTGTTGGAACCGTGCCTATAGCTAATTGGAGGTTAGTATGTCCCTCACCCAAATGAATCTTCCTAATCCCGTTATGCAGGCTATGGAACTGGCCCCACAGCTTCTACGAGAATGTGATCCTTTTCCCCCGCTCATTGTCGCTCTCGATACCGATTCTTCCATTTTCGTTGATCTGCTGGCTGATGTATTTGCTGCAGGGGTATCGCCTGAAACCCAACGGGCACAACTGCAGACATTACTACGGAAAAACGGCATCGTTGCCTACGCCCTAATGATAAAAAGCCAGCTCTTTCCGGCTGTGACCATTCCCAAAGATTTCGACGCGAATCCCAGTAACAGTGTCGCCAAACCGAAACAGCGCCTGTCGCCTTTCTGCGAATCGCCCCAACTCATTATCGACCAGATCATCACCATCACCTATGAAGAAACCCACCAACCCACTGCGCGCTACTGGCAAGCTGCAGCTTATCGCCAGGGCGAGGAGGTTGGGCTGGATCAGTTTCAAGAATTAACAGTGGTACCGGCCTCGGGGCTATGGGTTGGTTTGCTTGATTGAGAACCCCATGAGCAATAATCCTACTTATTGGGCAGAGGTTTTTCTATGAGCCAACCGGATAGGCCCGACTTTCATAGCGTCAACACCTTTGTCGATGAAGCGCTCGCTTTCATCCGTCGCCACCAATTGGAAGGCCAACAGGCGACGATGGGTGGGCTGGCCTGGGGTGCTCTGCGTGCCCTGGCAGAATGCCCCAATTGTCCGGGCACCTTCCGTATTCCCCTGGACGCAGAGTGGTCAGTGTTGTTCTGTGGCAAATGTCAGGCATTTTGGTATAGCGCTGATGTTACTGCTGCCATTAATCAGACACTTGCAGCAATCCAGCAGGGCGGAGTTCGCCTCGAAATTGTATTAGACGTGTTGCGAAATAAGAATAAAATGATAGGCCAGGAAAAATCATATCATTGAGGAATTAAGCCGGGAGGAGGTGATAGTTCCACAGGCCACAAGCGATTAACATAAATTTGTCAGCCAAGATGACCCCCTTGTTACGATAAGGGTCAGTCAGACAACGGAACCGCTTCACACCGCCAATCGCGTGTTCAATACAAATGCGCAGGGCACTAATAACCCGATTTTCGGCCTTTTGCTGGGAGGTCAAAGGATGATTTTTACTACTTTTGTGGGGGATGACCACCCGAAGCTGGGGATAATCCTTGGCAATGCCCATAAAGCCCAAATCTACCCAGATACCAACATCGTCCGGAATAACCTCCCCTAACCCTGATTGCTTGAACCGAAAGTAATCTTGCCGGGCCCCTGGTTTCGTCTGGGTCAGACATAAAATGCGCTTGTGTTCATCGCTGACTATGAGATTTTTGAGGGTATGCTCTTGGTGCTTGCCGGAGTAGTGTTCCTGTTGGGCTTTGGCCTGGTGGGGTCGTTGAACCGGTCGGTCGGTGCCATCAACAAAAACATCTTTGACTGCCGGAAAGTGCTGAATGAATTCTTCTAGGGAACCAATGCGCCGTTCCGGCAAGACCAGTTGCCACCCTAACCCAACCTCCAACACGGTTAGCAAGGCTTTGACCCAGCGTTGGGTTTGGGAGCGGTCAACGTCGTACAATAAACCGGCCAAATCAAAGGTTGGATAACATTTCAAGTACAACAGAATGAAGAATAACTTATCGGTCGGGGTCTTTAAGGTATGTCGACGCCCACCGCCGATGGCTCGTTTCCGTTCTTTCTTGGCTTTCACTTGACCCTTGTGCAAGGCCGCTGTGAATATGGGCAGCAAGCGTTCAAATTCGGCGACCGTCACCCCGGTTAGGGCTTTCATTAAGCGGTCTGAATGGAGGGCACGATTGATATTCAACATCCGTTTTACCTATCTATGCATCCCTTATTTTTCTGATTTCTGGTTGAAAATACTCTTTTTTCCGTTATTTCGCAACACGTCTAGTCAAGAAATAGTGGAATTGCTGTGGAGAGTCCAGGGTGGTACCCGGAATTACAGTGAAGTGATGGACCCGTTCGTCCAAAATAGTGGAGGTGATGACGAGATGAGAAAAAACAAACTACCCAGAAATCCAATCCCCAACAGCCCACAAGTGTTGATTCCCAAGCGCCGGCTGCCACGCCCCACCACCAGACCCCATCCTCTAACGCAGCGGCTATCAGGCATACCCCCTGTAATTGACAACCCAGCAGCGCTGGAAATCGCTGAACGGATCAAGCGCCTCTGTATTATTTCCAAACTGGACCCTTACATCGTCCTCAGCGATTTTTTTGCCATGTGCAAATGGCACCTGAGGTTGTATGGTATTAACTTGAAATCGTTCATTATCGAAGGCAAAGCGGCTGAAGATCCACCTGACGCCAAGCTCTTTTTTAATCGCGCCCGTGAGCGGTTTGACCAGGCTACCTTGCGCCAGCCCGGGACTTTTCGGGCCATGATAGACGCCTATACTGGCTTATATCAAGGACTCCGGGAACCGCGCCCCCTTGAAGACGCCGCCGCTAACCCGACGGTCAACCCGGATCTGATCGCCCAGGTCTTCGTCGCTTGCCTGCGTCCCGGGCCAGAATGGTGGCCATACGTTCCCCCTTGGCCGGTGGCCCAACGACTCGCCGAGCAACTATTGCCCGATCCTATTGACATGATTGAAGAGGCATTGACTGATGCGGGGATAGCGTACCGGGTCGCGACAGGCTACCCTCCCCCTGAGACGATGCGGGCCAAAAATTGGGGGGAATGGTTCAGTCTCATCTATCCTTATCTTGGCACACTCCTGATAGGGCCAAATTTTATTAACTCCAGCACCATGTTGTTGGCTCTGGCCGCTCGTTTTCCAGCGTGGATCCGGCAAGGCCATCTCATTCACTTTCACATGAATGATGACGTGCCAATTATCCATACGATGTTTGAGATCACGGCGATGTTACAGGGACTGAACGGTTTTGCCTTGACCACTATGGAAACTATGTTTGAGATTGGAGCTTTGCTAGAGGAGCGGGAAGGGCAAATTCGGGTCAATCCCCTGCCTCACCCCCAACCGGCAGAACCTGCGCAGGAGGAGGACGACTTGCACTCCATCATCCCTCAATCTGCTCTTTCCATGCCAACTTTCGAAACACTATTTCGATCCTACTGGAAAGAAGAGGAACCCCATGGGAAAAAAGAATAAGCGTCGAAATTCTCCACCCCCACTTGCAGAGACCGGTCAACCGGTGGCCCATAAACGCCGCGTGCCGCGCCCACCCCGCCTACCTCAGGCCAATTCTTTTCTGATCCCGGTCTCTCCGCCCCGCGTTACTAATCCCTATGCCGTGGAAATTGCGGCCCACATCCAACGCGCCTGCAATATTGCGCGGCTGAATCCGTATACCGTTCTGAACGATTTTTTCCTGATGTTCCGCTGGATGCTGGCTTTGGATGGTGAAAATGAAAAAGCTATTGCCAAGACCGGGCGACCTAATGAGGATCCACCGGAGGTACAGGCGATTTTTCGTCGAGCCCGTGAGCGTTTTGAACAGGCCTCACTGCAATATCCAGCGGCTTATCGGGCGATGCAGACGGCATACTTTCAGATGATAAATTTGCTAAATCACGCTTTTAATGAAGTCTCACTCGATGGATACGCTCAACAGTTCACCATTAGCGCGGATATTCTGGGTGAAGTCTTTCTGGTTTGCCTTCAACCGGGCGAAGAATGGTGGCCATATTTCCCGCTCTGGAATGTAGCTCTGTCTGTCGCCCGAAATACTATCCCCAGGGCCAATGAAATGGTCTATCAGGAATTGGCCAGGGCCAACTTGAGGTATGCCGATGCCAATCCAGAGAATCCCATCAAACTCGTCGTTGGCGAGAACTTTGAGGAGTGGTATCTCGCAGTGCTGCCATATTGCGAGACATTGGTTATTCCCTCTCATTCCATTACTTCACCCGCCATGCTGCTAGCCCTGGCGGCTCAATTTCCGGAGTGGGCTCGTAAATCGCCTATGCTTTACTTCACGATTCAGCATACTGTTCCGATCATTCAGACTATCAACGAGATTTATGCGATGCGGCATGGTTTGAATGGCTACGCTTTACAGCGAATTAGAGATGCTGTCGAGGCTGCCGAGTTCTTTGCCGAGCGGGGTGAAATCTTTACCGAGGTTGAAGCTGATGATCTCGAACTCATCACTCCCCCCATGATCGTCGGAAATGCGGCAGGGGAATTCCTGGTTTTACGAAGGCCCATAGTCGCAGTCAACCTCCCGCCTGATGGAGCAGTACAACAACCCGAGCCAGCCGCCGAAGAAGAGGCTCCGTCTTCGCCACCTACATGGCCAGGGGGGCCATCGTTCGAGCAATTGTTCCGCAAAACCTAACTAAATTGTTTTTCTCAACGTTCGCAAACGAGCCGATGGTTCCTGATGGCGCCCGATATTCGAACTAATCAAAGGTAACTTGGCGATGATCAAAACAGAACCACGTTGAATCTCTTCTAACATGAGAAATCGGAGGGATGATACCTTTTAATCCAACAACAGGGAGAGTAATCTAATGGCTCAAAAGCAAAGAGGCATTGATACTTCTAATGAGCAGCAAGAAAACACCCCTTATACCCACCCCCAGCAAGCCTTCGTGCAATCAATGGAATGGCGTATTCCTATCCAATGGTTTGGAATACAGGGAATTCACATTTTAGACAACGACCGCGTAGTAACTATCACTCTCGTTGCGCGTCGGGTTGTAGATAACTACGAGGGGTTTCAAGTTGAAATCGTTTCGAAGACGGTGGGAACCATTGCCCATTATTACTTCAGTTTTAACATCTTTTTATCGCCAGATCAACGTATTGATAAGCGAGATGACTACAAAGGCGGTTTTTATGTAAGTCCTGGGATTAATAACGATTGGCGTTGGTACATCGCCATACCGACTTCAACCCGGCCCCTCACCCAGGCCATCGAGCAATGGATTGACCTCTTCCGAATGACTCCTCACTCAAACTCACAAGATCAACTGCCTACTCCAACGCTATAGCTTGGAGCAAGCACAGGCAATGGTATCACAGCCTGGTCGTGATCGACCGGGATCCTGTCAACCCAGTCCTCTAACTACCCTTACGCTCAGATTGAATGGTCTCAGTGAGGCACTGACAACTCTAGCAAGTCTTTATGAACACAGCCAAGAAAATCAGCCTGGCTCTATAATTCACTAACCTATAAAAGGGGGTATGTCCCTTGCCGATTTATAACGTTACGGCTTATCCTATTTTGGTAGCAAAAACCATGGTCACGGCCGACGACCCTCAGCAGGCCATTCAGTTCATGCTTGAAAAAGTGGATTGGCAAGGCATATTTGACGATCGCGCTTTGCTCACCGTACCTCCAGCAACAAGCTCCCCGATGGACTATCTACTTTTCAGCGAAGGTTTCGAGAGTTTCACGGTAAGTACACCTGACGGCTTCTGCCAGACCTTCCTGGCCGACTGGGTAACAACGGCGCCCCTTGGCCTGCTCCAGCAAGGCGGGCCAGCTCAGTTAATCCCTCACTTGGTGCAGTTGCTAATGCGAGCACGTGATGAGCTTCAGGCAGTTCCGAACGCGTCGGAACTGGTGCAGGACATCAATGCCATTCTCGGTCAGCCACCATCCCACACTGAAAATTCTCTAAAAACAGAAGGAATATCTCACGATTGACAACGAACTTTCGAAACCGATAAAGATAAGGTCGAGTTGTGTGAGGAAGTCCTGGAAACCCTAGCTTCTTTATTTGAGGATTGAGAAAATCCATTCACAGGCAGCAACGAGGTTGAATGGAATGTTGACGAAAGAGGGTACCTGCTGAATCTGTTATCACTCTGAGCAGGTCGAGGGTGGGTTTTGCTGTTGAGGACAGCATAGCTTTCAGAAAATAGAATGTCGCAATTGTCATAGCTCCTGGACAGATTGTTACAAACTGGTCGGATTTCAAAGCAACCACCCTGGAGTATGAAACATAATGCGATATCAAACAGACCCTACGAAAGGAAGGCAAATAGTGCGCATCCATGACGACGTGCGTTACACGGGCACGACCCACACCTTTTTAATCGGTCAAATTGTGTGTGTCGTCAGTGTCCATAAAAACTACTTCTTAGACCCGGACAATTCGACCATCATTACAGACGATGAAACGCTTGAAAAATTGGGTGGGATTTGTTCGACGGATTTGATCGAAATAGTGCCTTATATCGCCCCCCGAACCCTGAGCTTCATCACCAGTGATGCTTGTCTAACTGACCTACAGGAGATCGCCGATGGGGAAAACAGTCACAAGAAACGCCGGCCACAGGGACTTGACCCGGCCACACAGCGATTGGTCGAGATGACCTTTGCTCCTTTTGAGGAGGTGGTGGCTTGGGTCAACAGGATAGGGTTAGAGGTCATCCAAAACCAGGAAGGAGAAGCTATCACTGTACGGAATCCTTCCTTGGATTTCACCGCCGGCGTGATTTCAGCCCGGTCCGATCCGGTCACGCGGGCAGTATCGCTTGGCTTCGCGACCGCCGGCCCATTCTGGCCGCAGACCTATCCCGGTTTGTTGGAAGCGGTTGATAAAGAAGCCTGTGGTACCGCAGAAAAAAGATGTACACCTGAAGAAAAAAATGTACACTGGCAGAGAAAAAAAGTACACTCAGGCAACCTCGGACGTAGAAATAAATGTACACCCGTTAGCCCTGGCTGTCACAGGCCAGAGCCAGGGTGTGCCAATTGGAAATGTCATCGAACCTAGGGACATTATAACAAAACAAATCAGTGTCAATTCAAGAAGGAGATTAACATTACCTTTGACTGCTAATCAAGTAATTGCATAACTAAAATTTCACTCGAAAAATTCGCGCTTTATGTAAAGTTAATTCTGAAAAATCGCTGTTTTTTAACACGAATCAGGATAAAATTTAGCCGGTTTTCAAGATTTTTATTGACATAACTACAGGCTGAACAGGTCAAATTTTCAGTTATTCAATTGTGCCTTTTACAGACAAAGGTAATGTTAATCATCATGCAAGACCCCTATATTTACTCAAACCCTATCCTCCAGGAAATTGAACTTGCGCCTGCCGAGATTCTAGCTGCCTTGTCACCTGATGAAACATACCTCTTGGAACTGGTTAAGATTGAGTCCGTGGGAATTGATGCAGAGCACCAAATATCCATAATTTTTACTAATCCGTTTGACCCTGGTTGGCGGGGAGAACAGATGATGTTAATCATCCTGGAGGATCCCTTTGGCCTAACTTATATCGGTCATTATATCAGCCAGACAGGACCGGAAAACAGTAAAGCCTTTCATCCCTTCAATGGCAAAATGGGGGTTGAGGTACCTTATAAAACACCGAGTGGAAAAATCTTCTTTTCGAAATTGATGCCTCTTTTTTTAGTCGTCGCTCAGCTTGCATTTCAAAAATATAAACTGGCGCAGCACAACTCAGAAGAGAAATAAGGAAATAAGCTATCAGCAATCGGCTTTCCAGTCCAGGCTCACTTTCTTCTTGGAGAAGTCTGATACTTTACATTAACTTGCTGCGCCTATGCGCCCGCTGATATACCGGGCCTTGGTAGAGTGAGGATTACTGGACGGCCCTAGCCCTGAGCAAAATATCCGGGCAAAACCCTTTACTCTAACTGAGGAGGAGGCATGAGTTGTTGACCAGGATCGAGGGGATGGACAATACCCGCCGAAGTGGCTGAAATCTACCCAGGTGGAAGCTCTGAGGTGGTTATTTTAGAGTGGTGTTCAGCGCCTCGTCCCCAAGATTCATCCGGCCACGCTGCACAACCTGCGCCAGGTCAGTTACGTGAATGGACACTAACGGACCTGAGGCTGGAGGCATGGCGCGAGTACCAAAATATCCAGGAAAGAATCAGGAGATTTAATCTATGACATCCAAGACCCGTCGGGGAAGCAAACCCCCAAAAACTCATGTAAGCATTCGCTCGGCAACGGGCGATACGGTAACCACCGCCAACTCCTTGAAAGAAGAAGATGTGACTATGCAAACCATCCGAAAGACCTACATCGTGGAGTTCCAGGTCTTCGCAGTCGGTGATATTGTTCGACCGACTTCCCCTCGCTGCTCCTTGCCATTAGGAGAGTATCGGGTCGTTGAGTTCATCGAGCCGATTATTCCCTTTGAATTGTCCGGCACGGTTTTTGTTGAGGGACACGAATTTGGGGTCGACGCTGAGTATCTGACTGTCGTCCACTCTGCGTCGGCTGCCGAAGCGGATGAATCCCCTACCAGTCCGTCGTCTCGATTAACCGTCGGGTAGAATTGAGACAAAATTCCGCGCATGGGTATAAAGTGACACATAAGGGGCACGGTAAAACAGCGCTAGGTGACCTATTACGTCAACTCAGTGCATATCTTTTTCTATCGATGAAATCTCATCCGTAACCGGCAAACCTGCACTAAGTGTATATTTTTATTCTACGGCCTGTTTTTTTTGGCGAGGAACGCTTTGGTGAAAAGGCAAATTCCGTTTTGGGCACGGAGCGGGAAGAAATGTCCCCTATCGCCCCTATTTTCTCGGATATCAGGAAATGTTGGCGGATTTTCCGACTGAAGTGGGGCGTTCGCTTAACTTTGTACTCTAACACAGAAATTGCCACCAGAGCCAAAACTTGCCTCCTGGTGTACATTATTATTCTGCGGTACCACCTGGTATCGCCGAAAAAAGACGTACACTGAAAAGAAGGACACTCAGGCAACCTTGGTCGTAGAATAAAAATATGTACCCGCCAGCCCTGGCTATCACAGGCCATAGCCAGGGTGTGCCAATTGGAAATGTCATCGAACCTAGGGACATTATAACATAACCAATCAGAGTCAATTCAAGAAGGAGATTGATCATCATGCAAGACCCCTATATTTACTCAAGCCCTATCCTCCAGCAAATTGAACTTGCGCCTGCCGAGATTCTAGCTGCCTTATCCCCTGATGAGGCATATCTCTTGGAACTGGTTCAGATTGAGTCCGTAGGGATTGATGCGGAATACCGAATATCCATAATTTTTACCAATCCGTTTGACTCCAGTTGGCGGGGAGAGGAGATGATGTTAATTACCCTGGAGGATTCCCTTGGTCTTACTTGTATCGGTCATTATATCAGCCAGACAGGACCGGAAAACAGTAAAGCCTTTCATCCTTTCAATAGCAAAATGGGAGTTGAGGTACCTTATAAAACATCGAGTGGAACAATTTTCTTTTCGAAATTGATGCCTCTCTTTTTAGTCATCGCTCAACTCGCATTTCAAAAATATGAACTGGCGCAGAACAACTCAGAAGAGAATTAGGGAAATAACCTATCAGCAATCGGCTTTCCTGTCCAGGTTCATTTTCTTGGAGAAGTCTGATACTGGCCAATATTTTTCTCGCTGGAGTGGGGCGTCTGCTTAACTTCGTGCCCTAAACAGGAAATTGCCCCGGAGCCAGAACTGGCCTCCCGGTGTATATCATTATTCTACCGGATCAAGCCAAACATCGCCGCCGAGTACAGTCAATCGCCAGCGCTCCGGTGCATGCTAAACAGTTAGCAAAATCACCTGGTCGTCGGCAGCCGGTTGTGCCACGGTCGCTCAAAGCCGAGACTACCAAACCGGCGTCACCCGCTCAGATCCCCTTCCTCTTGGAACACCCAACTTTTGAAGAATTATATCGAAGTGATTAAACTGAGGTTGTTTTCTATGAGCGGCCTATTGGACTTGCCAGACTAGACTATAAGTGCAACTTGGCTTGTTGGCTCGTACGTCCGCTGGTTATCTCCGCGTCATCCATACCCAAATCGTTAATGAAGGAAGATTATGGGGCGGAGTGGCCCTAGAGTAGCCATAACTCAAGTCTTAATCACCACTGATAATCTGTCGTTCGGCACGCCAGAATTTCGGTCAGCACCGAGTCGGCAGAAAGATAGCGTCTCGGTCACTACTGTATGGGAATCTTTATGACAACACTGACTGAATTGTTCACCCAACTCACCGAATTGTTAACTAACCTTGTCTTTGCTTCTCATGATGGAGCACTCTTGGGAATTTACAACCTGAGGTTAGTCCTTGTCAGTGAGCGCCTGAATGTCGACAAAGGGCAGCTGGAACTTTTCCTCGAGAACCCGCATTTGAATATTCGGGCCGGCATTGTCTGGGAGGAATGCCCCCCTCTTATGCGCGCCATCTGGCTGGGGTATGGCATCGCCGGCGAAGCCTGGTCGCAAGTTTTTCCCGACCTCCTTAACAGGGTTACCCTCAGGACACAGAGCCGCCAACTCATGTCACCTCAAGCAAAGAATGGCGATAGAGCTAATCGGCTAGATCAACGATCATTCTTACCTGGCTTGGCCGCAGGGCCATCATTTGGTAAAACCAATTTTATTTCAGCAGTGCCGATACGGGAACCTTTGACATCGGTACATCCCTCATTTGAAGCATTGTATCGAAAATATTAAAGAAGTTCTTCGATGACTACCCAACAATCTGAGCAGAGCTTACCAGCTACGCAGGCCACGCTTTTATGATCTGTTCAATTCGGCACAACAAGCAACAGTGTAAAAAATCAGAAGAAACTGGTTGGAAAATCAAGGATTGTCCTGGTAAAATAAGCTGAGCATTGGCTCAGACCTCGTCAATACGCGGCGCAATAAATGAGTGTCCGTTTAAATTGAGGACATTGAATTCAAACTCCGCTATGCTCCTAAAGTAGCAACAAAATTGGCTCCTTACGAGTAATATTCAATGGCTTTATCCCAAAGATTAGGTTCGTCCGATGAAGGTAGTTAATGCCCCGCAAAATTCTCCACCTTGATCTGGATGCTTTTTTCTGCGCTGTCGAAGAACAGCGCGACCCCAGCCTCCGTGGAAAGGCCTTCGCCGTCGGCGGACGGCCCGAACAGCGCGGGGTAGTGGCTTCTTGCTCCTACGCCGCTCGCCGCTTCGGCGTTCGGTCGGCCATGCCAATGGCCCGAGCCGTTAAGCTGTGTCCCCACTTGATCATCGTGCCCTCCCACTCCGATGCCTATCATGCTGCCTCACAGCAGGTCATGGGCCGCCTTGAGCAACTTACTCCTGTGGTTGAACAGCTCTCCATCGATGAAGCGTTCCTTGACGTCTCGAACCTGCCTGAATCGGCTGAGATACTGGCTCGCCGCCTGCAAGCCACGATCAATACTGACCTGGGGCTCCCCTGCTCTCTCGGCGTGGCGACCAATAAGCTGGTCGCCAAAATCGCCAACGATGTCGGCAAGGCTACCGCTCGCTCCGACCAGCCACCCAACGCTTTAAAAGTCGTGCCACCGGGTCAGGAAGCCATCTTCCTGGCTCCCCTGCCGGTTGAAGCCTTGTGGGGTGTTGGCCCCAAGACTGCCGAGCGGCTGCACGGGCTAGGCTTACGCACCATTGGCGACCTGGCTCGCTGGCCCGAAGCCGACTTGGTGCGGCGCTTTGGCCAGCATGGCCACGATTTAGCCCGCCATTCTAGAGGCCTCGACGAGCGGCCGGTGGCAACTGAACACGAAGCCAAATCCATCAGCCAGGAGATCACCTTTGCCAAGGACATTACCGATGGCCCAATCCTGCAAGAGACCTTGCGCCGCCAGTCCGAGCAAGTGGGCTACCGGCTGCGGCGCAAAGGCGTGAGTGGAACGACGGTCAAACTCAAGCTGCGTTGGGCTGATTTTACGACCTTGACCCGCCAAGTAACATTGGAGCAGCCGACTAGCCTGGATGATGACATCTTCGCCGCGGCACTACAACTGTTTGAAAAGAATTGGCCGTCGGGTAAGCGGGTGCGGCTGATTGGGGTAGGGGTGAGTGGCCTGGAGATGGCAGCTTACCAGTTGGAGCTGTGGGTTGATCCCGAGCAGGAGCAGGCTCGCCGCTTGCAGCCGATCCTAGACGAACTGCGGGAGCGGTTTGGCCGCCAAGTCATTCAGCGCGGCAGCCAATTGCGCCGAGACAACTCCGAGGAAGCATAACCAGCCAGCCGATGAAGACCTCCAACCCTTTTACCTAATCGTGGGGTCGGATGATTCAGAGAAATTGAGCAGAAAGAGATGCACTCTAGGCGGTGGAACTTGCGATTCGCTCGCACCCTCGCTACTTTCGTACCTCTGTCCAGGGGCCATCTAGACATTCTCCCCCTGTCTTCGTCAAGTTTTAGGAGGTCTTCCAAATCCTTCTGACAAGTTAAATATCCTAACGTTTACTTGACCGCTTTTACAGCGTTTGGTGTAGAGCTTAGGCGTGGTGCCTCGAATCATCCCAATTACCGGCCATCACCAAAAAACCCAATCAAAATCAGCTCGATGCTGCAATTACGATGGTGCCTTGTTGTAAATCACCGGCATTTGCCCCTTCCACTTGTTCCAGATGTCATCTTCAGTGATCAGACGAGCCATAAAGTGGGCCACGTTGATCCGACTGGTCGAACCGGCATTAAAAATCGCGCTTCTAGTCGGTGAAGGATGCACCTCGTACTCGGTGACTTCATCTTCATTAATCAGATTGTCCGGACGAACCGCAACCCACTCGATCGCCCCGTCGTTCTGGCCAATTCTTGTTCGCAGATAGTCCGCAGCTCTCTCGTTGTCCACGTGCGGAGGCAGCAGCAGACGAAGAAGCCCAATGACGCACCTTTGCCCAAACGAAATAGGCTCGTGTAGATCGCGATTGCTGTTACCAGCCGTGTTCATGAGGACGAACTTGGTTGGCGCTTCTGGTTTGTTTGCCTTGATGGCATTGCACAATCGAGAAGTGGCATTAGTCACAAGCTTGCGGGGGTGGCCGTAAATACCCTTTAAGCTCAGGTTGTGCCCCAGACAAGAGGCGACGGCACTGCACCCTTTGACGTGCTGGGCCATCTCGGCGTCGCTGAGGTCCAGGACGCTGGCGTGGATCACAGACAGGTTATCGTGATTTTTGAGGAAGTCAGGCAAATTTCCGGGCGATCGCACCATAACTCTGACGTTCTGTCCTCGTTTGAGCAGTTGCTCAACCAGCAGCCGTCCTGTTGCCCCGCTTGCTCCAACTACAAGGGTGGTCATCTTCATCCAGTCAAGTCTCGTAATTGTTGTTCTCTTGCCACATCGGTGTCTCCCGGCACAAGTTGGATGCGTCCGAAAACTAGGCCGAGCAGTAGAAATACACCGAGAGCCACCCCAGCGTAGCCAATGATGCCGATATTCCGGACTTGCATATCCGCCAGGGGCACACCGATCAACCCCGCCAGACTCAGGACACCACTGACAATCATGAGAATACGCACCGCTATCTCCAGCCTGCCTCCCCTGAACACCGGCGCAGCAAAGATCATCGAGAGGGCAAAGAACCAGTCCCAGGCCAGGATGTCTAACGTATAAGCCACCGATGGCCACTTGAAAGAAAGGAACAAAGAAACCCCTGCCAATCCCGTAGCTTCAAGCTGACGACTTACCGTCAGGATAACGAAGTGGACGCTGGACGTAATACCCGCCACAAGGATCATAAAGACAAGTGCAGTGGCACTATATACCTTGACGTCAGGAGATGCGTAGGCGTGAATTGCGACCATGCTAACGACCATCAATGGGGCAATGAGAACGATGAGCAGTTCCATAATGGTGAAGAACGGATCACCGATTGGATCCTGAGGCGACTGGAGGGAGAGAAATCCGAGAACTGTTGTAACTGCGTACACCACCAAGAGGAAGCATACCGCCCAAGCTGCGGCTCTTCCGATTGAACGATGCTGTGATGTGAACCCTTCGTGGGACATTGGGTTATTCCTTTTATGACATTATCCTGAATTACTACTGGACCTTTTTAGGCTCTGGCCAGGTCCACGACCTGGCGATTGTGGGCCTAAAATGCCGGTCGCGGGCCGGCTTCGAGCAGTTCACGGTTTAATGTTGTGTTACCCCGAAGCCCAGTATAGGCCGTTTTACTGAAAAACCTAATTCTTGAAGAAAGGGACGTGGAAGTTCACCTTATATGTAACCTTTCATGGCTCTTAGGCACTTTTGGTAAAGATGATCTATGTTCGCTTAAGCCAAAGCTTATGATTATCGGGTGTCGCCCGGAGCGTAAGAATAACGACCCTTATCCTCCCTAGAGGAAAGCGAGGGGAATACATTTGCGCCAGAATCTGGTCACGTTAGCCGCCTAAAATTGGACTATCCACCACCAGAGCTCTCCGGTTCAACGTCGGATCGCTGGCTAGCGTCTGGAAAAAGCGCTTGTTTCGCCCAACCAGGAGGGCCGGCACCATCCCCCTATCCCGGCGCAAGAAGTGCAAACAAGGAAGATTGAGATATTCGGCATTGTCGACGATCAAGAAGTCGGTCTTTTGGGCCATGAGCAAGGAAACCTGAAGCATGAGCTCGTCCGTTGGCTGTGTTCGTGTCGGGGCCGGGCGCCCCACCGTGTTTAACAACGCGCCGAGGAGAAGTCTTAATTTGTCCCCCTTCCCGCCTTTAGGAAAGGTGGCGATACATACTCTGGCTCTGGGATGGCGCGCTGTAATGGCCGCTTGGATAGCCGGAATGAAGTCCTCGTCGTTGGGGCCGATCAGGGTGACCCCGAACTCCTGCGGGTCAACCCTGAGGGGGCTGGGGTAATCTTTCGTCTCATCCGCTCTCTTTTCAATGATTTGCAACACGTCGACAAGTTCTAACATCTCTACCTCACACGGTTTAGCGAGCGTCTTTAACCCTCCGTGGTTTGTTGGTGCAACTGCCACTGGATATAATCGAGCACCTTGTCTTGCCTCTGGGGTGATAGAGCCCCAAATTGTCTCAGAAGCCGTTGTTCTTTCGTCAAGGTCGGACTCTCCAACGGCCGTTGGTCACTTGTCATCTCGTCGTCCGGCAACCGGGGGAGAATGGCCTGGCCAAGTTTTTTGTCCAGGTGAATCAAGTGCTCCCGCAGACAAGTTTCGGCCTTGGTGCCGCAGCCAGACCCGCTCTGGGTATTCAGTTGCCAAGCGGACGAGACATACGCTCTGGCGGCTTCGGCCTTGCTGTGGTGGAGCAGGAGGGTCGCGATGGTGCAAAGGAGTTCAGTCTTAATTAGGTTGGTGTCTTCGAGGAGGAAAGCGAGATAATTCATCCATTCGATCAAGGCAGTATCTTGGGCAATCGAGGCCAGCAGCATCAGGCCCATCGCGGTGTGTTGGATATAGCCTGGCTTCTCTGTTTCATTCAATGAATTGGTCAGGAGTTTGGCTTCGTAGACGGAGAGGGCGCGATTCAGATGGGCTTCGGCATCAAAGGTCCTGGTCGGGTCGTTGATGTACCAGAGGAAGCCAACTTGCCACTCTAGCGGGGCTAAGACCTCTGGTGTCAGATTAGCCGCATGCCCTTCGGTCAGAGCACGATGCATCGTCTCCAGCGTTTGGGCCAGGTCCCCTTCTCCGGCGTGATATTTCTCGGCTAACTCTGCCATAGCTATCTCAAAAATCTGATCTTGAGCGGGGATATAGAAGGAGGGGGTGGCCCGGTTGATCGCGGCGCGGGCACTCTCACTTTGTAACCAGACCAGGTCGCCAGATGGTTTAGTGGACAGGGGGGATAGTTGAAACTCCCGGGGTCGCAAGGCCCAGGTTTCGCCGTTAACCAGGCGAATTTGATAGTGCTGCTGGCTTTCACCCAAGTAAACCCCAAATAAGGTGGTTCCTTCGGGTAAGTGAAATGTCACAAAGTCGTCCTCATACGGTTGATGATGGACAGGAATGAAGTTAAAGGGGGGTGTAGCTGTGGCGCGCACGGGTGTTCCCGGTGCATAGATCTCGTTTGTTGTTATGGCCGACTGTTCGGTTGGCTCAAAATCTTCGGCGGAGAAGTAAGCCGTCTCAACGGATAAGGCTTTGGCCAACAAGGGCAGCAGGCTGTCAGCGATCGGGGCCAGACCCAGCTCGTACCGGGAGATGGTATTCTGGGTGGTATCCACCCGCCGCCCTAGTTCAGCCTGGCTAAGGCCAAGCTCGACTCGCTTTTGCCGGAGTTTCTGACCTATATATACCAGGCGTTGGTTGTCTTGGGTGGTCATACTCATCCTTTGATTGACTAGGAGGCGCTTTTGCCTTATAGGTCGGGGTACAGCCGGTTGGCAAAGATGCCAGCTTCGCTGGCGTGGCTGAAGTGCGACTTGGTGGGATGCACACCACTGAGGTGGACGAATCGACTGTCCTAGCCGATCACTGCTCTACCGATAGCCCCACCATTATATCCCCGTGATCCCTTCTTGTCTAAGGATCGCAGTGGCAAAAGTTCACTTAATCAGCAGACGTGGCCTTGACTGAGAAGCTGGCGTGAGTACTCATCCGTGCTTCAGATACCACGATCTTCACCGGGTCCCGTCAGTTTGGAGGTCAGGTCGCGCCCGCGTCGCGACGCCCAATCCCCAGCTTAGAACGACCACGATACGGATGGGATGGGCGATAATGACCCTTCGGGATGGGCTCATGAGCCCTCGGGTGGCCGTTCAATCCGGAAGGCAGATAAGCGCCTCGACGCCGTGGGCGAAAGCATGCTGCGACCACGGTATCTCCACCCTCTTCCAGCTCTGCCCGGCATCCGGCGAGCGGAACAAGCCATAATTGTTGGCCGCGTAGATGACACCCGGCTCGTCAGGATTCGTCGCTAGGCGACTCGCAATCGTACCCTGGCCATCGGGCAGACCTACCATTGCCAATTCGAACCGACGCCGCCCCAGCTTTCGATAGAGGTAGGCCTCAGCTCTGCGGGGGCTGTAAGCCACAAACGGTCCAGACGCAGCCGACACGATGACCGTATTGGGATCGGCCGGATCGACGGCGACGCCGACCAGGTAACGGTGGTGGAGGCCGTCCACCTGCCGCGACCAGCTCTCGCCAGCATTATCGCTTTCGAAATAACCATCTCCTGCGGCGGAGTACACCCACCCCGGCGCAAGTTGATGCGTGGCCGCAGCGTGCGTATCAATGGGACCTCCATCTACGCGGTCAAGCCACGTTTGCCCGCCGTCGAGCGTGCGGACGAGCGCCCCGGCTTCAATAGCGACAAAGACCCTGCCCGCGACGGTCGGGTCTGGCTCTATCCAGCGCACATGGTGGGTCTCAGGCCGGGGCGGGAAACTCCAACTCCGAGCGGACGGAAGTGACTGAAGACCTCGGAGCTCGGTCCATGTTTCTCCTCTATTCTCACAGCGAAAGACGGCACTTGGCTCTGTGCCCGCATACACGACCCCGGGTTCAGCCGGACTGACCGCCACCGCGGTGATCTCGGCATGAACAATGCCCGATCCGACGGGATTCCAGCTTGTGCCGGCATCATCACTGCGCCACAATCCATTGCCCCAGGTTCCACAATACACGCGCGTGGGGTTCTGAGGATCGACAGCCAGAGATTCGGGTGACTTGCCCGTCAGATGTTCCTCAACCACCCACTTCGAGGTGGGTCGAGCAATCAGGAGGGCAGGTTCGGTCGCAACGACGAGTGTTACCATGATCTCTCCTTTCTTGCTAACTGGCTCGATCCGCCATCTATTCCGCGGTCTCGAGCAAAAGCTTCGGCAATACAAGGTAAAGTAAGTCAGTACAGCGCCAATTTACAGAGGTGCGGATGAAAGTATGACAAAGTGCAGAGCAAAGAGACAATTAGTGCAGCGTAAAGCAGAAACTACAGCTATTCGCCGTTTTCTTTTCGTTTAACAAAATGGGTGGAATAGGCTTGTTCGAGATCGGGTGACCCTGATTTACTGAACCGTAATAACTGCCGTGGGCCTTTTCCCCAAGACGTATAAACGGTATGGCTGGCTTTCAAATTACCGTTTTGGGCATTTTTTTGCAGGGTTCTCAGAATAACGTTGATCTTGCCCAGATTAAGCGTAATCACTTGCTCCAAATAGGGCACCCGTTGAAAGCGCCAATTTTCGTAATCCGCTTTGGAGAGTTTGCCTATCTCCAGCAACACCTCGACTACGCTAATATAGCCCTTTTCTTTAAGCAATTTTGAAGCAGCTTGATTAGTTTGTTTAATCAATTCCTGTGTATTTAAGCTCACCGGCGACGCCCTTTCTTTCGTCTCTCAAAATGCTCTTTTTTCGGTGTGGCTGGGCGTTGTTACCTTCCTCAACATTATGGCTATCTTGGCCGCATTTTGCAACTAGATGGCCCAACCCTACCTGGTCATATTGAGGCGTTCTGCCCCATTTGTTTTACGGGCTCAACTTGCCCTATTCTGTAGATGCCATGGCTACCCTGGTCTGATTGGGCATCAAAACCTGGCGGTTTCCTGAAGATTTTCCCGATTGTCATCGCTTAACCACGGTGGAACCTAGCCTTCTCCCATCAGGGCTAATTGCCCTTCGTATCTTCGCCTCCTAATAGACATTCCTCTAATCGACTCTCTGTTCAAGCAGGATGTGTTGACTCAACCCCGCCGAATATTATCCAACGTTCCCCATTATTACCTTACGGTTCAAATTTTTGTTTGTTTTCAATGCCTATCTTCAGAAAAGGAGTTTTCCCTATGGAACCATCAAAACCTCAACCTGTCGTTTTATCGCTCAAACAGCCCATTACCTTCAACCGGCCCCAGTGGTGGAGCATCCAGGCGCGTTACGCCATGCTTCGCGGTGGGGAGGAAGTCCCTCTCAAAGCGGGTACCTGGCTGCTGGAAATCGGCCCCAGCGCGAAGCCTGCCTATTCGCCTGATCAGGAACCGGTGCAAGCCCAGTACCTGTACCGCCTACCCAGTGGGGAAACCGTCGCCCTGAACCAGCCCCTAAACCCAGCCGAAACCCGACGCGTCACCAATCCCCAAGCGATCAGCGCGATGTGTGCTTTTCGAACCCTCGAGCAGGTGGCTGTGGAGACGTGGGGGGTCAAGATGGAGTATGTGGAGAAGGCACACCCTCCATTTAAGTTAATCAAGTGTCCCTTATGCGGAGGGACGGAATTCACTTCTTTGGATTTCGCCTCGGTTTGGTGCGAGACCTGTTCCACCTCCTTCCGGGTGAGACATACCGCCGGGGATCCGGGATTCTGCGTTGATGCCGACTTTTATTCGAGCCACTGGGGTAACGCCCTCTACCTGCTGCCGAAAAGCGAATATTTGACCCTTTATATGGTCTTCAAAAATAGCAGCGACCCCTACGATCTGAGCCATACCGATTGGAAGTGGGCCAAGCAGGCTGGCTGTACGCCGGACAAGCTCAAGCTGACCGACGAGACTCACCCTAGCCTGCGCCCCGGCCTGCATGCATGCAAGTTAGGTGATATCTATGATTGGAAGTTCGATGGGGTGGCGCCGACCGTTTTGGAAAATAGTAATAGCAGCTCCTACTCGTGGGGGTGGAAGGTCGAGGGTGAGTGGTGGCCTGCTTGTGCTTACGTGCCCGTCAGCGGCCTGGACTCCTCCGACCAGCAGGCACTGGCTAATCTAGCTAATGCCCTGGCTCGCTTAGACGACACAGCATCGCCGGTTATCCCGCTTAACCAGGCGGTTGAATTATTGGAGAAAATAGCTCGCTTACCCTCAACCAGAGTCCCGGTTTATCCGATGACCGAGTTACCTCCTTTGACCGCCCTGAACCGGGAGCAGGACGAACGCTACATGCTCCATCACTGGTTAATTTTTCGAGAGGAGGTATCCAGGCCCCTGTATGCTTATCCCATCTGGCTGATTGTCAAACCGGTCTTAAGTTCCCCGCCGTCGAACCAAACTTATCCGCGCCATATCGAAGGTTGGGAAGTGGTCCATCGAAATGTCTGCCCGGTTTGCGGCCAGCGGGTCTCGGTCGAAGAAATGATTATCCACGCCGATCGAGTCTGGCAAGGTTTGTCCGGCGACCACGGACGTGCCCAATGTTTACCTCATGGTCGCTGCCACCAAGTGTGGGAACGCGGCTGGCAGCCCTATCTTGCCGCTCTAGCGGCCACTCGCCAGGTCAAAACCTGTCCCAAACCGACTAAAGATTACTACCTGGCCCTGGCCACCCAGCAACGGCGGACGAGCAAGCGGCAGCGGATAGCCCTGGTTAAGTTGTCTTCAGCGACTCTTTACGCGTCGTGGTGCCTGACACGCCTTGCAGCAGCCACCGGTCGCCCACTATCTTTTGAGCCTGAAGAAACAGCTCCGGTTCATTTCTACACCGCAGAGCTGCCAGCGAACTGGGTTGACTGCTTCACCGGTCAGACGTTTGCCGAGCAAAATGGTGTTGCGGTTCTGAATCACTCGCCCTGGCCAGAAGATACAAAAGCGATAGTGACCGATTTAAGTTGGGGCACTTGCTCTGCTCAGGGAGACATTCAATGGACGGCTAATCTATCAGCGACGGGCAAGAGGAAGAAGTCGCAAGGCCGGCTGGAAACGGTCTCCTTGGCTGTTAAAAGTCTTGAGCACGTTGTCGCAGCTACAGGTGTGAACCAGCCCTGGCTCATAAAACAGCAGGCTATTCTTGCGGCCTGGAATGACGAAATCTAATGAAGGAGTGAAAGACAAGACATATGACAACCCAATCAACCCCGGAGCAACCAAGACTGTACAACCTGGCCGAGCATGATGAATATGAAGTGGCCGCCAAAATTGCTAGCGAGGTCATTCAGACTGGCGAGTCGACCGGTTGGTCTGAAACTGAACTCGGTGAACAAAATGAAATCGCCGATATTCTACTCTACTATAACATTTATCCGGGTGACCAGCCAGGCACGTGGGACTTCAAACCGGAACGTCCCTCGCTGCCGCTGACCACTATGCTTAGAAATGGACTTGTTCGACAGGGTGATTTCAACGAATTCCTGGGTGGCTTGAACCAGTTGGCGAGCATGATGCAGCAGTTCACGGGTCAGGCCAGCCAATTTTACGCCGCCGTCCTTATCCGGCAGGGCCTCGATGACGAGGCAGCAGTAGACGCCGACCGGCATGCTGTCTGGTCTACTCAGATCGACCATCAAATCGCCCAAACCTTGAAATTGCCTCCCTTCCGGGCCAGCCAATTGACTCAGCTCACCCTGCGCCGTCTGGCAGGCATACCTGACACGCCTGATGGCGGGCAGATGTTTCCCGGTTCGCCCGAGTTAGTAATGCTGGCCCGGCAGGAGATCCAGCGACGAGAGCGAAAAGCGCCCCAACATCTGGCGGCATTAGAGGGTTATTTCAGTGGAGAAATTGATGGAGAGACCCGCTGCCTCCACTTCACTTTTGAAAATCAGGAGACCCTGGTGCTCGACATCTTTAATAGCCAGGCCGCTGCTACGTCTATCGAGGCGGAAGCGGAGCTCATCGGCGCGCCTATTGTCATTAATCTCAGCACGGGCGAGGTTTGCTCTGAACCCCCGTTAGAGATTGAGCCTCAATGACCGCAAGCCGGAATAAGCAATTGAATTCAGGTAATCACTCATTAAATGAGATCTACCCAGGATATCGTCATAATCAACTAACGCTTGGGTCTCGTTCTCAATCCCCACACGCCGGCTTAACCCGAATCAAAGCCTGGCCAAATCCCTAGTTAATCCAATTAAAATATCGCCTCCGAAAACAAGGGGTCCTATGGTGAAGGGAGCCGCTTGCTTTCATTGCATGGTACAGATCTAGAGGAGAGAAAAGTTATGGGTAAATCAAAAAAGAAAGAGCGAAGGAAAGACCGCCACCCGCGCCAGCAAGTTAGTCGAGTGCTCAACGTTCCTGCCCGCTCCGCGCCTCCACCCGATCACAGTCTGATCGGCACAGGCCCTTACACTCAGGGCATTATCGCCTGTCTGGAGCGGGTGGCCAGCATGTTCCACCGCCGCCCCTATGACATCTTTTTCAACTGGGTGAATTGGCTGGAACTCGCCTTAACCGAAATGCCCCGGCACTTGGCGGAAGTGGCCCAGCGGGGCTCGCAGAGCCACTACGATACCCAGGTCAGCCAACACCTCTACCAGGCTTTGCAGCAGTCCTATCATTCAGGCGGCTATGTCGACCGCGCCCCCAACGTCTGGGAGCATTACCTGCAAGCCTTCTGGATACTGTTGGAGGGGTGCAGCCCTGGATTGTGGCGCTACGACAACCGCAATCTGGGCTATATGGGCGCCGATATCCTGGGCGATTGTTACCTGGCCTATGCCCGGCACGACCCGCTGTGGGAGATCCATGACCTATACCCCTGGGCGGACCTGGTCGAAGGTGCTCGCGACTTGGTTAAAGATGGCGAAGCCGAAATCCTGGATCGGCTCAATCGGGCCTGCCGCCATCGGCAAAACGAGGTGGGACAGAGCATCATCAAGAACCGGCCCCCGGCGGATCAACCCGACCGGGTCGCCCAGTGGCTGTTTCGCCAGGTCATCCCGGCGGCCATCCCGTATTACGAGCCATACACGATGCTGGATGCCTGGACAGGCACGGGAGCCCGGGTGCTGGCCACAGCAGTGCACTTTCCCGAGTGGGCCGTATTCCGGGGACTGGTCGTTTTCAAAGGCTCCGAGCCGGATCTGCTGCTGTCGAGTATGAGCAAGGTAAACTGGCTGGCCTATGGCCTCAATGGCTACTACGCCGACCTGTATACTGCCGCCGCCAATGGGGCAAGCCCGCTTTCTGACGCCTCACTGAGCGGCCTGTTGCGCTCAGGTTGGGCTGGCTATCGGCCCGACCCGGAACGCCAGGCGCCCAGGCTGGGACCGCCCCTGGCCGCAACCCCACCGGCCAGCTTTGAACAACTCTTCAGGCTGCCTGATCAGGCAGCCCCGCTACCACTGAACTTCCTGACTTAAGAATTGACGAAAGGAGAGGGTATCGTGATCCGGTCAGAAATCGCTGGATCGCGACATCCCAATGTTAATCGATGCACAATTTCCAAACGACTGAATGTACTCCTGCAGGTACCGCCACCGCTGTTCTCAACGGAAGACAATCCCGAGAGCCGGCCCTATCCCCCGACCATGTTACCCCTGAACCGAAAAGCGAAGTATCGGCACGACCGGGTGAAGTTTCGGATCCATCCGCTGCCTACTGGCCGGCAATGCCGGAACCCCTGACCGATCCTGAGCTATTCGAACTGGCTTTGACCGTGTTCGCTGGCGCTGACCCTCGCCAGGCCCATGGTTATGCCAAAGTGAACACCCTCTTTCTTCAAGACAAAGCGGACGACCTGCCCTTCCTGGGGCGCGGCAATCTCGCCCGCCTTGGGCGCATGGCGCTCTTCCGGGCCTTCGATGCCGGCGAGCTCGTCTTCAACGACCTGGTAGCCTGTATCTGTGGCCGGCTGAGTTTTCCCGACCTGGTGACTTTTGCCACCGGCGCGGTGCAGGATGTGTACCCGGAGCGGATTCCCGGCTACATCGCCGTGGAAGCGCTTTTTACACGTGATTTTGATACCCGCCTGGCTGATCCCACCAAGGCAGCCCTGATTCAAGTGGTTGCCACCCGGGCTCAGACCGAGGAGAGAGCTAACGCAACCGATATCGCCCAGCGCCTGGAACAACTGTGGGCGGAGGCCCGCGACCGGGAAGCCGCGGTTCTCCAATGTAACGCGGCCGGAGAGGAATCATCCGTGCCGCGGGGCGGCGTGGTGAAGCAACTCGCCACGGCCTGCCGAAAATTGTCGCTGGCGGAGTTAACCAGCCTGGCTATCGGGGTCTACTCAGAGCGAAATCCCCAGGAACTGCCCGGGTACGAGACAATACAGCCGTTTTGTCTGGAGGGCGAGGGCCGGTGCCGTTTTCGACCCGACTTGCGCAAACCCTTGATTCATTGGGCCTTGCGCCGAACTGCAGCAGCGGAAAAGGACACCTTGATGGAAGGGTTGAACGACCCCTATGGTAGCCTGAAAGAGGTGCACCACATGAAATTGGTCCAGGCATTGCTACCGATGCCTTTTGCCGAGCTGCTGCCGTTCGTCATCGCCGTTCTTCAGGATACCGAGGTCCTCGAGATTCCAGGTTATCGGCAGGCTGAGGTGCTTTTTGCCGCGAACAACGGTCACGACCTGTTAGAAGCAACCCGGATGTGCCTGCCCGCGATCCTGAGTCAGCGAGCTACTGACGAGGGCCTGGTAGACTATCATCCCTTTTACCTCAACAAGAAGCTAGAATGGTACCAGGCCCATCGCCAGTTTGTGCGGCAGGTGGTTGGAGAAATCATGGAAGAAGAAGCGGGCCAGGCAGCGGTAACAGCGCCGGACCTCAACGGGAATGGCGCTACCTCGCCCAACGGCCTGATGGATCGTCGCCAACGCCGAGCCCTGGCCAAACAGCAGCGCAAGTTGGAACGAAAACAGAGCAAAAGCGCCCGGCGGACTGACGAAGACGAGGCGTTGGATTTCAACCTGTTGGCGGAAGACTTCGACGACGCAGCCACTACAGCCGCATCCCGACGGCGCGGCAAGAGAAAAAATTCCGATGATGCTCGCCTCAGCTGGGCTGGCGCCCAGTATTCTCAAAAAATCATCAAGTGCCTGCAGCAGATTGGCGCCTATAGCGGTCATCGTCCCTACGTTATTTTTAATGATTGGATCCGCCTGGTCGAGGCCGCGTTACAGGCGCTGCCTGCCTTGTGATTTCCAGTGTAACTTTAGAAAAACAGGTTTTTCCATTACAACTTTAGAAAAAGTCACCAGGACGGTTTGAAAAATTCCAGCGTAACTTTAGAAAAATCATCGCCTGTTCAATTCCTCACCGCTGTGGTAGACAAGCCTCAACAAGCTGAACTTCCCGGAAGTCCAGGGTCAGAAATTTTTCAACCAAAAGCCAACTTCCGGGAAGTTTACTTTGACTCAACTTGTAGCCTGCATCATTCTTTCCGGGTAACTTGATCCAGAGTTTGATATGCCTGGGGATACCTTTTGTAACCGCCCGGGTCCAGCCCCACGAGCCGCCCAATCGCGTGTTTGGTAACCGGCTGGCCGAGGCGGGTTAAGGTATCAGCCGCCTGTAGCGTTTTTTCGGCCAGTACTGTGTCCCGCAGTTGAGCCTGAACCATCATGGTGTGGCGGCGGCGGTCCAGCATCTGTCTCAACACAGCCTTGAGCGAGGGGTAATAGCGCAAGGTTGAGGGGGAAACCTCAAGGAGTTGAGCAAGGTTGGCCTGGGTCAGGGGTTGGTTCAGGGCTTCTAGGTTGACGATAGCCGCCTGTACTTGGACGAGCAAGGTCTGTTCACGTTGCTGCTTTTGGGCCTGCTTGAGCTGGAGTTGTTGTTGAGCCAGGTGGGAGAAGATGGCTCTGATGTGGGGATAATGGCTCAAGCTTGAGGGGATTGAGCCGACAATTCGACCAATCGCGCGCTGAGTGACCGGTTGACCCTCAGCTTGCAAATAGTCAATCGCTGCCTGTACCGCCTCAACTAACTCTGCCTGGCGTTGCAGGTTCACCTGGTGGGGGTGGTGGGGTCGGGGTAAAGGGGTCTGTTGCAGCTGGCTTTGGAGCGCCAAATGACGTTCAAGCGTTACCTGTTCCAGGATAAGCCGGATACGCGGATAGCGTTGCAAGCTGCTGGGGTGGAGTCCGACCCGCTGACCAATCATCTTTTGAGTGACCGGGCCGCCTTCCGCTTTCAGGCAATTGATCGCCGCCTGGACAATTTCCACCAACTCAGCTTCACGCTGGAAGGCAGTTGGCGGAGGCATTGACGGAACCGCGGGTGGCGTATTGAGCCGCGCTTGCAACTGCCTTTGCCGGGCCAAATAGAAGTCAGTCGCCGCGGCTGCGACGAGCGCTTTGACCTGGGGATAGTTGCGGAGGGTCCCTTTGGTGACGCCGACGAGCTGACTGACCGTTCGTTGGCTGACCGGTTGGCCCTCAGTCTGGAGACGGGAGATAGCCGTTTGGACTTGCCGCAGCAAGAGTTGCTCACGTTTGAGCGCCTGCTGTTGTTGAACCTGCTTTCGATCAGCCACGACTTGGGCCAGGATGGCCTTGACTCGGGGATACCTGCGCAGGCATTCCGGTTTCAAGCCAATCCTTTGGCAGATGGCGCTTTGACTGACAGGCTGGTCGGCTGCTTTCAGCGCTGCGATCGCCGCTTGCACTTGCTCAAGCAATCCCTGTTCGCGTGATAGGGTCGTTCGACACCAGGCCCGCCAGTTTTTGGCGTCGATTTCCGGGGGGAGCGTCGTTTGGAAGACCTGGCGCAAGGTGACGCCCAGTTGAGCCGCGTACTGAACATATCTTTCAAACGTGGCCCCGCCAAACATTCGACCTTCCAGGCCGTAGACCGCCCACTGCGGAAATTCAACTTGTCGCGCCAGATCGATGGCGACTAAGCCTCGCTCCAAACGCCAGTAAGCCAGGCGTAGCCCGACAGACTTGATCGCTTCCTCCGCCCTGAGCGCAGGCAGGGGATGCGCGGCCAGCAAAAAGCGCAAGTCTTGATCGTGTTCAAGCATCATGGGCCAGTCCTGGTCAGGCAGGGGGGCAGCCTGACAGTCCCGCAGTTGGCCGTGACAAACGGGACAACGCCCCAGGGCGAAGGGAGTCGTCAGGAGGGGCAGGGGCTGCCCACAGTGACCACACCGCTCCAGGAGCTGACAACCATGTCTGGCACAACCGGTCAACGTTAGAAAGCGCCAGGGCAAGACATAGCCAGCCGCTTCGCCCAAACAAGCCGGACAATAGCGCAAGGTGCTGCTCAAGCTGCTTTGCAAAAAGCGACCCATGGCCTGAGGCCGGGACGAGCGGCCAAACTTTTCAGCCAGGTAGTAGAAGGTAGTCCCCAGCAGAACCGGTTCAGGACAGGCTGTTACGTGGGGCAACGCACCCCACGAAGCCGGGGGATAATCAGCCGCCGGGAGAGTGACGGTGCCCACCCGGTGGTCAGGAAAGCAGAGGTTGGTCAATCCCTGGATTGATTTGAGGCCGTTACCCTGGGCCAGGCGGGTCAGATAACTGGCGAGCGACTCAAAGGGTGTAGGACAGGGGTGATAGGGCAGGACGTCGAAGTAATCAAGCTGGTTCATGGCTTCCCTCCATTCCAGCGCAGGACTGCCAAGAAATCGGTCTCTTGATGGGTCTGAATATGCTGCCAGGTCGCCGCCAGCAGAGAGGGCGACAGGTGGGGCAAATCTTGCCGGATGGCCTGAGCACTGGCCCCGACGATCAGGATCATAATATCGCGCAGGATGCCCCCGGTCCACTGCTCAATCAAGCGAGCCGGGCCAGCCATGGGGTCGTTCCGGTCGGGACCAGTTTGGAGGTGGTGGCTGGCCAGAGAGGAATCCTGGGTAAAGGGCAACAGCAATTCCACGAAGGTCAACAGTTGGCTCAAGCGCTGGCCGGTATACTGTCGCAAGGTGAAGGAGTCATTCCAACGCCCCTGAATTTCTGTATCCCCCTCGGTCCAGCGGTGGGGATGGCATGAGGCACAGATGATGGGCAGCCCCGGAGTCAAATTGGAGATTTCCAGTAAACGCCGCCGTAATGACGGGCGGGTCAACTGTTCAATTTCATCGACCACCAACAGTTCAACCCCACATTGTTGAAAGCACAAGATCAACTTCATCAACAAATCTTCCTCGTTGTCCCGAGTCGTGTAATGCAAGCCGCACTCCAACAGCATCCGCTGGAACAGGGGCCGGGGTGTTTTGTTGTTGACCGGGGCGTCAATCTTGACAATGGGCACATGATTACGCTCCGGCTCGACAGTCGGTGGAGTATGGGCCACCAGCCAATTCAAGTAAGTGGTTTTACCCATCCCGGAATGACCCCCCAGCAGAAAGTTACGCTGCTGACCCAGAGAGCGGTAAGCCCGCACCTGGGCAATTTTGTCGTTCAACTGCCGCAAGTCAGGGGTCACAATGAACAGAAAGTTGTGCAGCCACAACAAGCGCTCTGCTTTGGACAGGCTGGCAAACTGCTCCACCAGGTTCTGGCGCAGTCCGGCAAAACCCACTTGCTTGACCGTTTCCGCCGCAATCTCCAGCGGCTGCTGCACCAACTTCAACTGAAGGCGACGGCGCAACCCGGCAATTTGCATGGCCCGTTGCCGATCGCTGGTTTTGTTCAGCTGTAATTGGTAAACCCGTTGCCGCAGGCGAGCGTCTTCCTGTTCCCATTCACGTTGCCATGTAACCAGTTGCTCCAGGCGTTGGCGCACATTCAAGCTCACATCCGCCGTAGCCGTCTGCAGGCTCGATACAGGGGGGGTGTCGGCGATATTCATTCACTCATCTCCTTTTCGTTTGAGCCAAATGGTTCGTCGTCCACGAAACTGGCCAACCATTCCGTGTAGCTTGGTCCGGTCTCGTGGCTGACAACCTGAGCCGGAGCGGTTTCAATGGGCTGAACCTCAACTGAGGCAGTGGTCAATCTCTGCATTAGCCGATGGACCCGTTTCCTTTCAGCCAGGCGGCGCTGATACAAATCCTCAAGCTCGTGAATATACCGGAGCCAGTCCCGGGTATTGTAATCCTTGCTCTGAGCCAGGGCTTTGGCCAACTGCTGCTCCCATAGACTGATGGGCCGAGTCGACCCGTCGGCCAGCCGCAGTTCTTTGGCATAGACCACGCTCAGCCGCCGCCCATCACGGAACAGGGCCAGCCGGCTGATGTCGGCCGGCTCGTAACTGAAGTTGTAGCGGATCGGTTGGCCGTCCCAACCGACTCTTTGAACGCCACTCAGATCAGGCGACCAGTAGTGCATGCCAAAAGCAGAGATGCCTTTGTTGGTAATGACCCGGGTTTCTGGGCTCATACGCCAGAAGAGCTGCTCCGTGGCGGGGGTCAACGGGGGCACGAGGGGCGGACCGAAGTGCAAGCCTTCCAGCCACTTCTGGTGTGGGGTTAGCCCGCCCAGTTCACCATGCGGAGTATGTTGATAGCGGACAATCAGCTCCTGGAAGAAACGATACAAGTCTTCATACAGCAGACACGCTTCCTGGGTCGCCTGGCGCAGAGCTCTGGGTTCATTTGAGCGAATGGCTCCCGGTAAGCGCTCCTTGACCTGACTGGACAGATTGCCAAACAAGCGTTCAATCAAGGCCCCGTAGCGTCCTTTATAGGGTGGCCGAAAAATCAGGTCGATACTGTTGTAGCGTCCCCCCTGGCTGATGACGCGCGCCAGGTTTTCCAGGCTGCTCGCATGGTGGGCCCAGGCATTGTCCAGCGACAGTTGCTGCGGGATGCCATAACTGATCCACTCCCCTTCGATCCTCAGGGTGCGATGGGAGGTTTTGGGCCAGATGGCATGACGCAGGGCACTCTGAATGGACTCGATGCACGGCGCCTCATACAACAGGGCCATGCCTAACACGCTGCGCGAGAAGGCGTCCACCAACAGGGTTAGCCACAGCCGCTGCAGTTGGCTGCGGGTGGCCTCGTCTACGGTAAAGACATCCACCAGCCAATGATCGGCCAGGACATATTGCAGCGGCAGCATGGCTTGACTGACAAAGGTATCGAAGACTAACTGCTCCCGCTCCCACCTATCCTGGCCATATCGCGCCGTCATGACCGCCTGGCCTTGTTCGGGTTGATGCTCGAACCAACGCAAGTACTGGTAGACCCAACTGCGGGAAGGTAGCTCCAGCGACTTCAGCAGTCCGGCTTTCTCCGGGTTCGCCAAAATGGCCGGCATAGGCAGCCTGGGATCCAGCAAGGCTTCGGTCAACTCCGGCGGTACCTGACCGCCACTCAACTTCGGGTCGGGCCACAACCCCTGGGTCCGCTTCCATGTACTCTGCATGATCTCGTACAGCGTCAGCGGCCGGGGTCGAAAAGGGCGACTGCGGGCGTAGAAGCGCAAGATATGGCTGTCAACAAAGTGCAGTTGGGCCTGGCTCAGCCGGGTTTGATTGAAGCTGGAACGATGCAGCGCCGCCGCAATCTGGTTCTGGTCCCCTTGCCATTTTTGGTATAGGCGGCGGTAGTTGTAATACGTCGCCAGGGAGACCGGTTCAGCCAGTTGACCACAGGCCCGTTCAATCGCCGGCGTGCATAGAAACTTTCCTTTCCCGCGATGCAACAGAGCCCGCCCTGCTTCGGCTGTGACTAATCTTTCGACCGTTTCCACGACGCTGACAATATGTTCAGCTTTGTGGCGGAGTTGTTTGGGCAAACCGTTCGGGTTGACAGGTTCCGGTGGGGGAAAGCGCCGTTCCAACTCGATCTGTAACGCGGCCAGGCTGGGGGCAAAAACTGGTTCAGCTAAGGCTGTTCCTTGTGGCAGGAGGAGCTCTTCGACTCTCACCGCCTGACACTCCAGGGTCACAATATTTTCAAGCTGGAGTGTGAGCGGATCCGCCTCATCGCCCGGCAGCAGGCGGTAGCGCTGCCCTTGCCAGTACAAAAAATGACCGGGCTTCAGAGACCGTTCCAGGGCTGAATTACCGGGTCTGGCTGACATCTTTTCCCTCCTGTAACGCTGCCGCTAACCAGACTCTAACGCTCGGAGCCGACCTGCCGCGATCAGGCTCAAAGATTAACCGATCCAGGTCGGTGCACAACTGGCCATGCCAGAGGAGATGACCCAACGCTGCCAGGACGTGCGGTTCCGGCAACCCCACTTTGGCTGCCATCTGGCCCACCAGGGTCGACAGATCGATCGCCTGCCCCTGGCCTAATTGCTCGAAGACCAGCTTCGTTACCCCGGGGTCGGCGTAACCCGTGGACCGATATCGCGCCAGGGCCAGCAGATTGGCTAGTTCGGCGCCTTGGGGTAAATCCCCTTCGGTGTGGACGAGGTAACGCCAGCCCCGCGCCGCGCAAATTTCAGCCCCGGCCTTTTCGCGCTGGTGCAACCTCAGTTGGGTCCGGCGTTCCGAGCGAGTAACTTCATGGATTTCGATCCCCGCGCTACGCCAGACGATGAAATCCGGGGTGTAGTGCCGCGTTCGCCCCTGGTCATCGACATATTCAAAGGTTTCCGGCTGGCTGCCGTAGTCTTTGACCTCTGGGTCCCGATCCAGGCGCAAGAGCAAGGCTCGTTCAGCCCACGACTCAAACTGCACCAGCCGCCCGGCCTTGTTGGTAATGATCCCGCGCATATTCTGCCCGGTCGATCCAACCCAGCGCACATTCCCCGGCGGGGGTTTACGGTTTAATTTTCTTTTCATTGTTTTGCCTCCTGTATTTTGATAGATCAAACCGTTTGACCGCCATCCTTGTCTGGCGGTACCCCTATTGTATGCCCATTTGCCCCCATTCAACAGGAATATTTCGACCCTGTCCTCAAGCCGAGGCTGAAGTTCTCCCCTGGCTTGAGGTTGTGATGAATTTTGAACAACGCAAAGGAGATTTTCAATGACCCAGCAAAAAAGAAAAAATGGTCAAAAGCAGGGCCCTGGGGTTGACCGACCCGGTCTGCTCGGCGCTGAAGCGTATGCCCACCAAATCGTCAAACACCTGGCCCAGGTCACGGCTTTGTCGGGCTATGGCCCGGCGGTCGTCTTTGCGGATTGGACCCAGCTGGTCCATATCTCGCTTGAGGCGTTGCCTGACCATCTTCGCGCTATCGCCAGAACTGGTCGTTGGGCTGAGGATACCCCAGAAACAGCAGAGGTTTTTGCGCGCATCCGGGCCCGCTACACCAACGCTTACGCCTCGGCCAGCTCGCCGCGCGTTTGGGACAATTTCGGCCAGGCCTTTGGCCTCCTGCTAGAGAGTGCGGCTCCAGGTTTGTGGGCTTACGCTCGATTTGATGGGGGCTACATGGGGCCAGACGTGATTGGGCGGTGTTATATGAACTTTGCCAACGCCGACCCCTCCTGGTCGGCTCAGTACTGGACGCCTTGGAATGTCGCCCGGATGATGGCTCAAATGACCATTATGGAAGGGGAGCGAGAGGTGCATAACCGGCTCAAAGCCGCCTTGACCCATCCTGACAACATTCTCGGGGCGGCGGTGCTGTTAGCTGCCCTGACCATCCCTGAGGATCAACCTCAGCTCTACCCCGAATGGTTCTTTGCCCGGATCATCCCAGCGGCCCTTCCCTACTACGAGCCCATCACGTTTTGCGAACCGGCGATTGGTTCTGGGGTGATGATGTTAGCCGCTGCTTCTTGCTTTCCTGATTGGGCTGTGCTCATGCACCTCGTCACTTTCAGCGGTCAGGACATCGATCAACAAGCGGTTTGTTTGGCCAAAATCAACGAAATGTTGTATGGCCTCAATGGCTATGCCCTAAAATTGGCTCAGGCGGTGGGCGAAGTGATGGAAGCCCAGCAGTCAGCCCCGCACCCCACTTCTCTGATCCTTCCGAAATCGCCCCAGGCCGCCCTAGAGCAGGCAGTCCGATTGCACCGGCAACAAAAATCTGCTGCCCAGGATTCTGCCCCAACCTTCGAGGAATTATTCGGGGCGACGGCAAAAGTCGACCCGATCTCGGTATGACCTGATTTGCAGTCTTATGTCCGGCACCTGAGCCGTGACTTTTTCTAGGGTTACGCTGGAAATGTGGACTTTTTCTAAAGTTACCCTGGAATTTTCTATGCCCTCAACCCTCAAAAATCCCCAAAACCTGCTTTTCTATTCTAAAGTTATCCTGGAACTCACATGCCTGTGCCGTCCAGCGTAAGTTTAGAAAAATGAATTTTTCCATTGCAACCTTAGAAAAAGTCACCCTGAAGGGTTCCAAAATCCAACTGTAGCCTTAGAAAATTATGAAAAAGCCGTTTACTTAGTCCA
>BOKF01000020.1 GCA_016860845.1 Chloroflexota bacterium
TTCAAGAGCATCGAAGCGGTGGACGACTTGACGGTCAAGTTCAGCCTGTGCGCGCCGGACGTGGCCTTTCCCTCGAAAGTGGCCTTCAGCGCCTTCCAGATCCACCCGTCGGAATACCTGGCAAGCACGGGGGGCGGCGGGGATTTGGTCGAGAAACCGGTGGGGACGGGGCCGTACCAGATGGTGGAGTGGAAGAAAGGGGACAGCATCACCTTCCAACGGTTTGAGGATTACTGGGGGGAGAAAGCCAAGACGGAGACGTTGATCTTCCGCTGGAGCGCGGAAGGGGCGCAGCGGCTGTTGGAACTGCAATCCGGCTCGGTGGATGGGATAGACAACCCGACGCCGGACGACTTTGAAGTGATTGCGGGGGACAATGCCTTGAAGCTGTACCCGCGGCCGGCGTTGAATGTATTTTACATTGGTTTCAACCGGGACCATGCCCCGTTTGACAACGAGCAGGTGCGGCAGGCCTTGGCGATAGGGATTGACCGGCAGCGGATCGTGGACAACTTCTACCCGGCGGGGTCAGAGGTGGCGAGCCACTTCACCCCGTGTGCGATTCCTGGCGGCTGCGATGGGCCGGCCTGGCCGGCGTACAATCCCGAACAAGCCAAAGCGATGTTAGCGGAAGCGGGCTATGGGGATGGCTTTGAGACGACGATCACCTATCGGGATGTGGTGCGGGGGTACCTGCCGGAACCGGGGGTGGTCGCGCAGGACATCCAGGCGCAGTTGAAGGATTTGGGGATCACCGCCGAGATCGTGGTGATGGAGAGCGGGGCGTTCATAGATGCGTCCAACGCGGGGCAGATCGAAGGGATCCACCTGTTGGGCTGGGGCGCGGATTACCCGGACCAGACGAACTTTATGGACTACCACTTTGGGGCGGGAGCCAGCCCGCAGTTCGGGGCAGGGTTTGAGGACATCCACGCCGTGTTGAAGGAAGCGGCCAGCCTGGCGGACCAGGCCGAGCGGAACAAGCTGTACGGGCAGGCGAACGAGTTGCTGGCCGAACACGTGCCGATGATCCCGGTGGCGCACGGCGGATCGGCGACGGCGTACAAGGCCGGGGCGGAAGGAGCGCACTCCTCGCCGTTGAGCAACGAGCGGTTCTCGGTAGTGGAGATACCGGGGCAGGACACGTTTGTGTGGATGCAGAACGCGGAACCGATCGGGTTATACTGTGCGGATGAGACGGATGGGGAGAGCCTGCGAGCGTGTGAGCAGTCCAATGAGAGCCTGTTGGGCTATGAAGTGGGCGGGACGGCAGTAGAGCCGGCGTTAGCGGAGAGCTACGAAGCGAACGAGGATTTGACGGAGTGGACGTTCAAGCTGCGGAGTGGGGTGAAGTTCCACGACGGGAGCGAGTTGGATGCGGGAGATGTGGTGGCGAGTTACGAAGCGCAGTGGGATGCGGCCAGCCCGTTGCACAAGGGGCGGGTGGGCGATTTCACCTACTTCTCGGCCCTGTTTGGGGCGTTCAAGAACGCGCCGGCGCAGTAAGCAAACAGCAAGCCGCAGGTCAGGGCAAAAAGCCTGATCTGTTACCCCAATGAAAAAGGGGTGGGTGACCAAACCGTCACCTACCCCTTTTGCTTTACTTGTGTATATGCTCAACGTAGAGTAAAATCCTGCATACTTTCATCATCTGTTTCAAAGAAGAGGCGCTAACTCCATGTTGCAATATATTACCCGGCGGGTCGCTCTGGCTATTCCCGTTTTAATTGGTATCTTGTTTGTCACCTTTGCCCTGGCCCGGCTGATTCCGGGAGATCCCTGCCGGGCGGTGCTGGGGGAGCGAGCCACGGACGTCATTTGTGACGCTTTTATGGAGCGAAATGGTCTCAACGAGCCAATCCCGACCCAATTTATGATCTACCTGCGGCAGATTCTCATCGAGCGAGACCTGGGCGAATCCTTCCGTTTTGGCCGTCCTGTGATAGATATTGTAGTAGAGCGCCTGCCGGTGACGATTGAATTAGCCATCGCCTCGATGATTTTTGCCACAATTTTGGGAATTTTGTTTGGAATCATCTCGGCCTATTGGCACAATTCTTCAATTGATGTCAGTACAATGGTTGGGGCCAACATTGGCGTCTCCGTGCCGGTGTTTGTGCTGGGCTTGTTATTGCAGTATGTCTTTGCCCTGCTGCTGAAAGATACGGCGCTGCAACTGCCTCCTTCCGGGCGGCTGACGTCGGGTATCACCAATCCGCCTTTTTTTGAGGTATGGGGGTGGGACATCGCCGAAAGTACGAGTCTATTCACTTTTTATTCCTTTTTGTCTAACTTTAATTTTTTAAACGCTCTTTTGACCGGCAATTGGACAGCTTTTGGCGACGCCTTTAAACATATGCTTCTACCGGCCATCGCGGTCGGGACCATCCCCCTGGCGATTATTGCCCGGATCACCCGTTCCAGCTTGCTCGAAGTGTTGAGTCTGGATTACATCCGCACCGCCAGGGCTAAAGGGTTAGCCGAGCTTACCGTTGTTTTTAGCCACGGCCTGAGCAACGCTATGTTGCCGGTGGTGACTATTGTCGGGCTGCAATTGGGTTATTTGTTGAGCGGGGCTGTCTTGACCGAAACGATTTTTAATCTGGCCGGCCTGGGCCGAACCCTTTATGAGGCCATCACGGCCCGCGACTACATCATCGTGCAGGGTCTCACCTTGATCATTGCCGTCGGCTTTGTGGTCATCAATCTTATCGTTGATATTTCCTACGCCTTTCTCGACCCGCGCATTCGCTTGAGTTAAACTTCTGTGCGGATAGGTGGTTAACCTGTCCGTGTCTAAAATAGGGAGGACGTATGACAGCCGAAACATTACCAATTCCAGCAGCGGCTGTGGGCAAAGCCAAAGAACCGAGCAGTCTTTATCGAGATGCGATCCGTCACTTGCTGCAAAAACAGTCGGCGGTTATTGGTATGATAATTTTATTGGTGCTGGTCCTGGTCGCCGTCTTTGCGCCGCTTATCGCTCCCTATGAACCCGAACAGCAGTTGATTGGGGTTGAGTCGGGGATCAAAAAACGCTCACCGCCTTGTATTCACCTGTTGGGCTGCTCGGCGGAGAAACCCCAGCATATTTTCGGGGTGGACGCCAACTTTCGTGACTTTTTTAGCCGGGTTGTTTTTGGGTCACGCCTGTCGCTCCTGGTCGGTTTTGCTTCCGTATCATTTGCCATTGTCGTCGGGACAGCAATGGGAGCCGTCGCCGGTTTCTTTGGCGGCTGGCTGGATAATGTAATTATGCGGTTTATGGATGTGTTACTGGCCTTTCCGGCCCTGATTTTGGCCATTGCGATCGTCACTATGTTAGGGCCGGGCTTAATTAATGCTCTGATTGCCATTGGCATTGTCACCATTCCGGCTTATGCCCGGGTCATTCGCTCCAGCATCCTCTCGGTTAAAGAGCAGGATTTCATACTGGCCGATAGAGCTTTGGGCGTGCCGCCCGCCCGGATTCTCTTCCGGGATATTCTACCTAACTCAATTACCCCGTTGATTGTGCAGGGAACCCTGGGCATCGGTACGGCGATTGTGGAAGTGGCGGCGCTGTCCTTTCTGGGCCTGGGCGCGCAGCCGCCGACGCCGGAGTGGGGCTTGATGGTCAGCGCCGAACGCAACCAGATTTTCACCGCTCCCTACCTGGTGCTCATTCCCGGTATTGCGATTGCGCTGGTGGTTTTGGGCTTCAATTTGCTGGGCGACGGCCTGCAAGACGCCTTGAATCCGCGCCTGAATCGCCGTTAAAGAGTATGGTAGAACTGTAACCTTAACTGATTATCAGAATGCCCGGCTCACTCGCTGCTATATTTCAGGTGAGGCCGGGCATTTTTCTTTCCAGGTAAGGCGGGGGAAGATGTCCATCCTGAAAATTTACCAGGGGCAGGCGCTTCGACAGGCTTTGGCAGAAATCGTTGCGCCGGTCGAGGTGATTTACTTCGCCGTTGATCAGCCAGAGCCGGATACCCTGGGCGCTCTCTCCGATCTAAGAGCTTTGACCGCCCATCTCTCGGTGACGACCCAACCGGCAGGTCCAACTGCGCTGGCTGATCGGGTGATGGTGCGCAGCCAGGCCGGGTGTGAATTGGTCTTTATCGGCGCGCCGCTTGGCCTGGAATTAGCGGCCCTGGTTTCAGCCATCATCGTCGCCGGGCGGGGAGACTCCGGTTTGCTGCCGGCAACGCGGCAAGCGCTGGCTCAGTTGCAGACCCCGGTTCACTTCGAAGTTTTTACCACCCCCACTTGACCCACCTGCGCCCAGGCGGTCAGCCTGGTTCACAAATTTACTTTCGAAAGCGCTCAAATTACGGCGGAGGCTGTCTCAGCCGTGGCGATGGTTGAATTGGCCCAACACTATGGGGTCATGGGGACGCCGCACCTGGTGTTGAATGGGGTAAACCATGTCAGGGGGCGAGTCAGCGAGGAAAAGTTATTAGCTTCCATTCAATCCCTGAATACATCTTGACCTATTTATTTACACCCGGTCATACAGATAAACTCTCGATGGCGATCTCCACTGTGGATTGCTTTGATTTCTCTGAATCCGGCTTGGGTCAGCATTTGACGAACCTCTTCTTCCTCATAGGTCTTGACCCCGTATTGAACAAATCCCTTTTTTTCTAAATCTCTTTTACAGGTATAAGTCAATACGAACTTACCCTCTCTCTGAAGGATGCGGTAAATCTCCGCGACTCCTTGGCGGGCGTCGTCCCAATAAAATAGAGAGTTCACCGAACTGACTTTAGTAAAATATTCGTCAGGATAGGGTAACGTTTCAACTCGACCCCATTGAATATCCACTCTGCCGGCCTGGATGTCTTCCCGGTACCGCGCCCGGCAGTTTTCCACCAGCACAGAGGACACATCCAGCCCCGCAGCCAACCCCCGTTTAACTTTTGGAATGACTCTTTCCAGCAGGTAGCCCCCGCCAAATCCAACATCGAGAATGCGGTCGTCATCTTTTAATTCTAAATGGGCCAATGTCACTTCATTCAATTTGGCATTTCTCTTGTTCCAGAGCGGGCCAAGCACGAATTTGCCAATAATTCCAGTAGGTTTGCTCAACTGACGAGCCAGATAGCGTTGAAATATCATATTTCTGCTTTAAGGCTGACATCCATCAGGGTTCAATCGTCGGGATGCTGCCGTCCGCGTTATAAACCAGCTCGGCCACTTTCACACTGCGTTTGTTGCTAACGCCTCCCGAAAGCGAACTGTCATGATAGAAAAGATACCACTTTCCCTGAAACTCGACGATGGAATGGTGGGTTGTCCAGCCAATAACCGGATTAAGAACATACCCTCTAAAAACAAAGGGTCCGGTGGGGTTCTGGCCTGTGGCGTAGGCGATGAAGTGGGTGTCACCCGTGGAATAGGAGAGATAGTAGACCCCGTTATACTTATGCAGCCAGGCGGCCTCGAAAAATCGCCGGGCGTGGTCACCGGCGAGCAGCGGCCGGCCGTCCTCAGCGGTGATGGAAATTTCTGCAATCGGACTGGCGAAACTCAGCATGTCCGGCGACAATTTCGCCACCCTGGGACCCAGGGCCGGTTCTGTATCACCAGGTTCCACGCCGGCAGGATCAAAATATCCCTTCTGCCATTTTTCGAGTTGCCCGCCCCACAACCCCCCAAAGGCCATGTAAGCCTGGCCATCCTCATCAATAAAAACACAGGGGTCAATGCTGAAACTGCCGGGAATGAACTCCGGTTGCGGGGCGAAGGGGCCAGCCGGTGATTTGCTGGTCGCCGCGCCGATGCGAAAAATGCCAGCCTGATCCCTGGCCGGGAAATAGAAAAAGTAAGTGCCGTTCTTAAAGGCGGCATCAGGCGCCCACATTTGTTTTTTCGCCCAGGGGACATTGGCCAGGTGTAAGACCTGCCCGTGATCCACCGGCAGAGAGTGCATGGTCTTTAACGAAAAGACATGGTAATCTACCATATCGTATTGATCCCCATCCGGCGTCGGCGGGTTGTCGTGATCCTGGTCATGCGACGGGTAAATGTACAGCCTGCCTTCAAACACATGAGCGGAAGGATCGGCGGTGTAGATGTGGGTTATTAACGGTTTTTTCATGATGTCTGCTTCCCTGGTTTGTGGGGTATTTTGGATAACCATTTTTGTAAGAGGGCCGGTTAAGGATGTTTCAACTCTGGATTGAGTACAGGCCCATACTGCCAGCGATGTAAAAAAAAACACCATAAAATTGATTGCCACTGAAGATTTTATATGCTGCAACATAAGAGTATAACCGTCCCAAGATTTGCCCACATGTACAGGACTTACGCGGTCATGTCATTTCGAGCGACGATAGGAGCGAGAAATCCCTCAAAACTACTCTGGCAAGACGAGGCATTAGGGATTTCTCCCTCCGGTCGAAATGACATGCTTAGGCTCACTGCGTAAGCCCTGAGTATTCAATAGTACAGGGTTGTAACAAAACGATCTGGCGTTTCCCCAGTTGAAAACGCTCAACCCGCCGGTATTGAGCGTGACCAATCTGCTGCTTTTTATCGGCGACAATGGCTACGACCGCCCTCTCAGCTAATACCGGGATCAACGCCTCAAGCATCTGCCCTATCTGGCCTTCGGAAACGACCTGCGACGAAGTGGAAGGTTCCCAGGCTGTTTGTTGGCCATACGGCACATCAGAAATGACAATATCTACCCGCTCGTCTTGCAAATGTTCGGTAATAGCCCTCCTGTCCGTTGCATTTGTCCTGAACAAGCGTGTTGGCAAGGGATGGCTCTTGACCAGCTTCACTACCTGATCTCTCAGGGTTTGAGCATGGGTGAAGGCTGTCCGGTGAGATGCTTTCTCATAGCGCTCTATCAGGTCTGAGAGTTCAGCCATCCGGTCATCTAACCCGGCCACGGTCAGCAGGTTCAGATTCCGGCGAGCTACCTCAAGGATCTCCCGATCAACATCCGAAGCCATGATCCGTTCTATCTTCTCCCAGTGTAAATAGGCCAGGACGGTCAGGTGATAGGCTCCGCCGCAGCAGGGATCATAAAGAATACAGGGATTTGTCAAACCCGCCGCTTGACGAATGGCCCAGCACCGTTGAAAAATCTCACTGGCCAGCCTGATGGGCAAAGCAGGATGTCCCGGTAAGCTGTAGAAAACGCCCCCGCTGGCATAAGCAGAATAATCCTGCCGTTGAGCAAACTTGTATTGCACCGATGGCAATCCTTCTAAGTTGGTTTTTAAGCAGCCGCGGAGTCTGCGCTAGTCCCGCAGATTGCACCCTGGTTTGACCCCACTTGGTATTGCCTCTAATCTTCAAACGGCCAGTTGGGTAGCTCCTCTCGCCGACGTAACCACTCAGCCGGAATTCCACCTGTTCCCGTATATCCAGCGACTATGCCACCGACCATGGCACAGTTTGTGTCTACATCGCCTAACCCACTGGCAGTAAGCCAGAGCGCCTCTTCATAACTTCCAAAATGTTGCGCCGCACACCACAGAACATAGGGCACAGTATCTTGGGCTGTTATTCCTGTCCCATTTCCAATCTCAAGAATGACTTTTCTTATCGGCGTACCCGCTGGTAATTGGGTGGCTTTCAAGACACCCTCTCGTACTTTACTGTCTGGAATGTAGGGTAACACCAGATCTATAAACTCTTCACCTTGCGGAACTTGTTCTTTAGTTCTCATCTGACACGCTATTGCCGTGGCTACAGCAACAGCAATTGCCCCCGCTCTCGATTCTGGATGAGCATGGGTTACTTCCGCTGAACGCCAGGCGTTTTCGGTAACGGCCTCTAAATCGTCTGCGAAAAAAGCCCCCACCGGCGCAACTCGCATGGCGCTACCATTCCCATAGGAGCCTTGCCCATTAAATAAACTTCGAGTAGCCCTATTCCACGGCACACCCGCCTGCAATTGGGGGATTAATCGGTACATCGCAGGACCATATCCCCGCTTTCGTTCAAAACGTTTAGCAAAACTATCAGCCAAAGCATCCTGGTCAATTACTCCATACCGGCGCAAAACCTCCACAATGGACAAAGCCATCTGAGTATCATCTGTATACTCCCAAAGGAGAGAGGGTATGATACGTTTCTGAACCATTGTTTCAAACGAATGGGAGTATTGGGAAAAGCCTTGAAAGAAAAGCCGATCTCCAAAAGCATCTCCAACCGATAAACCATCAATAACCCATCGTGTACGAGTCAAACGATCATTAAGTTCTACGTTCATGTTTACCTTGTTAATGAACAAATCATAAAAGATATGAGTTCGATTAGTAAATCTTAGGGTTGGCTCAAGCCGTCTCTTTTTTCGGCCTTAACCGGCATGGCTCTTTGCAATATCGGTGGCGGCTTATTATGGTCTCGACTTTCTGGGCCAAAGAAAAGATGTTTTCGCCTTGTACGTTCTATAAGCCTCGCCAAATCGAATCTCCAATTCTCGCTCCTCATACACCTTGAGAAACACTATCAGCGCCGGGGCAACTAAGATCACTACCCAAACCACAAACAACGTTGACTGCAACCATAAACCCACCGCTACCAGCCAGGCCAGCGTGGCCAAGACCATCGGATTCCGCGTCCAGGAATACAACCAATCTGTCGCTAACCGGCGACTGAGCGCTATGGCAAATGGCGCCCCTAATCCTCGCAGGGCTAGATTGGCCACCGCGAGGAGCGCGATAACTCCTGTAATATAGACCAGGACTATTCCAAGACTGTGTGGGATCGGAATGACTAATCCCCGCCAGGTGTCACCCGTTTGGATCGCTTTAATGATAGCGGTCCCGAATAACACCATCAAGATGGCATGGACAGCGGTGGTCACCCAAGCGACTTGGGCCATCGTGGGCTTCATATCGAGCAGTCTGCGCCCTATCCAGACCGTCGGGAAAATCACCAGCAGAGTCCCGACAATACATAGGAGATTCACGAGAGGCGAAAACGATTGCTGAAGTAGCCACCACCAAAAGGCCAGGGTCAAGGCAAAGGCTATAATTCGGATCAGGGTTAGGGTAGTTTGACGCATTGACGATTTGCCTCTTGAACATAAACTGACTGGAAGAGGTCATCTTTGAGCGCGCAAGATAGTCTTCACCACTTCAAGTTCACCCAAATGCCGGTGGATATGCCCAATGCAGGGCCGCATTAACAGGCCCCAGACCGGCTGATCGTAGAGATCGCCCACTTCTTCAATAAAGCCAGGGGTCTGATATTCGGGAAAGGCCGACAGGCGCTGTCGCGTATCGAGGAGCTGGTCTAAATCACTTTCGCTGCTTTCTCCCAGCCACGCGAAAATTGCCTGATGCACGCTATCCGCATATTCCATGACATCCGTCCGCTGGACCCTACGCGCGATTTCATCCGCCTCGTCCAGTGAAATACCGACGCCAATCCCAAGCCGCTTCAAAGGCTGCCAATGGCTCCAGCGGTCCCCGTGTGCGACTTCAGGTATGCCCCGGATCCAGGTTTGCACAAACGTGTCTTGCGTCCGAGGGATGTGCCAGACGGTATAGCCCAGCACATTCTGACCCGGCGCCGGGCGCATAAGCCACTCCTCATCCGTCAAATCACCGGCAATGGCATGAAAAACGGCATTGATATTGGCGAACTGTTTTTGGAGATAGGTCGTGATGTTCATCGTTTTTTTTGCTCCTGTTCAAGATTACCGGTGGAATGACTTCTTGCTTTGGTTGCATTCATCGGCTTGATGGACAACGCCTAACTCAGCCGCAAGATTGTAATACTTCTGCGCTTCGGCTTGATTACCCAGAATCTCGTAGGCCTGCCCCAGATTCAGGTAGAGCGATGGATAGAAGGCTTTAACCCTGCTCTCTTCGACGGCATGAGCGCGCTTCAACGCCTCCTGATTCCAGCGAAGTGTTTCCTCGGGATCGTCCTGATAGCGAGCCACGTAATGAGCGGACACACATGCCTCAAAGTCATCCCTGGCTGCTTCCCAGGCCCGCCTAAAGAGACTGCGGGCATCTTCAATTCTCCCTTCGAATTCGGCCCGTGTCCCTGCAACACAGAGTTTTATCACCGGATTGTTGAGGTCCATGCCTTACCTTTTCTTTCGCTATACAATGTTAGCCCTGTTCCAGCCGCCCAACGCCGCGTCTAACCGGCGGCCTCGCAACCTTGACGAAACGACCATGCGCTCCGCTCGCCCGAAACCGTCCTGCGGGATGGGGGAGGGGTGGTAAAGAACACCTTTTAGCCTAATGCCCGGATGTCGTTTTCTTTCCCAACCGGCGAGGTAGATAAGGTCCGGTACGTTTCATGTAGGCGATATATTCGTCTCCGAACCGCTCGATCATCATCTGCTCTTCTTTGGGAGTACGGACCACAATGGCCCAGACAAAACCCAATATCCCGGTCAACCCAATGAACCAATTGGTCGAGATGAGAAAATAGCCGACCCATAGTAAGACAAATGCGGTGTACATGGGATGCCGGACCCACTGATACGGCCCTTGCGTGACCAGGGTCTGATCTTTTTTGAGGGTCAGCGTGGTGCTAAAGTTTTGCCCCAGCGACCGGAGTACCCAGAAAAGGATGATGAGCGCAGCCAGCCCTACAAAGAATCCGAACCATCGCAGCCAGAACGGCAAGGGCAGGGCAGACCATTCCATCAGGGGCGGATTGATACTGTAAACCAACATGCCCGCCAGGCTGGCCCCCAACAAGAGAAAACGCGGCACAGCAATCATCACGCCCTCAGTCGCCGTATAGAATTTATCACGGGTGATGCCGATTGACGCAAGGTTACGTCCCCACAGGATAACAAAACCAACGGCGGTAAAGATAAAAAGCACTTGAAAAGTAGTTTCGGCGTCCACGATTTTCCTCCGGTCCCAATTTTATGGACCACCTAACAGCGCGCCTAACCGGCGGCCACGCAACCTTGACGAAACGACCAGACGATCCGTTTGTCCGAAACCGTCCTTCGGGATGGGGGAGGGGCGTAGAGAGCACCTTTGGGGTTAGGTGTGTCCGGTTCTGAAGCAGCAGGGTCAGCGATGGCCCCGCCGACTGTAACTTAGGCGACTATAACTCTTTCAAGCGGTATCTGTATTGGAACATCAATTCTCTATAGAGTCATTGGGCCTTCAGCACTAATAGAAATCTTCCGATTCCTTTCTGCTACAATTTTGATTGACACTTCATCAGTCGGAATTGAGGAACTAATCTGGAAACGCGGTTTCGTAGTACGCCCCTCCTCATCACTTACATCTGTTCCAATATTCTTAACCGACAGTAGTGGAGGTAGCGGCAGATTGGTAGGGGATGTATGGAAGACAACATGGAATTCCACCCAGGGCGAGAACACATTATAGGTTGGTTCAGGACCCAAAGCTAACCCTTGAAACTTGCTTCCTAGAAGTAGGCATATCCCAGTCCTGAGAAGTACGCGGCACATCTCAGCACAAACGTCGCAGCGTTTGATGATCTCGGCTAAGTTGCCGCCACCGTGTTGAATATCAACGCGAAGGTTGCGACAGGCTTTGAAATCCTCCAGTCCATTGGGACTGTGCTGTACGAAGAGACTTCTTACTCCCTTAACCGTAGGGGCTTCGTATACAGCTCCACATTCAGGGCAATTTCGGAGATCGGGTATTTCCCCTAAGAGGTCAATTAGCAACTTGTTAAGACATTCCAGCCCAAGCCAGTAACAACTAAAACGCTCAAGCGCATCCTCCTCGGACAAACCCTTTCGGTACCACCGCGTAGCCCTGTTGAGTCGTGAGGTATTTACGTTAAGTATTGCCTCGATGAGCGGTTGGAGTTTTTCATGGTCAAACGCGACGTGCCTTCTATATAATGCACCCTCCATTCGCTCGATTTGCAGATACTCGGTCGTTGATGCCCCAATTGTGGTCTCCTGACCCCACAAAAGCTCAGTGTGTCCAACAGTCGCATTCGTCTGCAATACAAGCATAGATAGGACGAGTTGCAGTCGGTAGTGTGCGGATTCCCGTGCTTCCGTGAGATCGTTCCCAAATATCTCGACTTCAGCATCGAACCCCTGGTGAACGATTACACCTTGTTCCAATATCTTCCGGTCACTAATGTGTACCACTGCATTGTGGATCTCTCCCGCGATCTCTGCGGGAAAGGTGTATACAACTGAGCCGACAACATCAGTATATGGTGAGGCAAGGGACACTGCACCCCCGGTAATCATGTAAGAGAAGCGGAATGTACGCAACTAACTTTACCTCATTATGGTGTATAATGTGCCGCCTAACTTTGAAGTGGCGGGAAACCCGGTTATTGAATTATCGAACTTCCTCATCATACCACATTTCCTGGCTGTATTCCAGTGTTATCGAGAACCCGGCCCAAAATAGCAGCCAAGGGGAATTTGCTTCCAAACTAAGGGCGGGATTAGAATGGGGCAACTTTTTTAGAAGAAAAGGTAGCAGAGTCGCAGGTAGCAAGAATTGCTGTCTGGATACTGACCTCTGACTACTGACTTCTGTCTACTTTTTTCCAGGAGGTTTTTAGCCAATGAAGCCTGAAAGCCGGCGCCCGCGGGTCCTGATTTGCGACGCGATTGCCGACGTGGGGATGGAGATGCTGGCCCAGCACGCCGACGTGGATGTAAAAACGGGCCTCAAGCCCCCCGAACTGCTGGGCGTGATCGGCGACTACGAAGCGGTCGTGACCCGCAGCGCCACCCAAATTACCGCCGAGGTCATCGAGCACGGCCTGCGGCTGAAGGTCATCGGCCGGGCCGGGGCGGGCCTGGACAATATTGACGTCCTGGCCGCCCAGAACCGCGAAATCAAAGTGGTCAACTGCCCCGACGCCAATACCATCGCCGTGGCCGAGCACACCATGGCCCTGCTGCTGGCCCTGGCCCGCGGCCTGCCCCGCGCCGATTTGAGCTTGAAACAGGGCCAGTGGGAAAAGAGCAAATTTATGGGCACCGGCCTGTCCGGCAAAACCCTGGGTATTGTCGGCTTTGGCCGCATCGGGCGTGAGGTCGCCGCCCGCGCCCAGGCGTTTGGCATGAAAGTGATTATCAACCAGCGCCGGCCGACCCCCGAGTTGAACCTGGAGGCCGGGGTCGAGCCGGTGGACCTGCTGGAACTGCTGCAAGCGTCCGATTTTGTGACGCTGCACGTCCCCTCCAAAGCCGAAACCAAAAACCTGATCGGCGCAGAGCAGTTGGCCGCGATGAAGCCGACCGCTTACCTGATCAACACCGCCCGTGGCACGGTGGTGGATGAGGCCGCGCTGCTGGCCGCCTTGAATGAAGGCCGGCTGGCTGGCGCGGCGCTCGACGTCTTTGCCGAAGAGCCGGCCATCAACAATGTGCTGGCCCGGCACGAGCGGGTCATCGCCACGCCCCATATCGCCGCCAGCACCGAAGATGCCCAGCGCGCCGCCGCGATTACCATCGCAGAAAAGATAATTGAATTGATTCGAGAAGTCCGCAGTGAAAACCTGTTGGGGTTGCAGGTCGTCCCCATGGACAAGGTTTTTCCCCACGAGAAAGTAGACCAGCGCCGGGTGGATAAATTGGTGCGCCGGTTCGAGGTCGAAGGGCGGCTCGCCAACCCGCCCATCGTGGCCCAGGCCGGCGACCGCTATGTGGTGCTTGACGGGGCGACCCGCACCGCCGCCCTCAAAGAGTTGGGCTATCCTCACGTGATCGTCCAGGTGGCCCAATCCAAAGAACAGCTTGGGCTGCACACCTGGCTGCATGCCATCCGCCAGGCCAAGCCGGCCCACCTGATCAAATTGCTGCAAGGGCTGCCCGAAATCTCCCTGATTGAGACCAGCAAGGACAAGATGCTCGACGACATGGCCGAGCTGGGGGGCCTGTGCTACCTGCGGACCGTTGAGGGTAAGATGTTTATCATCCAGCGCAGCCAGGGCGTGAACCGCCTGGAGGCATTGAACATCTTAACCGATGCTTATATCAACGCCTATCAGGTTGCCCGCACCCTCACGAATGATATGGCAGTTCTGCGCCACGAATTTCCCGATCTGACCGCCCTGATCGTTTTTCCCGAATATACCGTGGACCAGGTTCTGCAAATTGCCCAGGCGGGCCGGGTGCTGCCGGCCGGCATTACCCGCTTCATTATTCCGGGCCGGGTGCTCCGCCTCAACGCCGAGCTGCGCCACTTGAAATCTGACCGCTCCCTGAGCGAAAAGAATGAGTGGCTGCACCAACTGCTGATGGATAAGTTCGGCAAAAACAAAATTCGCTATTATCAGGAGCCGGTTTATCTATTAGACGAATAGCTGTTGCAATTGTGTCCGGCTGGTGATAGAATGGAAGCATCCCTAAGGAGAAAATATTAGCAATGAAGAAACTGTTATTCCAATTCGATACCGACCCTGTCCCCAGTTCGTTTGATGGCGTCGTCGCCTATGATGGCGGCGCCGATCATCTCCTCTCGTTTCCCAATATGAACCCCGATAACGTCGAGGGCATTGTGCATGGCGCGATCTTCACCCGGGGCGGGAAAGATAAGCAAAACACCGCCATTTTTGTGGGCGGCAGCAACCTGGCTCAAGGCGAAGCACTCTTCGACGCCGTCCAACAAATTTTCTTTTCCGGTTTTCGGGTCTCGCTGATGCTGGACAGCAACGGCTGCAATACCACGGCCTCCGCCGCAGTCGCCCGGATTACCAATCTGGGCAGCATTGCCGGTAAAAAAGCGGTTGTTTTTGCCGGGACCGGCCCGGTGGGCCAGCGCGGGGCTGTGCTGCTGGCCCAGGAAGGGGCAGCAGTCGTTCTCACCTCCCGCAAGCTGGATCGCGCCGAAGCGGCCTGCACGGCGATGGGGGAACGGTTTGGCGTCTCTCTGACTCCTATGCAGGTGTCAGACGCCGCCTCAACCCGGGCCGCCCTGGACGGGGCGCAGATCATCCTGGCGGCCGGCGCGTCTGGCATCGAGCTGGTGCCGGAGGCGCTGTGGCGGGACAGTCCCAGCCTGGAAATCATAGCCGACATCAACACTGTGCCTCCGTTGGGTGTGGGCGGCCTGGATATGATGGATAAGGGCGAAGTTCGCCACGATAAAAAGTGTATCGGCGGGCTGGGGATTGGCAGCCTCAAGCTGAAGGTCCATCGGGCGGCGATTGCCCGCCTGTTTGAGGCCAATAATCAGGTTTTTGACGCCGGGGAGATTTACGCCCTGGCCAAAGAGTTGGCTTAGACCTGGATCGGCGTGACTTTTGCCGTCTTGTTCCCAGGCTTCGCGTCAGTTTGGGAACAAGATGGCAAACAAGATAGCAGTCCAATTTTATTCACCCTTTTAATAGAGAAAGGAAAAAGAAAATGATGAATTACGAGCCGCTGAATGTTCTGCCGATGGATATTCAGCAAGATTGGATGGCGACGCTGCAACGGCAAACAAGCTCGCAGGCTCAGGGGCATTTTTGTTTGGTCAGTGCCCGCCGGACCAAGCCCAAGTCTTTTGAGGAGCAGCGAGTCATTGTCCTGGTCGTTGACGAGAACGGCTTTCCGATGCCCAATGTTCGGGTTGCCTTCTCCTACAGCACCGCCGACCAATATACGCTCGACCCTGACTTTCTGTGGAGCCCGCCGCCACCCAACCGCGCCTTCATCGTTCCGACCGGCGGCAGCGGGCAGATTGACCAGATCCAGGGCAGCGGGGTCAAGGAAGGGCAGCCGGGCGGCATTACCGTTTACCTCTTTGAGCCGGAGTATTCCAGCGATGTCGTTACCGGCGCCGGCATGCTGGCCGACCACACCGGCCTGCACCTGACCTTCCAACTGCGCCGCACCGGCGTCGTGCCGTTAATGGATCGCCTGGCCAGCATCGAAGCCCGTTTGGCTGCACTCGAGGCCAGGGGGTAACTTCTGTTTGCCTCTGTTTTAATGCTCATAAGACCTGTCGGGTCTAGCCAACCTGGCAGGTTTTTTGATTTGACTGAATGTCACGGATTTGAATCCGTAACAGGTCATTGATGGACCTAAGCCCGCTGGCGAGTTGGTTACGGATATTTATCCGTAACCAGCATTAATAATTGTTCCTCTGCCCTCGGCTGATTGTCATATTCTCTGGACTGCATTATAATTTCTCCCCACCCAGTTGTCTCTAAAAAAGGAAAGTAAGGATGGAACTACAATTTTGGGGTGCGGCGCAAACCGTGACCGGCTCGATGCACCTTTTGAAGGTTAATAATTACCACATTTTGCTCGACTGCGGGCTGTATCAGGGACCGCGTAAAGAAGCCTTTGAGCGGAACAGAAATTTTCCCTTTGACCCGACCGAAATTGACGCCCTCATCGTCTCTCACGCTCACATTGATCACATCGGCAACATCCCCACCCTGGTCAAAAACGGCTATCGCGGGCCAATCTGGGCAACTTCGGCCACCCGCGACCTGGCGGCAATTATGCTGCGCGACTCGGCCCATATCCAGGAAAGCGACGTGGAGTACGTCAACAAGCGCCGGATCAAGCGGGGCCAGAAACCGTTTGAGCCGCTTTACACGCAAGCGGACGCTCTGGAAGCGCTAAGCCTCTTTCAATCCATCGAATATGAGCGCACCTTTAGTCCTGTGCCCGGCATCCAGGCGCGCTATCGAGATGCCGGCCACCTGCTGGGATCAGCCTCGGTCACGCTCGATATAGATGACGGGGGCAAGCGCAAGCGGCTGGTTTTCAGCGGCGATGTGGGCCGCACCCGTTTGCCCATCCTGCGCGACCCGCAGCCGGTCGAGGGAGCAGACTTCATCATCATGGAAAGCACCTACGGCGGGCGCTATCACGAGCCGCCCGAGGAAGCGCGGGCTGAACTGAAGGAAATGGTGGTCGAAGCTGTCCAGAAAAACGGCAAAATTATTATTCCGGCCTTCGCCCTGGGCCGGACCCAGGAACTGGTTTATGCCCTGCACGTGATGAAGGATGCGGGCGAGCTGCCCAATATTCGCATCTACGTGGACAGCCCGCTGGCCGTCAATGCCACCGAGATATTTCGCCTGCACCCCGAAGCCTACGATCAGGAAATGAAAGATTTTATCAAAGCTACCAACAGCCACAATCCTTTTGGCTTTGAAGGGATTACTTACACCCGTGATGTGGCGGAGTCGAAAGCCCTGAACGAGCTGAACCAGCCGGCCATTATTATCAGCGCCTCCGGGATGTGTGAATCAGGCCGGATTTTGCACCATCTCAAGCATAACATCAGCGACGAGCGCAATATGATTCTGTTTGTCGGCTACCAGGCCGAAAATACCCTGGGTCGCAGAATTTTGGACGGCCAGCCGGTGGTCTCTATTTTTGGGGATGAGTACCCGGTTCGGGCCAAGGTGTTCAAACTCAACGGCTATTCGGCTCACGCCGACCACAACGGGCTGCTCGGTTGGCTGAAGATGGCCCAGGAGCGCGGTCATCCCCGCCAGTTATTTTTGGTGCATGGTGAAATGGAAGGGGCGACGGCTATCGCCGAGGCGGCCCGCCAGCAGGGCATACCAGAGGTTCACATCCCGGCCCGGGGCCAGGTATTTGCGTTATAACGTCCAACGGAAAAAAGTATGGCGATAAGAGATATTGTTCTATATACGGATAATGAAGCGGCGCTGCGCCAAAAAAGCGAGCCGGTGCGCTCGGTCAACCGGCGGGTAAAAAAACTCATCGAAGATTTAAAGGACACGCTCATAGCTCACCCCGAGGGGATTGGCCTGGCCGCGCCTCAGATCAACGTGCCGAGCCGGGTGATTGTCGTGCGCCTGGGGGGCAAGGGTGACAGCTCAAAAGAACCTGGCCCGCCTATCGCCCTGATTAACCCCGAAATTGTCGAGTCCCGGCGCGAAGAGCGGGATTTTGATGGCTGCCTCAGCTTTCCCGGCCTCTACGCCGAAACGGTCCGCCCGCATTATCTCAAAGTGCAGGGATTGGATGAGTGGGGCAAACCCTTTACCTTCACCTTTGAAGGGTTTGATGCGGTCCTGGTCCACCATGAAATTGACCACCTGGACGGTATCTTGTTTATTGATCGGGTCGCCACCATTAATGACCTGTACCGGGTGCGCGAGGATAAAAACGGCGAACTGGTCAGGGTTCCGGTGACAGCCGAGGGGGTGTAAACCGACTGCTGGCTGCCGACCCCCACCCTAACCCTCCCCCTACCAGGGGGAGGGTTAGGGTGGGGGTCGACGGTCTTCTTTAATAAATCCACGTTGAATTAATAACCAAAGGAGGGGCATCGTGGCCGAAAGAGTTTTATCCCAAACACAGCTTGTCTTGCGGCAGCAGGAGCGGGCCAGGTATTGGTCGAGCATTCAGGTGGTGGTGTGGTGGATTATTATCCTGGGCCTGGTTATCTTCGCTTTTAGCGGGATCAGCTTTAGCCTGGGACCTGTCGCCATCAAAACCATCAAGTTGGATACCGAATTTATTGCCACCTGGTGGCCCTTTATTAGCCAGGGAGTGCCTCAAACCCTGTGGATTTCGGCGGTTTCGATTGTCTGTGCCAGCCTTTTAGCTTTATTGTCAGCCCTGGGCCGCCTCTCCGGCATCCCGCCGCTGGTGGCGCTGTCCACCTTTTATGTCTCCCTCATTCGCGGAACCCCTCTCTATCTGCAAATCTTTTTCTTCTTCCTGGCTTTACCCCAAATCGGGATCAAACTTCCCCCCGCTGTGGCCGGGGTGCTGGCCCTCTCGTTAAATTATGGCGCTTATATGAGCGAGATTTTTCGGGCCGGGATTAGCAGTGTGAGTCGGGGCCAGCGTGAAGCCGCTACAGCTCTGGGGATGACCAACGGGCAGATGATGCGCCGGATTGTCCTGCCGCAGGCGCTGCGCCTGGTGTTGCCGCCCACCGGCAACGAGTTCATCGCCATGCTCAAAGACTCGGCCCTGGTGTCGGCCACCGGCTTTGTGCAGGAGATCATGTGGCGGGCGCAAAAGGTGGGCCGGGCCAACTTTAGAGGATTGGAAGCCTTGCTTATCGCCGCTTTGTGGTACTGGTTAATGACCATTATTTTCTCGACTATTCAGGCTAATATTGAAAAGCGCATGTCGCGGGGGGATCGCTAATATGGCTATCGTAGAAATTCAGGATTTGCACAAGAACTTCGGCCCGTTAGAGGTGCTCAAAGGCGTCTCGCTGGATGTGGAGCAGGGGGAAGTGGTCACTATTATTGGCCGGTCCGGCTCCGGCAAGTCCACCTTACTGCGTTGTGTTAATTTTTTAGAGCAGCCCACCCACGGCCGAATTGCGGTGGATGGATTGTCGGTGCATGTAGAGCAGCATAAGCTGAGCGCCGCCCAAAAACAGGCTGTTCACGACATCCGGCTGCGCACCGGCATGGTCTTTCAGGAGTTCAACCTCTTTCCCCACCTATCGGTGATGGAAAATTTGATTGAAGCCCCGGTTACGGTCAAAAAGATGAAAAAAGATGAGGCCATCGCCATCGGCGAACAGTTTTTAGCCAAAGTCGGCCTCAGCGCCAAGCGGGACGAGTATCCCAACCGCCTCTCCGGCGGGCAAAAGCAGCGGGTAGCCATTGCCCGCGCCCTGACCATGCAGCCCAAGGTCATGCTTTTTGATGAACCGACCAGCGCCCTCGATCCCGAACTGATCGGCGAGGTGCTGGAGGTCATGAAGCAACTGGCCGACGAGGGCATGACCATGCTTGTCGTGACCCACGAAATGTCCTTCGCCCACGATGTGTCCCGTCGCCTGGTCTTTATGGAAGGGGGCGTCATCGCCGAACAGGGACCGCCGGCGCAGCTTTTTGATAACCCCCAAAACCCCCAAACCAAAATGTTTTTGCAGCGGGTGATTTCCAGGGCCGAGCGGTAATCCACTTAAACCAGCTCCAGAAACAGCAGATTTGGATCGGACAACAGCATCTTCAAACGTCCCAGAAATGCGCCGGCGGCGGCCCCATCGAGCAAGCGGTGGTCATAACTGAGGGCCAGGGGCAGCACCGGGCGCGCTTCAATCTGGCCCTGCACCACCACCGGCTTCTCTTCGATGCGCCCGCAGCCGAGAATCGCCACTTCGGGTGGGTTGATGATCGGTGTCCCCTGATAACTGCCGAAACTGCCAAAGTTGGTAATGGTAAAGGTGCTGCCCGATAGTTCGGCCTGGCTCAAGCGGCGCTGTTGGGCCAACTCGTTCAGCCGGTTTAATTCCGCCGCAAGTTGGAGCAGCGTCAGTTGATCGGCGTGGTGGATGACCGGTACCAGCAGACCGTCGGGCACGGCCATAGCAATCCCCAGGTGATAGGTGCGGCGGCGCAGAATCTTCTGCCTCTCCATATCCAGACTGGCGTTGAAATAGGGGAATTCTTTCAACACCTGGACAGCGGCCTTGATCATAAAAGGCAGATAGGTCAGCCGCACCCCCCGGCGTTCCGCCTCCGGCTGAAGATGCCGCCGCAGCGCCACCAGGCTGCTGACCTCCACCTCCTCAAAACTGGTCACATGCGGGATGCGCCAGGCCTGCTCCATGCGCTCGGCGATGCGCCGGCGTAAGCCGTGTAAGGGCTCCTCCTCGATAATTTCCTGACTAGACTGGCGGGGCGCTTGAGATAATTCCGGTGGGGCGCTAGCTTGGATCTCCTGGGCCGTTGCCTCGGTTTTAACTTCGACCGGTTTGGCTTCAGCTTGCTGCTGGACAAAACGGCGCACATCGGTGGGGAGCACCCGGCCGGCCGGACCGGAAGCCGACACCTGGCTCAGGTCAATGCCCAATTCCAGGGCTAACTTACGCACCGCCGGGGCTGCCAGCACCCGTTTGCCCGGACCGGCAATGCCGGGCGATTTTTCCTCCGCGGCATGAGCCGCATTCCCGTCCTGTCCCGCAGCGTTATGAGACGAAGCAAAGTCGAGGGATGGAGCGGGGGTTGTTTGTCCATTGTCTGTTTCAATCACCACCAGCACATCCCCCACCTGGGTTATGGCTCCAACCTCTGCCCGAATCTCGGTGATAGCGCCGGCCACCGGCGAAGGTATCTCTACCACGGCCTTATCCGTTTGAATTTCCAGCATCGGCTGATTCTGGGCCACCCGCTCACCCACTTTGACCAGCCATTTCAAAATCTCGGCTTCGTGAATGCCTTCGCCCACGTCGGGTAGTTTGAATTCGTACATTGCTTAATCCTCGAGGGTTTCAGTATTGTTGCCGGTTTATAGCTACAGCCTAAAGGCCAAAACCAAAGGATTTAGCCGGGATTAGGGGGTGTGGGGATAAAACAAAATTGGTATGCCCAAGAACGTGCCAACATTATATCAATTTACGCTGATTAATCAATGAGAATATGTTAAACTGGTCAGTCCACCAGACCGGTTGAGGTGAACATCAACTTTTCCCTTTGTTCTAATCTTTTAGTCAAGTATAATAACTCCGACTCTAGATTAGATGACCTCTTTAATCGTAATACTTCCCCACTCGATTTCTTATCTTATCCTTAGCGCTAAAGATAAATTTAAAGGCGATGAGCTGACCGGCTCATTTAGGGTGTTGAATGAGGCAGAGGGAATCTGGTGTGAAACCAGCCGATCGAGCAGCGCAGAACCGGCTTGCACCTAAAGATATTGCCTGGACCGATTCTTTTCGCCTGAGCCAGACTCTCAACAAATTACCCCTTCAGTTGACCAGTTTCATTGGCCGGGAGCGAGAACTGGCCAAAGTGAAGGATTTAATGGCAAGGGTCCGGCTCTTAACCCTGACCGGCCCCGGCGGCAGCGGGAAGACCCGGCTGGCCAGCCAGGTGGTAACCGACCTGCTGGCCGCGGCAGAATATCCAGATGGTATTGCCTGGGTTGAGTTGAGCAGTATCAGTGACCCGGAACTTATACCCCAAGCGGTAGCCACGGCCATGTCTGTACGCGAGCAGCCAGGTTATCCCCTGATCGAAACGGTCATAGATTACCTCCGCTCAAGACAAGTCCTGCTGATACTGGACAACTGTGAGCATATCGTCTCTGCCTGCGCCGGGCTGGTCAATAGCCTCCTCCGCTCGTGCCCGCATGGGCGCATTTTGGCGACAAGCCGCGCGCCATTGCGGGTTGAGGGTGAAACCACCTGGCCGGTTCCGCCGTTGGCTGTGCCTGCGCCTGATTGGTGGACTGGAATCACCCCCGGCGAGGTGCAAACTGAGGAACTGGCCCGGTTTGAGGCCGTTCAACTCTTCACTGCTCGCGCTGCCGCCGTTTTTCCGGCGTTCCGTCTATCTATTGAGAATGCCGCAGCCGTGGCTCAAATCTGCTGCCGGTTGGACGGCCTGCCGCTGGCGCTCGAATTAGCCGCAGCCCGCATCAAAGTCCTGTCGGCTGCCCAAATTGCCGAACGCCTGGATGACGCTCTGGCCTTGCTCACCCGGGGCAGCCCTCTGGCGGCCCGGCGACAGCAAACCCTCCGCGCCACCCTCGACTGGAGTTACGAGTTGCTTGCCCCGCCGGAGCAAATCTTGCTACGCTGGTTGGCGGTGTTCGTCGGCGGCTTTACCCTGGAGGCAGCGGAAGAGATCTGTTCGGATGAGATGCTTGAACGAGCCATGGTGCTCGATACGCTGTCGAATCTGGTTGACCAATCTCTGGTTGTGGTAGAACAATCCCGCGATAGCCGGCCTCGGTACCGGCTTCTGGAGACAATTCGCCAATACAGCCAGGAGAAGTTGCAAGCTGCCGGCGAACGCATTTTATTGCGGGACCGGCACCTGGCCTGGTGTCTGGCCCTGGTGGAGGAGGCGGAGACCGGACTCAGAGGGTCTCAGCAGGTAGCCTGGTTGGGACGGTTGGAACGAGAGCACGACAACCTGCGCGCGGCGCTCGATTGGGGCCAGGAGGCCGGACATGTCGAGAGCGGGCTGCGCTTGGCGGCCTCGCTTCACTGGTTCTGGGACCGGCGGGGCTATCTGAGCGAGGGCTGCGCCCGGCTGCAGACCCTACTGGAGCGCAGCCAGGAACCACCTGCTTCGGGTCTAACGCTTCCTGTTTCCTTCCAACAGGCGCGAGCCTCTGCCCTTTACGGGGCGGCCTCGCTCGCCTTTGACCAGGGGGATAATGAGGCGTCGGCGGCTTGGGCCGAAGAGAGTGTAGCTCTCTTTCGCCAATTGAATGATCGGCGTGGTTTGGCCCTGGCTTTACCCCGCCTGGCCTTTGCCAGTGGCCTGGCCAGCGATCAGGCCAGACGGCTGCTGGCCGAGTCCCTGGAAATAGCCCAAGAACTGGATGAAGTCTGGTTAATTGCCCTCAATCACATGCTGGTGGGTCAGATCGCCTTTTTTCAGGGAGACTACCTGCCGGCCCGGGCTGAACTTGAGGTGGCACTGGCGCTGTTGCGCCGGATTGGGGACCGCTGGGGGCTTGTCCATACCCTGGGTCCCCTGGGCATGATTGAGCTTGCCCAGAGAGAGTTTAACCAGGCTCGATCCTATCTTGAAGAGAGTTTGCTTATAGCGCGTGATTTGGGCGATACGCGCTCGATGGCCCTGATCGCTGCTTCAGTCGCCGATGTTGCGCGCTGCCAGAAAGAGTATGACCGGGCGGCAGAACTCTACGGCGAGAGCATGGAATTGTATAGGCGACTGGGTAATAAAGCGGAGCTCCCGGCTATTTTGCACAACCTGGGCTACGTCGCTCTGGGACAAGGGAAGTATGAAGCGGCCCGCACCCTCTTTATTGAAAGCCTACAGCAGCAACTTGAAAGGGATAATAAGGCTGGCATCGCCGAAGGACTGGCCGGCCTGGCGGCGCTGGCCGGAGTCCAGGCTGCCCCTGAGCGGGCCGCCCAGCTTTTTGGCGCCGCCGCCGGCATCCGCGAGGCCGCTCAAGCGCCGGTGTGGCCGGCTGAGCGCCTTGAAATTGAGAATTACGAAGCGACCGTCCGTGCTCAGCTTAATGGGCCAACCTTCGCTGCCCTTCAGACAGCCGGCCGGGCGCTGACCCTAGAGCAGGCCGTTGCTTATGCTCTCCAGAGCGGGCCGGAGGCGTTCCGACAGGCGACCGAAGGGAGGACCGGCCTTTTGCCCCGTCAGGCGGTGAAGCAGCAATTCGGCGGGCTAACGGCTCGTGAACGTGAGGTGGCTGCCCTGATTGCTCAAGGCCAATCCAATCGGGCCATTGCTGAGGCGCTGGTTATCACCGAACGGACCGCCGAGCGCCACGTGGCTAATATTATGTCCAAACTAGGCTTTACCTCCCGCGTCCAGATTGCGGCCTGGACTGTTCAAAAAGGGCTGAGCCAACCGACGAGTAGTTCCTGAAAACGCAAGCGCTTTGCTGCCTGGCTTGCTTTTCCTCGGATTGTCTTGGCTGCGTACCCCCCTCTAAAATCTACGTACTGCCGCTCTCCGCAAATGAGTAGTTTCCCGGATGCCAGTCCGGCTGTTTTCCGCTAAGCTAACAGAAGTCAAGTGAATTAATGAAAGGAGAGATACTCTCATGTCAGCAGAGCAAAATATTGCTGTCTTCAGGCGAGTGATTGAGGAGGGCTTTAATAAGGGCAATGTTGAGGCTCTGGATGAGTGCTTTCCCCCCACTTACATCGAGCATCAATTTGATCTACCCTCGACGCTCGAGGAGTTTAAGGGCTCCATCCGCTATCTTCGCCACACCTTTGCCGATTTCTCCCTCACCATCGAGGATATCGTCGCCGATGGAGATAAAGTCTGGGCACGGATGAGCGGACGGGGCACTCACAGCCGGGAGTTTTTGGGGCGGCCGCCAACGGGCAGGTCGTTTAGGATTACCGTGATTGATATTTGCCGCTTTGAGCACGGCCAGATCGTTGAGCATTGGGGCGTGCCGGATCGGTTTCACCTGCTGGCCCAACTGGGTTTTTTACCCCAACGACCATAAGTAAAATGAAGCTTACCAACATTCAATCGCCCGGTTTAGGCTCCTGCCAGGATCGGACTTCCTCGCGGCGCGGGTCTGCTTTCAATGCCTCAACCACCGGCAGCACCGTTCCTGCTCGATCCTTGTACCAGGCCGCCTGTTCAAAACGCTCGTCGGCATGCTCGCCGGCGCTGTTAGCCAGCAGCCAGGCGGTCTGGACAAAAAAGTAGGGCGGCGCCTCATCGAGCATAGCGTGGTATGCACCGAGGGTCAACGCAGTCAAATCTTCCGTCTGCACGGGCGGATAGCGCGGGTCCTCTGCCGCGCCGATAATGGCTCCACCTTCGGTGCCGATGACCGGCAGGTAGTAGCCAAAGCGCCGGTAAAAGATTTTCGCGTAAGCATCAAACTTGTGAAAAGCGTTGGAGTCCTCGTCAATCGTATTGCCAACCCAAAAACCGCCCTGCTCGCGCGGCAGCTTGGCAATACGGCGAGCGTGGTTGATCGCTTCGACCTGCTCCGGCGTCAACCCTCGTTCGGCGATTTCTGCTTCGGTCAAAGGCACATCGTCAACGTTGACCAGGTCGGTAGGGTAATCCAGGGGATGGTTGAGAAAGTAGTTATGGACGGCCAGCCAGGAGCGAGGCAGCAAGCCGGCCTGTCCTCTGGCGCGCACCCCGGCCAGGAATTGGCGTAGAAAGACCAGATCATCTACGGTGCCGCCGCCGGCCAGCGGCGGCAGGCTGGGATAGCCGCCCGCCATATGGACTTGCTGTGCGGCTGGCAGCCACAGATCAACCATGCGCTCCACATTGATTGGTTCGCCCTCCGGCCAGCCCCCAGCGGGACCGGCCACGTTGGGTTCGTTGTAAAGCTCAAAGTAATGCACGCCCAACTGGACAGCCTGGGGAAATAATTCCGGCAAATGCTGGTAGGGTTCATTGAAAGGTTTGTAGACCCGCATGATGGGTTCGATGCCGCTGGCCGTGAGCTGTTCAATCAGGTAGGGGTCGGTAACCGTGGGGGCATCGTCTTGCAGGAACTTGTACCACTTGATATTCATGGCCCGCAGTTCCGGCACAAAGTAATCCACTACTTCCTTCGGCAAAGGCTGGTTGGTCGGCGAGCCGTGCAGACCGCGCCCGTTGTCCGCCTCCGGCCGGGGGTAGGCAGCCAGCGGATTTTGCTCCGGCTGCGGCCTCACCCCTGCTTCAAGACATTGCTCAACTTCAAGCTGAGCCTTAACCATTTCGCGGTGGTTCGCCTGTGGTCCAATATCTGGTAAACACAAACGGCGCGCCTCATTCAACCGGGGCCGCCGCTTCAGGGCTTCAACCACTGGCTCCTGGTCACCCTCCCGGTCGTGATACCAGGCGTTCTTTTCCCAGACCGGCTCATCGTAATCCAGCGCCCTTTGGGCCAGCAGCCAGGTCATTGTGGCGAAGTAATAATCCGGCGCATCGTCGAGCATGTAATCGGCCGACCAGAGGGTCCATTCGGCCACGGTTTGCCCATCCACCACCGGGTAGCGCGGATCTTCGCCGGAGCTTTTGGTCGCCCCGCCTTCGGTCGAGATCATCGGGATGTCAAAGCCAAACAGGTCGTAAAACTGGTTGCGAAAGGCGATGAACTGGAAAAAGCTGGTGTTGTCATCGTAGATGTTGAAGCCCATCAGCTCGCCTTCGGTGAAGCGGCGGTTGATTTCGTCGAGCGCGACCCGGTCCAGGCCCAGCCTGGCTCCGTCTTCGGCAGTGAGCAGGCGCGTTCTCAAGATGCCGGCCACGGTGCGGTTCAGATTGATTTCGGCTACCTGCGCCTCGGTCAGTCCGTACCGCTCGATTTCGGCTGCAGTCAAGAGGCGGCCGGTCTGGTTGACCTCATCGTAGGGATAGGTCGGCGGGTGGTTGATGGTGTAGTTGTGGATGGAGGCCCAGGCGAAGTACAGGACCTCCTCGTTGCCCTGTTCGCGCAGGGCCTCGAAGAAACGGTAAAAGAAATCGTCGTACCAATCCGGCTGCTTCTGGCCGGGGGCAAAAAAGGAAGGCAGGCCGGGATAACCCCCGGCCAGATAGATCGTCCGGGCGGCGTCGGCCCAGATTTGGGCCAGGTATTCCGGCTGCGGCTGACCGTCCTCGTCGCACCAGCCGCCGCTTTCGCCGGGCTGGTTGGGTTCGTTGTACAGGTCGTAATAGTAAACCCCTTTGGCCACATAATGGCGGACCAGCGCCTCCAGTTCATCGGGATCGTAGGGGGTGTTACACTGTTGGTAGATGCGCATGACCGGCATAATATCGCGGCTGACCAGGTCGTCAATCGTCCGGTCGTAGTCGCGGTTGGTCAGACCGTCCACCAGCAGCTTGACCCACTTGACGTTCATGCGGGCCAGTTCGGAGACAAAGTAGCTGGTGGCCTCATCGGATTGGGCATAGAGGTGGGTGCTCCAGTGGACGCCCAAGCCGTTATCATTTTTGGGCCGGGGGAAGGCGCTCAATGGCAGCGGGGCGGTGGGGAAGAGAGAGGCAGGGGTTGGGGAGGGGGGAGGCGGGGAGGCGGGGAGGCGGGGAGGCGAAGGGCTGGGCGGTGGAGCTAGTGGAGGTGAGGGAGTCGGGGTTGAGGCAACAGCAATGGGGGTAATCGGTGAGGGGGGAGGCGGCGTGAGCTGACAGGCTGCTAAGCTAAAGACAATTAGAAAAAAAACAAAAAAAATACGATAATTTTTATCTGTGTCTATCCGTGTCAATCTGTAAACCCTTCTGGCTGGCCGTGCAGCTCAATGGCATGCTGGCCGATAATTTCCAGCGCCGTATCGCCGGAGGGAGGCTGCATCAAACCCGCCCGGACATCGCGGAAGTAGCGCTCCAGCGGCAGCGACTTGGTCAGGCTGAGGCCGCCGGCAACGCGCAGCGCCTTGTCGGTGACCTCGTTCGCCGTTTCGGTGATGAGATGTTTGGCGGCCACCACGCGGGGGTAGAGTTTCTGCCGGTTCTCGGCCTCGCCGGTCCAGGCCCCGGCCACCTCAAATATAAGGGCTTGAGCCGCTTGCAGGGCCAGGTCAATTTCGCCGATTTGACGCTGAATTTTGGGCAGGGTGGCGATAGGTTTACCCAGAGCGGTGGGCACTCGTTCCAGGGCGTATCGGATAACTGTATTGCGAGCGGCGATGGCCGTGCCCAGATAAACTGTGGACATCACCAGCGGAAACCAGGCATTGGGGACCGCCTGGGCAGGCGTTATACCGCGCTGAAGCAGATGCTCACCCGGCACAACGACATCCCTGAAATAAACGTCGTGGCTGTCGCTGGCCCGCAGGCTGAGCGAGTCTCCCCAGGTTTCGATCCATTCGACACCCGGCGTCCCCTGGCAAACCAGAAGCCAGGCCGGGTCCTCCTCGATGCGGGTGGTGACGATCATGTGGGTCAGGTGCTGGCCGCCGGTGGTCCAGGTTTTGTGCCCGTTTATCACCCAACCTGTTCTGTCGGCGCTAGGAACAGCGGTGGTGGCCGGCAGCCCTCCCCGCGACGGGCTGCCCAACTGGGCTTCGCTGGCGACGTTGTTGAACAGTCCGCCCTGCACAGCCTCCCGGCACAGCCAGGCGAAAGTCGCCTCCTGCCAGGGCCGGATCTCGCGGGCATGGCCGAACAGGTGTAGCTGCATCCCAGCGACCATCGCCGTCGAGCCGCTGCCCTGGCCCAGTTCCAACTGCGCAGCCAGGCACTCTTTCAGTGACAGGCCCCAACCGCCGTATTCCTGCGGAACACTCAAGCCCAGATAGCCGGAGTCTTTCAGCGCCCGGACATCTTCCGCCGGCAGCCGGCCCAGCCGGTCCGCCTCGTCGGCGCGGGCGGCGAATTCCTGGGCTAGGCGGCGAGCCAGTTCGATAGCGGGTGTTGGGTGAGTGAGCATAACCTTCCTGCTTAATCCGTAAAACATGAAAAGTTCTCGCGTTTTACGTTGCTTACTGTGGAATTTAAGGCAATAATCATAGCATCGTTTAATCTATTGTCCAAGATGTTGTCCTGCTGGTGAATTCTGCCTCCAAATTTCAAGCTTATGAAATATTACCCATTTGGGTAGTGACATGCTCCCCCAACTGGATTAAGATTTCCCAAATTTTATCCTGATTCCGTCGTACTGGATGACCCCCAACCGCGTCACCGAGAAGTGGCCCGGCGGGGTATTTTGTGTCGGGTTTGGTAAACAGGAACACAGAGTTTCACAGAGGGGGCGCAAAGGCCCACAGAGGAATCTCAGTGAATCTCTGCGTCTCCTCCGTGTTTCTCTGTGTAACTTTCTTTTACTTTTTGGGAGGAGTAGCATCATGATTAACAACGAGGAATCTGGCCAGCGGCCTGGCCTTCCCCCCCAGCAGGGTCTCTACGACCCCCAATTTGAGCGCGACGCCTGCGGCGTCGGCTTTGTGGTCAACATCAAAGGCCAAAAATCGAATGACATTGTGCGCCAGGCCCTGACGGTGCTGGCTAACCTGGCTCACCGCGGCGCTTGCGGCTGCGAACCCAACACCGGCGACGGCGCCGGAATCCTCATGCAAACACCCCACGCTTTTCTGGCTAAAGTCGCCGTCCAGGAGCATATTCACCTGCCCGGCCCTGGCGAGTATGGCGTCGGCATGGTCTTTCTGCCGCCCAACCCGGCCCTGCGCCGCGCCTGCGAAGATCGCTTTGCCGAGATTGTCGCCGCCGAGGGGCAGAAGCTGCTAGGCTGGCGCACCGTACCGACCAACAACAGTGATCTGGGCGCAACCACCCGCTCTGCCGAGCCCGTCATCCGCCAGGTTTTTATCGAGCGCAGCGGCAAGCTCAAGGACGATATGGCCTTTGAGCGCAAGCTGTACGTCATCCGCAAGCGGGCCGCCAATGCGATTCGTTACACGGGGATGCCGGGCGGATCTCAATTTTATGTACCCAGCCTATCCTACAAAACGATTGTCTACAAGGGCATGCTCATGGCCACCCAGTTGGAAGGCTACTACCCCGACCTGTCCGACCCGGAGATGGCCTCGGCCCTGGCCCTGGTCCACTCCCGGTTCAGCACCAACACTTTTCCCAGTTGGGAACGCGCCCACCCCTACCGCTACCTCATCCACAACGGTGAAATTAACACCCTGCGCGGCAACGTCAACTGGTTTTTCGCCCAGCAGACCCGCTTCCAGTCCCAGCTCTTTGGCGACGACCTGGAAAAAATCCTGCCGGTCATCAACGAGGATGGCAGTGACTCGGCCATGTTCGACAACTGCCTGGAATTCCTGGTGCTGGCCGGCCGCTCGCTGCCCCACGCCGTTATGATGATGATCCCCGAACCCTGGTCCAACCACGAGAGCATGAGCGACGAGAAAAAAGCGTTTTACGAATATCACAGCACCCTCATGGAGCCCTGGGACGGTCCCGCCTCCATCGGCTTCACCGACGGCGTTCGGGTGGGCGCGGTGTTGGATCGCAACGGGCTGCGGCCCTCGCGCTACTACGTGACCAAGGATGACCTGGTAGTCATGGCTTCTGAGGTCGGCGTGCTCGACATCCCGCCGGAACGGATTCTCTACAAAGGCCGGCTCGAACCGGGCCGCATGTTTCTGATTGACACCGAAGAGGGCCGCATCATCAGCGACGAAGAACTCAAACACCAGATGGCCTCAGCCCAGCCCTACCGCCAGTGGTTGAACCAGTATCTTGTCACCCTTGAAGAGCTGCCCGCACCCCCCGCCCAGCCCAAGACAAACGGGCGGCCCAGCCTCCACCTCTCCCACTACATCACCGACCCGCTCAACGAACACGGTTCGCTCATTCAATATCAGCAGGCCTTTGGTTATACCTTTGAAGATTTGCGCCTGCTGCTGGCGCCAATGGCCAAAGACGGCGTGGAAGCCATCGGCTCGATGGGCAACGATGCGCCCCTGGCCGTTCTGTCCGACCGGCCGCAACTGCTCTACAACTACTTCAAGCAGCTTTTTGCCCAGGTGACCAACCCGCCGATTGACGCCATCCGCGAGGAGTTGATTACGGCCACGGAGGTGATGATCGGCTCGGAGCAAAACCTGCTGGAGCCACAGCCGGAAAACTGCCGCCAGATCAAGCTCAAACACCCCATCCTGACCAACGAAGAATTAGCCAAGCTGCGCTACATCCGCCAGCCTGGCTTCAATGCGGTCACGCTGCCGATTCTCTTCAAAGCCGCCGACGGCGAGGAAGGGCTGGAACAGGCCATGGCCGACCTGTGCCGGGAAGCCAACCGCATCATTACCAGCGGTGAGGCCAATATCCTGATTTTGTCGGACCGCGGCGTCAACCAGGAATACGCGCCGATTCCGGCCCTGCTGGCCGTGTCGGGGCTGCACCATTACCTCATCCGTTGGGGGACGCGCACCCACGCCGGCCTGATCCTGGAGTCGGGCGAGCCGCGCGAAGTCCACCACTTTGCCACGCTCATCGGCTACGGCATTACGGCCATCAATCCCTACCTGGCTTACGCCACCCTGGGCGATATGATTCGCGAGGGGCTGCTGACCGATCTAACCCACGAGCAGGCCATCAAGAAATATATCAAGGCCGCCGTCAAGGGCGTGGTCAAAGCCATGTCTAAGATGGGCATTTCGACCATCCAGAGTTACTTTGGGGCGCAGATTTTTGAGGCGGTCGGCTTGAACCAGGAATTTGTGGACAAGTACTTCACCTGGACGCCCTCGCGCATCGGCGGGGTGGGCATTGAGGTGATTGCCCAGGAGAGCCTGACCCGCCACGCCCAGGCTTTCCCGGAGCGGCCGATCAACGGCCACAACCTGGATGTCGGCGGCCAGTACCAGTGGCGGCGCGACGGCGAGCATCATCTCTTCAACCCGCAAACCGTCCACCTGCTCCAGCACGCTTGCCGCAGCAATAACTTCGGCATTTTTCAGAAGTATACGGCGCTCATCAACGATCAATCCAAACAATTGGGCACGCTGCGCGGCCTGTTAGACTTGAAGTTTGCGGCCAACCCCATCCCCATCGAAGAGGTGGAGCCGGTCGAGGAAATCTGCAAGCGCTTTAAGACCGGGGCCATGTCTTACGGCTCGATCAGCAAAGAGGCCCACGAAAGCCTGGCGATTGCCATGAACCGCCTCGGCGGCAGGAGCAACACCGGTGAGGGCGGCGAAGACCCCGCCCGCTACGTTCTGGATGAAAACGGCGACTCGCGCAACAGCGCCATCAAGCAGGTCGCTTCGGGCCGCTTTGGCGTGACCAGCGAGTACCTGGTCAACGCCAAAGAACTGCAGATCAAGATGGCCCAGGGAGCCAAGCCCGGCGAGGGCGGCCAACTGCCCGGCCGCAAAGTTTACCCCTGGATTGCCAAAGTGCGCCACTCCACCCCCGGCGTCGGCCTGATTTCGCCGCCGCCCCACCACGATATCTACTCTATCGAAGACCTGGCCGAACTGATTCATGACCTCAAAAACGCCAATTCGCAGGCCCGGATCAATGTCAAGCTGGTTTCGGAAGTTGGGGTGGGCACGATTGCCGCCGGGGTGGCCAAAGGCCACGCCGACGTGGTTCTGATCAGCGGCCACGATGGCGGCACCGGGGCGTCGCCCCAAACGAGCATCAAACACGCCGGCCTGCCCTGGGAACTGGGCCTGGCCGAAACTCACCAGACCCTGGTTTTGAACAACCTGCGCAGCCGCATTGTCGTCGAAACCGACGGCCAGCTCAAGACAGGGCGTGACGTGGTCATCGCCGCCCTGCTGGGCGCGGAAGAGTTCGGCTTTGCCACCGCGCCGCTGGTCGTCCTGGGCTGCCTGATGATGCGGGTCTGCCACCTGGATACCTGCCCGGTCGGGGTGGCCACCCAGAACCCGGAACTGCGCAAAAAGTTCAGCGGCGATCCGGCCCATGTGGTCAATTTTATGCACTTTATCGCCCAGGAGATGCGCGAGATAATGGCCCAACTGGGCTTTCGCACCATCAACGAGATGGTTGGCCGGACCGACAAGCTGGAGGTGCGCGAGGCGGTCGAGCACTGGAAAGCCAAAGGACTGGACTTTTCCAAAATCCTCTACCAGCCGGAAGCGCCGCCGGAGGTGGGCCGCTACTGCCAGATCGAACAGGATCACGGCCTGGACAAGGCTCTCGATAACCAAGTCCTCCTCGATTTGTGCCGTCCCGCCCTGGAAAACGGCGCTCCCGTCGCCGCCACCCTGCCGATTCGCAACGTGAACCGGGTGGTCGGAACGATTCTGGGCAGTGAAGTGACCCGGCGCTTCGGCGCGGCCGGCCTGCCCGAAGATACCATTCGCCTCCGTTTTATCGGCTCGGCCGGGCAGAGCTTTGGGGCTTTTATCCCGGCCGGAATGACCCTGGCTCTTGAGGGCGACTCCAACGACTATCTTGGCAAGGGTCTGTCAGGCGGTAAAATTATTGTCTACCCGCCCGAAGGAGCTACCTTTGTGCCTGAAGAGAATATCATTGTCGGCAACGTGGCCTTTTATGGGGCCACCGCCGGGGAAGCGTATATTCGCGGCGTGGCCGGCGAGCGCTTCTGCGTGCGCAACAGCGGGGTGCGGGCCGTCGTCGAGGGCGTGGGCGATCACGGCTGCGAGTACATGACCGGCGGCCGGGTGGTCGTGCTGGGCCGGACCGGGCGGAATTTTGCCGCTGGGATGTCGGGCGGCATTGCCTATGTGCTGGACGAAAAAGGCGATTTCCCCGGCCACTGCAATCAGGAGATGGTTAACCTGGAACGGCTGGAGGACGCCGCCGAGATGGCCGAGGTCAAGGCGCTGATCCAGCGCCACGCCGATTACACGGGGAGCGCCCTGGCCGAGCGGGTGCTGGCTCACTGGGACGAACTGCTTTCCAAGTTTGTCAAGGTCATGCCCAGGGACTACCAGCGCATGCTGGCCGCCTTCAAGGAAGTCGAAGCTGCCGGTTTGAGCGGGGAAGAGGCGGTCATGGCCGCCTTTGAGCAAAACAAAAACGACCAGGCTCGTGTGAGCGGAAATTAAATCAGGTAGACCGTAGTCGGTAGACAGTAGACAGGGAATTTTTTCCATTTACCGTCTACTGCCTACCGTCTGCCGAGCAGAGGAAAAATATAATGGCTAAACCCACTGGCTTCATGGAATACGCCCGCGAACTGCCGCTCGATCGGGCGCCGGCGGAGCGGATAAAAGATTGGCAGGAGTTTCACCTGCATTTTGCCGAGGAAAAACTGCGGCAGCAGGGCGCGCGCTGCATGGACTGCGGCATTCCTTTTTGTCATACCGGCACGCTGTTAAGCGGCATGGCCTCCGGCTGCCCCATCAACAACCTCATCCCGGAGTGGAACGACCTGGTCTACCGGGGTTTGTGGCGGCAGGCCCTGGATCGCCTGCTCAAGACCAACAACTTTCCCGAATTTACGGGCCGGGTGTGCCCGGCCCCATGCGAAGGCTCATGCACCCTGGGTCTCAACGAGCCGGCGGTCACGATCAAAACCATTGAATGTGCCATTATTGATAAGGGCTTTGAAGAAGGCTGGATTGCTCCTGAGCCGCCGGCCAAGCGCACCGGCAAACGGGTTGCCGTCGTCGGTTCTGGCCCGTCGGGCCTGGCCTGCGCCGACCAGCTTAACCGGGCGGGTCACTGGGTCACGGTCTTCGAGCGGGCCGACCGCATCGGCGGCCTGCTCATGTACGGTATCCCCAATATGAAGCTGGATAAAAAAGTTGTCCAGCGCCGCATAGACCTGATGGCCGCTGAAGGTATCCAGTTTATCACCAACACCGAGGTCGGCCAGAATTACCCGGCCGAAAAGCTGCTCAAGGAGTTTGATGCGGTCGTGCTGTGCGCCGGAGCCACCCAGCCGCGTGACCTGCCCATTGAGGGCCGCGAACTGAAGGGTATCCATTTTGCGATGGAGTTTTTGCACGGCAACACGAAGCGATTACTTGATGGACCCCCTCCCCAACCCTCCCCCTTTAAGGGGGAGGGAGATTCTTTTTCCCCCCCCTTTAAGGGGGGGGACAGGGGGGGGTATATCTCCGCCGAAGGCAAAGATGTGGTCGTCATCGGCGGGGGCGATACCGGCACGGACTGTGTGGGGACGTCGCTGCGGCACGGCTGTCGCAGCATGACTCAGATTGAAATTCTGCCTCGCCCGCCTGAGACGCGCCAGGCCGATAACCCCTGGCCGGAATGGCCCAAAATCTACAAATTAGACTACGGGCAGGAAGAGGCCAAGGCGCTTTATGGCAATGACCCACGCCGTTATCTGTATACGCCGACCAAGTTTGTCGGCGATGAGAACGGCCAGGTCAAAGAGGTACATACGGTGCAGGTCGAATGGACCACCGGCGGCAACGGCGGACGCCCTTATCCCAAGCCCATCCCCGGCACCGAGAAGGTTATCCCGGCCCAATTGGTCCTGCTGGCAATGGGCTTTCTTGGCCCTGAGGAAAGCCTGCTCAGCCAGCTTGGCATCGAGCGCGACGAGCGCTCCAATGCCAAGGCCGAGTATGGTAAATTCGCTACCAGCGTACCCGGTATTTTTGCTGCCGGCGACGCCCGGCGAGGGCAAAGCCTGGTCGTCTGGGCCATCAACGAAGGGCGCGGCGCTGCCCGCGAGTGCGACCGTTACCTGATGGGCGCCACCGACCTGCCATAATTTTACTGCATAAGGTAACTACATTTTAGGACACAGATTCACACAGATCTCACGGATTTTTCTTTAATTTTTTGACCTAATCTGTGTGTATCTGTGGTAATCCGTGTCCAGTTTTTTTTATTTGGCAACACATCTAATTTCTATCAGGAAGGTTCTTGTCGCTATGCCTGATTCCCACCAACAAAACCTCTATCGCCCCGAATTTGAGCACGACGCTTGCGGCGTCGGCTTTATCGCCCGGACCACCGGTCGGGCCGGGCACGATATTGTGCAGATGGCGCTGGAAGCTGTCGGCAAAATGAAACACCGCAGCGGCATTGACGCCGACGGCCAATCCGGCGACGGCGCTGGCCTGCTGACCCAACTCCCTCACCGCCTGCTGGCCGCCAGCGTAGCCGATTTACCGGAACCGGGCGAGTATGGGCTGGGGATGTTTTTCCTGCCGAATGGGGGGCAGGGGTCAGGGGTCAGGGATCAGGGATTAGAAGGAGCTGTTGAGCTGGTTGAAACAACTCTTAGTAAAATGTTTAATCTCCGACCCCCAACCTCCGACCCCCATCCCCTGTTCACTTGGCGTGATGTGCCCATCAACCCCGCCGCGCTTGGCCCGACAGCGCGGCGCACCTGCCCCCAAATCAAGCAAATTATCATTCGCCGCCCGGCGCACCTTGAACGCGGTGCTGCTTTTGAGCGATTTCTCTACACCGCGCGCAAGCGGCTGGAAGCCGCCGCTCGCCAGGCCGGCCAGGAGAATTTTTACGTGGCTTCTCTGTCGGCCAATACGGTGGTTTACAAGGGCTTGATGCTCTCGCCCTGCCTGGCCGATTTTTACCTGGATTTGGCCAACCCGCTCTATGAAACCGCCCTGGCTACCTTGCATACCCGCTACAGCACCAACACCACCTCTAACTGGCAGCGCGCCCAGCCTTTCCAGCTGGTGGCCCATAACGGCGAAATCAATACGCTGCAGGGCAACGTCAACTGGATGCGCGCCCGCGAGTCCATGTTAGCTTCGCCCTTCTGGCCGGACGCTTTGGCCGACCTGCGGCCCATTATTGACCCCTCCGGCAGCGACTCGGCCATGCTTGACAACGTCTTGGAGCTGCTGCTGCATGCCGGGCGGGACATTCATCACAGCATGGCCATGCTCATGCCCGAGGCCTGGGAAAACCTGCTCGACCTTGACCCTGACCGGCAGGCTTTTTATCGCTACCATGCTGCGTTGATGGAGCCGTGGGACGGCCCGGCGGGGGTTGTCTTTAGCGATGGCCGACGCGTCGGCGCGACTTTGGACCGCAACGGCCTGCGCCCGATGCGCTATCTGACCACCAGCACCAATCTGGTGATTGCCACATCCGAAGCGGGTGTGGTCAGCCTGGACGAGGGCACGATCATGACCAAGGGCAAACTCGGTCCCGGCCACATGATCCTGGTGGATGTGGAGCGGCAGCTCTTTTTGACCAACGACCAGGTTAAGAACGAACTGGCCCGCCGCCTGCCTTACCGCGATTGGGTGGAGGGCTTCAAACCGCTGCCCACGGAAACGCGCCCGGCCTATTTCTCGCTGGAACCGGTGCAGCAGCGCCCTCTGCCGCCCAAGGTCAACACGACGCCGCAGTGGCTGGCCCGTTTGCAGGCGGCTTTTGGCTACACCCACGAAGAACTCATCGTTATTATCCGACCCATGGCCGACGAGGGCAAAGAACCAACCGGCTCCATGGGCGACGACACGCCGCTGGCGGTCATGTCGCCCCAGGCCAGGCCCCTGTTTCACTATTTTAAGCAGCGTTTTGCCCAGGTGACCAACCCGCCGATTGACCCGCTGCGCGAGACGTTTGTTATGTCGCTGACCATCCGGCTGGGCGCGCACCCCAACCTGCTGGAGGAGTCGGCCCAACCCGCTCACCTGGTTGAACTGGCCAGCCCGGTCTTGAGTGACGCCGACCTGGTCGCGCTGAAGGGGCTGGGCGATCCGCGCTTCCAGACGCAGACTATTGCCATGCGCTATCCGGTAGCTCAGGGAGAAGCGGGCTTGCGCCGCGCGCTCGACCGGCTGGGTAAAATGGCCGAAGATGCGATTAGCCAGGGCAAAACCATCCTCATTCTGAGCGATTTGGGGATCAACGAGCAGTATGCGCCGATTCCCAGCCTGCTGGCCGTGGGCGCGGTGCATCATCACCTGGTGCGGCGCGGCAAGCGCATGCAGGTCAGCCTGGTGGTTGAGAGCGGCGAGGTCCGTGAAGTACATCACCTGGCCTGTTTGATCGGCTACGGGGCCAATGCAGTCAATCCCTATCTGGCTCTGGCCAGTGTGGAAGATCTGGTCAGGGCGGGGAAAATTAAGCTGGAAGTGAACGAAGCCCGGCTTAATTTTGTGCGGGCGCTTGAGGCCGGGCTGCTCAAGGTCATGTCTAAAATGGGCATCTCGACGGTGGACAGCTACTGCGGCGCGCAGATTTTTGAAGCCGTGGGGCTGAGCCAGGAGTTGGTTGACGAATTTTTCAGCGGCACGGTTTCGCGCCTGGGCGGTATCGGCCTGGAAGAGGTTGCCGCCGAAACGCAGCGCTGGCACCGGGCCGGTTTTGCCGATCCGCAGCGGCCCGAAATCCAGAGCTACGGTTTTTACAAGTACAGGCGCGACGGCGAAACTCACGCCTATGATCCGCTGCTTGTCAAGGCGCTGCAAACCGCCGTGCGGATGGAGGGTGTACTCAGCCCGGCGGCGAGCGAAGAGAGAACAATTGTCAATACCCCGGCGGGCACAGGTAATCAATTGTCAATACCCTGGCGGGTACAGGTAATCAATTGTCAATTGTCAGAGTCTAACAGCCATAACTCAATGACTCAGGGAAATGGCAGGCCGGTGAATAGCCGCGTCTCGGCCCTCGCTCAAGTAACCACAAATGGAACGAACCATGTACCTGCTCAACCGGCAACGGACTGCGAACTACAGACTACGGACTACAGTCACGGGGTAATTATCAATGAACGGTGGTCCGCGGCCGGCGGTCAGCGGTCGTTTGTGGGCGCTAACTTTGCCGCCGGCTATCGCGCCTACCAGGAATTTGCCGAGCTGGTGCAGCAGCGCCCGGTGATTGACCCGCGCCACATGTTCGATTTTGTCTCGACCGGCCGGCCCAGGTTTGACCTGGCCGAAGTGGAACCGCTGGAAGCCATTTTTGCCCGCTTTTCTACGGCGGCCATGTCGCACGGCGCGCTGAGCAGTGAAGCGCACGAAACGCTGGCCGTGGCCCTGAATCGCCTGGGCGCGATGAGCAACAGCGGCGAAGGCGGGTCGGCCCAGGAGCGTTTTGGCACGGAAAAGAACGACCGGATCAAACAGGTGGCGTCGGGCCGCTTTGGCGTCAGCCCGGCCTACCTGATGGCGTCGGATGAACTGCAAATCAAAATGGCCCAGGGCGCGAAACCCGGCGAGGGCGGCCAGCTTCCCGGCAGCAAAGTGACCGCCGAAATTGCCGCCATTCGCCATACCACCGCCGGCACAACCCTGATTTCACCGCCGCCCCACCATGATATCTACAGTATCGAGGATCTGGCCCAACTGATTTACGATTTGAAGCAGGTCAACCCGGCGGCGGTGGTGTCGGTCAAGCTGGTGGCCGAGGCCGGAGTGGGCACGGTGGCCGCCGGGGTGGTCAAGGGCGGCGCGGACGTGGTCCTTATTGCCGGGCATGCCGGCGGCACCGGCGCGGCGGCCTGGAGCAGCATCAAATGTGTCGGCCTGCCCTGGGAAGTGGGACTGGCCGAAACGCAGCAAACCCTGGTTCTGAACAACCTGCGCGACCGGGTGCGGCTGCGCACCGACGGCGGCCTGCAAACGGGCCGCGATGTTATCATTGCCGCTATTTTGGGCGCGGATGAGTTCAGTTTTGGCACGGCGGCCTTGGTGGCCGAGGGCTGCTTGCTGGCCCGCGCCTGTCACAGTAATACCTGCCCGGTCGGCGTGGCCACCCAGGACCCCAAACTCCGGGCCAAGTTTGCCGGTACGCCGGAACATGTGATGGCCTATCTGCACTTTGTGGCCCAGGAAGTCCGCGAAATTCTGGCCGGGTTGGGCTTTGGCAGCCTGGCTGAGATTATCGGACGGACCGAGCTGCTGCGCCAAATTCCTACCGGCAGCGCTATGGCCGACACGCTGGACATGTCGCCGCTGCTGGCGAGAATGGAAGGATGGAAGAGTGGAAGAATGGAGGAATGGGGGAATGGATTAGAGCAACCTTCCAACCTTCGAGCCGAAGGCCCCCTATGGGCAACCTTCCAACCCTCCAACCCTCCAACCCTCCAACCCCCGACCCCTACACTTGTTGCTGTGAGTGACCTCAACAAACTTCTCCTCGCCCAGGCTCAACCGGCCCTGGCCGGGGCAGAGCCGGTGCAGTTGACCTTGCCGATCAACAATACCGACCGCACGGTGGGAGCGACCTTATCCGGGGCGATTGCCAACTGCTATGGGAAGCGGGGTTTACCCGATGGCACGATCCAGGTGACGTTTTTGGGCAGCGCCGGCCAGAGCTTTGGCGCGTTCAATGCGCCGGGGGTCAACCTGACCCTGATTGGCGAGGCGAACGATTATGTAGGTAAAGGCATGGGCGGCGGCCAGATCGTCGTCCGGCCTTCGCTCAAGTCGCAGTTGACAGCGGGCGACCATGTGATTATGGGTAACACGGTGCTTTACGGGGCGACCGGCGGCAGCATGTTTGTCGCGGGGCAGGCGGGGGAGCGCTTTGCCGTGCGCAACAGCGGCGCGATGGCCGTGGTGGAAGGCGTGGGCGATCACGGCTGCGAGTACATGACCGGCGGCGTGGTCGTAGTTCTGGGCCGGACCGGCTACAATTTTGGGGCCGGCATGGGCGGCGGGCTGGCCTTTGTGCTGGACGAAGGCCAGCACCTGGGCCGGCGGCTTAACGCCGATATGGTCCAGATGGTCCGCGTTACTAACGAGCAAGACGTGGCCCTGCTCAAACACCTGATTACGCGGCACGTCCGGCTGACCGGCAGCGCGCGCGGCCAGGCTGTCCTGGATAACTGGGCGACCCGTCTGGGTCTATTTTGGAAGGTGGCGCCCAAGGGCACCGTCGGCTCGACCGGCCAGCGCCCCGATCTGCTCTCGCTGCCGATGATGGCCGAGTTGAGCCTGCACGTGGCGGCGTGAGGGCCGGCAATACTGATCCGAAAATAAAGAACTAAACAAAGAGGAGTGAGGCATCCTTAGATGCCGAACGGAGTCGCATCTGAGGATGCTCACTCCGCAATTTAGAAAGGTACATTTGGCTGAGTAAAAAAATCAGGAGGGTCAAAACGCATTTTGACCCTCCTAGCCTGGCCGAGCCTCCTCAGTTCCTTCCATCGTTTGCCCAAACATTTGTCGCAATATCCGTAAGCTGTTCTCTGATAATTGGCAATCGGGCCGGACCACACACTGCATGTCTTTGTAGCGGGACCGGCGAGAAGGATCAGTATCATTGCCCACCTGCACAGCAAACCGTTCGACGTCCTCGTCGCTGGTTTGAACAATCTCGACCGCATCAAGGTCAAACAACTCGCGGCGAGCCGACCAGTTGATCCGCACCGTTCCATCTTGCTGAGTTGGAGTGGCAGCCATCCGGTTATCCAGCACGGCGATGACCGGACCTTCCAAAAACTTCCGGCTCTGGCCGCATGTTCGGCAGCCGTAGTAAGTCCGGCTATTCCGCCAGGAAAGATCTACCTTGTGCGGGCCAAAACGGGTCAAACAGCGTGGACACAACAAGCGATGGGCACGGTAGGCGAGCCGTCGAGCGGTTTCCTCGCTAATGTCTCGCAGTACCTGTAAGGTAATTTCCCCGAAAGCCTTATGGGCCAAACCGGGGACAAGAGCCGGTATGACTTCGGCTCCACCGGCAACCAAAATAGGATAGGCCTCGACCAAGGAAGTCAGGAGATCGAGAAGATTCTCCAAGAATTGGGTATCCTGGATAACCCCCTGCTGTTCGTAGTAAATGAGTTGTCCCCCTGGTTCCGCTTTGATTTTCCCATCCAACCCAGAGCTAAAGTGTGGTGAGATAAAGTGGTTGAGCGCCTCTTGAAAAGACAATGGCGGTTCCGATTGAGTCTTGGACTGCCGTTCAACGGGCCAGCGGTTAGCAAATATCTTGAGGCAGGTATAGGTCACACTACTTCTGCCTTCCTTTTTTTCAGTTGTCTCCAGCTTGAGCGAGTAGCCCCGGTATCGGCCCTCCACGTAAGCCCCGCTGCCAAAATAGCCGCTATTTGGAACAAAGATCAGCTTATGGGCCAGGGCTAACTGCCGCCAGGCGCTTTTTTGCTTTTCTCTATTTTGCTGCGATATTATCGGGTAGATAACGGTGATACCGATAATGAAAATCCCGATCAAGATCGGAAAGAAGTCATCCATTTTACCTGCTTACCTCATTAATAGGTTTAACAGTAAGCATTATACCAAAGAAAGTAACTAATTGCCGTAACATGTCTGCCAAAAGTTGTAGCTCGAAACAGATAGTTCTGGACAGCAGGCTTTGATGCAAGGCGGTGTAGCTGTCTTTTTAATTACGCTGGGCCTCGGCCAGCTTATCTCTACATGGCAGGGCTGGCGGGGTGCCTCGCTGGTGGGACCGAGACGGCTGGCCGGGTACGGCCTGAGTTGGCTGCTCCTTGTCGCGGGGGCGCTGCTGCTGCCAAACTCGTGGTGGGTTCTGGGTTGGGCCTTGCCGACGGCTCTCCTGGCGCTGCTGCTGCTTTTGCTGGCCGGTTCTTATATTGACCCGCCGCCCCATCCCGACTGCCTTTTTGAAGCGGACCATCCGGCCCACGGCAGTTGCCGGCGCGTCCAAATTCCCGACGGCGACTATTTGATGCCTGGGTATTTGCTGACTCCGCCGGCCCCCCCCCATCCCCCCCTTCCAGGGGGGGTGTTGGTCATACACGGCGCGGGCGATACCAAAAGTTCCTTCAAATGGCGGCTGGTCCAGGCGCTCCTGGCGGAAGGGTTGGTGGTGCTGACGATTGACCTGCCCGGCCACGGCGATTACCGCCAGCGTCCCCTGGCTTATCCCGACTGCCTCTCGGCCATCCCGTCCGCCCTGCGCTTTCTGCGGGCGCAGCCGGGAATAGAACGAGTCGGGCTGGTCGGGATCAGTTTGGGCAGCGCCCTGACTATAGCCAGCCTGGCCCAAACAATTGAAGACCCTAAAGGTTTCTTCAAACCTTTAGGGTCTGGCAATGGACAAATTGACGCCCTGGCCGCCCTGGAAACGCCCATTACCTTGAAGTACAGCCGGGGATTGCGTTACGGTGAGATGTGGCATGCCTACCGCGCGCCGGTGCTGTCGCTGTGGCGAGAGGTTTCGGTGAGGCAACTGCGGCAGAGTTGGTTCACCGGCGGTTATGTCAGCCGGCACAAAAACACCGCCGAAGTGATTGAGCTGTTAAACCCGTTGGAAAATATCGCTCACTTGGGCCAGGTGCCTATTCTGTTGATGCATGGGGGACGAGACAATATTGCGCCGGCAGCAGCGGGTCGAGCCTTGCAGCAGGCCGCGCCCCAGGCTACCTTGATCGAGGTCAAAGGAGCCAGCCACGTCACGCTGACGCTGATGATGGAAGCCAATCGGCAGGTAGCGCAGTGGGTGAGGGAGAGGCTGGGGGATAGAGGATAGGAAGGTTGGAGGGTTTGCCCCCCTCTAACTCCCCCCACAGGGGGGAGAATTAGCTTAAGTCCCTCCCTTTGGGAGGGATTTAGGGAGGGACTTTCCACCCACCGCGTAACTCCTGTCAATAATGGGTGGACCCGTCGGGCATAACTGCGCCCCAAAATTTAACGCCTTCGAGGTTGGCGCCGTCCAGGTCAACGTCTTTCAGATTGGCGTTGCGCAGGTCGGCTCCGCTGAGGTTAGCACCGGTCAGGCTGGCGCCCTCCAAATCGGCCCCGCGCAGGTCGGCCCCGGTCAGGTTACACCAGGCCAGGTCGGCGTCACGCAAATTGGCCCGGCTCAAATTGGCCCGGCTTAAATCAGCGCCGACCAGCCACAAAGGGCTGCGGCCCAGGTTAATTAACTGGTATAATTCTTTCTGTGTAAATTCCATTCAAACATTATCCTCCGCCCTTTCACGCCGGGCGCGCCCGGCGACGGTGGCTTTTAGGCTGAATTTCATTTCGACGCGCCAGGGCTGGTGGGCTTCGTCCCGCTGCCACAATTCCAGGTGGCCTACCCTAAAAACAAATTGAGGCTCAAATCCTTTTAAGGCGTGTTTGGCCTGCTCCAGCGCAGCCGCCTGAGTAAAACGGCCAAACACCAGCGCGGGCCGGTAACCTTTTTCCGCGCCGGCCAGCGAGCTGAGGGGACCGGTCAGCAATTCAGCCTGGAGTGCGATCAGTTCAGACTGGCCGGCGGTCATCGGCAGTTGAAGCTGAAATTCTTTACCCTCGTGGACGTGCCAGCCAACCACAAAGACTTTGATGGGAGCGTGGGTTTCGCCGATGTCGCTCAGGTGGGCGTAGAGAGTTTCCGGGCGTAGTACAAATTGGAAGGGGTCGAGCAGGGAAATATGCAGCGGGGCCAGCCGGGCCAGCGGGTCGTACTGCTGGCGGTAAGGTTCGACAGCCTTGGCTAAATTCTCCGGTACCGGCGCGACAATGGTATACATACCCGCCCATTATAACATAAAGTTTGGAATCAGGTAATCGCCGCCCTCCGCTTTTAAACCCCCGGCAGCCAGCCCTGGGCGAGGGCATAGGCCAGCAGCAGGGCGACCGCATTGGTCAACATGTGCATCAAGATGGCCGGCCAGATCGAGCCGGAAGCCTGAAACAGAAAGGCAAAAATCAAGCCCAGGATGAAGATCGGCAAAAAGGAAGTGGGCAGGACGTGGGCCAGGGCAAACAACCCGGCGCTGGCCAGGGCTGCTTTGGGCCAGCCCCATCGCCCGGCTAGGCCGGTAAAGACAAAGCCGCGAAAAAAAATCTCTTCGACGATGGGAGCGACGACGGCCCCGCCAAACAAGAGGGCCAGCGGAAAAGCCGTGCCCTCAAAGATTTGCTGCAGCTCCGGCTGAATTTGCAGGCCAAATTGGGCCAGAAAGGTAGCGTAGACAAAGTTGATCAGCACCGAGGCCAGCATCAAGCCGCAGCCCAGGCCAACCGCTCCGGCCCGAAAAGGGCGCAGCCCCAAATCGGCCCAGCTCGCGCCGTATTTATGCACGCTAAAGTACCAGGCCGGAATGAGCAAAATGGCCTCGCCAAAGACGATGACCAGCCCGGCGTCAACGGGCAGCTCAAGCTGCGCCCCGGCCAGGCCCATGCCGACAAAAAAGAGAATCCACAGCACAAAAACCAGCAGGCCCGCGGCAACATCGCGGGGTGTCCAGGGAACGGGCGGGGTAGGTTCTTCAGAAAAGGGCAGGTTATTCATGGAAGAAAATGGTCAATAATCAGCAGTCAATACCCTAACGGGCACAAGTTGTCAATTGTTAATTTGTCTCCATAGTACCACGTTTTGAGCCGGGGGGAAAGTTGGGCCAAGATGTGGGATAATAGTCGTATTGGGCCAGTCGAGTGACTGTGCTAGAATATTAATGCACACCGCCGCCGCTTAAAATATAACAGGCAGCCAGCCGTAAGGTTGAAGGGTTGCAAAGTAAGGGATGGGGTCTCAAAGCTCAGCTTTGGACTCCAAGACCATCCCTGGCAATTTACCCCCTATCTAAACCTTGTACCTTAGGTGTCTTGGCGCTTTTATCCTGTTTGGCAAAGGCGGCTGTTGCAGGTTAGGAGTTGTAAATGAGGAATACAAGTACTATTCTGATTGTAGATGATGCGCCGGAGGGCCGGGTTCTGCTGGAAAGGTTACTGACCGCCGAAGGATACGATCTGGCCTTTGCCGGCGACGGCATCGAGGCCCTGGCCAAAGCCGCTGCCTTAACGCCCGACTTAATCCTGATGGACGTAATGATGCCGCACATGAACGGCTTTGAGGTGTGCCAGCGCCTGCGGGCCGACCCGGTGCTGGCCAAGGTGCCGGTTATTCTGATTACGGCCCTGGACGACCGGGCATCCCGTCTGCATGGTCTGGAGTTGGGGGCCGACGACTTTGTGACCAAGCCCTTTGACCAGACTGAATTATTGACCCGGGTGCGCGCCATTACCCAGGTCAACCGCTATCGCCAGCTTCTGCTGGAGCGGGCTAAATTCGAGTGGGTGGTTGAAAATACCGACGACGGCTACCTGATCGTCAATAAAAGCGACGATGTGCTCTACGCCAACCCCCAGGCCCGGCTCTACCTGGGCCTGCCGCCCGATCAGGGCGAGCTAATTGCCGAGACCTTTCTGACGTTGGCCGGTAAACAGTATCAACGCCGGCCGGAAGAGGCCTGGCTGGTCTGGCCGGAACCGCCGCTCAAACGAGCATCCCGTTATCTGATGCGGCCGGAGTCGGCGGCGGCGCACGCTTTCTGGCTGCAAGTGGATGTCTTTCCCGCCGAGCCGGAGCGCAGTTGGGTGGTGCGGCTGCGGGATGTGACCCAGGAGGTCACGGGGCAGCGGGATATGCGGGGTTTCCATGAGCTGGTCAGGCATAAACTGCGCACGCCGATGCTGGGCATGCAGGGCAGCCTGGAAATCTTAACCCGGCACGCGGTTAAGCTGACCCCTGAAGAAGTGGCCGAAATTTCGGGACGGGCGCTGCGCAGCGTTCAGCGCTTGCAGGGGCAGATTGACGATATTGTGCAGTATCTGACCATGCCCAGCCTGGTCCAGCCTGACGTGAGTTTTAATTTGGCGCTGCTGCCGCCGGTGGTCGCCCAGATCAGCGCCGAATTAGGCTTGCCGCAGGTCAGAGTGGTGGAGCAGCACGATTTAGAGGAGGCCCGGATTGCCCTCTCGCAGCAGGCGCTTGAATTGGTGCTGCGCGAGATTCTGGAGAACGCTAAAAAATTCCATCCCCGCCAGACGCCTACGGTAGAAATTTCAGTGGCCTGCCTGCTGTCCAATGAGGCTTGCCTGAAGATCAGCGACGACGGCCTGGCCCTCTCGCCGGAGCAGTTGGCCCAGGTCTGGACGCCCTATTACCAGGGCGAAAAGGATTTTACCGGCGAGTCGCCCGGCATGGGCCTGGGCCTGCCTATGGTCGCCTCGCTGATCTGGGAGGCGGGCGGCAAAGCCAGCCTCTACAATCGCGACGACGGGCCGGGGGTGAGGGTCGAGCTGACCGTGCCCCTGGTTTGGCCGGAGGAGGCCGAGAACAAGTGTTGAGGTAACTGCTCAGCCATCAGGATAAAAATCACTATGGGTATTGAAGCCGCTGCACGAGTGTGATAGAATAGAAGGGCGTTTTGATCAAACTGTGAGGTATATCAGCCCATGCCCCAGGCAAAAGATGCCCAAACCCAAAAGTACCATCCAACCGGCCACGGCCCGGAGATTTTTCCTCACCGCTTAGTTTAATTACTGAGGAACAGGATGCTTGAGGAAGCGTTACGCGCACAAATTCTCAGTGAATTTGCCAAGTATACGGGTCAACTCAAGCCTGCCGCTTTCTTCAAGTGGACACATCGGTTTATTCCTGAAATCGAACGATTTCACAATTTGGTTACTGGCATTTACAAGCCAGCTTGGTCAAAATATGCCCTGTGTATTTCGATGAAACACGGCAGCGTGTATAAACATAAAGACGAATTTATTTTCCTTGAGGATGGCAGATGGTTAATGGCCTACTCGCCAAGAAAAGGTGGCTTGCATATCTCAGATAATGTTGCTTTGATGAATTGCCAGCAAGACAAAGTACCAGTGGGGGTTATTGCGCAAGTCACCGCTAAGACTGATACGCAAAGTGGATCAACTTATCACGTTCTTGGATTAGGTCTTGTTACTAACTACAACACTTTGCACGACGTTTTTGAAATTCAAAGTGTTGATTGGGATGCTCTTGAAGATATAACAAGCATTATTACCGATGAGGAAGAACGGTATCAGACACAATTATACGCGAGACTAACCAACGAATTTAAACCATTTGTAAAAGAAGAATTAGTAAAATATTCAGTTAGCGCTTCTAAACGGGAAGCAACTTTTCGCAAAGTGCTAATGCGGGAGTATGATTATGCCTGTGCTGTTTGTGGTCTTAAGTTTAAATACGAGAACTTGGTGGAAGCTCAAGCAGTCCACATTGTACCAAAGAAGGAGAAGGGCACGGATGACCCAAGAAACGGCATAACGATGTGCCATACTCATCACTGGGCCTTCGACAACGGGATTTTTTCATTAACCGATAGCGGCCGGATTATTTTGTCTGATAAAATACATCAAGCAGAAATGCATAACTTTCCATTAAGTGAGATGGAAAATCAACCGATAATAGTTCCCAAAAATGAATTGATACGACCCCACGCAGAAGCTTTATCTTGGCATCGAAATTATCACGGATTTTAATCAAAAAGGCCGGGTTGCTCCGGCCTCTTTTTATCTCTCGTATCTTCTTGGCGCTCAAATCAAACTGATTACCATCAACCCCAAAATCTGGCTGCTGCCCATATAAAGCCCTAACAACAGGGCAATGATGACCAGGCCCAATTTACGCGGCTCGCCCCAGCACCTCGGCCACCCAATGATCTAACCGTTTGCCGGCTCTCTCTGCGGCAAAAATAATCCGGCGGTGCGCTTCTGGGGATAACTGTACCGTAAACCGCCCCGAAAACGGCTTTTCCGGCTGCCCCCCTCGTTCTGTACAAAATTCCAGATAATCTTCGACCGAATCCTGCAAGGCCTGATGCAATTCATCTACCGATTTGCCTTGAAACGTAATGACATCTCGAATATTAATGACTTCGCCGTGAAAAAGGTTGGCTTCATCATCAAATTCCACTCGCGCTAGATACCCTTTATATTCCATCATCAGGTGTTACTCCCGCTTCTATCAGAAAACGACGCATTGACATAACTGCCCCTCTATCCGTTTCTTTACGCGGATGCGGGCGATGAAAAATAGCTCGTACATCATTCAGCACGAGGCGGACCCTTGATCCTCTCCCTTCACTTAGCTGTGCCCCACAAGCTACCAGTAATTTTTCGATGTCTGACCAGAGGATATTAGCTCGAACTGGATTTTCAAAAACAGCTTGGAGGGTGCTACGATGTTTCGAAGAGAGTTTACTTGATGACACTTCAATTCTTCTTGGCGCTCAAATCAAACTGATTATGACCCACCCCAAAAACTGGCTGCTGCCCATAAACAGTCCCAGCAGCAGGGCCAGCACAAACAAGAGGGCAATGATGACCAGGGCCATACAGCCGACCAGCACCCAGATGGGCATGTGCGCCTCGGCCAGAAACGGGGCGGCGGGGGCGGCAGGGAGAGCAAGGGGCGGAAAGACAGCCGCTGCCGGGGGAACGGGCGGCGCAGGGGCCGGGTATTCCGGCGGCGGGGTCAGGTCGGGCTGGCCGATGGTAAAGAGAAAGGTGGTGTCGCCCAGGGTCAGGCGGTCGTGGTGTTTCAGGCGGGTCGGCTGGGCAATCTGCACCCCATTGAGGTAAGTGCCGTTGGCGCTGCCCTGGTCGGTCAGGATAAAGGTGTTGTCAATCGGGGCCAGCGTGGCATGGTGGCGCGACACCTTCTGGTCGGCCACGACCACAGCGTTATCTTTATCCCGGCCCAGGCGGATCTCGCCCCGCAGGGGAAAGGCGTGGCTGGGCCGGCCGCCTACCAGCAGCACCAGGTAGGCCGCGGCCGGCGGCTCCTGCAAGGTTTTAAAGTCTTCTTCGCTTTCGGCAATGTAACGGACCAAAGCAGGTCTGCCCTTTCGTCACGGAGATGCTATCTATTATAGCACAATTGGCCGGGGAAATCTATTCAAATTACGACCGCCGACGACCCCCACCCTAACCCTCCCCCTAAGAGGGGGAGGGAAGGGAGGGGGTCTGCGGTCGAATTATGTTTGCTACTTGACCATAATGAAAAAAAGAGTTATTATATGATTATCCGATTTTGGATAAAATTGTCGGGAGAAGTGAGGTCTAAACCATTAGCGCCGACGTTGACGAAGGGCAATCAAGTAGCCGGCTTTTTATTCTCTTGGCGGTAGCCATTGTCGGCCTGATCTGTGTGGGCGTGCTGGGCCTGGGGGCAGTCCTGGCTTTGAGACAGGCCAACCAGACGCAAACGGAGGTGGTTCAGGCTACGCCGGTCATCGTACCCCAGCCTACGTTGACCCCCACCCCCACCATTACCCCCATCCCGCCCACTGCCACCAATACCCCGGAACCAACGCCCACCTCCACTCTGGTGGTTGGCCCGACGGCGCAGGAAGCAGCAGTTTCCGGGGAGGAGCCAGTCCTTGGCGAGCCGGCGGCGCCCCTGGCCGATACGGCCACCCCAGACCCCAATGCGACCGCCACCAGCACCCTGGTTTTACGCCCCACCGAGGTTGGCACGCCGACTCCGGCAGCCGTGGCCGTTAATCCTCCGGCGCAAATACCGCAAGGCGGCGGGGTTTTGCCGGGAGATAAGGGTTTTTTAGCCTGGGCTGGGCTGGGCCTGCTGGTTCTGCTGATCCTGGGGCTGGTCAACTTTCTGCGCTCGCCCTCGTCGCTCTCAGACCGCTAAGCGCGGGCGGATTGATCTTGAAAACAAAGCGACCCCCGATTGAGGGGGTCGCTTTTTGATTTCTTTGAGGGAGGCGTTAGCCGATTAACCTTTCAAATAGCGATTAATCGTGGTCAGCAAACGGTTCAAATCAACGGGTTTGGTGAAGTGTTCATTGGCCCCGGCGGCCAGGGCCCGTTCTTTATGTTTAGCGCTGGCCCAGGCGGAGATGGCAATAATCGGGATATTGGCCGTTTTATCTTCAGAACGGATGATTTTGATGGCCTCAAAGCCATCCATACGAGGCATGCGCAGGTCCATGAGGATTAAATCCGGCAGCCAGGCGCGGGTTTTTTCGACCCCTTCCTGGCCGTCACTGGCGGTGGCGACTTCAAAACCGTTGAGTTCCAGCATCTGTGCTAGAATATCTCGCTGAGCAGGGTGATCTTCTATGTACAGTACCTTCGACACGCGCTGGCTCCAATACAAAGGTTAAATTTCGTGGGAAATTGTAATTCTTATAGGGAAAGACTATCACAACTATAAAAGTATGTCAAACGTACAATCACCTTATTCATTGTTGTCGTTTTGACTCGTCTTGTCCTCGACGTTAATCTCGATGGTTTCATTCTCCAGCCGGGCCTGATCGGGGAATTGCACGGTCAGCTTGTACTCGGTATCTTTGTCGGGGCAGACCTCTTTTTCACCTTCCGGTTCGACATTCCGCCCATCCAGGGTAACGGCAACTGCCCCGACGACGTCCCATTTCAGATCGGTGCACTCCCCCTTGGTGATCGTGGTCTCGCCGGCCTCAAAAGAAACCTTGTACCGCCGCGGCGGATAGGTCGGCGTGGCCGGGATGGGGGTATCGGTAGGGGGCACAGGTGTGGCAGGGGGGGGTATCGGCGTGAAGGTGGGGGTGTAGGTGGGAAAGCTAAAGACGACGGTGGCGGTTGGCTCTTTGGGCGGCGATGGGGTGCTGGTTGGGACGCGGGTGTTAGTAGCGGTCGGTTCGGGCGGCGTTGGCGTGGGGCCGGGAGTGGGCATGAAATTAGGCAGCGTTGGGGTAGCGGTTGGCACTGGGGTGGGGGGAATCGGCGTGGCCGTCGGCGGCGCGAGTTGGGTCAGCGGGTTAATAAACAACAGGACAATTATCGCCGCAAAAACAAGGACGACAAATCCGGCCAATATGCCCAGGGTCAGCGCCTGTGAGCGAGTCAACGTTTGTCTCCCTTCGCCACCATCTGCTCCATTTTACCTCAAAAGTTCTTTTACGTAAAGCGGCCCAAAGGCAGGTTCAGATTGCACCCTGGTCACGAGGGTGGTAGACTATATCATGATGAGCCGACAAAGTGCTTCCTCCTTAATTCCCCCGGAGTTGAGCGAGGTCCTTCGTTCAGCTTTGTATGGGGTGGTTCTAACCGGGGCCGGCATCTCGGCAGAGAGTGGGATTCCCACTTTTCGTGATGCCCAAACCGGCTTGTGGGCCAAATACAGCCCGGAGGAGTTGGCCAGCCCCCAGGCCTTCCGGCGCAATCCCAAGCTGGTTTGGGAATGGTACGCCTGGCGGCGGGAACTGGTCGCCCAGGCAAACCCCAATCCCGGCCACCTGGCTCTGGCTGAACTGGAGCGGCGCATGCCCAGATTCACCCTGATCACCCAAAATGTAGATGGCCTGCACCAGCAGGCCGGCAGTCACAATGTCGTCGAGCTGCACGGTAACCTCAACCGCAGCAAATGCTTTGAAGAAGGAGACATCGTCAATTCCTGGCCGCCTGGCCCTGACGTCCCACCGCGCTGTCCCCGCTGTGGCGGCTATTTGCGGCCTGACGTCGTTTGGTTTGGGGAGACGCTTCCTCCCCAGGCGCTGCGGGCTGCCTTTGAGGCTGCCCAGCAGTGTGACCTGTTCTTTGCCATCGGCACCTCTGGCCTGGTGCAGCCGGCCGCCTCGCTGCCTTACGAAGCGCTGCGGCGGGGCATGCCCGTGGTTGAGATCAACCCGGATGAGACGCCGCTCACTCAGAGCGCCACCTATGCTCTGGCCGGCCCGGCCGGTCAGATTTTGCCGGAGTTATTAAAGCAGTTAAATCTTAAAAATGATAAGGAGTAGAAAAATGTTACTAAAACAGTCTGTTGTGGATGCCATTAACCGGCAGGTCGTCGAGGAATTTACCGCCTCATTGCAGTACACCGCTGTTGCACTCTATTTCGACAGCGAAACCCTGCCCGAACTCTCGAAGTTTTTTCATGCTCAGGCGGCGGAAGAGCATGGCCACGCTATGAAACTGCTGCAATATATCAACGACGCCGGCGGCGTTGCGATTGTGCCGGCCACCCATGAGGTTAAAAATCATTTTGAAACCGCCGCCGAAGCGGTGCAGTTGGCTCTCGACCAGGAGTTGAAAGTAACCGAGCAAATCAACGCCCTGGTAGACCTGGCCATTAAGGAAAACGACCACCTCAGCCGCCAATTCCTGCAATGGTTTGTGGCCGAGCAGTTGGAAGAAGTCTCTTCGATGACCGACCTGCTCAACGTGGTCAAACGGGCGGGTGAAACCAACTTGCTGTTGGTCGAGGATTACCTGGCCCGCAATCCCCGCCCCGACGCCGAGGGTGAAGCCGCCGAAGCTTAGGCTGGCAAGTCATAAAAAAATGTCCGGCTTATCTTTGAGCCGGACATTTTTTATTTTTAACCTGAGTTCGAAATTGGGAAACTCCGAATTCAGGTTTTTAGGAATGTCAAAGTGCACTTTGACATTCCTAACTCGTTCCTCTTCTAAAAGATTAACGCGCCGGCGTAACAGCTTGCTTCGCCCCGTCAGGACGGGGGCGGGTGGGGATTTCGCTGGTGACCCACAGGCCCGCGGCCAATTCAACGCCGATGACCTGCTCGCGCCCGGTAGATGTGATTCTCAGCCGCAGCGGGCCGTTAAATGGAGCGCGATTGACCAATTCAAACGGCGTGCCGGGCACCAGGCCAATTTCGGCCAGGTACTTGAGCTTCTCCGGCTCGCGCGTTTTCACCCGGCTGATCTGGCCTTTCGCTCCCGGCGGAACGACCGTCAGCGGCCTGTCATTCAGTTCCGGCATAAACCCTTCCCGAGTGGGAATGGGATCGCCATGAGGACAGGTTGCCGGATGGCCCATCAACTCGTCCATGCGCTCTTCGATAAGCTGGGTGATGCCCTTTTGCAGCTCATCCGCCTCGTCGTGAACTTCATGCCAGCCGAATTTGAGCACATCCACCAAAAAACGCTCCACCAGGCGGTGGCGGCGAATGCCCAGCAGGGCCGCCTTGCTGCCCATCGGCGTTAAACGCACCCCCCGATACGGCAGGTGGTCTACCAGACCGCCCTGGTGCAGCCGGCGGACCATGCGCACTGCCGCCGGGCCGGAGACATTCAGCCGCTCGGCCAGGGCTGTCGTGCTGACCCAAACTCCGCCCTGCCCCAGGCGGTAAATTTCGGCCAGGTAGTCACGCATGGTTGCGCTGATTTCCTCTTCGGGGATGGGCAAGTTGTCGAATTCCATGAGCAATGTCCGTCTCGACAGTCCAGAAGTTATCGCTTGTAGCCAAAGCTGTAGGAGTTACTATAGCATCGAAGGGAGAATTTGTAAAGATTTTTTTATAAAAATTATAAAATTCACAAGAGAACCTCAGGACTTTGGTAATAACAAAAAGGCGGGTCACTGACCCGCCTTTTTGTTAAATCAAGCCGAATTGTTCGGCTTTGGCCCGCATAAACTTGAGACCCTCGCTGGCCAGCACTTCTGAAGGTTGATTGGGCGGACGCCAGAGCTTGGTCGCTGCCATGAGATCAGGATTGATGGCTACAAACGACTCTAACACCAAGGGTCCTTTAAACTTGGCGTCGGCCAGGCCGCGGAAGACGTCATCCCAGATTACTGTGCCGCTCCCGACCAGGCCGCGGTGGCTCTCGCTGATGTGAATGTAACCCAGCACGTCGGCGCAGTCCACCAGGGGTTGGTAAAAACCTTCCTCTTCGATATTCATCTGGTAAGTGTCGGGATGCAGGACGATGTTGTCTGCGCCAATGGCTTTGATGGTCGCCCGGCCATCGGCCAGGGAGTTGTAAAGGTAGGACTCGTAGCGGTTGACCGTTTCAAAGCCCAGGGTAATCCCCCGTTTTTTGGCCTCCAGGGCGACTTCGCCAATCACGTCGACGACAGCCTGGCGTTCGGCTTCCGTCGGGGGTTTGTTCGTAAACACCCCCAGGGAATAGGCAATGCAACCGCCCAGGAAGGTGCTGCCGACCGCTTCGACTTTCTCCAAAGCGCCGAGTAAAAACTGTCTAGCCTTTTGCGGGTGAAAAGGCAGGTGACAATCATCGGGCAGCACCAGGGTGGTTGTCCCTTCGATCCCGGCCTGGGCCAGCGCCTTTTTGTGCGCCGCCGCGTCAAACTCCTGCGGCTTGAGCAGCGGCATCTCAATCAAGTCGAACCCGGTTTTGGCCGTGGCCGCAATGGCATAGTTGCCTTTTTCGGGGGTCCACTCGTCAATCCAAAGGTAAGCATGAGAACCAAATTTAGGCATCTTACTTTTCTCCTCGGAAAATAGTAGACAGTAGACGGTAGACAGGGAACTGCATGATTCTGCTACCTCACCCCTTCGGGTGCGCCGAAGGGCGTGCTACTCTGCTGTCTTTTCATTGTTGGTGGTGTGCGTTAGCTCGTGAACACTGCTTCAAGAATTATCAGATCTCGCAGATGGGAGTTATTGTTCCCAAACCAGGGAGGCCGCGCCGATCATCCCAGCGTCTTCCCACAACTTGGAGTAAACGAGCTCGGCGGAATGGGCCAGCACCGGATGAATATTTTCGTTGAGCGCGGCGAAACAAGGTTTCATCAGCCACTCTTCGATGTGGGCCAGGCCGCCGCCGATGACAATCCGGTCGGGGTTGAACATCTGCACCACGGAAGAGAGGCCCACGCCAAAGTAGCGGCCGGCCAGGGCCAGCACCTCTTGAGCCACCCGGTCGCCCTGTTGGGCGGCTTCGGCTACCACCTCGCCGGAGACACGCTCAGGCTGCGGGCCGCAAAGCTGGCGTAGTAAGGTTTCCTCGCCGGCCTCCAGCCGTTCGCAGACCATGCGCGAAATCCCCAGGCCGGAGGCATAGCTCATCAGGCAGCCGCGTTTGCCGCAGGTGCAGGTTGGCCCGTCGAGCTGAACGACGGTATGAGCCAATTCGCCGGCGGTGCCGGTTGCGCCCCGGTAGAGCTGGCCGTCAATCACAACGCCTAGGCCGTAACCGGTACTGAAGGTGACATAAGCCATGTAGCGTGACCCCTGGCCCGCCCCATAACGATACTCTCCCCAGGCCGCGCAGTTGGAGTCATTTTCCAGCACAACCGGAACGCCGAGACGCGCCTGCAAGTGGTCGCGCAGCGGGTGATTGTCCCAGGCGGGCATGTTGCTGCTGGTCAGGATCAGCCCGGCCGCTCCATAGACATGACCGCCAAAACCGACCCCCAGGCCGGACACAGCACCGCTTTGCAGCCCGGCTTGAGCCATGACCGCATGAAAAGCCTCGACACTGGCCGCGATAACTTCAGCCGGAGGCCGCCCGGCGTGCGTTTTAGAGACGTAACGGGCAATGATATTGGCCGATTCATCTATGACACCGGCGGCAATTTTGGTCCCGCCGATATCAATGCCAACAGCAAATGTAGACATTCGGGTTGCTCCTGCATTTCGGAGTCCAAAAGCATAGCTTTTGGACTCCGAAATTTCATCCTTCAGGGTGTAATGACCCCTTTGATATACCCATCCGCCCCGGTCATAGCAATCTCAAAAGCAGTTTGAATGTCGTCCAGGGGGAAACGGTGGGTAATGAGCTTGTCCATCGGAAAGACGCCGCGCGCCAGCCCGTCTATGGCCCGGCGCATATCATCCATCTGATCTAACGAAAAAGATGGGTGCGCGGGCAGGATAATTGCGCCCAGGGTGGTCCAGTTGCGCAGGGTATAGGTTCCCGGCTGGCCGTGCCAACCGGCCAGCACGTAACGAGCACGGGTGCGGCGCATGGTCTTGACCGCCAGCTCAACCGGCTCGGCGCTGCTGGTGAGTTCAAACACCACGTCGGTGCCGTGGCCCTGGGTGATCTCTTTGACCTGCGCCAGGAAATCGGGGTCTTTGGCATTGACCGTATGGGTCGCCCCAATTTCTTTGGCCAGGGCCAGGCGGTCTTCGCGCACATCGGCGGCGATGAGCGAAGCCACGCCGCGCCCCACCAATCCGGCGATCACCAGGAGGCCCATAAAGCCGCTGCCCATCACCAGTACATGGTCGCCAAATTCCGGCGGCGCGGCGCGGAGGATGGTGGCGATGCATTTGAGCGGCTCGGCCAGGGCCTGTTCCGAGGGCACATGGTCGGGCACTTTCAAAAGCTGGCCCGGTTCGGCCAGGCCGTAGGTGGCAAAAGCGCGCAAATAGGCATAGAGACCGGTCACCCGGTCGCCGGGCAGAAAGCCTTTAACATTACGACCAACGGCTTCGACGATGCCGACCGGCTCATGGCCCAAACTCATCGGCGTCTGGCCGATAATGCCTTTATAATAGACTCCATCGTACTGGCAAATCCCGCAATGCGTAATGCGGATCAAGAGCTGGTCGTCGTTGGGGGTAAGCTCCTCTTCTTTAACGACCAGTTTGCCAGGTTCAACTAATTCAGCGTACCGTGAAAGAACCATCGAAATACCTTTTCATCAAGCTAAAGGTGACTGGCACTTGGTTAGTGATAGGGTTTGGTCACTTTTGGCAATCCGGCCAGAGGACAAAAGTGCCAGTCACCTGCATAGTTACTGTAGGGGTGAATAAGAAGTGGGTGTCATAAATGAATTGCTGATTTGCTTGACCAGCGGCCCATCTTTTTCCGTCTCGGCCAGGGCGGCCAGCCAGGCGGGGTCACTTTTGAATTGTTCCCAAATTTCTTCCCGTTGGGCCAGGCTTTCAAAGGCCAGAATGTAGACTAACTGATTATGGGATGGCCCGATGGTTGTATTCCAAAAGCCGACCATCTTCACTCCCAGCCGCTCCCACAGGGGAACAGTTACTTCGGCAAAACGGCGGTGCAAGGCTTCCATTTTGCCGGGAAAGACTTCGTAGACTCGCAACTCATAGATCATGGTCAATCTGGAAGGCTGGAGGATGGGAAGGTTGGATGAAAAGTGTCCAACCTTCCATACTTCCAGTCCTCCAATCCTCTATTTATTGAACGTCTGCCGCCAACAGCAGCTTGATGGGTGCATCAATCCTCGGGGCAATGGGCCGCCCTTCCAGCACCTTGATCAGGTTTTCCACGGCCAGCCAGGCCATCTCCCGGGGGAACTGGGCGACGGTGCCGGTGAGGCGGCCATCGGAAACGGCTTGAGTGGCTTCGGGGATGGCATCGGTGCCGATGAGGATGAGACCCTCCATGCCGGCGGCTTCGACGGCTTCAGCGCCGCCCAGAGCCATGGTGTCGTTGGCGAAGTAGATGCCCATCAGGTCGGGATTGGCCTGGAGGATGTTGGTGGTAACGGCGTTGGCTTTGGCTCGATCCCAGTCGGCGGGCTGGTTGGCCACGATTTCGAGGGCGGCGCTGGCTTCGATGGTTTCGACAAAGCCATCGCGGCGGGCGGTGCCGGAGGAGTTGCCGGCGATGCCTTCGATGACGGCGACCTGAGAGCCTGCGGGCAGGTTGTCGAGCATGTATTGGGCGGCGAGGACCCCGGCATAGTAGTTGTTGGAAGCGATACGGGTGTTGATGACGATGCCGGCGTCTTTGGCTACGTCTTCGGGGATGAGTTCATCCACGTTGACGATGGGAATACCCATTTCTGAGGCTTTGGCCAGGGCCGGGTTGAGGTTGTTGGGGCTGATGGGGGAGACGGCGATGCCGTCATAGCCCTTGGCCAGGGCTGACTCAACCAGGTCGAGTTGGGCGGCCGTATCCGCTTCTGTCGGCACCGACACTACGTCTATGGCCACGTTGTAGCGCTTGGCCGCCCATTCGTAGCCCTTTTGCATAATCTGCCAGTGCTCGTTGATGAGCGTTTTTTCTACGGCCAGAATCTTGAAGGCCGGGGCCATGGCTTCCTCAGTGGCCTCGGCAGTGGCCTCCTGGGCCTGGGCCGGGCTGACCGGCGCGGCAACTGGGGTCAGCCCGATCAAGGCTGAAACGGCTAAGGCCAGTACAATCACCAGATAGACTCGATATTTAATTGGACTCATCTTGAACCTCCTCGCTGAAATTGATAGATGTTTGAAATAAAGTGAACCAACTGTTTTTGTGATTCTTCTTGGTTGCTCCTCATCACCTCCTTAAATAGCCCTCACCCCCACCCCTCTCCCACTGGGAGAGGGGAGTCGCACCAGCGACGGGGTGAGGGCTTTTTCGTCGCTGGTGGTGTAGCTTCGGAATTATCGTTTTCGTAGCTTATCAACCGCGACAGCCAGCACAATCACGGATCCAATGACCAACTGCTGATAATACGATTGAATGTTGAGCAGGTTCAAACCATTACGCAGCACCCCCATCAACAGGGCGCCGATAATGGTGCCAAAGATAGTGCCTTCCCCCCCGCTCAAACTGGTCCCGCCCATGACCGTAGCGGCAATGGCGTCCAACTCATACATTGTCCCGGCAATCGGTTCGGCGGCGGAAAGGCGGGCTGTCAGAATGACCCCGGCCAGGCCGCACATCAGGCCGCTGATGGAGTAGATGATGACCTTATAGCGGCGCACATCAATGCCGGAGAGCCGAGCTGTTTCCTCGTTACCGCCAATCGCCGTGGTGTACTCGCCGATGGTGGTGTGGCGCAGTACAAAATGAGCCAGCAGCGCCACCGCCAGCGCAATAATCACCGGGATCGGGATGGAAGCAATATCGCCGGAGATGACCTTGAGTTCCTTTTGGGCCAGCCCGTAGAGCGGTTTACCGTCGTTGTAGATCAAAGCGACGCCGCGCAGGATGCTCATGGTGCCCAGAGTGACGATAAAAGGCGGCAGCCGCAGCCGGGTAATTAATGTGCCGTTGAACCAGCCGCATAATGTTCCGACCAGCAAGGCCAGGGGCACAGCCACCCAGATACCCCATTTGCGGGCAACGACGTCCGCCATCACCATCCCGGCGACAGCCACAATTGAGCCAACGGAGAGGTCAATGCCGCCTGAGGTAATCACAAAGGTCATGCCCACCGAAACCACCAGGTTAATCGAAGCCTGGAGTAACACATTCAAGATGTTCTGGGTGGTCAAAAAATAGGGTGATAGAAATGACAAGACCAGGCACAGCACCAGAAAAGCCAGGACAATGCCATAGCGTCCCAGCGCCTGGCCAATCAAACTCAATGTGCTCGTTCGACTGGCTGTGGTCCGTGCAGTTCCTTCGATTTTTTCTGTGGTCATCGCTGCATTTCTCCTGTCGGCGCGCGCACGCCGGTGGCATATTCCATGACTAATTCTTGCGTGGCCTCCTGGCGGCTCACTTCAGCTACCAGCCGGCCCTCCCGCATGACCAGAATACGGTCACTCATATTCAAGATTTCCGGCAGTTCCGATGAAATCATCATGACACATTTGCCGGAGGCGGCCAGGTCATTCATCAACTGGTGGACTTCGGCCTTGGCCCCCACATCAATCCCCCGCGTGGGTTCGTCAAAGATCAAGATGTCGGTCTCACGGGCCAGCCACTTGCCCAGAACCACTTTTTGTTGATTGCCGCCGCTAAAGTAGCGCGCCTGCCGATCCGGCAGCGGCGGCCGAATTTGCAGCCGGTCTACGTAGTCAGTCGCCAATTGGCGGCGCTTGGATTGTTGAATGACGCCCAGTTGGCTTAACCGGTCATACACCGTCAGGGCCAGGTTGCTCTCCAGGGTCATGGCCAGCACTAACCCCTGGGTTTTACGGTCTTCGGTCAGAAAAGCCAGGCCATGACGGATGGCCTCTTTGGGGGAGCGGATGGGAGTAGCCTTACCGTTGACGTAAATGGTCCCCTTGTCAATCGGATCGGCTCCAAACATAGCCCGGGCCAGTTCTGTCCGGCCTGAACCGACCAAACCGGCAATCCCTAAGATTTCGCCGCGATAGGCAGTGAAGGAAATGTTATGCAGCACGCCACGGCGTTCCAGTCCTTCCACCCGGATGGCTTCCGTCTGGCGTTCGGTTTCTACTTTGGGGAAGAGCTGGCTGACGCTGCGCCCAACCATGGCCTGGATAAGCTGGTTCATGCCGACTTCCTTGACCGGCCAACTGCCTACTTTACGGCCATCCCGCAGCACCGTCACCCGGTCGGCCAGGGCAGAAATTTCCTCCATACGGTGACTAATAAAGACCACGCCGACACCCTGGGCGGTCAGACGTTTGAGCAGTTGGAAAAGTTGGTCAATTTCATGGGGGGTTAGGGCTGAGGTTGGCTCATCCATGACCAGCACTTCGGCCTTCCAGGAGAGCGCCTTGGCAATCTCGACCATCTGCTGCTGGGCCACACTCAGATAGTGCACCGGCACACGCGTGTTGACTTCAACGCCCAGCCGGGCCAGTTGTTCCTGGGCCTCAGCGTAGACGGCCCGCCAATTGATGACTCCCGGAAGAGTGTGCTTTTCACGGCCCAATGAAATATTCTGGGCCGCATTCATCGAGGCGACCAGGTTCAGCTCCTGGTGAACCATCGAAATGCCAAGTTGTTGGGCATGGTGAGGATTACGGATGGAGACATCCTGGCCGCGCACCCGGATTTGGCCCGAATCCTTCTGGTACACGCCAAAAAGAATCCGCATGAGGGTAGACTTGCCTGCGCCGTTTTCACCCAGCAGGGCATGGACCTCGCCGGGGCGCAGGTCGAAATCTACCTGGGTCAGGGCTTGGACACCGGGGAAGTTCTTGGTAATGCCCTGCATTTCTAAGAGAAGGGGAACCGTTGTTTGTAACACCTGCGTTACCTCAAGATTCTTTTCTCACTTTAGAGGGACAGGCACTTATGTAACCTGGTCCAACTGTTCTACTTTACAGGCCAGCTCTTCGGTAATAATTAAGGCGGTTACAAACCCGCCTCGACACGCCCCTAAAGTGGCCCAGGCTTTCTCTACACCGGCTGCCACCATGATCACGATTGGCATCTTTTTCAAGTCGTGCAGGGAAACGGCAATTGTTTTGGCCTGGTTCCAGACGTCAATGGGCTGGCCGTTTATATCAAAGAACTGGGCGCAGCTTTCGCCAACCGCCCCCAGCGCCAGCAGACTCTGGTGATCTTCTTCGGACAGAAGGCCGCTGCTGCGAGCATAGTGATGGTGCAGACCCGTCGGATCGCGGGTAACACCGGCCAGGCTGACACAGGCCACCGTCGCCGTTCTGGCTTTTTCCAGGGTCAGACGAATGCTCTCTTCGCGCCATAAGGCCTGGCGGGCGATTTCATCAGAAATAATAGCCGGGGCAAACAAACTTTCAGCGCGGGCCTGCCAGCGGACAGCTATCTCGCGGACGACCTCGTTGGCGCTGATAGCAGAGTCGCCCACCCAGCCGCCCATGACCGGCACCACTGTAACATCCGGCCGGTAAGCCGGACGTAGTTGCTTGCTGACCGCCAGGAGAGTCCGCCCGCCCGCTACGGTTAAAACAGCTCCCTCGGAAATGATGTGATCCAGGTAAGTCGCTGCTGTCTGGCCAACCGAGTCTAAAACTTCCGGGCTATTGCCCCGGCCCGGGACAATCACTACATGCTGGAGGTCAAAACGTTCCCGAAACCAGGCCTCTAAACGGGGCGCGTTGCTGGAAGGGGCCACCACAATGGTGCGAATATAGCCGCGCTCCCTGGCCATCTTTAAAGCACGCGAGACCGTTGACCGGGAAACTAACAATTGCTGGGCAATCTCTTCCTGAGTCTTATTCTGCTCGTGATAAAACCGGGCAATTTGCAGAACCTGATCAATATTCATAAAGCAAGTTGGAAGAATTGACACAATTGTGCTATACTGCAACTTTGTAGCAGAAGAATAACATCTTTTGCTTGTACTGTCAAATGGAAGACTTTTTGCCCACCCTTGAATGCTGGTTGTCACTTGGAGGGTAAATATGTTGTCCAATGTGTTTAGCCTAAACCAAACATGAAAGGAGTAGCATAACCGTGGCTAAATTCTATCCAGAGTTAACCGAGAAACTACAAGAATTCATCATGGCGCAGCCTATGTTCTTTGTCGCCACCGCGCCGGTGGAGGGGCGCATCAATCTCTCTCCCAAAGGAATGGATACGTTCCGCTGCTTTGACCACAAAACGGTAGCCTACTTAGATTTGGTGGGCAGCGGCAATGAAACTGCTGCCCACATCAGCGAAAACGGCCGCTTGACGATGATGTTTTGCAGTTTTGACGAAAAGCCGTTGGTTGTGCGGCTCTCAGGCCAGGGCCGGATTATTCACCGCCGTGATGTGGCCTGGGGGGAACTTTATCCCCGCTTTGAGCCGTACCCAAACGCCCGCCAGATTATCGTCCTCGACATCGCCCTGGTGCAAACCTCATGCGGCTTTGGAGTCCCGGTGTTTGAATTCAAGCGCAGGCGGACGAACATGGCCGAGGAGGCCGAGCAGAGAGGAGAAGCGGGTCTCGTGCGGTATCAGCGCCAGTATAACCAGAAAAGTATTGACGGCCTGCCAACGAAGCTCTTTGAAGACTAACAGCCTGGAAGATTGGAAGAGTGGAAGGCTGGATAAATTGGCCAACCCTCCAGCCTTCCATCCTTCCAGCCCTATTACCGAATTTATGGGTAAAAGCAATAAGGTTTTCATGGAGATTCAATGAATCCCTACATCCAAGATATTCTTGCTCAGCCGGACACGCTGGCGGCGACCCTCCAGCAGCTCCCCCAGGCTGTAACTGATCTGCGCTCTCTGGCCGCCAGACTCAAAGCCGGAGCGTTCAGCCGCATTGTACTGACCGGCATGGGCAGTTCCCTGGCGGCTCTCTACCCGTTCTGGTTTCGCCTGGTCCAGGCCGGCTATGCGCCGATTATTATTGAAACAAGCGAACTGCTGTATGACGCGGCCAACCTTATCACTGTCGATACCCTGCTGGTCATTGTCTCGCAGTCGGGGCGCAGCGCCGAGATCGTGCGCCTCATCGAGCAGCGTGGGGGCGCGACGGTGTTGGCCGTTACCAACGATGCCACCAGCCCGCTGGCGCAGACCGCTGAGGTTGTTGTGTTGACGGCGGCGGGCGTGGAATCCAATGTCTCCTGTAAGACGTACGTTTGCTCGCTGGCCGCACTGGTCCTGGTCAGCGACACCTTGGTGGCGCAAAACCCGCTAGAGCCGCCCAGCTTCGAGCAACTCCAGGCAGTCGGCGAGGTAATGACAGCTTACCTCAACCGCTGGCAGGAGTACGCTACCAGCCTGGGAGACCTGTTAGGCGGCGGCAGCAGCCTGATCATTTGCGGCCGGGGGCCGTCGCTGGCGGCGGTCCACTACAGCGCCTTGATTCTAAAGGAAGCGGCCAAAGTCCACACCGAGGGTTTGACCGCGCCTCAATTCCGGCATGGACCGATGGAACTGGCGAAGACTTCAGTTCAGGTGTTGGTCTACGAGGGCCAGGGCAGCACCGTGCCCTTGAACCGCCGGCTGGTGGCGGATGTCATCGAGGCAGGCGGACGGGCCTACTTGATTGGTAATACTGACCAGCCCGAAGCGTTCCACCTGCCCGCCGCATCTCCAGCCGCACTGCCCATCCTCGAAATCCTGCCGATGCAGTTGCTAAGTGTGGGGCTGGCCTGGCGCAATGGCCTTGAACCCGGCCAGTTTTATATCGGCTCCAAAATTACCACGGTCGAGTAGGTCAGATGTCGTCCCTAGCTCATCTTCGGCGGGCTGCACTCGGCCTTGATTTGGGCGGCAGCAGCGCCAAGCTGGGTATTGTCGCCGAGCAGGGCGAACTGCTGGTTATTGAACAGGTCCCGTTTGCTCCTCTCGATAGCCTAACGACCGTCCTTGCATCGCTCCAGCATGCCCTCCAGCAGCTTCGTGACCGGGCAGCCGGACAGGGCGTCGAATTAATCGGGGTGGGCTGCGGCGTTCCCGGCAACCTTGACGCCGATCGCTCGACTGTTTTGCTCAACAACATTACTGCGCTCGATGGGTTCCCGCTGCGGCCCTGGCTGGTCGAGCAGCTCCACCTGCCCACTGTGCTCGACAACGATGCCTGCATGGCCGCTTTGGCCGAAGCCAGCCTGTCTGCGCCGGCAGATCGCACCCTCTTTGTTACGGTTGGTTCCGGGATTGGCGTTGTTCTGCTCCATCGAGGAGTTATTGTGCGGGTGGCGCACGGGGCTACCGGAGAGGCGGGACATCTGATTGTGGAGGCCAATAGCCCGCAGCGCTGCCCGCTCGGCTGCCGAGGCTGTCTTGAAACTGTCGCTTCGGGCCGGGCGATTGAGCGCGAAGGGCAACGAGCCGCCGCTGAGGGCCGGTCGGATTTGCTGGGACAAATTAGGCAGGCCAAAGGCTCCCTATCCGGGGCTGATATTGCGGCAGCAATGGCGCAGGGAGACCCTGCCGCCAGGGCGATTATCGAGCAGGCCGGTCACTGGCTGGGGCTGGGCATGGCCAGTTGGGCAGCTATTTACCAACCTGAGCAGATGATTCTCGGCGGCGGGGTGGCTCAGGCCGGTGAGATTTGGTTACAGGCCGCGGTGGCGGCCATGAGAAGCAGCGGGGTGCCTCGCTTCACTGAAACCGTGCGCGTCGCAACAGCACGGTTGGGAAAGGGGGCGGGGGTAATTGGAGCAGCCCTGGCGGTAATTCAACACGTTTCGGAGAGTGGGGTGTCAGCCTATTGCCAGTAGCAGGACAAATATGTTATACTTAACGCGGTCTTTGAGATCGCTTAAGTCAATTCTATTTCACCCAAGCTAACAGCGAGTTAAATAAGGAGGTCAAGCATTATGCAGCATCGCACGAGGGATGAGCATCTTTTTGGGCCAGGCCCCAAACGGATTCTGGCGTTGGATGGCGGCGGTATCCGGGGTATCTTGACCCTGGGCTACCTGGAGCGGATGGAGAACATTCTGCGCGAACGGTACGGCGGCGATCCGGACTTCAGGTTGAGCGATTATTTTGATCTCATCGGCGGCACTTCAACCGGCTCGATTATCGCTACAGGGCTGGCCCTGGGCTTTTCGGTAAAAAAAATTCAAGATATTTATGGAACGCTGGCCGGAGAAGTGTTCAAAAGACCCTTTTTGAGCCTGGGACTTTTTTCGGCCAAATTTCCTGAAGAGCCGCTGATCAAAGCCTTGACCCAGCAATTTGGCGACCACACCTTGGGCAGTGACGAGGTAAAAACCGGCTTGATGATCATGACCAAGCGTTTTGATACGGGCAGCGCCTGGGTAATTTTCAACAACCCGCGCCATAAATATTTTAATCCCTCCGGAACTGAGCGGACCGCTATTCCCAACAGCAGTTTCTTGCTGCGGCAAGTGGTGCGAGCCAGTACGGCCGCACCGCACTATTTCCAGCCGGAGCGATTCCCGGTAGCGCAGGGAGTGGACGGCGCTTTTATAGATGGTGGGGTCAGTGCATTTAACAACCCATCACTGCAACTCTTTATGCTGGCTACCATCAAGGGTTACGGCTTAGAATGGCCGGTGGGAGCAAACAAATTGCTGCTGGTCTCCCTGGGCACGGGCTATCAAAAAGCCAAGTTAACCGCCGATGATGTTACCGGCATGCCGGCTGTGCAACTGGCCGGACAGTCGTTGTTGGGGCTGATGAGTGAATGTGACTGGCTGAGCCAGACTCTCCTGCAATGGTGGTCCAATAGCCCGACGGCGGCGCGGATTAATAGCGAAATTGGAGATCTCAAAGATGATCTGATGGGAGGCCGTAAATTCCTGTCGTACTTGCGCTACAATGTCCGCTTTGATAAAGGCTGGATCAAGGAGAACATCGGCGTGGAGTTGGATGAAAAACTGGTTAAAGGCTTGACGGCCATGGACAACCCGCAAAATGTGGAGGAACTGGCCGATTTGGGCGCTGCCGCAGCGGCCAGGCAGATGGAGGAGAGCCACTTCCCGAAGGTGTTTGATGTGGTGTAAGAGTTGAGCTTTGGTTAATCCCTTTCCAGATTATACCCACGGTCCTTCTAACCCCGCCTATCGTGCGGGGTTTTATTTTTGATTGTAGAGATATTGAAAGTCTCCTGAGAGTTGGCATAAGTGGTTGTCAACCCGCAACATTTATGATATGCTGAAAAACAAGTTCATATCTTCGCTTTTAACCATACTTTGCAAAGAGATTTGATATGTGGTCTATAACAGCTTTTGATATCACTCACCTTCGTTCTCCGGGTGGTGATCGCTTTACTGAATTCGTGGATGCTCTTATTCGTGCACAAGGTTTTGTCTGTTCGATACCATATGCAGAGATACACACTAATTTGCGGACAAATATCCCCGATGGTGGGGTAGATACTAGGGTGTCAATAGCAGCGGTAAATGATGTGGTGACTGGCTGGTTGGCCGATAGAACTATCTGGCAGTACAAAGCAACTGAGGCTAAGAGTATTCGCCCAAAAAATCTCAGAGACGAAATCAATAAAGACTACGCAAAAAAATGTATTTTGGAAGGTTACGCTTATCGTTTCTGCATATGCGATGAGCTTGAAGCACCAAAGAAACAAGAATGGGAGAGTAAGCTGACACAGTATGCACAGGCGATAAATCCTAATGTGCCTCCGGCGAAAGTACTTGCTGCGGGTGATCTTGCTGCGTGGGCTGGCCATTTTCCCGCCATCATTCTACGTTTTTTCCGTCCGGACATAGCTGGAATCGCTCTACATATTAATGCATGGCGCGAAAATGTTATAACTTACACACCCAATTTTGTGCCTGTATCGACTTGGGAACCTGTTCAAAAGGACATAAGGGAACATATTAACCTGTCAATACCGCCAGCAGAGGTTGTCTTATCAATTCAAGGAGAAGCAGGGGTTGGTAAAACAAGAATGGTCTATGAGACCCTGGCAGAAATATCAGCGTTGGAAAATCTTACCATCTATACAAACGATGAGCAATATGCTCAACAGATTATGCGACAATTGGCGAATGATAGATCTCTCAATGCCATTCTAGTAGCTGATGAATGTTCTGTTCAAACTCGAATCCAATTACTTAATCTAGCGCAAGGTCACCGGAGTCGAATTAGAATAGTTGCTATTGACAATACAGGTGAGCGCCCTTTGTCAGGCGCAGCCGAGTATTGGATCCAGCAAGTCTCTGATGAGATTCTTGAGAAAATACTTGAGCAGAACTTTTCCTATGTGCCTACTGAGCGAAGGAGAGCATATGCAAGCCTATCAGGTGGATTCGTCAGGTTGGCCGCTGATATGTGCATTCATGACAGCGAAATTGCAGCCTCTGGTCATGTTGGCCCTGTTTTAGGAAGTATCCGGAATTATTACCGTAGCCGTTTGAGTGAGGAAGAACAGAGGGTATTAGAAGCTTTGGTTCTGATGAGTAGAGTTGGATTTAAGGGTGACGTAGCTGAAGAACTCGAAAACCTATGTTTACTTGTGAATGTTGAGCAAGCCAAAATGCTGGATATAGCCCACAAATTGCATGATATACCAGGTTTTGTAGCTAGAGCCGGTAGGTTTTTCTATATTACGCCCGAGATTATTGCCCAAGTAGCGTTTGAAGGAGCTTGGCGACGATGGGGCGAGGCTGATCCAGAAGGCTTTCTTGGACGAATATCTGGCTCTCTTCTTGAGCCCTTTTTGAAGCGTGTTGGCCGAAGTGCTTCGGAGGAGGTACGTCGCCTCATTGGCGACTTTTTTCTCAACTGGGCAACTAAGCTCAATCCCACGGACTTGGCCAATGTCACAAAGGTGGATCGGTTAGTTATCCTCTTGGATACTAATCCCGATACCTACTTGCCAATTCTTCGAGGATTGGTCGAACGAGCCAGCCAGGAAGAATTGCTTGCCATCATTGGAGAGGGATATGGGCGTTGGGGGCCACGACGTCACCTCGTATGGTTTGCTGAACGAATTTCGGCCTTTCCTCAATATTTTGATCATGCGGAAAGCATTCTGTTGCGGCTGGCTATTACGGAAACTGAACCAAGTATTGGAAATAATGCAACTGCTATCTGGTTGCAGCTTTTCCGAATCTACCTTTCTGGTACTGCTGTGCCATTCTTGGAGCGTCTGAATAAACTTGAGAAACGTATCTATTCAGACGATGAACAAATCTCTCGACTTGCTCTAGATGCTTTAAGCTCAGTTTTTAACTTGCACGGGATGCGAATGGCAGGACCACCTGTTGTGGCAGGTAGGATTCCCCCAGAGGAATGGCATCCAAAGAACCGTAGAGAAGAGAAAATTTGCCTTGATGCAGCATTTACATTGCTTTACAGATTATCAATGGGTGATTACCAGGCTCATCGTGAAAAGGCTTATGGGATTGCAGTTGAACATATGCGTACTTTACTCTGGTCTGGATATCTAAATAAACTTAGAGACATGTTTTCTGTTGATATGATTTCTGATGAGCTTCGTATTCAGGTGATCTCCAGGATCGAAGAATTTATTCGTTATGATCATCAAAAGATTTCGAGCCAATCTAGTTTACCGACTGATTATGTTGAAGAATTAAAATCCTGGCTCGAAACACTTAAAACAGGTGATTTTCACAGCAGACTTGTTACCACAATAGGGGTTGATCCTTGGCATCACTCAATACTTGGAGATGAAGGAACCTGGCAAAAAGAAATCCAGTCACTTGCCGGGCATCTGCACCAGAACCCTGATATACTTGAACGTGAATTAGAATGGTTATGCTCGAAGAATGCAAAAAGCGCTGTAATCCTCGGACAAAAACTTGGCAAACAAGACCCTGAAGGTTTACTTCTTAATACAATCTTTGAGTCCGCTTTAAGATTTCAAACGGCAGCACTCGGCAAGGGTTATATTTATAGTCTATTGGATATAGCGCCGTGGCATAGTGTCCGCCTCAACATGCTTCTAGACAAAATTGAGTCGGACGCCCCAGGACTAGCCTACGAACTTTTTATGGCAGGAGGGGAAGCAACGAATGCGTTAGAAAGGGCTTTAGGGCTTGTAGAGGTTGGAAAGCTTCCTGTCACGTTTTTGAATAGTTTCAGTCGCGGAATTGGCTCAAGACCTTTACACGCGCAAGAGTTTAGAAAAATCCTTGAACGTTTTGTAGGTGCAGTTGAACACGGTAATACTGATGCAGTTCAAGTTGCTATTATGTTTGTTGCTTTCCGTTTAGAAGACGACAAAAAACAGGCTGAATATCAGATTCTTGACCACGAGGAAATCGTAGCGCTTATCTGGCGCCTACTAGAAGCTACTGTGGATTACGCTGGAACAGAATCCTTCTGGTGGGGTAGAATTTTGGACTCACTTGTTGTGGTGAATCCTGAACGGGCTGCTAAAATCGCCGTAGCCGCGTTAGTCGGAGAGAGGTTATCCCATAGAGATGAAGCAATTAAAGTGCTTAGCCGTATAGCTTCTGAATACCCTGATGTTGTTATGGAACAGCTTGGACAGGCTATTATGGATGAGGAAAAAGGTTGGCATTTCTTTATCGGAAAATATGATAGATTAATTCAATCTTTACCGAAGGAAATCATTATCAATTGGGTTCAATCTGAGGGTGTTGAGGGGGCTCGCCGTCTAGCTAGACATTTACCAGCACCATATTTGGACAAGGATGGCCGAGCTATAGTTCCTCCCTTGACAGAATTCGTTCTGAAAACTTTCGAGGAAGATGACAGAGTGTTTACAGAATTCTGTGTTGGTGTACACAGTCTCCAGATGTATTCGGGGGATATTGCCGCTCAGCATGAAAAAGAGGCAGAAATGGCTAAGAAATTTCTGAACCATTCCCTACGAAGGGTTAGGGAATGGGCAGATTATGAGGTGCGGCATTCTCTTAGCAGTGCCGAATGGGCACGGCAAAGGCATGAAGAACTCGACATCGAATGAATACGGTCGAAGATTGTTACAGTTTGATATTTACTACAAGCACTAAGTTTAAGTTCAAAGTCAGCCCTGTCTTATCCGAATGGTAGCCCATCTCGCATGCTCCCGGACCAGCGGCTCCGGGTCCTGCAAAGCCTGCTCTAACACCGGCAGCGCCTCCGGACTGCCCCAATTGCCCAGTGCTACCGCCACATTCCGCAGGAGGCCGCGCCGCTTGGGGCGCAGAAGCGGCGTCCCTTTGAAGCGGGCGCGAAAGGCCGCGTCATCCAAGCCCATCAAATCCACCAATTTCGGCACAACCCGATCAGGGTCGTAGCTCAAGAAAGACTCGCGGGAAGGGCGCGAATAGCGCCGCACCCAGGGACAAATCTCCTGGCAGGCGTCGCAGCCGAAGATCCAGTTGCCCAGCAGGGGACGGAGTTCCAGCGGAATGCTGCCTTTCAATTCGATGGTTAGGTAGGAAATGCAGCGGCTGCTGTCTAAAATATAGGGCGCAGGGAAGGCATAGGTGGGGCAAATGTTTAAGCAGCGGGTACAATTACCGCACGTACCCAAACGCCTAGATACCCCTAGATGCCCCCCCTTAGTCCCCCCCAAAGGGGGGGAGGTGCTAAGGGTTCTCCCCCTCCTGGGGGGAGTTAGAGGGGGGGGAATACTTGCCAAGTCTAAACGGCAGCTTGCACCTTTATCCAGGGCAGGTTCGTCATATTCCAGTTCCACATCCACTAAAATTTCACCCAGAAACAGATAAGAGCCAATACTGGGATTGATCAGCAGCGTGTTTTTGCCGATGAAACCCAACCCGGCCTGCGCGGCAAAATCTCGCTCCAGCACCGGGCCGGTATCCACGTAGGCGCGCCGGTTGACGGTTCTACCCACTTCCTTTTCTACAAAGTCGCCCAACTCGCGCAGGCGCGGCAGCATCATGTCGTGGTAGTCCAGACCCCAGGCATAGCGAGCAATCCGCCCGCGGGCAGGGTCGTTCCATAACTCCAAGGGTGGGTTGAGCACAAAGTAAGACAGACCGACAACAACGACCGACTGCGCTCCTGGCAAAACCCGGCGGAGGTCCTCACGACGTTCCGGCTCGCGAGCCAGCCAGGCTATCTCGGCGCTGTAACCCTGGCCCAGCCAGCGGCGATACGCCTCGGCGTGAGGCGCGCGTCCGGCGGGGGCGAGGCCAATCAGGTCAAAGCCGAGATCATAGGCTTTTTCTTTGATACGTTGAGAAAATGACATATTTTTGACAAAAAAGCCCCCACGTTTTGTGGAGGCTTTTTGATTGATGGAATTAAACTAATTCTTCGACGGCGAAAGGAAGCTTTCCTCAATGTAGCGCACCACGGCCCGGAAAGAGAGAACGCCGGTGGGTTTGCCTGCGTCGTCTACAATCATCACGTGGCGGAATTTGTGGATGGACATCAGATGCAGCGCATAGGCAATTTTGGCATCGGCTTTGAGGGTGGTCACGCGAGAGGTCATATAATCCTTGACCCCGGCCCGGCTGAGGTCTTCTACATTGCAGGCGACCTTTCTAAAAATGTCACCCTCGGTAAAGACGCCCACCAGTTTGCCGTCATCATCAACTAAAGCCAGGAGGCCGACGTTTAACTCTTTGAGCCGGCCAATGGCTTCGGCCAGCGAGATATCCACGTGAGCTGTGAGCGGTTTATTCGGCTTGAGGTCGGCCAGCGTATCGCTAATGAGCGAGTGTTCAGCCGCCGGACTAGAAGTTCTTTCGCCATGGAAACTCACGCCGACATACTCTTCATCCAGGTAGCCGGCTCCCGGAGCATCTACGGTGACCCAACTGCGGCCATTGTTGTCAATGGGTTCCGGCTGGGGTAAGGTTTCCCAGGTTTCGGCGGCGTGATAGAGAGTGGTCAGGTCGCCGGAGCCTTTGCGCCGGATCGCCTCTTCCACCTGGTTCATCATCCCTTCTTCGTAGATCGGTTTTTCGACGCTGCGGAAAACGCCAATCGGCTCGGGATATTCGGGGTGGCGCATGCGGCTGAGCAGATAAGCCAGGCTGGGTACCGCTGCAAATTCGTTATGGACCAACAAATCCTCTTTAGCCACCCTGTCCAGCGATACAACTTCGGGATGCAGCTCATGCAGCCGGATGCCCTTGTCACGGTTCTTGCCAAAGATCATGGGCTGGCCGTGCTCCAGTTCCAGGATATTTTCATCTTTTTCGGCAGCTTCCGTAGCATAGTTCCAGGCCCCATCGTTGAAAATAACGCAGTTCTGGTAAATTTCGACAAAAGACGTGCCCTTGTGCTCGGCGGCGCGGCGCAGAATTTCGGCCATGTGCTTGACGTTGGTATCAACGGTGCGGGCCACAAAGGTGGCTTCCGCCCCAATAGCCACCGACAGCGGGTTGAAGGACTGCTCCAGCGAACCGTGGGGCGATGTTTTGGTTTTATGGCCGGGCAGCGACGTGGGCGAATACTGGCCTTTGGTCAGGCCATAGATGCGGTTGTTGAACAGGATAATATTAATATCCAGGTTGCGGCGCAGCACATGCAACAGGTGATTGCCGCCAATAGACAGGCCGTCGCCGTCGCCGGTAATGACCCAGACGCTGAGGTCGGGGTTGGCAATTTTGAGACCGGTGGCCAGCGTCGGCGCTCGCCCGTGAATGCTGTGGATGCCGTAGGTGTTCATGTAATAGGGGAAGCGGCTGGAGCAGCCAATCCCGGAGATGAAAACGATTTTTTCCCTGGGGATGCCCAGGTCGGGCAGGACCTTTTGCATCTGGGCCAGAATCGCATAGTCACCGCAGCCGGGGCACCAGCGCACCGTCTGGTCAGAGACAAAATCTTTACGAGTTAATTTAATCACTTCGGACATGAAAAACTCCCTTGTTAGGCTAATAACGACTCAATCTTTTTGGTTATTTCGCTGATGGTGAAGGGCCGTCCCTGCACTTTGGACATAGGGATCACATTCATCAGGCCATATTCACCCCGCAGCAGAATAGCCAACTGGCCCAGATTCAATTCCGGTACCAGAATGCGCTTAAAACGGCTCAGAATATCGCCGAGGTTGCATGGGAAAGGATTGAGATAGCGAATATGGGCATGCGAAACTGTCTTGCCCCTGGCTTGCATCTGCAACACCGCCGAGCGAATGACGCCATACGTGCCGCCCCAACTGACCACCAACAAATCCCCTTCAGTGGGACCAACCAGGGTTTGCTCCGGGATAAACGAGCACAGCCGGGCTATTTTTTCGGCTCGTTCCAGAATCATCTGCTCGTTATCCAAAGGCGCATAGGAAACGTTGCCGGTTTCAGGCTGCTTGGACAGACCGCCAATGCGGTGTTCCAGGCCGGGCGTGCCGGGGATAGCCCAGGGCCGGGCCATAGTTTCCGGGTCGCGCTGGTAAGGTTTAAAGTGGTCAGAACCATTGTTTCGAGCCGTAGGATGCTCGACGACGATAGGCTCAATCTCATCCGGGTTAGGAATGAGCCAGGGTTCGGCGCTGTTGGCAATGTAACCGTCGCTCAGGACGAAGACGGGTGTCATTGCCCGCGCTGCCAGACGGAAAGCTTCGTAGCCGATGTTGAAACAATCCGAGGGTGTGGCCGGGGCGATAATAGGAATGGGGCTTTCGCCGTTGCGCCCATACATGGCTTGCAGCAGGTCCGACTGCTCGGTTTTGGTGGGCATGCCGGTGCTGGGGCCACCGCGCTGAACGTTGATAATTACCAGCGGCAGTTCCAGCACAATCGCCAGGTTGATGGCTTCGCTTTTTAGACAGATGCCGGGGCCGCTGGTGCCGGTGGCGGCAAACGCACCGCCAAAGGCCGCGCCAATCACCGATCCCAGGGCCGCAATTTCATCTTCGGCCTGGAAGGTGCGCACATCAAAATTTTTGAGCGCGGCCAGGCTCTCCAAAATGCTGCTGGCCGGAGTGATCGGATAGGAACCGTAAAAGAGCGGTTTGCCGGCCTTGTGCGCTGCCGTGACCATGCCCAGCACCAGGGCTTCGTTGCCGGTAATTTTGCGGTAAACACCGGGAGCCAGCCGGGCCGGCCGGACGTGATAGCGGGTTTGGAAGGCTTCGGTGTTGTGGCCCAGGTTGTAACCGGCCAGCAGCGCGGCCTGGTTGGCCTTGACTAACACCGGCTTTTTGGCGAACTTATCGGCGATGTATTTCAGTGAAGTATCCAGGGGCCGGTCGTAGATCCAAAAGGTCAGCCCCAAGGCAAAAAAGTTCTGGCAGCGATCAATATCACGGGTGTTCAAGCCTTCGATATCTTCCAGGGCCTTGCGGTTAAGAGCGGTGATAGGAAATTTGTGAACTTCGTAATTGTTCAAGCTGCCATCTTCGAGTGGATTGCTGTCGTAGTTGGCCTTTTTGAGGTTGCCGCTGGTAAAGTTGTCGGTGTTGACAATAATTTTGCCGCCGGTTTGCAAGTCAGAGAGATTGGCTTTGAGCGCGGCCGGATTCATGGCCACCAGCACTTGGGGCGCGTCGCCGGGGGTCAGGATGTCGGCGCTGGAAAAATTAACCTGGAAGCCGCTCACCCCGGCCAGGGTGCCGGCAGGGGCGCGAATTTCAGCCGGAAAGTCCGGCATGGTGCTGATATCATTCCCAAAAACGGCAGCGGTGTTGCTGAATTGGGTTCCGGTCAACTGCATCCCGTCGCCGGAGTCACCGGCAAAACGGATAATGACCGAGTCAATATCTTCAAATACAATATCTTTGGGTTCTGCCATCCCAAATTCCTCCTTAAATAGGTTTTAGAGCGTTGGTGTGAATTAAAATTACAGATGTGGAGAGTTGGAAGGCTGGAGAATTGGAACGTGTCTTTGCTTCCAAATTTCCAACCCTCGCTCTTAAGCCCCATCCCGATTGCGAACCACCCGGTCCGGCTCCGGGGGCAAGTTATAAACCGACTCGGGAAAGCGGTCGGCCAGGTACTTGACGACGGCATAGTGGGTTAAATTGCCAATGACCGCGCCGTTAGTGTCCAAAACCGGCACATTGCGCACGTGCTTTTCGTGCATCAAGTTCAGGGCAGCGTCAGCCGAGTCGGTCGAGTTGACGGTATAGGGCTGGGGGGTCATTACAGCTTCAATGGGCCGGTCCCAATTTTCGGGTTTATCCACTACTCTCAGTAGAATATCGCGGTCGGTAAAAATACCAACCAGCCTGCCCTTGTCGGTGATAAAGGCGCAATTATGATCCTCCTGGCGCATTTTTTCAATCGTCGCCCGAACAGAAGCGCCAATTTCAACTTCAGTGAATTCAGTCAGGTTGAGATGAATCACCTGTTCTTGCCTCAAATCATACTCAAGGCCCATACTTTCTCCTTTGTAGCATCGCGGGGCGAATTTTCACTAGATATTCTATACTGAGTTTGATAAAAACTGAAATAAAAGTACTCTATTTAGTTGTTGCCGCCTCAATTCGAGGGACGATTGTCGGAATAGTTGAGGTAGAGTACAATTAAACCAGTAGTAAAAGCTGTCAGGTAGAAAGGAACCAACCAACCATGCAAGTCCGTCCCACTAAAGGTTTGACCTTTGACGATGTTTTGTTAGTCCCTAAACGCTCCCCGATCGCTTCGCGGCAAGAGGTTGATACCTCCAGTTCGCTGACCCCGACTATCCGCCTGCGGGTACCCGTCGTAAGCGCCAATATGGATACCGTTACTGAGGCGACAATGGCCATAGCCATGGCTCGCGCGGGGGGCCTCGGGGTGATTCATCGCTTTATGAGCATCGAGAACCAGGCCCGCCAGGTGGCGCGGGTCAAACGCGCCGAAGGTTACATTGTCGAGCATCCGCACGCCATTGACCAGAATTCCTCGATTGCCCAGGCTCGCATCCTGATGAAACGGTTTGAGGTTGGCGGCCTGGTCGTTACCAATGGCGGCGATGAGTTGGTCGGGTTGATTACTCAGCGCGACATTCTGCTGGCCCCCGACGATAAAGCGCCCGTAGCTTCGGTGATGACCAAGCCGGATCAGATTATCAGCGCCAGTCCAGATACCACGCCGGAACAGGCCCGCATCCTGTTGCACCAGCACCGGCTGGAAAAGCTGCCGGTGATTGACGGGCGCGGGCGGCTGGTCGGCCTGATTACGGCCCAGGATATTGTCAAGCAGGATCGTTACCCCGGCGCTACCAAGGACAGCAAGGGCCGCCTCCGGGTGGGTGCGGCCATTGGGGTAAAGCCCAACGACATTGAGCGGGCCGGAGCTTTGCTGGAGGCCGGTGCGGATGTGCTGGTGCTGGATATTGCCCACGGCCACGCCGATCATTGTATTCACATGGTCAAGGAGCTGCGCTGCCATTTTCCCAACGCCCAAATCGTGGCCGGGAATGTAGCCTCCAGGGAAGGCGCGTGCGATTTAGCCAGGGCCGGCGCGGACGCGATCAAAGTCGGGGTCGGCCCCGGCTCCATTTGCACTACCCGCATTGTGACCGGATTTGGCGTGCCCCAATTGACGGCGATCATGGACAGCGTGGCCGGGGTGGCTGAGGCCGGGCGAGACATCCCGATCATTGCCGACGGCGGGATTAAAGCCTCCGGCGACCTGGTCAAGGCGCTGGCCGCGGGCGCGTCAACGGCGATGATTGGCAGCCTCTTTGCCGGCTGCGAGGAAGCGCCCGGGGCAACGGTGATCCGTGACGGGCAGAAATTCAAGGTCGTGCGGGGCATGGCTTCGCTGGGCGCGGCGATGGGCCGCAAGGCGGTGGAGCAGAATGAGGATGAAAGCGCCGAGAGCCAGGCTGATTGGGATAAGGTCGTGCCGGAAGGCGTCGAGGCGGTGGTACCCTATCGCGGCCACGTGGACGAACTGCTCTACCAGTTAATCGGCGGGCTACGCTCCGGTCTCAGCTACGGCGGCGCGCAAAGCATTAAAGAGCTGCAAGATAACGCTGAGTTCATTGAAATTACTCCGGCGGGCATTCGCGAGAGCCGCTCGCATGATGTAGATCGAATATGATCCAATATGTTTAACGTTGTCCTCGTCGAGCCGGAAATCCCCCAGAATACCGGCAATATTGCCCGGCTGTGCGCGGCGGCGGAGATGGAGCTTATCATTGCCGGCAAGCCCGGCTTTGTACTGCATGACAGTCACCTCAAGCGGGCCGGGTTGGATTACTGGGAGTATGTCCGCATCCAGCACCAACCGGATTTGGCGGCCTTCTTGGCCGGGCTGGACATGTCCCGCAGCTACTTGCTGACCACCAAAGCCAAGGGCCGGCCCTACACCCTCATCCGGCCCCAACCGGGCGACTTTTTTCTCTTTGGCCGGGAAACGGGCGGCCTGCCCCGTGGGCTGCTCGAAGCTTACCCTCAAGCCTGCTTTACCATTCCCATGAAAAATCCCCAGGTCCGCAGCCTGAATCTGGCCACGAGCGTGGGGATTGTGATGTACCATATGCTGTCGCTGTATAATTTTGGGGAGTAGAGTCACATCACCAAAATCGGCTCATTGGTGGGCATCGCTACCAGATCATACTCCATCGCCCCAGTGACAAGCACCGGGACCATCTGGCCAGGGGGCAGTTCTTTTTCGACCACGACATAGCCGTCAATCTCCGGCGCGTCGCGGTAGCTGCGGGTGATGCTGATGCCGTCGCCCGCGCCGTCCACCAGCACGTCCAACTTTTGGCCGACCATCTGCCGGTTGCGCTCCAGCGAAATCGGCTGCTGGAAGGTCATCAGCCGTTCCCAGCGTTCTTTTTTGGTCGCCTCGCCAATTTGATTGGGCAGATCAAAGGCCGGCGTGCCCGGCTCCGGCGAAAAAGTGAACGCCCCCACCCGGTCGAACTGGACCGCGCCCATAAAGTCTAACAAGCCCTGAAATTCGGCTTCGGTTTCGCCCGGATAGCCGACGATGAAGGTTGTTCGCAGGACTGCGCCGGTGACCGCAGGGAATGCCTGGCGGTAGGTCTCGATCCAGCGCAGCAGCTTCTCGACATTGTGCGGGCGGCGCATGCGTTTGAGCGTGTCGGGGTGGCCGTGCTGCAGCGGCATGTCAATGTAGGGGATGATTTGCGGGTAAGCGGCCATGACCTCGACCAGCCGGTCACTGGCGTGGCCCGGATAAGCGTACATCAGCCGCCACCATTTGATCTCCGGCGCGGCCTTGACCAGTTGCGCCATCAAGTCCGGCAGGCCATCCAGTTCGCCCCAATCGCGGCCATAGGCGGTCGTATCCTGGGCAATGAGGATAACCTCCTGCACCCCGGCAGCCGCCAGATGCTGAGCCTCACTTAAGATGTGTTCGCGGGGGCGGCTGCGATTCAGCCCCTTGAAGCTGGGGATGGTGCAAAAAGCACACGGCGCGGAGCAGCCATCGCTGATTTTGAGATAGGCGCTGGCCCGGCCGACATCAACTTGCTGCCGGTTAAGGGCGATGGTTTCGATGGGCGTGTCGCCGGTTTCGGGCAGGTGGTAGAGCGGTTCAGGCCGTTTTTCGGCCCGCAGTTTTTGAATAAAGGGGACGATGTCGGTCCAGGCCCGCGTGCCGATGAGGCCGTCCAGCCCTTTGACCTGGCGGGTCACTTCGCTGCCAAAACGCTGGGCCATGCAGCCGGCAGCAATGAGCAACTGCGGCCGCCCTTTGGCTCCATTCCTCTTTTTGAGCGCCGCCAGCTCTTGCAGCGCGCCGATAGACTCGTCTTTGGCGGCCTGCAAAAAGCCGCAGGTGTTGACAATCAGCACGTCGGCCCGGTTGGGGTCGGTCGTGCTGTTGTAGCTGGCCTGCAGCAGCAACTCGCTGATGCCCTCGCTGTCGAAGGTATTTTTGGGGCAGCCGAGGGTGAGCAGGTAAAAAGTTGGTTCTTGCTGAGGCGACTGTCCCCGGTGTTTATGTTTCATATGTTGTCAATCCCTGATGAATTTTGTGAGGCTTTCGCGGATTTCTCGCGCTCGATGGCGCACCAATTCAACATTGATGTTAGAACTCACGTCGTTACCGCCTCTAAATAATCGGGTAAAAAATGAGCAAAGGCGGTGTACTCGTTGGCAACGTACTCAATAAAGTCGGTCAGTTGGACTTCATCGTGGGCGAAGAGAAGTTCACCCTGTAAGACCTGGTGTTGAAAGCCCAGTGGAGCTTGGTTAAGCACCTGGATGTCCACCGGCAGCCGCAACGTTCGCGTCATTTCCACGCTTAACTCCATTTCGTAGTCAAACGGATCGCTCGAGGGCAAGTTTAGATAAACTGCCACATCCAGATCGTGGAAGACTGGGCCATCAACAAAAGAGCCGTGCAGATAGGCGAAGCTAATTTCCGGCCGTTCTTTTAACAGATAATACAGGCGCTGCCGAATTTCAATAGATGAAGCCATGACTTTTTTGTTTCGTATCTGTTCTTTACCTGATCAGTATTGTAACATACAGCCGCGCCGGACGGGAAACGAGAACCATAAATTTGAGAAAAAGCTGTTGATGGGGAGGTGCAATTTTTAGACTTGCTAAGTTGCGGGTAAAATAAAGAACCTTTTACTTTAAATCCAAGGATGTAACAATGAACCTGAAGGATTACCCGCGACCCCCTGGCGATACGGGGCGCGGGGTGCATTGGTCGCCGGCGCCGGCCCTGTGGGGATGGGACAATTGGCCCTTTTGGCGTGATTTTCTGGTGGCGGCTCAGATCAAGTGGGTCAAAGTCAACGATGACGGCGGCGGCTCGGCCAAAGGTCTGGTGGCCCGGCTCGCTAACCTGGGCATCATGCCCGTTGTTAGATTTTATCGCCACCCGAGCTATCCCGGCTATTTGACCGCTCGCGAGACGGATTACGCCCGGGCTTTATACGAACGGTATGGGGTGGTCTATTTTGAAACCCGCAATGAACCGGATCTGAACCTGGAATGGAGCGGCGGCCGGCCCGCCAACTGGCTGCAGCAGGTCATCACCTATTACCTGGACGACCGTGACAAATTGGCCAAGGTAGGGGTATATGCCCTATTTCCGGCTTTTGGCCCCGGCGGCGAGGGCAACCCCTTTGAACTCATTGCCCGCCGTGGTCGCCGGGATGTTTTTGAGCGGATGGTGGTGGCCCTGCACAACTACTGCCTGGGCCGTCCCCTGGCGTACCCCAACGACGGGATTGCCGACCATGGCCAACCCCTGAGCTACGCCGAGTGGCTGGCTGCCGGCGATGGCCGCCCAAATTTGGCCCTTAATGTGGTCTGGGATCGCTGGACGCATACCCGTGTTTCCGAAGCTCGGCGGCAGCTAGCTAACCCCAAAATTACCGTCTATGATGATTGGACTTGTTTCCGCGCTTTTGAACGCATGGATAAACTGGTCCGTGATGCCTGCGGCCATTCCGTCGCGATGATGATGACCGAAGGCGGCTATAACGTGCTGCAACGGGCCGGGACTACCGGCGGCGATGACCCACGGTATCCCAAACCCACCCCGCAACGCACCTCTGAATTGACCATGGCCATGTTCAATTACCACCTGCCGGATTACATGTTGGCGCTCATGCCCTGGATTGTGGGCGTTGCCAAATTTGGCGTGCAGTCGCCGGGATTTGAGCACCAGGGGCCGTGGTTTACCAACGTTTACGACCGTGATTGGGGCTTAAAAGGAGAATTACCCCTGGTCCAGATGCTCAAGACTACGCCGGCCCAGGTCCGCGCCAGCGGCCCGGTGCCGTCTGCTCTGGAAAAGTTCCACCAGGCCCAACAATTTGAAGATCGGCGCATTGACGAGCGGCTGAAGTACCTGGAGCCGATGGTGCAGGTTGAATCCTATCAAGGTCAGGAAAGCTACTGGAAACTAGTCGAGGTTCAATTCAAAGAAAAAGGCAACGGTTATGTTTACGTGAAGGTTAAAGACGCTGGCGGGACAGCGCTGGAAGGCGTCTCTTTTGCGGCTTACACTAAAGCCAACCAGGCCAGGGTCGCCAGCACCAAGGGCAAAGCAGACCAGTATTGGGGCAACCTGCCTCTGTTTAGCGCCCCGCTGGGAACTTATCGGATCGGCATCCATAACCAACCGGGTGATTATCTAAGCGGAGTTGGGAACGGCAGCGAAGCTGGTTTTCAAGCGGTAGATTATTTTCTAACTTTTAGGAAAGTAGAGAGGACGGTCGAAGCGATGCTCAACGTACCGCAGTGGCGGCAGATTATCCTGAACTATTACGCCAAAGAGGGTGAAGCCTATAATAACGCCGAAGTGGCCGGGGTCGGCATCAAAAAAGTTACGCCCGATAAGCAAGGGCCAGCGCCGAGTGGACTCTGGCGGCTGGTTGGCGTTCGCCAGTTAACCGCAGCGGAAAGCGGCTCGAATCAATATGTCTATGTTGACCTGGTTGATCAAAATGGACAGCCGGTTCGCGGCGCTGCACCGCTCATCGCCTGGACCTGGGAAGGGCGGCGCACTAATGAGCCGGCTCCTCCTATCCGCCCCGACAAACCCGTTTACGAAGCTGCCGGCAATATCGGGCTGGGCGCCGGGCAGAAAATCAGCGTGTGGATTCAGGATAGTAACACCCTCTCAGACAGCGCCACCAACCTTCAGGCCGCCCCGTCCCGCCCCGCTGGCGGCAGCGATACCGGTCCCCGTTCCTTTTACCTGCTTTTTCAGCGGCAAAGCGTATCCCCCCAACCCCCTGTTCCGGAAACAGGCGTCGAAATCTTCAAAAAGTATCGCATTTCTTTCGTTTTTAATGAAGAGAAAATGACGATTGAAGACGTTTCGATTACCAAACTTTAGTCGGCTTGGCCAAGCTCTGCGGCAAGGGGATTGCTGCGGCGCGCCAGGGGGAAGCGGTCAAGGTTGTTGTAACTGCCGATTAGCTGAGGAGTGTCCACGAGTCTGTGGCACGTTACTAATTATGAAAAGGTAGCAGGGTAGCAAGGTTGCAAGGAATCTCCTTTCCGTGTCTACTGTCTACCGACTACCGTCTACTATTTTCTTAGGAGATCTTCAATGTATCGTTTATCCATTTGTGCTGATACCGTTTTTTTGGATTTACCCTTTGAGGAGCGGGTTAAAAAAATTGCCCAAGCCGGCTTTTTAGTGGAGTTTTGGGGCTGGAAGGGGCGTAACCTGGAGGCCATCACTGCTGACCCCAAGATTGAGGTGTGCGGTTTTTCCGGGACGCAAGGCGGCTCTTGCGTTCATCCCGACGGGATGGCGGCCTATGTAGCCGGGATAGCGGAATCCACGCCTGTCGCCAAGAAACTCGGGGCGTCCTTCCTGGTTGTGCATGGCGGGGAGCTTGGCCCTAACGGGGAGGTGGTGCATAAAATCTCGGCCAGCCCGGTGACCCATTGGATCACCGCCTACAAAGCTTTGAGTCAGCTCGCCCAATTAGGAGCAGAGAATGGGGTGACCTACTGCCTGGAAGTCCTCAATACCAAGGTGGACCACCCCGGCTACTCCATCAACTTCATCGAAGATGCGGTGCGCTTGGTCAAAGAAGTCAACAGCCCTTATGTCAAAGTGCTCTGCGATATCTACCACAGCGCGGTTGAAGAGGGCAACGTGGTGCAGCTCCTGCGGGATTACCACCCCTATATCGGTCACATTCACGTGGCCGATCTCCCCGGCCGCCACGAGCCAGGCACCGGCGAACTGAATTACCGCTTTGTGGCCGAAGCGCTGCGTGAGATAGGTTATGAAGGCATAGTTGGGATGGAAGCCTATCCGCTGGGAGATAGTAACCAGGCTATGGACCGCTTTCGCGCCGCCTTTAGCGAGGCTTAGGGTCTATTCGTAACTGTTCAAAAAGGAGAACCGGATAACAAATAAATCTGACCTATCCGGCAAATACGCCATTATCACGGGCAGCACCCAGGGGTTGGGCGAGGCGACGGCCCGCTTATTTGTCGAGCGCGGGGCGGCCGGCCTGATCATCTGCGGGCGCAATGCCGAGCGAGGTCAGAGATGTGGCCAAACGAGCTAACGTATCGAGTGCAGTGGTTTCTTATGTTATTAATAATGGTCCCAGGCCAGTCTCGTTAGACAAACAGCTCCGCGTGAAGAAGGCTATTGAAGAGCTAGGTTATTATCCGAACGAACTCGCCCGGAGTATGCGTCTTCAACAAAGTTCGACAATTGGCCTGTTGCTGCCCAATCTAACCAACATCGTCTTTGCCGAGATTGCCTCCGGTGTGGAGAGTGTCTGCTCCGGGTACGATTACGTGGTCCTGGTAGGCTATAGTGACCGTGATCCGGTTAAAGAGAGAAAATATATTAATATGCTGCGGGCCAAGCAGGTGGATGGGGTCATCATCCTCCCCGATCAAAACCCGTTGGTTTTGCTCCAGCCTTTACAGCCCAAACTGCCCATCGTTATCATCGAGCACGAGGTACCGGGCCTAAATTGTATTACGATGGAACATTTGAAGGGAGGAAGACTGGCTACCCAGCACCTGGTGGATCTGGGCCATCGTCGCATTGGTTTGATTAGGCGGTCTCCCGAACACATCAATATCCTGAGTTTAGAGCGGTTCAAGGGTTATTGTCAGGTACTGGAACAGGCCGGTATTCCTCTTAATCCAGCGCTGGTTGTTGATAGCGGGGCGGGCCAGGAAGAAGGCTATCGGGCTATGCAGCAGTTGTTAGCCCTGCCCGAGCCGCCTACCGCCGTTTTTACCCATAATGATGTTTTGGCTCTGGGCGCTATGCATGCGATCTGGAGCGCCGGATTATCCATTCCCGGAGACATTTCTATTATTGGTTTTGACGACACCGCCGGTTCAGCCTATTTGTATCCTCCCCTAACCACTATCAGGTTTTCTAAAGCAGAGATGGGCCATGAGGCAGCCCACATCTTATTCGACCTTATTCAGCAGCCAGAAAGTGTACCTCCCCGCATCGTCAAACTACCGGTTGAACTGGTGGTGCGCCAGTCAACCGCTCCCCCTCCGTAAGTACAGAGCTAATTTTAACTTTACTATAGGACTTACGCATGTCACTGCTTCGCGTGAACGAAGCGCAGCGGAGTGAAGAATCCCTCGAAGGTACGCTTGCAAGAGCACGTATTCAGGGATTTTTCGCTCCTTCGTCGCTCAAAATGACATGATTTGCGTAAGTCCTGTACTATTTTCAAGGAGTCTTCACCCGCCCCTGGATATGGAGAAATACGCAATTAGTTTTGACAACTGTTACATTTCATGTTACTATCTGCGCAACCGGTTGCACAACATTTGAATGATAATTTTTGGGGGCAGGTCGGGATGCCTGTATCAATTTACGATATTGCTAAAAGGGCTAACCTAGCTCCCTCAACCATTTCTCGGGCTCTGCAAGATCATCCTCGCATTGGCGCTGAAACCAAGATGCGAGTCCGGGCGTTAGCCAAAGAAATGGGCTACGTCCCCAGCACCGTGGCCAAAAGCTTGTCTACCAATCAGACCTGGACGATTGGCATGGTCGTTGCCACAATTTCTGATCCATTTATGGGGCGAGTGGTGGAAGGCGTGGAGGAAGTTGCCATTGGGGCCGGCTTTAATGTTTTTCTTAGCACCTCGCAAAATAGCCGGCAGCGTGAAATTGCGGTCATTGACGTGCTTCAGCAGCGTCGAGTCGATGGGATTATCGTGGTCGCCTCGCACCTGTTTGATCACTATCGCCGCTATTTTGACCGCATCGAGGTGCCTATCGTTATGATTGACGAACAAGAACCGGCTGGGGTCATCCATGCGGTGGCGGTTGATGATTTACGGGGAGCGCGGCTGGCTGTTGAGCACTTACTTGGATTAGGGCATCGTCGCATCGGTTATGTCGGCGTGACCAATCGTCCCAAGTCAAACAAATACCGTTTGAAAGGGTATGAGGATGCCCTGAATGCCGCCGGGATCACACCGGACCCCACGCTTGTATTTACCTCCACCATCGAAGATCACGCCAAACGGGGTGAGGCCAGTTTAGAGCCATTGTGGGCTGCCGGCGCTACGGCTGTTTTTTGCTACAACGATATGACCGCCGTAGGTCTCCTGTCTGCTTGTTATAAGCGCGGCCTCTCCGTTCCTGACGACCTCAGCGTGATCGGCTTTGATGATATTGATACGGCTGTCTACACCATCCCCCCCTTGACCACCATCCATCAGCCCCGGCTTGAACTGGGGCGGCGGGCGATGCAAATGATCCTCGATTTACTGGCTGGTCAGACGCCGGAAAACCAACTTATCTCTGCTGAATTAGTGGTTCGACAGACCACCACCGGTTTGCTGCCCGATAAGCGCCGTTAAGTTTTTTTAAGGAGTAGTGCAACCGGTTGAACAAAGTCGTGGCAAAAATAGGAGATGTAGAAAATGAGTTAAGCAATTGTTGTCGTGTCGGTGGAGTAGCAAAAAATAGAGATTATCCACATTTTACAAATGATTGAAGGAGAGAACTGATGCTGCTTAATAAGTTCGCCAAACGAGATTACTCCCTGGTGAGTACGGGGCGGAGCGCTGTTGCCCTCGATGATGAGTTAATTGAAGAAAAAGTGGAAGGGACATGGTGGTCTCCCGACATCCCGCGCCAGGAACTCAAGGCTCTGATGAAACGGAGTGACGGCCCGGCCCTGATGCATTTTGGGCTGTGGATTCTGCTGCTGATCGTCAGCGGCTATCTGGCCGTCCTTTCCTGGGGGACCTGGTGGGCGATTCCTGCCTTTTTCATCTTTGGGACTATCTATTCCTCATCCGATGCCCGCTGGCACGAATGTGGGCACGGCACCCCCTTTAAAACCCGCTGGCTCAACGAGGTTTTCTACCACCTCAGCTCCTTTATGACCTTGCGCGAGGCGTACCTGTGGCGCTGGAGCCACGCCCGCCATCACACCGACACCATCATTGTCATGCAGGACCCCGAAATTCAGGTGATGCGCCCGGCCGACCTGCTCAAAATATTGCTGGACTTTTTCGATCTGCGCAGCGGCCCCCCGGAAGTGCTGCGGATCATCCGGCACGCCCTGGGCTGGCCCGACGCCAATGTACGGACATTTGTGCCTGAAGCGGTCCGCCAGAAAATGTACTGGTCCAGCCGGGTTTATGTCGCTATTTTTATTGCCTTTGGGATTTGGTCCTACGCCATTGGCAGCTTTCTGCCGATGATGTTTATCGGTTTGCCCCGCTTTTATGGCGGCTGGCTGCACCAGCTTTTGGGGCTGACCCAACACGCCGGCCTGGCCGAAAATACCCGGGATCATCGCAAAAATACCCGCACGGTTTATATCAACCCGGTTTTTCGCTATCTTTACATGAATATGAACTACCATCTCGAGCATCACGTTATCCCGATGGTGCCCTATCACGCTTTGCCTAAGCTTCATAAAGCGATTGTGGCCCAGACCCCGACCCCCTATACCAGCTTGTGGCAAGTCTACAAAGAGATGATTCCCGCTTTGATTAAGCAGGCTTACGAAAACCCCGACCACCATATTGATCGTCCCTTGCCTGCACCGGCCGTGACCGAGTTGCCGGTTCAGGACAGGGTCAATGGCAAGAATGGGCACCAGCCGGCGACCGAACAAGCGCAGGCGATCGCCGGGAACTGGGTGGAAGTGTGTGCGGTTGACGATTTGGACGAAGAAGATGTCATTGGGTTTGACCATAACGGCAAAAAATACGCGGTCTACCGGCTGCTGGGTGATGATTACTACGCCAGCGATGGCTTATGCACCCACGAAAAAGTGGCCCTGGCCGGCGGCTTGGTTATAGACGGCTGTATTGAGTGCCCCATGCACAACGGCCGCTTCGAGGTCACCACCGGCAAAGCGGTCAAGCCGCCTGTCCATGAGGATTTAAGAACCTATCCGGCCGAGCGGCGGGGCGACAAGGTCTTTATCAATCTTCCCGATTGAAATGATCTCAAGCTGGGCTAATTGAAATCTTGCTCGTACCTAAATCGTGAGGAATCAGAATGGATCGTAATCGCAAAACTGTAGCCGAGTTACTGGCGCTGAAAGGCCAGAAACAGTTCACCATGCTGCACGTAAAATCGCTGGACGAGGCGGCTGCTGCCGAAGCCGCCGGCATTGATATGCTCTCTATCATTGACCCGCTGTGGACCCCGGAAATGCGGGCCGCCGCACCAAGCGGCTTTGTCCAAGTCGGTCTGCTCTACGGCCAGCTCGCCACCTTTGAGGATTATCTGCGAGCGGCGCACCGGGCCATTCAGATCGGCGGCGATGCCGTCTACTGCGCCGCCAGTCTCGACACCGTTCGCCGGCTGCGGGCCGAGGGTATTCCGGTGTGCGGCCACACCGGCCTGATCCCTTCCAAGCGGACCTGGACCGGGGGCTTCCGGGCGGTCGGTAAGACCAGTGAGGCAGCCGTGTTTGTCTACCGGCAGGTGAAGGAGCTGGAGGAGGCCGGGGCCTTCGCGGCTGAGATTGAGGTGGTCCCCGAACGAGTCGCCGCCGAAATCTCGAAGCGGACGTCAATCCTGCTGCTGTCAATGGGCGCCGGGGCTGGCTGCGACGGCCAGTACCTGTTTGCCGAGGATGTGCTCGGCCAGACTGACGGGCATGTCCCCCGGCATGCCAAGACCTACCGCAAGTTCCGGGCCGAGTACGCCCGGCTGCAACAGGAGCGCATCGCCGCGTTTCGGGAGTTCTCGTCCGATGTAGCCGCCGGCCGCTATCCCGCCCCAGAGCACACGGTCGGGATCGCCGACGATGAGTTCGCCGCCTTCCGGCAGCAATTAGGCTAGTTGAAGAGGATGTCGCGGAAAGTGGCGTCCAAAGCTTGCTTTACCTTTTCAAAACCAGGCTTTGGACGCCGTTTCCAACTCAAGTAGGATCAGACTTTTTGTACATTTTCTCCCCGGCTCGAATGGGCACTTTGAGCCAGTTCTCCACCGGCGGCAGGGGACAGGAGAAAGCCTCGGAGTAGGCGCAATAAGGATTGTAGGCCAGGTTGAAATCTACCAGGATTTCGCCGTTGGCTAACTCCACCGGCTCCAGATACCGGCCCGCGCCGTAAGTTTCCTTACCGCTCGTCGCATCACGGAAGGGCAGAAACAGTTCATCCATATCTTCGGACTGGTAGATAGCCAGTTGGGCCGGCTGCCCTTCGACCTCAAATTCAACCGTGCCGATGCGCTGGTAAACCCGCTCGTCGCCGGTGCTGGTTTGAAAGGTGAGCGGCTGCGGCTCGACGCGTTGGAGCGGCAGGGTCAAGCGGAAGGCCGGGTCAGGCGGGTAGTAGTTCAATCCACTGAAATTCTGCCGGTCCTCAATCGGCCCGTAGGGATCGCGCCGGAAGTACATATCCTTTTCGGCACGTTCGGCTTGCAGCGCAATAATATAAGTTTCTTCGGGAGATGCCGCCGATTTTGCAGCGGGGGAAGGATCTTCCGAATTTTTATCGCCGGTGAAGGCTTTTTTGATCGTCTCGAAAATGCTCAACAGTCGCTCCTTGTTACAAAATTTTCATCCTGCGCAGCCGCAAACTATTCCCCACGACCATGACCGAACTAAACGCCATCGCAAACGCCGCGGCCACCGGATGCAACTCCTGGAGATACACCGGCAGGCCCGGAAAGACGGCCAGCGCCCCAGCGGCAATGGGAATGAGCAGCACGTTGTAAGCGAAAGCCCAAAATAGATTTTCTTTGATGACCCGCATCGTCGCCCGGCTTAAGGCAACAGCCTTGGGCACACCGCGCAGGTCGCCGCTGATGAGGGTAACGCCGGCCGCTTCGATGGCGACATCCGCACCCGCCCCAATGGCGATGCCAACATCGGCCTGGGCCAGGGCCGGGGCGTCGTTAACCCCGTCGCCAACCATGCCAACCGTGAAATGTAAGGCGTGAGGCGTGAGGCGTAAAGCGTGCTCCTCTGCTCCCCCCGCCTGGCGCTCCGCGCTGGCAGTCCCCTGCTCCCCTGCGCCTCCTCGCTGCTTCGCCGCTTCGCCTCGCTGCAAGGCAGTGATGTAGGCCGCTTTGTCGCCGGGTAAAACTTCGGCCAGGACCTCGTTGATCCCAACCTCGGCGGCGATAGCCTGCGCGGTCGCCTCGTTGTCGCCCGTCATCATGACCACTTGTAACCCCAGTTTTTTAAGGACGTCAACCGCTTCTTTGGACCCTTCCTTGATTGTATCGGCAATGCCAATTATGGCCGAGACTTGCCCGTCAATCGCCACCCACATGGTTGTTTGGGCGGCCTGCTGTAACTGCTGCACTTTTTCGCTCAGGCCGTTGAGCGCAATATGGCGCTCCTGCATCAGGTGCAGATTGCCCAGCAGCAGGTCATGCCCCTCAACCTGGGCCGCAACTCCCTGGCCGGGAATGGCCTCAAAGCAAGTCGCTTCACTCAAGGCCAGTCCCTGTTCTTGTGCCGCTCGCACAATCGCCGCACCCAGGGGATGCTCTGAGCCGCGCTCCGCCGAAGCAGCAAGCTGCAAGATGACCGCCGACGGCTGACTGCCGACCGCCGCTGTCTGGCTACTGGCTACTGACCACTGACTACTGACTACTACATCCGTCACCGCCGGCTGGCCCTGGGTGATGGTCCCGGTCTTATCCAGCACAACTGTCTGTAACTGATGAGCCAATTCCAGCGCGGCGCTGTTTTTGAACAAAATCCCCTGGCTGGCTCCCCGTCCCATCCCAACGATGATGGCCGTGGGTGTCGCCAGGCCCAGGGCGCAGGGGCAGGCAACGATCAGCACCGCCACCAGCCGCACCAGGGCATGGACAAACCCGGCCCCGCTGGCCAGCCAAACGATAAAGGTGATGATGGCAATGGCGATAACTACCGGCACAAAGATGGCTGCGACCCTATCGGCCACCGCCTGGATCGGTGCTTTGGAACCCTGGGCCTCCTCGACCAGCCGGACAATCTGGGCCAGCGCGGTGTCACGACCCACTTGGGTGGCCTCAATCTTGAGCAGTCCCTGCTGGTTGAGGGTCGCCCCGATAACCGTGTCGCCGGCTTGCTTGTCTACCGGCAGGCTTTCGCCGGTCAGCAGGGACTCATCCACGGCGGAGTAGCCGCTAACCACCCACCCATCCACCGGGATTTTCTCGCCGGGCCGGACAATGACCACATCCCCGACTTGGACCTGGTCAATGGGTATTTCTAACTCAGCGCCGTCACGTTCCACCCGCGCCGTTTTGGCTTGCAGCCCGATCAAGGCTTTGATGGCCTGGCCGGTCTTGCCTTTGGCCCGCGCTTCCAGCAATTTACCCACCTTAATCAGGGTGATGATCGTCGCCGAGGTTTCAAAAAAGGTCGGCGCGTTTAACAGGCCGAAGGTAACTACAACGGAATAAAAGTAAGCCACCGAGGAACCCAGCGCCACCAGGACATCCATATTGGCCGAACGGTTGCGCAGCGCCTTGTACCCGCCGACATAGTAATCCCAGCCGCTGTAAAACTGCACCGGCGTGGCCAGCGCCAGCAGCACGACATTGACCCAGAAGGGATAAACCCACTGCTCCAACGAGCCTAGCCCGTAGACGGTCATAAAGAGCATAAGCCAGTTATGGTTGATCAAAAAGACGAGGAAAGTGAAGAAAAGCCCCACCCACAACTGGCGGGTTTGATGGCTGATCTCCTGGGCGCGGGCGGCCTGTTCGGCGTCAACCTGCCCGTCCGAAGAGTTAGCTTGACTGACAGGTATTTTGTAGCCGGCTCGCTCGATACGCTCGATGATGGCCTGAGGGGTGGCCACGGCCGGGTCATAGATGATCGTCACTTTTTCGCTGCCAAAGTTGACCACCGCCTCGCTGACCCCGGCCACCTTTTTGGCGTTGCGCTCAATCGTTGCGGCACAGTTGGCGCAGGTCATCCCGATTACGGGAAAGGTTATTTGTGTTTGAGTTGCCATTTTTACTCGCGTGATGCCTGATGCGTTAGGATAAATTACCCATCACAATCAGGGATTAGCTCATATTGTGGCACAAATTGGGTCCGACTACAAATTAACCTTAAATCATGGTGAATTTTGAGGAAATTTGAGCTAAAGATGTAATATAATGATGAGTCCGGTGTATAACTCCATGAAGCCACTTCTTACCGGGCCCGAAGCGGAGTGGAATTTGGTGAATGTTAGCAGTAACAAGGTGGCTCAGCAGGCCAGCCCTGCTGAGGTCGGTTTAGATTTTGCTGAATTGTTCCGGCAATATTATGCGCGTATTTATAACTATCTACGCTATCGGGTCAATTCACGCGAAGATGCAGAAGATTTGATCAGCACTGTTTTTGAAAAGGCTTACACTCGTCGCCAGCAGTTTAATCCAGCCAAAGGAACCTTTTCTACCTGGCTTTTTGCAATTGCACACTACACCTTGGCCAATTATTACCGCACCCGGCAGCGCCGGGGTGTTTGGGAAACTGAAGAGGAATTGCCTGAGGATTTGGTCATGCCCGACTCCTCACCTGAGACGCAAATGATCCAACAAGAAATAATCGTGCAATTGTTACAAAGTGTAGGCCGTCTAGGCGAACGCGACCAGGAAATCATCAGCCTCAAATTTGCGGGACGGCTGAGTAATCAAGAAATCGGCCAGATCATGAGCTTGCCGGAGAAAAATGTGAGTGTGGTTTTATTTCGAGCCATGCATCGCTTGCAGCAATACATAGGGAAGGGGGTCGCATGAACGAACAAGAACTGGCCGACCTCTTCTCGGCTCAAATTGATCGGATATTAGGGGGTGAATCAGCCGTTGATCTCGCGGCTGATGGCGATTTGCCCCTTTTAGCGCTAGGACAACAGCTATCCCAAGTTAGCTTTCAGGCCAGCCAGGCGGCCCAGGCGACTTTTGCGAGTCAACTGGCAAGCTGGTTTGGTCCGGCAGGCGGCTTAGCAACGACTATCTTTGGGTTGCCAAAGACGTTGGTGCTGAGCCTTGGGGCTGCTCTCGCGGTGATGAGCGCCGGTCTGGGCTTGGTTGTCCTGATAAGTTTTATTTGGACCGGCGCTCTCCCCGACCCTGTTCATCAGGATAGCCCTCCTGCCCCGGCTGCAACCTCCCGCCCTGCGTCGAATGGCCCTGTACTGGCCTCACCGCCAGCTACTCGACCTCCAGCCACAACTACCCCAACCATGACCCGGCCGCGGGGAACTTCTTCGTTAAAAGATGTCCTGCCGACGGTTGCCACCCCGGTGGGGGATACAGTTCTGATTCCCACCCTCACCCCGACTGAGGGTACTCCTACTTTCACGGCTACCCTGGCCAGCAATCAGGCCGATGACGAGGGTAGTAGTGATGACGGGAACAGCGATACCTCCCCAGCGGGCGATCAAGACCGCGGCCACGGCAATGACCCTGATGGCTATGATGAGGATAACCCTGGCCAAAGCGACGGCGTTTCCGGCGGCAACGACCAGAACAGCGGCAGCGAGGGAAGTCCTCCTGGCAATCTCTCCGGTGGAAGCGGCAACAGCGGGGGTGGCAATGCTGGGGGTGGTAGCAACTATAACGGTGGTAACAGTGGCGGTGATAACGGAGGTGGCCGTGGAGGGGACCAGGGCGGTGGCAAAAGTAACAACTGAAGTCAAGCTGATAAGCATGAGTAATCATATTGATTTAGATAGGAGATTATCTAATGTTAAAGCCTCATAAAATCCATTTTATTCTGACCCTGTCTCTCATTTTACTGTTAGCTCTCGTTTCCATAGCTCATGCCGCCCCACCCCTGCCCGGCAACTCCTCCCTGGGGGAGAGCTTGAATTTGGATGAAAATGGCAACCCGGTGGATGAAGTTGACGATACAGGCGGTAACAATCTCGGTACGGTCATGTCCGACAAAACGGGTGACACCGTTGATGATGGTACAACCGACGGTGGAATGATTGGTGACGGCACCGACGAGGTCGCTAAACAGCACCCGGTAGCAACCGCGCTGGCTGAGTACTTTGAGGTTGACTACAATGAAATTATAACCATGCATGACGCGGGGAATGGTTTTGGCAACATTGCCAAGGCCTACTTCTTCGCCGACCAACTCGGCCTGACTCCGCAGGAGCTTCTGCTTCAGTCCCATACCTCAGGCTGGGGCAACGTGCTCAAGCAAAACGGTATTCATCCGGGTGCCGTAGGTCAAGGCGGCGGCAAAAAGTGGGGGGTAACGGGACCGGAAAACAGCACCCTTGAACCTCAAAACAACGGGGCGGCTGGTTTGACCGGTCCGGGGGGGCACGGAGGCAATGGTCACGGCAACGGCAACGGTGGAGGTAACGGTCAGGGTAACGGCAATAATAATGGCGGTGGCAATGGTGGTGGCAAGGGCCACGGCGGCGGTAATGGCAACGGTCATGGCAACAAATAAGTAACCATTAGCGTTGATAAGTTTAAAAACCCTCTACAAGTTCAGGCTGGCTCTCTTGCGAGTTTCAGCAAGTTCACGTAGAGGGTTTCTTATTTACCTCATCCCTATTGACCGGAGTATTCAATGGGCACGCCAAGAAGGGCTATGCTATCGGCCCAACGAGCGGATATAGCTGATGACCTGCCAGCGCTGTTCCTCAGACAGGGTTGCTTTCCAGGCGGGCATGGCCGAATTGAACGGGGTCAATGCGCCGCCCTCGCTGACCCGCCAGAATAGATAGCCATCGCTCAGGCTGTCTAACATCTGCCGGTCGGCCAGGTTGGCCGGTTTGGGGTTTAAAGCAGCAGAAGCTAAACCATCACCCTGGCCTTGAGGGCCATGACAGGAAGCGCAGTTCGTGTTAAAAATGGTTTGACCGGCAGCGAGGGCGGCTGCATCCCCGGCCAAGGGATTGGTCAATTGGGCATATTCGCCGGGTGGATCAATATGGCCGTGGGCCGCCTCTGCACCGTGCTCATCGCCCGTGTGCTCCATGCTATGTTCCATTGGTCCGTGTTGGGCTGTATCCCCGCTGACGGCCTGAGCCTCCGGTGCAGAGGCCGATGTAGTGCTGCACGCAGTTAGGCTGAATATGCCCAATGCTGCTATAACGATAAGCCAGAAAATCCGTTGCATCGTAATTTTACCCCCTCAGGATCTTAGATTAAATAACTTCCACAATCTCGTTCCCACGCTTTGCGTGGGAACGAGATTACTGGGCAATTTATTAGCTTAATCACAGACTTCCGGTTTTTAGGGTTGGATGGAATACCAATGAAAAAAATTTAGAGTCCAGGGCGGTCTTGTTGATAGCTGAAAAACCAACCCTGGACTCTATCCTCGCCGTTGAGGAAATGGGTGGAGATGCTGATTACGGCCCCCAGTTGGATTTAACCACAAGAACCTTTTCCGGTTCAACCGGATCGTTGGTGCGCAGCCGGACGTGAAATTCATGCGGACCGCCCATGCCCTCGTGCATCGTGTAAACCAGGCTCACCTGAGCTTCTTGGCCGGGTTGAAGTGTCGTCGAACTGACGACCGCGCGGGGCGGTCAGCAGCCCTCAATCAGCTCAACCTGCGGCTCGCCCAGAATTTGCAGCGGTTGCTGGCCGGTGTTGCTCAGTTTGAAGGTTGCCTCGACAGGTGTCTCAAATTTAACGTAGCCGTCGTCAATTGTGGTGCGGTCTACTGCCAGCCGGGGCGAGCTACCCGCCTGTTGTGGCCCTGTTGCCGGAGCCGAAGTGGCTGAACTCCACCAAACAGCCAGACCGATCACGATCAGTAAAACGGCTCCTCCGGCGATAATCGGCAGCCAGTTTGGCGAACTGGGCGGGCCTGCTTTATTGTTTTTATGCGGTGATTTTTTGTTCATAAATTTTCTCTCTCTGACCGAAGGGTTTACCCTCCGAATTTCCACAATTATTGGATAGCTGGCGTGTTGGTCGGTGCGGCGAACTGGCTGTATTCGGCGTCCACGTAGGCACGGATGCTCTTCAAGGGTTGGCCCTGGCGCGTCAAACGCATCACATCCTGGGTGATGTCTACACAGATACCGCAGCCTGCCGCATGATTGTCAAACTCAATCGAGCCGTCAGGCTGAATGTCCTTGACGAAACAGTCCAGGGCGTGTTCATGGCCCATCGTTCCGCAACCGCAGTAACAGGGGATCTTGGTCATTACGCCGGGGTTAGCCACGGCAAAACGATAGGCATCCCGGACGCGCGGCTCGGCCTCCTGGGCAAAACCGGGTAAAGCTGATTGGGGAGCCAGCGCCAGTTCTACCGGGGCTGCCTGCGGTGTGGGAGCTAGGCGCTGCATCGCTCCCTCGTTGATCGCGCACCCGGTCAGTCCCAGAAGCAGCACCGGCAGGACGAATACGGTCAAAAGATCAAAGTATCGTTTTATCATTGGAACTTACTCTCTTCTCACTTGAGGTTGATTTTTTCGGGCCATCCAGGTGCTGCGCTGCTGGGAAGAGCAGGCTCACAAGCCAGAGGGCCAGCAGGATGAGTCCACCCCAGAAAACCAGCATCCAGATTAACCCGACCATGGTCATCCCTAACTCTGAGCCTATCATTGTTACCTCCCACCGGATCCCCTCACGTGACTCCTGAGATGTTTGACCTGTGATGACTGTAGTATAGAGAAGCTACTTGAAGAAACGACAAAGTTTTTATGAAGATTGTGTAAAGATTAACCGACCTGGACCACCTGCATCATCCCAGCTTCGGCGTGGTAAATGTTGTGGCAGTGGTGCATCCACATGCCGGGGTTATCGGCGACAAATTCGATGCTGGCCTGGCCCATGTGGGCGTCAACCAGAACCGTATCTTTACGCAGGCCCCGGCTGCCGACGGTAAAGAAATGGCCGTGCAGGTGCATGGGGTGGGGCATGGGGCTTTGGTTGAAGTAGTTAAAGCGGACCCGCTGGCCGAGGGCGGCCACAATCGTCTCCGTGTCAGGATAAATTCTGTCGTTGATCGTCCAGTAGGGTGACATCATCCCGCCGCTCAAGACCAGGTCAAATGTCTCGTCTGCTGGGCCGGACGCGCTCAGCGGCGACAGCTCCTCTTCCGGCAGACCGGCCAGCAGGCTGTAGTCATTCCAGCGGAAATTCTGGGCCAGGTTGTCGCCACTATATTGGGTGCTGTTCACCCCCTGGTAAAGGACCGTCGCCAGAGGCATGCTGTTGATAATATCGTATAGCTGCCAGCGGCCGGGATTGTCGGCAGTAAATTCGACATCGTACCGCTCGCCCATGCCAACCCGCAGTACATCTACAGGCAGCGGTTCGGTGGGGCGGCCATCGGCGTGGGTCACGGTCAGCGTATGGCCGGCCAGCCGCAGACCAAACACCGTCGTAGCGCCGCCGTTGATAAGCCTCAGCCGGACCTTCTCGCCCTGCTTCACGGTGAAGGGCGTCGCCGTCGCCGCCACCTGCCCATTGACAGAGAAGGCATCGTAGACTGGCTCCAGCAGCGGCCCATTGCCAGCGGCCGGTGCTGGCTGCTGACCCATCATGCCGCCCATCATGCCATTCATCATGCCACCCATCATCCCGCCGCCCATCATGCCATGCCCCATATGGTCAGTGACCCGCTGGGGGCTGTCCGGCCCGCCGCCGTCCACGGTAGCCCAGTCGTCCAGCATCAAAACATACTCGCGGTCATAATTGCCCGGCTCTCGTTTTGCTTCGATAATGAGCGGGCCAACCAGGCCGCGATCGAGCTGGTGGCCAACATGAGGGTGATACAAGTAGGCGCCGCTGGGCCAGGCTTTGAATTCGTAAGTAAAGATTTCGCCGGGCTGGATGGCCGGTTGGGGCATATCCGGGACGCCGTCCATGGCGTTGGGCACAGGAATGCCATGCCAGTGGATGGTGGTCGGTTCGGGTAGATTGTTGGTCACTACAACCCGCAGCGTGTCGCCCTCAGTTACCCGCAGTTCCGGCCCGACGGGCTGGCCGTTGTAAGTCCAGGCTTTAAATTCGCCGGCGCCCAGGTCAATTGGGGTGACGGCGGCCGTCAGCTTGAATTCACGCACGGGACCGGTGAGACTCGCCGGGGCAGGGTTTGAGCCAACGGGCAAGACAGTATTCCGGGCCAGGGCCGCTCCTTGATAGGCGGTCAGCCCCCTGCCGCCCAGGGCTGACAGCGTCACTAAACCGCCGGTAACCTTTAAAAATTCTCTCCGGGTGATATTCATCAAAATCCTCCTGTTTGCTTGGCATTTTTTGGCGCAAAGATACTGAGTACAAGTTACTCCGCTTTTTCAAAGCGAGGATAAAGATTTGATAAAGATTTGGTAAAGATATGGGGAATTTTGAGGGGATGGGGCGAGAAGTTAAGCCAGGGGAAGGGCAAAGCTGAAGGTGCTGCCTTGGCCCTCCCCTGCGCTTGCGGCCCAGATGTGGCCGCCATGAGCTTCGACGAGGTGCTTGGCAATGGTCAGGCCGATGCCGCTGCCGCCCCCGGCCCGGCTGCGCGACTTGTCCACGCGGTAGAAACGGTTAAAAAGGTGCGGCAAATGCGCGGCGGGGATACCGATGCCGCTGTCGCTGATAGCAATAACCATCTCGGTCTGCTGAACGGCGGCGCTGACGGTGACAGTACCCCCGGCAGGCGTGTATTGCAGGGCATTACCGAGCAGATTGAGCAGAACTTGACTGATCCGGTCGTTATCGGCCAGCACGGGCGGCAGGTTAGCCGGCAGGTTCAGGTTAAGGGAGACGCTTTTTTCTTCAAATTGAGGCCGCAAATGAGCCGCTGTTCGCTGGATCAGGTCGGAAATTGCCAGCGGACGGCATTCCAGCTTGAAGGCCCCGGCCTCGACCCGGCTCAACTCTTGCAGATCATTGACCAGGCGTTGTAAGCGGTCGGCCTCCTGGTAGATTTGTTGGTAGGTGTCGGGTTCGGCAGGTAACACACCGTCTATCATGCCCTCCATGTAGCCTTTGATACTGGCTAACGGCGTGCGCAGCTCATGGGCTACATTGGCAATCAGGTCGCGCCGCATCGCCTCAGTCTGCTCCAGCGTGCTCGCCATCTGGTTAAAACTGTGCGCCAGTTGGCCCAACTCATCGGTTCCAACAGCCTCGACCCGTTCCTGGTAGCGGCCGGCCGCAATCCGCTGGCTGGCTTCCATCATCTGGCGGATCGGCGTGACCACCCGCCGGGAGACGAAGAAACTGACAATAAGCGCACTGACCAGGGCCGCCGTGGTCGAAAAGAGCAGCGCTTCCGTCACCGCATCCCGGAAATTGGTAAAAAGGTCGCTGCTCATTTCTTCCAGGCCGTGCATGCTGCCCATCATCTGCTGCATCCCCAGCAAATGCCGGTTGAAAGCCGTCGGAATAACTGCTTCCACCGCCGCAATCAGAGTCACCACCCCGACCAAGATGACAATCAAATAAGAAGCCATGAGCTTCCAGCCGAGACGTGTTCTTAGTTTTGAAATTAATCCCTCGTTCATTTGACATCTGGAAGAATGGAGGATTGGAAGATTGGAAAAATTACCAACCTTCCAGCCCTCCACTCTCTTCCCTTATTCTATTTCATCCTCAAAGCGGTAGCCCACCCCGCGCACGGTGATGATAAATTCCGGGTTGGCCGGGTCGGCTTCGAGCTTTTTGCGAATATGGCCCAGGTGAACGTCCACCACCCGGTCTTCGCCATAAAAATCGTGGCCCCAGACCCGCTCCAACAATTGTTCCCGGCTCAACACCCGGCCGTGATGCTCGGCCAGGGCATAGAGCAGGTCAAACTCGATGGTGGTCAGCTCGACCGGCTGGCCGTCTTTCCAGACCCGCCGCGCTCCCACGTCAATCTGCAGCCGCCGGAAGGCCAGAATATTGCTCTCCGTCGCGCCGCCGCTGCCCTGGCCGTAGCGCCGCAGGGCCGCCTTGACCCGCGCCACAAGCTCACGGGCGCTGAACGGTTTGGTCAGGTAGTCATCCGCCCCTACCGACAGGCCAATCACTTTATCCGTCTCCTCCGACTTGGCCGTGAGCAGAATGACATAGACGTCAGACTCGCGCCGGAGTTGGGTCAGCAGCTCGATCCCGTCCATACCGGGCAGCATCAGGTCAAGAATCAGCAGGTCAGGTTTGAGGGTTCGTGCCGCTTTCAGGCCGGATGGCCCATCGCTGGCCGTGTGAATGGTATACCCCTCGGCCCGCAGATAGGCCGTGACAATATTCAGAATGCTTTGTTCGTCGTCAACGACGAGGATTGTGGCTGGTTTCATGAGAGTTTCACCCTAACGCTCTGATTATACACTAATTTGGCCCGTTATTCGGAATTTTACCCGGCCATGTTGGAGGGATTCGGCAAAAAAAGGCAGATACGGTAAAATTTACCTTGTATACAGACCAACCTGCCAGGTTTTACAAACCTGGCAGGTCTACAGAAGGAAGCGCCGTGAAGCCAGGAGATAAATACTGGCCGCTGTTCCAGCACCTGCGGCAGAGCAGCCAGGACACCATCACCTTATCCCTGGCCGAAATCGAGGCGCTGCTGGGCGGGCCGCTGCCGGAGTCGGCCCGCCAAAGCCGGGGCTGGTGGAGCAATCGCAGCCGCGGGGCGGTCCAGGCGACGGCCTGGATGGGGGCGGGCTACCACGTCAAAGGGGTTGATCTGGCAGAGGGAACGATCACGTTTCAGAAGCCGGTGCGAGTTTACCAGGTCAAGCGCAAAGGGGAAACCGTGCTGTGGAATGGGGAGTTAATCAAGGGCTTAAGGGCGCACCTGGGCATGAGCCAGGCCCAACTGGCCGAAACGTTGGGCGTGCGCCAGCAAACCATCAGCGAGTGGGAAACCGGCGTGTATGACCCCAGTTTGAAAACGTCCAAGTATCTCAGCCTGATTGCCCGAGACAACCGGTTTCAATACGAGTCTGAAATTGACGAATAATCCGGTCGTCATGCCGTTGCGGTGTCGTCCCGAATTGAAATTCTAGGCTGATACATAGAGTCGGTTAGAAACCGACTCTAAGCCATACCTTCAAGCTAAGATACCGTTCAATGAGTCCGTTTGAACGGACTTTTTATGACAGCCTGAACTTCAGTTCAAGGCGGATTTTAAGATCTAATCTCTTGACATTATATCCGTTACCGTGTAAAATGTAAGAAACAGTACACGGTTTCGTGTTTGTTCCTGTGTCAAGAGGTTTGGATGAACAACCATGCCGACGAGCCAAAAGCGCTCTTCATCTCCCCGGACGGCAATATTTACCCTGATACGTTGATCTGCTCCGGCCTTATTCCCGCACAGTTAGGCGGCCAGCCCTGCCCATTCTCACAGCAAGGCCGCCTGCCTACTCCTATCCCTTTATGCTCAGATGATCCTCTCTACTCGGTAGACAAAGGCGCTCCGGGTGATCTCTGCCCGCCCTGCGCCAAGCAGCAGCTTGGCCCCATGGACTACTGGCAGTGGCATCGCGGCCAGCGCTTCCCGGCAGAATTATTGCCGCTGCGCCTATTCAAGTGCCGGCAGTGGCTGTGGCTGGTCATCCCCGGCCTGCGCAATGACACCCCCGCTCGTTTGAACGGGTCCGGCTAACGAGTTTTTAGCCTTTCAGTAACTTTTCAAAAATTGACCCTCACCCAACAAAAAAGCCCGACCCTCATGGCCGAGCTTCTTCTCTTAGCCTTAACCGCGTGATCTCAACTATCAGGCTTCGATAATCTCAACAACTCTCGCTACTACTTCTTGCACTTTTTCAGGAGCCAGTACCCCAGCCCGGTACAAAAAAATGTTGGAGTCAGCCGTGAAAATGCGATTAGGCCGAATATTACTTTCCTGCCGCAACCCGCCCGTCGAAAAATCACTCTTGATGAGAGGGATGGCGTAGCTATCGGCCACACTCTGGCTGGTAATCTGGCAGAGAATCACATCATCGCCGGTCAGTTTAGCTACAATGAGCGCCGGGCGTTTCTTGGCATCGCTCAAATCTGAAAATGGAAACGGAGTAACCACCACATCCCCTTTTACAAATCCGCCCATGCCTCATCCTCTTCCGGCCTGTCCCAATCGCGTCGCAAAACCGCCTCGGAAGCTATCATGGTTTCGTAAGCTTCTGAACTTTCCCGCAAGGTCAGTTTTACGTCTCGTTCTATCAAATAGGAAACAAAATCATAAACAATGACAAGTTTATCGGCCGGTAACTTTTGCAGAGATTCATTGATTTGAGAGATTGTTACCGTTGGCATTGCTCTTGCTCCTTGTTGGATCAAAATCAAAATTTATTCAACCCTTTCCATTTTAGCATAACTCAGATTAACTTGGTAAACCGTCGGTCACTATGGGCGGGTTTTGATTACTTCAAAAAGACACAAAAAACCGCAAAGCCACTTCCAGAGAATCACAGAGAAATCTCTGCGCTTCTCTGTGCCTCCTCTGAGTGCTCTGTGTTCCCTCCTCATCCAATCTTCATCCCCCGCAGCCGCAGGCTGTTGCCCACCACCGTCACCGAGCTAAAAGCCATGGCAAAGGCCGCGGCGATGGGGTGCAGTTCCCGCAGGTACACCGGCAAATCCGGGAAGAAAGCCAGCGCTCCGGCGGCGACCGGAATGAGAATGACATTATAGGCAAAGGCCCAGAAGAGATTCTCTTTGATCACCCGCATCGTCGCCCGGCTCAGACGGATGGCCCTGGGCACGCCGCGCAGGTCGCCGCTGATGAGGGTGATCCCCGCCGCTTCCATGGCCACGTCCGCGCCGGTGCCGATGGCAATGCCGACATCGGCCTGAGCCAGGGCCGGTGCATCGTTGATGCCATCGCCGACCATGCCGACCACCAGACCTTCGGCCTGCAGTTTGGCCACGTTGGCGGCTTTGTCGCCTGGCAGCACTTCGGCCAATACCCGATCTCGTCCTGAGCTTGTCGAAGGGTCTATGCCCACTTCGGCGGCAATGGCCTGGGCGGTCGCCTGATTATCGCCGGTCATCATGACCACCTGCAAACCCTGTCTCTTGAGGTCCGCAATCGCCTCTTGAGACCCTTCCTTGATGGTGTCGGCAATGCCGATCACCGCCGACGCTTGGCCGTCAACGGCGACCCACATGGCCGTTTTGGCCTCGTTTTGCAACTGCTGGACCTTCTGGCCCAGGCCGTTCAAGGCGATCTGCCGGCTTTCCATCAACCTGGCATTGCCGATGAGAATTTTATGCCCATCCACCTCGGCGGCGATGCCATGCCCGGCAATCGCCTCAAACCCCGCCGGTTCGCTCAGGGTCAAGCCCTGCTCCTGCGCCGCCCGCACCACCGCTTCCCCCAACGGATGCTCAGAACCCCGTTCCGCCGAAGCAGCAAGCTGCAAGACATAATTATGAATTATGAATTGTGAATTGTGAATTTTTAATTCACCATTAACTGTTGACAATTCACTATTCACAATTATATCCGTCACCGCCGGCTCGCCTTTGGTAATCGTGCCGGTCTTGTCCAGCACAATCGCCTGGAGAGCATGGCCTTTTTCCAGAGCGGCGCTGTTCTTGAACAGGATGCCCTGCGTCGCTCCCTTGCCCATGCCGACGACAATCGCCGTGGGGGTAGCCAGGCCCAGGGCGCAGGGGCAGGCGATGACCAGCACCGCCACCATGCGCACCAGCGCCGCGGTAAAGCCGGCCCCGCCCAGCCACCAGGCGGCAAAGGTCAGCAGGGCAATGGCAATCACCACCGGCACAAAGATCGCCGAAACCTTATCGGCCAGGGCCTGGATCGGCGCTTTGGAACCCTGCGCTTCCTCCACCAGCCGGATAATTTGGGCCAGGGCTGTCTCGCGGCCCACCTTGGTCGCCTCGATTTTGAGCAGCCCCTGCTTGTTGAGCGTTGCCCCGATAACCGCATCGCCCGCTTTTTTGTCAACGGGCAGACTCTCGCCGGTCAGGAGCGACTCGTCCACCGCCGAGCGGCCGCTGGTGACCACCCCATCCACCGGGATTTTCTCGCCGGGGCGGACGATCACCACATCGCCGGCAGCCACCTGATCGGTGGGAATGTCAGCCTCAACGCCATTGCGCTCGACGCGGGCGGTTTTGGCTTGCAGACCCATCAAGGCTTTAATCGCCTCGCTGGTTTTACCCTTAGCCCGTACTTCCAGCAGCTTGCCCACCTTGATCAGGGTGATAATGGCCGCCGACGTTTCAAAGTAAACGTGTCCCCCCAGCAGTCCCGTGGTGATAAAGATGGAGTAGAAATAAGCCACCGACGACCCCAGCGCAACCAGGACATCCATGTTGGCCGATTTGTTGCGCAGGGCTTTGTACCCGCCGACGTAATAATCCCAGCCGGTGTAGAATTGGACCGGCGTTGCCAGCAGCCACAAGAGATAGTTGACCCAGCTCTCGTGCGCCCAATGCCCCACCAGCCCAAAATCACGGGCCATGCTGAACAGGAACAGCGGCAGGGTAAAAATGACCCCGATCCACAACTTGCGGGTCTGATCCTGAATCTCGCGCTCGCGGGCCTCTTTTTCGGCGTCTACTAATGCTTCCTCCGAACCTGCCTCAACGACGCCGTATCCGGCCCGTTCAATGGCGGCCACCATATCCGCCCGCGTCACCGCGCCCGGAATATATTTGACAGTGGCCTTTTCAGTCGCAAAGTTGACCGTCGCCTCGATGATGCCCGGTACCTTCTTATTCAAAGTGCGCTCAACCGTGTTGACACAATTGGCGCAGGTCATCCCGGTGATGGGCAGTTCCATTGTCGCCACAGGCACGTGATACCCCGCCTTTTCCACCCGCTCGACCACAGCCTGCGGCGAGGCCACGGCCGGGTCATAGGTAACGGTCAGCTTCTCGCTGCCAAAATTAACGACGGCGTCGCTGACGCCCTCGGCTTTTTTCGCGCTTCGTTCAACCGTAGCCACGCAGTTGGCACAGGTCATGCCAAGGACGGGCATGGTTAGTTGTTTTTGTTCTGACATAACGAACCTCTCGTTTGACGTTCAAACGTTCAACGTTTAACGTCCAGCACTTCTTGCAGCAGTAGCTCCACTTCATGGGCCGGCTTCGGCCCGATGAGGCGATGCAGCTCCTGTTGTTGGCTGTTAAAAATCAACAGGACAGGATGGCCCAAAATCTTATAAGTGCGCATAATGGCCGGCCCGTCCCCTTCATTGGCATTGATCCGCTGTACGGCGATTTGCCCACGGTACGCCTGCTCCAGCCCATCCACGATGGGCGCCATGTCCGCTCAAGGAATTCAACCGTCGGTATAGATAAAGACCAGCGTCGGCTGGCCGGCGACGCCTAACGTCGGAGTCGTGCCGCCGCAGGCGGGTAGGAGCAGAATCAAGGTCAAAAGAAAAAGGAGTATCTTGTGAATGATCGCCATAACGAGCTGCCACAATGAAAGATTGGAAGATTGGAACTTTAACGCCTCTTCCAACCTTCCAACCCTCCAGTCTTCCAATCTTTAATTCTCCGGTGGGTAGTTGATCTCGGTCAACAGCGCCTTGATGGTTTCCCAGGTCTGCGGCGCTTCCCATTCCACTGTGACCATTTTGGTGTCCTGGGCGGCGACGACTTTTTTGACCCCGGCCAGCTCGCCGACTTCGTTTTGGATCGCGTGGACACAATGGCCACAAGAAATATTGGGGACTTTGAAGGTTTTGGTTTGCATGAAATTCTCCTTGATTGTGATAAATTTAATATGATACGTTCACTTTTTCGTGATGCGTGATGCGTTAAAATTTCTCACGCATCACGCATCACGTATCAACTCTTCCCTTTGGCGTTGAACACGCCCATAATCTCGTCAATCACCCGTTCTCGCTCGGCGGGGTCGTCGCCGCGAATGGCGGTGGTGACGCAGGTATGCAGGTGGCGGTCGAGTACCAGGGCGCTCACCTTTTGCAGGGCCGCCTGGATGGCTTCGATTTGCTTCACAATATCAATGCAGTAGGCTTCCTCCTCCACCATCTTTTCGACACCGCGCACGTGCCCTTCGATACTCTTCAGCCGGTTGACAATCTTGCTTGTTTCTTCGTTCATGACGTGCTGTCTTTCTTTTTCTTACCACCCCCTCCCCCCTGGGAGGGGGTATCTCGGGAATGAGTATAGCAGACGCTATAAAGGATGTCAAGGGAAAAATGTCACCGTTTTTTGATGACAATCGGCCTGCCGAGGTGGACCATGCTTCTTTTTCGGAGAGTGTAGTTAACGGTATAATGGACGGCTATATGTCACCTATCGTCAAAAAATTCCTCGCCACAGCCCTGATCTATCTGGTGTTAGGCTTGCTGGCCCAGGCCGTCTCCGTGTTTGATGGCTGGTTAGGCTTTAATCCTTTAGCCTATACCGCCATCACCGCCACCCAGCAGCTTTTCCTCCTCGGCTGGCTGACCCAGTTGGGCCTGGCCCTGGTTTATGACCGCTGGCTGTCTCCCCCGCCTGAATCAGCGATGATGGTATTTGTCCTGTTCAATATTGGCCTGCTTCTGGTGCTGCTGGGCCAGCCTGGTTTGGCTCTGTTGGGGGGAACCTGGTTAGGCGCAGCGGCGGCTGTTGGCGGCTTGTTGCAGTTCATCGCCGGGCTGCTGTTTGTGGGGCATGTGTGGTCTGCTCTGAAACCATGATATTTTCACGTATCACGTATCACGTATCACGTATCACATTTTGGCCTTACCTGGCGCTTATTTTATTATTCAGCCTGTTCCTCCCCTCCTCCTCCCCTCCTCGCCCCCTCGAACTCGGCCCCCAGCAAAGCGTTATCACTGCCAACCCCAAAATGGGCGTGCATACCCGCCTGACCGACGAGGTCGAAGCCTGGAAAATCAAACGCACCCTGGAAATGGTCCGCGAGATGGGCGCGCCCTGGATCGTCGAGTACTTTCCCTGGGCCTACCACGAGTCATTCCCCGGTTTTTTCGACTGGTCTCACAGCGATTTGGTGATTGACCATGCCAACCGGCAGGGGTTGACCGTCATCGCCCGGCTGGGTATGACCCCGGCATGGGCCAGGCCGGAGGAGTCGGCTCCGTCTTTTTTGGCCCCGGCGCGCTACAATGATTTTGGCGATTTTGTGCAGGCTTTTGTGGAGCGGTACGGGGATCGAGTCGCGGCGATTATCATCTGGAACGAGCCGAACCTGGCCCTGGAGTGGGGCTTTCAGCCGCTAGACCCGGAGGGCTACACCCAACTACTGGCTGCGGCTTATCGGCGGGCCAAGGCGGCTAATCCAAACCTGCATGTGCTGGGCGGAGCCTTAGCCCCCACTCTGGCCCCCGCCGGCAGCGATCAGGCTATGAACGATTTGGTTTACCTGGGCCGAATGTTCGATGCCGGCGCAGGTGAAGTCATGGATGGCCTGGCTGTCCATGCCTACGGCTGGGTTTTCCCCACCGACGACCCACCTGACCCGAACGTGATCAACTTCCGGCGGACGGAGTTAGTCCATCAACTGCTGCTTGAGCGCGGCTATGTTGACCTGCCCATCTACATCACCGAAGGCGGCTGGAACGACCACCCTCGCTGGACCCGCGCCGTCAAACCGGCCCAACGTATCGAGAACACCCTGCGCGCCTACGAGCTGGTCAAAAGCTGGCCCTGGGCCAAAATGATGGCTGTCTGGGCCTTTCGCTATCCCTGGCCGGCCCGTACCTACCTCGATTACTTCACCCTGGTCACGCCGGAATTTGACCCCAAGCCGATTTACCTGGAAGTACAGAAGTACAGTAGGGTAGTAACCAGTAATCAGTAGTCAGAGGTTCAGTGTCAAGTATCAAGTACCGTGTATCACGTTTTACCTTTTACGTTTTAGTGCGTAGCCTCCCCTTGGGACGTTTTAAGTTTTACGCAATACGCAACAGAGCGCAGCCTCCCCTTGGGACGCAACACGTTATTGGAGCTATAGCCTTGCTTCTCCTGTTATCCCTGGGGCTGTGGTTCTTTCTCTCCCCTCGCGATGATGGCAGCCTGGCCGAAATCGGGCGGCGGGGGACGCTGCGGGTGGGGCTGGATGCCAGTTTTCCCCCTTTTGAAACCATTGACGCCAGCGGCCAGATTGTCGGACTGGATGTAGATATTGCCCAGGCTATCGCCGCCGATTTGGGGGTCGAGGCGGAATTTGTCAATATCGCTTTTGACGGCCTGTACGACGCGCTGCTGGCCCGCCGGGTGGATTTGATTATCTCCGGCCTGCCTTACGACCCTCGCTGGACGGAGGATGTCGCTTACACCCGCAATTATTTCAACGCCGGGCAGGTTCTCGTCACCCGCGCTGGCGACCCAACGATTCAATCAGTTGAGGATTTAGCCGGTCGCACCGTTGCCGTGGAGTGGGGCAGCCAGGCCGAGATGGAGGCGCGGAGACTGGCGCAAAAATTGGCACTGAATACTTCGCCCTCTCCCCCAACCCCTCTCCCGCAGGGAGAGGGGAGCATACTAACTCTCCTTCGCCAAGACTCCGCTGCCGCTGCGCTTGAGGCTGTGCGCAACAGCCAGGCCGATGCCGCCATTGTTGATGCCCCCAGCGCCCTGACCCCCTCCCCGACCCTCCCCCTACAAGGGGGCGGGGGACAAGGACTGAAAATCGTCACTTATCTGACCGACGAGTGGTACGCGGCTGCCGTCCACCTGCAAAGCCGGGAGCTGCTGGCGACGGTCAACCAAACTCTGGCGCGGTTGGAAGCAAATGGAGAAATGGCAAAGCTGGAGGCAAGGTGGTTTAAGTGAATGGGTAGCTAGAGCTGACAGGTTTCAAAAAACTTATCAGCTCTTTGTCGGGGATTCTCAAGGGGGGAGGAAAATTACAACGGCAGTTCTACCCTGGCCAAGCCGGGGAAAGTGGCAAACCAATCCAGCCCGACTTCGCTCCAGCCGCCGGGAGCGTTGGGCGCGGTGGCCGGGTTGCCGAAAAAGAGGACATCCGGTGAGGTGGCGTTTTCGCCTTTGAGGTACCAGTTCAGCGAACAGTCGCTCTCCGGCCACCAGCCAACCTTTTGCCCGTCAACGTACAGATGGACCGTGCCGTTGACGTAATCGGCGTTGACAGTCGTCCACTGCTCGTGCGGCACGCCGTAGCCCGGCAGCCGGTGCAGCCGCCAAAAATACTGCTCCTGGCAGCCGGGAAAGATGAATTGTCCCTGCCCGCCGTTGGAACTGGAGTCTTGCAGGGTGTAGAACATGGCCCCGGTGAAATAGGGAACATGGCCCCCGTTGCTGATTTCGACGCCGTAGCCGCTGGCCGTTTGTCGGCCTCGCCAGGCATAACGGACATTGCCCTCATTGGGCCGCCAGTCAAAGCGAGGATAGGTAGCTGTAACCCTCACCCCCGACCCCAGGGAGTCAGGAGGGGTCCAAAACGGCGAGCCGCCCCGCCGCCGTAAATAATCCGCCGGTGCCTCTCGTCCTGTTCCCAGCCCGCCCAGGATGTCAAGCGGCAGTATATCGTCAAAGATAGCCCAGACCGGCACTCCCACCGCGCTGCCATCATTCTTCAGGCTGGCCTGGCTGTTGCCGACCTCGGTCCAGGAAGAACCGGGATCAGGATTATAGACACGCTGCCAATGAGCAGGCATGTCGCTGCCGCTGAAATGCTCGCTCCAGTAGGGGGTGTTGGCAAAGGGGCCGGCGGGCAGGGTGGCGGAAAAGCTGTTGGGGGCGTCGCTGGGCAAGGGGGCTGCTTCGACGGTGGCCGTTAACAGGCCAAAGGCGGCCTGCGGCGTGGCGATGGGCGCGTAGACTCGCAGCCAATCCAGCTCAAAATCGGTCCAGGGGACCGGGTCTTGCAGCAGGGCCAGCGAACCGAGATAGAGCGTATCGGGGCGGGTGGCGGCGTTGGGGTAGCCCTTGAAGGCGCTCAGCGGCTTGGTCAGCCGGGGGACGCCGTCAACGGTCAGGGTGAAAGTGTCGGTGCTGTAACTAAAGTCAGCCGTGACCACCACCCAGTCGGTATAGGGGTCAGTGTAGCCGTAATCACCCAGGTCCACAAAGCTGTTGGCCCGGTCCGCGCCGACAATGAGGCCGCGCCAGGCTTCTTCCTGGCGGTTGTAATCCATGCCCACGTAGAACAGCGGCCCGGCATAATAAGGCCGGTGACCGTCGGCATAGAGGGCGATGCGATGCTCGCCCAGCGTGTCAACCTTGAACCGGACGCGCAAGGCCAGGCGAAAATCTCCCTGGTCGGGCAGCCAATCTACCCGGCGGGTGGTGTGGGGGACATCGTAGATGGTAGCGTTGTCGTCAACCATGTAAAGATAAGGGAAAGAGATATCCATCCCCGGCACGCCGACTTGCAGCGAGTCGTTGTCAACTCTGACATAGCCCGTAGCCGGTGGGGTGTAGCTGGCGGCGGTCATCTGACTTTGAACCGTCCAATAATCCAGCAGTTGGTTGCAGTCAAACTCGTCGGCAAAATAGGTGCGATAGCTGCTGGGCCGGTAGGGGTCGTCTAACGGGGCCAGACCGCAGTAGACTGTGCAGGGCGGCAGCGGCGGCGGGCCGAAAACAAGCGGCAGGTAAACCCGGTGGTCCAGGGTGGAATTATCGAAAGGCGGGACTGTTGCCCGGATGAGCGGCGGCTGGGCGCAGACCGGATAGGGCGGTGCAGCGGCTGAAATGGTGGCATTACTCTCAATAAAAAGGAGTGACAAAGCAATCACCAGAAGGAGTCGAAGGGTTGTGAAAAATAGGGGGTTGGTCATGACGGAATCTCGCAAGTGGACAGTGATTGGGTTGGCAAGAAACAAAAACCCGTTACCTGATAACGGCAACGGGCTTACAAAAAATCTGAGCTTTTGCAATCCTCCAAAACTCAGACTCTAAAGGTCTGAGAGATCTTTAGTGTCTTTCTTTTCTACATCCAATATACCAGATTTGAGAGAGGGCAGCAATGGGCTATAGAGGCTAGGGTCCGTCCGAATCTTGGGCGGTTCTATACCTCTAGCAAGTTGGCAACTTGGCTCTCATAAGATTGGAGAGATATAATTATTTCTGGTACAATGCGACCTCGTGTCAGTTAATTTCAGGCAACCCAACCGGATCATCATATTCCTGGCGTTTGTGGCCCTGCTTAGCTTAGGTCTGTGGCTGCGCCTCCGTTTTATCCATACGGTCCAGCTTTATCCGGATGAATTTGCTACTTTATTAGCGGTGCAGATGATTGGCCAAAAAGGCGTGCCGGTGATGCCCTCCGGCCTGTTTTACGATCACGGGTTGTTATTCTCCTACGCCGGCAGTCTGGCCGCCTGGTTCGGCCCGGCGCGTTTGGCGGTACGCTACGCCAGCCTGTTGTTTGGCATGCTCACCCTGGGTGCAACCTTCTGGTTGGGCCAGCGTTGGTTCTCGACAGCCGCCGGCCTGATCGCCGTCACCGGGCTGGCTGTCGCTCCGGCGGCTATCGAGTGGAGCAGCCGGGCCAGGATGTATGCCCTGCTGCAATTGCTCGTTTTAATAACGCTGGCACTGGCCTATGAAGGCGTCAGCCAAAATAGAGCGAAGTGGCGCTGGGCCGCCCTGCTCACCTACCTGGGAGCGACCCTGACCCATTTTGCGGCGGTTGCGCTCGCGCCGCCGCTGGTGTTGGGAGTGATAACCGTCTGGCGGGGCCAGTGGAAGCGAAGAAGCGAAGAGGCGAAGGTACGAAATTTCTCTGCCCATCTTCGCGACCTCGCCTCATCGCCTCACCTTTTCATCGAAATTACTGCCCTAATTCTCATCCTCGCCATCGCCTTTCTGGTCAAGCGAGCCGGTCAGCCCAAAGGGATTGAGGCTTTGGATACGGGCAGGATGGTGGCCGGCCTGGCCCAGGTCTTTTCAATTTACAGTGATTTTTCCTTTAATCTCATTGATGGCTGGCAAGCGGTTGCTCCCTTCTACCTGACATTGCCCGCTCTAATTTTTGCGCCCTTTGCTCTGCTGGCGATCATTGCCGGGATGAAAGGATGGCGCCTTGGAGAAGAATCTCGTTTCTCCCCTGCCCTTTTCCTCTCCCTCATCCTTCTGACCACCACCCTCGAAATGATCCTCTTCGTTTCCCCCGACCGCCGTGACGACAAGTATTTGTTCATGCTCCTGCCGGTACTGCTGCTGCTCGGCGCGCAAGGGATGGCCTTGGCAGGAGAAAAAATCGCCCGTACTCTATCGAGTACAGGTAATCAAGGGCCTGCCATCCCGGAGGACGGCCACAGGCGGCCAACTGACAATAGTCAGTTGACTTCTCCATCTTCTATCTTCTATCTTCTATCTTCTATCTTTCCCCTGCTTGCTTCCGGCTTTATCCTCGCCGCCGCCCAATCTCCCGTCCGGGCGCTGCTGGCCAACACCGGTGACGACTACGACTCCGCCTTTGCCTATGTCCAGGCTCACTGGCAGGAGGGCGACACAATTCTCACCGGCACACCTGCGGCGGCGGCTTTTTACCTGGGGCATAACGATTTCTACGGCGTCCAACGGCGAGGAGGTTATGATTACCGTCTGTTGAGTGTGAACGGCCGGGCGGTGGACCGCTGGCTTGGCTCGCCGGCCATCCGCACCCCGGCGGAGTTACACGAGGTCCTGGCTCGACAAAACGTCTGGCTGATCTTAGAGCGCTGGGGCTTGCAGCGTGAATATTACGACCTGCCCTTCCAGCAGCAGTTGTTGGCTCAAACCGATTATGTCAGCGAAACCCAGGGGATTTTCATTCTCCGTTCCAAAGCTGACCCGCAGCCGCCGGCCCTCGACCCGGCCCAGCCGCGTGAGGCAAATTTTGGCAATCTGGTCCGTTTGACCGGCTATACGGTCGAACCGGTTCAGCCCGCCCCCGGCGCACGGATACGTTTGACTCTTTACTGGCAGGCGTTAGCCCCGCTGCCGCACGATTACACCGTTTTTGTGCATTTGCGCCGGCCCGGCGGGAACACCGTTGCTCAGGCCGACCACCGCCCCCTGGATAGTCTGTATCCCACCAGTCTTTGGCCTGCCGGCGAAACTATCCGCGAAAGCAGCTACCTGCCTCTCCCCGGCGACCTGCTGCCCGGCAGTTACGAACTGTGGGTGGGTCTCTACTTGTTAGAAACGGGCGAGCGCCTGCCTCTGCAAAATGATACCAGCGGCGAAAACGCCCTCATACTTGGAGTCTTACGGATTGAATAATCAATCTAAAATTGAAAATCGAAAATACCCAAAGGGTACACTGTCTAAAATCCAAAATCGAGACAGCCAGATCGCTTATTTTGTGATCCTATTCCTCATCATCTTCGTCCCCCGCCTGGTTAATCTGGATGTTTTCCTGACGGCTGATGAACCCCTTTTTCTTGAGTACGCCCAAGAATTTGCCGAAGGTTTGGCGACAGGTGATTTAGAGCTGACTCTGGGAATTGGCTACCCCGGCGTTACCGTCGCCTGGTGGGCGGCCCCGGTGGTGGGCCTGGCCCACAGCGAACTGTATGCTTACGTCGCCGGACGGGTGATGACCGCCCTGGTTAACAGCCTGCTGCTGCTGGTTCTCTATGCCCTGGCCCGGAAGCTGTTGGGCCGCTGGCCGGCTTTCATCGGCGTCAGCCTGCTGGCCCTTGATCCCTTTATCCTGGGCTACAGCCGCTTGCTGCACAATGAAGCACCCCTGACTCTGTTTATGACTCTGGCGGGCCTCTCCTTCTTGCTCTGGCTGCGCGATGTGCTGCCCCCTTCCTCTGAAACCAGTAGTGAGTCATCAGTAGTCAGTCGTCAGAAAAACGCTTTCACTACTCGACCTGGCGGTGGGGCAGATGTTATGGGTGGGCTGCAAAAAGGACAATCTTGGCTGCTCCTGACTGGACTGTTCACCGGCCTGGCCTTGCTCACCAAATCTACCGCCCTGCTGCTTGGACCCATGCTGGTCGCTCTGCTGGCTGGTTGGATCATTATTGGCTATGTTTCACAGCCTACACCGCGTAGTTCACCCCTCTTGTGGCAAACTTTCCTCACAGGGTTAGCGGGTCTGGTCATTGTGGCCCTCGTTTCCTCTCTTGTCTTCTACGTTCTCTGGCCGGCGATGTGGACTCGACCCCAGGAGGCGCTCCAGCTTACTTTTGACAAACTTCTAACCGACCAGGAAGCCGGCACCGGCAATTTTGGCATGTTCTGGCTGGGCGATTTTGTGGAAGACCCCGGCCTATTTTTCTATCCGGTCGCTTTTCTGCTCAAGGCAACCCCCTGGCTGCTGCTTGGCCTGGGCTTAAGTGTCTGGCAGGTTATCTCAATCCACATTTTGCCTAAAAAACACGCTTCCCGCTCCCCACTTCCCGCTCCCCACTCCCTCCCCCTCTGGTTTTTCGCCCTCACCTACATGCTTGTCATGACAATTGCTTCCAAAAAGGCGGTCCGTTATCTGCTGCCGGCTTATCCTACTTTTTGCCTGCTGGCGGGCCTGGCCTTTTATCAAGTGGGCCGGCAAATGGGCGAATGGCCCAGGTCAAGGGGTATATTTTCGCGCTTCTCGTTTCTGCGCCTCTCCTATCCTCGCCTCCTGCTGCTTGTGCCTATCGTTCTATTGGCCTGGTTCTACCACCCTTACTATCTGACCTATTATAATCCGGCCTTCCTCGGCTGGCTGTGGGCGCCCAAAACGCTGCTGGTTGGCTGGGGCGAGGGCCTGGACGAGGCGGCTCGCTATGTCAGCCGGCAGCCGCCGGGAATGACGACAGCCTGGTACGGGCAGCTTTTTTCAGCTTTTTACCCGGGCCAGCTTCAGACCCTGAAAAACTCGGAAAATTTAATCACCAGCGACTACACCGTGCTGTACCTTAACCAGGTCCAGCGCGACATCCCCAACCCCAATGTGATCCACTACTTCCGGACTCGCCGCCAGCCGGAGTACACGGTGCGCCTGGCCGGGATAGAGTACGCCTGGGTTTATCGCGGGCCGATCGCCGGGATGCGCCCTGACCCAACTCCCCCCTATCCTCTGGGCGGCGATTTTGGCGGCGAGGTTCGCCTGCTCGGCTACGATTTGTCGCAGCCGCAGCTTTCCGGCCAGCCGCTCGTTGTTACCCTGTATTGGCGGGTGCTGACTGTGCCGCCGGCCAAGCGTTTTGTCTACGTTCGCCTGGTGGATGCCCAGGGCCGCGTCTGGGCCAAGTCCGATGGCCCGCCGGTCATGGGCCTTTGGCCGATTTCATACTGGCAGCCGGCCATGCTGATCGAAGATGCCCAGGAATTGGCTGTTCCCCCCGGCACACCGCCGGGAACCTACCGGCTGGAGGCAGGCTGGTACGATCCTGCCACCGGCCAAACTTTGGCTGCCAGCGGCCAGCCGTTGGGGCAGGGCGGCGGCCTGCTGCTGGGTGAAATTCAACTGGGCTGGCAGTCTCTCCCCGTCGAAGCCGATTTGCCCCACGCCACTGACCAATCTCTTGCCCCCAATGCCCGTCTTATTGGCTACGACAGCCCTCCGGCGGCCGCTACTACCGGCGATGTGTTCTCCCTCCGCCTGGCCTGGCGCGAAGATGCTCCATTTTTGAATTTCGGTGCACTTCCCAACAACTCGGTCATGCTTGAGTGGCGGCAGGATGGTCAACGGGTCGCCGAGCAGCTTGACCCGCTGCCGCTGCCCATCGAAAAATGGGGCCGCCGCGCCCTTTTACTCTCGCAGCACGATGTCATTGTTCCGCCCACGCTGGCGTCTGGGCGGTACGAACTGGTGGTCACGCTCCACACCGGCAGCGACCCGGCCGGGGAAGCCTTTGCCCTGGGTACGATGGATGTAACAACGCCAACCCATCAATTCGAACTGCCCGCTTCGGCCGGCCGGCCGGCCGGACCAGCCCGCCTTGAGCCAGGGGTAGCTTTAGCCGGTTACGAATTTCAGCCTGCGCCGCAAAAGCTCGATCTCACCTTGTATTGGCAGACGCAGACACCCCTGACCACTCGTTACAAAGTGTTTGTCCAGCTCCTGACCGGCGACAACAGCCTGGTGGCCCAGTCGGACAGCTTTCCCGCGGCCGGCCAGCGCCCAACAACCGGCTGGCTGCCTGGCGAAATTATCGCCGACCCGCACAGCCTGGCCTTCCCCGCCCCCATCGCTCCCGGAACCTACCGGCTCATTGCCGGTCTGTACAATCCCTTGAACGGCCAGCGGGCGCCGGTCCTCGACGAGGCAGGCCAGGCTGTCAATGACGCTATCCTTATCACCGAGGTGACTTTGCCCTGATTGACCAGATCTCAGGCCGATATTTTCCCCTAAATAACTTCTCCGCTATAGTGGAGCTTCAGCGCCTCGACTAGGCTAAATCTCCACGCTCAACCGCGATTTTTCCAATCCGATTATGTCAGGTCAGCCGATGCCTGTTCAAACTTTTTGTGGCATACTTATCAAAAGATGACACCTTCAAAAGTCCCCGAACCCATTAATCATTCACCATTCACCATTCACCATTCACCATTAAAATTTCCTCCTTCCCTGTCTACTGTCTACCGTCTACTGTCTACCGTTTGCCTCCTCCTCATCCTCGCCTTCGCCTTTTTCTTCAGCGCCCTGGCCGTGCAGCAGCACCACACTTTTCAAACCAACGGCCTGGATTTAGGCAATGTGGACCAAGCCTTGTGGAACACGGCCCAGGGACGTTTCCTCAACTTCACCCTGATGACGCCTATCCACTCGCGACTCGCCCTGCACGTCGAACCAATTCTGGTGCTGTTGGTTCCACTCTATTGGCTCAATCTGGGCGGACCAGAAACCCTGCTCATTGTCCAGGCTACCATCGTCGCCGCCGGTGCATGGCCACTTTACCAGTTGACAATAATGAATGGCCTGCCCCTGGTGGCGTCCACAAGTAATCGGCAGTCAACATCCAATCCTCTATCCTCTATCTTCTATCCTCTATCTTCTATCCTCTATCTTCCATCTTCCATCTTCCATCTCACTTTCCCTCTCGCCTACCTCCTCCTGCCCACCCTGGAGTCAGCCATACTGTTTGACTTTCACGCGGTGACGCTCTCGCCGACATTTTTATTGTTTGCTTTTCTGGCCCTTGAGCAAAAACATGATCGCCGCTTCCTCTTTTTTGCGCTGCTGGCGATGGCCTGCAAAGAGGATATGCCGCTCGTGGTCGCAATGCTGGGACTGTATGCTGGCTTAGCCAAGCAACGCTGGCGCTTGGCCGGATTGACCCTTGCCTTGAGCGCCGCCTGGTTCGGTGTCGCCTTCTTTCTCATCCAGCCGCGTTTTGCCGCCGGCGGCAACATCCAGCTCGATCGCTACGCCTGGCTCGGCGCGACGCCCCTGGAAATGCTGCAAACGCTGCTTACCCAGCCGATGCTTGTTTTCAACCACCTGTGGGATCGGGTTGATTTGCCGGGCTACCTCTTCGCTCTCTTTTTCCCCACGGCTTTTCTGGCTATCTTTAGTCCCCTGACCCTCCTGCCGCTGCTGCCTACCCTGGCCGTTAACCTGCTCAGCAACAACCCCTTCACTTGGCGGCTGGAAGATTTTCACTACGGCGCGCCGTTAGCCCCGTTTCTGTTCATCTCCGCGCTCTACGGCATCCGGCATATCAGCGCATGGGCGCATGGGCGAATGGCGAAACTGCAAACAATGGGCCACTATTCGCCTATTCGTGCATTCGCCATTCTCCCTCGCTCCTCTGCTCCTCTGCTCCTCTGCCTTCTTCTCCTCGTCTTTTCCGCAGTTTATCACTACTACCGCGGCTTCACCCCCCTGGCTCGACCCTTTGCCTGGCCCCAAATGACAGCCCACCAGCAGCGGCTGGCCAGCCTGCTGTCCACGATTCCCGCCGACGCCCCGTTGTTCACCCAATCTAACCTGGCCCCTCATGTGACCCACCGGCCCGTCATTTACACCGATTTCGCCTACTTCACCGATCCCGCGTACCCTACCCCCGTCAAAGCGACAGAGATCCTACTCGACATCACCTCTTTTGAAAACAGCGGCGGCCTGCACCAATTTCTACGTCAAACCCTCGTGGAAAGCGGCAACTACCAGCTTGTCGTAGCTGAGGATGGCATCCTCCATCTCCAACCAACCCCCAACCCCCAACCCCCAACCCCTACTCCTTACTCCTTACTCCCTACTCCCTTCTATACCTTCGCCCACCCCGACTCCCCGCCAGACTATTCCCTTACGGTTGACTTTGACGATATGATTCGTCTGCATGGCTACTCTCTCAGCTTCAACCGCCAGGAAGAGGTGCAGGTCAGTGTTGACCTGGAACCCTTCCAATCGCTGGCGTCACTGCCGGAGCTGCAGCCGGTGCTCTACCTGCTCGACGCCGAGGGCCAGCCGGTTGGCGCAACGACCGATCTCCAACCCACGCTGGTCTGGTATCCGCCCGCGCAGTGGCCGGTGAGGGAGATCGTGCGGGTGCGCTTCAACACCTTACCCTGGTACACCCGCGCGACCGAAAGCTACCGGCTGGCCCTGGGGTTCGTCAACGGCAGCGACCCCTGGGACGTCAGCCGTCGCTATCCTCCCCGCCTCAGCCAGCCGACCGATTGGGCGGTTCGTCTCCCCGCTAACGGCACGCTGGTCGAGTTGGCCCAAATCCACCAGGTTTGGGGCATGCCCGAAGGCGGCCCGACCCGCCGCCAATTTGCTCTACCCCATCCGCCCCACTCCCTCCAGGCCAACTTCGACAACCAGATCAAGCTGCTTGGCTATAGCACTCCGCAAATCTCCAATCCTGGACCGCCGACCGCCGACCGCCGACCGCCAGAATTATCTGTAACACTTTATTGGCAAGCCTTGACCACTCCCCCCAACCTGACCCGCTTCGTCCAGTTCATCGGCCCCGATAGGCAGATTTACGGCCAAAACGACTCCGCCCCCAACCGAGGGCAGTATCCCACCTCCCTCTGGCAGCCCGGCGAAGTCGTCATCGAAACTGTCACTCTGCCAATCCAACAAGATCGCCCGTCGGGGACCTATACTTTGCACATTGGTCTCTATCATCCAGATACCGGGCTGCGTTTGCCTGTGGCTGAGGGTAGCGACCATGTTGAAATTTTGCCCTGAGGAGCGAGAAAAGTGTTCCTGTATTGGACCTTGACTTTACCAAACGAAAAAGAAAAGGGGTTAACTAAATGACCAAGCAAAGGTTTAAACCAGACCCTTACTGGCTGGTGTTTCAAGAAGCTATACCTAAATCTTTTGCTTCCATAATCGCAGATTACGGCTTTTTATTAACTCAACCATCCGCCGGCGTGTTTGAATTGAGATCAGACGTATGCCTCATAACAGTATTTCTGGATAGACAGAGTGTCTTAGGTAACATAAAACCTGCCCGGGTTGATCAAGTGCCAAAGGTTCAATATTATAGCAGCATAGGTCTGGCTGCGTTCATTGATTTCCTGGCTCCTCAAGAGAATTTCGACTACAGATTTTGCCGGAAACCTGAAGAAATAGCTGATGAGGTTGCTAAACTTGCCTCTCTCATACAAAAATATTGTTACGCTACCCTGAAAGGCGACTTCTCTGATTGGCTAAAATTAAAGGCGTTACAATTGAAAAAACTTGATATTCCGTTTTGATCTCTATCAGCTCATTTTCATTGTTTATTAACTCAATATATACTGGCCAAATTGTCTGAACACATAAATCCAAAATCGAAAATCCAAAATCGAAAATCCATTCTTTGGCTGGCTCTCTGGCTGCTCATCCTCGCCCTGGCCTTCGCCTGGCGCGCCCAAAACCTGGACGCCTTTGGCCTGTCCAACGACGAAGGCGCGCACCTGATGTGGGCCAGACTGGCGGTGGACGGCTACCCGCTCTACTCGGAAACGTATGCCGTGCAGGCGCCTCTTTTTTTGGAGGCGATAGGGCTGGCTTTTCGGCTGGCCGAGCCGACCGTTCAGGCCGGGCGCTGCGCCATCTTACCCAGCTTTGGCCTGCTCGCCGCGGCCCTGAGCTGGCTGGCCTATCGTTCCGGGGGCTGGCCGGCTGCTTTGACCACGCTGGTCCTGGTCAGCGTGGCCCCGCTCATTTTTACCTTTTCCCGCCTGGCTATGGCCGAAGTCCCGGCCACCGCCCTGGCCGTGATGGCGGTAGCTTTCCTCTTCCTCTATCTAGACCGAGGTCACAAAGCCTGGCTCCTGGCGTCCGGCTTGACCCTCGGCCTGAGCTTCATTACCAAAATGCTCAATCCCTTTGTGATCGCGCCGATTGGCTGGCTGCTGGTGATAAGTAACCAGAAGTCAGTAGTCAGTAGTCAGAAAGTGATTGGCGGTCAGTGGTCAGTGGTCAGTGGTCGTCTTTTCCTCGACTGCCTCCTGTGGAGCTTGGGCCTGCTTATCCCCCTGGCTGTTGTACCCTTGCTTTATGACCCGGCGGCAGTGTATGACCAGTTGATCCGCTTTCGCGGTGAATTGCGAGCGGCTGTTCCTAGCTCGACTGCCGAAACCTGGACTCAATTCCAGCTTTTCATCAACGGTCACTGGGGATTTTGGTTACTGGCATTTGGGGGTATAATGGCGGCAGCTTTTAGGGCCTGGGAAGAGAGTAGGCAGGGGAGATCTTCTTTCAGTACTTCCAATCTTCCAATCTTCCAGCCTTCCAGCCTGCTCTACCCGCTAACTTGGCTGATCTGGTTGCTTGCCGGAATCGCCATGCTCGGGTGGCATACGCCGCTCTTCCCGCACCATTTTATTGTGCTACTGTCGCCGCTGATTTTGTTGGGCGCGGAATTGGTCAGTGATGAAGCACGCGTGATCGGTAGCTTGTCGGCGGATGGCGAACAGCGCCCGGCGATCATGATTTACTCGCTGATCATCATGGTTGCGGCGCTCAACCTGCTGACTATTGTCAAGGCCAACCGAGAAACGGCGGCGATTGTGACCGGCGGGCGCGAGGCCGAGGCGCTGAAACTGCTCCAGGCGGTGTCGGCCCCCGACGATTTTGTGATGGGCGACAGCCAACTGCTCATCTTTATGGCCGGCCGGCGGACCCCACCACCTTTGGGCGATGTCGCCCTGGTCGCCATCAAAGCCGGGCGGCAAACTTCGGAACGGATGCTTCGCCTGACCAAGCAGGTCCAGGCTCCGGCAGTAGTCCAGTGGAGTCTGCGTCTGCCCTGGCTGCCGGATTATCTGGCCTGGGTTGAAGGCAATTACCTGACCCGGCGCGTATGGGACAACGACCATATCATCTATTTTGGTTTACGTCTCCCGCCCGGTCAAACCATTCCCAACGAGCAGGCTGTCCGGCTGGGGGATGCAGTGACGCTGCGGGGGTATCAAATTGAACCGGGACCGGTCAAACCGGGTCAACATTTAAATTTAAAGGTTTTCTGGCAAACCGACATGCCTCTCGCCGAGAATTACACCGTATTCACCCAATTGCTGAACAACCAGGGGGTGCTGGTGACCAGTTGGGACAGCCAGCCGCTGGGGGGATACTTCCCCACCAGCCAGTGGCCCGCCGGCGAGATTGTAACCGACATTGTGCGGCTGCCCCTGCCCGCCGATTTGCCGGCGGGAAACTACAGTCTGATTACGGGGATGTATCGCCTGGATACGCAGGAGCGCTTGAGCCCTGCCGGTGGCGGTAATGATTTTGTAGTATTGACCACCTTAAACGTGGAATAAAAACTAACTGCTCAGGCATGTCATTTCGACCGAAGGGAGAAATCCCTCATACCTATGTGTCGCTCCAGGGATTTCTCGGCCTACGGCCTCGAAATGACATGGGCTGAGTGGTAACGAATAAAAACTAACGCTTAATGGACTTACTTATCGGAAAATCAACATCTCGGCGGTTGACTCTGGCCGGGATACATATTGACCGGCGCTGGCTGCACCTGGCCATGCCGCTGGCCCTGTTTTTAGTGATCTTTATCCCTCGCATCCTGGGGCTGGCTACCTTCCTCACCGCCGACGAAGATGACCAGATCATGTTTTCCTCCACTTTCCTCAGAGCGGCGCTGCGAGGGAACTGGGCCAATGCCCTGGTTTTGGGCTACCCCGGCGTCCCGACCCTGGTTTTAGGCGCCATCGGCGTGTGGCTGCGTTATTGGGTTCATTATCAAGGCTGGCTGCCTCTCCCCTGGGTTCAGGCCAACCTGCTGCCGACCCTCAGGCAGGTAACCGCCAATTTTGGTATGTTTGAATACCCCTTGGATTTTATCGTCTGGGCGCGCGTCCCGCTGGTTTTGGCTGCCTCGCTGAGTATCCTGGGCATTTATTTCCTCACCCGCAGACTTTTGGGTCAGCGTCTGGCCATCCTGGCCACGCTGATGATCGCTTTTGATCCCTTCATTTTAGCCCACACCCGCATCATCCATGTGGATGCACCTTTAGCCTATTTTATGTTTCTGTCCTTTTTGGCGTTTTTACTCTACCTGGATCAAGGCGGTTGGCGCTGGCTGCTTCTTTCCGGCCTGTTCGGCGGCCTGGCTGCCTTGAGCAAAACACCGGCCGTCTTGCTTGCTCCCATTCTGGTGGTCAGCGGGCTTTGTTACGCTCTGTTTCCGCCGCCGGGAACACCTCGCGCCGTGCGCTGGAAAAGGTTGGGGCTGGCTCTGCTGGGCTGGGGACTCATTGCTCTGGTGGCCTTTTTTGCTTTATGGCCGGCCATGTGGACCCGCCCCCTGTTTGCCCTGGAATGGATTATCAAGAATATCAGCAGTGTCAACAGCCTGCCCCATCCGACCACGGGCCATTTTTGGGGCGATCAGGAAAGCGACCAAAACCCTTTCTACTACCTCATCGTTTTTCCCTACCACCTCACCCCCCTGGCGACTGTGGGGGTTGTTGCCGGTCTGGGACTGATTGTAGCCGGCTTGACCGACCGCTGGCGTAAAATCGAGAGTTGGGTGGCCCAAATGCTGCCCCTGGCCCTAGGGTTGGTGGCTTACATCACCGTCTTCATTACCCCAGTTTCACTCATTTCCCGGCGCGGCGACCGCTATATTCTGCCGGTCTATTTCGCTGCCGGATTGCTCGCGGCGATGGTTTTATGGGGATTGGCGGCTTGGTTGAAACGACAACTGCCGGCTCTCTTTAAGCGGCTTCGTCTCACAGCAACCGGCCTGGCTGCTCTGGCGATTGTGCTGCAAGCTTTTTTGGTCCTGCTGTATCATCCCTATTACTTGGCTTATTACAATCCGTTGCTGGGTGGAGGTGCAACCGCGCCCTATCGAGTTAACATTGGTTGGGGAGAGGGTCTGGACCTGGCCGCCCGGTATCTTAATGAGCTAAATCCGCAGGAGCCGCCACCGGTGACCTCCTGGTACAGCAATCAATTTGCTCCCTATTATCGCGGCCGCACCCTGGATTTGTCTGACCAAAGTTCCGCGCTAACCGGAGATTATGTAGTGTTTTACATTAATCAAGTGCAGCGAGGCTTCCCCAGCAGTGAAATCCTAACCTACTTCCACCAGCGCGAGCCGCTCAAGGTGGTTAATTTGGGTGGGATTGAATACGCCTGGATTTATCCGGGGCCGATTATCAGCCAGACCCCCCCGCAAAATTACACCTTCCCTGCCGAAGTTATCCTGGGCGGCGGGGCGCGGCTGATCGGGGTGAACGTGCCCCAGGTAAGTATACCGGCTGATCGTTTTGCCGTCCAGGCCGGACAATCCGAGTCGCCCTATTTTTATGGCCAGGAAGTGGCCGGCCTGCCGGTGACGCTGTATTGGGAGACGCTCGCCCAGATAAACGGGGAACAAAATATTTATATCCGTCTGGTGGATGATCAGGGTAACAATTGGGGCCAGATTGACCGGCTGATCCTGGCCGGGATTTGGCGGCCCGACCGCTGGTACGCTGGCTACTTTATCCGCGATGAGTATAAGCTGCCGGTTGACCCGGCCACGCCGCCCGGAACTTACCACTTTGAGGTGGGCATGTACGATTTTATCACCGGCCAGAGTTATGGGGTGGCCAAAAATATCGGCTCGATAACCCTGACCCCACCCCAAAAGTTGCCGCTGCCTGCTGACCTTGAGCTAAAGACGATGATTTCAACGCCCGTCAACGAGGCGCTAACCCTGTTGGGGCACGATTACACGGAGAGTGAGCTATCGCCGGGTGCGGAGATTGAGGGTAAAATTTTCTGGCAGGCGGCGCAGCCGCCGGACAAGGATTATCGAGTCCGGTTCGCCTTTATCTCCGCCGAGCGCAAACAATATGTGGTGGCCGAACCGCCATTGTTAGAGTCCTACCCCACCTCGCAGTGGCGGCGTGCGGAGGTGGTCGGTGCAGCCTACCGCTTCCGGGTTCCGGCGGAGGCTCCTGCTGGCGATTACCCCGTACAGGTCAGCGTGATTGATCCTGACACTGGCGAACCGATTGGCCCGGCTGTCACCCTTACCCAGGTCAGGATTAAAGCCCAGGAGCGCAATTTTGAGCTGCCCCAGGGCGTTACCCCTGTTTCCGCTTATCTAAATGACGAGATTGAACTGGTGGGTTATAAATTACTGAATGAAACCGTTGTTCCTGAAGGAACGTTTGGCCTGACCCTCTACTGGCGCAGCTTGCGTCCGGCCGCGACCAATTACACCGTATTTGTCCACGCCGTTGGCCCCGATCAGGTGATCCGGGGACAGTGGGACAGCGTTCCCGCGCGGGGGACAGCGCCTACCAGCGGCTGGCTGCCCGGCGAAGTGGTCGAAGATCACTTTGAAGTGCCGCTGGCCAAAGACGCGCCCCCCTGGAAATATGATATTTTTGTCGGTATGTATGACCCGCTCACTGGCCTGCGTCTGCCCGCCTCTAGCCAACTTTCCCCCATTTCCGAAAATCGGGTCTGGCTCACGCGAATTCAGGCGGTGGAGCAGAAATGATTGGTTACAGGTTACAGGTTACAGGTTACAGGCTGCAGATAGCAGATAGCAGATGGCGGATCAATACTCCCCGTCTACCGTCTACCGTCTACCATCTACTCCCTACTCCCTACTCCCTACTCCCTACTCCCTGATATGTCATTCTCCCGAACTTCAATCAGTCTATTCCTGGCCTTGCTCTTGGGCAACGCCATCATTTTATACAGCAGCCCGGATTGGACCTGGCTGCGCTTTCCAGCAGCGCTGGCCTTGACCTTTGTCCTGCCGGGATGGGCCTGGATGTCGGCCCTGGATTGGCTGAATACCGACGATGCGGTTGAGCGTATTGTCCTGGTCATTGGGGGTTCGTCCGTACTGTCAGCCCTGGCTCTGCTCATCGCGCTCTTACTCCCCGGCCCTTTCACCGAAACACCCAACCTGATCGCCCTTAACCTGGCCACGCTGACCGGCATAGCCGGGTCAATCATCCAGAGTCAATCGAAAATCCAAAATCGAAAATCCAAAATCGCCTGGCCTTCCCGCACCGTCTGGCTCATTCTCCTGGCGATTGTGGCGGTCGCTGCTTTTACCCGCCTGTTTCGCCTCGGCTATGCCGAATTCCACGAGGATGAGTTGGAGAATATGCGGCTGATTGTGCGGGCCTACAAAGGCGAGGAGTACGCCCCTTATCTCGACACCAAAGGACCAATTCACTGGCTGCTCCCCGCGGCGCTGTGGTATCTGAACGGCTGGGTCAATGAAGGCATCGCTCGCACCCCCTTTGTGATCACCTCGATTTTGTTGGTCCCCATGATGTTTGTCCTGGGACGGCGCATGAGCGGTGGCCGGGCTGCGCCGGGCCTGTTGGCCGCTGGCTTTGTGGCGGTCAACGGCTTTTATGTAGCCTACGCCCGCTTTGTCGAGAACCAAAGCCTGATTGTTTTGTGGGGAGCGCTGGCTGTCTGGCTCGCTTATCGCTGGTATAGAGAAGATACCGGCTGGTTTCTCTTCTGTACTGCCGTCATCCTGGCGGTTGGCCTTATCGCTCACCCCGATGTGCTGCTTTATCTGCCCGTATTTGTTTACATGGTTTGGTTAAAAATGCGGCAGGGGCGGCTGGCCTGGCGCTGGGTGATTGGCGCGGTGCTGCTCTTCAGCGGCCTGGTGGCCCTCTTTTATGTGCCCTACTTTTTAGACCCTGAAATTGGCCTGGTTTATCAATATTTTGCTGGTGATCGCATCGGCGAAGGCTTGTTTTACAATCAAGTCGCCAACCTGTTTGATCAAGACCAACTCTACAGCAGCCGTTATCACGCGCCAATTTTGGTTTTGCTCCTCTTCTGGCTTTTGCTGCGCCAGTTTGTCCGCTGGCGCGGGTGGGGGTGGCTTGCCTTCGCCGGGCTGAGTTTGGCCATTGTCAGCACCGTCGCCTGGCCGGCCCTCTGGCAGGTGAGCAACCTCAATTTGGCTTTTGTGCCTTACGCCGGGTTGGCCTTACTGGTAATCTTGTCGCCCCAAACTGCCGTTGAAATAAAAATAATCTTTCTGTGGTTTATTGCCCCGTTGGGCGCTCTGCTCTTTCTGGCCAAAGATGCCGCCGACCATATTCAGGTGGCCTATACCGGCTGGGCTTTGCTGGCGGCGTTCGCCCTCTTAGATTTGTGGACCTGCCTAAAAAATAGTGACCGGCAACCGCCGACCCAAAACTGGACTATGGCCCAAGTTCCCCGTCTACCGTCTACCGTCTACCGTCTCCTATTGGGTACTGCTGTCCTCTGCCTGGCCCTGGCCATCTTTCTCATTCTCTTCTATCAATATCTGGCTTTCAACGCCCAGGTAACAACGTATTGGCGAGCCAAAGCCGCCTCGGAGGCTCATCCGAACTCGATTTACAACCTTCTTTACGGCGACCTGCCCCGCCCTCGCAAAATTTTCTCCAACCCTCGCCTGGGGGGGTGGAAAGCCGTCGGTTACCTATGGGCCAGCGGCGGACTCTCCGGCGATTTTCGCAGCGTCAACGAGTCCTTTGCCGTGCCGGTCTGGTATACCCTGCAAACCCCGCGCTCCTGCTACGACGACCCCCAGAATTATTGGATCCGTAACGATTTGGAGGGCTGGCCGGAGGAGGAGCGGGCCATCATGGATCGGGGCTACACCTTGACTCGGCTGGTTTTGGTAGACCAGGAACCGATGCTCCATCTCTACGAGAAAAACGCCGCGCCCCGCCCGCCCGAAGTGCTGGACCTGGAGGCGTACCGGCACGCCTTCGACCGGCTCACCACCCCGGCCCGCATGGCCCAGGATGAAATCATCAGCCAGCCGGCCTCGTTTAACTTTGGGGATAAGCTGCTGTTGCGCGGCTACGATGCGCCCCAATCTCCGGCCCGCCCTGGCGACCTGCTGCCGGTGACAGTCTATTGGGAAAGCCTGGCCCCGATGGAGACGCGCTATCGGGGGTTTGTCCATCTCGTCGGCCCGGATGGCGCCCGCTGGGGTCAGCATGACGACGATCCGGCCTGCCGTTTAATGACCACCGAAATGCGCCCCGGCCAGCGTTCGTCGCGCCAGTTCCGCCTGCCGGTTGACCCCGCGACCCCGCCGGGCGATTACCAAATCGTCTTTGGCCTTTACGACCCGGCCACCTCGCAGCGGCTGCCCATTTGGGATAACCTGGCCGGCCAGTCGCCGGGGGATAGTATTGTTTTGGGGCAGTTAACCATTACCAATTGACCATTAAATTGAAGTTGGAAGCTGAATTGTGAGTTAATGCGTCCTCAACTATAATTGCGCTGATGGCTACAAATCCTAAAAAACACCCAAACCATAAACTATATCTCCAGGTTTTGCACCGGATGACGCCAGAACAGCGGTTAGCCAAAGCCTTTGAGTTATCTGAATTTTCCCAACAGCTCTTTATCCACGGCCTGCGGCGGCGGTTTCCTGATTTACCGGAGGCGGAGTTTAAAGAGCTACTTCTACGACGGCTCGACAAATGTCACAATAGGAATTATTGAAAAGGTTATTAAAATCTCGTGTATATACCACGGTTCACCTTTTACATCAGAGAATGGGCCATCCTCGGCCTCTTTTTTTTGCTCACTCTAGTCATGCTCTACCCCCTCTCCCTCAATCTGACCGGCATGGTCCCCGAACCCACCGACCCGCTGTTGAACGTGTGGCGGATGCAGTGGAACGCCCATGCCTTTCTCGGCGGCCCGGCGTCCCTGGCGAACATCTTCAATGCCAATATTTTCTACCCTTTTCCGCTGACCCTGGCCTACAGCGAACACTTTTTACTGCTTTCGGCCCAGGCGCTACCCTTTCTGCTGTTGAGCGACAGCCGCTTGCTGGGCATGAACCTATCGGTGTTGTTCACCTTTGTCCTCTCCGGTTACACGATGTACTTGTTGGTCACCGCCTGGACCGGTCAGCGCTGGGCCGGATTTGTAGCGGGAGTTTTGTTCGCTTTTTCGCCGCACCGCTTTGGCCAACTGAACCACCTGGAACTGTTGGTGACTCAATGGCTGCCCCTGGCTTTACTGGCCCTCCACTGGACCTTGACCCGGCCCGGCTGGCGCTACCCGCTGCTGTTTGCCGTTGTTTTTAATCTGCAGGCTCTGTCCGGCTTTCACTTTTCCTTTAATTTGACCCTGGCCTGCGCTTTGCTGGCGCTGGTTTATACCTTGAGCGGCCGCATCTGCTGGCGCTGGGGCCTGGTCGTGGCGGCCCTCCTCTCGATTTTGGTCACCTTGCTGCTCAATTGGCCGGTTTGGCGCATGTATCTCATTTTTAGCGACGTAATGGGGGCAGTCCGCACCCCCGGCGAGGTGCGTATCTACAGCGCCGCCATCACCGATTATTTAACCGCCATTCCCCACAACCTGTTCTATGGCTGGACGTTTGGCCGCTGGCAGGCGGCTGACCACCAGTTTCAACCTTTGCTGCCTTTTGGTTTTATTGGCCTGCTGCTGACTCTGGCCGGGTTGTTCTTTTTTCTCAAGCCGTTTCGCCGGACAGCGAATGGCAAAACTTACGGCCCCTATCTCACCTCTCCCAGCCGAGATTATACTGTCCCCTCTGTTGTTTTTCTGGTACTGCTCATGCTTCTCGGGCTGCTGCTCTCCTTTGGCCTCAACGAAGAGGCGCTCGGCCGTGGCCTGGTTCCATTTTTAAGATTTTCGCCTTATGTCTGGCTCTACAACCACGTCACTTTTTTTCAGGGGATTCGTGTACCGGGAAGGTTCGGGATTTTGGTTGTCTTGGGGCTGGTCGGACTGGCTGGCTGGGGGACAAGTACTCTTTCACGCTTCACGCTTTACGCTTCACGTTTGACTCAAATATCTTTAGCGATGGGTCTAACTGCCCTCATCCTCCTTGAGTCCTGGTCCGCTCCCCTCGTCGGTCCTGAGATTCCGGCTGGGGAGGGTATCCCTGCCGTCTATCCCTGGCTGCGGACTAACACCGCCCCAGATGAAGTCATCCTCGAGCTGCCCTACCAGAACGCCTCGGAATTTATGCATGAATATTATTCTGCTTACCACTGGCGGCGACTGGCCAACGGCGGCACGGGCTTTACCCCACCCATTTACAAAGAAATGCGCCAGTGGTTCAAAACCTTCCCCGATGCCCGTTCGGTGGACGTTATTCAGCAGTTGGGGATTGACCGGGTCATTCTGCACTCGGCGGCCTATGCCCCAGAGGAGTGGCAGAGACTTTTGGCCGCTTTGCCGCTGTATTGGCCCGCTTTCAGCCAAGTACACCAGGTGGGAGAAGCACTGATTCTGCGGGTAGCTCCCTCCCTTTGCCAGGCCGAACCGGATCAGATCACGGCCACTCTGGCCCCTGTGGCCGGCCCGGATGGTTTATCCGGGGCCGTCCAGGTGACGTATCATAACGCCGGTCCAGCCGCTTTTGTGGCCGATGTGCAGCGCCCGAGCTTCCTGACCTTTGCCGATCAGACTGCCAAGAATTTTACTGAACCCCTCGTCACTCCGGCGGGCGAAAGCCAATCCATTCTATCTCCCCTGCCGGGCGACCAGCAGGTTCAGCGGGTAACGGGGGCCTGGCTGGCCACGCTAGACCGGACGATTGCGCTCGCAGAAACCTCTGCGGCGGCTAAAACCCCGCAGAGTTTGGGAGAAGAAGGGCCAACACCCTGGCAGCCGCTGGGTTTGCAGTTTGCCGACGGGCCGCAACTGGCCGCCTACAGCCTCACGCCGGAAGCCCCGACCTCGTGTGGCCGGCTGAAGGTGGGCTTAAAGTGGAGCGGTAGCCAACCGGGCGACACAGCCATCGTCCAACTGCTTGATCCCTTTGGCCGGGTGGTCGGCGAAGACAGGACGCAGCCCTGGCCCGAGCCTGCCCCCGAAACGAGTGAAGAACGCGTTCTACCCCTGCCGGGTTCTCTGCCGCCCGGCCGCTACGGCTTGCGGATTTACGTGCGCACCGCCGAAGGACAGGAACGCCTGCCTGTGACCGCCGAGGGTGTAACCATCCCCACCGACCAGATTCCGCCCCTGCCTGTGGTTATTCACCCGTCCCGGCTCCCCGCAACTTCGATAAATCAGAGTGACCAGCCGGTTTGGGGCCAGGCCATTCGTTTAGTAGGCAGTCAATTGGCCCAAACAGAGGCAGCGCCCGGCGATTGGCTGCGTTTCACTTTGTCCTGGCAGGCGGATCAGCCCCTTGCCAGCGACCTGACCGTTTTTACTCAGCTCCTTGGCCCGGATGGGCAGGTGTGGGGCCAGTACGATAATCAACCCAAAGGCGGCTGGTATAGCACTTCCCTGTGGCCGCCCGGCCAGCCGGTCAGCGATGATTACGCCTTTCAAATTAAGGCTGATGCTCCGGCTGGGGTTTACCGCTTAATTGCTGGGCTGTATGACGGCACGACCCTGGAACGCCTGCCCGTACAGACGCCGGCCGGGGCAGCCGATTTTGTCGAATTGGGTACGGTCCAGGTCAGCCCGCCGGAGAGTCAGCAGGGGGGCCAATGATGACTGACCGGCCTGTTGTTCCTACCCTGGCTCGTGTTTCGAGCAGCCTGCTGGCCCTGCCTGGCTGGCGCTGGTTTGCGCCTGTCGCCGCATACACCCTGGTGAGTTTGCTGGCAACCTGGCCGCTGGCGCTGCGTTTGGCTGGCTGGGTGCCGGGTTTCGGCGATTGGGGGCAGAATATGTGGGCCTTGTGGTGGACGCGGGAGGCCCTTTTGACGCTTAAACAGTCGCCTTTTTTTACGTCCTACCTGTTTCATCCAGAGGGGGTGACGCTGCTGTTTCACCCCCTGGATGTCGCCGATGGCCTGCTGGCCCTGCCCCTGTATGGCCTGGTCGGCGGCGATGCGGCCTACAATCTCATCGTGCTGCTGTCATTTGTCTTTTCCGGATTGGGCGTTTATGATGTGGTGCTCTACCTGACTCGCCGCCGGGAGGCCGCCTTTGTCGCCGGCCTGATCTTTACCCTGTCGCCCTACCATTTTTTGCGCCTGGAACTCGGCCATCTCAATTTGGTCAGCATCCAGTGGATCCCGTTTTATCTGCTGTTTCTCTTTAAATTTGTGCGGGAGGGACGATTTCGTTTTGCCGGTCTGGCCGTTTTGTTTATGCTGCTCAATGCCTTGACCTCCTGGTATTACGTTATGGCTTGCGGCTTCCTCTCGCTGGCAGTATTGGCCTGGGGTTTTGGGGGAACGATGGCCTGGTCGCGCCTGTTGGGGCGGGTGGGCCTGGTTCTGGCGCTGGCCGGACTGGCGCTGGCGCCCCTCATTGTGCCCATGTTCAGCTTATTGCGCAGCACCGAATGGGTCGGCGAGCACAATCCGCTGCGCCATTCGGTGGATGTGCTCAGCTTTTGGACGCCTGGCCCGCCTTCAACCTGGGCGGCCTGGTTTGAAGAAGTATGGACGTCCTACGCTGCCCAGAAGCGCGAGCCGGGCGCGTCGGCCTACCTGGGCTACAGCGTTCTGGCCTTGAGCCTGGTTGGGTTGGCCGGGCGGCAGCGTAAAATGACCTGGTGGTGGCTGGGGGTGGGGTTGAGCTTTGCGTTATTGGCCTTGGGGCCGCAGTTGCAGATAGCCGGCCAAATTTTTGAAACAAAGCTGCCCTATTATTATCTGGACGCCTTTGTGCCGGGTTTTTCTATCAGTGGTATCCCCGGGCGGTTTGTGATCATGACCTCGCTGGCCTCGGCGGTGCTGGCAGGCTGCGGCCTGGCCAAATTGGCCCGGCGCTGGCCCAAGCGCTCAACCTGGTTTGCGCTGGGTGCGGCTTTGCTGGTCTCACTGGAATTTTTGGCCGTGCCGGTAGCCGGGTCTGGCACCCAGTTGCCCCGGTTTTATACCCTGCTGGCCGCCGACGAGTCGAATTATGCGGTGATTGACTTAAAATGGGATGCCAACTACCTGCTCCACGCCCAGACCGTTCATCACAAACCGCTGGTGGGAGGCTGGCTGGCCCGCTTGCCCCAGGAACAGGCAGCTTATTTGGATCAGGGGAGCATGGAAAAGGTTTTTTTGTATTTGTTGTTGGGGCCGGAAGGCCGGGCCATGACCGATCCGGCTGTACTGCGGCCGGCTGTTCAGGCGGCTCTGGCCAGGCGCAACGTGCGCTACATTGTTGACCATACGAATGCCGCCGGACCGTGGCTGGAGCAGTTTGTTGGCTGGCCGCCGGTCTATCGTGAGGATAGGACTGAGAAAATCACTGTTTACTCAGCCAGCCCGTGAGGAGGCGGTCTACTTTGTGAAGAACTTGCTCGATGACTAAACCACAGCACCTAGCGGCTGCAGCCGGTAAAGTCGGCCTCGCTTTGGGCGGCTTAATCGCCGGTCTGTTCCTGCTTGAATTAGCGGCCCACCTCTTGGAGCCACCCTACCAGGGGGGCGATAAAATTCATCAGTGCAATCGCCTGATGGGCTGGACCGGCCCGCCTAACACCTCGGCCGTGCTTGAAACCGATGGCTACCCGCATACCCTGTCCTGGAATTCGGAAGGATTTCACGATTTTGACCATTCCCTGAAAAAAGAGGATGGCGTCTTTAGAATCATGGTCTTTGGCGACTCCTTTATCGAGGCTTCGGAAGTCGAAATAGAGCAGACCAGTTTTCATATTTTACAGGAAACGCTCAATAAATCGGCCCCGCCGGGGATCAGGTTTGAGGTCATCAGCGCCGGCATGCGGGCTTGGGGACCGGCCCAGGAATTTGTCTACTTTCGTTACCGGGGACAATTTTACAACCCGGATTTATTGTTGTTATTTTGGCTGCCGGCCAACGACTTGTCGGATGTTTTGCCCTACAAGCGTTTGACCGGCTCAGGTTTTAACTGCTATTGGCCCTACTTTGCTATTTGTGATGGTCAGTTCGATCCAGAGCCATGGTTTCCCGCCCCGGGAACTCCGCCCGTCTGGAAGCAGTGCTCTTCAACTCAGAAAGTATTAAGCGGCTGGTTAAGTTATCTTTACCATAGTTCACGCCTGTATCAACAACTGGAACCGGTCATTATGCGTGGCTTTCGGCGTGTTCATTTTGCCAGTGAGTATACCCCCTGGCTGGATCAGGCTACCGGCGCTGATGAAGCCCTGGAGTATGCCTATCAAATGACAGACGAACTTATGGTTCACCTGTCCCAGGAGGCGCAGCAGATTGGCGCAAAGACGGCTTTGGCGATTGTCCCCTTCAACGTGGCCGTCGAGAGCGATGTGGAAGCCTCCTATGCCCAGTCGCTGGCGGAAACCGTCAAAGCCGCAACCGGCCTGGGCGTAAATTCAACGCTGCCCAATCAACGCTTCAGTGCCCTGATGCAGCGGCGCAACCTGCCGGTGTTAGACCTGCACCCGATTTTTGTGGAGGCAGCGCAGGCTGGTGGCGAAGCCTTATATTGGCCGGTAGACCCGCATTGGACAGTGGCCGGCAATAAGCTGGCCGGAGAAACCGTTGCCCACTGGCTGATTGAACAGAAACTGGTGCCTGTGGCCGAAAAGTAAGACATGCAGCTAACAAAGATATTCGACGCTCTGGGGGGGCAGCGCCTGGAGAATAATTTAACCGTAACGGCTCTGCTGACCCTGGTTGCAGTTTTGGGGGCGCTCACGCCGCTGCCCTGGATCAGCTTTCCGGCGGCGCTGCTGCTGTTAACTGTGTTACCGGGAGGGCAAATCGTTCGGCTGGTCGGCTTGTTTGCCGCTTGGCGCGAAACTCGCAGCCTGGTCTTGAGTATCGCCAGCGGGGTGCTGCTGACGCCCATTTTTCTGCATTGGGCCAGCCTCCTGTTTGGGTTCAACCGGCCGCTTGTCTTTGCCACCCTGGTCGGGCTGACCCTGGGCCTGGCTTGGCTCAACGACCTGTGGCCGACAACTCAGCCCAGCCCGCTGCGCCTGTGCGACACGCGCCGGCAGTATATCTTCTTGGCCCTGCTGCTGCTCATCCTCCTGGCCGCCCTGATTGTCCCTTATATCGAGGGGCGTACCTCAGCCGGGGTTTACCCGGTTGAAATGGCCGATTGGTTCAAACATTATGGCGTGTCCTGGTCCATCCGCTATACCGGCGTCCCGCCGGCCGACATTTTTTTCTACGGCGACCCGGCGCGGGGGAAGCTGGCTTACTACTATTTTTTCCATCTGACAGCGGCTACGCTCGACCTGCTGCACAGCGGACCTTCTTCGATCTACTTCTCCTTCGTGCTGCTGACCCTGACCGTGGCCGTGACCTTTGTCCTGGTTTTCTACGTGCTGGCGCGACAGGTATTGGCCAGAATCAGCGCCGCCCTGGGGTCGCTGCTGTTTGTGACCGTTGTCGGCGGGTTGGACCTCATTCCCTTGATCCCTTACACGATGAACCGGTTTAAACAGCAGTTTCCCGGTATGCCGCTGACGCTGGCGGCTGTCATCGGGACCAACCACGTAGATGGCTGGGCGCCTGCGCCGCAACTGCGCTTAAATGCGCTGTACGTTCATTATTTGTGGGTGCCGCAGCATGTGGCCGGCCTGCTGGCGTTTTGTCTAAGCCTTTACTTTTTCCGGGAAGTTAAAAATAAACCGCGCTTGCTGGCGGTCGCGCCGTTGTTGCTGCTGGCGATGCTGGGGCACAGTGCCTGGATCGCGCTGGTCGGGCTGGCCTGTTTGGGGCTGTACGCCCTGTTTGACCTGGCGCGGCGGTGGCGAAGCGAGGGCCGGCAGATTTGGCCCGTGTTCGGCGCGTATGCCCTGGTGGCCGTTTGTTTTCTACTCGTCGCCCTGCCGCTGCTCCGCGAAATAAGCGGGCCGGATGCGCCCAAAAGCGGTCTGGTCTTTGAAATTCCTTTAAGCGGGAGCTGGCCGGTGCTGACCCCCTTCAGAGTCTACTTTGCCAACCATTGGTGGACGCGGCTGCTCGACCTGCTGATTCATTACTTCTTTGAGTTGGGAGCGTTGTTGGTCTGCGGGTTGGCGGGTTGGCGGCTTTTTCGGCGGAAGGAACCGGGCGAACCGTTATTACCTTTGCTCACGCTGGCGATTGCCGTCGGCTTTGTGACTATCTCTTGCCTGGCTTCGGGCCGGGCATGGACCAGCATGGGCTTTACCTTGAATAATGACCTGGGCATCCGGGCGATTATGCCCGCCCAGGCCGCCCTGGCGATTTTTGCCGGTTATTTTCTGGATCAGTTGTGGCGGCAGCGCTGGGGCTGGTCCAAAGTGCTGTTAGGTGGTTTTATCGGGGTGATGTTGGGGTTAGGCTTCCTGGCTTTTAGTTGGGAATTCTGGGCCATGGGCGTGGGCAAGTATCTCAAGCCGCCCCGGGTGAATACGGCCGCCTACCGCGCCCTTCAGGCGATGCCCTCGGTCACCGAACCGCTGTCTGTGGTCAAGCATCGCACGCATGACGATGTTTCGGCCTACCAATTAATGTACGGCGACCGCTCGCCCGGCTTCTTCACCGTCGAAGCGGCGGTCTTTCACCCCGATTTAACCCAGGTGATTTATCAATTCGGCCTGAGCCGCTATGCTTTTCTCAATCGCCTGCCGGTATGGAGCTACCAGATGTTCAAGGAGATGTACGCCGACTACGTCTACGTCGGGCCGGTGGACCGCAGCGCCGATCTCTACCCCGAAAAATTTGAGAACCCCACCTACTATGAAAAAGTCTACGCCGAAGACGAGATTGCCATCTATAAATTACGCGGCCTGCCCCTTGACCGGCCGCAGGCTCAATTTGCTCCGGCCGGGGTTCAGTTCATGGGACATATCGTTGATCAAGCACCGGTCTATCCACTGGGCTTCCAGGCGACCTCACCCCAGGCCCTGGTGACGGCCTGGCGCCTGGAGCAGCCGGTCACACAGGATTATACGGTTTACATTCACTTTACCGATGCCAGCGGCCAGGTGGTGGGCCAGGCCGACCACCAGCTCTGGACATGGGCCAAACAGGCCGAAGGCCCAACCTCCACCTGGGAGGCCAAGCGGACCTACCTGGACATTATCCCCTTGCCGCCGGAAGTCCTGGCCGCAGCGGGGCCTTTACAGATTGGGATTGGCCTGTGGGTGCCGGAGACCGGGGAATACCTGCAAGCAGAGACGGCGGAATTAAGCTTTGACGCCAATCACCGTCTGATCATCGGTACGTTTGAGCCGGGTAACAACAAATAAAAGCAATCACTCATTATGGCTCTATTCAACTCGCCCCGAAAAAGATTTCAACTCGCTCTCCTGGTCACGCTCCTCCTGACAGGCTACCAGCTTGTCCGGGTGATCGCTTTCATTGCCGTGTATGGCGGCATCGAACATGACAGCGCCTGGTCCCTGGGGGCAGCCCGCTCGCTGGCCGAACGGGGCACTTATACGAGCATGATCAGCACGCTGGTAGATCCCACCGTGCCGGGCGGGATCAATATTGACGGCAAATTTGATATTCAAGATGCTGCTGGCCGGATCTGGTTTCGCACCTCGACCAGCGTCGGCCCGGCCAGCATCCTGCCGGACGCTTTGGTACTGAAACTGTTGGGGGTCAGCTTTTGGTCACTGCGGGCCGGGCCGCTGTTATTCTATACCCTTTTTTTGTTAGCGGCGGCTTATATTTTGTACCAGTTGGCCGGTCTGACGGCCATTGTTTTGTTTCACGCTTACCTCTTTTTCTACCCTCACCTGTCCATTTTCCTCAGCTATGAGGCCCTGGGCGAGATGCCGGGCATGCTTTACCTGGCCTGCGCCATGATTGTCTTTGCCCTGGCCGTACCGGCGCAGCGCCGCCACCCTCTCTATTTTTTCGCTGCGGGCCTGCTGGCGGGGCTGGCGTTTGCGTCCAAGGTCCTGACTTTGTTATCAATCGGCGGAATCTTACTCTGGGCCGGGTATTTATGGTGGTTTGAGTCAAAAAAAGTCCACTTCAGGGAGTTGACCTGGCTCGGCGTTGGTCTCATGTTGCCGTTGGCGCTTTGGGAATTAGCCCAGCTTGTCATCCTGACCCGGCTGGCCGGTTTTGCCATGTATCTGCGGCACGCCCAACAGCGCTGGTTTGGTTTTCTGGACGAGGGCAGCGGGCTGCGGGAGCAGAGTTACTCCGGCCCGGAGTTTGTGTGGCGTAAGCTCCTTTTGCTCAACGAGATTGCCCAGCCCCAGTTTGAACTGATGGCGCTGATTGTCGTTGGTCTGATACTAGGCGGCGGGGTCTATCTGTGGTTGAGCCGGGACGACCGCAAGCGGACCTTGCTCGCCTCCATCTGGCTGGGCTGGCTGGCCAACACGGTCTGGTTTGTCGGTCTCGGCAAAACGGGCTGGCTGCGCCACTATTGGTTCGGGTTGATGCTGGCTGTGTTGTTGCTCAGCGCGCTTCCCCCACTGCTTATCTATTTGGGCTGGCTAAAAACCAACCCGTTGACCTACCGGCCGCTGAGTTCGACTCAGCGGTGGGTCGCCGGAATCGTGGGTGTGGTCTGGCTGGCGCTGATTGGCTGGGGGTTCGTGCGCCAGCCGTATGTGATGGGTGTTTTCCTGCCAGATGCAATTGTGCCGTACTGGCAGGAACGGCAGGCTACCTATTTTTTGCCGGGCGCCGGCTTGCCCTGGTATCTCATCCCCCGCAGCGACCAGGCCGCCATCATTGATTACGTTAGGGGTATGCCGGTCGAGGCAAATGTCTATTATCCGGCCAATCAAAAGGGTGCTGAAATTGCCTTGCAGACGGCGCGGATTTTTTACCCCTATGACCGGCGGGGCCGGCCTGGCCAGCCTGCCCACCCCGCCGATATTTTATTGATTCCAGCCTCGGTGCTCACCTCGTGGCGAGACCCAGGCATTCGAGCTGGCTTGTTGCGCATGGTGGCCCAGGGTTGTCCCCGGCCTGTGCTGGAAAATGATAACTACAAAATATGTTTAGCCGATCAAGTGATCGTGCCGGAGGAACTCAGTGGTGCCCCCTAAGGTGTTCGCTCTAACCAAGATAAAGTCCTTTTTGCCTGTGCTCATTACCCTCATCCTGACTGCCTACCAACTTTGGCGGATTATTGCGTTTGTGAATGTCTACGGCGGCTTTGAGCATGATGGGGGATGGACGCTCGGCGCGGCCCGTTCATTGGTAGAACGCGGCGAATACACCTACATGGTCAGTGTAATTGCCGATCCGAGTGTGCCGGCCGCGATTAATGTTGACAAAAAATTTGATATTCAGGCTCCAGATGGACGCATCTGGTTTCGTACCTCGGCCAGTATTGGGCCGGCCAGCGTGGTACCGGAGGCGATTGTCCTAAAAATTTTCGGGTTTAGTTTTTGGGCGCTCCGGGTTGGGCCGCTTCTATTTTACACATTGTTCTTGCTGTTGGCGGCCTACACAGTGTATCAACTAGCCGGCCTGGGGGCGGTTGTTCTCTTTCACGCCTTTCTTTTCTTTTATCCTCATCTCTCCATCTTTCTCAGTTATGAGGCGTTGGGTGAAGTGCCAAGCATGGTTTATCAGCTTTGCGCTTTCCTGGCTTTTGCCACGGTGCTAAAAAAACAAGATCATCGCTGGTTGCACTTTTTGGGGGTGGGATTAATAGCCGGATTAGCCGCCAATGCCAAACTCTTGACCCTCTTGTCAATCAGCGGGATTTTTGCCTGGGCCGGCTATCTGTGGTTATTCGAGCGAAAGAGAGTGCGTTTTGGTGAATTGTTAAGCCTGGGCGGCGGTGTGGCTTTGGTCGGAATTGGGTGGGAGTTGGTCCAACTGATTGTTCTGACCTGGCTGACCAACTTTGAGGTGTACCTGCAGCACGGCCAGCAGCGTTGGTTTGGTTTTCTGGATGAAGGCAGCGGCCTGCGGCTCAGAACCGAGTCAGGTCCGGAGTTTATGTGGCGTAAATTCCTGGTGCTCAAAGAGATTACCCACTCCCAGCCGGAGATAATCGTGCTGGTGGTGGTGGGGATTTTCCTCGGTGGCCTGGCGCTGTTGGGGTTATGGCGAGAAAGAGAGAAGCGAAACTTGTTAGTGCCAATCTGGTTAGGCTGGCTGGCGCATACAGCCTGGTTTGTGAGTTTAGCCAAAACAGGGTGGGCGCGCCACTATTGGTTTGGCCTTATTTTGGCGGTGATTCTTTTGTGCATCATCCCTTTAACCCTGCTGCGGGCCGATGGGTTAACTGTGTCGCTGCGTTTTGGCCGGACAGCCCGGCTCGTTTCGCTGGGCGTTGGCCTGCTGCTCCTGGCGCTGATTGGCTGGGGTTTTGCCTGCCAACCCTATGTTCGGAGTTTCTTTCTACCGGATGAAATTGTCGCTTACTGGCAGCAGAAGCGAGTCAACAACAACTATCAAGCGACCTTACCCTCGTTAATCGTCCCGCGTTCGGCTCAAACGGCAGTCGTTGAACATATCAAAAAGATGCCGCCTGAAGCGAATGTCTACTATCCATTTGCTCATAAAGCGGCCGAACTTCCCGTCCAAACCGGGCGCATCAATTATCCCCTTGACCGCCGCGGGCGGGCTGACCTTGCGCCGCACCCGGCTGACATCCTAGTGTTTCAACCTTTCCTCGTGTCGGCCTGGACTCACGATCCGACGATGCGCCAGGATTTGTTGGGCCAGATTGAACAGGTCTGCCCTCATCCCATTATAAAGAACGATTACTATATCGTTTGTTTGGTTGAAGAACTTCGCCCGCGCCCATGACAAACCATTCCGTTACCCAGAATTTATTATTTCTGTGTAACCTCGATATCTGCGAGCCACAAAAAATCATCGCCAATTTGGCCTGCCCCACCAGTTATCTTTAGTCTCTCCAGTGTGTCGGCCTGATATAGACCGATAATCAAAGGATAGTGGCCCGGCGGCGTCTCCGGCTTGACCGGCAGGCGAAACTGGCCCAGGCTGCGCTGTCCGGTTCGCCAAATCGAGGTCGGCAGGCGACAGGCTGGGTCGTCATCCTGCTGGCTCCAAAGCTGACTGCCATCGGTCAGGTGGACAAAAGCACGATAATTGCTACCGGGAGGCTGCAAAGCCTGCCAGTAGAGGTTCACATACAGCGTTTCACCGGGAGCGACGCTGGCTGCCGGCAAATCGTAGCCCCGGAATTGAATCGCCGGGCCAAATTGCGTCACAACCGGCCGAGAAGGTTCGGCCTGTTGCATAAAACGCTGCGGCGTAGCCAGTTGGTCAAAAGTGGGTTCCAGAGTTTCAAGGGGATAAACGGGTGGCGGCGCGGTTGCTGTAACTCCCGCCGAGAAGACTCGCAGCCTTACCTCGCCCTCTCGCTCGATCCAGCCGGTTTCACCATACTCCTGAATTTTTGGTTCCGGGATAAAGTAATCATACCCCGGGGCGCGGACAAAAAATTGGGCCGGAGAATCATAACAGGAACGGGCCTGGCCAAAATTATACCAGATTGGGATAATGAAATCCTCGTTGACGCTGCGAAAATCGCCGGGAAATAGGCCCTGCGCCCGCAGCGCCCCAACGGCTTTCCAGCCTTCACGTTTCGGATAGCCAAAATACTCTCGCGCTTGGGGCAAATCATCATACAGCTCTTGCCATGCTGACCCCTCCCAGCGTTGGCGCAGTCGGTCAAGCGTTGACTCTGTTTGTAGAAAGATGATTGCTTCGTACAGCATAGTGAGGATAATCAGGACACCCATTAAGCTCATGAGGATGATAGGCAGGATCGAAGAAGCTTGGAGAATCGTTGTTTTTAATCCTCCAATCCTCCAATCCTCCAATCTTCCAACCTTCCAACCTTCCTGCCCTCCCGCCCAGCCCGCCCCGGCCAGCAGCGCCGCGCCAGGATACATGATGTACAGATGCGTGCGTGGGTCATCCACAAGAAAAACATAGCCGATAAAACCCGCCCCGAACATCAGCCATGCTGCCCTGGTTTCGGCGCAGGCAAAGGCCGCATTCCACTTTTTACGCCTCAGAACGGGCCAGATGACGAAACCGACCAGCCCCAACACTAAAAGCGGGAGGTAGAATTGCGAGCTGTAATCTTTATCCAGGCGGCCTAGCAAAGCCGAGTTGTTGTAAATCAAGCCGGGCTTGACCCGCGAGCCGGCCAGGTAATCAGCCGTATTCTTAAATTCAGGGTCAAGGAAATAGGGGATGTAGAAAGAAGCCAGCAGGGTGAGGAAGAGAGTCAGAGCAATGACAGCCATAAACAGCAGGGGAGCAGGGGAGCGGGGGAGCGGGGGAGAAAAGATTTCCCCCCTGTCCCCCTGTTCCCTTGCCCCCCTGCTCATCACAACCCAACCCAGATATGCCGCCGCTGGCAGCAGCAGCAGCGCATCAAAATGAGCCAGCAGACAAGCCGCCAACAAAATTGCCCCCAAAATCAACCATCTACCACTCCTCCAACCCTCCAGTCTTCCATTCTTCCTCCCTTCCACTCCAGCCAGATACAGGCAGTACAGCGCCAACGGTCCTAAAAAGAAGATGAGGGCTTGATACTGCGCCATCCGGCCAAAGGCGATAGAGTAACCATTAACAGCCCACAATAGTGCGGCTATCGCCCCGGCCTGCCAGTTAAACCATCGCCGCCCCATGAAAAAAAGCGTGGCGACGCTGAGGATGCTGCTCAAAGCAAAAGGAAAGCGAGCCATCGCTTCGCTGATCTGGCCGGTTAGCAGCCAGAAAGCCAGGGGGACAAGCATCTGGGCTGGACCTTTGCGATGCAGAAAAAGGGCATAATCCTCGCCTTGCATGAGGCGAACCCCCAATATCAACGCTTCGGCTTCGTCTTCATGAAATTCGGCATAACCCAGCCGGGGCAGACGGAGAAAGGCGGCGAGGAGGAGAAGAGCGGCTAGAAGAAGGAGCGAGGAGGCAATTAGGCGAGGAAGCGAAGAGGGAGAAGGCTGACGGGATGGAGGGGTGGAACGACGTTGCTGCCACCACCGGACGATTAATCCGACCAAGACAAGCCCATCTATCATGATCAGCAAGCGCGGCAGGTCGAAGGGGCCGGGTAGGTAGACGGCGAACATTGAGCCGAAGATGGTCAGGGCTAACGAGAGGCCCACAGCCAGAGTGAGCCGTTCAAAAATATCACGCAGCGGCGCTGCTGGCTGCTCAGTAAAAATGTGCAGCCAGACCCAACCGGGTAGAAAAGCCAATAGAACCAGAGCAGCGGCATAGCGTAGAACGGGGAGGGCCTCGACGACAATCAGGCCATTGGCCCCCAATAGCAGTATAAATATCCAGAGATATGACACTTTATTTTTAAGCAGAGGAGACACAATTTGTTTTGAGTTTTTGGGTAATTGTGATAATGTAAGGCGCTGATAGATTAACGCGCCCAGCCGCCAACGAGGGCGTTAACGCTTCCACTCTAATCCAGGTAAACCTATTTGTCAAAGTGATACTTAAGTTGCAGTCCTCGCGTTACCCTATTGTCATTGCTCTAATCTCGGGAAATGGGCTTTTGCTCACGCCGGATGGCAGTGTCTGGCGGGTTATTGGCGCACTGATTTTGTTTTTGTTACCGGGCCTGGCCTGGGCTGACCGCCGGCTACACCTGCTGCCTTCTCTCACTGGCTGGATGGTTGGCTGTGGCTTGAGTTACAGCCTGGTCATGATCTCGGGGCTAATCCTACACTACTTGCCCGGACCGCTTCCTTTTTGGGCCGAACTTATAACCCTCAATTTCCTGGCGCTGCTCCCCCTGCTGCTAAAGAACGCTGCACCTCAGCCAAATCCTCATGCTTTTTCATGGCGACTTTCCAGCTTGGCTGGGATGCTTGTAATCATCCTTTTTTTTGCCGCTTTTTTCCGTTTTGCCAACCTGGGTCACAACGAATTTCATGAGGATGAATTGGAGGCGATGCACCCGGCGGCTGAAGCTTTGGTCGGTCATCAGGATGCTCTCTTTGTAAACCGCCGTAAAGGTCCCGGCGAAGTACTGTTGCCCATGATGTTTTGGGGGTTAACCGGCACGATCAATGAATTGACTGCCCGCCTGCCTTTTGCTGTCGCCGGTTTACTCATCTTTCCAACCCTTTATAAGGTGGGAGAACGGCTATTATTAAATAAACGAGCCGGACTGGCAGCCGCCGGTTTACTGGCTCTCAATGGAATGATGGTCGCGTTTTCCCAAATCGTTCAGTTTCCGGTCATGGTAGTCTGGATGAGCGCCCTGGCCCTGCTGTGTATCTGGGAATGGCGCGAGCAAAAGGGGACACCCTGGATGCTCCTAAGCGGCATTTTTCTGGGAACCGGCTTGTTGTCCCATTATGCTTCGGCCGCAGTCATTCCCGCCCTGGTCTATGGGGTTATCTCGGCGCCCCAATTCTGGCCGATCAATAGGGGGTCGCGTGTCGCCATCCGTGCTCTGCTGCTTACCCTGGGCTGTCTGATGGCGCTAATCGGCCTATTTTATCTGCCTTATACCCTGAACCCACAGGCAACGCGAACCCTGGATTATCTGGTCAACAGCCGGATTGGCTTGAAGTTTATCCAAAATAATTTGGGCAGTTTTCTACAGTTCAACGTTTTTTTTAATTCTTTCTATTACCTTGTGCTTACCGGCTTGCTCGTCCTTGGCTTTCTGGCCTGGGCCTTTCATTCTCACGCCTGGGTCCGCCGGATTCCGGCAGGGGCTTACTGGGTACCGGGACTGGTCTTTATTCTGGCTTTAGGGCTAACCATTCGGCCTAACGCCCTGCTTATCTCCGGGTTAGATTTAATTGGGCTCCCTTTTGCGTTTATTTTCCTGGGCGCCTTTTTAGCGCCGTCTCTCACTGCCGGCCAGCGGGCTGTTGTGGTCTGGCTGGCCGTCTCTTTTTTTATTTACAACTTTGTTATTGCCAAGCCTGGCGCCCACCTTTACATTATCACCCCAGGCTGGACGATCGTGGCCGGGCTGGCCGCCATTCAGGTGTGGGACTCGCTGACCAGCCGCTATCGCCGGGCCAGGGCCACCAGGTTAGAAGGCCCAGCTTTGGCCAAAATCGGATTTAGTCATTCTTTATCCGCTTCGCCCTTCCTTTTTCTTGGCCATCCAATGTGGCTGATGGTCGTGCCGGCGCTGATAAGCGCTTTGATCACCGGTTATCTGTATCTTGCTTACTTGCGCCAGGAGCCGGAGTTTGAGCAGATCTGGCCCGATAAACTGCCGGCGCTTTATTGGTCTCCTTACAATACCGACCTGCCCTTAAAGAATCACATTTTTGGCCTGCCCTACCAACGCGGCTGGAAGGCGATCGGGGCACTTTTTGCCAACAACCAGCTCAACGGCGATTACAGCAGTAATGAAAAGCTGCAAGTAACACGCTGGTATCTTCATACTCAGTTGCCGGCCTGCGGTCCTCAACTGAAATACTATTTTAGCACCGGCGATCCATCTTTTAATTTTTGGGACCTCAATGCCAACATCCTCAAAGCAAATTACGAACCCACCGGACAGGTGGCTCTATCAAATGGTCACGGTATCACTATTTTTCAGCTTCGCCCCGCTGCCGAAAAATTGGGTCAAATTGATCCCATTCCCCTGATTAATGCCTTTGACCGGGCCGCCTTTCCGGCGACCTTTGCCTATGCCCGGCGCGAAAGCCGATCTGTTGACGTCACTCTGGCCGGGCCGGTCAAATTGGTTGGGTACGAGCTTAACGCGCTTCAGACTCAACCCAATGGGCAGATCGAAGTTATTCTCTATTGGCAGCCTCAGGGGCGTCTGGCCGCAGATTATCACGTTTTTGTGCATCTGGAAGGCGATGGCGCCGCCAACAGCCCCTCCGGTGTCTGGGGACAATCAGACGGCCGCCCGGCTTGCCAGTTCTACCCAACTTTTGACTGGCAGCCCCAGGAACTTATCCCCGATCCTCACGTTTTTAAGATCAATCCTGACACGCCGCCGGGAGAATACGGGGTGCTGGTGGGCATGTACGCGCCCGACACGGGAACGCGGCTGGACGTGCTGGATGAAGGGGGTCAGCCTGCTGCCAATTTTGTAAAGCTGACCACCCTGGCTATCCAATGATAACGTCTCGACGCCTTTTTCTGCTCGTTTTGCTTTTGGGAAACGGGCTTTTGCTGGCCCCGGCGGGCAGCCCTCTCCGCGTCGTCGGTTCGCTCAGCCTGCTGTTGCTGCCGGGCCTGATCTGGACTGAGCGTTGGCTTGGCCCATCCCCACTCCTGCTGCGCTGGATCATTGGAACAGGGTTGAGTTATAGCATGGTGATGATCTCAGGGCTGCTGCTTCACTACCTGCCCGGGCCTATTCCTTTTTGGGTAGAAGTCGTAACTTTTGACATTTTGGCCCTCGCGCCGCTGTTAGGGCGGGCCGCTCCGGCGAACCCTCAGCCCAACTCCTTACCTGTCCGGCTTTCCATTTTTAGTGGGATACTGCTGCTGATCATTTTTCTGGCGGCGTTTTTCCGTTTTGCCAGCCTGGGTTACAGCGAATTTCAAGGCGATGAGGTCGGCGTGATGCAGCCTGCGGCCGAGGCTCTGGCAGGCCATGAGGATGCGCTATTTTTGTATCGCAAAAAGGGGCCGGGTGAGGTGCTGCTGCCGATGCTGCTGTGGGGTTTGACCGGGGCCATCAACGAACTAACCGCGCGCCTGCCTTTTGCCCTGGCCGGCCTGCTCATCGTGCCGACAATTTATCTGCTGGCCGAGCGGCTGCTGAACCGGCAGGTTGGTCTGGTTGCCGCGGGATTACTGGCGCTCAATGGGCTGTTAATAGCCTTTTCGCGCATCGCCCAATACCAGGTGATCGTGGTTTGGATGAGCGCCCTGGCCTTCCTGTGTCTGTGGGAGTGGGGCGAGCGTAGAAACAGTCGTTGGTTAATACTGACCGGCATTTTTCTGGGCGCCGGCTTGTTAGCTCATTATGACGCGCTTTTGGTCATTCCCGCCCTGGCTTACCTGGCCGTCTCAAATTCCAAGCTTTGGCCCGACGCCCATCCGGGACGATCCCTTGTACTTCCTCTGCTGGTGGGGGGTGGCTGCTTGCTGGGGATGGCCGGGCTGTTCTACTTGCCCTATCTCTTAGATCAGCAGGTGACCCGCACCACCGAATATTTGAATAACCGGATTGGCTCTGAGCTAATCCAGAACAATTTGGATGCCTTCCTGCAAGTCCATATTTTTTACAGCTCCTTCTATTATCTTATCCTAGTTGGCCTGCCCACTCTGGGCCTCCTGGCCTGGGCGCTCGGCCATCACCTTTGGCTGCGGCGTCTTCCAGAAGGCCAGTATTGGGGGCCAGCTTTGGCCTTTAGTCTGGCCCTGGCTCTGCTGGTCTGGCCTGGAGTTGCCTCTATTTCCGGCGTAGAGCTGGCAGCGCTGCCCTTTGTTTTGATCTTGTTGGGAGCGTTTTTGTCGCCGGTTTTTGCGCCCGGCCTGCGAGCCGTTATTCTCTGGCTGGCGGCTCCCTTTCTCCTCTATAACTTCGTCATTGCCAAGCCGGGCACGCACACTTATACTATCCTCCCCGGCTGGACTTTGTTGGCCGGCCTGGCCGCAGCCCAGGTCTGGAATCTGGCAGCCAGCCAGCGCCGCATGATCAAGACCGCTGTTAGAGATGCCCGGTTGACTCCGTTTAGCCTCCGCTCCCTATTTCTCTTTTTCGGCCATCCCTTCCTGCTCCTCATCTCTGCTCTGCTGCTAACGGTCTTGTTTAGCGGTTATCTGTATATTGCCTACCTGCGCCACAAGCCGGAGTTTAAACAGGACTGGCCGAAGAGCCGGTCCAGCTTTTATTGGTCGCCCTATGCCGAGCTACCCATAGAAATTGGACTCTTTGGCTATGCTCATCAGAGCGGCTGGAAAGCGGTGGGGGCGCTCTATGCCAACGGCCAGTTGAGCGGTGATTATGGCAGCAACGAGCACATTGATGTCACCAGTTGGTACGTTCGAGACAGGCTGCGGACATGTGACCCTCAGCCAAAATATTATCTTGTCGCCGATACGCCGCTTGGTTTTTCGCCGCTTAATTTGAACACTACCACCGCTAACTACGATCCTATCGGGCGCATCACACTGCCCAACAGCAAGGGAATAACTATTTACCAGCTCCGCCCGTCTACTGAGAAGCTGGGCTATGTTAAAGCTGAATCTCTGATTCATGCTTTTGACCGTACGGCTACTCCTGCCGCCTTTGCTTACGCCGGCCGGGAAAGCCGGCGAGTTGACTTGACTTTAGCCGGGCCGGTCCAGTTAGTTCGCTACGAGCTTAATCTTCGTGAGGCTCGGCCAGGGGGCCAGCTAGAAGTTGTCCTATATTGGCAAACCCGTGAACCCCTCACTATAGATTATCAGGTCTTTGTGCATTTAGAAGGCGATGGGACAGATAAAAGCCCAGCCGGGATTTGGGGCCAGTCGGATGGACGTCCGGCCTGTCAGCTTTATCCCGTTCCGGCCTGGCAGCCTCACCAACTGGTCCCCGATCCACACCTTATCACGATCAGCCCGGATACGCCGCCGGGTGATTATCCCGTCCTGGTGGGCATGTATGCGCCCGACACCGGCGTTCGGCTGGACGTTCTGGATGAGGCCGGTCAGCCTATCGCCAATTTTGTAAAACTGTCTCACGTAACCATCCAATAATACTCGCCCAGGACAAAAATAGAGGAGTCCAAAAGTTACTTTTGGACTCCTGACGTAGTAAGTCAAGTAGAATTCAGTTTTTAGGCACAGAACAGGTTGACAAACCAAAAGGTGCATAAAGCGGACACCAGCCGATAGCCGCAGTGAGCAGCGGAACCAAGCCGATAGCTCCCCACCAGCTACCGAAGTAAACCCCACCAATCAGTAGAGCAAGCCCGATCAGAACCCGGATGATCCGGTCAACTTTACCAACATTGCGTTTCATGATGACAATCTCCTTTTGTTATCTTAGATTGAACGATTTATTTGACCCTATGATAACAAAAGGAGCGCAGAAAGTATGTGACTATATCACACAATCAAGCCAGTTTTGCCTTTTCCAATAAAGCTTGCCTATTGTGGATCATGATTGACCCTCGGGACAAAGCAATGAGCTTCTCCCGTTCAAAATCTTTGAGGATGCGGCTGACCACCTCTCTGGCGGTCCCTAATTCAAAAGCAATCTCTTGATGGGTTATTTTGACCTCTTGATGTTCCTCAGCCAGGTTAGCCACAAATTCGGCAATTCTCGCGTCCACTCGCCGAAAAGCCACTTCCTCAACCGTGGCAATCACGGCGGCCAGACGTTGTGACATCAAGCCAAACACATAGTCTCGCCATACTTCGTACTGTTGGACCCATTCACGCAGGATTGAAGCAGGAATCAATACGGCCTGGACGGTAGTCTCGGCAACCGCAAAAGCGGGAAATTGAGTCTGGCTGAGAATGCAGGACGCCGTCAGAATACAGCTTTCGTTTTCTTCAATCCGATAAAGGGTGATCTCCCGGCCGCTTTCGCCCACCTTGTACACTCTAACGGCCCCGGATAAAACCAGGGCAAGCTGGGTGCAGGTATCGCCCTCCCAACAAATAGACGCGCCTGCCGGAATCTCTGCGATCCGGGCGTGCTGCCAAAGCTGCTTCTTTACTTCCTGCTCAACGTTCTTCAAAAAAGTGAAACGCTGCTCAAGGTCAAGGTTAGTGCTCAGTTAAGTTGAATTTTGCTCTTTAATAACCGGATAGAGACGTCTAAGTTTGATCCGAGCGTCCTGAGCGGTGAATTGCCAATGGATCGTCACCTGAGCGGCATTTCGTTTTTGCTCCCAAGC
>BOKF01000021.1 GCA_016860845.1 Chloroflexota bacterium
CAATTCTTCCACAAACTGCTCAATATCCTGGCCCGACAAGTTACACGCCGGCGCAGGACATGTCTCAATAAACTGTATCTTGGTTATAATTTCGTTAGGCATGGTATTTTCTCCTTCCCACTTGGCTGGTGGTTGGAGAAACATACCATGCCTTTGTCTTTTTGGTTATTTTGTCAGCAACATTGCGCTGTAATACTAAGTGAAAGGATTAAAAACGTGCTCACACTTCCCCCCAAACGCCCGATGCAGCAGCGACAGGAACAGATGCTCCCCCTGCCTCCCGCTGCTAATAGTAGGGGTGTTCATCTTTGTCTGAAATTAAGAGCACCTATAATTACTTAATGTTTACATCCCCTTTTTCAATAGCTTCTTTCAGAGCAAGCAAATATGATAAAGCGGGGTATAAATGACGTGTATTGAAATCAAAAAAGGATATTGGGGAGTAGAAAGGATTGGCGTTAAATCCTGGATAAGAATTAGAGCCAAATGGCCGATTGTTTCCAAACGGAAGATCTGCTTTGCGTGAGAATTGCCCGGCTTCTGCTTTTGAAATGGTTTTAGATAGGAATTCGTATATTATCCTACTCAATCTATCAAATCGTTCTGTAATTTTATTAGTTGAATCATTCATCAAGGATGACACCATTGGGGTATCGCTTTGAATTTCTTTCAAGCGACTAATAAAATCCTCAAGTTTTTCAATCACCTTACCTCGTTTTTCATCATTGGTCTCTTTATTTGTTGCCTTGCCTTTAAACAGCCTTTCTTTAGCCTCTTTTACAAAATTTGTCTTTATACTGGCCTGGGCTAATTTCAAGTTCTTTAACTCATTTTCTAAGCCCTTAATCTCGTCCTCAATGTTTTCTATCTCTATAAGAATATGTGGAGCTGTATACGCTCCAAAGATTGCTTTCTGCTCTTTGAGTTTCTGCAAATGGCGATAATAGAGAGTTAAAAGGGTCTTAATTTCTTCTCTTCTCGACACCGGTTACTCCTATTTTCTTGCTGTGTGTTGTTATCATAAATCCCCCTGAAACGCCCGATGCAGCAGCGACTGGAACAAATGCTCCCCCTGCCGCTCCGACTCCCGCTGCTGGGCGCGGAGACGCTCGTATTCTGGACGCTAATCAATTTATAGAGTGGCCTAAACCTTTTGCCACTTCGCACACTTATTTGATCGTCCAAAAATATCAACACTTGGAACATAATCTATTTCCCGCAGTAAGAGCCTATCCGAAAACCAGTGAGCGAGGTATAATCTCCTGTTGATCAAAAAACAGAGAAGCAGGAGAGAATAGGATGAACGTTGAAAAAGAAATAGATAGTCTCTGGCGTATTCCCGACACCTTATGGGCATTGATTGTCCCATTGTTGCCGCCAGAAGCAGCCAAACCCAAAGGGGGACGGCCTCGGATTGACCCACGCCGGGTGATGGATGGGATTTTCTACCACTTGCGGACGGGCTGTCAGTGGAAAGCCATTCCACGAAGCCTGGTGGCCGGCAGCACGGCCCACGACTACTTTCAAGCCTGGCAAAAAGCCGGGGTGTTTTGTCGGCTGTGGCACGAAACCTTGAAAATCTACGATGACCAGGTGGGGATTGAGTGGTTGTGGCAAGCCTTGGATGGAGCCATGACGAAAGCACCCTTGGGTGGAGAGACGACCGGACGCAATCCCACTGACCGAGGCAAACAGGGGGTCAAACGCAGTATCCTGACCGATGGTCGAGGGGTGCCGCTGGCGGCGGCGGTGGAGGGAGCCAATCGGCACGATATGAAACTGGTCGGAGCGACCCTGTATCAGATGGCGATTGCTCGACCCCAACCAAGCGAGGAACAACCTCAGCACCTCTGTTTGGACAAAGGTTATGACTATGACCCGGTTCGCCAACTGTTGGAACAGTGGGGTTATACCGCCCATATTCGCAGCCGGGGTGAGGAAAACCAGCAAAAACAAGATGTACCTGGCTATCGAGCGCGGCGTTGGGTCGTCGAACGGACCCACAGTTGGCTGAACCGTTTCCGAGCCTTGCTTATTCGTTGGGAAAAGAAGGTGGACAATTACCTGGCTTTGCTTCATTTGGCTTGTGCCTACATTACCCTTCGGGCGGCTACCACTTTTCAATCTCAATAATCTCGGTTTTCGGATAGGCTCTAAATGGGGAAAGTGTTGCAATTGCTGAGCCAAGATGCCATGCACGGTCATAAATGGCGCTTCTCGCTCTCGGTTGCGATAGCTGTATAAGGCTTCAATGTATAGGGCTTGATTCTGTTGCGCCAAGCGGAGAATAAATTCGTGGCTGGTAAAGGTATCAGGCATTTCAGCGATGACCGCAGGATATTGGGCAAATAAAGCCTCAAAATTGTGAATACCCATTTTTCCCTCCTAATTGGATAAGTGGATCGTGATGCTCTAATGATTATACCACTACTTTGCTCTTTTTTACCCTGCTACATTTGACTCTTTATATTGACATAAACCTATATTGACATAAAATTACTAGCGATGAAAATCACGACGAATCCCTTAGAGAAGACAGCCCCATCTCCCCGCCGCCGCCGACGCGGGTTGATTTCCCCGAAATTGCTGCTGATCTGGCTGGCCATCCTGGCCCTGGAATGTGCCGGGGTGACCGCCGTAGCTGCCTTTTGGGTGTTAACTCCCGGCCGGGGCCTGGCGCTTTCCCCCGCGGCGGCGCTGTTTGCGCCCACTCCCTTCCTGCTGCCCCAGCCGACGCTGCCGCCGGAGCCAACCCCGACCGCTACCCGGGCCGTCATCTACCTCCCGACCCCCACCGAAACCGCTACCGCCCTGCCCCCAACCCAGACTCCCACTGCCACCAGCCCACCGCCGGCCACGTCCCAGCCTGCGCCAACGGAAACACCAGCTCCGGCGCAAATTCAACACGTCGTCATCATCAGTATTGACGGCCTGCGGCCCGATGCCCTTGTCGCCGCCGATGCGCCGACCCTGGACAGCCTGATCGCCAGGGGAGCTTTCAGTCCCAACGCGCAAACGGTCAACCTCAGCGAGACTCTGCCCAGTCACGCCTCAATGCTAACCGGCGTTGTTCCCGAAAAACACGGTATCCAGTGGGGAGTGCCCTATATCGGCTGGCCGGGCCTGAACCGCCCCACCCTGTTTAGCCTGGCCCACGAGGCCGGCTTCAGTACAGCCATGGTTTTTGGCAAGCAGAAGTTGAACTATTTGGTTTTGCCGAACTCGGTGGATGAACTTTTTGGGGTGGACACCCATGATCCGGAGGTGAAGGATCAGGCGCTGGGCTTTATTGAGGCGGGTCTGCCGAATATCCTCTTCATTCACTTCCCCGATGTGGACCGGGTGGGACACAGCTATGGCTGGATGTCGTCCTACCAGCTTGAGGCGATTACTTTTGTAGATGGCCTGGTGGGCGAGATTGTGGCGGCGCTGGACAAAGGCGGCTATCTGGACAGCACGCTCCTGATTGTGACGGCTGATCATGGCGGCCATGGCCGGCGGCACGGCGATGACTCACCTGAGGACCGGACCATTCCCTGGCTGGCCGCCGGGCCGGGTGTCCCCCAGGGCATCATCCTGACCACCCCTATTAACACTTATGATACTGCTCCTACGGTTTTATACGCCTTGAAACTGCCTATGCCTGAGGGGTGGGATGGCCGGCCCATTGTGGAGATTTTTGATTGAGGTGACCGGCCTCCTTGCCGGGCCGCGCAAATGTTAATTTGACCTGGGTGCCGCCCTGGCGGCTAAGTTCGATGCTGCCTTCCAACTGGTCAACCAGGCTGTTGACCAGCAGCCACCCTAACGATCCATTCTCATGAAAGTCAAAATCCGGGGGAAAGCCAACGCCGTTATCTCCAACGCTTAACATTATTTGCTGCTCCGGTTCAACCTGCATCTGGATGAAGATGTCACCCCGGCGTCTGTCTGGAAAGGCGTGTTTGAGCGAATTGGAGATCAATTCATTAAGGATCAAACCACACGGTACAGCGGTATCAATATCCACAAAAATGTCGTCAGCCTGAATGTTGAAATTGATTACGGGTTCGCCAACGCTGTAGGATCGGAATAAGTAACGCGCCAAATCTTTGACATATTCGGCCAGGTTAATCTGGGCCATGTTTCTGGAACGATATAGTTTTTCGTGGATCAGGGCCATCGAGCGGACACGATTCTGGCTCTCCTGTAAGACAGAGCGAATGGGGCGATTGTCAAGGTGATGAGTTTGCAGGTTCAAGATGCTGGAGATAACCTGGAGGTTGTTTTTAACCCGGTGGTGAATTTCGCGGAGTAAAACCTCTTTTTCTTTGAGTGACGCCTTTATGTCGGCCTCAACACGCTGGCGTTCGCTGATTTCTGCCTGCAAAATTTCGTTGGTGTGCGTGAGGTCGCTGGTCCGTCTCAGGACCCGCTCTTCTAAATCTTCGTTTAACTTATGCAGAGCTTCCTCTGCCCGCTTGCGTTCGGTAATATCACGGTCAATTCCCAGGACAACTTCTTGACCTGATAGACTAATCAAGCTGGTCGAGACCTCAATGGGAAAAATAAAACCCTCTCGATGGCGATGATAGGTCTCAAGGCCCATGATCCCGCCCCGGCGCAATCGTTCCAGATACGCCGCCCGCTCGTGGGCTTCGGCCGGCGCAGGGTGCAGCACGTCAATCGGTTGACCTATCAGTTCCTCCCGATGATACCCATTCATGCGGCAGGCCGCGTCATTGCAATCCAGAATCGCCCATTCTGCATCGCGGCTGTGCGGGTCAATGAGTAAAATGGCATCGGGTGAATATTCGAAGAGGGTCCGAAAACGAGCTTCACTTTCTCGCAGGGCTTCTTGTGTTGTCCGGAGTTCTGCCGCCTGCCTCTCCAGCGAAGCGTGAGCAGCCTGAAGTTTGAGATTATTCTCGGCCAAATTACGCTCATTGCGGCGAGTCTGGGCCAGCATTCTGCTGAGATTGGCGCTGGTGATAGACAGCATGATCGTCACCAGAACAAAATTGAGGGTTTGGTCAAACCAGATGGCATAGGGGCTGTCAACAGAAATCGGCAGCAAGCGTCTTACTTCTGCATACGCCAGGCCCAGCCCCGCTAAAACGCTTAAACCCAGCAGACCCAGCCCAACTCGCCAGCCCATAAGCAGGGTAGCGATTGAAATGATAACGATGTAGGCCGTGAAACTGGCGTCGCGCACTCCACCAAATGCCCAGGCCTGAAAGGTTAAGTTTAGCCAACCCAGCGAGACCAGGATATAACTGGCGGTTCTAACCCAGCCCTGGCGTAAGATAAAGAGCTGGCTCACCAGGAGAATAATCAGGGCCAAGTTGGCATATAAAGCCTCAAAATCTTCAGGAATATTAATAGCCCGGGCTACAGCATATACTCCCAGGATGACGATGACTGTTAGCAGGACAACATTCAGGATTCTGGCAAGGTGCGTTTTCTCTTCATCGTCGGCAAAGATGGGAGGGGCTAGCCAAATTTTAACGGAGTCGAGCATGGCGAGTCACTCCTAGAATTGTTTGCTCTGAATTAAAGGGAAATAAATCTCGGCGGTGCAACTGGAAACAATGTCCTCGCTATCACTATAGCATAAATAAAAACTTGTACCGTTTGGATTTCATCTTGGTTTTATCACCGTTGCGTTGGTATAAAGTTTGACTGCCGGCACTTTGCCAAGTTTTTTTCATCTCTCCACCCAAATCGTGGTATAATCCTGCTTTGTGTGAGAGGGAGTTCCTTGTGCCAAGACCCGTTTATTGGTTTTTACTCAGTTTAATCCTGGCCGGCTGCGGCCGGCTGGCTACCCCGATCAGCGGAGCTTCGCCCGCAGCCCCGGCCACACCGGTTGAGGCCGCCAGCGCCACCCCAACCCTGACCCCCCGGGCTACTTCGACCCCGCGCCCGGCCACGCCGATTGCTACGGCCACCCCTACCGTTACCCCAACGCCGATCATCTATGTGATCCAGGCCGGCGACACCCTGCTGAACATTGCCATTCAGTTTGACCGGACCACCGAGGAGATTCAAACGGCCAACGGGATTGCCGATCCCCGCTTTCTGCAGATTGGCCAGGAGATCATTATCCCTCCGCCCAAAATCAGCCCGGATGATACGCCGACACCCACGCCAACCCCACCCGTGCTGGTTGTGAAGGCCATCAACTTTCAGCAGACCCGGCAGGGCACGCTCTGGTGCCTGGGTGAAGTCAGCAATCCCGGCAGTGTCCCCCTGGCCGAGGTGGTCATCGAAGCCTCGCTGCTCGACGGCGCGGGCTTGGTGCTGGCTCGAGGGGCAGCTTATACCCAGCTCGACGTGATTCAGCCGGACCAGGCCGCCCCGTTTGCCATCTTGTTTGACTCGCCCCCCAGCAGTTTTGCCCAATACCAGGTCGTGGTTGTCTCCGGCGTGCCGATTTCGGACCAGGCCCGCTACTATTTTGATTTGGAAACATTCGACCTGCATGGGTCCCCGGAGGGACTGGCCACCTATCGGTTGAGCGGTCAACTGCGCAACTACGGCTCCAGTGATGCTGAGTCAGTCCGGCTGGTGGCGGTGGCTTATGATGCCGACAATCGCGTTCTGGCCCAACGCCAGGCCGAACTGGCTGTAACCCTGCTCAAAGCCGGGGCCATCACCCCTTTTGAGCTGGACCTAACCATTCCCAAAGGAATTGTGGATCATTACCAGGTTTTAGCGCAGGCTTTGAAAGTGCAATAATGAGGCGAAGAGGCGATGACACGTGAGGCGAAGAGGTAAAAATTCTGGTTGTGGTTGCAAAGTAAGTGATGGAGTCCCAAAGCTCAGCTTTGGACTCCGAAGCCATCATTTGCAATCTAACCACTACCAAAATTCTTGTCCTCGCTTCCTCGCCTCTTCGCCTCACCTTTCCTGGAGAAAAAACAGTGACTCATAACTATCCCCTCATCGGCATCCCTTGCCGGCCCGATATCAGCGCGACCTATCCGGGACGGCCGATCATGGCCCAGAACAGCTCCTACGCCAACGCCGTGATTCAGGCGGGTGGGCTGCCCATCTTAATTCCTTTGCAAGTGCAGGGAGTGTTGCTGGAGGAACTCCTGCAGCGCGTTGATGGCCTTATCTTCAGCGGTGGCGGCGATATTGATCCGGCCTATTATGGCGAAACACCCCAGGTGGATAACCTGGCAGAAGTGCAGCCGGTGCGTGACGAACTGGAAATCAACCTCATGCGGCTGGCAACCCGGCAGCGCAAACCTTTCCTGGCCATTTGCCGGGGCATCCAGGTAATGAACGTAGCCAACGGTGGCAGCTTGTGGCAGGATGTAGCCAGCCAGAAGCCGCAGCCGATTCGCCACGATTACTATCGCGATCACCACCCCCGCAATTACCTGGCCCACGAGGTGACGCTGGAGCCGGGATCGCTGCTGGGCCAGATTTTGGAAACCGGCCGCCTGCCGGTCAACAGCCTGCACCATCAGGGGGTCAAACAGGTAGCGCCTTCCCTCAAGGCCGCCGGTTATGCGCCTGACGGCCTGGTGGAAATTTTAGAGGTTCGTGATCACCCCTTTGGCCTGGGCGTCCAGTGGCACCCGGAAGAGTTGGTCACCGACCAGGACGCGGCACGGAGACTATTTCAAGCTTTTGTGGCCGCCGCCCGGAATGGTCACAAATGACCGGCTCCCGCCCTATTGGCTTCTTTGACTCTGGCGTTGGCGGCCTTTCCGTTTGGAAAGAGGTCGTGCGCCGCCTGCCCCACGAGGCGACAATTTACTTTGCCGACAGCGCCCACTGCCCCTATGGCTCTCGGCCCATCGCTGAAGTGAGAGCCTTGTCGGCGGCCATCACCCGCTTCTTGCTGGCCCAGGAGTGCAAGCTGATTGTCGTCGCCTGCAATACCGCCAGCGCCGCCGCCCTGGAGTCGCTTCGGGCGGAGTTCGACGTGCCCATTGTCGGCATGGAGCCGGCTCTCAAACCTGCCGCCGAGGCCACCCAAACCGGCCACGTCGGCGTGCTGGCGACGGAAGGAACGCTCAACGGCTATCTCTTCAAGAATACCGCCCAACGCCATGCCGGCGGTATCGAAGTCCACGTCCAAATAGGTGAGGGCTTGGTCGAGCAGGTCGAGCGGGGACGGCTGGATGCACCGGAAACAGAGCGGCTGCTACGCCAATACCTGGAACCCATGCTGGCTACCCAGGTGGATCAGATTGCCCTGGGCTGCACCCACTATCCCCTGCTGCTGCCGCTGATCGAGCGCATCGTGGCCGGCCGCGCCCAGGTGATTGACCCGGCCCAGGCGGTTGCCCGCCAGGTGCAGCGGGTGCTCATGCGGCATAGCCTGGAAACGGATGCTGCTTGTGTCGCCTGGCATCGCTTCTATACCACTGGTCAGCCAGAACCGCTGGCTACTTTGGTCGCTCACTTGAGCCGGCAGCGGGCGGAGGTAACCCGGGTTGAGACGCTCATCTTATAACATAATTGAAGATTTAGGAAAGAGCAGAAAACATGCAAGACCCTAAGGCGTTATTTGATATTTGGTTTGTGCAACCTTTAAAAAGTCTTGAGGCCATACCAAATGGTGCTGGTGCATTTATTGCTCTTGCAACCAGTTGTTTTCTTTATGAAAGATATGCAGATGCAGCGATTAGGGAAGCCGGTAGCCAGTATACTGTAGAAAAACAGTTGATGATTGATTTTAATATTAGCGAGGAAACAGCCAGAGAGTTTTGGACGATAATGAGAAATGGCATCTTACATAAAGGTATGCCCAAGAAAAAAGATCGCGGTAAAAATTTATCTGGTTGGCGATTTGAGGGTGAATTTACTCAAGCTATAAAACTGGATAAAACTAACGGATCATTCCAAGAATTGCAGGTTCAACCCTGGCTGTTTATGAACAAAGTAATAGAGTTATGGCAGGACAATATTGACCTGATAGATCGCAATGAAAGTTTTCCCTGGGCGAGGATAGTTGATTGACATGACAACCTTTGATACCACATTTGACAAAAAGAATATTTGTAACTATCATAGTTACGAATTGTAGGATACGTTATGGGGATCATCAGCAGCCGCTTTACGGTAGCGGTACATATCCTGGTTTTGCTGACCATTGAAGGTAAAGCGGAACCGACAACCTCAGAATATTTGGCTCGCAGCGCCAGTACCAACCCGGTGGTGATTCGGCGCATCCTGGCGATGCTGGGCAAAGCCGGTTTGGCGGAGGCGCATCCGGGTGCCAGCGGAGGTGTTCGATTGGCCCGCTTGCCGGAGCAGATCACCCTGCTGGATGTTTACCAGGTGGTGGAGAAGGGTGAAATCTTTTCTTTTGGGTCGCGCGAGTACAACCCTTTCTGTATCTGTGGACGCAGTCTGGAGCCGGTCATGAGAAACGTCTTTCACCAGGCTGAAGCGGCCCTGGAACAAACCCTGGCTGAAATGACCATCGCCCAGGTGGCGCAAGAAATCAAAGAGATTGACGCCCGTTCGCCTCAACCCGCCGCCGATTAAATTTTTTATTCAATTTAGTAACAGTATCAGTTACTAATGAAAATTAAAGGAGAAAAAGGATTAAACCCATGCGTTATAAACTATTTGGCAAAAGCGGTTTGCGTGTCTCCGAGTTGGCGTTGGGGACCATGACCTTTGGCGAGGAGTGGGGTTGGGGAGCCTCCAAAGAGGAGTCTAAAAAGATCTTCGACGCCTATGCAGAGGCGGGTGGAAACTTTATTGACACGGCCAACCGTTACACCGAGGGTACCGCCGAAAAATTTGTGGGCGAGTTCATTGCTGCCGACCGGGATCATTTTGTGCTGGCGACCAAGTACACGCTCTTTATGCGGCGTGACGATCCCAATTTCAGCGGCAATCACCGCAAGAATATGGTGCAGTCGCTGGAAGCCAGCCTCAAACGGCTCAAAGCTGAGGCCATTGACCTCTACTGGGTCCATGCCTGGGATTATATGACTCCGGTTGAGGAAGTAATGCGGGCGCTCGACGATATGGTCCGGGCTGGCAAAATCCTCTACGTGGGCATCTCCGACACGCCGGCCTGGGTTGTCGCCCAAGCTAACACGCTGGCCGAGCTGCGCGGCTGGTCTCGTTTTGTGGGCGTCCAGCTCCAGTACAGCCTGATTGAGCGTAACATCGAGCGGGAGCTCCTGCCCCTGGCTCGTGAAACGGATATGGCTGTTACAGCCTGGGGAGCGTTAGGAACCGGGGTGTTGACCGGCAAATATAATAAAGACGCCTCTGCCGAGGGTCGGGCCGCTCTTTGGGGCAGCATCTCTGAGAAAAATCTGCGGATTGCCCAAGCGGTCAGCGAGATTGCCGGGCAAATCGGACGCAGCCCGGCCCAGGTAGCCCTCAACTGGGTCCGGCAGCAGCCGGGGGTTATGATTCCTATCATTGGAGCTAAAAAGGCGGCTCAAGTGAGAGATAACCTGGCCTGTTTGGATTTTACGCTCAGCGGGGAGCAGTTGGCGCGTTTGGATGAGGTCAGCCACATCGAGCTGGGCTTCCCCTACGACTTTTTGACATCAGAAGGGGTTCGGGACCTGGTTTTCGGAGGCACTTTTGCCCAGATAGATAATCACCGCAATTAACAGGATGGACCTGTCAGGTTTCCAAAACCTGGCAGGTCTGTTTTATGCTTTACGAGCCAGAAGATAAGCGACAGTTGACGTCCAGGGCACAACCTGGCCTAGCAACTGGCGTTCAAACAATCGTCTTAGCTCGGCTAATTCGGCCTGGTTAAGCCAAACTACCTCCCGGACCGTACTAGTTTCCGGGACAGCGCCGAGCAAATGTTGGGCAAAGGTCGGCCGGCGTCCCGACCCTGCGCTCAGGGCAAACCAGCGCTCAAGCTGTTCGGCCCCAATGGCTAATTCGGAAGTCAGTACTTCGACGGCAATTTCGATTTGGGTCAGGCCGGCAGCTTCAAAAATGGCCTGCAAATCAGGCGTATCCCAGTTGAGCATGGGATCGGTGGGGTTGGCGTAGATGGTTTCTTCGGCGGTCTGCACCCGATCGGCTAATTCCGCCGGCAGCCCGGATAGATCAACCAGTTGGTGCAGGCGCGGGGTGTGGCGGGGAATAATTTCGGCCAGGGCCAGCCGCCCGCCGGGCTTCAATAGATGGGCGATAACCTGGGCGGCGGCAGGCTTATCGGCCAGTTGGGTGAAGACATTCCGGCCAATAAGTATATCGTAGGACAAGCTGTCAGCTTGTCCGCTGCTGGACAAGCTAACAGCTTGTCCTACAGATGCCGCAATAAGCTGCGGCAACTCTGTAACTGTCCCCGTCAGAATAACCGGCTGTTCCAGATTCTCTAAATTGCGGGCTTGTTGTTCCAGGGCAGCGGCCGTCTGCGGATTGGCGGCCAGCGCCCAGACGCCGCCAACCGGAGCGCGGCGCACCGCTTCCCAGGTGAGCAAGCCCGTCCCGGCATTCAAATCCAGCACCAAATCGTGCCGCTCCACTTTAGCCAGAGCAAAGACGCGGTCGCGGATGCGGCCCAACTGCTGGCCGACATTGCTCAACGTGCGCTGCAGCCAGCGATTTTGGGCGGCCGGCCCTTTACCCCCAGTCTCGACCTGACCGGCCAGGGCCTCCTCGGCTTCCAGCATGGCCGCTAACTGCTCCTCGCGCCGGCGGGAGACTTGCTGCCGGATCTCCGCCTCATATCCCTGATCGCCGGGTTGATAAAAAACTCGCCCCTGTAAGGCTTCGGGCAAATACTGCTGCGCTACCCAATGGTCGCGGTAAGCGTGCGGATAAAGGTAGCCCTGGCCGTGTCCCAGGCCTTCGGCGTCGCGGTTGGCATCGCGCAAGTGGTCGGGCACGTCGGCCTCGCGTTCTTGCTCCACCGTGGCCAGGGCATCAAAAAAGGCAAAAGTTGAATTGCTTTTGGGCGCAGTGGCCAGGTAGAGGCAGGCTTCGGCCAGGTGAAAGCGACCTTCGGGCAGGCCCACGTAGTCGTAAGCCTGGGCTGCCGCCATCGTCACTCGCAGCGCGTTTGGATCGGCCATGCCCACGTCTTCTCCGGCGAAAATAATCATCCGCCGGAAGATAAAGCGCGGGTCTTCGCCGGCGTAGACCATTTTAGCCAGCCAGTACAGGGCGGCATCCACATCGGAGCCGCGCAGCGATTTGATAAAGGCAGAAATGGTGTCGAAGTGAGCGTCGCCGTCTTTGTCGTAAAGCACGGCCCGGCGCTGAATCGACTCCTCGGCTACTTCCATCGTGAGATTAATGATACCGTAGGCATCGGGGGGCGTGGTTTCGACGGCCAGTTCCAGGGCATTCAGCACGGCCCGTGCATCGCCATTAGCTACGTTCACCAGGTGATCGAGGGCCTCGCCGGTTAAATTTACCTTGAGCTGGCCGTAGCCGCGCTCTTTGTCGGCCAGGGTTTGCCGGGCCACCGCGCGCAGGTCGTCTTCGGTCAGGCTGCGCAGTTGAAAAATCCGTGACCGGGAAACCAGGGCTTTGTTGACTTCAAAGTAGGGATTTTCGGTGGTGGCCCCAATCAAAATGACCGTGCCGTTTTCGACGTGAGGCAGGAGTGCATCCTGCTGGGCTTTGTTGAAGCGATGCACCTCGTCAATGAACAGGATGGTTTTCTGGCCGAACATGCCGCGCTTATCGCGGGCCACCTCGATAGCCTCGCGGATATCTTTAACCCCGCTCAGTACCGCGTTAAGCGCGATAAAATGGGCGTGGGTGGTATTGGCAATAATGCGGGCCAGGGTGGTTTTACCCGTACCCGGCGGACCGTAGAAGATCACCGAGGAAAGCTGGTCGGCCTGGATGGCGCGCCGTAATAACCGGCCTGGTCCGATGATGTGTTCCTGGCCAATGAATTCATCAAGGGTGCGCGGACGCATCCGTGCGGCCAGAGGCGCTTCTTTTTCAATTTGCTGCTCACGGGCGTGGTCAAATAAATCCATAGGCGTTATTTTAGCACAAAATGGGTGGGAGCGAGAAAAGAATACAGAAGTCTTGTGTTCTTATTTGCTATCGTTTTGCAGATGTAATAGAATTGTATTTAATGTTATTCTCAATTCAGCCGTGAGGGCGAGTAGGGGACGGTTGAACTATTTTTGATGATAGAGAGGTTTATGAACAAAGGACAAGGCAGTTTAATTGAAGCATTACAGGCGCGGGGCATGCGGGTCACGCCGCAGCGGGCCATTATTTTTGGGGCCATCGAAAAATTGGAAGGCCACATTACCGCCGAAGAAATATTTGAGCAGGTGCAGCAGGTCAATCCTTATGTCAGTTTGGCCACGGTTTACCGCACACTGGAACTGCTGCTGGAACTGAACTTGATCAATCAAACCAATTTTGGGCGGAGCCAGGCCTATTTTGCCCTCAAAGACCACGGGCCGCATCATCATCTGGTTTGCAGTGAGTGTGGTTATATAGAGGAATTCTCGGACACCATCTTTAATCCGGTTCGAACTGAGCTGGAGGAACAGTATGGCTTCCAGGCGCACACCGACCACTTGAGTATCTTCGGTATTTGTAAAGGCTGCCGGGAAAAATTAGCGGGCGGGTAAAAGAATATCTGGCAGCGGATTGATATAAAAAACAGGCTCAAGAAGAACACGCTTGAGCCTGTTTTTGTTAGCCAGCAATATTACTCTTCGGTGGGCTGTTTGGGGACGCGGTACACGCAGTTAGAAGCGCCGTTGGCGATACAGGCCACTTCTTCGACTTTATAAAATTTGCCGGTCGTCCAGGCCATTGCTTCCATCAGGACGCCCATGGTGGTGTAACAGCAAGGTTTATCGTGAGCGGGACGCCACGCGCACGGGCACTGGTCCACGACGAAATAAAAAGCATCCTCTTCTTCAATCAATGTCGTCGGCTGGTTGACCCGCTCGACGGCTGCGTTAGCCATCCGCTCCAGGATCAGCTTCATGCGGGTCTTTTCAGGCAGCGCTTTTAAGGCCACGCCGACCAGGCCCAAAATGGCGGGTTGGTCGCGCAGGCCAAATTGAAAGGTGGCCCGGCCAATGCGCAGCAGCATCGCTCGCGCGCCACGCGGGCCATAAAATTCTTCGACCGCCTGCTGCACCGCGCCATACTCGGCAAAAGTGGCCTTCATTTCCAGGTCTTTGGGGGGATAATTGTTGATATACTTACTCAAACCCCCAGCGTTTAACACGGCCTTGGTGCCGTTTTCTCCCATAACTTCTTCAATAGCGTCTAACAAAACACGTAGGGCCGCATTCGGCATAGGCCGCTCTTCAGGCATTGAATCACCTCCCTGGGGTATCTTAATGATACAGTGGATTCATTATACACAATCTTATAAAATCCGGCTAATCTATTTTAATACAGCCAGGGGAGTATGGTTTGGGGCTTGAGGGATGAGCATGGACCGGGGGAGTTAGCGAGTTCGACGCCGCCACTCCTCCTTTAATTCCAGAACGGATAGATCGTTTTCGACATCCAGAAAATCTTTGAGGAGGCGATGGAATTTGGCGGCTTCATCCAGCATGGGGAAATGTTTTGAATCCGACAGGCCAATCTGGCGAATATTGGGCCAGTTACCGTTGAAGTCACGGGTGGGACTGGGATCAATGACGTCGTCTTTCTCACCATAAACGGCCAGCAGCATTGAATTTTCCCGCTGGCTCAGGTTTTGGATATAACTTTTGACATCAACTTTGGCCACCGATTGAATGCTGAGACTGATGGCCCCCTCACCCGCTTTTTCTGCTTCTTTTTGGACCTCTTTGTAGGTAATCTGACGCCACCACATCATTTTGGCAATAACCGAGTTATTCGCAAAATCAATGAGTTTGCGGTTGATGCAGTCGGCGTTCATAGGCAGGCTGACGGTCATCAACTTTTTGACGCTGTCGGCATGCTGAATGGCGTATTCCAGAGCGACACTGGCGCCCAGGGCGTGACCAATAATCGGCGCGTCCCGGATGCCCATATTTTCGACAAACTCATGCACCAGAGTCACGTAGTCTGCTACGGTATAGCGTTGTTTCGATTTGTCGGAATCGCCAAAGCCCCACAAATCCAGAGCATAAGTGCGATGCCGGTCTGATACGGCCTCCATCGTTGGCATCCAGTAGCGCCAGGAGCCGAGCCAGCCATGCAAAAATAGGACGGGCCGCCCCCGTCCAAAGGCTTCGTAGTGAACCAAACCGCCATCTATGACTACTGCACTCATGAAGCGACCCGTATTGTCCAGAAGAGATACAAACAAAGTGAGTTACGAGTCAAAAGTTTACTATCTTTTGCTACTCAAATCAAGTCGAGCAGGTTTATTTCTACAGCTTGCCATACTTGGTTAAAATTTTGTTGACGCGCTTAATGAGATCGTCAGGCGCAAAAGGCTTAAGGAAATATTCCTCGGCGCCCAGGTCAAGGCCCGTGTTTATCTCCGTTTCCTGGCCTTTGGCCGAGAGGAAGATGACCGGAATGTCTTTGGTGGTTTCCTGTTGTTTCAAGGCTTTACAGGCTTCAAACCCGGTCATCTTGGGCATGCGGACATCCATTAAAATGAGATCAGGCTTGACTTCCGGGGCTTTTTTGACTGCTTCTTCACCATTCGGCACTTCAACGACATTGAAACCGGCAATCTGCAAGGTAAAAACGATAAGTTCCCGAATATCTCTTTCATCTTCGGCTACTAAAATCAATGGTTCGCGCATGCTTTAAACTAACTCCTGCTTCATGCTGCTCATTAGCATCGCCTGAAGCCAGTTTGAACTCAATACCCAAAATCTGTTAAATCTTGGCCGGTTTTTGGTCCTGGCTGAGGCCGGGCTTACCGCCAATCTGGACGATTTCGGCCACTAAAACATCCGTTACAAAGGGATGTCTCATTTTAGTCCAATTTTCTCGACCGAGCATTTTTAGCTTATCATCATTTTCTGGCAGCGGCACCGACCGGTCAACAATTCCGATAATGGGCAGACGCTTAGGGGCAGCAATCCGGCGAAGCTGGGAAATGACACTGGCGCCCTCCACATCCGGCAGCTTCGGATCAATCAACACCAGGTCGGGCTTGTCGCCCGCAGCAATATCCAGGGCCTGTTGGCTATTAAAGGCGCGCTGCACTTTATAGCCATGAGCTTCCAGCGCCTCTTTAAGCCGCTTAACCGTACTCTGGCTGGAAGCGACAACAAGTACCTGATACCGCCCATTTCTCAAGGACGACATCCCAGCCGGGCCAATTTCTTGGGTCTCGCCGGTGGCTAAGGTCAAAGCCCAGCGGACTCGCTCCAAAACCTGAGGGTCTGCAAAAGTGCTGCTGATGTAGTCAACCACTTCTATGGCTAAATCCTGACCGGTGTCATCAACGCCGAGTGACGTAACCAGGATTGGCACCGCCTGGGCCACTTCATCTTGCTGCAATCGTTCCAGCAGGGCAAAACTGTCGCTGTTTTTTAACAGGAGGTTGAGCATAACCAATTTAAGGGTTGATTGGGCCTGCCGGGCTAAATTTAAGGCATTTTCGCCTTCAGTAGCAAGGGTTACCTGGTACCCGGCCCGTTCCAACTGAGGCTTTAAGAGGTTAGCAACGGCCACGTTATCATCAATCAGTACCAGGGTTGGCAGGGCCTGCCGTCCGGCTTCATCCGACGGAATCTCCGTTTGCGCCTGGACGACATCTATTGGCAAAGTAAAACTAAAGGTGGTGCCAACATCCAACTGGCTTTTAAGCCAAATCTCCCCCCCTAACATCTCAACAAACATCTTGGTAATGGATAATCCCAGGCCGGTACCATCAACCACCTGCACTTCGGTGCGCTCAGAGCGGAAGAAGCGATCAAAGACATATTGAATATCTTTTTCCACAATGCCGATGCCACTATCCTCAACATCAATTTGGATAAAGCGGTGATCGGCTACTTGGGCATGGATGGTAACGTTACCCCCTTCAGGGGTATATTGCCAGGCATTACCAATCAGGTTGACCAATACCTGGGTCACTCTGGCTTTATCGGCATAAACGTGAGGCAGCTTCTCCGGCAGACTCAGCGACAGATTCATCGCCTTATTAACCATTTGCCCTTCAAACGAAACGGCGACCTCATTGATGAGCTGGATAATATCCAGCGATTCAAGTTCCAGCTTCACTCGCCCGGTTTCAATGCGCGAAATTTCGAGGATGTCATTAACAAGCTCGGTCAGGCGATTGGCGTTGGATTGAATCACCTGCACAAAGCGGCGCTGGATAGGATTCAGCTCGCCGACTTGAGGACTGCTGGAAACGAGCAGGTCAGCATACCCCTTAATCGAGGTCATGGGCGTGCGGAGCTCGTGCGAGACGGTCGAAATAAATTCATTTTTGATCCGGTCAATTTCGGCTTCACGGCTGATATCCCGCAAAACAGCGACCACACTGGGCTGTTCCTCCGGAGCCAACGTGACCGGGGCCAGTGTGACCGTGACCACTTTATTGGCCGCTTCAACCCGAAATTCGGCGGAGCTTTCCCCCGCCTCAAGGGCAGCCAGGGCTTTCAAAAGTTGAAGGTAGAACAGGTAAGGCAGTTCCGGCTCATCACCTGACCCTGGCTGGCCGAGACTGTACGGGATAGGCTGGTTTTCTAGCCTTTCAGCCTCGATCTTCAAAATCTCGGCGGCTTTAGGATTGACCAGGACAATATTGTGCTTGGCATCAAGCACCAGCACCCCATCGGTGATGCCTTTTAAGATAGCCTGATTTTTGGCGGCTTCGGCGGCCTGGGTGCGGAGCATGACCCCCAGACGTTGGGCTTGGTCGGTGATCAGGCGATAAAGTTCAGCATTGTTAATAGCTGTCGCTACCTGCGCTCCGGCGGCAATAACCAGTTTGAGGTGATCTTCGGTAAAGTAATCTAGCTCAGGATGGAAGAGCAGCAAGACCCCCAGAACATCTTCGCCGGTAATGAGCGGCACTGCCAGCGCCGAGCGGCGGTCGGACGTTTCTTTTGTTGACACCCAATCGGGATCCATAAACAGATCAGGCACAATTCGGGCCTGGCGGGTTTCGATCACCTTGCCGGCCAGGCCGTACCCCGGCCGGTATTGGGTCTTGTGGCCGCCCCGCGGCAGCGGCTTGTCGCGGCCCAGAGCAGCGCGGTAAACCAGGCTGCCCGTTTCATGGTCGAGCAGCAGGATGGAGCCGTGCGAAATCCCTACAGCACGATTAATCAGGCTTAAGGCTTCCACCAAGACCCGATCCAAATCAAAGCTGGCCGCGAGTTCACGGGTAATTTGATACAAGGCATTGACCCGGTCACGCTCTTCGGTCAGGTCTTGCAGCGTTTGAGCTAACTCTTCGGTTCGCAGGGCTACGCGCCGTTCCAATTCTTCGGTCAAGAGGTTGAGTCGCTGCACCAATTGGGCATTGCGCACAGCTACGGCAGCCTGGTTAGCCACAAACGACAGGAGTTGAATATCGCGCTCATTAAAGCTCCGCGCCAGCAGGTTGCAGACAAAAATTGCCCCGCTGACTTCATTCTGCACCTGAATTGGCACCCCCAGAATCGCCCGAACCCCCAGCGGCAATGCCGGTTTACTGTGACCGTTAGTTGGCCGTGGGCCGGCTATAGCCCCAGCACCTTTCCCGGCAGCCAGAGGTTCGCTCACCAGCGCCGTTGATGCTCCCAGCATAATTGGCTGGCCGGTGTCAATAATTTGCCGGGTTAAACGAGACCACAATAGTTCTTCGCCCGCCGCCGACGGATCTAGTTCCAAAGACTCTTTTGCTTCATTCAGGATCAATTGGGCTACTGCGTCATCCGTATTGAGTGCGCCGTCTATAAGGTAGCTCTTGGCTTCTTCATCCCACAAAAGGATAGTGCCAATCTGGGTATCGGTTAAGGTAAGGGCATTATTCACTACCGAACCCATCACCTGGCGTACATCAAGCAGGCCGCTCACTTCGACGCCCAGCCGGTAGAGGTTTTGCATCTCGTTGGCTCGCCGGCGCGTGTCTTCCAGCAAACGGGCATTATCAATGGCGATAGCGGCCAGGTCGGCCAGCGTGGTCACCAACTTGAGCATGTTTTTATTGTGGATGACCAGTTCAATAGCCAAAATCCCAATGACCCCGGCCTCTGTTTTCAGAGGCACGTAGGTCACATCGTCGGGAAAGGGCAACCCGTAATGAGCAATGTCATCTTTACCGGACGTGCCCCCAATGACCAGGACTTGCCCGGATTGAATCACCGAGGCAAAAGGTTCTGAGTCAACGGAAATGGCGCTTTTGTTGAACAGTTCCACTAGAAATTGGGGGACATTTTTGGTATCGGCAATTTTTACCGTGTGGCTGGCGTGGTCAATGAGCCAAACTGAACCTTTGCTCTGCCCAACCAGATCAAAAACTGCATCCAAAACTAAATTCAGAACCTCATTCAGGTTGAGCGCGCGGTTGATGGATTGGGCTACTTGGGTCAGGGCTGCCAGTTGGCGCACCTGCTGCCGGGCCTCTTCAAAGAGGCGAGCATTTTGCAGGGCAACGGCAACCTGGCTGGCAAAGGCCAGCACTACCTTGGCGTCTTCTTTAGTGAAGAAGTTATTTTGGGCATAACTCTCAACAACCATCAAGCCCAGGACGTTAATGCCATAGGTTAAAGGAACACCCAACCAACTCCTGACCCGGTCGTGGGGCGGCCTGGAGAAAGCCTCGGGGTAAGCCAGCGGGGCATTGCCGACAATGAGCGGCTCCTGGGTTTCGATCACCCGCCGGTTGGGATTTTTGCCCTCCATTGAAAAAGTGGTCCCAACCACCTGCTGGCTGTCTTCCCAGCCGCGCCCGCCGATAATGACCAATTGATCTTCTTTGAGCAATTGGACGCTGGCGCTGTCGTAATCAATGACTTTGGCCAATTCCTGTAGGACAATGTTGAGCAGTTCGTCAAAATCGAGCTGAGAGCTAATGGTTTCGGCCACTCCGCGCAGGGTGTCGGCCAGGCGACGCCGCTGTTGTTCAAGTTCAAAGAGCCGGGCGTTTTCAATGGCTGCGGCGGCGTGATTAGCAAAAATCTCCAAAGTTTGAACATGCAAAATATCCGGCCGCTCATCTACATCTGGATTCGCCACGGTAAGCAGCCCAATTGTTTTATCTTCGGTATCGGTTAGAGGAATAAACAGGACATCTCCGGTTTGCCAGGCGTTATATTTTGTGGCGGCAGCGTCCAGAATCAGTCCTGTGTTTTCGCTGAGTAAGTAGGTATGCGGGCGAGACTTTTCAACCTGGGGCACGTCTAACTTACTCTGCCACACTTCCATCCGCTCAACCGGAATGAAATAAGAGTTGCTGATCCGGAATTCTTCAAGCATGATCGCTTGCAGATTGGTTAGCGGCTGCTGAGCCTCATGCTGGAGTGTTTTGAGCTGCGCCAGCGGGATACCGGCCCCTACTTTGGGCCGGATCAGGGGTGGATTCCCTTCAACCAGGCTCACCAGAACCACGCTGTAGCCAACAGTTTCGGCGATGGCGTAGGCTACATCCTCAAGAATCTGGGCCAGCGGCCGGTTGGTGCGAAAAGCGTTGCTGATTTCCGAGAGTCGCGCCAGTTGATCGGCCCGACGATTCGCTCGTTCGCGTTCTCGTTTTTGTTCCTGGTAAGCCTGGGTATTACCCATGGCCACTGCCGCCTGGTTGGCCAGCGCCTCCAGGTAACGAAGTTGGTCATTGTTGAAAAAGTTGAGGCGTTTGCTCTCCAAGTTTATGACGCCGGCTGGCTCGCCACCGTAGAAAATAGGGACAACGACTTTGGAGCGGGTATCATCACCCAAGTTAATATAATCTTTATCTTTCGATACATCGGGTGTCAGAATAGCCTGCCCGGTCTTCAAGGCGCGGCCCATAATTCCCTGGGTTGTCGCTGCGGTTCTGGAAAGGGATATATTACCTTCATGCGCGTGATCCGGCCAGCCCTGCTCTTTATGAGCTACCAGATTGCCGGTTTGGACATCATACAGGTTAACATTACCAAAATCAGCCTCGGTGACGCGAATGGCTTCTTCTAATACGATATCGAGAATTCGGTTTAGATCGAGGGTGCTGTTTAGCTCACCGCTGACACGCTGCAAGCCAGCCAATTCATTGACCCGTGTTTGAAGTTGCTGATCGGTTAAGTTAAAAAGGAGGGCGTTTTCGATAGCAATATTGACTTGACTGGCCAAGGATTGGGCCAGCCAGATTTCATCTTCAGTAAAAGCCTTGGAATTAGTCGAGAAGAGTTGAACCAGACCGGTGACTTGATCGCGGGCAATTAAAGGGATAGCGACCATCGCCCCGTAATTTTGCTGCCTCAGCCACTCGGTTTCATAAGGAGGAGACTCTTTATCCCCGAGCCGAACAATCAGCAGTGACCGTTCTTTAAGGACGGCTTGCAGAGCGGGGAATTTGGAAACTGCCAACGACGAAGCTTCTGGGTCCACATGGAACCGATGATTATCATCAGGGGTAGATTTAAGGTATTGCTGAACTAAGGTTAAGATGCCAGAGGTTTCGTCAAAGTTATAAACAGCGCATTTGTCGGCAGCAAAGGCTTCCGCCATTTGGCTGCTTAAATCGGCCAGTAATTCCTCATAAGAGAGCGTAGAGGACAACTCCTGGCTGGCATCAAAAAGAAGCGATAACTTGGAAAGATTACGCTGGGTTTCTTGAAACAGGCGAGCATGATCCATCGCCACGGTGGCGTGATTAGCCACAATTTCTAGCATGGTAACATCGCTGTCCTCGTAAGCGGCAATAGGCGCAGCCACAAGTTCCAGGGTTCCCAGCAGTTTAGCTCCGATTTTCAGCGGTACGCCCAGATATGAGCGATAAGGGAAATTAGCTAAACCGGCTCGGGGAGTAATTTCGGTGTAACGATGGGTATCTTCGATAAGCAACGATTGTTGGTGAGCGGCAATCCAGCCGGTGTAACCCTCATTGAGATGGTATGTACGGGCATAAGCTTGAACATCTGGACTGCCATCTACCAGGCGCAGGGCGGTGGTCAGAATTTTAGCTTGCGGATTCCATAAACATATTTCCGCAACATCAAATTGGAAGATGTCTCTGAGGTCAGGAATTTGTAGAATGGCTCGACAGACTGAGTCTACATCCATGAGGTGCAGCGAGTTATTAAGAGTTTGGCTAATGTGACTGAGGATAGTTAGCTCTTGGCCCCGGTCACGTTTTCTGCAGACCAGATTGGCATTTTTAATGGTTAAGGCAGCATCAGCCTGGTTAACCAGGGAAAGGAGCAACTGCTCGTCTTGAGATGAAAATGCGGGTTGATCAATTTTGTCGGCTACCACTAAAACGCCGACAGGCTGTTCTGTTGAAGCAAGGGTCAACGGCACGGCTAATGCGGATTGATGCGGCCAATCTGGCTCAATTGACTTCTTGTTTTTAGACTTATTAAGCCGGACCGGGCGCTTTGACTGAGCCGCCAATCCCGCAATTCCCACGCCGATAGCTCGTTCAGTAAAATAAGTTTTGCTGCTCCGAACAGGCCAGGAGAAATAGGGGCGTAAAAGCTGTTGCTTTTCATCTAAGATATAGAGATAGGCAGCCTTAGCCGCTAAAGCTACCGCTATCTCTTTGGTCAGGGTGTCCAATCTGGAGGCAATCTCCGGCCAATAGGGAGAAAACACTTGGACCGAAAGCACATCATCGGTTGCAGGTGCATTCGTAAAATTGAGCTGAGTTTGGGTAAGTTTGGCCGAGTCTTCCATTACCGATCCTTGGGTACACCCAAATAAACCTCTGGCTACATCCTAACCTTGTGGCCGACCCGTGATACATATAATTAACTTGATAAGGTTCAAAAAATCAATGAGACAATGGTAGAGTAGGACAGGAGAAAATTGTCCTATTCTGTCTCAGCAGGACATCCCGTATTGTGCCGCCGGTTTTCAGCGGCATCCTCTGTAATTTGTACAATATCGGCAAAGGGGCCATTTTTGCTCGGCACAACGCCGACGGCAATCTTCATGAAGTCCGCTTTTTGGGTCACGCCGTCAATATCTTTGTAGGTGATGTATCCCTGCTCCTTATCTTTAAAAGAGTAGAAGACCTTGCACTCTTCGTTAAAACGCTCGGTAATTGTTTTGCAAATCGCGGACGCGGCTTTGGGGGTCGAAATGATGATAAAATCGTTGTCAGACGCCTGGCCAATAAAATCATTCAACGTGCCGTACGCTTCAACTGCCTCGCGCATAATGTCGGCCAGGAAAATTAAAACTTCATTGACCTGGATTGGGCCGTAGATTTCTTTGAAGGCGTTGACATTCCTGATGCCAAAGTAGAGGAGAGTCCACGGTTCTGCCGAATCTTTGACCCGCTTAAGTTGTTCCTCAATCAACTTACCGGCCGGTAAATTGGTTACGGGATGGGTCAGGGCTTCGCGCAGAGAGCGACGAATGGCCCCTTCGACCCGCAGCTTCAACTCCTCGATGTCAAAGGGTTTGGTAATGTAGTCGTCCGCGCCCAGCTCTAACCCGGCGATTTTATCACTTCGCTCGTCCTTTTGGGTCAAAAAAATGATCGGCACGTAACTGGTGCGAGTATTGTTCCGCAAGCTGCGGCAGACCTCATACCCATCAATATCAGGCAACTGGATATCTAAAACGACCACATTTGGCAGCTTGGTCCGGCAGATATCGAGAGCGTCGCCGCCGCGGTTAGCAACCAGCACTTCATACCCCTGCGAGTCGAAATAGATGCGTAACATTTTTGAAATATCAAGGTCGTCTTCTACGACCAAAATGCGGCCTTTACCCATAGCTTACCTCGCTCTTGAAAATCACAAATTTGGGATTACAGTATAATTTTGGGTTACAAGTTGGCCCAGTTCAAATGAGCCTGTTTTTGCATTAAACGCTGCTGATGCGCGTTTTGGATAATCTGGTCAATTTTTTCATCGGTAATGGCTAGCTCAAAGCTGCGAAAGCCGCTGATTCTAAAGCCGTGCTTGGCTGCCACAGCGCCCATCGTTTCCACTTGCTCCAGGCTAATCTCTTTGCCCAGAGTATAACTTTGATAGCAGCCTTCCAGAGCCAGGGTAATAGTTTCGGCCATACAGGCAAAGGCCATACCTGGTGGAAAACCAAAATCAAAATTAAAATTGACCGGGCCGGGCACTTTGACCATGCCCCCCTCGATCACCAATATATCGTCACGCTCTTCGACCACGCGGCGGGAAACATCGCGCGGACGAGCGACATCGCACACAACTGCTCCGCTTTTGAGGTGTTGCGGCTCAATGACGGCTTCAATAGCATTGGTTACGGTCAGGACCAATTCGGCCTGCTGCAAGTCCTGCATCGTTGTGCTCAGTTGAACCTCAGCGCCGCTTTGGGCTTCAATCAGTGTTTGTACCTGTCGTAACGATTCTAAATTACGGCCAATCAAAACAATTTTGCGGACATGGCGGGCTAAAAGTTGGGCGCAGACCCGTCCAATAGAACCCGTCGCCCCCACGACAGCACCGGTAGCTGTAGCCGGGTCAACCCGCATCTGCTGCGCTGCCTTGAGGGTAGCATCAACAGCAACGGCGATGGTGTAGCTGTCGCCGGTGGTGACCGGGATATCCAGATGCTTTGAAATCGTTATCCCCGCATCACCGACCACAGAGGTGAAACCACCCAGCCCTAATATTTTTGCGCCCAGCTCCTGGGCCAACTTGCCCGCAGCGATAATTTTTTTGTACACGGTTTCTGCTGGCAAGGAAACCATTTGCCTGGGCGTAAAAGGGCAGGCAATAAACCAGCCCTCGATTTCTTTACCCGTCGCCAGAGAAGTTATACCGGTAATATGTGAAATGTAAAGCGGCGGGAAATATCTGGACAAAAAATCTATGGCCGGTTCAGGCAAAAGCTTCGCCAGAACTGGAAATTTGCGCTGCGCATCTCGTTTTGGGTTAACCGGATGAATGATAAAGGCAAAGTTATCCATAGTTTTAGTTTACGCCAAGGACAATCCAAAAGAGCATTACTAGCCTGTCGAACTCGAAAATTCTTTTTCGGGCATTGTTTCCGGCTCTTGGGGTAACTCATCATGATACATCGCCACATGGCCGGCGTTGGGATAGCGGTGATGGTCACTCTCTTCATATTTTACATTTTTGGTGATGATGGTCCGATCCTGTTTTGCAAACAACACGACATCTGACTCAATAGAACGAGCCGGGAAAATCACGTGGCCGGAGCCAATTCGGCAATTGTGCCCTACACAGCCGCCGATAACTGGCAGCCCAACTTCATGCAGCTCACCTTTGTGAAAAACCTTAACCGGATTTTTGACCGGGTTGCCCATGATGTTGACATCAGTAAAGGTATTGCCTGCCCCAATAAAAGTGTGACGCCCAACCACGCTCATTTGCAAACATGTGTTTTGGGCCACCAGCGAGTTTTCCATCAGAGAAGTCATAAAGAGCGCAGCACGAAACCCTAGATAAGAGCCATCACCGACAACACTAAGGAGAAGCTGGACGCCCTGCATGATATTGACATTATTGCCAATAATCGAGGCATTAATCACCGAGCCAGGGCCAATGGTGACATTATCGCCGATAATGGTCGGACCCTGAATAATAGCTGCCGGGTCAATTTGTGTATTTTTGCCAACAATCACCAAAGCCGATGATGATAGGAATTGCTTGCGCTCAAGCAAAGAGCGCCATAGCACTTTAAGCATGGTTGGAAAATGATCCAACGATTTTTCAATCCGGGCGCCGTGGGCAAAGATCCCAAAGAGACAGTTGGCCATAAAAATATGCACCCAATGTTCAATGGAAAGAAAGGCGCGCAAAGGGACATTAAATCCCAAATCGCCCCGCTCATTGGCCATGTAGGTCGGGACACGATAGTAACCCATCTCTCTGGATTGGGTGTCTATAACTAACGGCTGGGGTTTCTCCGTAGCAAAATTAGCCCCTTCCGGATAGTAGAATAAATCAGCTACATACAGGTCATTCTCCAGGTGAATGTTATCCTGTAAAGGCAGGGCGTGAGTGATAATAGCTTTGTCATCTGGGGAAAAAGCAATCTGAGCGGCCTGGCCCAATTGCCGGGCGGCTGTGATAAATGCTTCAATAAGCGAGGCGTCGAAGTAGAGATTATCCCGATAGGCCAGCATTTCGCCGGAAAGAATGGGCGTGGGGAAGGTGGCGATTTCATCAAAGGAGTTACATTCTAGCTCTTCCCGGCAATATGTGCTGAGGACATCGCGCTGATGCAGCCATAAAGGTTTGTTCATCACGCGCAGGTCACGGGCTGGCTCGTTAAAGGGCGAAATGTGTGTTTGATTCCGGACGATAATCTTCTTCATCTGTTAGAGTTCAAAAGAATATAAAAATTCTGACAAATTCTTGACCTGATCTGGAGACCCCCGCCTGAGTTTGAAGAACCTTTCAAGTAATAAGGCCCTATCTGCGCCAACCGACCAACTCTTGACCAGGGAAGAACTGAGGTTCTATGGATGTTTTAGCTAATTAGCTGTGGCAAACTTGAAAGATAAAAATTCTGCCAGATAGTTGTTGAACGCCTGAGGCTCATCCAACATCGGAAAATGACCTGAACCAGACATCATTTTTACGCGAGAGATTGGCGCGTTTTTAGCAATCAAATTAGCTTGATTGGGGGCAACAACATTGTCGCTAACCCCATAAATGCCCATTACTGGGGCGGTAATGCCTGGCAGTTGGGCGCTCAAGTCGGTTTTGTGCAAGGAGTTGATGCTTGAAAAAAAAGCTTCCAGAGTGGTTTGAGAAAGATCACGGGTAATCATGTTGTACCACTCGTTCCAATTTTTAACCACCAGTGGGGAAAATACTTTGATACCGAATTGCAGGGCTACTGGTAAATGCCAAACAATTGAAGCAATCCAGGGTTTACCGGCCAAGCGAAGAAAGATGTTCAACGAGTCGCCAACTACAGGCGAGCCGACAACAATCACTCTCTGTACTCGCTTTGGTTTGGTCAGAGCCAGGCACATGGCGACGGTACCGCCCATCGAATGGCCTACAATTGGGGCTGCTTCAATCCCCAGCCGATCCATGAATTGATCCACCAAGCCGACAAAGTCATTTACATGGTAACTACTGCGTCGTTTGCCAGAGTCACCAAAGCCCCAAAAATCCAAGGCGTAACAACGATATTCACTTTTAAGAGTCTCCATTGTTCTCAGCCAATATCCCCATGAGCCCAGCCAGCCGTGCAAAAGGATTACAGGTTGTCCGCGACCATAGGCCTCGTAATGAACAATTCCCTGGTCAGTAACTATCGAACTCACGGGTAGCCTCAATACTACAGAGCACTCAATTAGAGTGGGTCTAAGTCTTCTCTGGAATAGTGCCTTTCACAGAATTAAGCTTCGTCGCCCTGCATATTTTCCAGAATAGAATAGAGAAGTTCCAGCAGTACGGTTTTAACGCTTTCCTTATCACGAGCGACACAAGCAAGAACCTTAATATCTTTTTCAATCTTTAGGGCAATTCTTAGATCTTCTGGGGACCAGGCGTCGGGTAAATCCTGTTTATTAGCGGCAACAACATAAGGGGTAGAGGCATAACCTCTGAAAACCTCCAAGATGTGCTTGGCCTCCCTAAATGTTTCCGGTCTGACACTGTCAACCAGCACGATAAAACCAAGCATCCCCTCCGACAAAATCTCCCACATAAAATCGAAACGCCGTTGTCCAGGCGTACCAAATAGATATAGAACCAGGTCATCATCTACCGTAATCCGGCCAAAATCCATGGCTACGGTAGTCTCCTCCTTAACCCGTTCCGCATCGCTGGAGATTTTTCTTTCAGTAGTGACAACGTCAATCTCGCTGACGCTGCTGATAAATTCAGTTTTCCCGGCACTAAAGGGACCCGTGATGACCATCTTTACGGTTTGCATCGGATCGGCCTACCTCATAAGGACTTTGAATAATTTGTAGAAATATTTCGGCAGTTCATAGGTCGAGCAAATGGAGTTAACCTGGACCAAGAACTGTAATTACTGGGTTTTTACCTGTACATAGGGTGCAGCAAACAACCGGCCTAGATACGTCTAATTCGATCAATCAACTTAGTAACCACGCTCCGCTTTTCCGCCGGTGATTGACTGGCTGCTTTTCGGCCCGCTCGGGTGATTGGCGCAATCGTTTTCTTTTGTTCGAGTCCTTCAGGCCGGATAATTTCCACCAGTCCTGCTTGCAACATGCCATAGACGATTTTCCTGATCTGGAACTCGTCCATATTGTTATTCATGGCAATTTGTTTGACCGAATTACGCGGATGGATATGGGAGATAACCCGCCAGTCATCCTGGGTAAGTTTGACATCTCGCAGGGGCTTATCCGTAATTTTTAGGGCAATAATTCCCAAGTCAGGCAACTCATCTTGCAGCTTTTCAAACTGTTCAATGCGCCGACTGCCTTCCAAAATAACATTATCCAGGTTAAGTGGAACCGTAATTCTATCATTAGCAGGCAAAGCGTCTTGTTCAAAAAAGAAATCACCATCTGTCCAGGTAAAAAGATCATAGACAATCTCAAGCATGTAATCTTTTACACCCTGAACAATATCATCCCTGGAAACCAGCCGGGCATCCATCAAGTATTTGCCCATGACTCTATCGGATGAGTTGGCCGCCTGGTTGTTTATAGCGTCTGCCTGTTCTCTGGTTAATTTACCCGTTTTTAGAAGCATGGCGGCCAGATGCCCTTCTTGGGCGTTGGTGGCGGCATAAACCAACCGGCCCTCTCTAAAATACAGGGAGGCATTTTCACTTAGACCATTGATGGTTAGTTTCCCGGTTTTGCGAGCCAGGTTAACCAGGTTTAGAAGTTGCGTGGTGCTAAAATCCCGTAGATTTCCTTTTAACGCCATTGCTACTTACCGTGTCCTTAAGGGCACCCTGTAGATTTTTAGGATGGCCTATTATACCTGCTCAAAGAATTTGAGTCAACCTTATAAACAGCCGTTAACATGGAAAAACAGCCGCCCCTACGGAGCGGCCAAAATATCAACCATTGAGCAGGCTCGGTCTATTATAAACAGGTCAGAGTAACCCTACTTTGTACAACTCTTTTTAATATAGCACGCCCGTTTTAAGAATCCAATAGAGCGAAAGTCCCACAAAATCAGCCGGGCTTTTTAGGTGAAATTTGTTCGCTTTAGCGGCAATTATTCCCTCTTCAGCGAAGCTTGAGTAAAGATAAAGTGAATTCTGACCTTCACCTTGTAAATTTGAACTTGATCCTACCTCATGCTATTATAGGTAAACTGTTGCAATGACTCTTTGCGCCTAGATTATCAGGTTTATGGCTCAACTGGCAATACATTCCAACTCAATATCTATTTACCAACCCGTTTGGATCGACTCACGGCTCAGGTTGGACCAGCTCCTGAAAGACCTGACAGAGGAGCCTTTGATTGCGGTTGATACCGAAAGTGATAGCCTTTACAGTTACTTTGAAAAGGTTTGTCTGATTCAGTTTTCTACGCCCCGGGCTGATTACCTGGTAGACCCTCTCAGTATGGATGTTACTAAACTGGCCCCGCTTTTTGCCAATCCAGCCAGTCAAAAAGTGTTCCACGCCGCCGAATATGACTTGCTCAGCCTCAAACGTGATTACGGCTTTACCTTTACTAACCTCTTTGATACGATGTTGGCTGCCCGCATCTTGGGCTGGTCACGTTATGGGCTTGGGCCGATTTTGGAAGAATATTTTGAGGTCAAACTCGATAAACGGTTTCAGCGCCACAATTGGGGGCAGCGGCCTTTAAGTCAGCAAGCCCTGGATTATGCCCGGCTCGATACCCATTATTTGCTACCCTTGCGTGAAATTCAACTAAATGCCTTACGGAAGCAAAATCGCTTACAAGAAGCTCTTGAGGCGTTTGAGCGCCAAACCCATGTTCAGCCCTCGGCTAAAGTCTTTGACCCCAACGATTTCTGGCGTATCAAAGGCAGCAAGGATTTGGAGCCACAGCAGCAGGCCATTCTGCGGGAACTCTTTATCACCCGTGATAAAATTGCCCGCAAAATTGATCGCCCTCCTTTTAAGGTGATGAACGACTCCGTTTTGGTGCAATTAGCTAAAGAACAACCCCAGAGCGAAAAGACTCTTCACGAGATCAAAGGCTTGGGCATCAAACTCCTCCAGCACGATGCCCAACACATCCTCCGGGCGATTTACGAAGGCCGAACTGCCCCCCCACCGCAATACCCCTCCAACCATCATCGCCCTGACGACGAGACAATTGCCCGCTATGAAGCGCTGCGCCACTGGCGCAATACCCTGGCCGCCGAGCGCGGCGTTGAGCCGGATGTCATTATCAGCAACAACGCCTTGATGGACATTGCCCGCCGGAACCCTAAAACCCTCAGCATATTGACCAAAATGGGCGTGCTGGGCAACTGGCAATTTGAAACCTACGGCCAAACTTTGCTGAATGTCTTAAAACGAGCGGCTGTGCAGGTCAATTAGCGGCTACAGTTTCAATAGGGGTAATAACTCCCTTAATTGGCGAATAGTGACAATCCCCATCGGAGGATCACTTCCATCGGGACTCATAAAAACAGGCAGCATGCCAGCATTCTGCGCGCCTTGAATATCCGCAACCAAGCTATCGCCGACATACAAGACCTGCTCCGGAGCAACCTCACCGGCCAACTTTAAAGCCGCCAAAAAAAGGCGCTTGTCCGGCTTATGATAGCCTGCCTCTTCCGAGACCAGCGTAAAATCAACATGCGCGTCCAGTCGGTGGCGTTTGATTTTGCCCCGCTGCAAAGTGGTAAAGCCGTTGGTTAAGATGCCAACTTTGTACTTGGCTCGTACCGCCGCCAGTACCGCTAACGTATCCTCAAAGGGGATCGCTTCCTCCAGTACCAATTCATTCCAGCAATTGACCATCGCCTCGGCCAGCGTAGTGTCCTTTTTTAGGGCGCGCAAGGTATTGACGTAGCTGTATTTGGCGGCCATATCCCCACTAAGGACCCCATCCACCATCATATACCACATGTCCTCGTTGCGAGGCCAAAAACATTCAAAAAACTCATCATGGGTGAGCGGGGCGAGCTGGTCGGCAAAGCGAGCAAACAATGTTTCCGTAAGCTGGCTCAAGCGCCAGGTATGTTTGATGAGCGTGCCGTCCATATCAAAGATGACGGTGGTGATGTGGGAGTAATCCCGGTTATGATGAGTCTCAGTCAACGTAATATCCTTCCTTACAAAAGTTAAATGTTGAACGTTGCCCGTTCAAATGCTTCAAGCTTCGCTCGCATTTCCGGCGAAATGGGCATGCTGCTTTGGGTAACATAATCGAAATGAACCAGAACGCCATCACCTTCAGCAGCCAGTTCGCCATCAGCCTCGACCCGATGAGCCAATCTCAGGCTTGACCGCTTGATTTCGACAATCCGCGAACCAACTTCGACCCGCTGGCCATAGAAAATTGGCTTGCGGAAATCACAATTGATGTGCGCCAGAATGAAGGCCAAATCATTCCAACCAACCTGTGGCGAGCGAACACCGACATCTATCAAATACCGAATCCGGGCTGTCTCAATGTAGGTAAAAATGACCCCATTGTTGACATGCCCGAAAACATCTAAATCTCTGAAGCGGACTTCAATGGGGGTCAGGTGGCGAAAATTGTCCATAAGCTATGAGGAATGAATTAGTCGTGGCTTACTCTATTTCCGTGTATGGCCCCGCGATAGCCAGAGCGTAGACCTCATCGCTGAGGTATTGCTGGGCGGTGGTTTGAATTTCTTCGGGCGTCACGGCGTTAATTAAAGCGGGGTAGCGGGCGATGAAATCATCGCCAAGCCGGTAAAGGTGCGCCTCCAGCAGCAGTGAGGCAACGCCTTCGTTCGATTCCAGTTGCAGAGGCAGCGTGCCGGTCAGGTAGGCTTTGGCATCGGCCAGTTCCTGGTCACTCACCGGTTCGTTCCGAAAGCGGCGCAGTTCGGCCAGCATAAGGTCAACGGCCTTATCAATGTTGGTTGGATTGACGCCGGCGTAAACTGTCCAGGGGGCAGGCCCCAAATTACCGCTTAGGCTCGTCCGAGCATAGTAGGCCATGCCTTCCTTGTCTCGCACGTTAAGGCCGATGCGCCCACCCAGGCCCAGTTGTCCCAGGATGGTATCTCCCACTTCGGCAGCGTAGAAGCCTTTGTCCTGGCGGCGCGGCCCGATCGTACCCAGCACCAGATCCGCCTGCGATTTGTTGGGCATAGGGTGAATGTAGCGAACCTTTTCTACCAGCGGTGCAGGTTCAGGCAAAGCGGTATCGGGGGGAGGATGGCCCGGCTGCCACTGCCCAAGAGCCGCTTCTAGGGTGTCGTAAACGGCCTGGCTGCTCACATCACCAACCACCACGACGGCCCCGTCGTGCGGGTGGAAGGTCTGCCGGTAGAAAGCGAGCAGGTTCTCCCGGCTGAGGCCGGGAATGCTCTCCAGCGTGCCATTGGCCGACCGGCCGTAAGGATGGTCGAGGCCATAGAGAAGCTCGCGAAAATAACGCCCGGCCATACTGCGCGGGCTGTCCTCGGCTTCTTTGAGACCCGTAATAATCTGACCGCGCACCTTTTCCGCTTCCTCGGCCGGGAAAGTCGGCATTAGCAGAATGTCAGACATAATTTCCACCAGCACGTTGAAATCCTCGGCCAGACTTTTGCCGCCAAAGCCGGTGAGGTGCCGCCCGGAGTTGACATAGACGCTCGCCCCGATGGACTCAATGGTTTCATTGATTTCGGCAAAAGTGCGCCGTTCCGTACCCCGGCGCATCACACTGGTGCTGAAAGAGGCCAGACCCGCCCGCTCCGGTCCATCCAAATTAGAGCCTCCGTGCAAATGGCCCCGGACCACCACGCTCTGAGCGTGATGATTTTCTTTGACAATCAAGGTAATGCCGTTGGAAAGCATGTATTTTTGAAAGGTTAAGTCCACAATCTTAACTCCAAATCGTATTGCGTGTTGCGTGTTGCGTGAAACTTATAACGGAACACGCAATACGCATCACGGAGTCTCAATTTAGGCTTCAGGGGTCGGTTCAAACCAGCCCGTGGTGCGATTGACCGGTTTGAGATAGGTTTGGGCAACCCGCTGAACATCTGCCGCTGTGACCGCCGAGAGATTATCTACAAAAGTATCAAAATAATGCCAATCTCCCAGCATTTCTTGCCAACCAAGCCAATAAGCCTGGCTGCTGACCCGCTCGATGGTGTAGGCAAATTGGGCCTTGACCTGTTTGCGCACTTTGGCCAATTCCTCTTCGGTCACCGGCTCCTGGCAAATACGGTCAATCTCGCTGTTAAGGGCGGCTTCAAATTCAGCCAGGGTGCGACCGTGACGGACGGTGCCGCTAAAATGAATCGCGCCGGGGTCAATACTGGGACGATAGCTGGCATTAGCCTGGGCAGCAATTTCGGTTTCTACCAGGGCGCGATACAGGCGGGCACTGCGGTGGGTTGGCGTGCCGCCGAGGCTGGCTCCGGACACGATGGACTCGAGCATAATCAAGGGAAAAGAGTCAGGATGGTTGCCGGCGCAGGTGTGGTAAACGGCATGAAAGTAAGCTGTTGTGCCGGGTTGTCGCATCAGCACCCGCCGCTCGCTCTGCTGGGGTGGTTCTTTGGCCAGTACGGGCGGTGGGGGTGGTCCGGCTGGGATTGAGCCAAATAACTCGTCAATCCGGGCCTGAACTTGGGCCACACTAATATCGCCGACGATAATTAGAACTGCGTTGTGCGGGCCGTAATAAGTTTGGTAATGCTGGTAAAGGTCATCACGGGTAATATTGTGCAGATCTTCTTTCCAGCCGATAACCATATGTCCGTAGGGATGTACCCGGTATGCCGCCGCCGAAACTTCTTCATACAAAGCCCACTCCGGGTTATTCTCGCTGCCTTCACGCTCGGAGATAATCACGGTTCGCTCGCTGGTCACTTCGTCTGGGTCAATCACCGAGTTAGCCATGCGGTCACTCTCGATACGCAGGCCCAGGTCCAGCCGGTCGGCGGGCAGGGTTTCAAAGTAAGCAGTATAATCCTGGCCGGTAAAGCCGTTTAAAACGCCGCCATTGCGGTTGACTTCGAGCATAATGCTGCCCTTGGGAAAAGTCGGCGTGCCCTTAAACATCATATGTTCAACCCAATGGGAGATGCCCGTTTTGCCGGGATGCTCATTCCGCCCACCGACTCGATACCAAATCCAATTGCTCACCACCGGCGCCGTATGCACCGGTTTGAGGATAACCTGCAGGCCATTGGGCAGAGTATAACTTACGATTTCAGAATTATTGGATTCGGGCAAAGTTACCTCCTTTTAAATGATGATAGCAGGACCAGGAAGTCTGGCACATTTCGTTATAAATTACCGCAAGATGCAGTCCGTTTTACATTTCATATTTCACAGCTTCGGCTAAAGCTAGAATGAGCGCCGCATAGGCAACCACGGCCTCGTTCATTTGCGTCAGGTTGATCCGCTCCTGGTTGGTATGGGCCAGGCGTTCGTCGCCGGGACCAAAACCGATGGTTGGAATGCCGGCGGCCATAAGGTGGCCGCCATCGGTGGCAAAGCGCCAGATGTCAATTCCCTCGTCTCGGCCCAGGGCTTCAGATAACGCAGTTCGAGCTGCGCCAAGCAAGAGATGATCTTCCGGCAAAAGAAAAGAGGGAAAGATGGATGGAAAAGTCTCCGCCATCCCGGTATAAGTAATGAGTTCGTGGGTAGCCACCTCAACCATGGCCTGAATGTCATGCAGCCTCGAAGCAGCAAGACAATGATCCAGCAAGTTCTGCACTTTAGCCACAATTTCAGGGGGCGGCTCGCCGGGCACGTTGCGCCAATCCAGGGTGAGGTAAACTTCACCAGGAGTTACATTAGGGCTGATTTGATCGGTGGCATAGAGGGTCGGGGCAACGGTCGAAGCGCCCAGGACTGGATCCATCGCCATGGTTAGTGTGGGCAATTGGGCCAAAAAAGCTGCTACGCCGTAGTGAGGATTAGCCGCCAGATGAGGGACACTGGCATGAGCAGAGCGGCCCTTAAACCTTGCCGTTAACTGCACCCGTCCCCGGTGGCCCCGCCGTAAGATATTGCGGCTTGGCTCACCACAGATAGCTGCCTGGGCTTTGAGTTGAGAAGCCAGATAGTGCGTTCCTAGCCCGCCGATTTCTTCCATGACTGCAACTGTCATCAAAATGTCGCCGGGTGGGGTCAGGCCAACCCGCTTGAGCAGGCTGGCAGCATAGACCATGCAGGCCAGCGGGCCTTTCATGTCCACCGACGCCCGGCCCCACAATTCACCCTCGACAATTTCGCCGCTGAACGGAGGATAGGGCCAACCCTCGTGCGGGCCGGGGTCAACATGATCCATATGACCGTTCAACAGCACCACCGGTCCATTGCCGCCGCTAATCTTGCCGACAATATTGCCGGCCTGGTCCGTCCAAACCTGGTCGTAGCCCAGATTGTTCATTTCATGGGTAATGGCTGGCATAACCTCATGTTCCTGGCCGGGCAGGCTGGGAATGCGGACAAGTTGTTGGGTAAAATCTACCAAGGCTGCCTGTTGCTCTTGGGCAGCCAGGCGAATATTTTCTAGAAGTGGCTCCATGTTCAAATCTCTTGGTTAAAAAGGCTGTTTGATTAGATAAAAAAGCAGTGTAACCTGCTGGGTAACACTGCTTCTGGAAAGGGCGAGGAGATTAGGTCAGACTTTAACTGGAAGATTTAAAGCCTGCTTTAAGTTTTCCAGAGTAGGGAATGGTCCCTCTTTGGTTGTTAGGGTGATAAGGGAGACCTTCATAAAAGGCACTTTTTCTTTAGGGCTATCCTCTCCGCTGCGTCGGACGTAACCCGCTTCACGATCATGGATGGGATAGAAGTAATTCATCGCTTGGTTGAGACGATCTTCGATGTGGCGGCCAAGCGGAACTACCTTGCTGGGAACGGTAATGATGGTGAATTGGTTTTCGCTGGGGTGGCCCACAAAATCATCCATACTCCCCAACTCGTCAACGGCGCTGGTAAGGGTCAGGGCGATGGCTCTGAGGACATCATCACGGGCGACAAAGCCGTAAATCTCATTAAACTTGTCCAACCCGTGGATGTAAACCCCCAAAACCGCCCACTCAGGCCGTTCCAGCATCACGCCCAGGCGATCATCGGTCAGTTTTTCACCCGGCAGCCCGGTAACCGGGTTATTCTGGCTGCCCGCTCGCCGCAGGGCATTGCGCACTCGCAGGCGCAGTTCTTGCACATCAAAAGGCTTGGTAATGTAGTCAATTGCGCCCAGTTTGAGACCGGCAATACGGTCATCACGGCCGCGACGCTCGGTTACAAAAATAACCGGCAGACGGCTGGTTCGGACATCATCTTGAAGCTGTTGCCCCACTTCAAAACCATCAAAGTCAGGCAGGCGCACATCGAGCAGGATCAAATGGGGAGGATCAGATTGACACTTCTCCAGGCCGGCGCGGCCGGTTACCGCAGTTACAACGCGATAGCCTTGCGCTTCAAAGTAGACTCGAAGCATCTCTGAAGTGTCCAGGTCATCCTCAATAATCAACAGGGTATGTTTCATGGTTGAGCCGTCCCTATGGGGCGATCAAATGCAAATTCCAGTGCCCGATGCTCAACTAGTTGAGGGGTTCTTTATAAACGTGGAAGACGCAGAATTCATCGCCGACAGCGTGGCATTGGATTTCTTCGACCTTGAAATCTTTACCACCGCTAACCCAACGGAGACCTTCTTGCAGGATACCAACAGCGCCATAGCAAATAGGTTTCTCACTGGTTCTGCCCCAACAGACCGGGCATTTACGAATGGTATAAACAAAATACTCGTCGGCTTCCTCAACGTCGCTGTGTTGATCGCTAAATTTGGAAAAGGTTTCGGCCATCGCTTTGAGACCAACTTTAACCTTAGTTCCGAGGGGGATAACCTTAAAGGCGAGTTCGCTGGCGCCAATAACCGAACCAAATTCACTTAAACCTTGAGCAAAAGAGGCTCTACCGGCCCGTAAGGCTAATCCCCGGCCACCGCGTGGACCATACATTTCCTCGATGGCTGAGCCAATCGCGCCAAAATCAGCAAAGTCAAATTCGCGAGACAAATTGTTGGGAGGGTAATTGCCAATCAACTCCGGCGTTTTGGCTAAATTCAAAACGGCTTTGATGCCGTTAGTGCCCATAACTTCTTCCATAGCCATCAAATAGATGCGTCCTATTTTATTCGGATAATAGAGCCCACTTTTTTCTCTGGCCACCGTATTTACCTCCGGGAGTTAGTCTTGTTGAGGAGAATGAAACCTTGCCTTAGGATTTCATCCGAAGATAACAAGCTCAAATTAAAAGAGTCCTGAACCGAACTCTTTATGCTCCTAACTTTCAACTCGATCATGTCCAAGCTTATGCAAAGCACAACTAAGTATACCCTAAGCTACCGTAAAATGTCAACTGACATTTTGTTTCTTAAACTTTCAGCAGCCGATTTCCAATCTCGTTCCCAAACTCAGTTTGGGAACGAGATTGAAGTTATTTAACCACAATCCTAAGCAAACATCGCTTCAAAAGTTTGCGAGTCCAGGGTCTCTTCTTTAAGTAATCGCTGCGCAATTTCTTCTAATTTAGCTTTGTTTTCTTGAATGAGCTGCGTGGCGCGATTATAGGCGGTCTCGACAATCCGGCGGACCTCATGGTCAATTTGGCGGGCAATTTCTTCGCTATAATTGCGCTGTTCGCCAATCTCTTTGCCCAAAAAGACCAATTCATCTTTTTCGCCAAAAATTAGCGGACCCAGTTTCTGGCTCATGCCGTATTGAGTAACCATTGCTCGGGCCATTTTGGTCGCCCGGTCCAAATCGTTGCTCGCCCCGGTTGTAATCTCGTCGAAGATAACCTCTTCAGCCACCCGGCCTCCCATCAACGCGGCCAGGTCTGCTTCAAACTTGCTTTGATTCTTGAGATACCGGTCGTCCACCGGCATGGAGAGGGTATAGCCACCGGCCATCCCTCGGGCAATAATACTAACTTTATGGACCGGGTCACATTCGGGAATCAGCTTCATAACCAGGGCATGGCCTGCTTCGTGATGAGCAATAATGTTGCGTTCTTTTTCGGGGATGATCCGGCTTTTGCGCTCCGGCCCGGCAATCACTTTTTCGATAGCTTCTTGAAATTCCAGCATGCTGATCTGCTTTTTGTTGCGCCGGGCCGCCAAAATCGCTGCCTCGTTGACCAGATTTTCCAGGTCAGCCCCCACAAAACCGGGCGTTTGCTTGGCCACGACTTGCAGCTCAACATTGCTGGCCAGAGGTTTGCCTTTGACATGAATACCTAAAATTTGCTCGCGACCCTTCCGGTCCGGGCGATCCAGTACCACCCGGCGGTCAAAGCGGCCGGGCCGTAACAAAGCGGGGTCAAGAATATCGGGACGGTTGGTAGCGGCCACAACAATGACATTGGTGTCGGTGTCGAAGCCGTCCATCTCCACCAAAATTTGGTTCAGGGTTTGCTCACGCTCGTCGTGACTGCCGCCTAAGCCCGCGCCGCGATGGCGGCCTACGGCGTCAATTTCGTCCATAAAAATGATGCAGGGACTGTTGCGTTTGGCCTGGTCAAAGAGGTCGCGCACCCGGCTGGCCCCCACGCCGACAAACATCTCGACGAACTCGGAGCCGGAAATGCTGAAAAACGGTACACCGGCCTCCCCGGAGATGGCTTTGGCAGTCAGGGTTTTGCCGCAGCCGGGCGGCCCAACCATCAACACGCCTTTGGGAATGCGCGCGCCGAGAGAAATGAATTTCTCAGGTTCGCGCAAAAACTCGACAATTTCGGCCAGTTCCTGTTTGGCTTCGTCCACCCCGGCCACGTCATCGAAAGTCACGGTCGGTTTGTCGCCGGTAAACATGCGCGCCCGGCTTTTGCCAAAGTTAAGGGCCTGGTTGCCTGCCCCCTGGGCCTGTCGCAGAATAAAGAAGAAGAAGCCGCCGATGAGGATGAGTGGCAGCAGGGTGCCCAGTATGGTCAACCAGCCATCCCAGGCGCTGCGGGGGGCAACGCTCACCTTGATCTTGGAAAGGTTTTCCTCGCTGACTCCCAAAATACGCAGCGTTTCGACAATGCCAATTTCGGGCTCTTTGGTTGAACTTACTTCAGAGCCGTTCCTGAGCTTGATAACCAACTCATTTTGATCAACGATAACGGTATCAACCTGGCCTTTGTTGGCTAACTCGGCCACTTTTGAAAGCTCAACCGCGTCGCGAGTTTCAGCTCGTAACACAAAAACACCGTACAAAAAAGCCAGCACGACTAAAATTAAAACCGCGTATAAGGCGCGTGACCATTTCATAATCTTTTGCTTACCTCAATTGTTGAATGCTCGACATCACAAACTATACCACGCGCGATAGTCAGAGTCAAGACATTAAAAAGTTGGATGGTTCGGCTTGGGTTTATTCCGGTGGAGCCGTTGGTTTGGGATGAACCGGCGGCTGAGAGGAGAACGAAGATTGGCCGGGGCCGGCCGCCGGTGTAGGTGGCAGCCCAACCTGTTGAGCTTGTAGCCCTCCGCGCCGGCGGCGGGGTACGGTGAGGATTTGCGTTCCTCCCCCACCAAACAAGGCTCCCAAACATCCCGGCTTGGTGCTGACTGCTTTAATATCCGGCATTTGGATCGAACTGGCGGTGTTCACCGCTTGAGCTGCCAACTGCTGCACGGAGGCAATCTTAGAATCAAGCTCCTGGCGCAGAGCTTCCCGCCGCCACTCTTCTTCTTGACGGGTTTGGGCTGCACTCCGCTCAACTTCCAAAATCCGCTCCCGCAGCCGGTTGTTTTCTTCCTTTAAGTTAAAGTTGTCTTGAATGAGCACGCCCATCAACTCGCGGTTGGCTGCCTGGCTGTTGAGAATGCTCTTCTGGCCGTCGGAAAGCGCCATCAGGGTATTGGTCAAAAAAGCGATGGCTGGCGACTCCCCGTCGCTGGCCACCAGGGCTGTTTCTTCGTTCCGGTCAAAATGGTCCCTGGTTTCAGGAGTGGGTGATAACGGCAACGACGCCTCGTTTGATCCCAAAGGCTGCTGCGCCAGTTGCTGGCGGACTTGTTCGTAGGTCATGCCGTTGTTCATTAACTCTTTAACAAGCGTCAGGGTGGCAATATCCTGCTCAGAGTAGCGGCGATGGCTGCGCCCCTGGGCCGAGTCCGCGCCTTGGGAAAGGTAGTCGGCAAACTCGTCGGACCAACGCCGCAGCGTGGCCGGAGAAACGTCCAGCTCCCTGGCTACCGCTTGCGGCAATCTATAAGTAGATGATTCATTCATTTGGCAAGGTACCCTTTACCTGGTCATTCTTCATCCATGACCCGGTAGCTGGCATCAACCGTTTCACGGTCATCCTCAGGGCCATATTCGAGCTGGTTTTGGTAATACTCCACGATGTTTTGGGGGCACAATTTTACAAACAGAGCCATCCCCAACAAAATAACTCCCAGGTCGTCTAATTGGCCAAAGCCCAGGGCCACATCAGGGATAAAATCAAGGGGTGAAATCAAATAGAGCAGCGAGAGCGGAACCACCGATTTCATCCACAGCGGCACCCGGCTATCCTGCATGAGCAGCCAGACTAATCTGAACTGCCTAAACAATCCGGTTAAAAAACCCAGGTTCATCCCTGAGTCGGAACGGGCTGGTTTTTGTTCAGCCATGGTCATCTCCTTCTGAATAAAGACGCTAAAGCTATTCTGCGCACTCTCGTTGCCGCGCTTCGCGTCAGTTTGGTAACGAGAGTGGGCGCAAATCTTGCTGCCTACTCCCTAGTTCTGAATACTAACCGCAATTATCAAAATTATAGACGCGACTCCTGATTCCTGCAATTGATTTCGCTCACAAATTGAGCGAATTTTAGAGTCCTTTAACTACGCTTTCCCTGCCCTGGCACTGTTCCGCTCAAAAAATCAATGCGATGAGCGGCGTTACATGGGATCTCGAACTGCCTTCCTTTTGGCTGTGAGCGATTTTGCCACCACTTCTCATTCTAATAATACGCTTGTAGCGGCTGAACCTTGGGTTTATAATAAACGTGTGAAAACCTTGTACCAGTCACTTCTTGATTATGAAATGGGGCTGCTTCAGGGCATCGCCAGTTGCCGGGCAATCTCCCTCAATACCCCCAGGCATGCCCAGGCAGTCGAACGGCTGGCTGAAGCCCTGCTTTCGCCCACGGCGACCGCCATTGTCCTGGGCGACCTTGCGGCGGAAGAAAGGGAGGCGCTGCAACTGCTGTTGAGTCACGGCGGCAGGCTGGAAGGGCCGCGCTTTGCCCGCGAGTACGGCTACATCCGCCCGATGGGACCGGCCCGCCTGGCCCGCGAACAACCCTGGCGCAGTCCGGTCAATCCCGCGGAAGGGTTGTGGTACCGGGGACTCATCTTCAAAACATTTCAGGCTACGGCAGAAGGCAACCTGGAAATGGTTTACATTCCCAACGATCTGCTGCCGCTGCTGGAATTAGCAACGCCGACCGCCGACCGCCGACCGCCGACCGCCGATGTTTTAGAGGTTGCTCTCGTCCCAACTCCCCCCGCTGTGATAAGCGGCGAAGGCCGGCTGCGGGAAAATATGTTTAACCTGCTGGTCTATCTGCAAACCACCCCGGTGCGGTTGGAAAGTAAACCCAGAGCGCCGGATGTCACGTACCAGGGCTTGGCCGCCAAAGACCGCCAGGCCCTGGCAAATTGTCTGTTGCCGCCGCTGCTGCCAGCCTTTCCCCAGGAAGCCGAGTTGGAGTTTTTGCTGCACCTGGGGCAGCGCGCCGGCCTGCTGGTCGCCAGACATGGCCGGCTCCGGCCCGACCGCGATCCTGCCCGCGCCTGGCTGCAGGCCCAGCCCTTGGAGCAGCTTCGGCTGCTGCAAGATACCTGGCGGGCCGATCCCACCTGGAACGATTTGTGGCACGTACCTGGCCTGGTTCCCCAGCCGACCGGTTGGGAAAACAGCCCGCTCCTGGCTCGCGCCAAAATTTTAGGATTTCTGGCTCGAGTGGATACTTCAAATGGGGCCTGGCTCTCAATTGCCGATTTTGAAGCGACCATCAAACGTGTCGAGCCGGATTTTCAACGCCCTGGCGGCGACTATAACAGTTGGTACATTTATGACCGCCAGGGTCAGCTTTTGATGGGCTTTGAGCATTGGGAGCAGGTCGAAGGGGCTTTGATCCGCCACCTGTTGACCCACATCTTGCCAGTTCTAGGAGTGGCGGAGTTAGGAACGGCTGCCGAGACCGGTGATCCAGGCAGTTTCCGCCTGACCCCGCCCGGCCAGAGTTTTCTGCAAAACCAGGTTCCTGCCGTTCCCACCGACAAAAAACTCTCCTTGCTGCGGGTAGATGCGAATTTCTATGCTCACGTGCCCTCTCGTGCCAGTCTGTATGACCGTTTCCAGTTGGCCCGCTTTGCGCAGTTGGAGCAGCGCGACAAAGAGCGCACGGTCTATGCCATAACCCAGGCCAGCATCAGCCGCGCCCTCAAAAACGGCGTCGCCGCCGAGCAGATTACCGCCTTTCTGGCCCGCGCCACCGACAACCAGACGCCGCTGAAAGTGGTCGAGACCATCCTTACGTGGGGAACGAGGCAGAACACCGTCCGCCTGGAACAGGCCACTTTGCTGCGTCTCGCCCACGAGGGCCTGTTGGCCGAACTGCGCCAACATCCCCACCTCGGTCCGTTGCTGGGTGAGGCGCTCAATCCTACTACTATCTTGATTTCATCAGAAAAGGTCGCAGAGGTACGCCGTCTTTTGAAGGAGTTGGGTTACTTGGAGTTTTAGAGCATTACCTCCATGTCTGCGGCGTGGCCAGTTCCACGCTGTTTCCCGCCGGATCACGGAAGTACAGCGAGAAACCGCCGGAGGGCCAGGTGATTTCGGCCTCGATGGATACGTTATTCTGGCGCAGGTGCTCGCGCCAGGCGGGAATGTCCGCCGGCGGCATGGCAAAGGAGACATGCCCCGGCCCGTGCGCGCCGTGAGTCGGCACGGGGAGATCGCCCTCCGGTTTGATGGTCCGAGCCGGATTGAACAACAAAAAGACGCCCTGGCCGCAGCGGAAAAAAACGTGGCGACCCTTCACCCGCGAAAAGACGGCCAGCCCCAACACCCGGCTGTAAAATTCCTCGGCTGCCTCCAGATCATCCACATACAGGCAAGTTTCTAAGATTTGCTCAACTTGCATGAGATTGCTCCCGTGAAAATAAGATTACACGGAGTTGCACGGAGTCATCACAGAGGGGCACAGAGAAAAATAGATAAAAACTTTGTGTATCTCTGCGCCTTCTCTGCGTTCTCTGTGTTACCCATGTTTAAGCAGTGTCATTTAACGAAACACGCAAGGCGCTCGATAAATTGAGCAAGAAAATTGATAAAATCCTACATCTTGTGGTCTACGTCCCATTCATCTCTATATATTGCGTTTATGTAAACTTTACAGGTACTTCCGCATGTGGTATACTACTATTACCTTACATAATGGGCATATTCTCTCTATTCGGCTCGGAACAATTTTATGGTTGAACTGGCGGCGGCGCTGCAATCAGAGCTGGCGGCGATGCGCTGGCAAGCCCTGTTTCGCTTTAATCAGGATGCTTCCAAAGCGGCGGACCCGGCTACGTTGTCTTTACTTACCGGCGCCCTGGCCGATGACCACGCCTTTGTACGCTGGCAGGCTGGAACGGCCCTGGCGAGCGAAGCCGGTGGCCGCCAAAAACTGGTCGAGCTGGTAAAAAATTACCCGGCGCCGCCTCCAGAGTTTACGCCTGTCCCAGCAGAATTCCAAACAGACGTGATGTGTGCAGCGGCCATTGATGCTTTGGTGGACAAAAAGTCAGCCGAGGCCCAAGCCTATCTCACCAAGCCGCTGACGCAGGGCAGTACCCTTTTGCGGCAGAGCGCCGCCGAAGCCCTGGGCCGGCAGGGCCAGGGCGAAGCGATGCCCCATCTGCTGGCTGCGCTAAAAGATAGCGACCCCTGGGTGCGCCGGGCTGCCGTCCTGGGACTGGGACATCTCGGCGCAGGGAGCGCCGCCGGGGAACTGGTGGGCTGTTTAAGGGATAGAGCCGTTATTGTCCGGCGAAGCGCCAGCTATGTTTTGGGTGCGCTAAGAGCCGCAGCGGCGCTGCCCGCCTTAAAAGTCGCTCTAACTGATGCCGACCCCCAGGTGCGGCGCAATGCAGCCTGGGCTTTAGGACGAATAGGCCGCTCAGAGGCTGTCATCGCGCTGACCCCCTTGCTCGACGATCCAGAGTTAGAGGGGGAGGTGGCGGCTGCGGCCAAGGAAGCGATTGCGGTGCTGAACAAACCCGGCTGGCAGAGACTGGTTACGGGTTTGGGCCAGCGGCTTCAGCGTTAAAAGGACGCTTGTATGAATCAAGTGACTTTTGTCGGAAGAATCGCCCAAAAACTGGCTGACCTGGGCCTGGCTGCCCCAGCAATTTTACTGCTGGAAGCGCACAAGCCGCTTGCTTTTATTGGCAGCCAATGCCTGTTAGTAGCTCAACCCACCCTCAACCTCTTCATCTCACCCCACTTTACCCAGGGCCTCGTAGACCTGCTGGCAGACCCCATACAAGTGGACCAGCTTATTGCTCATCTTGAACACCCCGACTCGCTCCAGCTTCATGCCCAGAGTGGCACAGCAGGTACACCGGGACTCAACCTATCAAATAAGGAGACCAGCCTGTGAGTCAGGAAATTCTGGTTCGAGGGGCCATTGTCATCTTGCTGATTTTTGTAGTAGGGATTTACTTCTTCACCCTGCGCGCTCGCAGCGGGCAGACGCCCCTGCTGCGCCGGATTCGGGCCTTTGATAATTTAAGGGCATTGCCGGGACAGGCCATCGAGGCCGGGCGCGACCTGCATCTGTCGCTGGGTATCGGCAGCCTGGTCAACGAAACAACCTCTGACAGCCTGGCCGGGCTGGCCGTGCTGGATTACCTGGCCGGGCAGGCGGCGGCCACCGGTGTGTCACCTACGATTTCAATGGCTGATCCAACGGTGATGCTGTTTGCCCAAAACGCGCTTCGCGCGGCTCATCGCAATGATCCTGACCGGGCGGAGGAGGCTTATCGTTCTATTCGCTGGATTGCGCCCCAGCCGGCCGCCTATGCCGCCGGGGTAATGAATATTCTCAACATTGACCGGGTCGAAGCCAACGTCATGGTCGGCAACTTTGGCGATGAATATTTGCTGATGGGTGAGACGGCGGCCCGGCGCGGAATTGCCCACATCGGGGGGACGAGTAATCCCAATACTTTGCCTTTTATCTACGCCTCGGCCCAGGAAACGCTGTTGGGCGAGGAGATTTATGCCGCCGGCGCTTATCTGCAAAAACGCCCGGCCCATCTAGGGAGTTTAGCTGCTCAGGATTTGATGCGCTGGCTGGTGGGCCTGTTCATCCTGGGTAGCATTGTTATTGCCTCGTTGAGTTAGAGCTTATGATTATTCGCAGCGGACGTGTTTTAGCTACGATCGTCGCCATTGTGGTCGGTCTATTTGTGCTGGCCGATGTTTTTGTTTCAACCTGGAACGGCGATGGCGGTTTGGGTGGCCTGAAGCAGACGATTAACGGAGTGGGCTATTTTCTGGTGAGTTGGGCGGCTATTGTAACCGCTTTTGCCCTGTTTTTGGGCTTTGCCAATGTCGTCAGTGTCCACTGGAGTCGCATTCGCACCCAAAAACCGGGAGCGATTTACAGTATTGTCCTGCTGCTCTCCCTGTTTGGCACCCTGGGGCTGGGGCTGGGCGGCCCACTGTCGGCCAACGGCCAAGTTATTTTTAATTACATTTTGCAGCCTCTGGAGGCTACCTTTTTCGCACTCCTGGCTCTTTTTATCGCTACCGCTGCTTTTCGCGCCTTCAGAGTACGCAGCCTGGAGTCATTCTTTTTTGTCTTGTTTGCAGTGATTGTGTTGCTGGGCCAGGTTCCGGTGAGTATCTATCTCTGGCCGGAATTTCCAGTCATCAAAGACTGGGTGCTCAATGTACCGACCCTGGCTGGCGTCAGAGGTATTCTCTTGGGAGTGTCTCTGGGGGTGATCGCTACGGGCCTGCGGGTGTTAATGGGCGCCGATCGCCCTTATTCAGATTAGGAACGTTTTGCTATGAGTACGGATGATCTGGAACGAAGACCGTCGTCAACCGGCGGACTCAAAAAATTGAGCAAACTGGGGGGAACCCAACCCAAGCCGGCCACCCAAAATCTGGTCGAGCAAGTGCCGGATTGGTTAAAACGTCTCCTGACCAAGTACGGTGAAAGAGAAGGCCGCCTGGCCGGTCTGGGTGAGGGTGGCGCGGAAGTAGATACAATTGTCTCGGCTGCCCCTGGCGCTGCGCCCGGAGCTTTATCCAACCTGCTGGAACAAATGGCGGAAGAAGGGGTTCCTGGACCTTCGCGGGATCAATTGGCTACCTCGGTCGAATGGGGACACTCTGACGAACCTGAGGAGCCGCCGCTGGATGACTTTTTGGCCAGCCTTGGCTCTGCCCAGGCCGGCCGTCAGGAGGCCCCACCGGCTTATCCCCCCGCTGTCGAAGCGCCCGATTGGCTTAACGATGTGATTCCGCCTGCCTTTGCCCCGGACTTTGACCAGCCGCTGGAACCAGCCCTGGAGAACGAAGCGCCCGATTGGCTGACCGAAATGATCCCGCCGGACACGGCTGCCCCGCCTTCCCCTGCTCCTGCCCGGTTGGACGAAGCCCCTGACTGGTTGACCGAAGCCCTCGAAACTCCTGCCGTTCATCCCCCAGCCGCACCACCTTCACCACCTGCACCGGCTCCGCCAACTCGGAGCAGCAGTGCCGCCGAGGATGTGCCCGACTGGCTCACAGCCGCTCTGGCTAGTCCCGCCGAAGCGCCGCCCGCCCCCGCTCCTGAGCCGTCACAGGCTGATTTTAACGTGCCGGACTGGCTGGCCGAACCCTCCGCCGAGCCGTCTTTACCCGGCGCTCTTCCTCCTGCTTTGCCCACCACCGCCGAAACCCCCTACGCCGTAGATGTACCGGATTGGCTTCAAGATATCGTGACCCCGCCTGGTGAGGAGGAAGCCGGTTATGAGGAAAGCGAGGCGGCAGTTGACATGCCGGATTGGCTCGTGGATATTGTCCCGCCGACGACCGCTGAAATAACCCCGCCTCCTGCCGTTACGCCAATAGCGCCTGCCTGGAATGCGCCTGATTGGATTACCAGTGAGGAAACCGGCGAAGCGCCGGACATCGGCGAAAAACCTGCGGCGCCCGCTGCGGATACTTCCAGTTGGCTGGCTTCAGAGGATGGTTTACCTTCGCTGGATTGGCTGTTTCAGGAACAACCTCCTCCCCCAGCCGCAAGTGAAGCGGAAACCCCGGTTCAGGAAGATGCTGATTGGTTATTTGACTCTTCAGCGGACCTTTCCTTTGAACCCCTCCCCTCCGCCCCGCCCCAAACCGGCGAGGCTGCGCCTTCGTGGTTAGATAATTTGCCTGTACAGGAAGAAGAAACCGCCATTCCTGATTGGCTGCAAAATATGGAGGTGGAAACCGCTGCCCCCAGCGCCGGCTTTGATCAACTTCCACCCTGGCTGGAGAATCTGCAAAGTGATGCTGCCCCTACCGGGCAAACTGAGCTGGATCAGCCGGCTAAAAGTGAAGCAGAAACGCCGCCCTGGCTGGGCGAAAGTGACATCCCTCCTGCGGCCCCTCAAGAGGCCCCTCCTCAACCAGCCGCCCCGATTAGAAGCTTAAAGCCGCTCAAGCGACTCTCACCTCAGCCCGAAAAACCGGCTGAACCAGAACCTGGCCCGCCCTTACCCGATTGGGCGGCTGGCCTGATACCCACCGGCGTCGAAACCGGGCCAATATCCCCGGCGCTGCCCGATTGGGCGGCTGGTCTTGTCCCGCCTGAAGCAAGCGTCGCGGGAGCCAGCGCTCCGGCTCTGCCTGACTGGGCCAAAGAACTGACCCCGCCCGGCGCAGCCGCAAAACCGACTCCTCCTCCGCTGCCGGAGTCGCCGGAAAAACCTGCCCCCCGGCCCTTGTCGCGCCTGTCCAGCCTGTCAAAACCTGCCCCTGAAACACCCCCCGCCGCCGCTCCGGCAGAAACGCCCGGGTGGCCGGTATCTTCTCCCGCCCCTGCGCCTGAAAGCGAACAGCCGGCTGCTGAGTCGCCTGATTGGCTGAGCGACCTCTCTTCCGAGAAGGAGGAAGTGCCTGCTTGGCTGGCCGAACCTGACCAGACTACCGCCGAGTCGTCTGCCTGGTTAAGTGACTCAACCTTGGCCGAGGCGGGCGAGCCTTCCGGTGAACAGATTGAGGCTGACCAAACGTTCGCTGAGTCATCCGATTGGTTGGGTAGTTTAGCGGCCAAAGCGGGCGAAGCGCCCGATTGGCTGGCCGACTTATCTGGGCCAACCCAGGAGTCTGAAGAGACTGCGGCCGCCGCAGCGGACGATTGGTTATTGGCGGAAACTCCGGCCGAGGAAGATAATCTGCTGGTCGAGAGGCTGGATTGGTTGACCCAGGAGCGAACCGAAGAACCTGCTATGCCGGCAGCAACGCCTTCCGCCGAACTGGAAATCCCCGATTGGCTGGCTGACACGGCCAGCATCCCCACGCCGGAAGTCCCACCTTCCCCCGCCCAACTTCCAGGTGAAGCAGAACCGGAAGGATTGGATTGGCTAACTGACTGGCCGGCAGCAAAGTCGAGCGAGGAGCCGCCATCTCCCTCTGAGGAAGTTGGGGCGATGGCCGATATGGAGATACCGGCGTGGTTATCTGACCTCCCCCCCGCATCCCCCGTTGAAGCAGGCCCGTCCCCGGCTGGTGAACTGCCAGAGGCAGAACAGGATATTCCCTCGTGGTTGAACGAGCTGCCGGAAGTCTCCCTGGGTGAACAGGGGAGTCAACCTGAAGTTACCGCCGACCTTGACACCCCCTCCTGGCTGACCGAACTGCCCGAATCTTCATCTTCCACGCCGCTCGGGCCAGCGGAAGCGGAATTAGAAAGACCGCCCTGGTTAGCCGATCGCCTTGATGAGGAACCGGAAACGCCTTCCTGGATGGCCGAGCTGCCGGAAATACCGGCGGCTACCAGCGCGCCGGCCTATTCAGGGGTTGAGGCGGAAGGGAAACCCGATGAGGGGTTGGAGACGCCGGATTGGCTAACGGACTTGCTGGATTCGGCTGAACCTGAGGCGACTGCCGCCCAGCCGGTCGAGACCGGTGAAGCTGAGGCCGACCTGGAAACGCCACCCTGGCTGGCTGAATGGCCCGAAGCCTCGCTGGCGGAAACAGCTCCTTCTTCCGGCGAGGAAAGCCAGGCCGATGTAGAAATGCCCTCCTGGCTGTCTGGGCTGCGCGAATTACCTGAGGCTAAACTGCCTGCGCCAACCTGGGGCGATGAAAGCGCCGACGAGATCGAACTCGAAGCGCCGCCCTGGCTGGCTAACCTGGCCGGCGAGACAGGGGAGCTGGCTGAGATGGGAGGACTTGAGGCTGAGGAGATGCCTCCAGCTCCTGCTGCCCCTGCCGAATTGGCCGAGACCGCAGCCGAGGCCGAATTGGAAACACCTTCCTGGTTAAGCGAGCTGCCGGAAGCGCCGGTAGTTGAAACTGACACAGAGATACCTTCCTGGCTGAGTAGTTTGCCAGGTGAACCGGCTGTTGAGCAGGTTGGACCAGAAAGCGAAGAGGAAATACCGGCCTGGCTGAGTGATTTGCAGTCAGCTTCCCCGGTTGAAACGGTGGAGACAGCAGTTGAAGAGACAGAGGCCGAAACTGAATTGGAGATTCCGTCATGGCTGACTACCCTGCCCGAAGCTTTTGAGCCTGAGGCTGCGCCTGTTACCCTTGAAGAAACCGGGGAGACGGCTGCACCGGAAGCGCCATCCTGGCTGTTGACCGGCTTGCCGGAAACGGCTGAGGGTGAACCAGCGCCTGCCGAAATGAGTGAGGAGGTTGAAGCTGAGGCAGAGTTGGAAATTCCCTCCTGGCTTGGCGAATTACCTCCCCCCGCTGTGGAAGGTGAAACAGAAGAAACACCCTCCTGGTTAGCTGATTTGGGGGAGGTGCCTGTTACTGCGGAGACGCCTGAGGCCGAAGCTGAAGCGATGCCCTCCTGGCTGTCCGGCCTGGAGAAAGCGCCTGCCGAGGGAGTAGTGGCAGAGATGGCCGAAACTGAGCTAGAAATGCCCTCCTGGCTGAGTGAGTTACCTGAAACACCTGGAGCTGAAACGGGCCAGGTTCTGGTCGCGGAAGAGGCCGGGGCTGAAATGGAAACGCCGCCCTGGCTGGCTGAACTTTCGGAAGTATCTCAAGTGGAGACCCCTCCGGTTGGTCTGACTGAGGAAGCTGAAACTGAAGCCGAACCAGAGATGCCGGCATCGCCCATAGAAGTTGCTGAACCCAAAGCTGAAGAGGAAATATCGGCCTGGTTAAGCGAGTTGCCCCAAGCGCCTGAAACCGAGGAATTATCCGCTCCGCCGAGTGAGGAGGGTCAGGAAGAAGCATTAGAAATTCCGGCCTGGCTGACGGGTGTGGCGGGAATTGCCGGGGCTGCGACCGCTGCGGCAATGCTGACGGATGAGTCTGCCGCCGAAGCCGAAGAGGAAACCCCGCCCTGGCTGGCCGATTTGCAGGAAGTGGCTGGGGTTGAGGAGACTGAAACTGGGGCAGAGGCGGAAATGCCCGCCTGGCTGGATCAGTTACCGCCCGTGCCGGAAATCCAATTGCCTACTGAAGATGTCGAAGCTGAGACGGCAGAAGAAACCCCCGCCTGGTTGGCCGATTTAGGGGAAGCGCCTGTGACTGCGGAGACGCCTGAGGCCGAAGTTGGAGAGGTACCCTCCTGGCTGAGCGAGTTACCGGAAGCTGCTGAAACTGAGACGGCTCAAGCCGAAGTAATCGCCGAAACTGAAGCCGAACAGGAAGTTCCGGCCTGGTTGGCTGGGCTGCCTGAAGCGCCGGAAGCTGCGGTGGAGGAAGAGGGCCAAGCAGAAGCTGAGCTAGAAATGCCCTCCTGGCTGAGCGAGTTACCTGAAACACCTGGAGCTGAAACGGGCCAGGTTCTGGTCGCGGAAGAGGCCGGGGCTGAAATGGAAACGCCGTCCTGGCTGGCTGAACTTTCGGAAGTATCTCAAGTGGAGGCCCCTCCTATCGGCATGGCTGAGGATGTCGAAGTTGAGGCCGAACTGGGGCTACCAGTATCGCCCGCACCGCAAGCAGTGGGTGCAGAAGTTGCTGAACCCGAAGCTGAAGAGGAAATACCGGCCTGGTTAAGCGAGTTACCCCAAGCGCCTGAAACTGAGGAATTATCGGCCGCGCCGGTGGAGGCAGGTGAAGAAGAAGCATTGGAAATTCCGGCGTGGCTGACGGGCGTAGCAGGAGTTGCCGGGGCTGCGACCGCTGCCGCAGTGCTGACAGATGAGTCCGCCGCAGCCGAAGAGGAAGCCCCGCCCTGGTTGGCAGATTTGCAGGAAGTGGCTGAGGTTGAGGAGGCTGAAACCGGGGAAGAAGCGGAGATACCTGCCTGGCTAAGCGAGTTGCCGCCAGCCCCTGAAGCTGAGGAAACATCCACTGCCGTAGTTGAAGAAGGTGAAGCAGAGGAAGCCCTGGAAATTCCCGCATGGCTAACGGAAATAGCTACTGCCAGGGCGGTTGAAGTCGCTGAAATCGAGCCGGCAGCCGAAGAGGCGTCGCCTTCCTGGCTGGCTGATCTGACCGAGGCCGCCGAAGCCGAACCAACACCGGCTGTCCTGGCCGAAGAAGTTGAACCCGAAGCAGAGACCCCCGCCCGGTTGGCCGAGCTGCCCCAGGCTCCTACGACTGCCGAACCAATAGAGGAACCCGAGTCCGAGGAACTGGTTATACCCGCCTGGTTGACCGGGGTGAGGGGAACGGTTGTCGCCGTCGAGAGCATTGAGGCCCCTGAAGCAGAAGCTGAAACACCGGCCTGGCTGGCGGAGTTGCCGCCTGCGCCTGAAACGGAAGGAGTCGCCGCTGAAGAGGCGGAGGCAGAAACAGAACTGGAAATGCCATCTTGGTTGAGCGAACTGCCCGTAGCGCCTGCTGCGCCAGCAGAAACCGCCGAGGTGGAAACAAGCGCTGTCGAAGCCGAGTTGGAAACTCCCACCGCGCAGCCAGAACTGGCTGAAACTGAGGCTATGGCTGCGCCTCCTACTTCCGTTGGCGAGGTCGAGGGCGAAGCAGAAGCCGAAGAGGAAATCCCGCCCTGGCTGGCCGATTTGTCTACAGAAGACCTCAAGCTGCCTTCCTGGTTAAGCGATACACCGGAATTTGCCGCTCCCCATGCTACCCCGACTGAAATCAGCGAACCTGAGGCTGAAGTTGAGGCTCTGCCGGCGCAGCTTGATGAAACAGTCGAAGCGGTGAGTGATGAAGTGGCAGCCGTCCCGTCTCCTGTGGATGAAACTGTCGAACCCGAGCTGCCGCCGGAGTCGGACTGGTTGGTTGGCCTGGGTGCAGCTACTGCGGCGGTTAAAGCCGCTTTGCCCCCGGCGAAAGCGGATGAATTTTTTGTCAGTGAGGAAGAAGAGCCTGAACTGCCTGCCTGGCTGCTAGAAACCCCGGAAGCTGCCCGGCCTGCAGAAGAAGCGCCAGTGACTGAGACCATCGTCACCGGTGAACCTGAAGCGCCGGATTGGCTCAAAGATTTATCCGAGACTACGCCGCCGGTTGCTGAGACAGAGGCCGCAGAAACGCTCCAGCCTCCTGCCGAATTCAAAGCATCGCCGGCCGAGCGGATGTCGGACTGGCTGCGCAGTTTTACCCCCAGCGAAGAAGCTTTGGCCGACGAAGACGACAAAGTCGCCGAGTCGACCGGAGTTTTGGCCGGCTTGGGGCCGCTGCTGCCTGCCGAAAAAATTGCCACACCGTCTCCTGTATTAGCCCCACAGGCGACAGCGTCCACGGCCCAGGCCGATGCCATGCTCGAAGCGGCGCAGCATTTCTACGCCATTGCCACTCAAGCACCCCGGCCGGCTACTTTGCCCGAACCTTTGACTCAGCGGGATCGTTTGTTTGGGAATATCGTGCGGGGAGTGATGTACCTGCTGTTGATCATTTTGATTGCTCTGCCGCTGGCGCCCGGCCTGCAAAAAGTGGTAGACCCGGCAACCGGCCAAAAAGTGCCCTGGACCGAACCGGCCGGCTCGTTAAGCGCCGTGCTGGACAAACAGCGCCGCGAGCTGGTCAGCGTTCAACTGGGCGCGATTGATTTGCAGCAGCCTGGCTCTGTGGCCCTGGTTTCATTTGATTACAGCACCGCCACCCAGGGGGAGATGCAGCCCCTGGCCGAAAATATCATTGGCCGGCTGCGCGGCCAGGGCATGCGTCTGGTGTTCGTCAGCCTTGAGCCGGAGGGAGCAACGTTAGCCCAGCGATTGCTGGACCAGACCCTGGCCGAACGGGGTGAAACCTACGGCGCGGAGGTGATCAACCTGGGTTATCTGCCGGGACAGATGGCCGGCATCCGCGAGTTGGTCACCGGGCGCAAACAATTATCAGCCCTGACCGATTTTAAAGAAGGATTGACTTTTGCCGCGCCGGAGCGAGCCGCCTGGAATGGCATCAACAATTTGGGGCAGGTGGACGTGCTGATTACCCTCAGCGACAACCCGGTCACGGCGCGCTGGTGGATCGAACAAATGGCGGCGGCGGTTCCACCCGACGACGGCGAACGTTACCTGTTGGCCGCTGTCAGCGCTACGGCTGATCCCTTCCTGCGGCCCTACCTCGACAGCCAGCAACTGGATGGGTTAATTTCCGGCATCAACGGCGCGGCGGCCATTGAAGCAGGCCGGAAGAATTTTGGTCCGGCCCGGCAAATGATTGACAGCCAGGGCATTGCCCATTTGCTCATTGTCATCCTAATTGCCCTGGGGACCATGGCGGGCTGGATGCCGCCGGCAGAACACAAGCGTAAGGCTAAGGCCGAGGCTGAAATAGAAGCGGAATCTTCGCCTTAGCCTCAGCCTTAAACTAAGGAAGGTTGATTTATGGAGACGATTGGCCCCTTCATTGCCGCAGGGCTGACCCTGATGGTGTTCAGCTATATCTTCGGCGACAACGTGCTGTTCAAGTTAGCGTCTCATATTTTTGTCGGCGTGGCTGTAGGCTATGCCATCTTGGTGGTCTGGCATCAAGTCTTCTACCCTGCCCTCACCTCCGGGAACCTGATCAGCGTGCTGCCCGCGCTGATCTTGTGCGTGCTGTTGATCTTCAAAATCCGACCCACCCAGGGTGGGATAACGAATGCCCTGGGGAGCTTAGCCCTGGCCTTTGTGTTAGGCGTCGGTGCGGCGTTGGCTATTGGCGGTGCTTTATTTGGAACTTTATTACCCCAGACATCGGCGGTAGCCAACATCTCGCTCAATCCCACCCATTACCCGGATACGGAGAATGAGGTGGGCCTGGTGATCTGGCTCAATAACATCATTGTCGTTTTGGGGACTATTGGCACCTTCTTTTATTTCACCTTTGCCGTCAGGTCAGAGGGGGTTTTAGGCGGTCTGCGAGAGAGTTTTGTCCGTTTTTGGGCCGGCATGGGCCGCTTGATGCTCATTTTTACCCTGGGGGCCTTATTTGCCAATACGGTCAGCTCGCGCGTGGCCCTGTTGGTGTCTCGGCTGCAATTTTTGATGGGCTTGTTTGGGGGCTGAGTTTGTTAAGCTTGGCATTGGGCAAGCCAACGCAAGCTGCCAGACATTTGCCTTTATTCAGAGTCACATTGTAATTCAGATATGGCAGAAATTACCATCAACAGCATTTTAGCCATTGATTGCGGGAGTGCGACGACTACGGTTGCCCTGATTGAACAGGTCAGCGGCGCCTACCGGCTGGCGGCGACAGGTCAAGCCCCCAGCACCTACGAACCACCCTGGCGAGACATAACCCTAGGCATGGTCGCAGCCGTCCGAGAGGTCGAAAAATCCGCCGGACGGACCCTGTTTAACTCCGGCGGCTGGCCGATAACGCCCCAAAACACCAACCGGCAGGGTATTGATGCCGTGGTCATTGTCTCCAGCGCCGGGCCGCCTTTGACAGTGGTCTTGGCCGGCCTGATGAAAAACATCAGCCTGGCGACGGCTCGCCGGGCGGCTGCGACGACCTATGCTGCCGTCGTCAATGAGCTGTCACTCGATACCGGCTCGCCTACCCCGGCCAATTCTCCATTGTCCAACGGGACGCCGCGCGAAGGTCGTCTCAGCCCTGAAGCCCAGTTGCAACTGCTTCAAGAGGGCGGCCCGGAAGCCATTATTCTGGTGGGTGGGACGGATGGAGGCGCTGTCCGGCCGGTGATTGATTTGGCCCGTGTCATTGCTATGGCCCTGCGGATGCCCACTCTGGCCGAAAAACCCATCGTTCTCTACGCTGGCAACAGCGAAACCCGGACGGAAGTGGCCGAAATCTTGGGACCGGTCGCGCCGCTGCGGGCCGGGCCAAACATTCGCCCGACATTGGCGATAGAAGACCTGGCGGCCATCCAGATGGAGCTGGAAAATCTGTATGTGCAGCGCAAAATGGCGCAGTTGCCCGGTTTTCAAAAGCTCAACAATTGGTCCCCCTATCCGGTCTTGCCCGCCAGCAAGTCTTTTGAAAAAGTGATCACCTATCTGGGGCGGCATAACAACCTGAATGTGCTGGGAGCCGACGTGGGCAGCCGGGCCACTGTGATTTCGGCGCAGGCTGGGGATGACCAAAACTCGATCATTCGCAGTGACGCCGGGGTGGGGCATAGCCTGGCCTCCTTGCTAAAAGTGGCGCCGCCGGAAAAATTTCAGCGGTGGCTGCCCTTTGAAATGACGCCTGAGGATCTGTACAATCGTCTCCTCAATAAAAGCCTCCATCCAACCAGCGTGCCTGAAACCCCGGAAGATCTGCTGCTCGCCCACGCGGTTGCCCGGGAACTCTTGCGTTTAGTCATGGAGCAGGTTCGCGAAGGCTGGTCGTTGCCGCCGGCGGCGGGCCTGGCCCAGGTTCAATGGAATCTCATTGTCGGTGGAGGACAGACTTTGACCCGCGCCCCGCAGCCCGGCTATGCGGCTCTGGTGCTGCTAGACGGCCTGGAACCCTGGGGTGTGACCAGCCTGGCCCTGGATGTAGCCGGCCTGGCCACTATGCTAGGCGCTATCGCCACGATTCAGCCGCTGGCGGCCGTCGAAATTGCGGCGCGGGACGCTTTTTTAAATTTGGGCACCGTGATTGCTCCAATGGGACATGGTACGCCGGGCAAGCCGGCCTTGAAACTCAAGGTCAATTATGCCGACAATCACCATGTGGAAACGGAAGTGGCCTACGGTTCAATGCAGGTGATTGCTCTGCCACCTGGGGAAAAAGCCACGCTGGAAATCAGGCCCGGCCGCCACTTTGATATTGGTTTGGGCCAGCCGGGCCGGGGCGCTCTGGCCGAGGTCGAAGGGGGCATTTTAGGGATCATCGTTGATGCGCGGGGGCGGCCCTTACGGTTGCTAAAAGATGAGACCCGGCGACAGGCCCAGATTAGACAATGGTTGGGCGAACTGGGGGTGACGCATGCAATTGCCTGACCGGCGGATCAATGGGCAAAGTAAAGTGACCATCCGGCGGATGCTGCCCATGCCCGGCGAGGTAGCAGTTCAGCGCGGCCAGCAGGTGGAAGCTGTGACCGTAGTGGCTCGTGCCAGCACCCCCCACCGCTACCGGCTGATTAATGTGGCCCGCCAACTGGCCCAGCTAAACGTGGACATGGAGCAGGTGATGTTGAAAGCGGAAGGCGACACGGTTAAGGCCAACGAAGTGATTGCCCGGGCGAAAGGTGGCCTTCCCTTTTTGCAGCGAGCAGCGCGGACCCCGGCAGCCGGGCAGATCGCCGCGATTGGCCCTGGCTGGGTGCTGCTGGAAACAGAAGGAGCCGTAGTCGAGTTGTCTGCTTTCATCAACGGCACGGTTGCGCGCCTTATCCCCGACCGGGGTGTCGTTATCGAAGCCAGCGGAGCGGTGATTGAAGCCGCCTGCGGTTTTGGCGGCGAGGCCTATGGGCCGCTTAAACGCATGGTTGACTCACCTTTTGAAACTCTGGCTGTAGAGACGATTGACGAGACTCTTAAAAATATGATCATTCTGGCCGGCCGCTCCCTGGACGAGGAGATACTGTACCGGGCCGAAGAAATGCAAGTTCGCGGCATGATTGTTGGGAGTATTGACGCCGCGCTGCTAAAGCTGGAGCCGCCGGTCAAGGTGAGAGTGGTGGCCACCGAAGGCTTTGGCGATATTTCCATGTCGCGCTATACCTTTGGGCTTTTGGGAACTTTGGATGGCAAAGAAGTATCTATCCGAGGCCATACCCCGCAGCTCTTTCCTGCCCCAGGCCAGACCCTGGAGGATGCTCAACCGGTTATTCTGGCGACCAGTAGTAAAGCCAGCGCCCTGGCCGCCGTGTCGGCGGAAAAAGAGAGCAAACCGCTGCTTGCCGTCGGCAGCCGGGTGCGGGTTAGGCATGGTCCCCATATCGGGGCTAGCGGCACCATCACCACCCTGCCGCCGAAACCTCAGCCCCTTGAGACCGGCCTGCTTGTACCGGGTGCTATCGTCAACCTCGGCGATGTATCGCCCTATATTCCCCTGGCTAATTTAGAACAGATCATCTGATTTTTGTAACGACTCCGGTGATTGGCACTTTTTTTCTCCGTCAAGACGAATAAAAATTGGACAAACTACTGTCCAAACAAGACTAGCCATTTCGGGAATTAAATCGTCTCAGTTCATACGAGTTCTCTCACTTCCCTAACCTCATAAATTCATACCCCCTACATTTAGTAGTAGCATCATTTTAAACCCCCTAAATATAGCCTCCGAATTTGCAAATTACCTGGCTTTGACATAAAATAAAAAGATGACATACCTTGTCCTTTAGCCTGGGCTGCAAAAATCTGGCTACAGTCCAGGCTCAGTATTGAAGGAGAGAACCCATGCTAGACGAACATGATGACGAAGAAGAAGTGGGACAAAATCGGCTTTTTGTCACGCTGGCGATTGCATTAATTGGGTTATTGGTTTTGGGTCTACTGGGAGTTGGCGCAGTTTTTATTATCCGCCAAAATATGGACCAGCAAACTATTGCCGCCCAGCCGTCTCCAACTCTCCTGATCCGGCTGCCCAATCCAACGGCAACCTTCACGCCTATCCCCAAAATCCCAACTAACACGCCTATGCCCACGCCGACGAACACCCCTGTGGTGGCTCCGGGCAGCGCCAACGGCCAGGAAGCCGCTGTGGGCAATAAGCAGCAGGACAATCCCACGCCCAAACCTTCTCCTACCCGCACTCCCGCAGCGGTCGCTGCTAAGCCGGCTGGCACCGCCGTCGTGCCCGAAACTGGCTTTGGCGGTCTGGAGGCCGTTTTCATTGCGGTCGGCCTGGCGGCGGTGTTATTCATTGCCCGCCGGCTGCGGATGTCTATGTGAACAGGAGCGACTTGTTGGCTCCTTGAGTGAATTGAGCTTTTGCTGAAAAGCGACCTCTTACGCGGTTGGGTAAGGGGTCGTTTTTTTAGCCGGCCAGGCCAGGACTGACCGTTAGGTTAAGTTTGGAACTAATATTGATAAATCGTGAGAGGGAGGCTATACTTAGACTCTTAAGGAAAGTAGAATTTTGGGGATAAGAGAGCGATGGCCGAACGTATAAGCAAATTTTCTTTCATTTCAATTTTGCTGGGGATAATCATTGTCTGTCTGGTTTATGCTGTTGCTCCCTCATCGGCTGCGCCGCCAATGATCCGTGCTCAAAAACAAGCTTTACCTCCTGCTCTGCCCGCTCCTTTACGTGTAGGGCTTCAAGCTGTGCCAACAGCTACCGTAGCGCCTCGTGGTTTCCCCACGGTAGTGATTATTAGCCCAAAAAATAACGAAATATTCGAACAGGGCCGGCCGATTACGGTCTCTTCCAGATCGTTTGATCCCCAAGGGATCGCCAGAGTGGATTTGGTCGCGAACGGCAAAGTAGTCGCCACCCAGTTAAATCCGCAGCCGGAGCCAAACCAGGCCTTATTGGTGAGCCAGTTTTGGCTGCCCAATATTCTGGGCAATCAGGTTATCCAGGTAGTGGCCTATAATACAGCCGGAGTGGCGGTTAAGTCAGACTTTGCGTTTGTGCAGGTGGTGACCCTCACTCCCACCGTTATGCCAGAACCAACCCTGACTTCTACCCCTCTGCCAACGCCTACTCCGGCGCAGCCCTTGGTGACGGTGACAGGGGTCAGCGCGCTGCGAGTCCGCACAGGACCGAGTACTCAATACGAGCAGGTGGGCTACTTGTTGCAAGGACAGTCGGCGGTCGTTACCGGGCGGGCTGACATTGGCCTGGGCACCTGGTGGCAAATTCGTTTTCCTGCTGCCCCAAATGGCCTGGGTTGGATTTCGGGCAATCCCACCTATGCCACCGCTTATAACACGGAGAATGTGCCTTTCATTACCCCTCCCTCTTTGCCCACGCCGACCCCAACGCCAATAGCCGGCATTGATTTCCGGGTGGATCGCACTGAGGTTCGCCGGGGCGAGTGTGTCACTTTCTTCTGGAATGTTTTTGGTGTTCGGGCCGTCTATTTTCAAGGCGAGGGAGTTGCTGGCGAAAATCAGTACCGCCGCGAATGTCCCAGCACTGATAAAACCTATAGTCTGCGGGTGGAGCGGATGGATGGTACGGTGGATACCCGCTACATCGGGATTGATGTGCGCGGCGATGGCACTGGCTTCAATACGACGACGGTTGGCCGTGATACGAAGATGGATTTTGATAACGGGGCGCGGCCATCAGATCGAGACAATGAATTTCGCTGGACTTTTCGCGGCGACCGGCCAGTTTTTGAGAAAGTGGATGACGACGATGATGATATCAGGTTGGTGGCGTTAGAGCGGGATGACGTGGATGAATTCGACCGGCTGAGCCAGGACACCTGCCGCTGGTACCTCGAGCGCGAGAACAAACGCCGTATCACCATTGAGCCTGACCTGATAGCCTGCTTTAGCACCGACAAGGATAGGACGGGTAAACTGCGGTTCACGGGCGGCAACCCGGAAGAGTTGGTTATGCAGTGGCATGTTTGGTAACTAATTTCAGGAGATTTTATGCAAAAAAAATTGATGGGGGTTTTAGCTCTACTGCTGGCTCTGTCTGTCAGTGCCTTCCAAAACGATAATAACCTGATCGGTAGGTGGCGCTGGCAGCAAACCCAGGAGAGCAGCGGCGACCTCACCACCCCGCTCGACCCCGCCCGGTACACTATTGAATTTATGGCCGACGGCCGTGTTGCGGTGCAGTCGGACTGTAACCAGGGCGCGGGTAATTATACGGCGAATGCAAACACTTTGGACATCGGCGAGCTGGCCACGACGAAGATGGCCTGCCCACCCGGCTCGTTAGATGCGGAGTTCATGCGCCAACTGGACGAGGTGATTTCCTACCTGTTCAAAGACGGCAGCTTGTACCTGGAATTACCTGTTGATTCCGGCTCGATGGAGTTTATCCGGGTTGATCAACCCAGCCCCACTGCCCCAACGGCCAACGGTCAGGCCTACACGGTCCAGGCCGAAGACTGGTTAAGTAAAATCGCCGAGAAAACTTACGGCGACCCGCTGGCCTATGCGGCAATTGTGGCAGCAACCAATGAGTTGGCCGCCCAGGTTAGCACGTTCAAATCTATCACCGATCCCAACGTGGTCGAAGTCGGCCAGCAACTCTGGCTGCCGGATTCCAAATTTGTCGGTACCTACCAGGCGAGTCTACCTGCTGCCTCCAGTCCGGGCCGGGAGATGAGCCTTACCCTGCGGCTGGACAGCACCGCTGAACTCAGCGCCGACTATCTTAACGGTGAAGCGCCAATTGTCGAAACCGGCACGTGGCAGGACAATAACGATGTTACTGCCACCGTCAGCCTGACCGGCCAGGCCGGCGGCGTAGTTTACGAGGCGCCGGTAGTCATCACTTTCCAGCTTAACGGCAGCACCCTGACTGCCGTAGCCTACGACCAGACCCTTTATGGTTCTGAGGGAATAACGCTTGACCGGCAAATCGTGGCTCCCTCTGCCGTCCAACCGGAGCAAGTTGTCGGCATTTACAAAGCGCTGCTGCCCGCTGCCTCCAGCCCTGGTATTGACAGCACCCTTTATCTGAACATTGACAACACCGTGCGGCTGGTCGAGGATTACCTCAACGGCGAGCCGCCCATTGTGGAGGTAGGCAACTGGCGAATAGAAGGCGACCAGGTGGTAATGACGATCACCGGGCAAGAAAATCGGCCCTACGACACGCCTGATACGGTCACCTTCACGCTAGATGGCAATGTGCTGGCTACCACGCCTGATGAAGACCGCTATGGTTCGGCCGGACGGCGTTATCTGCGCTTCGACGCCCTGGCGACGGGTGAGCAGGCCGTGCCCTATGATGCCGCCGCAGCCGCCGAAATGATGAACGACTCGGGTTTGGCCGGGATTTACAAAGGCTTCTCCCCTGCCGCTTCGTGCTGCGGGCTGGATTGGACACTGTTCTTGAGTCCAGACAATACCGCCCGCCTCAAGAGCGATTACCTCAACGGCGAAGCGTCCATCCTCGAAAGCGGAACCTGGCAGGTTGCCGACAACACCTTGACTGTTACCCTAACCGGCGCTGAAAAGCCGATGACCTTCCAGGTGGCCGACGGGACCCTGGTTTCCAATGAATTCTCCATCTTTGGCCAGATGCCACTGCGTTTGTACCGGTTTGAGGTGGCGGTGCGAAGCTCTCCTTAATTGGCTGGTTGACGGAATGAGAATGAGTTTAACGATGCTGATATATTTATCCTCAATCCGTGGAAATGACCATCTAACACCCCTCTAACAAAACTCTAGCACAATTCTAATACCGCTCTCGTACAATACAGGTGCTAAATTGAGTCAAAAGGCGAGAGAGATTAAAACGTAAAGCGTAATGACTCAAGGCGTAACTTAAGGTGCATCCAAGACCATTACGTTTTACGCTTTATTCGCCCTGACTTCTACACAAGAGGTACGAACTTATGAATTTAAACAAATTTACCGAAAAAGCCCAGGAAGCTGTGCTGAGTGCGCAGCGTCTGGCCGAAGAATACAATCATAGCGAAATCCGCCCGAGTCACTTGCTTTTGGCCCTGCTGCGGCAAGAGGGCGGGGTGGTGCCCCAGATTGTCCGTAACCTGGGGGCCAATCCCGACAGCCTGACCCAGCTTGTCCAAACCGAGCTGTACAGCGAAGCCAAAGTTTACGGTGGATCGCAGCCGGGGCTGTCCCGCGCGTTAACCAACCTCGTTCGCGATGCCGAAAAAACGGCCGAGCGCATGAAGGATGAGTACGTTTCCACCGAACATTTACTATTGGCCTTGAGCGACTCGGGGGGGAATGCTGCCCAACTGTTGCAACGTTTTGGTTTGACCCGCGACGCCGTGCTGCAAGCGCTAACTCGGATTCGTGGCAACCAGCGTGTCACCAGCCAGAACCCGGAAAGCACCTACGAAGCCCTGCTGAAATATGGCCGCGACCTGACCGATCTGGCCCGCAAAGGCAAGCTCGACCCGGTGATTGGCCGCGACGACGAAATCCGGCGGGTGGTGCAGGTTTTGAGCCGGCGGACCAAGAACAATCCGGTCCTCATCGGCGATCCCGGCGTGGGTAAAACGGCCATTGTCGAAGGGCTGGCCCAGCGTATCATTCGCGGCGACGTGCCGGAAGGGCTGAAGGACAAACAGATTGTCGCTCTGGATATGGGTGCGCTTATCGCCGGGGCCAAGTATCGCGGCGAGTTCGAGGAGCGGCTGAAGGCAGTTTTGCAGGAAGTGACCGGCAGCGAAGGCCGGGTCATCCTCTTTATTGACGAGCTGCACACCGTCGTCGGCGCGGGGGCGGCGGAAGGTGCGATGGATGCCGGCAACATGCTCAAACCGATGCTGGCCCGCGGCGAACTGCACACCATCGGCGCGACGACGCTGGACGAGTACCGCAAGTATATCGAGAAGGATGCGGCCCTGGAGCGGCGCTTCCAGCCGGTGCTGGTGGACGAGCCGTCGGTTGAGGATACCATCAGTATTTTGCGCGGCCTCAAAGAGCGCTACGAAGTGCATCATGGCGTGCGCATCCAGGACAGCGCGGTGATCGCCGCAGCGGTGTTGAGCCATCGCTACATCAGCGACCGCTTTTTGCCCGACAAGGCCATTGACCTGATTGACGAGGCTGCTGCCCGCTTACGCACCGAGATTGACAGCAAGCCAACCGAACTGGATGCCATTGACCGGCAGATTATGACCCTGGAAATCGAGCGCGAGGCCCTGAAAAAGGAAAAGGACAAGGCCAGCAAGGAACGCCTGCAAAAGCTGGAAGCAGAATTAAGTGACTTGCAGGAGCAGGGTGCTGCGCTGAGCGCTCAATGGGAAAATGAGAAACGGCTGATCAACGACCTGCGCGAGACCAAAGAGCAGATCGAGCAAACCCGGCTCCAGATGGAGCAGGCCGAGCGGCGCTCCGACTACGAAGCCGCCGCCCGCCTGCGCTACGGCCAACTGCGCGAATTGGAAACCAAACTGGCCGACCTGGAGAGCAAGCTGACCGAGCTGCAAACCAAGGGGTCGCTGCTGCAAGAGGAAGTGGACGCCGAGAACATCGCCGAAATTGTGGCCCGCTGGACCGGCATCCCGGTCAGCAAGCTGCTGGAGGGCGAAGTCGAAAAGCTGATCAAAATGGAAGAGCGGCTGCACCAGCGGGTGGTCGGCCAGGATGAAGCGATCAAGGCCGTGGCTAATGCCGTGCGCCGCAGCCGGGCCGGCCTGCAAGACCCGAACCGGCCGATTGGCAGCTTTATCTTCCTGGGGCCGACCGGCGTCGGTAAAACCGAGCTGGCCCGCGCCCTGGCCGAGTTCCTGTTCGATGACGAGAGCGCGATGATCCGCATTGACATGAGCGAGTACCAGGAGCGCCATACCGTCAGCCGCCTAATCGGTGCGCCGCCCGGCTATGTCGGCTACGACGAGGGCGGCCAACTGACCGAAGCGGTTCGCCGCAAGCCCTACAGCGTGGTCCTCTTCGATGAAATCGAGAAGGCTCACCCGGAGGTATTCAATACCTTGCTGCAACTGCTCGACGACGGCCGGCTGACCGATGGGCATGGCCGCACGGTCAACTTCAAGAATACGGTGGTCATTATGACCAGCAACATCGGCAGCCACTACATCATGGAGCTTGGCCCCGAAGCGGCCGAGCCAAAGGTGATGGAGGCCCTGCGCCAGCACTTCCGGCCCGAATTTCTGAACCGGATTGACGACATTATCATGTTCCACGGCCTGTCGCGCAGTGATTTGGCCCGGATTGTGGACATCCAACTGGCCCACCTGCGCCGCCTGCTGGCCGAGCGCAAGATTACCTTGGAGCTGACCGAAGCCGCCAAGCTGCACCTGGCCGAGATCGGCTACGATCCCACCTTCGGGGCGCGGCCGCTCAAGCGCGTCATCCAGCGCGAGCTGCAAGACCCGCTGGCCCTGCGCCTGCTGCAAGGCGAGTTCAAGGAAGGTGACGCCATTCGGGTGGACTTCAAGGAAGGTTCGCTGGTGTTTGAACGGGCCAGGCAAGCAGTCGGAGAGCCGGTAGCGGCGTAAGGTTTTCGCTAAGAATGGCACGATCAGACCCTAAAGGTCTCGAAGACCTTTAGGGTCTTCTTTTTATCATTCCTGTGTGCCTCGTCCCACCTCTTTATAGCCTATCAGAGCTACCGAAAGATAACCCGTTTCTCCCCCTAATTTCGCCCACGTGAGTATGGGCGGGAGTAGCGGAAACCACTACAATAGAGAGTGAGATGAGGCGCAGTCCGGCAAAACGGATCGTGCTGAATCATCAACAACTATATTGTGAAGGAGATAAACGATGCGAACGATTGTAGGTTTATTCAGAAATGCAAGTGACGCCGATTTGGCAGTTACCGCCCTGCGCGATGCCGGCTTTACCAATGCCGATCTCAGCGCGCTGGCGCGGGATGAAGTGGTCGGTGATTACGGTACGTACCGTTCCACTGAGGATGTTGACGCTGCCGAAGGCGCCGGTGTGGGCGCGGCGGGCGGTGCGGTAGTGGGCGGTATCACCGGCTTATTGATGGGCCTGGGGGCGCTTGCCATTCCAGGGATTGGTCCGGCTATTGCCGCCGGGACCCTGGCGACGGCGCTTGGTTCAGCCGCAGCCGGTACAGCCGTTGGCGCAGTGACCGGCGCAGTAACCGGTGGGGTGGTTGCCGCTTTGGTGGATATGGGTGTTCCTGAAGAGGACGCCAACTTCTATGCCGAAGGCGTCAAGCGCGGCGGCGTACTCGTCACGGTCCAAACCACTGACTCCCAGGCTTCTACCGTCGAAAGCATTATGAACCGCTATAATGCGGTCGAAGTTGATCGGCATCGGCAGACTTGGCGCTCCGGCGGCTGGAGTCGCTTTGACGACACGGATTACCCCTCGACCACCTATCCGCGCCTGTAGGGGTATGGCTTAATTAAGGCGAATTTTTTGAAAGGCGCACCGAGTGCGCCTTTCTCGTTCATTTAGTAGTAGGATGAAGAAACAGTGGCGCAACTACAAAATGTAATGATAACAAATTTAGTGGAACCTGCCCGGCACATGGGGGTCGAGGCCAGCCAACAAGCCCGTAAAGCACTTGCCGGCCAGGGGTTAAAGCAGCCGCAAGACTTTCTGAGCCTGGGGATAGCTTTGCTGCTCCCGCTTTTAGCCGGCGGGCTGGGAGCGGTGGCGACGAATTCTTCGGTGTCTACCTGGTACCGGACTCTCAGGAAGCCGCCGTGGAACCCGCCGGCATGGGTCTTTGGCCCGGTCTGGACTGTGCTCTACCTGATGATGGGGCTGGCCTCCTGGCTGGTCTGGCAAAAACGGCCTGCCCACGAGAAAAAGGTCAGTGAGGCTTTGAAGTGGTATGGCTTGCAGTTTACCTTAAACTCGCTCTGGTCGCCCATCTTTTTCGGTCTGCGCCGGATTGGCCTGGCTATGATTGATATTGTCGCCCTGTGGGGTGCGCTTTTAACCTGCCTTATCAAGTTTGGCCGGATTCAACCGCTGGCCGGCTGGCTGCTGGTCCCCTACTTTCTGTGGGTCAGCTTTGCCTCAACCCTCAATGCCGCGGTTTGGTGGTTGAATCGTGAACGGCGATAACTGGAAGGAAGGAGTGTGGCGTAATGTTACGCAGTCTTAAAGAATTGAAAGGATATACCATTCTAGCCACCGACGGTGAAATTGGCCGGGTGCACGATTTTTACCTGGATGTCCAGGACTGGGCCATTCGCTATCTGGTCGTTGATACAGGTGCATGGCTGGTGGGCCGGCGCGTGCTTATCTCGCCGACGGCGCTGCACCAGCCGGACTGGGAACAAAAAAGGCTGCCGGTATCGCTGACCCAGGCCCAGGTTGAGAACAGCCCCGGTATTGACATGGACAAGCCGGTTTCGCGCCAGCAGGAGAGCGAGCTGCACGCTTATTACAACTGGCCGCCCTATTGGGACTCGGCCACACTTCTGCCGCTGGGTGTAGGCGGCCTGGCTCCGATCGCTCCGCTGCCGCCCATCTCGCCCTCAGGCGCCGAAGCCGAGGTGGTCGAGAAGGTTCTGCTAGAAGAAGCGTCAGGCGACCCCCATTTGCACAGCGCCAACGAGGTGATCGGCTATGAAGTCCGGGCGCGAGATGACGATATCGGCCACGTAGACGATTTTGTGATTGACGACGAAAGCCTGTCCTGGCCCATCCAATATATGATTGTGGATACAGGCAGTTGGCTGCCAGGAAAGAAGGTCCGCCTGACCCCGAACTGGGTCAAAACGATCAGTTGGACCGAAAGAATGGTTGAGATGGACTTGCAGCGAGAAACAATTGAAAACAGCCCGGAGTATGAAGGCGAGTTTGAGTAGAATCTGCCATCAAAACTCCCTGGTTTCATACGAGCCGTTATTCCACAGGATCACCACTTGCTGGCGCTCGCCATCCTGCCAGGCAGTGCCGCCGGAGAATTCCTGAATAACGGCGATAAACCCCGTTTCCTCCGCCGTGGCCCAGCCTAGAGCTTCTCGCAGGTCAGGCCGCTCGCGCCAAACTTTGCCAAAACCGCGCACGGGCTGGTAAAGGCCGCTGGGCGGGATAATGGCCGGGTCGTCCGCTGGATCGCCCTCACGCCAGGTATCGCCGGTGAAGAACCAGGCTCCATCCGGCCCCAGCCCATAAATTAAATTAACATCTTGACGCCAGAGCAGCAAACCGTGTTCAAAAGGCTGCCGGGCGGCAGCGACCACCATTGCTTCTGCCCTGGGACAGCCTAGGCTCCTCGTGGCGTCGGCGTCGAGCGCCAGAGTCAGGGTGGTAGTGATGGGCACAGGGCAGGAGACGGCAGTGAAGGTAGGCGTGGGCGTGTCCGGGGCGTTGGTGGGGGGATTTGCTATGATCGGGATGGCGGTCGGCGTGTCCGCGGCTGGGCTTGGCCGGATGTCGGGGGTAGGCGATGGAAGGACGGTAGGAGAAGGGGTCATGGAGGGCGTCGGCGTTGGAGAAGGTAAAGAGGTGACGGTCGGAGCAGGCGAAGTGGTGGGTGACGGGCTGGCGGTGAAGGTTGGCAGCGGAGTAATTCGGACCGGCGAGGCAGCAAAAGCCGCTACTGTTCCGCCGTTATTGTTCAGAACAACTGAAGTAAAGGCATAGGGGATGAGAACGCCCAGCAAGACCAAAAACCCACTCAGCGCCAGCGCAGGCCATAGCCAGCGAGAACGCGACCGCCCTACGGGCACGGCAGTAGTCTGATCACCCAGCCGGGCCAGGGCTTGAGCCATGGCTGCCCCGCTTTGAAAACGCTGCCTTGGTTCCTTGGCCAGGGACCGCAAAATGACTGCTTCCATACCCGGCGATACTTTAGCGAGAGAAGAAGGGGCCGGGGGGGGATCATAAACGTGGGCATGCAGTATTTGCGGCGTATTGCCCCGGAAGGGGGTGCGCCCGGTGACCATCTGGTACAGGACGACGCCCAAACTGTAGAGATCAGCCCGGCCATCCACCTCCTGCCCGTTGGCCTGCTCCGGGGCCATGTAAGCCGGCGTGCCGACGGTGTGACCGGTTCGAGTCAGGGTCAGGTCGTCCAGGGCCAGGGCCACCCCAAAATCGGTCAGCAGGGCTTGGCCGTCTGCTGCCAGTAGAATATTGGCGGGCTTGAGATCACGGTGAACCACGCCCTGCCGGTGAGCATAATCCAGGGCATCGGCTATTTGCCAGGCAATGTCGGCGGCGCTTGCTTCATCCAAAGCGCCGGCCCGGGCTAAACGCGCGGCCAGCGACTCCCCTTCGACCAGGGCCATGGCCATAAAGGCCCGGCCCGCGGCCTGACCCGCCTCCAGCACCCGCACAATGGCCGGGTGGCGCAGGCGGGTCGCCGTGCGGGCTTCGCGCTCAAAACGAGCTAAAATCTCGGCATCTGCACCTGGCGGCGGAAAAAGAACCTTCAACGCCACCTTTTCACCCCGGACATGGCGGGCGCGATAGACCACGGCCATTCCGCCGCTGCCCAAAATCGCCTCAACTTGATACGGCCCAACGCTTCGGCCCAGCAGTTCTTCCGCAATCACAGCTTGTCCAGGAGATGCAGGTTGTGTATCATGAATAGGTGTCGGGTGGCAGGTGTTAGGTGTCGGGTGAAAGATAACAGGTGACGGATAGCAGCTCTGTGATCTAATTGCTAGCCTCTGATCCCTGACCCCTGTCCCCTAACCAGTATAACACAGAATCAGGATTTTTAGTATGACCTCTGTCGCTCGATTGGTGGTGCGGGCCGGAATGGGCCGGGTGGGGCAGGAGATTTTGCTGGCGGACGACGTGACCACACTGGGCCGGGCAGCCTCTTGCCAGGTGGTTATTGATAACGATTTTGCCAGCCGTCGCCACGCTCAGATTATCCGGCGGGATGAACTCTACTGGCTGCGCGATTTGGATAGCAAAAATGGCACCCTGCTGGACAATGAGCCGGTGACGGCTGAGACTCCTCTGGCCGACGGGGCCGAGATTCGGATTGGCGCAGTGGTTCTCCATTTTGTGGACCCGGCGGCCACCCGGACCCAGCCCAACCTGGCCGCAGCAGAAGCGCCGCTGCGAGTGATTTCTAGCGCCCGGCAGGTCTGGCTGCATGGCGAAGTCCTGGCCCCGCCTTTAACCACCAAACAGTTTGATTTACTGCTCTATCTGTACCAGCGGACCGGGGAGGCTGTTAGCAAAGATGAGCTGGCTGCCGCCGTCTGGCCGGAGGATCAGAGCGAGGCCGTGTACGATTACCAGGTGGATAAAATGGTCAGCCGGGTGCGCGAGCGCATTGGCAAGGAGTGGATTGAAACCGTCTGGGGTTACGGCTACCGCTTGCGCCGGGAATAAATATAAAAAGGAGTAAGGAGTAGGAGTAGGGACACAGAGCAGGCAGCAATCTCTTCCCCCTATTCCTTACTCCCTACTCCCTACTACCTGTTTGAAGGGGGAAACTATGGAAAACAACGATCACTTTGAAACTCTGGCTATTCATGCCGGCCAGCCGCCCGACCCGTCCACCGGGGCGGTCATGCCGCCGATTTATCAAACCTCCACCTATGTCCAGAGCGAGGTGGGGGTGCATCAGGGCTACGAATATTCGCGGACCGACAACCCCACCCGCACTGCGCTACAAAGCTGCCTGGCTGCCCTGGAAGGGGCTGATTTTGGCCTGGCTTTTGCCTCCGGCATGGCTGCCACCGATACGCTGTTCCGGCTGATTAATCCCGGCGAGCACGTGCTGATTGGCGATGATGTCTATGGCGGAACCTATCGCCTGCTAGATAAGGTGCTGCGCGGCTACGGCCTGCTCTTTAATCCCGTCAATATGGCTGACCTGGAGGCGGTAGCGGCGGCGCTGCGCCCCGAAACTCGGCTGGTGTGGCTGGAAACGCCGACCAACCCCATGCTCCGGCTGGCCGATATTGCCGCGGTCAGCCAACTGGCGCACGGGGCCGGGGCAAAAGTGGCCGTGGATAACACCTTCGCCACACCGTTTCTCCAGCAGCCCCTGGCTCTGGGCGCAGATTTTGTGGTCCACAGCACCACCAAGTACCTGGGCGGCCATTCGGATGTGGTGGGCGGCGCTATTTTGACCAGCGATCCCACTGCCTACCAGCGCTTGAAGTTTCTGCAAAATGCGATTGGGGCTGTGCCGGGGCCAATGGACTGCTGGCTGGTTCTCCGTGGACTGAAAACCCTGGCCCTGCGTATGGAGCGACACTGCGCCAACGCGCAGCGTATCGCCGCCTTTCTGGTGGAGCAGCCGGCGGTGGCCCGAGTTCATTACCCCGGCCTGCCGGCCGATCCCGGCCACGCCTTAGCCCGCCGCCAGATGCGCGATTTCGGGGGGATGATCTCCTTTGTTCTGAAAGGGGGCGAGGCCGCGGCCCGCCGGATGGTCAGGGCAACCCGGCTTTTTGCGCTGGCCGAGTCCCTGGGCGGCGTTGAATCACTGATCGAGCATCCGGCGGCGATGACCCACGCTTCCGTAGCCGATTCTCCCCTGGCCGTAGACCCCGGCCTGGTCCGCCTCTCCGTTGGCATTGAGCACGTCGAGGATTTGCTGGCAGATTTGGAGCAGGCGTTAGCTGTGTGATACGTGATACGTGATGCGTGAAAGTTATGGTGTAACATCTTATGCATCACGTATCACGCATCAAGAATTATCTTACTCTTCCCGTCAGAAAATCCAGCAGGTCAATCTTGGTGATAATGCCGATGGGCTGCTCGCCTTCAACGACGAGAGCCACCTGGTGAGTTGAGAAGACGCTGAGCAGCGCCTCCAGCGACGTGTCGGCAGGGATGGTCGTCACCTGGGGCCGGATGATGGCTTCAATGGTTTCGTCGGCCTCATGGGTGTGGCCGGCTGTGAGCATGTGGTTCAGCAGTTCAACCTCGGTGACGATGCCGACGAGCCGTCCGTCGGCTACGACCGGTACCTGGGAGATATTCTGCTCTTTCATCAAGGTGATAACGTCGAGCTGGCGATCGGTGGGTTTAGCCGTATAGAGCGCCGGCATCGCTTTGGCCGCCAGCACGTCGGCGGCGCGCACCTCGGCCCAGGTTGATTCCAGGAAGCGATTCTCCCGCATCCAGTCGTCGTTGAAAACCTTGCTCAAATATCGAGAGCCGGAGTCCGGCAAAACGACCACCACGGTCGCTTTGGGTCCGAGGTCGTGCTCCTGAATGTAACGCAAGGCCCCGGCTACCGCCGTTCCCGACGACCCGCCGCAGAAAATCCCCTCTTCCCGCACCAGTCGCCGGGTCATCAGAAACGACTCCTTATCGTTGACCTGCACGGTCTCATCTATCACCGCCAGGTCAAGGGTTGACGGCAAAAAATCCTCGCCAATCCCTTCTACCTTGTAGCCCTGGGCCGGTCCGTGCCGGCCGGTTTGAAACAGGTCGTGCAGAATCGAGCCGACCGGGTCTACCCCCACAATTTTAACCGCCGGGTTCTGCTCTTTGAGATAACGTCCGACCCCGCTGATGGTGCCGCCCGTGCCCATCCCGGCGACAAAAACATCTATCCGCCCGCCGGTCTGCCGCCACAGTTCCGGCCCGGTCAGCCGGTAATGGGTCTCCGGGTTGACCGGGTTGTGGTACTGGTTGGCCAGGATCGCGTTGGGCGTTTCGGCCACCAGGCGATGGGCGACCGAATAGTAGCTGCGCGGGTCTTCCGGCTCGACGGCGGTGGGGGTAATGACAACCCGCGCCCCAAAAGCCCGCAGCAGGCGAATCTTCTCGTCGCTCATTTTGTCGGGCATAACAAAGATGCACTTGTACCCCTTGATAGCCGCAGCAATAGCCAGGCCCACGCCGGTGTTGCCGCTGGTTGCCTCGACGATGGTCCCGCTTGGCTTGAGCCGGCCCGTTTGTTCGGCCTCGGCGATGATGGCCGGGCCAATGCGGTCCTTGACCGAGCCGCCGGGATTGAAAAACTCTATCTTGGCTAACACCGCTGGCTGCACCCCGCGGGTCACCCGGTTGAGCCGGACCAGCGGGGTTCCGCCGATGGTGCTTAAAATATTAGCGTGGATCTCCGTCACCTTTGCTGGGGCAATATTCGTTTGGGTTAGCTCGCCCATCTCTATTTTCTCCTGGCTTAAGACAATATAGAACCGATTGTTGGTAATTCACGAAAGCACCTGTTTATGATTATAGCAGTGACTGGAGGGCGTTCCAACTGGATTTCATTGAAGAGCGTCGTATTTTGGTCAGAATTTGGTCAAACTTAGGTCCAACCTTTTGGCCCTAAATCAAATATAGTGAGAGCAATATCAGATTTTGGGAGGACTCGTTATTCCAAAATCTAAAATCCAAAATCTAAAATCTCAAGGAGGCTCTCACAATGAAACGCATCAATCTTAAAACCAGGTTCACTCTTATCTTGGCAGGCGCTGTCGCTACGTTGATTACGGCCTGCAGCGGCTCCGTTGAACCCCAAATCGTCGTGGTGACAGCTACCTCGACGGCAACGCCGGAGGTCGTGGCAACGCCAGCCGCGACACCTGTCGTGGAGCTGACGGTAAAACCGGCCGAGTCAGCGGCGACGCCTGAGGTCGAACTGCCCGCGCCCGCCGTGGCTCCTAGGCAGGTAGAGGAAGAGTATGAGGCTGGGATGCTCCTCAAAGACAGTAACAATGAAATCTTCTATATCACGGAAGCGGGCCGGCGCCAGCACATTGAGGATGAAGACACTTTTCACGCCTTTCGTTTTGCCCGGCAGGATATTATCCCGGTTGGCGAAGAGACTCTGGCCGCCGTGCCGCTCGCGGGTGAGCTGACCCGGCTGGTTTATGACGACCAAGACCGGCTCTACTGGGTGGCCGAGGGCCGGCGCTGGCCGGTGGACGAGTGGAAAAAAGTGATCGAGCGAGCCGATTATACCGGCATCCAGCCGACGCGCCTGGATCGCTCGTTAGAAACCAGGCTGGCTTTGCAACCGGACTTAAGCGACGGCATGCTGCTGCGGGCCGGTCAGACGGTCTACTACTTCGATCACAACCGCCTTATCCCGGTATCCGGCAGGGTTGGCAGTGAAGCGGCCGTGCTGGACGTGCCGGTGGAAATGCTGGGCGCGTACCCGCAGCAGACCCAACTCGAGGCGGCAGTGGTCCGGCTCAGGGCCGATACACCCGCCGCCAACGTCCGTCGCAGTCCCAGCCTGGAAGCCGAGGTGATGGGGACGCTGCCAAACACGGCGGAGATCGTGGCCCAGGGCCGCAGCAACGACCAGCACTGGCTGCAAATTAGTTATCAGGGCCAGCCCGGCTGGCTGGCCGCCGACCTGGCCGTAGACTCGGTGGCGCTGCGCCTGCTGCCCGTGATTGAGACTGCGCCCACCGTGGCTGATATACCGGAGGCCGAACCTGCGGCTATGGTGGAAAGCAGCACGCCCCAGCCTCTCTTCTGTACCCTCGTGCCGATCCGCGGCTTTGGCAAAGTCTGGAGCGAGCACCCGGAGGTGAAAAACACCCTGGGCTGCGCCGACTCGTGGCAGAACGGCGAGCAGGCCACGCAGGCGGCGGTACAAGTTTTCCAGAATGGGTTAATGGTCTGGCTGCAAGCCGATGGCTACTACAGCGGCGACCCGGTCTACGTCTTCTTTGCCGATGGCAGCTACCAGCGCTTTGGCGATTTAGGGCCGGCCGACCCGGCCAAAGTCGGGACCATTCCCAGTGGCTTCTATGCGGTCGGCGATAAGTTCAGTAAAGTCTACTGGGAAGGAACCGGGGCGCAGGTCAAGGAACGGCTGGGTTACGCTATCGGCCCGGCCAGCGACAGCGCCGGAGCGTTCCAACAGTTCAGCAACGGGCGCATGTTCTGGACGGAAGCCCTCGACCGCATCTTTGTGATCTACGAATACGGCTACTTTGAAGGCCAGACCTACATGATGGTCCATACCTGGCACAGCTACGAGGATACCTTCTAAGCTCAAAATTCCACCGCAGAGGGCGCAGAGAGAAGAAAAAATCTCTGCGCTCTTTACGTTCCTACGGTTCGTCTGGAAATTCAGTTGAGCTTCAGCAAAAAGGGCAAATAAGTCGCACGATTTGGTGGAACCTGGCTGGGATCGGTTTCTATGGTAAAGGCAGCACTGGCCTGCCCGCCGCCGGAGGAATGGGAATAGACCGCCGTATTGGTGATAGTTTCACCATATAATGCGCCGGTGTGGGTCGCCACAAAGCTGAAGGTAATCGTTTTGCTGGCCGTGACGGCCCCGGTCCAGGTAATCTGGTTGCTGCTCTGTGCGGCTCCGGCCGGGGACTGCGCCCATCTGGCAAAAGTGACACCGCCGGGTAGAGTGTCGGTTAAGACGGCGCCTGCCGCATTCGTATCGCCGCTGTTGCTCAAAACGAGCGTATAGGTAACCAGACCCTGGTAAGATATGGGGGTGGAAGGGGTAACGCTTTTGTTGAGGTGGAGGTTAGAGTAATTGATGCGGGTAAAGGTGAAGCTCCCCACCGGCAATTCGGTAAAAAAGGTAGTTCCTGAAAGAGAAGCGATAGGGACGTTCTGAGGCATAGGTGGGTTGTCGAGGGTAAAGCCGCCGTCCTGTTCAGTGCCAGCATCGTAAGGGTAGAGCATCACCACTTTACTGTCAACCCAATTGCCCTGCTCATCGAGCAATGTTACGCCGGAAACGCCGGTGAACCAGTCGGGGGTGGGGGCGATCATCGTCACCAGTGTAACGAGGGGGGAATCTTTAGTTACTTGAAAAGAGTTGATTGTCGTTGAACCCGGCGAATCAACCCCTGATCCCGCTAACACGGCCAAAGCTGTACCATTAGCGATGGCTGTGTTCACCTCGGCAGTCAGAGGGGCGGTTTGCCCTTGTTCGGCCATCCGCTCAATCCCCACCGAGGCGAGCTGGCCAACTTCCCAGAATTTTACGTTTGAGTTGTGGATGCCCCCGATGAGAGGGGAAAAGTGAGCGGTAGCGGTAGGAAAATCAGGGTGGGGATGAGTCTGGTTGCTCCAGGTGGCGCTAAAAGTGACTTTGTAAGTAGCGGTGGGACTATCGGCAAAGGCAAGGTGAGGCCAGAGGAGGGTAATGAGGACAACACCGATAATTGATTTTTTCATTAACTCTCCTTCCTGGTTTTAGGCTGGATAGGTAATAATCATAAAGACGAGTCATTACGATTTCATTACGAAAAGACAGATTTATAGATTTAATTGTCATCTGTTTCATCCTCTATTATAATTTTGCCTCAACAGCTTGGTATCCGGAGGAGAAATCATGCAAAAGATTCAAACGCAGGGGGTCCATCATATCACTCTCGTCGGCGCCAACCGGCAGGTCACGATTGATTTTTGGGAGGGCGTGCTGGGGATGCCTTTCATCTTCGAGCAGCCGAACCTGGACAATCCCGACGAGAGCCATCTTTATTTCGATCCCGGCGATGGCCGCCTGATCACCGTTTTTACCAATGAGAACCGTGACGTTGACCCCAGCCCCAACCCGGAAGGTATCGGCAATGTCCACCATCTGGCCTTCGCCGTCTCGCGGGCCACATTTACTCAGGCGGCCAAACGGCTTGACGAGCGCGGCATCAAACATACCGGGGAAATTGATCGGGGGATTTTTCACTCGATCTATTTCCGCGACCCCCTGGGGCAGCGGATCGAGCTGGCCTGCTACAAATTCGAGCCGCCTGTCGGCGTTACCCACAGCCAGGTCTTGTTTGAAGCGCATCGCCTGCGGGTAGCCGAAGGAGCCTACAACATCAAAGACTCACATCTGGCGGAGGCGATTGAACTGCTGGTCCGGCGGACTCAGCCCTCGCTGTCAGAAGATCGCGCCGCCCGGCATGCTTATCCGCAAAAGGTGGCCGGTCCCTGATAAATTTTTTAATTGGATTTGGTAGGGGATATTGAGTTCCAACAAGTTCCCAGGCTCTTACGGGAACTTGTTGGAACTCTTAGGGATGCGCTACTAACTAAAATTCCGGCTTGCCCATCTTTAAATCATCAAACGTAAAGGTGGCCGGATTAGTCCCGTCAAAGTTGTCCACCATCAAGCCGAACGTGCCGCCGCTGTAAGTTGCATCGCTCACACTGTCCACCTGCTGGCCGTTGATGTAGAAGCGGTAGGTGTCGCCCTGCCCCTCGACGGTTAATAGATTCGCTCCCCCCTCATCCGGGTCAATCAAGCTGGAAGCGGTCCAGTCAATCAACGGAAGCATCTTATTGCCCTCGGTCTTCTCGACTGTGTAAAACCCATCGCCGCTGATGCGGAAGGCGTAGAAGTCATCGCCTTCCTGGCCGGGCTGCACCCGGAAAATCAGCCCGTAAGCATTATCTAACGCCCCGGTGTAGCTGGCCGTAGTTTGCAGCAGAAAATCGGCGGGCAGGTCTTGCTCCGGGTAGTAATCGTAGATCGCGCCAGGAGCGGGCTTCATCTCAAAGACGTACTGGCCGGAGGAGTTGTAATAGCCTCGACCCCACGCCTGCTCCACCTCGTCGTTGATCAGGCCGCCGACCGGGTCGCTAAAATTGTCGGCAAAAACTTCGCCGGCAAAAGTCGGCGGCGGCGGACCGGCCTGCTCCTTGCTCACCCCAGAGATGAGGATGTCAAAGCTGTAGAGCATATCGTCGAACTCGGCGCTCAGCTCGTCAAACTTTGCATCCAGGGCCGACACCCGCACCACGTAGGTCGTACCTTCCACCGGCGTGGAGGCGACCACATAACCGTAGTAGGGCTGGCCGTTGAGGTCGTAGGCAAAATCAATTGTCTGCCCGTCGTAAGCGCCCAGTACGTAATCCTGCACATCACCCAAAAATTGCAGATTTTCAAAGTCGCCATCTTGACTCAACGTATCAATCACATCCTGAACCGCCTGGCTGTTGGCCTGGGCCGGCGAGGACGCATCGGGGTAGCTCCGGCGCGAAACGGTCACCAGGGCCGAACTGGAGGCGTCCATAAAGTTAATTGAGCCGCCTGGAGCTGTCTCCACCTGCCACTTTTCGGGGTAGAGCAAGGCAAACCCCAGCGTCTCATTCACATACGGCCTAAAACCGTCCACCGCCGCGGCTTGCTCGTTGAGCACAAACAGGCCCTCATACTGCTCGTACTTCCGGCCGTCCAGGTCCTCGGCAATAACGCCGATCACATAGTTGCCGCTGGGCGCGGGCGTCGTTTCCAGGGTAAAGGGCGTCTCGCCAAAAGTCAGCGTACCGCCCTCGCGGACATACTTCTCCCGCCCCTCGTTGCCGGGCAGGCTCAGGTCGTCGCCCCGCTCCAGCACGGTGAACTGGTCGCCCGGCTGGGGGACAATCTGGCGCGGCGCGCCGACCGCCTGGGTAATGCCGCTGGTGAAGCCAAACACCTCGGTCGTGGCGTCGTCGCGGAAATACATCTTGGCATAGCGCGGCTCGCCGCCGCTGGCAAAACGATACGTCCCACCGACTGCGTAGGTCGGCGTTTCGGGATCGTAGGCCACCGGCTCAAACAGGGCCTTGACCGAGGTCGTACCGTCGCTGATGGCGTAAACCAGCGGTTCCCAGTCAAACTCAATCGCAACCCCGCCCTGCGGCCAGACCGGGTAGGCCACGCCGCCGATAGTCTGGCTCTCCTCGGCGCTCAGGTAATCTATATCCTCAATCAGCAGGGCGTCTTCGCGGGGTAAAAAGCGGCCGATAAAGCTGTAAACGTAAGCCAGCCGGTCGCCGCTGACTTCGGTCTGGATCGTCACCGGCGCGGTGATGGTGGCAACCTCCGCCGACAGAGTCAGCGGGGCCAGTTGGATCGGCTTGAGGCCGGCGGCAGGCAGGGCGCGGCTGGCTCCACCTCCGACTGCGCGGAAAACACCGTTATCCATCAGATACTGGACCACCTCCAGCGGGTAGCCATACTGCATGACCAACAGCAGTGGGATTTCCTGCGGCCCAAAGCCAGCGTTTTCTAACGCGGCAATGTCATTTTGAATCGTCTCCCAATCAGCCTGGCTGATCCCCGCCGGGGGCTGGCTGCCGGCCGGGGCCGACACCGGTTCGACGTCGGGCCGGCTGTAATTTGCGGGCGCGGCCTTGCCGGTGTGGAAGAAATAGAGGTAGTCATCCCACTTGGAAGTCTGGGCAAACCGCTCGGCGACGGTGGTGTAACCGAAGTTGTCTGCCGTGCCGTAGATTTGGCCGGTCGGGAAGTAAATGGTCACCCCGGTCGAGCCGGGCCGGTTGGAGCCATGTTTTTCGGCCAGGATGGTTTGCTTGAGGGCGGCAAAGACCTGCTCCGCCGCATCGGCCACACCGCCGTCACGGCTCAACTCCGTGGCCAGTTGGGCAAAATGGCCCAGGTCAATGTAGGGTGAAGGCGTCTCCTCGCCAAAGATGCTCTGAAACGCCTGGGCGTAAGCCCGCGCCTGGGCCGTTGCTTTGGGGTTAACCTGGGCCAGGGCCGTGGCCAGGCTGTCTACGGCGGCGTTCACCTGGGGAATAGCCGCCAGGTTAACCGCGGTCAGGGTGACATCCCGGCCTTTGGCTTCGGCCACCTCCTCGGGTGTGGTCTCACCCCTAAAGTTGAACTCCTGGGCCACCAATTCGCGGCGCGACTCGTCGTCGAGGATGCGCAGGTCATAGTCAATGTAACTCTGGACCACCAGCCTGGAGAGTTCCGCCCCATCCATGCCTGGTTTCTGCTGCAGCTCGGCCAGGAAGCCGCCGTAGGCCCAGCCCAGGGCCGGCTCGACTTCCTGCGAAGCAACGGCGTAGCGGGCGTGCGGCTCCAGGGCGGTAAACACTTCAAGCTGGCCCATCAGGCAGGCGTCAAAGCCAATCAGCTCAAATTTATCAATGCCGGTCTGCTGGCGGGCTTTTGCCAGCGCCCGGTCCAACTCCATCAGCCAGATGCCGTCCACGCCGAAGAGTTGGGCGACAACCACCCGGTCGCGCCCCAGGCCGCCAGGGGCCGGATCATTCCAACCGCCGGGCCAACCCGCCCCGTGATCCGACATAATCAGGGCGTATTTGCGGGCCGGGTAATTTGTCACCGCCCAGGTGATAAAATCAACCAGGGTCTCGCCGTCGGCCATGTTCACCTCGCCCAGGTCGGCCACCTCTTGCGAGCTAATCTCGCGCAGGTTCCGGTCGGGGGTGAGGTAGAAGCGCTTGGTTCCGGTCCAGTTGCCCATGCCCTTGTAAGCGCCGCGATAGCGGTCTATCTGCGAGACAATATTGACCTGATCGCTGGAGCCGACCAGCTCGGCTTCATTAAAATCAACCAGGATGTCGTACTCCAGGATTTCGTCGTCGGCGTCCTGGTAGAGCATGATGGTCCATTCGGCCCCGCCCTGGCTGACTGGCTGTTGGTTGGTGGCCTGTCCCGCGGGCACAGCCCCGCCGCCCGGTTCCTGGGCCAGCGCTGTAGGTGCGCTTGGCTGAGTTGGCCGGCTGGTCGCAGTTGGCGGCTCGGCCACCACAGGTTGAGTCGGCGCGGCCGGCTGCGGGCGGGCAGTAGGCGTGACCACATTCACTTCCACACCACCGCAGGCCAGCCCCACCGCCAGCACGAGGCCGCCGATCCATAACAGTCCCATCCGTTGTCTTGATACAAGCAGGAGCAGGTTAGGCATAGTGACACCTTCCTTTGTTAGAGTGGGGTCTATCCCAGATTTTAGACGGGACAGACCAGTTTGAGTGGGATAAGGCGATTGGCGTTCAAATTTTACCACCAATCTGGTTGAAACGAAACAAAAAGGGCAGGTCTTAGACCTGCCCCCCTGAAATCCAACCCATCTTTCTATTCTGTTGCGGGAGTACCGACGGTCAAATCGTCATAGTAGAACGTCACCGGGTTTTCCTCGTCGAAGTTATTGGCGATGATACCAGGAACGCCGCCGCTGTGGGTGGCATCAGTAAAGGTATTGACCTGCTGGCCGTTGATATAGATGTTGTAGGTGTCGCCCTGGCCGACTACGGTCAACACATTGGCCCCCAACTCGTTCTGATCAATCAGTTCCGACGCCGTCCAGTCAATCAGGGTACTCGCCTCCTCTGCATCCACCCGCTCGACGGTATAGAAGCCGTCGCCGGAGATGCTGAAGGCGTAATAGCCATTCTCGCTCTGCCGGAAGATGAGGCCATAACCGTTGTTCTGGGTCCCTTCGTAACCGGTGGTCACTTGCAGTATAAAGTTATCGTCCAGGGTTACCCCTTCATAGTAGTCGTAGATGGGGCCGGCGTAGGGGTTCAGTTCCATCACGTACTGTTCAATATCGCTGGCGTAGTAACCTCGGCCCCAGTCGCGCGCTTCCTGGGCATCTACCAGGCCGCTGGCCGGGTCGGCAAAATCGTCCACCGCCGATTCGGCAAAGGCGGGCGGCGCCGCGCCGACTTCTTCCTTACTCACCCCGGAGATGAGGATGTCGAAGTTCTCCAGCATAGTATTGAAATTGGTCACGGCGTTGTCCAGGTCGGCGTCGGCGGCGACCATCAAGATGCTGTAGGTCACGTCGGGGGTGGGCGTCGTCACCACGATAAAGCCGGATTGAGGCTGGCCGTCCTGCTCATAAGTAAAGTCCAGTTCCCGGCCATCAAACGCCCCGACGATAATATCGGTGGTTTCACCCACATATTGCAGGTTTTCCAGCCCGTCGAGTTGGTTCAAAAAGTCAACATTACTCTGGATCGCCTGCTCGTTGGCCTCCTGAGTGCCGGCGGCGTCGGGATAACTTTCTTTGTAAATAATGGCAAAGGCTGAGTCGTCGGCGCTGGAGAAGGTAACGCGGCCGCCTTCCAGGTCTTCTTCGGGGTCCAGCCAGGCCTCCGGGTAGAGCAGGGCAAAGCCAAGCTCTTCGTTGGCATAGGGCCTAAAGCCTTCTACGGCGGAAGCTTCATCATTTTCGACAAACAGCCCTTCGTACTGCTCCTGGGTTTGGCCATCCACATCCTCGGCAATAAAACCCAGGATGTAACTGCCGGCAGGTGCGGGAATATCCTCGACAAAGAAGGGTTCAGCGCCAAAGGTCAGCGTGCCCCCTTCGCGGCTGAAATCCTCACTGTCGGCTGTCTCGCTCAAGTTGAAGCCCTGTTCCAGCACGGTAAACTGATCGCCCGGCCTGGGCGTGATCTCCCGCGGGCTGCCGCCGCCGCTGACGTCAGCGCCGGTAAAACCAAAAACCTCGGTCAATTCGCCGTCACGGAAGTAAAGGATCGCCGCGCGCTGCTCGCCGCTGCCGGCAAAGGTGTAGATACCGTCGGTAGAGTAGGTCGGCGACTCGGCGTCATAGGTGTCGGGACTCAGCAAGGCCCGGACCGAAGTGGTCCCATCGCTGATGGCGTAGATGTACGGCTCCCAAACGTAATCAACGCTGACGCTGCCCTCCGGCCAGACGGGGTAAACTACCCCATCAACCTCGTTGTTCTGGTCGGCAAAAATGTAATCCTGGTCCTCGATGAGCAATACTTCTTCATTGGGCAGAATCCGGCCGATGAAGGTGTAGATGTAAGCCAGCCGGTCACCGCTGACTTCGGTGGTCAAGTTGACCGCCTGGCCGATGGCGGCAACTTCGGCGGAGAGGGTCAGCGGGGCCATCTGCAGCGGTTTGACGCTGGCAGCTTGCTGCTGGGCCTGATTTAACTGCTCCTCACTGGTAACGAGGCCGCCATATTCTTCTTCCAAATCCACCGGGGCAGCCACAGGTTCGGCTTCCGGCCCGGCGGCCACAAGCTCGCCCTGCGTGCCGATATAATGGAAGTTGAGAAATTCATCCCACTTGGTTTCAGCGGCAAAGCGAGAAGCGACCTGGGTATAGCCAAAGTTATCCCCCAGGCTAAAAAGTTCGCTGGTGGGAAAATGGATGGCCACGCCGCTGGCTCCGGGCCGTTCCGGCCCGTTCTTTTCCGCTACAATCGCCTGCCCGAGCGCGGCGTTAAGCTCATCCACCGCAGCGCTGACCTGGGCATCGCCGCTCAACTCAGCGGCCAATTGGGCAAAGTTGGCCAGGTCAATGTAAGGCGAAGGCATTTCATCCCCAAAAATAGTGGTAAAAGCCTGGGCATAGGCTCGCGCCTCGGCCACCACCCCCGGATCAATATTGACCAGGCTCGCCGCCAGTTTATCCAGAGCGGCGTTAACGGCCGGGATGCCGGCCAGGTTGACCGCCGTCAAGGTAATATCCGTCCCACTGGCCTCAGCCACCTCCTGCGGCGTCACCTGGCCTTCAAAGCCATAGGCTTCGGCCACAAAAGCCTGGCGGGCGGCGTCGTCAACAATGCGCTGGTCCTGGTCAATGTAGCTGTTGACGATATGCTGGCCTAATTCTGCCCCGTCCATGCCGGGATTGTTGGCCAGCTCGGTCAGAAAACTGGTGTAGGCCCAGCCGAGGGCCGGCTCAGTTTCTTGCGAGGCCACACTATAACGCGCATGCGGCACCAGCGCGTTAAAGACTTCCAACTGGGCCATCAGGCAGGCGTCAAAGCCGACAAATTCAAACTGGTCAATCCCGGCCTGAGCGCGCGCCGCTTCCAGGGAACGGTCAATCTCCATCAAGTATAACTGGTCGCCAAAATTTTGAGCCAGCAATACATCGTCTACTCCCAGCCCGCCCGGGTCCGGGTCGCCAAAGCCGCCGGGCCAGCCCGCCCCATGGTCCGACATAATCAAGGCGTATTTGCGGGCCGGGAAGTTGGCCGCCGCCCAGGTGATAAAATCCACCAGGGTTTGCCCGTCGGCCATATTCAACTCACCCAGGTCGGCCAGTTCTTCCGAGCCAATCTCATCGAGGTTGTCATCCTGGGTCAGGTAAAAACGCTTGGTGCTGGTCCAATCGCCCATGCCATCAAACGCGCCGACATAGCGGTCTACCTGGGCCACGATATTCACCTGATCGGTCGAGCCGACGCGTTCGGCCTCGTTAAAGTCAATCATGATGTCCCGTTCCAGAATTTCGTCGTCGGCATCCTGGTAGAGCATAAGGGTCCATTCAGCTTCACCCTGGGCAGCGGGGCGGGCAGCAGCGTCCTGTTGTGGGGTGGCGGCTGAGGCAGCAGTGCCGTCATAGGCCAGCCAACTCAACAAGACCAGACAGAGGATCAGGAACACTCCTAATCTTGGGAACAAGTGGGTCGAGGGTTTAAACACAATCAGTCTCCTTGAGGATATACTTTTTTTCTCGTTTTCCTCATGTTCCCAAATTGATTGAAGTGCAGGAACGAGAGGATCAGTAGTAATCTTAATTATTGCTACTTTTTGGCAGCAGCGGAATGAGCCAGGAGAGAAAAGCATCAGTGGAACGGGTCTGCATCAGCACCCGGCCCGGGCCGGTCAGATCAACCACCAGTCCTTCGCCGCTGAGCAAGGTTGACTTCATGCCCCCCACCCGGCGGGTCTGAAAGCCGACCTTTTCGCTGAAAGCGACGATATGGCCGGTATCAACGGTAAATTTCTGACCAGCCGCCAGGGTCATATCGTGGACGGCGCCATAACTGCCCAGGACCAACGGGCCGGAACCGCTCGCTTTGAGCAGAATCAAGCTGCCCGAACCAAAGAAACCTTTCGCACCGCCCCAACTGGTGCTGATTTCTACCGTCTGCGATGAAGCGACAAAAGCCCCGGATTGGACCAGCATGGTTTCATTGGCCATTTCGACCACAAACATGTCGCCGGGGAGAGCCGGAGCCAGGTTAATCTCACCCCCCTCGGCCGGTGCTTTGTAAGTATTGACAAAGAAGGACTCGCCGCCCAACACCGACCGGGCTAATGATTTCAAGAAACCGCCCTGCATTTTTGTTTCGATAATGACTCCCGCCGACATACTGACCATCGAACCGGCCTCAACGCGAATCTCCTCACCTGGTTGGAGCTGCACCCGGGTCATCGAGAAAGAAGGACGATAAAGAATTTCAGTTTGCATGAGATTATCCTTTCCTGCAATAAGCCAACAAATTTAAAATTCATCTCTATCATCTTGTTCTTACGCTGCGCCTCAGTTTGGGAACAAGATAGCAAATTTGAAGTTTACCTGGTGGACATCCAGGAGTGCTTTAGCCCTATAAATTGGATCTGCTAAATCTGGTCCACTTTTTGGGAGCCAGCTTGAGAGCCGGTTCAAATTCAAGCACCCATACTTCGGGGTTGTCTTCCCAGCGTTCGCCGGGGTCCGAATTCATGATATTCCAGGTGCCCATAAAGATCTTCAAAGCCCACTGTGCATCGCTGGCCCCCTCTTCGAGTGAAGTGAGAGGCAGTTCTTTTAAGGCTTCGGCCTCGGTCAGATCTTGCAGGCGCTCGCGGCGAATAGCCGTGATTCTAATATTGCCCATCGTCTTTTTGGCCAGGCCCGGCTGCACCGAGTAAGTTTTGCCGACTTCATAGAGGGGCTTGGGAACGCCGGCGTCGGCGGTACTAATGACTTGGAGAATGGGCCGGTTGGGGTCGGTCTCATCCACAACAGCATAGTCGCCTTCCCGTACCAGCCGCCGTGTTCGGGTTTTTTGACCGCTAGTAACATATTTCCACGTGTGTTCAAATAGCATAGGTTATATCTCGCTTTCCTAAAAGTTTAAGTTGGGGTAGCAGGCTAACAGGAAACAAGGTAACAGTTAAAATTTATGCTACCTTGCTACTGACCACTTTACTACTTATTATTCCGAAACGCCAGTTTCTTCTTCAATAACAAAGTAATCCCGCTGGGCCAGGTGGGAGTCAACATACATTTCAACCAGATACTCCCCGGAGGCCAGGGTGTAGACATTACTGTAGGCGTAACTGAGCGGGAATTCCGCCGTCCCGGCTGTCCCCAGCGACCAGTCCTCGACCGTTCGCCAGGAGATATCCTCTTCACCGTTGTAATAAACTTTCCAGACCACTTCCTGCCCGTCTTGCATGCCCTCATAGTCAAAAACAATCAAGACTTCATCCGTCCCGGCCGGAAAGGAGTCGGCGGGCAGGTAATCTACAAAATTGCCGGCCTCATCATACTCTGCCTGGGCAAAGTCAAACGAGCTGATTTTGGCGGTTAGAGCGCCGGCCAGCGGCTTGTCGGTGTACTCCAAAGCCACGCTGGTACCTTTGATCTGAGCTACTATCTCCTGGGCTGCCGCGTACACAGCTTCAGGTTGGCTAATTTTTTCCAGTGGCGGCGTTTCGGACCACCAGCTTTCCTCAAACCCATCTATCCGGTCGAGGATGCCATCCAGACTGGCCGCCGACTCGTCCAGGGACCACCACAGCGAGGCCGGAGGTTCGCGGCCAGCCGTGTTGGCTTGAGTAACTTGCTCGGCGGCCAGGGCCAGAGCCTGGCTATACTCGGCCTTGGCTGCTTCGATTTGGCCAGAGACAAGGAGGGCCAGGGCCAGGTCAAAACGAGCTTCAAGCAGGTGGGGATTCTGTTCAAGGGTACGGCGATTCGTCTGGATGGAGTTGTCGAAGTCACCTTGAAGGTAGTAGAGCCAAGCCAGGTTCCAGGCTACGCTGCTGTCATCGCGCCCAGCAGCACGCGCCCCTTCAAAGTCGCGCACCCCAGCCTGGTAGTCGCCTAAAGTGTAGTTGGTGCTGCCCCGCTCGAAGAGGGCGTTGGCATAATCGGGCGCCTGGGCCAGGGCCTCATCAAAAGCAGCGCGCGCGTTCTTGGAGTCATTCTGATAAGCCAGGCCGATCCCCCGCGCATAGGCGTCTATAGCTGGATCGGGCAGGTGCGGCACAGGAGCGAGGAAAACAATCACTACCCAAACTACGGCAATCGCGGTAATCAAAAGCCCGGCAGCCACAAAGATCCAGCGTGCTCTGCCACTGATGGTGGTGGCCAAACCAAGCAGGAACAAGGCCACTGCCAGGATGGTCAGATGGACCACATACGTATTGGCTTTTTCATCCCAGGCTTGTTTTACTGCAAACCAAGCCGCCGAGCGTTCGGCTAGGCCGGTGACCGTCACCAGATAAGTATCGGCCTCGTACTTGGCAACGTTGGGTTGGCCGGCAGCCGGGTCGAAATAAGTCTTCTCCAGTAAGGGACTCAAGGCGGTTAACTGTTCGGCGACAGCCCAGTAACGGCGCGCCGCATGGGGATCGCCGCCATATTCGGCCGCTGCGGCCAGGGTATCCAGTTCGCTCCAGTTGCGGTAGGCGTCACCCCGGTCGTAGCCGACGCGGGCAACCCCGCTGATACGCTGGCCCATCGCTTGGAAAGCGTACGCTTGAGCCTGGCGATTAGCCCGGTCATCACGGGCACCGGCATCGTTTTGCAGCAGGCCGACGATGGCGGTCAGCACTGTGACCAGCGCAATGAGCACGACGATCAGTTGCTTAAAACGATCTTCATCGTCAAAAAAAGAGAGGCTTTCCGGTGGGGCGCTTTCATGCATGAGGTCTACTCCTTAACGAAGCAATCAAACATACCAAAAATATTCAATCGTTACAGTCAGTCCTATCCCGGCGAGCATCACGATAATCCCAACGGCGATCAGACTATATTTGAGGGCGCTATGATTGATACTCTCGACCAGGGTGAAACATAACAGAGCCGCGGCCAGGATCGTAATCACCCCAATCAGCCAGTTTGATTTCGCTTGCATCTGGTCAGCCTCGGTAAAATGAGGCTCCGGGTTCAGGTCTTGCTGCCGGGCTGCTTCGGCCATCGCCTCGCCTAATTGGCGTTGGGTATCGTATGAGCCATCACGGCGCAAATATTCATAGGGAAAGTAGAAGGACTCGGCGGCATCCCAGGCTTCCCGCATCTGCCGGTCCAATATCTCCAGCTCCGTCTCATCGGTAATGTTAGCCAGGTCTGCTTCGATTTCGTCACCCAGGGCGTTGTAACGGGTATAAGCGGTATAGGCCCGGTAATCCTCGTAAAGGAGGGTATTATTCAGAGCTTCGGTTTCTTGAACATTGAGGGTGGCTATTAATCCAGCCAGGGCAGCATCGCCGGCATTATCGCTGGCGACAGAGGCGCGCCAGGCGACAAAGGCGCCAATCAACGTAACCAGGGCGATGAGGAGAGCATTGACTAATCCCAAGCGGTCGGTTGGTTCAGATGTCTCCATAAATGGGTCCTCCTCCTGGAAAGTAGTAAACAGTAGACAGTTGTTCAGTTTTCAAAGGGGTGCTTCATTGAGCTAGCATACAGCAGAAGCAGGCTGATAGAAAAGTGGCAAATGGTACTAAATTACGGCGATATGAGGACGAATCGCCGGCAGCAATAAGTTGAGGCGCTCAATCTCGTTTAACCGGCAGGTGCGGCGAGGTAATATTGATACCGACGGCATCCACCGGGCGCTTGACTTCTTTGGTGGTCCAGGCAATATCCCAGACGACATGGGTGCGCTTATGCACCCGGTAATCCCACCAGCCCAACATACGGGCATAGCCTTCCAACACCGCCAGGACAAACAGAATCCAGATGAGCCGCAAGGCCCCCCAGATTTCATCCAGGGCCAGTTGAATCAGGCGGGGCGCATCCATGCTGGAGACTTCGTAGCCGTACTTGGCCTTGAGATGTAAATGGCCGGCGTGGTTGCGCCGCCGCTGCTTGATAAAGTCTTGCACGGTTTCCGGCCCCATATTGAAGACCACTGCATCGGGAGCATAGCGCACCTGCAAGCCGCGCCGGATGACCAGCGCTTCGACAAAAGCTTCGTCCATAGCCACATCCGGGGGGATCCGGTCGAACACTTTGCGGAAGGCAATTAGCTCACCCAGGCGAGGAATTTCCAGGCACAGTTGGTGCTCCATCTTTAAACGCAAGTGGGATAGAAAACCGACAATATGCTCCGGCGTGTTGACCGGTACTTTGTGCGCGCCGGTCATGCCTACGGCTGGATCGGCAAACATGCGGACCATGTTTTCAATCGCGTCTTCGTGGGGAACTGTGTCGCCGCTTTCCAGGACACAAATATCTTCTTGAGCGTGGCTGAGAAAAATGTTGATGGCGCTGGTTTTACCCTCGCGCTTTTCCTGAATGTGGAGCTGAATGCGCGGCTCCTGGGCCACAAATTCCTGGACTATGGCAATGGTCCGGTCGGTGCAGCCCGAAGCCACCACGATAATTTCGCTGATTTCGACGGTGTGCAGCCGCTGGTTCACCATAGCCCGCAGAATTTGGGCAATGTTGGCTTCTTCGTTGTGGGCGGTGATCCCCACACTGCACTTGATCAGCTTGGGTGGCTCAATGACAACGGTCATGTTCAATCAAACTTGTTTCTTTCCAATTCTGATTGATCGTTTGGGGGTAGTTTTTGGGTTAATTTTAAAAACAAAAAGGTCAGAAAGCTACCAGCGGCCATACCCAGGGCAATCGAAAAGTATTGTGACCAGAAGCCGGGAATATTGCCCAATCCCATCAATACAGCCGGAATAATGGTCAGAATGCCGATGGTAAAGGCCAGCAAAACTCCCCGTGCCGCCGATAAATCCGGCATCCATAATCCGGCCAGGGCGAAAATTCCAACACCCAGCGTGACCAGGCCAGCCTGAGTACCCCAGTAGCGCCAGGTTAACAGGTGGTTAGCCCAGTCTAAAATGGTTACAATCAGTAAAAGAACGATATAAAAAAGTAAAAAGGCTACCCAGGACGATTTGCCAGGATTGCTTTTCATGCCGGGCAGCCTACTGAACATAATAAAACATCGGTTTAGATACGATTGCCAAGTAGTCAACTGGTGCCTCCATTTTACCATATTCCCGAATTACTGTCATATTGGGCGACTACTCAGGTGACTGACGCTTTTGCCCTCTGGCAGGAGGGTAAAAACAGGCAAACTTATTTCTATCAAACGCCGGCCACCTCTAGCCTGGTTGGCAAGGTTCAATTTATACCTCCATCGTACCGCAATAGTGTGACCGGCGTCATTAGTACTCTTGTCCAGACTTAACCCCAGGGCTTGATTTCGGAATGAACTGGCTTATGAATGAGGAAACGGCGGCGCTTCGGGGCCGCGCTCCAGGTGCAGTTTGACCTGCTTGGCAAATTGCCCGCGCGGTATTAAGACCTTACGCTGGCATGTAAGACAAATCAAACCAATATCGGCGCCCAAACGAACAACACGCCAATCGGTTCCCCCACAAGGGTGAGCCTTGCGCATGCGCACGATATCGCCCAGACGAATGTCAGTTGGATCAATCATCGTTGAGGATGGGTTTCAGGCCGAAGCGAGTACGCCAGGTGTTCGTCCAAGAAAAAAGATGAATCCAGGCCGGGGTAAGCCGGCCGTGCATCGTGGCCTGGGACAGCCCGGCGCGAAACTCCGCTGCAGTACAAAAGTCTGGCATTTCCAGATAAGCAGCCCCAATCTCCAGCCCGGTGTGAGCATCGCTGCCAGCGGTGGTGGACAAGGCATGGGCTGCGGCAAAGGCCCTGGCTTTTTCATTGTAGTCGGCTCGGAGCATACGCGCATTAAAGGCTTCAATGGCGTCAAGCTGGGGTAGCATGGTTTCCAGCATACGCTCCGTCCAGCCGGAGCGGTGGGGGTCAAAGGGATGGGAGACGCTAATGACCGCCCCCTGAGCTTGCAGCCGCTTGAGTGTCTCTTGGGGCGAGAGGCGCGGTGGCACCCATTCGCTCACAAAAAATGCCAGAATTTCACCGTACTCGGTCAAAATCTCCTCACCAATAATGACGAACTCTGGATCAAGCTGGTGGGCCGCCAAAGCGCCGTCGAGGGTATTGTGGTCGGTAATGCAGATGCGGTCCAGGCCCCTGAGCTTGGCAATCCTGATCACGTCGGCAGGACGAAGCACGCCGTCCTTAGAAGCGCAGGTGTGCATGTGCAGGTCTACTTTGAGAGTTGAAAGAGTCATGAGCGGTCAGTAATCAGTAATCAGTAGTCAGTATTCAGATAGAGGTTACAAGATGCCGAGTACAGGTGGAGGTGAGGTTACGATCTGTAACTGGTGACCTGTTCCCTGCAAACTGCTACCTTGCTACCTTGCGGGCCAACAGTTGAGCCGTGGCTCGCTGCTCTTGATTCACCTCAGCATAAAACAGAATTTCAAAATCGGCAAAGGCAGTCTGTAGTTCTCCCGGCTGCAGCAAATAGTCGGGCCGGGTTGGTTGGCGATTGGTCCGAAACTTTTGCTCGGCTGTTAAGGTTTCATAAACCAGCCAGCCACCCGGCTGAAGACAAGCTTTGATTAAAGGAAAAAGCGGACGGTATAAAAAAAAGGAAACCAAAATGACATTGTAGCTGCGGTGAGGCAGCCAGGGCCGTTCGAGATCGGCCACAATGAACCGAATCGCCAGCCCTGCTTCGAGCGCGCGCTGCCGGGCCAGGCGCAGTCCCTGGCAGGAAAGGTCAACCGCATCTACCTGTAAGCCGTGCCGGGCCAGGGCCAGGCTGTGCCGCCCCGCTCCGGCGGCAATATCCAGCGCCCAGCCGTGTTGCGGCAGTTGGGGCAAACAAGCGGCAACAAAAGGCGTTGGTTCCTGCCGCTCTTGAGGCGTGAAAGCGGCATAACGCTCATCCCACCGTTGGCGAGGAGACTGTCGTTGGGAGGTGGTAGATGGGGGAGGGGAAAGGCAGTGATCTGAAGGGTCACTCATTGGCGACTTTTGGGCCACCGTTTACCAGCCTTCATCTGGATTTAAATGCCGGAGGGGAGCAGTTGTTGAAGCCGGGTCCTCTTTTGGTTCTCCCTGACCTGTCCCCAGAAACATACCGCGCCAGATAGCGATGGTTAACACGCCCAGTAAGATCGCAAACCAGAGGGTACAGAAGCGGATGAGCAAGGTGGCCGTGGCAGCGCTGTTCTCCGATAAATGCGCCAAAGCTTGAAGCATACCGGTCATGGTCACTTCCGCCGCCCCCAGACCCCCCGGTAAACTTGAAATGCCGCCCAAAATTGAGCCAAGGGCCAGAATAAAAATGGCGATAGCGGCCAGGTCAACCCCGCCATTGATCCCCAATCCACGTAAAACCAGGTAGAAGGCCAATCCTTCAGCCGACCATGAAACAAGTCCCAACCCCAGGCCGACCAGCAAATTTTTGAAGCTCAACAAGACCCGCGTGTTCTCGTAGAACGTGTGCAGGTGATGAACAAAGCGAGAGACCAGGGGCAGGTGTTCCCCCCAATTCAACAAGGCCAGGGCCAATGGACGAATTTGGAGGAGGGCGATGCCCGCCGTAATCAGCGCAAGAATAGAAACGGCGACCGTCCAATATTGCGGGTAAGCTAATATCCCCAGCGTGGCCAGCAGGGCCAGGGCCATACCATCAATGATCCGGTCAACTATGGTCGAAGGAGCCAATTTGATGGGGTCGGCATTGGCCAAATTTTTGAGCCAGAGGACTCGCACCAATTCGCCCACCTTGCCCGGCGTTAAGGTTAGGGCAAAGCCACCGATAAAGACGCGAAAACTGGTCCAAAAAGAAATATGCTTGAGGCTGATCTGGCCCAGGTAGTAGTGAAAACGAATTCCCCGCAGAAAATAGTTAACCAGCGTCAGGCCCAGGATAGCGGGAACTAAAGACCATTGAAAATCGTGCAACAACCGGCCCATTTCACGCGCATCACCGTAGAAAATGAGACCAGCAAACACGGCCAAGGCCAGGCCCAAACCAATGACAAGTTTACGACGAAGATTACCATTAAACACGACGATTACTCACCTCAAAAACCCGAGGATATTCCTTAAAATCTTAAGTGCCCGACCCCTATCTGTCAAACCCTGAAAATTAATTCCAGCCCTGCTGAACAAGCAAGATTTAAATCCACCCTCGGCGGCGGAAAAACCAAAGCATGCCGATCACAATTAAGATAAAAACTCCCCAAACATAGAAGTAACCATACTGCCAATGAATTTCAGGAAAGTTCTCAAAATTCATGCCGTAGATACCCGCGACAAAAGAGAGAGGCAAGAAAATAGTGGAAACAATAGTTAAGGCTTTCATCACTTCACTGAGACGATTATTGGTGGCCGAAAGGTAAGTATCCAGCGTACCGGTGACGACATCCCGGATTGACTCGCTCAGGTCGTGGATGCGCACCAGATGGTCGTAAATATCCCGATAATAAATGCGGTGCTGGGCGGTAATCTGGGGCAAATCATCCCGGCTGAGGCGATTCATTACCTCGCGCTGGGGAGCGATAATCCGGCGCAGCGTTGAAATACTGTGCTTGAGCGAGAGGATGCGCTGAAGGATCGCCGGTTTGGGCCGGGCCAGCACCTCATCCTCCAGCCGGTCAATCTCGTCGTCCATGGCGTCGAGCAGGGGCATAAACTCGTCCACCAGCCGGTCGAGAATGGTATAGCACAGAAAATCAGGCCCGTTCTCAAGGGGCCGCTCGTCCCGTTCCAGCCGCTCCCAGACAGCTTGCACCGAGACCATTTCTGCCGCCAGATGAGAAGTAACCAGGTAATTCGGCCCCAGAAAGCAGTTCAGCTCGACCGTATCCAGGTGATCCAGCGGAAACTCCGGCTGGAGCGCATGAACGATAATAAAAAGATAACTACCAAACACATCCACTTTGGGCGCTTGGTAGCCGTCGTTCGAGCAATCCTCAATGGCCAGGGGGTGAAAGTGAAACACCTCTTGCATAACAGCCCGAATTTCCTCTTCCGTGGGCTGCTCCAGGCTGACCCACAGCAGTCCCTCCGGGTCTTGAATCGCCTGGCGCATCTGTTCTGGGTTAAGCTTGATTTGGCGGGGAGCATTTTTAGGGCAGAAGATGGAGCGGATCATAGAACTAAACCTCTTTCATCGTCTGAATCTATTACCCTGCCGGGTCGTGCAGCATCCGCTCGATTAGTCTTAACGTCTTCTCCAATTCCACCTGCCAGACTTCGGTTTTGGGGTGAAGCGGCAGGGAGATTTGGCGGGGAGTCACTTTGGCCGCCGGGCTGAGGCGGCGCTGCAAGCCCGCCCGATCAATTTCCTGCAAGGTGTCGGCCCGGATGATGATTTGACCCGTTTCGGTCAGGATCGCCTTGACCCCGGCTTCCAGCGCCAGGATCTTGAGCCGGAGCTGGTAGAGCAGATTCGCCACCGGCTCCGGCAGCTCCCCAAAACGGTCTTCCAGCTCTTTGGCCATTTCGTCAATACCCTTGAGATTAGTCACTCCGGCCAGCCGGCGATAGAGCCGCAGGCGCAGCTTTTCTTCCGGCAGGTAATCTTCCGGCACGTAGGCCGGGATAGGCAGGTTCAGTTGCAGCCCTTCGGCCAGGGGGTTGAGGTAAGTGGCGGCCTCTTCGCCCGTAACCAGCAGGGGCGATTCGCCGCGCAGTTCGCGGACAGCCTGGGCCAGCAGCCGGGTGTACAGGTCAAACCCAACGGCGGCAATCTGGCCGTGCTGTTTGGCCCCCAGCAGTTCGCCCGCACCGCGAATTTCAAGATCACGCATGGCAATGCGGAAACCGGCCCCCAACTCGCTGGCCTCGGCGATGGCTTCCAGCCGCTTGCGGGCATCGGGGTTGAGTTCGTGGTGTTTGGGGGTCAGCAGGTAAGCATAGGCCCGCACCGCGCCGCGCCCAACCCGCCCGCGCAGTTGGTATAACTGGGCCAGCCCCAGCCGGTCGGCCCGGTCAATGAGGATGGTGTTGACATTGGGCATGTCCAGCCCGTTTTCGATGATGGTCGTGCTGACCAGCACATCAAACTCGCCGGCCAGGAAGTCAATCATGACCCGCTCCAGGTGGCGCTCGCTCATCTGGCCGTGCGCCACCTCGACCTTCGCCTCCGGCACAATATTGCGGATGCGGTTAGCCATCTGCTCGATGCCCATGACCCGGTTGTAAACAAAGAAGACCTGCCCGCCCCGATCCAGCTCGCGCAGGATGGCGGCGCGGATCAAAGCCTCGTCGTACTCGGTGATGGTGGTCTGGATGGCCAGCCGCTCGTCGGGGGGGGTGTCAATGGTGCTCAAATCGCGCACCCCGCTGAGCGACATGTGCAGGGTGCGGGGGATGGGCGTGGCTGTCAGGGTCAGTACATCCACATCGGTGCGCATAGCCTTGAGCTTTTCCTTGTGCTTGACCCCGAAACGCTGCTCTTCGTCAATCACCAGCAGGCCCAGATTGCGAAATACGACATCCTTTTGTAATAACCGGTGCGTCCCGATGACAATATCGGTGACGCCGCTGGCCAGGTTTTTGAGCGTTTCCTCTTGCTGGTGAGGCGTGCGGAAGCGTGACAGCATCTCAATTTTGACCGGGTAGGAGGCCATCCGCTGCTGGAAGGTTTGAAAATGCTGTTGGGCCAGGATCGTCGTCGGCGCCAAAATGGCGACCTGCACGCCGTCCGTCACGGCTTTGAATGCCGCTCGCAGCGCCACTTCGGTTTTGCCGTAGCCCACATCGCCGCAAATGAGCCGGTCCATGGGCCGGGGCTTTTCCATATCAACCTTGACTTCGGCAATAGCCCGCAGTTGATCCTCGGTCTCGACGTAAGGGAAAGCATCCTCGATTTCGCGCTGCCATTCCGTATCGGGGCTGTAGGCCCGGCCCGGCGTAACCTCCCGCTTGGCGTAAATCTCCAGCAACTCCTTGGCAATTTCTTCGACCGCCTTTTTGGCCCGGCGCTTGACCGTGTTCCAATCGGCATTGCCCAGCCGGTTGAGCATGGGCGCGGTTTCGTCCATGCCGACGTAACGGGCCAGCCGGTCGGCCTGGTGGATAGGGACATACAGCTTGTCGTTATTGGCGTAGCGAACTTCCAGGTACTCCCGCTCGACGCCCTCAAAATCCAGCTTGACCAGCCCGGCATAGCGGCCAATCCCATGCTCGATATGGACCACCAGGTCGCCGGGATTGACATCGGCAAAAAAGGTTTCGGGGGTAACGCCTTTGCGTGGTTTACGCTGGCGCAGCGCTGTCGGTTTTTTCCAGCCAAACAGCTCGGAGTCGGACATGAGGGTAAGCAGCGCCGGGCTGTCAGCCTCTGCCCGCATAACCCATCCTTCCATTAACATGCCGTGAATCAGGGTGATGCTGGCGGACGGCGGCGGAGGGTCGCCCGGAGTCAGGCTTTCCAGCGGCGTTACGGTCAGGCTAGCCTGTTCATCCAGCAGATGGCTCAGCCGGGCGGCCTGGCGGCTGACCAGCACTACCCGTTCTTTTTTTTGTTTCCGCTCGACAATTTCTCCGACAACATTTTTAACCTGTCCACCAAAGGCGGGAGCCGGAATGAAGGTGGAAACCAAGAGGGGGGGATGGGGGTCGGGGGTTGGGGGCCGGGAGTCGGTTGACAATTCACTGTTGATTGTTGACCGTTGGCTATTAAACCCTACCCCGCCCAACACAATGGGCCGATGCGCCGCCAGCGCTGCGGACAATTCACTCCAACCAAAATAGGGATCAGGCCATTGACCGGGCAGGTCGCCCACATCGGTCAGGTCCCGTTTAAGGGTACGGGCCTGGGTTTCCAGCTCATCCACCACCAGGGCCAGTTCTTCGGCATCTTCAACAAAAACCAGGGCGTCATCAGAAAGATAATCCAGCACCGATGCGCCCTGACGCGAGGAGGTGAGGAGGCGAGGAGGCGAGGAAGAAAACTCCTTTTTCGCCTCATCCTCGCTTCGTGCCATCGCGTCCTCATCGCTTTGCCTCTTCGCCTCTTCTTTACTTTGCGTCCCCACACCGTCGTAAAAGAAAGGCAGGTAATATTCAATCCCCCGAAAGGTAGCTCCGCTTTCAAGCCGGGCCATGTCCTCCTCAAGGGCGATCTTGGCGCTGGGCTGCAAATTGGTCAGGTCCAATTGGCTCAGTTGAGCCGCAGCCTGCCGGGCATAACGGGGCAGCGGCTCGATGGCCGGGCCGGCGGTGAAACTCTTGAGCCGGGCGTCGGAACGCTGCGTGACCGGATCAAAATAGCGCAGGGAGTCAATTTCATCCCCAAAAAGCTCAACACGGATGGGCATGGCCGCACTGGGCGGGAAGATATCGAGGATGCCGCCGCGCCGGCTAAAACTGCCAGGCACTTCGACAACCTCTTCCGGCTGGTAGCCCAGCCCGACCCACTGCCTTATCACCTCATTTAAATTAATCCGCTGCCCCACGTTGAACTGCATCAAGGTAAATTCGCCGGGGGGGAGGGTATGGCTCATCAGCGCACGGGCGGAGATAACGAGCAGAGGGGCACCCCCGTGAACTCTGCCGAGCGAAGCCCGGCGAGGGGGCAGGGGGGGGCAGGTAGGCAATTGACCATTTTTATAGGCCACCAACGCCGAAAGAGCCGCCAGGCGGCCCTGGATCGTTTCACTGCCCCAGGGGACTTTTTCATGAGGTAACGCGTCTGGGTCGGGCAGGCGGTAAACGCGGCTCGGTTCTTCGACCCAGGATTGAATCTGCTCGGTCAGAATGCGGGCGCGGTCGGCCCGAGCGGTGATGAAGAGAAGGGGCCGCTGGAGATCGGCGTGCAGGGCGGCCAATAAGGCGGGCCGGGCCGCGGTGAGCACCCCCAAAGGATGGCAGATTTCTGCGGAAAACTCGCCGGAATGGAGCGCGTCGGCCAGGGTATGGTAAGCCGGTATTTGGTTGAACAGTTTGAGTAAGGGTGATAAATTCATTAAACTGCTGTTTCACCAATAAGCAACGGTTAATTTTAACAACCAAGCTAAGTATTATAGCAAATAATCGCCAAAAGCTCGAATCAAAAATCCCGCTGTTTGCCGCCGCTGAGGAGCGGACAACACGGAGTTTATATTGTTGCCAGGTCCAAGTCATGGTAAAATGAGTCACTTTACCACTCAAGTTTATGATTGTCTTTGCTGCGTGATCCCCATGACTTACAAACAGATAGTAACTGATCCCGATATTATTGGCCTGGAAGCAGCCGCATTGGACCTTAACAAAATTCTGCTGGTAGACGATATTCCCGAAAATCGCCTGCTGCTGCAATTAATGTTCAGGGATGCCGAATTTACTTTGAGCGAAGCTGCCAGCACCGAGGAAGCTTTAACCAAGGCCCGCACCGAGTTACCCGCCTTAATTGTTAGTGATATTCAGATGCCGGGCTTGAGCGGCTTTGAATTGGTGGCCGCGCTTAAAGCCGACCCGCGCACCCAAAATATTGGGGTGATTCTGGTCACTGCCCACCATCGTGACCCCAGGCAGATTAGTCACGGCTTGAATCTGGGGGCTGATGATTATATCTCGCGTCCGTTTATGCGCGACGAGTTCCTGGCGCGGGTCCAGGCCGTGCTGCGGGTCAAAGCGGCAGAAGTTGAGGTACAGCGCCAGGCCAGAATGGTTGAACGGCGCAATGAAAGATTGCAACTGGTCAACGAATTGGCTCTGGCGGTCAACTCCGCTTCCGATTTGCAGGCAATTTTACTGCCCTTTTTATCCAGACTGGCCCAACTTATCCAGGCCGAACTGGTCGTCTTAATTTTGCTGAATGAAGAAAAGAAAGAGTTGACCGCCAGTATGGCCCTGCCTGGTGGAAAACAGGTAGCTACTTCGCTGAGTTTTTCTACGGTTGCTAAAATTTCCGATCAGATTCTACAAAATAATGTCTCCACCTTGGTCCTCTATCTGCTCGACCAGTATCAGCTTGAGCAGGAATTTGATTTCAGCCCATCCTTTGAAGCCATTCAAGATACCCCCTTATTAAGTCGAGAGCAGATGGTCGGGACGCTCGCCTTTGTTAGCTGGCCGCAGACTACCCTGGACGAGGCCGACTGGACCCTGGTGCGCTCAATGGCCAGCATTATCGCCGTAGCCGTGGAAAATGCTCACCTGCTGGAAAGCGCCCAGCAACAGGTTGACGATTTGATTGCGCTCAATGAAGTTGGCCGCGCCCTGACCTCGACCCTGGATTTGGAGCAGGTTTTGAAACAAACTACCCTGCTGATGCAGCGCGCCTTGCTGTCCGAGGCGGCCTTACTGTGGCTCCTCGACGAGGCCAGCCAGGAATTAGTTTTAATTGCCTCTTCGGGGATGGGCGCCAGCCTGATCACTGGTTATCGCTTGCCGCTCGACGGGGGATTGGTGGGGCATGTCGTCCGTACCGGCGAATCGCATATTGTGGCCGATATTACCAAAGATCAACTTTTTTTCCCCCCCCTGGTTCAACCGAGCCACTACCAGCCGCACTCTATCCTCAGCATGCCTGTCCAGGTGAAAGGCAAAACCATTGGGGTCATGCAGGCTGTCCATCAGAAGGTCAATTGGTTTGACCAGGACAGCCTGCGTCTAGCGTACTCGATGGTCAGCTCGGTCGGCATTGCCATTGAAAATGCGCGGCTTTTTAACGAGGTGCAGATGTTTAGCCGCCAGTTAGAGGGCATGGTGGCCGAGCGCACCAGGCAATTGGCGGAAGAAAAAGAAAAAAGCGAAGCTATCCTGGCCAGCATGGCCGACGGCCTGTTGGTTTTAGATGCCCAGGATTGCATTTTGACCGCTAATACGGCGGCTGAGGCGATGCTAGAGTTTAACTTGAGCCAGCAGCAGGGGAAGCCTATAGGTTCCATGCAGCTCGAAAATCCGCTGTGGCAATGCGTGCTTCAGCTCAGTCACAGCCCGCATTTCACCGATACCGCCCTGGTAGATATACCTGCTACTCCGGCTCGCTCCATCCAGGCCCACTCGGCGCAAATACGCCACGAGCTTGACGAAAGCATCGGCACTGTGATCGTTTTGCGTGACATCACCACCCTGAAAGAAGTAGAACAGATGAAAGCCCGCTTCATGGCCGGAGTCACCCACGAACTGAAAACACCGCTCTCGGTGATTCGTTTGCATGCCAAAAATCTATTAGCCTACCACGATCGCCTGCCCGGCTTCGACCGGGTTCAGCTCCTTAACGCCATTCAAACGCAAACCGACCTGCTGGAACAACTGATTGAGGACATTTTGCAACTGTCTCGGCTTGATGCCGGGTTAAGTGAGACAAAAAGACAGGCGCTTGATCTGGTCGAGGTAGTTGACGAAACCGTAAACAATTTACGCCCCCTGGCCGAGGCCAAGCAGGTAAGCCTTATCTGGCAAAAACCGGCTTCTCCCTTGACTCTGATGGCTGACCGGAATCAGATGGAGCGAGTGATGCGCAATCTGCTTGATAATGCCATCAAATATACGCCGGCCGGTGGTTCAATTACCGTAAATTCCTCTGGGGTTTCAAACAACGGGCAGTCAATGGCCCAAGTTCGGATCAGTGACACCGGGATAGGAATTCCGCCGGAACATCAGGCCCATGTGTTTGAACGCTTTCATCGGGTTGACCCTTCCCATACCGTTCCCGGCACCGGGCTGGGCTTATCCATTGTCAAGGAGATTGTTACACTCTACGGGGGCAATATTCACCTGGAAAGCATACCTGGCCGGGGAAGCGCCTTTACTGTCACCCTGCCCGCTCTGCCGCCAGCTTGAAGAGTGAAGTGCCAGTCAGTGTTCGTATTTAAGGAGGAAGGATAGCAGATGGCTTCAGTCCAAGAAAATACAACCGGTTATAAACCCCTGATTCTGGTGGTTGACGACAATCCTGAATTTTTGAGCGGTATTAGATTAGCGTTGGAAATGGAGGGTTTCAGGGTAATCACGGCCAGCGATGGACAGCAAGCCCTGGATAGGCTCAGGGGGCTGCCCATCGGTCAAAGCCAGGCCAACCCAGATATGAAACGGCTGCCTGACCTGATTCTGGCTGACATCATGATGCCGGCAATGGACGGTTACGAGTTCTACAATCGGGTTCGCAGTCATCCGTACACCAACCGTATTCCGTTTATCTTCCTCACCGCCAAATCGGGTGAAGAAGACGCCCGTTACGGCAAGGAATTGGGGGCCGAAGATTATTTCTCCAAGCTGGATCCCATCGAAGATTTATTGGCCAGTATTCGCGGCAAACTCAATCGCTTGGAGCAGCAGCGGGCCGTTATGACTGAGTATTATGAGGAAATGGGCCAATCCGGCAATACCGGGGGCGTAATTCTCCTGGTAGTCGTCGCATTGCTGATTATCCTTGCTTTCTACATCGGCACGCTGTTTTCCTGATGCCTCACTCCCGCGCCCGCATTTGCGGAAACAGAATCACTTCCCGGATGGACTGCTGATCGGTCAGCAGCATGGTCAGCCGGTCCACACCCAGACCCAGGCCGCCGGTCGGCGGCATGCCCTGCATCAACGCCATAATGTAATCGTCGTCCATCACATGCGCCTCCTCGTCGGCGTCTTTTTGCTGCTCCAAGAAACGCTGGCGTTGAATCACCGGATCGTTTAGCTCCGAATACGCATTGGCAAACTCCATGCCGGCCACAAACGCCTCAAACCGCTCGACCACGCGCGGGTCAGCCGGGTTTTGTTTGGACAGGGGTGAAATTTCCAGGGGGAAGGTGTGAATAAAGGTGGGGTTGACAATGGTTGGCTCGACATATTCACCCAGCAGTTCACCCACCAGCTTACCCCAGTTGGGCTGCGGCGAGACATTCAGCTTGAGTTTCTGGCACTCGGCCCATAGCGCCTTGACATCCCCATAAGTCTCAAAAATGTCAATCTCGGTCTGCTGTTTGATGCTTTCAGCCAAATCCAGCCGCCGCCAGGGAGTGGTCAGATCAATCTCTTTGCCTTCAAACACAACCTGGGTCGTGCCCAACACCTCCTGGGCGATAAAAGCGACCATGTTCTCGGTCAGGCGCATCATATCCTCATAGTCGGCGTAGGCCCAGTAGCACTCCATCATGGTAAATTCGGGGTTGTGCCGGGTGCTGATGCCTTCGTTGCGGAAGTCCTTGCAAATTTCATACACTTTTTCAAAGCCGCCCACAATCAGCCGTTTGAGATAAAGCTCATCGGCGATGCGCAGGTAAAGCCGCATGTTCAAGGCATTGTGGTGGGTCACAAAGGGGCGAGCCATGGCCCCGCCGTAGAGGGGCTGCAGGGTGGGCGTTTCCACCTCCAAAAAACCCTCACCGTCCAGAAATTTGCGCATGGCGGTGATGATTTTGCTGCGCTTGACAAAAATATCGCGCACTTCAGGGTTGGCGATTAAGTCCAGGTAGCGCTGGCGGTAGCGGGTTTCCGTGTCCTTCAGCCCGTGCCACTTCTCCGGCAGGGGATGGAGCGCTTTGGACGCCAATTGGAAGGCGGTGACGTGGACGGTCACTTCGCCGGTGCGGGTGCGAAACAGATGACCCTGGGCGGCCACAAAATCGCCCAGGTCAAAATCCTTGTTGAACTGCTGGTACAACGCTTCGCCCAGCTCGTCTTTGCGCAGATAAAGCTGCAAACGTCCGGCCCCATCTTCAATGTGAGCAAAGGTGCTTTTGCCCATGTTACGGACCGCCACCAACCGCCCGGCTACGGCCACATTGACCTGCGGCTTTTCCTCGCTGCCCTCCGGCAGGGCCGCCTCGGCGGCTTCGTACATCTGGATGGCTTCAGCCGTAGTTTGCTCGCGGGGCACGCGGGGGGGATAGGGTAGCTGGCCATTCTCGGTAAAGCTGGAGAGCTTGTCCAGGCGCTGCTCGACCTGCTCGCCGAAGTTAATGAAGTAACTCAAGTCTTGTTCCATAGAAAAATCTTCTCCAAATTATTTAAAGACCTGCCAGGTCTCCAAGACCTGGCAGGTCTGGCTTACAGAATGACACCAAACTCTCCAAAAAATGCAAATAAAAAGCGGAATCCCCTCAGGAGACTCCGCTTATTATGCACGTTTAGAACGTTTGGCGCAAGCTATTCGATCTTGATTACTTTGAAGACAATTTCGCCGTTGGGAGTCTCAGCCTTGACGGTATCGCCCTTTTTAGCGCCCAGCAATGCCTTACCAATCGGCGACTCGTTGGAGATTTTGCCGTTGAGCGGGTCGGCCTCGGCTGAACCGACAATGTGATAAGTCTCCGCATCGAAGCCCTCTTCAACGACGGTGACAATGCTGCCCACATCCACCCGGTCGGAGTTGCCATTCTGCTCAATCAGGACGGCCTCGCGAAGCTGCGCTTCAATCGTCTGGATACGGCCTTCGAGAAAGGCTTGCGCTAACTTGGCTTCGTCGTAAGCAGAGTTCTCGCTGATGTCACCCTCTTCTTTTGCCGATTGAATGGCGGCAGCAACCTCCTTGCGGCGGACAGTCACCAGGTGCTTGAGTTCTTCCTCTAATTTCTTTTTACCTTCTGAGGTTAAATAAATAGGTTTATCTGCCATTGAAAATCATCCTTACTTTCATTCTGTCAGTGACAGAAGCATTTACAATTCTATCCAGCATCTCTGGTACCCTGCCGCCAATTGGCAGCAGGTAAAAGTGGCTCACACGGCCCACTATCGTCAAAATGGCTCTGGCGCTAACTATTAAAAGAGAGCTGGAGGTTTTTAAAGCTACCCTCGTGAGGTTGACGATGAGGGAGAACCAATAAAAAAAACAGAGACCTTATTCGGGTCCCAGTTGCTGCGGCGAATATCTTCGCAATTAATTGCAGTCATTATACCCGAAATTTGTTGTTTTGTAAAGGGGTTTTTTGAATTGATTATCCTACTTTAGTCCCACGCTCTTTCTAACAGAAGGTGGGAAGGCTGGAAAGTGGGCTGCGCTTTAGCCGCTCTGCCAACCTTCCCTTCCTCCAGTCTTCCGTATTTCCTTTTATGCGTTCGCGTAACTGCCCTATTATACAAATTAATCCAGCGGAACCTTCAGTTCCTTCATTAAGGTTTCCCAACGTTCCAGCCGCACTCGTGTCTGCTCGGCTAGGGCCACAAAGATGGCCTGCGAGTCGGCATCGTCCTTCAAATCTTTAAGGCGCGTCCCATACCACTCCAATTGATGTTTCAATCCGTGCTGCACAAATTTCAATTTATCCTCCAGGCCGCGACGACTGCGCGCCTGGCGCAATAGCTTTTCACCTGTCTCGTCCAGGCTTTGATCCAGTAAGGGGTGGCCCAACTGCCGCAAGCGGCTGGCCACTCGGGCGATGGCTTCCTGGGTATCCTCAAGGGCAAAGCTCAAGGCCGATTTGAAGTAAGGGCTTTCGCCCCCCTGGTGATACTCGCGCATTAAAGCCAGGTACGCTAATTGGGATTTGAGATGTTGAGTCAAAATCGAGACAGACATATTGGCCATGTCTCACCTCAATCCCGCAAAAAGATCAGTCTCTTTTTGCCTGGCCGGGTCAATTCTGTCCCGACTATCCGCAGCCTGAGCCAAGATAAAGGTTTCCTGCCAAAACCAGGGAAATGCCTCCAGGTCGAACGTTTCTTGCAGGTACGGGCTGGCCACGTCAATCTGGGTCGCGTGGCAGCGAATGCCCTTGAGCTTGTTTTCCACGTAATCGCGCACATTGATAACGGTGGTGATACGCTCCATAGGCTGCCCCATGAACGGAAACGGCACTCCGTCCATCAGGACATAGGTGCGGCCCGCTATCTTTTGCATGTATTCCAACTGCTCGTGCGGCATAGCCCGGTGGTAGAACTTGGCCACCTGATGAGGCGGTCCGGCTTCCGGCCAGCGATCGGCGTCGGCGGCCAATTGGAACGCAGCGGTGGCCCAACGATGCACCGCCAGGTGGTCATAATGTCCATATCCACCCTCCGGGCCGAAGGAGATCATCACCTGCGGCTTGACCTCCCGCAAAATCTGCACCACCTTATAAACAGCTTCAGCTTGAGGCGCGACGGTAGTCTGGCCGTCTATGTAGCCCAGCAAATGCAAATGCTTTATCCCATAGCAGGCGCAGGCGCGGTGCAGTTCTTGTTCCCGGACCACGCCGATGGGTTGGGTCAAGTTAATCGCGGGGTTAGCCAGCGCGCCGGCCTCGCCCCGGGTAGCAATGACCAGGTGAACGTCCACCCCTTCGGCAGCATACTTGCTTAAAGTCCCGCCGGTACCAAAAGCCTCGTCGTCGGGATGAGCAAACAGGGCGAGTAGAGTTAATTTTTCGGGCATAACTTCATCTCAAGACTGTGATCAGCTTGGATGCCATACGCTTGGTAAAGAACATTTGTTCTAGAGTATAACACCAAACCAACTTTTCGTCAAAGTAAGGTGCGACGCACAGTCAATGTACGTCGCACCTGTCATAAATAATAGCTTGGCTTAATTGATTGTCAAGAGGCTAACGGGCGCTTTGATAAACCTCGTCCATCGCCTCGCGTAAATCTTCGAGCCGCTGCACCTGCTCGGAAATCTCATCCTCCAAGCGGTTGACCCGGCTGCCTTCCTCATCCTTACTGCCGACCAGCAGCAGTTGCGAGTAGATCGTCCCCAGGGCTGAGATGGTGCTGTCCAGTTGGTAGCCGGCTTTTTCCATGCTGTCTTCCAGGCTTTGCAGGGTTTGCAGTTGGCGCTGTTTATCGGCAATCGTGCGCTCGAGTTGTCGCTTTACTTCGGGACTTCTCTCGCGGGCTAATTTCTGCTCCAGGTTGCGGATATCCGCCGGCACGCGCTGCATATCTTGCTTAATTACCTGGTTCAACTGAAATTTATCCACCCGGGCCGCCAGGTCATACACCGCTTGCAGCCAGTGGGTGACTTCGCGGGTGGTCCGCTCAAAGCGATCTCGCATCGAGACCTCGCCTGATTTTGTGACCGTATTCTGGATTAACTCCCAGTAGCGCAGGGCCTCGTCTACCTTGGCCTGGATGTTTCGATCCTGGATCGAAGCCGGGTTAAATTGAATTTTTGGCCGCAGCATCTCCTCGATCACTTTAGCATGGCTTTTTTCATTGTTCGCCGCCCGGTAGAGTAGAATAACTTGGGCGATAAGCCATACAAAAAAGACCGGCACAGCCAGCAGCCAGTTAATAAATATGGCGATAGCCCCGGACACGACAATATTCCCACCGAGCGAGAGGGCGCTGGCCACGCTAAAAAAAACTCGTTCCCAGACCGTCTTTTTAATGGACGGATCGTTGAGCCAGTCTTTGCCTTGTTGTTTATAGTTCTCAACAATGTTCTTGAGAATAGCTTCCTGGGCGCGTTGTTCAAGGTCTCGTCTAATATCTGAGGGCATAGGATTAATGCGTGATGCGTGATACGTGATCTTTACCCCTCACGCATCACGCATCAAAATTCAAAATTTATTTCGTGGATGAGTTAATTGGAGGACGAACTGGCGGCTTGTTCGTCCTGCTCCAGACCTAAGCGGCGGCGGCGATCGGCCAACTGGCTGTCCAGCCGATCTTTGCCCAAAACCTGATCCATTTGATTGTTCAGACGACCGGCCCGCATTTCCACTTCGGCATCGGCGCGATCCAGCCGCTCCCGGATTTTGTCGGCCACGCGAGAAATATCGGAATCGCCTACACCTTCCAGCGCGTCGAGTGACTTCATACTCTTGGCCGCAATCTCCTTGGTCTTGGCCAGTTCCAGCAGACCCAAAACATGCTCCCGCTCCTGGCGAATGGTGCGCAGGCGGGCTTCCAGCTTGAGCCGGGCTTCGGCCAGTTTGTCTGCTTCACCCTTTTGCTGCTCAAACTGCTTGCGATACTCCTCGGCCAGGTCAGCTTTGGTGTTGTATTGGCTCTGGGCGGCCATGGCCAAATCTTCTTTGCCCAGGGTCAACAGGCGGTCAATGTCGCGGTCCAGCGCCTCGGCCTCGGCCTGGAAGGTTTCATACTTGCGCTGCAGCGTTTTGACCTGCCCCTTGATCGTAACCAGGGCATCTTCCAGGTCGTCGAGGTTGTCTTCCGCCTGGCGGATATACTCGTCCAGCACCGCCACCGAATTGGCGTCGAGCGCCCGGTCCACCATCGCGTGCAAGTTGGCTTTGATCAGGGTATCAATTTTTTGGAACAATGATTGGGCCATGGTTGGGTCTCCTTGAGAAGTGATACGTAAAACATAATGCGTAAAGATGTCTAACGATAAAACCTTACGTTTTACGCAGTCCGTTTTACTCAAATAAATTTAGCCGCTCTACAGTTGCGGTTTTCATTATACACATTATCCCCATAAATTTCCAATCTCCCTAGGTTTTGAAACACGAATCTCACGAAAGTGAAAAATGCTCGAAGAAGCTTTCTTTTCTGTACCCCTATAATTTTTTTTCGTGCCTTTTTATCAACTTCATCCTTTCGTGATTCAAGTTTTCTATCAATTCGAATTATTCACCCCAAGCCGAAATACTCCTATGTAAGGCAGCCTTCCCTCTTCTCCCCCTCTGTGCTACAATAACGGCTGGAGGACGCCATGACTGAGATTCAACGGGTGCATTTTACCCTGCCCCTGCCGCCGAGCATCAACAATCAGTACGCCCAGGTCGGCAAAATTCGGGTGCTTTCTAAAGAGCATGAATCATTCAAACGCCAGGTAGACCGGCGCATCCACCGTCTGCGCGTGGATGAGGTCATCACCGATACCTTTATCGCCGCGCTCAAGGCCGGCTGGATTGGCCTGTTCCTTGATTTTTATTTTGAAACCCCGCTCCGCCGCGACCTGGACGGTGGTCTCAAAATCACCCAGGACGCCGTTCTGTCCGCCCTGGGCATTAACGATAATCGGGTGGTAGATATTCACCTGGTCAAACGGATCGCCCCCAACAACCCCCGTGTCGAGATCGAGCTGGAAGCCATCCCCGAATGGCAGTTCGATGAAGAGTATGTTTATCGGGAGGAATGATGTCCCCGGCTATCCCTCAACTCCTGGCTAACTGCGCTCGCCTTGATTCTGGGCCGGAAAACGAGGCGCGCCTGGCCCACTTAGCCGGCAATGTGCGTGATTGGGCCGGCCTGCCCGCCCAGGCCGAAGCGCACGGTCTGGTCCCGCTGCTCTACACCCATCTGCAAACCGCCGGGGTGTCCCTGCCTCTGCCGGTTAAACGCGAGCTGCAGGCGCTCTATCTGCGCCACCGCCATGCTAACACGGTGCGAGTGGCGGCCCTGGCCGACATTCTGGCCGCCTTCCAGTCTGCCGGTATCGAAGCGCGGGTACTCAAAGGCGCGGCCCTGGCTCACCTGGTCTATCCCCAGCCCGGCCTGCGGCCCATGCGTGACCTGGATATCCTGGTCAAACCATCCGAAGCACGGCGAGCGCAGCAGATATTGGCCGGGTTGGGCTTTGTCGCTCCCCTGCCGCTGCACCTGCCCGACAAACATCTGCCGCCCGCCGCTCGCCCAAGCGAGGGCCTATCGGTCAGCGTAGAGCTGCACCATAACCTTTTCAACGCGGCGCGCCCCGCCTCGCTAACCCTCGAACAATTGGCCGGCCCACCCCTGACATTTTGCCTGTCCGGGTTAACCGTCTCCACTTTGGGCTGCACCGAAATGTTGTGGCATCTGTGCGAACACGTGGCCTATCATGCCAATATCTGGGAGCCGCTCCGCTTGGTTTGGGTGGCCGACATCGTTGGCTTTGCCGAGCAATTTGCCACTCAGATTGATTGGGCACTGGTCAGGTGGCGCTATCCGTTGGTCCTCAGCACCCTCTCCCTTTTTCATTTTATCACGCCCTTATCGGCCACACTACGGGCGCAAGCCGCGCTCAACTTGAGCGTACCGCCCGCCGGGGTCGGCCAGGAGTTTGCAGGCTGGCCGCGCGTTTCTATCCCGCAGCAGCGAGCCGCCGGCAAGGGCTACCGCCGTATCCTGGCCGACACCTTTTACCCGCCGGAGTGGTGGCTGCGCCTGCATTACCGGCTTAACGCGGTCCAGCCTGTGTTCCGGCAGCGCTGGCTGCTTCACCCCTGGCGCGTACTAACCTGGGCTGGACAGTATTTGCACCAGCAAGCGGTTAAGTCGTGACGCCTATCCCCAAGCCCCCTTTCTCCTTAACCAAACCTCGCCGCGAGACCGACTATCGCCTGGAGCTGTTTGACGGCGAACTGCTGCTGTATCACCCCAGCCGTACCCAAATCCTCTATTGCAATCAAACGGCAGCGCTCATCTGGCATTTATGCGATGGGCAGCATACAGTTCAGGAAATAATTGACCTGTTGAGCGCTGCGTTTCCGCAGTCCGGCGCAGCCATTGCCGGTGATGTGGCCGTCGCGCTGCGGCAGTTTCGGCAGGTTGGGGCGATTGAATGACAACGCGCCTGGTGAGCTTTGCCAACAGTACCATCGCCGTCACCTATCACGGCGACCTGCCCGCCCAGATTGTTGACTTTTTGTACCGGCATATTTCCGCCATCCCAAACGCACCACCCCCCACCCTCACCTACCACCTGTGCGGCGATGAGCCGGACCTGCTCACCCTCCAGCGCGGCGATACCCTGCTCTACCGCGGCCATTCCGCTGCTGCTGCCGCCATACTGCTGCTGGGTGACAGCGGCCAAGCTCTGGCCGCGTCGAGCCAGGGTGGCTTGTTGTTTCATGCCGCCGGACTGGCTCAGTTGGGGCACGGGCTGCTGCTGCCCGGCCCCACCGGCTGCGGCAAAAGCACCCTGGCCGCCTGGTTGTTGAGCCGGGGTCTGGCCTATCTGAGCGACGAACTGATTTTTGTCGCCTCCGGTTCGGTGATGCTGCAAGGGTTTACCCGCCCGTTGAATTTAAAGCCGCCGGCCCGCTCCATTTTGCCTGCCGACCTTGATGCACCCCTATTCAGTACGCCCTATACTGATTTAGTTTCGCCGGCCTGCACCCTCAACACCGCGCCCCTGATCCAAATCATTTTTCCCACTTATCAACCCGGTGGCAGCTTTTCCCTGCGCCCTTTATCCCCGGCCAGGGCCGGGTTGGCCCTGATGCAGTGTTTGCTCAACGCCCGGAATCTACCCGACCACGGCTTTGCCGAAATTAGCCGCCTGACCCGGCAAGCCCCGGCCTATCAACTGGACTACGGCCATTTTGAGCAGTTGCAGGGCTGGCTGGAGAGCCAGCCCTAACGCCCTAACCGTTCTGTTTGACAAGGATGACTGCTTAGCCTAGAATTGGCCTCATTAGCTCCCTGCTCATTTAACCCGATAGATCAAGGAGAATAAGGATGAGCACTCCCTTCGATAACGCTTCCGCAGAACCTCCAACAGACCCAGAAACCAGCCTGGGCCGGCGTGAGTTATTAAAAGCCCTGGCTGCCAGTAGCGGTGCGGTGGCGGCGGCCACCCTGCTGCCCGGCGAATGGGTCACGCCGGTCGTTGAGGCGGGCCTGCTCCCGGTTCATGCCCAGGCCTCCCCCACAGCCACACCCATCCCCACAGCCACCCTAGCACCACCCCGTCCGGCGATAACCTCCTGTGGCGGGGTCAGCAACTTTTTGGGATCAACTACGCAAGCCCTATTCGACGACGATGAGCGAATTGTTGACTTGTTTGCCAGGGTTTCCCCCATACCACCGGTGGGTACGCTCGTCCGCTTTGATGTGACGGTCAATGGCTCTCCCGTAGCCATTGATGATACCCCGCCAACTTTGCCGGTCGTCGCCACCGACGCCACCGGTTTGGCCGACTTTAACCTAACAACCCCCTTCTCCATTACGGTCAGGCCGGTCGTCGCCAGCGGCGCCGGCTTTGATGAATTGAACCTGGGCGATATTGTCTCAATCACTTTTACCTTTGAGCCGCCGGTAGACCCCAGTCTTGACCCGATAGCCTGCGTGGCTAACTTTACCGTAGTTCCTCAATAATCAGAGGGTCATTTAGACGCCTTGGCTTTGTAGCTGTCTGCGCTCGTTGCTTGGGGGGCAAGCGGCATAAAATTTATCGTTATAGTTAAGGAAGAAAAACTGATAATGAACACCAAACTGTTTCAAAAAGATTTTATCACCACCCAGGATTGGACCGTGGAAGACCTGAACACCATGCTCGATCTGGCCTTTCGGTTGAAAGGCGAGTTTGCCATGGGCGTGTCCCACGACCACATCCTACGGGCCAAAACCTTGTATATGCTCTTCTTTGAAGAAAGCACCCGCACCCGCAACTCCTTTGAAACCGGCATGACCCAGTTGGGCGGCCATGCCGTCTTTCTGACCCCCAAAGCGACCCAGATTGGGCATGGCGAAAACGCCAAGGATACCGGCATTGTCCTGAGCAGCTATGGCCATGGCATATCTATTCGCGACTGCCGCACCAACGTCGGCCAGAAATACCTGTATGAAATGGCTCAATACGCCGACGCCCCCATCTTTAACATGCAGGACGATGTGGACCACCCCTGCCAGGCTATGGCCGACCTGATGACTCTTATGGAACTCTTTGGCCGGGATTTACGCGGGCGCAAATTTGTTATCTCCTGGACCTACGCCCCCAAGTATGTCCGCCCGCTCAGTGTGCCGCAGTCGCTGGTCTGGTTGATGCCCCGTTTTGGCATGGATGTCACCCTAGCTTATCCCGAAGGCTATCACCTCATGCCCAATGTCATGGAAGCGGCCTACAAAAACGCCGAGATTGGGGGCGTCACCTTAACCGAGACCCACAATATGGAAGATGCTTTCAAAGACGCCGACTTCCTCTACCCCAAGTCCTGGGGGCCGATTATGGTTACCGAAGACGAGCCGGAAGTCGAAGCCATGGCCGCCAAAAACCAGGGCTGGCGTGTTACCCAGGCCAAGATGAACCTGGCCAAGAAGCACGCCGTTTACATGCACTGCATGCCGGTTGACCGGGGCCATGAAGTGGACGACGAGGTCATTGACGGGCCACAATCGGTCATCTACAAGCAGGCTGAAAATCGGTTGCATATCCAAAAGGCGTTGATGGCTCTGACCATGGGCGGCCGGGCGTAAGCGTTTTACCGCTTAGGGTTACCTCACGAAACCGATTCTTTTACCGCAGAGAACGCTGAGAACGCCGAGAAATATAAAAAACTCTGCGAGCTTTGCGCCCTCTGCGGTAATTTTTCAAAGTTGAGTTGAATCCAGAAGGATTTTGAGTTGACTATGCCCCTAACTTCTTTCCCTATTCCCCCGGCCTTAGCCCAGGCCGCCGAGCGGGTCCGCCAGTATGCCCAGACGATCCGGCAGCCGCAAGTTGATTTCCTGGCCGACCTGATCCGCATCCAAAGCTACACCGGCCAGGAGAAACCGGCGGTCGAACGCACCCTGGCCGAAATGGCTGCCTGCGGCTTTGACCGGGTTCGCACCGACAGCGCCGGCAACGCCCTGGCAACGGTCGGCGCAGGCCGCTTCCACCTGTTGTACGATGCCCACCTGGACGAGAATGAAGTGGCTGATGAGCGGGACTGGCCCTATCCACCTTTAGAGCCGACCGTGGCCAACGGCAAACTCTACGGGCTGGGCGCATCCGACTGCAAGGGTGGGGTGGCCTCGATTGTCTACGGCGCGCGGCTGGCCGCCGAGCTAAACCTGACCGGCGACTGCACCGTGACCGTCAAGGGGTCAACGCTGGAGGAGGACGCCGAAGGCTTTGCCATGCGCCACCTCATCGAGCAGGATCGCCTGCCCCGCCCCGACGCCGTGCTGCTGGCCGAGGCGACTGACCTGACCCTGCGGCGTGGCCACCGCGGCCGCTGCGAGATCAAGGTCCGCATGCCCGGCCGGGCGGCTCACGCCAGCACCCCTGAATTGGGCGACAACGCCATTCTGAAAATGCGTCCGGTCCTGGACGCCCTCGAAGCCATGACGCCTCACCTGCCCGCCGACCCCATCCTGGGCCAAGGCACGCAGGTAGTGACCATGATTGCCTCGCCCCACACGCCCAACAGCGTACCCGTCTGGTGCGAAGCCACCCTCGACCGCCGCCTGACCCCCGGTGAAACGCCGGAGCGGGTGGTCGCCGAGATCGAAGCGGCGCTGGCCGGGTTGGGCGCGTCGGTGCAGGTGGCCCAGCAGCCGGTCAAATCGTGGACCGGGCTGGATTTGAGCGGCCCGGCCTTCTTCCCCGGCTGGCTCCTGCCCGCAGACCACCCGCTCATCCGCATCGGCCAGGTCACCTGCGCCGCCCTGTGGGACCAAGTTCCCCGCGTGGATGTCTGGAAGTTCAGCACCAATGGTACCTATTCCGCCGGAGCGGCCGGCATCCCGACCCTCGGCTTTGGGCCGATGGAGGAGCAGTACGTCCATACCCCCCAGGACCAGGTTGACCTGGAGAAGCTGCTTAAAGGGGCGATGTTTTATGCCCTATTCCCCCTGGCGTACAGTTTGCTGATGGGCGGGGAAGCTTAGGCTCACGACTTATACAGTAGATAACCAGCTAAAGAAACCATCTTCACCCCTTGCTTTTTATGCGTCATTGACGTACAATAAGCCATGCTCTTCATCGAAACGCCTCTCTTCACCCAACTCATCCGAGAGTTAATCCCAGATGAAAACTATAGATTGCTTCAACAAACCCTCATTCTGCGACCGGAAACGGGTGATCTCATTCAAGGAGGAGGAGGGCTTCGGAAAATACGCTGGAAATTACCGGGCCGAGGTAAGAGAGGGGGATTACGAGTCATTTACTATTGGGATGTTGCCGCTAATACGATTTATATGCTTTTACCATATCCCAAGAATAAGCAGGAAGATTTGACCCCAGCCCAGCTAAAAATGTTACGTAATTTGATAAAGGAATGGTTGGAATGAATGACAAAGATTTTGCCAATTTGGTGGAAAGTATTAAACAGGCCGGGCAGATAAAACGGGGCGAACTAGCACCGGGTCGCCTGTTTGAATTTAGTCCATTAGATATAAAGGCTATTCGAGAACAGTTCCATAAATCACAACGGGAGTTTGCCTATATGATTGGGGTTAGCGTTGGAACTTTGCAAAACTGGGAACAAGGTCGGCGTAAACCGGAAGGGCCAGCCAGGGCGTTGTTACAGATAGCGGCCAAAAATCCTAAAGCGGTAATAGAAGCATTGGGAACAGGAGAATAAAATGGGAGTCTCTGCAAACGCGGTACGATTTGGAGAAGGAAAAGGATAGGTTACAAGACCGCTTAGAAAAAGAAGTGCTGGTTTATGCGGCTGCTTAATTAGGGGAAGCAGTACGTCCACACGCCCCAGACCAGGTGGACCGGCAGAAGCTGCTCAAAGGAGCGATGTTTTACGCGCTGTTCCCCTGGCTTATAGTTTGCTGAGGGGTGAGGTAAAATGGTGAAATAGACTATCCTGAATAGGTCAGTTTGGGTATAATAGCTAAAAAGGTAGTCTGCCACCGGTCATGTTTGAAATCATTAGTGAGATAACCGACATCGAAGTGATTGCGGTAGGCAGTTCCATTCATGACCTGGCCCGCCTCCGTAAACAGTATGGTCGAGGAAGATGGCGAAAACTAAAAGGTATTGCCAGAGTACGGCTGAGGAGTGGTAGAATACGTCTCGCCGAGTTGCATTGGTATGAGGCGCATGGCATAGGTAAAAAGGAAGTTAAGCGTAAACGGTATTTGGATTGAGAGATGAACCAACAAAAAAATTCTGCTCCGCTGTTTGCCGTATGTATTGATAATTCTGAATATCCGGCCTCGTTGGAGTTGCATAAGGTCTATCAGGTCTTGCCTGATGAGGATGCGGCGGTTGATGGGGACATTCGGGTGATAGATGAAAGCGGTGAGGATTATCTCTACCCGGCTGATTATTTTATCCTGGTTAAGCTGCCTCACGCAGTAGAACAAGCATTTCTTCAGGCTGCGTATGCCTGACAATCCCCTGCTGCGATGTTTTACGCGCTGTTCCCCTGGCTTATAGCTTGCTGATGGGTGAGGACAATTTGCGCAGTTGTTGTTAGGCGGCGAAACCGAGGTATTATTACAGCCAGAAAGTGGAACTGGTTATGGACAGTAATGAAAATCAATCCTATACTCGGATTGTTATTTCCTCAACAGAAAACCTTGAAGAAGTTTTGAGTAAGGTTTTCCATGAGCTTAGACATCCTATTGCTGCTATAAAAGGTTATGCTGACTTAATCTTGCAGGAAAGAGTTGATTGTAGAGAAGGGGTTAAACAAATCTATGAGGCAGCAGCAGATATTGAAGTAGGTCTGAGCGAAATCTTCGAATATCTACGAAAACGAAGTTCGGATTGAGATAAGAAAGTTAAGCTAGAAAAATTCGTGTAATCCATGGCATAAAAATCTTGAGTGGCGTAAATTCTATGGATAAAAAAGACCCCTGAGAGATTTCAAACCTCAGGGGTCTTTTGATTCAAACTTATGGCGCTGGCGTAGCCTCCGCACCCGGTTCGGCGGTAGGCGGCGCTTGCAGGAAATCGGCCCGCTTCTTTTCGAGGAATGTGTTTACCAGGCCCTCGCTGACCCGCACGTAATAGGGCGACTCGGAGGATTTGACGACGTAGGTGTTGTCGGTATCATCCTTAGCCCCAATGCTCAGGGTGTAGGTTTTGTCCGCTGTTTTGAGGGTGATCACGGCCTGGGGTTTATCCAGACCATAAGCAGGGTCTTCCGTCTTGCCGAGCGGCTTGGTCAGGCGGATACCGCTGGCCTGGCTGAACAGGCTGGTGAAATTGTTCTCGTTGAAGGTTTCATCGCCGGCCAGCCCTGGCATGGTCCATTGTTCGCCCTCTTTGGTAAACTCAAACGTGCCGTTGGCGTTCTCCAGGGTCAGGCTGGTGGTGGCCGTTTGGGGCACGGTGAAGTAGAGCGTGTCTACCCAGGAACCCGCCTGGGGACTGGCCTCAAAGCTGTTGATGTCGCCGGCCAGGTAAACCTCGGGATTATCGTCGGCGCGGACGTGGGTCGCGGCGGCTCCGGCGGAACTGCCGATGTAGAGCTTGTGGCTGGACCCGTCTTTCAACTGGATCTCGACCAGGCTGTTAAAATCATTCGCGGCGACCTTGAGCCGGCTGTGGCTGCCCTCGGTCTGCGTGACCAGCCGGTTGGTCCTGATTTTCTCGATTTTATCCAATAAAGGCGTCACTTTGGCGCTGTCAACCGGATAATCGTCCGCCTCCGGCAAGACCCAGTTATCGCCGTTTTTGGCCAGTGCCAGCCTGTTCCCTTCGCTGTCGCTTAGGGTGAGACCCGTCACATCCGCTGCCTTGTAATCGGGCAACAGCGGGCCGCCCCCACTCGATGCGGCTGCTCTGGGCCACAAGACAAAGGCCGCCAGCGCAATTTGCGCCACTAAAATTACCGCTAAAATCTGGTTGAATCTACTCATGGTTGTTTTACTCCGTTGAAGATAGGCAGTTCCAAGATTTAAATCATCCAATTGTTCTCACCGGCTTGATGCGTGATACGTGATGCGTAAGAAATCTTGCCTGGATACCATCACGCATCACGCATTACGTATCACGGACTTTGGATAATTACTTTCTTGGAGTTGCCATAGTAGTCAGTAGCCAGTAGTCAGTAGCCAGAAAGCAAGAATTGCTATCAGCTATCTGACATCTGACTACTGTCATCTGATTACTGGCTACTCACGACTGACTGTCCACTCACCGCAGCCGGCTGTGGGACCAACTCCATCGGCTGTTCATTCTGCCGCCGCCAGCGCCAGATAGCGCCCAGGCCGACCAGGGCCAGTAGGGCCAGGACGTAATTGGCTCCTTCCCAGAAGGACTGCTGGCTCTCGGTCAGCGGGTTGAGCACGCGGGCCGACGTGCCGCGCGAACGAATGCCGAGCAAGTCCAGATCCTCCACCGACCAGTCTACCGTATTTTGCATGAATTGGAGCGTATTCAGGTAGCGGTCGCGGGTCAGATTGGAAGAAAGTTGAAAGACGACGTCGTTGAGAAACTCGGCGCTGCCGATGACCACCAGCCGGGCCGTATCCGGCGAATTCTCAATCGTGCCGATGGTGTTGACTTCGGCGGTAGGGGCAGGCTGCGGCTCGGTCCCGGCCGGCTGGCCGGCTTCCGGCGTTGGCGCGGCCGTCAGCGGCGAAGGCTTACCCTTGAAGTAACTTTCAAAAACGCCCTGAACGGAGACGGCCAGGGGATAGGATTTCTGCTCACCTTCCACCGGAAAGCCCAGCTCCGGGTAACTATTCATGTCGGGCTGGATATTGGTATCGGTCCGCAGCCAGGAGCCGGCGCTGGATTTGAGCAGCGTCGTTACCGTCCGACCCGTGTTTTTTTGCTCGTCAACCACCACCGGCGAGGCCCAGTTGAGGGTGACGGCGGGCAGGTTGGCCAGGATCGGGCTTTGGCGGTCCATCCCGTCAGGCCGGACATCCACAAAGAAGGGGTAGTTCATGGCCTGAATCTCCTGCACTTGCAGGCCACCCAGGTCGCGGTTGACCTGCACCGGGAAGGGTTCGTTTTGCGGGTCCATCACCAGCGACTGCTGGACGTCAATCCCATAGCCGGCCAGCATGTCGCGCAGCCCGTTCTCGATGGGCTGGATGCCCAGGCTGCCGCTGAATTGATCGGGCGCAATGGCGTAGTTGCCGGCCGAGACCACCACCGAACCGCCCCGCATCAGATATTGGTCAATGGCGTACCGTTCCTTATCGCTCATATTCTGCGGGGCGATGACCGCCAGCACGCCCACATCGGTCGGGACCTGGCCGTTGGACAGGTCAACCGGGCGCACCGTGTAATCCTGGCCCAGTTGCTGGGCAATGGTTTGATACTGCTTGAACGAGGGCATCTGCTGCCCAAAGGCGTTGGGCTGGGGGATGTCCGGCGGCGTCCACAGCCCGACCACCTTGAGGAAGCCGGACGAACCACGCTTGAGGGCCGATTCAATGCTGGTGCGGACATCGGCCTCGGTCAGGTCGCCAGCCGGGGAGAGCAGTTGGGCTTTGTCGCCAATTTGCATGATCATGTGCAGATAGTAAGTCTGGTCGGAGAAGAGCGTGGCGGCGATGGGCCGCAGGCCATACTGGTCCACCATAGTCTGGCGGGTCACCTGGCTGTTAGGATCATCCAGGTTGACGGTTTCAAAAATGAATTTCCCGTTAGACTTGGCCTGGATTTCCTCGGCCACCTTCTGGATGGTCTCAGGCGCGGGCTGGAGCCACTCCGGCAGGGTGCTGGGGGTGACATAAAGGCTCAACTTGACCGGCTCTTGCATCGCCGCCAGCACGGCGTCAACGCTCTGGAAGCCATAGACCACCTTTTTTACGGCACGGGTCAGGTCATATTCCGGGTTGCGCAGACGCACTTCCACCTGGCCGTCGGGCGAGGGCTGGACTTCAATCAAGTCACGGAAGTTCAACACTTCGTTCTGGTCGCCGTAGCGCACCAGGATGTCGAAATAGGCGTTCACCACCGACGCGCCGTAACGATCCGCCGCCTGTAAAGGCGTTGGCTGGATGCCATAGGTCTGGTTGGCTTCGGCTTCTTTTTCCGGGTCTTGTAAGGGGTCCACAATTTCCACAACGACGTTGCCGTTGGAAGCAACCTGATACTCTTGCAGCAGGTCACGGATGCGCGGCGCCAGCGGCGCCAGCAGCGGGTGGGTCTTTTCGCTAAAGTAGCCGCGAATGAGCAGCGGTTCCTGCACATTTTGCAGCAAATCGCGGGTGGTCTGGGAGAGGCTGTACTCGCGCTGCGCGGTCAGGTCGAGACGGGCGCCGCTGAGCGGGTAGAGCCAGATGTTCAGGGCCACCAGGTTCAGGGCAATCAGCCCGGCGGTGAGCAGCAGGCCCTCGCGGTGAGCGCGCGTCTGCTCGCCAGTGCTCCAGCGCTTGCTGTCGAGCGAGACCACGTTGAGGGTCAGGAACAGGGCCGTCAGCGACAGGTAATAAATCAAATCGCGCAGGTCAATCACTCCCCGCTCGATGCTTTCAAAGCGGCTGCCGGAGCCGATGGCCCGCAGGATCTCGGCAATACTGTCGCCGAAAAAGCGGGTGACGCCGAGCGAACCGACCACGTAAAACAGCCCGCCGACCAGGGCGGTCAAAATCAAGGCGACAATCTGGTTGTCGGTGCGGGAAGAGATGAACAGGCCGATGGCGACATAGGCCGCCGCCATCAGAATGGCCGCCAGGTAGCCGCCCAGCACCGGCCCCCAATCCAGGTTGCCCAGCAGGGCGACGGTAATCGGGATAAACAGGGTCAGGGCCAGGGCGACGATGACCAGAAGCATCACCGCCAGGAATTTACCCAGCACCAGTTGCACGGGGTGGGCGGGCAGGGTCAGCAGCATTTCCAGGGTGCCGGTTTGCTGTTCCTCGCTCCACTGGCGCATGGTCAGCGCGGCCACTAAAAAAATGAGCAAAATGGGCATCCAGCTAAACATAGGCCGGACGTCGGCTACACCCCGGGCGAAAAAGGCGTCCACCCAGAAAAAGGTAAAGAGGGTCGCCGCCAAAAATACGCCCACAAAAATCAGCGCCATCGGCGAGCCGAAGTAGCTGTTGAGTTCTTTGCGAGTGATTGCAAGGATTTGTTTCATTGAGAGTCCTCCTAAATTCGATGATGCGTGATGCGTGAGGGATAAATATTCACGCATCACGCATCAGGTTTCATCCCGCCGTCGCCAATTCATTAAACACCGTCTCCAGCGTGCGCACATCGCGGCGGAGTTCGCGCAGGGGCCAGTTCTCCTGGCGGGCCAGCTCGTAAATGGCCGGGCAGAGATCGGCTTGATCCTGGCCCATGATGCGATAGGCCGGGAAGCCATCGGGGGTACGCATCGTTTCAATCTGGCGAACGCCGTTGAGCGCCTTGAGCGAGCGGTCGAGGCCATGCGTTTCTTGTTGCAGCACCAGCACCGCATTGGCCGTCGCGGCCAGGTCGGCCAGGCGGGCGTCAGCCTTGACCTGCCCGTTCATGATGATAATCACCCGGTCGCAGACAGCTTCGACTTCCGGCAAAATGTGGGAAGAGAAGAGGATGGTGCTGTGGCGGGCCAGGCGGCGGATCAGGTTGCGGATTTCGATGATTTGGGTCGGGTCCAGCCCGACGGTTGGCTCGTCGAGAATAAGCAGCTTGGGTTTGTGTAGAATGGCTTGAGCCAGGCCGACCCGCTGGCGGAACCCTTTACTCAATTGGCCGATGGGCCGGGTCAAATGCTCGGTCAGGCCGGTCGCGTAGATGGCTTCGGAGAGGCGGGCGGGCTGCTCTTCACGGGGGATCTCGCGCAGGTCGGCCATCATTCTGAGATAAGTTTGCACCGACAGCTCCGGGTAAAGGGGGGCATTTTCGGGCAGGTAGCCCAGGCGGGCCTGCACCTCGCGGGTGTGGGCCAGCACATCCAGGCCATCTACCTTGACCTCGCCGCTGTCGGGCTGCAGGTAGCCGGTGATTATTTTAATAGCCGTAGATTTGCCCGCGCCATTGGGGCCGAGCAGGCCGACCACTTCGCCGGCGGCCACATTGAAGGTGACGCCGCGCAGGGCCTCGATGGGGCCATAGGATTTGGTCACATCGGTGATCTCGATCATCTATTTCCTCCTCAACATAAAGACCCCGCTCGTGAGAACGGGCGGGGTAGTTGCGATTGCTCTCAATAATTCAGACTGTTTAAGATATTCTATATTGAACTGGGCTTGGAGGCAACAAAAGTTTGCCGGACATGAGTATAGCATAAAGATGCGGAAACAACCTTAAATGAAGTTTAAAGTTAGTTTAAGAAAAGCTTAAAAGCAGTGACAAAAAAACAACAGCCGCCGGAGGTTTAAGATTCCGATGGCTGTTGTTTTGGTTTATGAGCCTAACTAACTGGCTTTAATTGTGATTTTCTTGGCGCTCTCTTTGAGGTGAACTTTGGGTAAGGTGATTTGCAGGACCCCATTCTTGAAGGTGGCATCGCAGTGGTCGGTATCAACTTCTGTTGGGAGGGGGATGGAGCGATGGAAGGAGCCGTAAGAGCGCTCCATGCGATAGTAATTGTCGCCCTTGTCTTCCCTCTCGGCTTTTTTCTCCCCGCTAATGGTCAGGACATCGTTGCTGAGCGAAACGTCAATATCCTTCTCTTCCAGGCCGGGTAGCTCGGCGGTAATTCTCACTTCCTTCTCGTTCTCGGTGACATCTACCCGTGGGCTAAAATCGCCGAAGCTTTCCATAAAGCCGCTCCTAAAGGGGGTCAGCCCAGACCCGCTCCCGCCGGGCGAGTATATTCTTATCATTCTTCTTCCACGGAACCATATCTTTAAGAGCCATAGTAACCTCCTTGTCAATCCAGACCGCTGACGGCTGACCACCGACCGTTGCCAGAAAACTCAGCGGTCGGCGGTCGGCGGTCGCATTTAGGCCGCTTTCACCGAAATCTTCTTCGCCTGGGCCGGGCCGACTTTAGGCAGGTGCAGGCGCAGCACGCCATTCTTGACGGTCGCCTGGATGTTTTCCTGGTCCACTTCGTTCGAGAGGGTGAAACGGCGGAAGTAGTCGCCCACTTCATACTCGGCGTAGGCCAGGCTGTAGTTATCCGGCTGATCCTGCTCCACAAAACCGTTGATGCTTAAGACACCTTTTTCGAGGGTAATGTCAATGGAGTTCTCGTCTACGCCGGGCATATCGGCCACGACCACCACGGCATCCTTGGTTTCGAAGATGTCCGCGCGGGGCACATAAGCCTTGCGCGCGCGTGTCCGCTCCGCGCCGTTGGTGGTAATCTCTTGCTTCTCAACCTCTTGGGTCTGTAATTCTTTATTCTCGCTTGCCATAATAACCTCCGATTTACGATTTAGGATTTACGATTGGTGTATTGCGTGTTGCGTAAAGAAAACAAAAGACCTCTTACACTTTACGCCTCACGTTTCACGCTTCACGCTTACGCCGTTTTGATCGAAATTTTCTTGGGCTTGTCGGCTTCGGCGCGGGGCAGGGAGATGTGCAGGATGCCCTTGTCGAACATCGCCTCAACCTTGTCAGCTTCAACCAGGAAGGGGAGCTGGAAGGTGCGGGTGAACTTGCCGTAGCCGCGCTCGCGGCGGTGGTACTTCTCACCCTCTTGCAGCTCTTCCGGCTGGCGGACGCCGGTCAGGGTCAGGGTCTCGCCCACTACGGAAATGTCAATATCTTCAGGGTTGACGCCGGGCAGTTCGGCGGTAAGGACGGCGCCATCCTGGCTCGTCCAGACATTCATCGCCGGGTAGCTGGGCGCAGTCTGGAAGCGGGGACGGCTACCGTAAAAAGAGTTAAAGAGGCCTTCCATCTCACGCTGCATGCGCTCGATTTCTTGCCAGGGGTTAGCAAAACTTTGTCGGCTAAATGGTTGTCTTAACATGATACCTCTCCTTTGTTCTACTTAAATTATTTTTGGTTCATCTTCCTCTTCCTCTCGTTCCCACACTTTGCGTGGGAACGAGAGAACCGGAGAAACTATTTAAGTTCATTACATGCCCTATGGTAGACAGCGATTGTTAGAAGTACGATAGAGGAATGTTAGAGGTGTATTAGAATTATCGTCTAAAATTAAAGGAGTTATGCGGTGGGTGGAAAAGCCCTCCCTAAATCCCTCCCAAAGGGAGGGACTTAAGCTGATTCTCCCCCCACTGGGGGGAGTTAGAGGGGGGCAAACCTTCAACTGCGTCAGTCCTGTAAAATTAAAAACCCCAGAGGCTTTAGTTACCCCTGGGGTCTTGGTTAATCTTTCAACAGCAGTTCCAGGTAGTTATTTACCAACCACGTGCTGGCCTCGAAAAAGGCATAAGTGCGGCGGAGAGGGTCGTAGGCCAAAGCTCTGGCCGGCATGGCCTCGGTTTGATAAATAACCCGCTCGATCTCCTCAATCCGAGCCAGTAATTCACCGGGCAAACCCGGCGCAGTGACGTCGGCGTAGGTGGGCCGTTTCTGAGGAAAGGTAACGGCCTGGGCCGGCAGATGGGGCAGTGCCCCCAGGGCCACCAGGGCGTGATTGAAGTAGAGCAGTTGGGGCTGGGGTGTTTCGATTTCATCCGCCGGGCTGAAAGCCAGGTTCAAAGTGTGCAGCCAGTCCCAATCCAGCAGAACATGCTGGACCAGCACGCTTAGCTCCTCGGTGCTCATGAGCAAAGACGTGCGCTGGCTGAGGATAAAGCCCTCGCGCACGTCTTCCAGATGGTGTAACGTCTCCGCAAGCTGGCCGGGACGGTAGCTGAGCTGCCGCCCGGCCTGTCGCTGCTCTTGAATCACTGTCGCCAGCGTTTGCCGGGTGGTTTTGACAACGCGGGCCAGGCCGCGCAGCGCTTCACGCGCGCCCGCTAAATCTTCCAACCCCGACATGGCATAAATAGGTAGTAGGTAGTAAGGAGTAGGGAGTAGGGGCGAAGATCGAAGAGAGTAGATAAATCAATCCAACCCCCAACCTCTAATCCCTATCCCCTATCAATACTCAGGCGGCATCGCCGGTGCGGCCGGCTGCTTCTCTTCCGGGGCATCGGTGATGAGCGCCTCGGTGGTCAGGATCATGGCCGCGATAGAGGCGGCGTTGGCCAGCGCCCCGCGCGTGACCTTGGCCGGGTCAATGATGCCGGCTTTGACCATATCCACGTACTGGTCGCTCATAATATCGTAGCCGATCCTGTTGTTCTTCTCGCTCACCTGGCGGCGCTTGACTTCTTGCTGCACTACCGAGCCATCCAGGCCGGCGTTGCGCATAATGCCCCGCATTGGCTCTTCCAGGGCGCGGCGCACAATGGCGATGCCGGTGCGCTCGTCGGCCACCTCGCTGCTGACGTTGTCCAGCGAAGACAGGGCGTTGATCAGGGCCACGCCGCCGCCGGGCACAATGCCTTCCTCAACCGCCGCGCGGGTGGCGCTCAGGGCATCCTCAACCCGGTGCTTCTTCTCTTTCAACTCGGTCTCGGTGGCCGCGCCGACGCGGATAACGGCCACCCCACCGGCCAGCTTGGCCAGCCGCTCTTGCAGCTTCTCGCGGTCGTAATCGGAGGTGGTGTTGTCAATCTCAACCTTGATCTGGTTGATGCGGCCCTTGATGTCCTCATCCTTGCCGTGCCCACCGACGATGGTCGTATCGTCCTTGGTCGAGACAACCTTATCGCATTTGCCCAGGTCGGCCAGAGTGGTGCTTTCCAGTTTGCGGCCCATCTCCTCGCTGATGACCGTGCCGCCGGTCAAAATGGCGATGTCGCCCAGCATAGCCTTGCGCCGGTCGCCGAAGCCGGGGGCCTTGACCGCCAGCACGTTGAAGGTCCCGCGCAGTTTGTTCAAGACCAGCGTGGCCAGGGCTTCGCCGTCCACGTCCTCGGCAATGATCAGCAGGTTGCGCTTGCCCGTCTGGACCAGCTTCTCCAGCACCGGGATCAAATCGGCGGCGGCGGAGATTTTCTTGTCGTGGATGAGCACAAACGGCTCTTCCAAGACCGCCTGCATCGAGTCCTGATTGGTGATGAAGTAGGGGGAGATATAGCCCCGGTCAAACTGCATGCCTTCAACGTACTCGGTTTCAAAGGCCAGGCCCTTGCTCTCCTCGACGGTGATGACGCCGTCTTTGCCGACTTTGTCCATCACTTCCGCGATCAGCTCGCCAATCTCGCGGTTTTGGGCCGAAATCGAGGCCACGCTGGCAATCTCTTCCTTGTTGTCAATGGTAATCGCCATATCGCGGATGGCCTGGGTCACAGCGCCGGTCGCTTTTTCAATGCCGCGCTTGAGCAGCATGGGGTTGGCTCCGGCGGCCACGTTCCGCAAACCTTCGTTGACCATGGTATGGGCCAGCACGGTGGCGGTGGTCGTGCCGTCGCCGGCGATATCGTTGGTTTTGGTGGCGGCTTCCTTGAGCAGTTGCGCGCCCATGTTAGCGTAGGGGTCTTTCAGTTCAATCTCTTTGGCCACGGTCACGCCGTCGTGGGTGACGGTCGGCGCGCCCCACTTTTTATCCAGGGCCACGTTGCGGCCCTTGGGGCCGAGGGTGGTAGCCACAGCCTGGGCCAGGGTGTCAATGCCGGTCTTTAACTGCCGGCGCGCTTCATCTTCAAAAACAAGTTGTTTTGGCATAGGTGTTTACTCCTTATAAAAATAGTAGACGGTAGACGGTAGATAGTAGACGGGGGTATTACCCTGCGACTTTGCTACCCTGCTACCTGTTCATTATTTTGTAGATACTTAAACAGTCTCTCTCAATCAATAACCGCCAGCAGGTCGCTTTCGCGCATGATCAGATACCTGGAGCCGTTGTGCTTGATCTCGGTGCCGGCGTACTTGGCAAAGAGGACCTTATCGCCCACTTTGACATCCAGCGGGGCGCGCTGGCCCTCTTCATTGCGGTTGCCCGGCCCCACCGCCAGGATTCTGCCCTCCATCGGCTTCTCTTTGGCCGTCTCAGGCAGGACAATACCGGATGCGGTCATCTCTTCTCGCTCAATCGGCTCGACCCACACCCGGTCGCCCAGCGGGCGCAGTTTTAGATCTGACATACTTGAACCTCCTCGTTTGGTAAATTAGATAAGATTTGGAATGGCTGCTTTCACGGGAAGATAAAACGTAAAACGTAAAGCGTAAGGGCTTGGGACTTACGTTTTACGTCTTAAAGTCGGAAAGCTGTTTGTGAGTAACGTATTACGGACATGAATACTATTAACCGATTGTTAGAATCATATTAGCGATTTGTTAGAATTGTATTAGAAATTAACCTTACTGCATGCTTACTGCATGCTTACTGCACCGTTACTGCGCCCTTACTGCGCCCTTTCTGAACTCTGCCACTGCCTCTTTAACCTAAGTTTGGAGTTTAGGATAAGAGTTTATCGGAAATAAAAATTAGATGGGATTAACAGGATTTACAAGATCACTATGTTTGCACTTTTCATAACCAGGCCAAAATAGCACGCAGATGACGCAGATTCGACTGATTTTCGCTGATCTTTCCTTAAATTTATCTGCGTAAATCTGCGTTTTCAGCGTTTATCTGCGTTCTAATTAAAAAGTGCAAAGGTAGTACAAGATGAAACTTACTCTTAATCCTGTTAATCTTGTTAATCATGTCAAAAAATCTATTAATCCCGATAATGGCTATAGAAGGCCAGGGTTTGAACGCTTAGGAAAAACCCCCAGAAATTGGGGATGATATTTGAACGTTTTTACGATATAGTAAGCCCTGGCTGATCAGCTTAATATTGTTAAATTACTATTTCTAGGAGCAGTCAATCACTGAAAAATAAATATGGCAAAAATAGTAGGAAGTTTTTTCAAAATGAAAATGTCGGGCACCATGGGCGATATGGTCTTTGACCGGCGCGGCTTTGTCCGCCTCAAAGGCGAGCATCCCAACCTCTACTCGGCCAGCCAGGGAGATATTCGCCAGGCAATGACCGTGGCCCAGAAATGCGTCAAGGTTTGCGGCCCGGCCACCCGGCAACTGCTGCGGAGCGCAGCCGAGGACCCCGCCCACTGGAACACCTACCTGACCAAGAATCTGATTGGTTCAGACCGGGCCTTTTACCTGGAAGCAATGGATCAATATATCAATTCCGAGCTTGACCACGATGACTGGGAAGCGGCGGCAAGCGAAGCCGGCCTGCGCCCGGTGAACCTGGAGTACGCCACCGTCGCCACTGTATCCCCCGGCGCGCAGCTTTTTGCCCTGGCCTCGACCCTGTTCTCGCTGGGGATTTACACCGGCATTGGCTCTCCCAACGGCAATGCCGCTGCCTGGAAAAACCAGATTATATCCTGAGCGACGCCAAAGATTTTTGATGACTAACAGAATGTGATGATGAAAAGGAAGATTGGAAGGTTGGAAGGCTGGCTCAGGTGCAGCCAAACCTCCATTCTCTTTTTCGATTTTGAAGATCAAACTTGGTAAGCGTCTATCCTAACAACTGAATAGCCGATTTTAGCTGAAATGAGAAAGACCTCCGGGGGAGCGTGTCCTCGGAGGTCTTTTTTATGGCCAAAGGTTCGATAAAAGATAACATAAAGTTGGAATAAAACTTTCCAAGCAGCCTTTATCCTGAAAGTAAGCAAATACATTACTTTTAGGAGGTAAATAATGGCACGCTTAGTGGAAGGTGAAAAATCTGAAAAGGAAGATCAGGTGGAACGGGTCTTGTATGAACACGATTTTGGGTTACGCGAGGTTGAAATTGCCGAGGAGTTGGGTTGGGATCGCCGCACCATCAATAATTATCTGCATGAGTTAGAGCGACAGGGCCGGGTTTACAGGGAGGGGCGAAGCTGGTTTACCGAAGATTAGGGGGACTTGGAAAAATTGGGTGTTCCTAATTTTCCAACTGGCGGTTATAATGGGAGTAGAAGCTAATCTTTCAGGAGAACTGCGATGGCAAATATCGGCCAGGATGCCAAGCGGCAAAAGATGGAATTGGTTTATCAGGTGGTGAAACGTTACCGTGATGGGGTAAAAGAGATAGAAATTGCCGAGGAATTGAACATTGACCGGCGAAATGTTAACAATTATCTGCGGGATTTAGAGATTGAGGGCAAAGTTTACAAGGAGGAATACAGCCCTCTCTGGTTTGCTTTGCCTTATCAAAGTGTGAAATTACGCCCGATTGAATTACCGCCGGAAGAAGCAATGACTTTATACCTGGCCGTGCGCTTACTGGTCAAGCAGCATGATAAAAAAAACGACGCTGCACAACTGGCCTTGACCCGGTTGGCCGAGGTACTGACCAAAGATGCCCAGGTAGGTCACGAAATTTATCAGGCTGCCCTAGAATTGAGCCGCCGGCCCGGCGATGACGCTTATGCCCGTATTTTTCGGACAATGATGCAGAGCTATATCTACCGGCGCAAAGTAGAGATTACTTATAAACCACTCAATGAGAAATCTTTTGACACGATTTTCTGCCCCTATCTCTTTGAGCCTTCTACAGTTGGCTTTGCTACATATGTCATTGGACACAGCAGCCGGGTGAATGACCGGCGGACATACAAGTTGCAGCGGATTCAGAGCGCCCGGCTCACCCGCGAGGAATACATTATTCCGCCCGATTTCCCCGGCCTGGAAATATTGCGTAATGCTTGGTCTATCATTCATGGCGATAAGCCGATGACGGTTAAACTACGTTTTAGCCCCCAGGTCGCCGAGCGGGTGCGCGAGTCGCAGTGGCACCCTTCACAAGAGCCGATTGTGGACGACCCGGAGAAACCGGGCTGGATCCTCTGGACGGCGCAGGTGGCCGATTTGACGGATTTGATACCGTGGGTGCGCAGTTGGGGGAGCGATGTAATTGCTTTATCGCCGCCCGGATTAGTTGAACGCTTAACAAAAGATACAAAGCGGATGGCGCAAATGTATGGCTGGTTGGTTCACAAAGACAATTCGCCCGAAAATAACGATTCTCTCCCTGTCGATTCACCATTTCGTTATCTATGGGCTAAGACCGATAAATACAACCGCCAATCTCACATCACCCATCCATTGATCTGTCATCTCATTGATATAGCTCAAGTCGTATGCGCGCTGTGGGATTGTGCCCTACCTGAAGCTACCAGACACTATTTTGCTGAAACCTTACAAGTCGATGAAGTGACAGCCCGGCGCTGGTTAGCGTTTTTGGCTGGGTTGCATGACATTGGCAAAGCTACGGCTGTATTTCAGGCTTCCTGCCAGGAAAAATATAAGCAGCAAATCTTATCAATTCTACAAAACAAGGCGTACGATTTTCCTCCCATCAGCGCCAAAGCTCATTTGCATGGCGATATGTCAACCGTGATTTTGGCCGAGCTTTTTTCAACCCAATTAGGATGGGACAGGTTGTTAGCTCGGAAGATTGCCGCCGCTGTAGGGGGGCATCACGGTGCATGGCCGTCAAATGGAACTTTCATCAGTGTTAAACGGTCAACTGACCAGTTGGGCCAGGGAATTTGGGAAGAAGCTCGATCCGGTTTGTTTGTTGCATTGGCAAAGGCTATGGGTATTGAGAATTTTACAACTTTGAGTCTACCCCAAGACAATGACATCCTTAATACTTTCTGTATCTTATTGGCCGGGCTGACCTCTTTTACTGATTGGATGGGGTCTATGGACAAAGATTATTTTCGCTTTGTTGCCTCTGATGAAAATTTAGTGGATTACGCGGAACAATCTTACGCTCAAGCCAGAAAAGCATTGCAAGAATTAAGCTGGACAAATTGGACGCCGCAGCGAGAAATTGTCCCGTTCTTGGAACTATTTGATGTAGAAGCTCCTCGGCCTCTACAAGAAGTCATTATTTCAATGGTAGAACAAAAAGAGCCTACTCCGTCCGCCCTGGTAATTATCGAAACCCCTATGGGCGAGGGTAAAACTGAGGCGGCCTGGTATTTGGCCGATAGCTGGCTAGCCCTTTATCAACAGCAGGGTATTTACGTGGCTATGCCTACCCAGGCCACCGGCAATGAGATGCACAAACGAGTGACAAAATTTATTCAGCGACGGTATCCGGGGCAGGCTATCACGCCCCTTTTGTTGCATGGCGATGCCCTTTGGAATGAAGAGATGCATAAACTACGTTTCGGTGAAATTGGCGATGACGGAAAAAAGACGATTGGAGCGTATGCCTGGTTCCTGTCCAACAAAAAACGCAGCCTGCTATCCCCCTTTGGAGTAGGGACGGTTGACCAGGCGTTGATGGCGGCCATGCAAACGCAGCACTTTTTTGTGCGCCTCTTCGGTCTGAGTCATAAAACTGTCATCTTTGATGAAGTTCACGCCTACGATACCTATATGAACGAGCTATTCCAACGACTTCTAAGCTGGTTGGCGAAAATGGGCACATCGGTGATTCTGCTATCGGCTACGCTGCCCAATAAAACCCGTCGCCAGTTGATTGAAGCATACACCGATGACACCTTTGATAAAGAGGTCATCTATCCGGCCATTACCTGGGCTGCACCAGGTATAAAAGGTGAAGTGATACAGGTTAAATCGTCCCCTCGACCAGACACGTATCTTCACTGGCTGGAACCTGATGAATTGATTGAATACCTACGAAATGCTATGCGCGATGGGGGGTATGTTGCAATCATTTGCAATACTGTTGACCGTGTTCAAGAGTTATATCAAATCCTGAAAGATAAGGATTTAGTTCTAACCGAAGACGACTTGATTGTATTTCATGCCCGTTTCCCCTTCTACCTGCGCCGTAAAATTGAGACTTTGGTGGTTAACCGTTTTGGCAAAATCAGGCCCGCCGACCAACCAGACCGAGCCATTGTCATTGCTACCCAGGTGATTGAACAGAGTCTTGACCTGGATTTCGACCTGATGTTGACCGACCTGGCCCCCATTGATTTTATCTTGCAGCGACTTGGCCGACTTCACCGCCATGAACGTCCCCGGCCTGCTCCCTTACAAGAGCCAAACCTGACCATATTTAAGCCTTCGCTGATAAATAATCTACCCCATTTTGGCAATGATGGGAAGATATATTCACGTGACATCTTATTGCGTTCCTATCTGGCTATAAATCTGACTATCCAATCTGGAGCGAAAATTGCTATCCCCGACCAGATGCAAAACCTGATTGAGCAGGTATACGGTGACGAATTAAACCAGGATAACTTTTCTGATGACTGGAAGGTAGCCTTGCAGCGGGCTAAGGAAAAACAAGAAAATGAAGAATTAAGTCTCAAGGCCGAAGCCCGCAAGCGCCTTATTTCCGGCCCAACTAAAGATGAATTAATGTTTGAAAGCAGCTATGAAATGGAAGACGAAGATGAAGGCTTGCAGGAATACTTGCGCTATTTTACCCGCTCTACTCGCCCCAGTGTGACTCTGGTCTGTCTGCATCAAACGGATGCTGGCGTTACCCTTGACCAGGAAGGCAAAGAGGTTGTAGACCTGGACACCTTGCCGGAGTGGGATACTGCCCGCCGATTAGCTGAACGTAAAGTTACGATTTCTAACCCAACTGTGGTTAAGCATTTCAGGGAGCAGAAGTCTCATTCCGCCTGGAAAGATCACGCGATTCTACGCCACTACTACCCTATTTGCTTTAGAGATAAACGGTATCCCGTCGATGAAAAACTCACCCTCATCTTTGACGAAAAACAGGGCATCATTATTCAAAAGGAGGCAAAATGACCCAACCATTCAACTTAATTGATAAACCCTGGCTTCCTTGTGTTTGGAAAGAAACCGGCAAGCATGAACCATTATCCTTGCGCCAGGTTTTGTTGGAAGCCCATCACCTGAGCGAACTGTACGGCGATACTCCCTTGACCACCGCCGCCCTGCATCGCCTACTACTGGCGATTGTATACGCCATCCCCTGGCAGAAATCATGGAAAGAGATGTGGAACAAGGGACAGGGACAGTTTCCCGAAGAAGCGATTAATAGTTATTTTGCAGAATGGCAAGACCATTTCGACCTGTTTAACCCGGAACGGCCTTTTTATCAAATGACCGCAAAACAATTTAAAGAGGTTAAGCGCAAACTTGAAGCTAAATCCAAGAAAAAAGTTGATGACAATGGGACTGATCCGGTTAGCCGTATGGCCGAGGAAAAGGCATCAGGCAATAATACCACTCTATTTGACCACACCATGGATAATTTAACTTTATCTGCCGCCGAAGCTGCGCGGCGTCTAGTTAGTATTCAGGCGTTCGGTCTGGGGGGTGGAAAAAGCGGACTGCCGGGCGAAAGCAATTATACAGCCGGGCCAGGCACTACCGGAATTCTGTTTTTAATTGAGGGCCATAATTTGTTTGAAACATTAATCCTCAATTTTGTGGACGAAGACACTATCTCCCGTGATATTCCTACTGTAGGTGAGAATCTACCTATCTGGGCCGTCAAAGAACCGCCCCGCTTAAATTTGCTAACGCCAAACGGCTATCTGGATTATCTCACTTGGCAAAGTCGAAGAATTAGGTTAATTCCCAAAGAGATAGAAGGGGAACTTTGGGTTGAAAGAATGTATTTCTTTCCAGGTCGTGAAAACCCTAAATCGGTCAGAGACCCGCTGACGGCTTTCGAAGATACCAAAAAGGATAGAAAGCCTATCGGCCTCAATCTGCATCGGGCATTGTGGCGCAACAGCGCAGCTCTGCTTACAACCACAATGGAGGGCAAAGAAAGGCTGTGTCCAGCTTCGTTAGATTGGATAGCTGGGCGTGTTATCACTGGCGTAGTTGAACCGGAGTACTTATTTCATTACATGGCTTTTGGCCTCAAAACCAACCGGGGTGGCTCAATTGAGATTCAGCGGCACGAGCGTATGCCCTTGCCTTTGAAAGTGCTGGCTGAAGAAATCTTGCAAGAAAAGATTAAGGGCGCAATTCAAGCCGCTGAAGATGTCGGTTCGGCTCTAGGAAGTGTGGAATTATCGCTGGCTATAAACTTGGGGCTGGTTCAAAAATCGGATAAAGAGAGAACGTTAAAGGCCCGAGCGCAATTAAAACTTAGCGCCCGCTACTGGTCCCGGCTAGAAATGCCTTTCTACCAGTTTATGCGCGATCTATCTGATGACGCTCAAAACGCTCTAGACATATGGCGGCAAACCTTGCTCACCACCGTCCACGCCGCTTTTGCCGAAAGCACATCCAAACTGATGGGCGCAACCAATACTCTCAGCCCCATTGCCGAGGCCGAGAATTTATTGGACAGGAAGTTATGGTTCACTGAAAAAGAGTGGCAACCCAAAAACTAATCAAGGAGGTAGCTGTATGTCAAATCGAGATGAAAATTTTATCAATTATCTATTCAAACTCCGCGACAACCGAGCTGCAATGGCCGCGTTGCGGCGTGGGCTGGGTCAATATCCCGGTACGGCGGGCCAGATGTACTATTATGTCGCGCCCTTTTTAGAGAAAGCACCTGGCGATATAGAGTACCTTTATTATCTTGTCGCCTCGTTATACGCCTTTCACCCCCAAGAAGGCGGCAGTGGCAACATGGGCGACCATTTTCGATATGTTGACCCCAAAGCTGAAAATGAGGCTATCGTTCGCCGCTTTGAAAATTTGTTGACCGCCCGTTTTGATGATTTGCATCTACATCTACGCCAGGTGGTCAGCTTCTTGAAATCAAGAGAGTCGCCAATTAACTGGTTCAGATTGTTATCCGATTTGCGGCGCTGGCAGGACCGCAAGCGACTGATACAGCATTGTTGGGCCAAACAGTTTTATCGCAATCGCTCTATTGAAACGACGGCGGAAGCCGAATAAATCAAACCAAACTTCAATTGAAAAGGAGGATTTATCATGTATTTGGAATTTCATTTGCTGCAAAATACAGCCCCTTCTAACTTAAATCGGGATGACGCCGGTCAACCCAAAGCCTGCACTTTTGGCTATTATGACCGCGCCCGCATCTCCTCACAATGTTTTAAGCGGGCTATTCGAACCTCCAAATTCTTTAAAGAGGCTACGCACGCCTCTAACGGAGAGCGTACCGAATATTTAATCGGTTGGCTCACGGAAATTCTGGCGGAAAAGTATCCCGATTTTCAGAAGCCTGCCGAGGAATTTGAGCAAACCCTTTCTATATTTGTGGAGTGTTTTGCTGGTGGCTTGGACGAAAAAGAACCCAATCAAACCAGCGTTCTTGTTTATTTAAGCCCTGATGAAGTTATCACAATAGTTGATGAACTTGTAAAGAATTGGGATGACGCTCTGGTATTTCCTCGCCCACAAGACAAAAATGCTCGCCGAAGACATCCCGTTGTAAAAGCTCTCAAGGAAATAGTGGATAAACAGAAAAAACGAAATGAATACGGTGTAGATGTGCCTGATATTGCCCTCTTTGGCCGGATGCTGGCAGAAAGGCCGGAAATCGAACTCAACGCTGCCTGCCAGGTGGCTCACGCCATCTCCACCCACGAAGTTAGAACCGAGATTGATTACTTCACCGCAATGGACGACCGTCAACCATTGGATGAACCCGGCGCGGCCCATATCAACGCGGCCTTTTTTAATAGCGCCTGTTTCTATCGTTATGCCCAACTGGATTGGGATGAGCTGGTTAAAAATCTACGTGGGGACAAAGAAGTTGCTCGCCGCACCGTGGATGGCTTTTTACGCGGCCTGATATTTGCCCTACCCAAAGGCAAACAGAGCAGCTTTAACTCCCAAACCTATCCTAATCTTGTACTGGTCGTAATCCGGGATGACGGCTTTCCCTGGTCAATGGTCAACGCTTTTGAAACGCCGGTCCAACCCAAGAAAGAAGGGTTGATTGCCGCTTCCTTTGAGGCATTGGATAACTGCTGGGGGTATTACCGGGATAAATTTGGCGTATTGACTTCATTTAAAGCTATTTTGGCCTTGCCCTTACATCCTACCATTTCCCTCCACCCCAAAAGCGACCACAACTTGAGCCAATATGTGGTTAAGGATTTGCCGACGCTGTTTGAGAAGGTGCAGTCTGTTTTGCAACAGGAGGCAAGGGCAATATGAGTGATTATCCCGCTACAGGCACACTTTTATTGCGCCTGGTCGGGCCGATGCAATCCTGGGACACCCGTAGTAAGCATACCGAGCGCGACACCGATATGGAACCCTCCAAAAGTGGGATCATTGGCCTACTCTGCGCAGCCCTGGGCCGTCGCCGCACAGCCCCTATAAACGATTTGGCTGAACTCAAGATGGGGATACGGATAGACAAGCCAGGCTCCAAACAGCCAGATTTACAAACGGCCATGGATGTTTTGCAAGTTAAAGGTGATACTCGTTCCGTGTATTCAACCCGTTACTATTTGGCTGACGCCGCCTTTCTAGTCGGCTTGTACGGGGAGGCAGGGCTGTTACGTCTGCTTCATGCGGCTCTGCGCGATCCGGTCTGGCCACTTTACTTGGGACGCAAAGCCTTTGTCCCTGGTGACCCCATCTGGATAGAGGACGGTCTCGTATTCGGTGAGGATTTTGAAACTGCTTTGCGCACCTATCGGTGGCATCCTCGACCAGGCCAGGAAAAACCGGGTTTATTAAAACTGATTCTTGAAGATGTACACGGCGATGAAGTACGGTTTGACCACCCTATCTCCTTTCAATCCAATGACCGGCGTTTTGCGCCGCGTCGGATGAAGGTTGAATGGATTTCACCGCCAGGTTGATCAAATAGCCAGACCCTAAAGGTCTAGCAGACCTTTAGGGTCTCCAAAAAGGAGGAACCATGTACTTATCCCAACTTATCCTCAACCCTCGCTCCCGCCAGGTGCGGAGCGAGGTCAGCCAGCCGTATGAAATGCATCGCACCCTGCTCAAAGCCTTTCCCGACCAGGCCGAGGGTGGGCCGGGGCGAGTCCTTTTCCGGCTGGAAAGCCAGGACCAGGCTACCCACGCTGGCCTGAAAGTGCTGGTACAGTCCGACCGGGAGCCGGATTGGCGCTGCTTGGCCGAAAAGTCGGACTATCTGGTTCAAAGTCCCGATTATAAGCAGTTTGAACCGGCCTTTCAGCCCGGCCAGCGACTTGCCTTCCGCCTGCGGGCCAACCCAACCAAACGCGCTCCTCACCACGACCCCGACTCCAAAAAGCGCCCGCGCATCGGCCTCTACACCGAAGAAGCGCAGCGTGACTGGCTGGCCCGCAAAGGCGACGAGGGCGGCTTTGCTCTCCTGGGCGTGACGGTCATCTCCGAAGGCAAGGTTGGCGGTAAAATTCACCGCTCTGAGGAGGAGAGCCACACCTTGAACCTGCTCGCCGTCCGCTTTGAGGGGCTGCTGCAAGTGACCGACCCGGCCAAATTCCTGGAAACGGTCCAGCAGGGCATTGGCAGCGGCAAGGGGCTGGGCTTTGGGCTGTTGTCGCTGGCGCGGGCAGCCGCCGAGCGTTGAAACGCCCGGCTAGTTCAGGTGGAAGCTGGCTTAAGCCAGCTCATCCAACCAGCCGGTTTCCAACCGGCTTCCATCTACCTTAGCCGGGCGGCTTCAGCCCCCGGCGTACGCCCGATGTTGAAACGTCTGGCTCATTCAGGTGGAAGCTGGCTGAAGCAAGCTGCTCAGCCAGCCGGTTTCCAACCGGCTTCTACCTATCTCAGCCGATGGCTTCCAGCCATTGGCGAACGCACCGGAGACAAAGATTATGCGCAATCTGCAAGAACTCCCCAAAATTCGCGATAGCCTCAGCTATCTCTACCTGGAACACGGCCACGTGGAGCAGGATCGTTTGGCCGTCGCTTTTATAGATAAAGCGGGCCGCGCTCCCATCCCGGCGGCCAGTCTGAATGTGCTGCTGCTGGGGCCGGGCACAACTATTACCCATGCCGCCGTCAAAGCCCTGGCCGACAACGGCTGTCTCATCCTCTGGACCGGCGAGGACGGTATGCGCCTATACGCCCAGGGCAGCGGCGAAACCCGCAAAGCCTACCATCTCTTACGCCAGGCCGAACTGGCCGGCGACCCCACCAAACGGCTGGGCGTCGTCCGCCGGATGTATGAAGTCCGTTTTGACCACCCGCTCGACCCGGCCCTGACCATCGAGCAAATCCGCGGGTTGGAAGGGGTCCGGGTGCGCACGGCTTACGCCCATGCCGCCCGTGATTTTGGGGTCGAGTGGCGTGGCCGGCAGTATGACCGGCAGAATTGGGCCAACAGTGACCCAATTAATCGCGCCCTATCCATCGCCAATGGTTTGCTCAACGGCCTGTGCCACGCGGCCATTGTCGCCGGAGGCTACTCGCCCGGCCTCGGCTTTGTCCACACCGGCAAGCAGCTTTCCTTTGTCTACGATATTGCCGACCTGTACAAAGCCGAAATCACCGTGCCGGTCGCTTTTTGGGCAGTCTCTTTGGGTACGCAAAACCTGGATAAGCGCGTCCGGCAGGGCTGCCGCGAAGCCTTCAAAGCCCAACGCCTGCTCGACCGCATCCTGCCCGATATTGACCGCATCCTGGAGATTACGGCAGCACCTCCAGCTAATGAACCCGATCCTGATACCGATCCCGCCGCACCAGGCAGGTGGTGGGGGCCTGACGGCGAGGTGGAAGGCGGCCAATTGGTGGATAAAGGGATCGAAGGAGAAAGGATGAAAGATGAACTGCCAGACGAAGGAGAATTGGATGACCCGGCAAGCTGATCTTCGTCTTCCATCCAATTCTCCAATCTTCCAGTCTTCCAACTTGCCTATCACCCTGAATGTCAGGAGGACTTATGCTCGTAATGGTTCTTGAAAACGTTCCCCCTTCCTTGCGAGGCGAACTCACCCGCTGGTTGATTGAACCCCGCCCCGGCGTCTTTGTCGGCCACGTCTCGGCCCTGGTCCGCGACCGCTTGTGGGAAAAGTGCATCAAGCAGCGCAAAGATGGCGGTCTCATTCAAATCTGGACGACCAATACCGAACAGCGTTTTGACCTGCGTACCTGGGGCAACACCGACCGGGAACTGGTTGATTTTGAAGGCTTGTGGCTGGTCCGCCAAAAGAAGACCACTCCCCCGGTCACGCCACCCGCTACCGCCGGGAAGCTAATGGATCCGGGATAAACTGCCACAGCTCAAGTGTTTGCAAAAGGGTCTTGCTACAGAATAAAATTAGAAGAAAGAAACTGATTGCTTTTGAATATTAAACAGTGGGTGCCATCTCAGGGCGTAAGAGTATTCCCCACAGGCGTGGGGGTGAACCGCAGGCGCAGTATAACGATCTGAACGGTACGCTGTATTCCCCACAGGCGTGGGGGTGAACCGCCGCCACGCACGTTGTCGGAGTGTGATACCAGGTATTCCCCACAGGCGTGGGGGTGAACCGTAATCAATAATTGCGTTCTTGACATCGTTTTCGTATTCCCCACAGGCGTGGGGGTGAACCGGTGATGGGCGAGAAGGGCGGGACGGTGTGGCTGTATTCCCCACAGGCGTGGGGGTGAACCGCATGGGAGCTGGACGCCAAGCTGCGCGGCTGGCGTATTCCCCACAGGCGTGGGGGTGAACCGAGCAAAGCCAGGCCGGCCAGGGAGTAAAAAAGGTATTCCCCACAGGCGTGGGGGTGAACCGCGCGTCTGGCTGAAATCGCTCACCCCCCGTTCGGTATTCCCCACAGGCGTGGGGGTGAACCGTTAGTTATTCGGTTATGTTATGATTATACCACGTATTCCCCACAGGCGTGGGGGTGAACCGCATCAATGATAGTCTGCCGGGCGAAGAGGAAACGTATTCCCCACAGGCGTGGGGGTGAACCGAACAGTTGCGGCTTGAGGTCCAAGCCGCTTTGGTATTCCCCACAGGCGTGGGGGTGAACCGTCGAGCTGGCTGCGGTTCTTGCGTTTCTTGCCGTATTCCCCACAGGCGTGGGGGTGAACCGCCGCGCAGATTCAGGTATTCGCCCAGGATGGGGTATTCCCCACAGGCGTGGGGGTGAACCCCCAGCAAGACCGGCTGGATTTGGCTAAAGACATCGTATTCCCCACAGGCGTGGGGGTGAACCGATAGGTGGACTGTGAGCAATTTTGCCAAAAGACGTATTCCCCACAGGCGTGGGGGTGAACCGCCGCCGTCAAAAGTGTAGGCGAGGGGCTGACGGTATTCCCCACAGGCGTGGGGGTGAACCGGCTCTTGATTTTGATAAGATGAAGTGTGACATCAGTATTCCCCACAGGCGTGGGGGTGAACCGGCTATCGTCGCCTGTTGGCACACCATACCCTACGTATTCCCCACAGGCGTGGGGGTGAACCGGCGGCTCGACTTTGACAACCATTGCATCTTGAGTATTCCCCACAGGCGTGGGGGTGAACCGAACTGCCGGAGGATAACGAACCTCTGAACACCGTATTCCCCACAGGCGTGGGGGTGAACCGGGTACGCTCCGTTACCAGGAGGTCGTCATTCCGTATTCCCCACAGGCGTGGGGGTGAACCGATTGGCGGGCGCTACCTCATTACCGAGGACGAGGTATTCCCCACAGGCGTGGGGGTGAACCGCCAGGGCCAACCGTTGCCCAGCAGCGGCGGGCGTATTCCCCACAGGCGTGGGGGTGAACCGTTGGGTTTTTGTTTTTAGGTTGTCGGGAATAGGTATTCCCCACAGGCGTGGGGGTGAACCGCGGTTGCAGGTGGAGGCGATATGAGTAGCCAGCGTATTCCCCACAGGCGTGGGGGTGAACCGCCGGTATCCCGATGACTATCGGGCAGATCGTTAGTATTCCCCACAGGCGTGGGGGTGAACCGCGCCGGGCAAGCATCCCCCCGTATATTGGAACGTATTCCCCACAGGCGTGGGGGTGAACCGTTCTGCCTTCTACGGTACTGAGGGCGCTATAGTATTCCCCACAGGCGTGGGGGTGAACCGCCATCGGTACAGAGGCGACCGCCGCAACGGGCGTATTCCCCACAGGCGTGGGGGTGAACCGCCAAGCCAGGCATCACCATACCACACCCTGCCGTATTCCCCACAGGCGTGGGGGTGAACCGGTGTGGCTAACCATTTGAAGCGGGTCAGTCATCGTATTCCCCACAGGCGTGGGGGTGAACCAGCCGGAAAGTGTCGGCACAAGAACCGTGGCCGGGTATTCCCCACAGGCGTGGGGGTGAACCGGTCAGGGTGTCGGCAATCGGGAAGAGCGGGTAAGTATTCCCCACAGGCGTGGGGGTGAACCGCACAATTCGCTTTACTACGCCAGGGTCAAGCCCGTATTCCCCACAGGCGTGGGGGTGAACCGCTCATCCTCTAAATACTTCACTTCCTCGTTGATGTATTCCCCACAGGCGTGGGGGTGAACCGCGGGGCCTGCAGGCCGCCGACTTTGAGTCGACCGTATTCCCCACAGGCGTGGGGGTGAACCGCGGGCCGTAGCGGAGCCAGCCAGCAGGAAGCGTATTCCCCACAGGCGTGGGGGTGAACCGTAGCTGTATTCAACCGCGCCCTGACCGCCGACGGTATTCCCCACAGGCGTGGGGGTGAACCGAGGGCGTGTCCATCCGCCTGCCCCGGATCACCGTATTCCCCACAGGCGTGGGGGTGAACCGTAACTCTCTCGCGGCTTGATATTGAACGCTTGCGTATTCCCCACAGGCGTGGGGGTGAACCGCGCCCAGCGACAAAGGGCCGGATATTGAGGCCGTATTCCCCACAGGCGTGGGGGTGAACCGCCTATGCCGCGATGGACAGCGGCTACCCGCAAGTATTCCCCACAGGCGTGGGGGTGAACCGCGGCCCAAAAAATCGCCGCCGCCCTGGGTGAAGTATTCCCCACAGGCGTGGGGGTGAACCGTGCTAAGGGCTTTTGGATACCCGGCGGGTACGGTATTCCCCACAGGCGTGGGGGTGAACCGTAGAGATCTTTGCCGGTGCGGGTATTGTAGCGGTATTCCCCACAGGCGTGGGGGTGAACCGCTGTCACCGCGCTCATTTCAACCGCCCTGGTCGTATTCCCCACAGGCGTGGGGGTGAACCGCAGCCCAAGTCAGCCGGCGAGATGGCCGAGGCGTATTCCCCACAGGCGTGGGGGTGAACCGCAAGCTGGCCCTGGACCTGACCAACAAAGTGGGTATTCCCCACAGGGGGGGGGTGAACCGTATCATCCTCTGGCACAGGCTCGCCATTGAAGGTATTCCCCACAGGCGTGGGGGTGAACCGGCGCAGGCCGGAAACGGTTGGGGGAGGGTGGAGTATTCCCCACAGGCGTGGGGGTGAACCAGCAGCGCATGGATACCCAGCGCGGCTGGCAGAGTATTCCCCACAGGCGTGGGGGTGAACCGTCAGGGCATAAAACCGTTCTAGTAATGTCAGCAGTATTCCCCACAGGCGTGGGGGTGAACCGACCAAGCCAGCCGCCAAGCCGATTGCCGCCGACCGTATTCCCCACAGGCGTGGGGGTGAACCGGTAACCGGTGACCTGGTTGATCTTGACGTTACCGTATTCCCCACAGGCGTGGGGGTGAACCGGAGTAAGACATGGCAAACCCAATCACTTATACGTATTCCCCACAGGCGTGGGGGTGAACCGGCGACGCACCCGCGCCAACCGCTGGACCTGATGTATTCCCCACAGGCGTGGGGGTGAACCGTCGGATACCGGTTGTCCTCTGCTCCCACCCAAAGTATTCCCCACAGGCGTGGGGGTGAACCGAGACGATGATGTGGTCTGTGGCAAGCCTGGCTCGTATTCCCCACAGGCGTGGGGGTGAACCGAGACGATGATGTGGTCTGTGGCAAGCCTGGCTCGTATTCCCCACAGGCGTGGGGGTGAACCGACAGTAGCCTTTGCCGACCACTGGCAGCGCGTGTATTCCCCACAGGCGTGGGGGTGAACCGCAAGGCGTTTCGGGTATACCGTGCGCCGGTGGGTATTCCCCACAGGCGTGGGGGTGAACCGCGGGCTGTTACGCCCGCCTTTTATCAGGCGCTGTATTCCCCACAGGCGTGGGGGTGAACCGAATCGTAGGGCGGCGAGGTAATCCACATATCAAGTATTCCCCACAGGCGTGGGGGTGAACCGAACCGGCCTCGGCGGGCAATCAAGACACGACCGTATTCCCCACAGGCGTGGGGGTGAACCGTTGATGTCCGTTTGCCGCATACAAAGCACGTTGTATTCCCCACAGGCGTGGGGGTGAACCGATATTCTGGCCGGTGCGCTCACTTGCGCCTAACCGTATTCCCCACAGGCGTGGGGGTGAACCGCCGCCGCCGAGTGGGGACTCCCGCCCTGGCGGGGTATTCCCCACAGGCGTGGGGGTGAACCGGCCGTGCTTGAATTTGTGCGAGACGGCCCGCGCGTATTCCCCACAGGCGTGGGGGTGAACCGGTTAGCTGTCATTATTGCCGAACTTCGCCGCCGTATTCCCCACAGGCGTGGGGGTGAACCGGTAGCGGCGGTTCAGCCAGAGCAGGCGACATTGTATTCCCCACAGGCGTGGGGGTGAACCGCGGTCCCGCCTGAGCATCACCACCAGCGGGGCTGTATTCCCCACAGGCGTGGGGGTGAACCGGACGTTGGACAGCAGATAGATATGATGGCTTGCGTATTCCCCACAGGCGTGGGGGTGAACCGATACTGGCAAAAGCATTGGCCTCCTCGGAGCGTATTCCCCACAGGCGTGGGGGTGAACCCGGTTTCGGGATGCTGCATATGGTCAACCTGGCGTATTCCCCACAGGCGTGGGGGTGAACCGTTGATTGCCGCCGTCATCGCCAAACACAGCCCGTATTCCCCACAGGCGTGGGGGTGAACCGGCGACGGCGGCGGCGGCGTAGCGAGCGGCCGGGGTATTCCCCACAGGCGTGGGGGTGAACCAGCCCCCGAAGGGGGCTGGTTATTCAAGGTTTAGTATTCCCCACAGGCGTGGGGGTGAACCGGTCTCTGCCAAAGTCAACTGATGCAATCGGGGGAGTATTCCCCACAGGCGTGGGGGTGAACCGCTGCCCGGCTACACCTACCTGTGCGACCCGCGGTATTCCCCACAGGCGTGGGGGTGAACCGCCCTAATCCCCCTCAATGCCTTGTCCAAAACGGTATTCCCCACAGGCGTGGGG
>BOKF01000022.1 GCA_016860845.1 Chloroflexota bacterium
TTCGGGGGCTTTCAGTTCAGCCGGTTTTACTTGGGGCAGTATTATCTGTAAACGCATCTTTCTATCCCGCGGGAATCAATGTTTCTCTTATTTTACCCCAATTCCTACCAATGACTGAACGATCACCATTAACATTGTATCTTCCCCTAATTGTGATATAATAAGGTCGCTAGGAGAATAGTCCCAGGTGTTATAGGCAGATTATGCAAGAGCGATCAAATTTACTCAACCTGATCAGTGATGAATTAAACAAAGACCTTGACCCCGATAAAATGCTGCGGCGGGTGCTCGACCTGACCGTATCCCACCTCCACGCCAGCACCGGCAGCGTGATGCTGTTTGACCAGGAGAATCGGGTCTCGGCTTTTATTCTACAGCAGGATGATCTCAGTGATGACCGGGCCAAACGTATTGTCGGTAAAGTTTTGACCGAAGGTTTTGCCGGTTGGGTGCTCAAGCATGGCGAGGGGGACATCATCAACGATACCCGCCAGGACAGCCGCTGGGTCGTCTATGATAACCAGCCTTACGACGTGCGTTCGGTCATCGGCACCCCCCTGCGCCGGCGGCAGCGGGTGATTGGAGTTCTGACCCTGGTTCATGACGAACCCAACAAATTTAAGCCGGGGGACCTACCTCTGCTGAATGCCATTGCCGGTCAGGCGGCCATTGCCCTGGAAAATGCCCGTCTTTTTAAGGAAACTGAGCAGGAACGGCGCAAATTATCGGCGATTATCAACAGCACCCAGGATGCAGTGCTGGTGACGACTCCTCAAAATAAAATCCTCCTCCTCAATCCAGCGGCTCAAGAAATGCTGAAGTTGAATGGACATCCCTGGCAAGACCAACCCCTGTCAGAATTGACCACAAATACTGAGCTGTTAAAGCTGTTTGCTCCCAATGCGCCAACTACCGGCGAAGTGCCTCTGCCCGATGGCCGCACGATGTGGGCCAGCATAACCGCCATCCCGGAGTTGGGGCGGGTCACCGTACTGCGGGATATTAGCGCTTTCAAAGCCCTGGATAAAATGAAGCGCGACTTTGTGACGGCCTTTACCCACGATCTGCGCACCCCTCTGGCTACCGTTAAAGGCTACATTGAACTGGTGCGGATGGATGGCCCTGTAACCGACCGGCAGGAAGAAGATTTGGTGGGTATTACCAAGGCAGCTAACTTGATGAAATCTTTGATTGAGGACCTGCTGGAGTTGAGCCGGCTGGAGCGCCTGGAGCAGTTGACCCGCGAGAGAATCCATCTGGAAGAGTCGGTTCAGGCGACAATGAACTCCATGAAGCTTCTGGCCAAAACCAAGGGCATTGAATTGGTGCTCGACGAGCCTCAGCGTGATTTGGTAATAGAGGGCAACCTGGTTTTACTATCGCGAGCGGTGGGTAACCTGCTAGATAACGCCGTCAAATATACGCCCCAGGGCGGCCAGATTCATGTTAAATTGGGCCAAAGCAATGGCCAGGCCCTGGTTTCGGTGATTGATAACGGGCCGGGCATCCAGGCCAGGGATTTACCCCGGGTGTTTGAAAAATTTTACCGGGCGCGCCCTGAACTCGATGATGTTCCGGGCACTGGCCTGGGTTTGGCGATTGTCAAAACGATTGCCGAACAGCACGGCGGTCAGGTTTGGGTGGAAAGCCAGCCTAACGTGGGCAGCACCTTTACCATTGCCCTGCCGTTAATTAGCAACGGTGAAAAGAATTAAAAAAATGGAGGAATGGAGGGCTGTATAATAGGCAAAATCCCAGCCCTCCAGCCTTCCGTTCTTCCATCTTTCCCCAAAAGCTGCCCCTCAGGATGTTTTAACCGGCTCAGATTCCACCCTTACCGGCGTGCGGCCGGTTCTAAAATTGTAAGAAGCCTTAAACTCAATAATCCATAAAACGTAGAGGGCCAACCCCAGCAGGGTCAGGGCGACCACATAAGCTTCAGGCAGGGTGGCCTGAGTGATGAAGATGGCAATTAACCCCAGCGCCCCGCAAATCGCGCTGACCGTTAGAGCCACTGACAACTTGTCCAGGCCCAGCCGGGCCAGCCGGTGGGTGGTGTGATCAATGCCCCCTTGAAAAAATGATACGCCCCGTCGGGTGCGGGAGATAAAGACCAGCGCGGTGTCGAAGATGGGCAGGCCGAGCACAATAATCGGCACCATCCAGGTGATCTGGATATCGTTTGCCGGGATGCGAATTTTGATTCCCAGGACAGCCAGCAGAAAACCCAGAAACAACGACCCGGCGTCGCCCATAAAAATGGTGCTCTTGGGTAGGGGTAGATTATAGCGGGCAAAGCCCAGGCTGGCCCCCAGCACCCCCGCGGCCAAAATCGAAACAAGTTGCTGGTCATTGAGAATAGCGATGAGTAGAAAAATCGCGCTGGTGGTGGCGCTGGTCATCACGGCAATACCGTCGGCGTTATCCAGAAAATTAACTGCGTTGGTGATATACAAAATCCAGGCGGCGGTAATGATGAAATTAATCACCTCATTCCAGATACCGATGTTAAATAGAGGCAGACTAACCCGAACCCCCATAAAAAAAACCAGCGCAATTGGGGCTAGCTGGGTCGTTAGTTTGAGGCGAGGAGGGAGCGCATGCCGGTCGTCCCAGAGACCGACAGCCGCCATGAACGAAGCCCCGCTAAGAATAGCGGCAAACTCGCGCAACCCCAGAATGTTCCCCGGCAGCAGCAGGGCTACCAGAATCGTGACCAACAACAGGGCGCTAATAGCGGCGATATAAATGGCCAGCCCTCCCATCAGTGCGGTTGGTTCGGTGTGAGCGCGGTCGGCTGTGGGGAGGGCGATGAAGCCTAACTTAAAGGCTAATTTTCTAACCAGGGGCGTGCCGACGCTGCCAAAAACCAGGGCCGTAACGAAGATAAGCATGATGACGGTCATGGGTTATCTCTCTCGGGAGGCGAGGAAACGAGAAACGGTGAGGCGGCAATCCCTTTCTTCGCCTCAGCGCCGCTTCATTTCTTTTATAGGCCAGGCTCGGCAATTTTGGCTAGCTTCTCTGAGGTTTCCCGCCAGGTAATCTTTGATAAGCCCAACTTTTTGCGCAGGTGGTCGTGCTCCATCCCATCACGATAATCACGCAGGGCCGAAGTCCAGCGCAGCATTTCAAACGAGACCTGGTCCGGCAGGCCGGCTAACTCGGAAACATCGGCCAGCACATACTCCAGGTTGCGCGGCGTACATTCAAACAGGTACTCTTTGGGCTGGTATCTTTCGACGTAGCGGTCGAGCACAGGCAGCAGTTCCCGGGCAAAAGCCAGTTTGCGCTCCTTGTGCTGCATGCGCGGATTCGTGTAACGAATCAATACGGCCGGTTCCTTGCCGGAGCGGTCAATATCGCGCAGCGCAATACCAACACATTCGGCCTTTTTCATCCCCGTTTGCAGGACCAGATGGGCCAGCAGGTAAGGGCGAGGGTCAGACCTGTCGCCGTTCAGTTTGGCTTCAGCCGCATTAAGAAATTTCTCCAGTTGTTCGTCATTCAAATAGAGGGGCAGGGGCGCTTTGGCCCGGGCATGGATGATGGGCGCGGCCGGGTCGCGTGGCAAAATCTTAGTGCCGGTCAGCCAGCCGAAAAAGCTCTTGAGGGTCGTCACCCGGCGGGCGTAAGATTTGGGACTGCATGGCACACCGCGATAGAAGAGCAGCCAGGTTAGAAAATCGTTGAGTTCCTTGGTACCCACCTTGCCGATGGCCATACTGCTGCCAAAATATTTTTGCAGCAGCCGCAGATCGCCGCCAAAAGCTTTGATGGTGTGCTCTGAAAAACCCTGCCGGACCATGTGATCGTGGTAAGCACCGGCGGCCATCGCCAGGGATGAATTTATGGTGATGGTTTTAATCTGGGTGATCGGCGGGCCATATTGACCTTTGACCCCACGCTGGGGAAAGAGGGGCATTTGATTTTCAGTCATCATTTCACCTCCCTTAACAGTAATCAGTAGTCAGTAGCCAGTCATCAGAAACTATTTTTGCGGTTGAGTTCCAAACTGTGCTTTGGATTCCATCATTTACTCTTTTACGACCCTGCTACTTTGCGACTCGTTCTCCTCGCACAAATGAGCGATTGACATAATTTTACCGCGTTTTGGGAGGGATGTCAAGTAATATACGAAATATCAGAAGCGGAGGGTTGGAAGGCTGGAAGATTGGAAGAAAAGTGATTGTCTGGCCTTCCAACCATCCTTTTTTCTATTGCTTCTCTAACAATTCTATGTTATAATTTAATCACTTGGGGATGAAACGGTTTCGACAGGGAAGTGGAGGGTTACAGACGGCGAGCCGAGCTGTTCCAACTCGTTAAACTGGGCAAAACAATAATTGCCGAAAAAGTACCGGCTAACGTTAAATCCTTCTACCGACTGCCCGTCGCGGCTTAAGTATAAGGAAATAACACTGACCTTCTAAGCTAAGGTCACGCTCGCGCTCTGCCTTCCCCCGAAAGGTGGGGCCGGGTGTCAACTAAGTCGGGGTGCTCCGGGGCGATGTTGCTAAACCTCGGCTAAGAACAGCAACTGGTTTGGGTGAACCTGGACGGCAAGCGAACCCCAAACGACAATCCGAGGGCCGTCTACGCTCGTAGATGTTTGTAACTAGCTTTCATGGACGCGGGTTCGACTCCCGCCATCTCCACCTCAACAATCGGTAGGTCAAGCTTAAGCTTGACCTACTTTTTGTTTTAAAGGTTGGCAATTTCCGCCGCCGTCCGCCGGCCCGACAGCAGCGCCCCATGCACCGTCGCCGGATAATCCGCCGAAGTCGCCTCCCCGGCGAAAAAAAGGCGATCTGCCAGCGGCATGGCCAGGGTTTTCCGGTCGTCCTCAGTTGCGCCGGGGGGAAGGTAGGAGTAGGACCCCCAGGCCAGGGGATCGCTGGCCCAGCGGGTAATGAGCCATGCTTCCGGGTCGGGAATATTGGCTCCGTAGATGGTGCGCAGCGTTTTCATAGCCGCACCGACCAGTTCCCGGTCACTCAGCTTTTCAATCTGCCGGCCGTACTGCCCCGCATTGAAACCCAACAGGATGGGCTGGCCGGTGTATTTATAAATATTGAGCCACTCGGCCCACTCGCCCTTGCGCTCGGCGATGTAACCCAGCAGTTCGTGCTCTTCATCCCAAAAAACTTGGGAAAAGCGCAGGTAGGCTTTGTTGAGCAGGCCCATTCCCAGCCGTCGAATGGCTGCGCTTTTCCAGCCGGGCAGAGCCGGGACAAATAGCACCGTTCCTTTTTTCAGCACCCCTAACGGCAGGGTGATGACAGCTCGTTCAGCCTCAAAAACGTCGCGATCAGTGGTGATTTTGACCCCGGCGCGGCCATACTCCACGCTTTGAACGACGTGATTCAGCCGGATGTCAAGCCCTTGAGCGATGCCCTGCAAAACCTGATCGTAGCCGCCCGGAAAGATAACATCACCTCCGCGAAAATCTTTGCCCTCGTTCCAGTACCACAGGGACAACTCGGCTGCGTCGGCGGCGAACTCGTGCTCAATCGTGGTATTGATGGCATAGTCGAGTTCTAATTGCTCCTGGCGGGATAATTTTTGACCTTTCAATACATGGTCAAGCCCACTTTGTAGAGAGATGTCCTGGTCCAGTTCCTCACCCCATGCGGCTGCTTTATTCAGCCAATGCTCCAGCCGGTTATCAAGCTTATCGCGGGCGCCATCACTCAGGGGACGGCCTTGCGGGCTGTAGGTCAGCAGCGAGTCGTAATCGGTGGGCATAGTTTTGGCTTTGAACTTTTGGGCTAATTCGGTCAGCGGATTACCGGTGATCCCATGAATCCAGCTCGCGCCCATGTCGAGCGCTGCATCGGGCCAGGAGCGGTCTGTCCAGACCCGCCCGCCGAGCCGGCTGCGAGCTTCGAGAACGATGACCTTGTAACCGCCATCCTCTAAAGCGCGGGCTGCGCCCAATCCCGCCGCGCCCGCTCCGACAACCAGAACTTGGGTTTTGGCGGCCAGACCAGCCCCCGAGCCGGTTGTTTCCTGGGCGTGTGCCCCGGCGCTCTCGCTCAGACTGCAACTCCAAAGCAAGGCATACAGAGAGGCCAGGGAGGAAATTTTGAGAAAGTGACGCCGGTTAGTTTTGGGAAACATGGTTATTCTCCAGAGATGCTCTACCTGCAGGAGCTTTTTTGACAGTATAAAACTGCCCCACCTTTGAGTCAACCAGCGGCTCCTACCTTCCCACTCTTCGAGCCGAAGGCCCCCTATGGGCAACCTTCCAACCCTCCAATTCTTTCCTCCTTCCCTCCCCATTCTCTTTCACCCGCTTGTGAATATCGCCGGCGTAGGGTAGAATCAAGCCTGAGATGAGGCCAGGATACGAGAAGTGAGGATTGAAGATGGTAGATGGAGGATAGTGGAAAGAGATACTCATTGAGAACTATCCTCTATTCTCTATTCTTCGCCCCTCGCCTCACCCTATCTTTCAGGAGGCAGCCGGTGGCAGAGCAAGTTAAACGGGTCAATCTGATTATTTTGGATAGTGTTGGTGTAGGGGATGCGCCGGACGCGGCGGCTTATGGCGATGAGGGCAGCAATACCTTGAGCAACATCGCTCGCGCGGTCGGCGGGCTGAATTTACCTAACCTGGGGGCATTGGGCCTGGGCAACCTGGCCGACATTCAGGGCGTCCCGCCGGTAGACTATGCACGGGGGGCATTTGGCCGCTTGACCGAGGTCAGCGCCGGCAAGGACACGACCACCGGTCACTGGGAGTTGGCCGGCGTGCCGCTCGATAAGCCGTTCCCCCTTTATCCCAACGGTTTTCCCGCCGATTTGATGGCTGAATTCGAGGCCCGGATTGGCCGGGGCTGGCTGGGCAATTATCCCGCCTCCGGCACCGAAATTATCAAAGAGTTGGGTGCGGAGCATGTCGCCACCGGAAAAGTCATCGTTTACACCTCCGGCGACAGCGTCTTTCAAATTGCTGCCCACGAAGAGGTTGTCCCCCTGGCGGAACTTTACCGCATCTGCCAGATTGCCCGCGACCTGCTCAGCGGCGAGCATGCTGTCGGCCGGGTGATTGCTCGCCCGTTTGTCGGTCAGCCGGGCAATTTCAAACGGACTGAGAATCGCAGGGATTTCAGCCTGACCCCACCCCGTGACACGATCCTGGATGTGATCAAAGCGGCCGGCAAAGAGGTGATGGGCGTCGGTAAAATTGAGGATATTTTTGCCCAGCGCGGCCTGACCCAGAGCAACCACACTGGTAACAACATGGCCGGAGTAGACGCGATTATGGACTTTTGCCAGTTGAGCAACGAGGGCCTGATCATCGCTAACCTGGTTGATTTTGACGCACTCTACGGCCACCGCAACGACCCGCGCGGTTACGCCGACACGTTGGAGGCGTTTGATAAGAAACTGCCGCTGATCAAAATTGCCATGTGCGGCCATGATGTGACCATGATTACAGCCGATCACGGCAACGACCCGACCACGCCCAGCACCGATCACTCCCGCGAGCGCGTGCCGCTGCTGGTATTGGGGCCGCATGTCAAACCCAATGTCAACCTGGGCACTCGCGCCACCTTTGCCGATGTGGCCGCCACCATCGCCGATTTGCTCGACCTGAGCTGGTCCGGCCCAGGCGAGAGCTTTGCCGGAGAGATTGTCAACTCATGAATGGTTCAGAACTTTTCTCGCAGAGTTTCATCCTGTTTATTACCCTGTTTCTGATGTTAGTGGGTTTATTGGTGAATTTCTTGCCTGTTTTTGTCCCCGGCACCCTCCTGATGTGGGGAGCGGCGCTGTTTTATGGGCTAGCCCTGGGCTGGGATAAATTAGGCTGGTGGGCGTTTAGCCTGATCACTTTTTTCATGATCCTCGGCATGGTCGCCGATGCCGTAGCCGGCCATTGTGGAGCCAAGATGGGCGGCGCTTCGTGGTTGGCGGTGTTGACCGGGGCAGTTTTGGGCTTGGTTTTGGGCCTGATCGGCAGCATCATCGGCACGCCGCTGGTCGGCTGCTTGGCCGGTTTGGCGGGGGCGGTCGGCGGGGTGTTGTGGATCGAATACCGGCGCAACAAGGATTGGGATGCCGCCATGAAAGCCACCAAAGGCTATCTCGCCGGGTCCGCTGCTGGCCTGCTGGCTAAATTTACCTCAGGCATTTTTATGTTCGGCGTTTTTCTGGCCAGGGTCTATCTGTGGCCATAAAAAGTAGTCAGTAATCAGTAGCCAGTAGTCAGATATTTCTAATTACTGACTACTGACCTCTCAGGTACTTTCTATGTCCCCGCTTCCTCCTACTCCCAATGGTCAAACAGGATGGCATGCGCTGCAGGCCATGATCCGGCAACGGAGCATGCTGGCGGCCTTGCAGGTTTTTCAGCAGGAACTGGGCAATGTCTTTCGAGTCAACCTGCCCGGTTTCAACCCGGTGGTTCTGGTTGGGCCGGAGGCCAACCGCTTTGTGCTGGTAACGCACCGGGACGAACTGCGCTGGCGGGCCGAGCACGATCCGATCACCCGGCTGCTGCGGGATGGCCTGCTGGTGATTGACGGTGACTGGCACGATACGGTGCGCAGTTATATGAACCCGGCCTTTCACCGGCGCATGCTGACCGGCTATGTCGAGGTGATGGGGCGCTACACCGATTACATCAGTGCAGCCTGGGATACATCACCCCGCGATATGCTGGCCGAAATCCGGCGGATGACTTTGCTCATCCTGGTTCAGACCATGTTCAAGGTGGATTTCAGCCCGGAGATGGGCCGCTTGTGGCCGGCGGTGCTGCGGCTGCTTGCTTACATCTCGCCGGGGCTGTGGCTTCTCTGGCGGGATGTCCCCCGGCCCGGCTATGCCCGTGCCCGGCAGGAAGTTGACCAATACCTGTACCGGCTGATCCAGGCTCGCCGTGAGGCCCTGCGAACGGGTCATGACGAGCCGGACGACCTGCTGGGGGTGCTGCTTACTACCCCCGAAATAAGCGATGACCTCATCCGCGACCAGATGCTGACCATGCTCATTGCCGGGCACGATACCAGCACGGCGCTCCTGGCCTGGGCGCTGTACCTGATGGGCCGGCACCCAGCCGCTATGGCCCAAGCGCGGGCCGAAGTTGAGTCAGTGCTCGGCTGTAATGCACCTGCGCTGGAGCACATGTCCCACCTGCGTTATCTGGAGCAAGTCATTAACGAGGCCCTCCGCCTTTATCCCCCCTTACACATCGGCACGCGTACGGCGGCGGTTGATCTGGAATTTCAAGGTTACTGCATCCCCGCGGGAACCCGCGTGCTTTACTCGCCCTACCTGACCCACCGTCTGCCGGAATACTGGCCCGACCCGGACCAGTTCGACCCGGAGCGCTTCTCCCCGAAGCAGGCCCGCACCCGCCCGCCTTACAGCTTTGTCCCTTTCGGCGGCGGCTCGCGGATTTGCATTGGGGCCGCTTTTGCTCAAGTTGAGGCCAAGGTCATCCTGGCCCGGCTGCTGCAGCAGTTTGAGCTGGAGTTGATACAACCGAAGGTGCATCTGCACATGGGCGTCACGCTTGAACCCAGGCCGGGGGTAATGATGCGGGCGCAGAAGAAAGCCGACAGAAAGTAAAGGCGGTCGGTAAAGAAGCGGGCGTCTGGAAATTTTTAGACATTGAAAATGGGACAGTCGAGGGTGTATTGTAAGACTGCTTATTCAAATCTCTCATCCCCAGGAGTTTGTTAGTGAAAGCGAAGCCTAACTCATGAACTGCCGTGTTGGCTGTGGAGCTTGCTGCATTGCCCTCGTAAAATCAATATTTTGCAGCATACAGGAAATCTTAATCCCGCCGCAGCAGCCCCCGCGCCTGGTAAACCAAGGCTGCCTCGCGCACGAAACGAGCATTTTCCGGGGCCTGGTACTCCTTTTCCAGAGTGTCGGCCAGGGCCAGCAGCTCGGCGAAGGTGGCGCGGCCGGGGCGCAGGATTTCGTACATGCGCAGCAGGTCGGCATTGGGAACGGCGGTTAATTCGGCGGCGCGGAGGAGATTGGCGGCCAGTTGTTCGTAGCCGGCCTGGCGGGCAATCTCGGCCTGGGCGCGCAGGGTCTCGGCGCTGATTTGCAGATCAGCCGCCGACAGGTTACCCGTCGCCGCCTCGTCCAGGGTGATGTCAGCCAGCGGTTTCCCGTTCGCCGTCATCAGAGACTCGGAGTGGGCCATAAGCGGATAATCGGGGATAAATTGGCTCATCTTAACCTCAATGCGTCTTGCGTCTGGCGTGAATTAACGGAACACGCAACACGCAATACGTTTCACGCATCACGTTTCACGTTTCACACATCCGGTTCCCAATCAAACAACAATTCGGTCGGCGGCACATTACGTATTTCTTCGGTTTCGCGGCGGTGGAGCAGGGCCGTTTTGACAATCAGGCGCAGCCTGGCCCAGTTGTCCACCTTGACCGCGACCGGCTTGACCGGCAGGCCCTGGGCATACCGGGCGGCATTGCGGCCAATCGCTTCATACGTTTCCAGGGTCAGGCTGGGCGACTGCGGGAACAGTTCCAGGTTGTTCAGCGGGGTTAAACCGCGTTTCTGGATAACTGTCGTGCCGCGCGATTGCAGGCCGATGGCAATGCCCGATCCGCTCAAGCGCGCTCCGGCATGGCCGATGGCCGCGCAGTCGGAGCTGCGATAAATTTTGACCACGCGGGCCGTCAAGCCTTCTCTGGCAATGCCGGTCAAAATGGCCGCCAAAATTTCTTCGTGGGGGACTCCGTTGATGGTGCGATTCAGCGCCGCGCCGAAAGCCGGTCCCACCGCGACCACAACTTCGGATCTACTGCTCGTTGGAGCAGGACCCAGTTCGACCAATTGGGCGGACGGCTGGCCCAGGTTAGCCTGGATAAATTCGCGGGGCGATTTGGCTTGCGGGATTTGCTGCATTTCCTCCCAGCGTTCCGCTTCGGGGCGATAGCCGCTGCCGGGGCCGCGATAATCGTTGGCGTCGTTGATGCCGCTGAGGACGTGAAAGCCGCGTTCAAAAATAGCCGCCGGCTGCAGGTAATCCCCGGCGAGGCGCTGCCGGCCCATTTCCAAAATATGGGCAGCCGCCTGGCTAAAACCGCGCCTGTGCAGCGCCTGGACCACCGTCAGAACCGTGTCATCACTCTGCAAAAAGCGATCGGCCGCGGCCAGGTCGGCGATAAGATCGCGCTCGGGCATATCATCGCTGCTGTGGGCGGAAGTCGCCGCCTCGACCTCTTCCGAGGTGATGGCCGGGAAACCCAGTTCCGCGTAAACTGCCTGGATGGCTCTGGCCGCCTCGCGCCGGATTGCCAGGACGGCGTCTTCGGTGACGGGCCGCACGCCGCCATCCACCTGCATATCGCGCTGCAAGACGTTGTAGTCGTCAAAATCCTCGGCATCAAAGTTACCGCCGCCGAACAGGTTGTCGCGCTTGGGGATGGCGCTGTAGCCGGAAAAAATAAAATCGGCGCCGGGGATGAATTGCAGCATTAATTTGGCCGTTTTGCGAATGGCCGAATGGGAGGCCAGGGCATCGTTGCCGGACGCGACTTCCAAACCGAGCATCGCCGCCAGTAAATTTTCGGCTAAAATGGCCCGGACGCCGCCGGGTAAGGCTTCCGGTAAGGCTACACAGGAAATAGAGCCGTTTTGCACTCCCTGACTCCCCGCGCCGCGAGTCACCAGCAGGCAGCGCGCTTCCAGGTAGAGCATGGAGCAGCCTTCGGCGTGGCCCATCAGCGCCTCCGAACCAGTACCGGAGGTGAAGCGGACCTTGACCCCGCGAGAAGCATAGGCCGAGGCCAGGAACGCCTTGGACCAGGGCGTGTCGTCGCCGTCAACAAAGGCTCGTTCGGTGCCGTAGACTGACAGCGTTTCGGCGTAGCTGACCAAGCCTTTCATCGCTAAACGCAGGCCCAGGGCTTCTTCTACCGCGCATTGGGTCAGCACCCCGCCCCGGCCCGTTTGGGTCCCCACGAGTATGGCCAGGGCATTGAAAGGAGCATTACGGGCGACTCGCACCGTTGTTTCGACCTCGGCAAAACCACGCAGGGCGGCCTCGGCGGCGTCGGCGGCCAGGAGGGCCGGATGCTCGCGCCAGTTGGTGACGTGGGCTTGATTGGCTGGGGTGCGGCGGACCCGCATTTTAGCCAGCCCCATCATCATTTCTAATACATTCAAATGGCGGATAATCTCGACGAGCTTGGCCGGGGTGCAGCCGCCGGCTAACCGCCGGACCTCGGCCTGGGGGATGTTGATATCTACCAGCATCTGGGCAAGCTGGCGGGAAGGGGTGGCCATAGCGGCCTCGGCCACGGCCAGGTTTAAGCTGTGGTCGGCAATAAAGAGGTCAATGGCGTCAAAATCGGCTCGCCGGCGGCCATCCAACTCCACCACCTGCCCATTTTCAAGGCGCAAGCTGGGTTGAGGATCGTAAGGGCTGTCGGCAACGATCAACCCGGCCTCCGGCCAGGGTTCGACAAATGTTTCTTTGTTGATTTCTCTTTCGGCCAGAATAGCAAAGCGGCGAGAGTGCGTCATTGTAACTTCACCGTAGCTTAAAATGGATTAGAAATGAGTAGAGAGTGTTGCCGATTAGTTACACGGAGTTTCACGAAGAATACACAGAGGTGCACAGAGAAATTAGGCAAGAATTCTCTGTGCTATCTCGGTGTGTCTCTGTGACCTGAGCAGATACAGTTAATTCAGGTAGCTTTTACGACGAGAGGATCCGTTAAAGTCGTCATCGTCAAAATCGTTAAAGAACTCGTCAGAGTCATCGTCGCCAAAATCAAATAAATCAAAGGAGTCACTAAAGAGGTTAAGTTCGTCCAGGGCTTCCTCGGCGGCCAGGGCAATGGCTTCCACATCGCTTTCGACGTACGCTTCCAGGGCTTCACGGGCTATCGTTCCGCCGATTTTTCCCAAGGCCCAAATCGCCATTTCTTGCACCTGCAAATCGGGGTCATCTTCAATCAGTTCGACCAGCTTGGGCACGGCTTCGCTGGCTTCCAACTCCCCGGACGCCCGCGCCGCTTCAAAGCGAATCTCGCTGTTTTCGTTATCTAACTCGGCGATAACCTGCGGCCGCCACTGCGAGTCGGCGCTGCGGCCCATGGCAAAAATAGCGCTGACCTGCATCTTTTCGTTTTCGTCGTAGTAGGCGTTTTCGATGATCTGGGCCACGGCCGGTTCGCTGGAATAGGCGATGGATTCAATCGCTCGCCGCCGAACTTCCAGATCCTCCGCGCCCTGGTGGATGGTTTCCAGCAAAGCTTCCTCGGCCAGCAGCGCCTGGTGCTGGTCTATATCCTCGACTTCGCCCAGGTAAACGAAACGGCCCAGGGCTATCGCTGCCGCCGCTCTGACTGTAGCCGCTTCGTCGGTGCGCAGCAGATGTACCAGCGGCCCAATTAAAGTGGGATTCTCATTTTCCCACAGCCCATTGATCGCCGCCGCGCGGACTTCGGCGTCTTCATCGCCCAAACCCAGCAGAAAAACGGGATCAAAATATACCTCAAAATTAATCTCGCCGATCTCGACCAATTCCTGCATAATGTCCCGCCGGCGCTGGGTGGGAATCGTAGGCCAGACACTTTTAAAGGTGGCCAGGGCATCCCGGTCCATTTTGGAAAAAATGTAGAGGCTGCCGGTATGGAGTTCTTTCTCGGCAGCAACTTGGTTCAGTTGTTCTTTAAATGATTTTGTCATCTTGCTAATTGTCAAATTAATATATTTACTGCCACAAAAAGGTCCAGCGGTCACTTACGTCGCTGACCGGTTTGGCCACTTGCTGGCCGTTTTCAGTCGTGATTGCCTCGACAAAGACATACCATTCGTATTTGCGGCCGGTAAATTCGTCGGCCAAACCCCAGTACAGGTCAGGCGGAACAATCCAAAAATTCTCTTTCACGTTGGTGCCGCCAAAAGAAAGCTGCCCATTTTGTGACCAGGTCAACCGGACAGCATAGGTTTCATTGGGAGCCAGCGGCCCCATATCTTGCCAGCGTAAAACCAGTTCCTCGCTGCGGCTGTAGATTTCGTCGCCTGTCGGCCCCAGCAAGACGGGCCTGCCAAAACGAGGCGTCGGTGTGGGGGTCGGCGTTGGCGTGTCGGTCGGTCCTTGAGTCGGCACAATGACCGGTGTGTCGGTCGGCGTCGGGGTGAGGGTGGGGGTCGCCGTTGGCGGGCGCGTGCCGGTCGGCGTGGCGGTCGGCGTGGGAGTGTTGGTAGATGTCGAAGTGGCTGTTGCGGTGGGAGTGGCGGTATGGGTCGGCGTGGCCGTCGCCGTCGGCGGGTTGACCATTAAAGCGACCTGCTCTGTGCTGCTGAACAGCACCGGCTTCAGTTGTATCCCGCCCCAGACTAAACCGAACAGCAGCAGCGCGCCCAAACTTATTTGTAAAAGCGGCAGCGGCTTTGCTTCCAGCCTGGCCCCGCACTCCGGACAGGTGTGCAGGGTCGCCGCCGCCGGACGCCCACAGACGCGGCAGCGAATGCGGCCGAGCGTAATGGGTTTGCTTTGGCCGCACTGTGGACAGAGACTCCAATCCGCTTTAACCGGCGCCCCACAGTTGGGGCAAGTATAATCGGCTGCCATTGTTAGAAAAAACTGGCCCAATCAATCGGCGGGATAGGATTGCTGATGTCATAGTAGCTGATCACCAGCATCAGCGTTACCAGCAGGGCCAGTCCAACAAAATGAATAGCGCCTTCCTTTTCGGGAGGGACGCGCTTGCCGCGAATGGCCTCGATAATGACAAATAGAATGCGCCCGCCATCCAGGGCCGGCAGCGGCAAGAGATTGGTAACAGCCAGGGCAGTACTCAGAACAGCGGTAAACCACAGCACCGGAAACCACCAATTGAGGGTTATCGCTGCATTCACTGCCGAACCGGTCTGCTGGTAGATGCCCACCGGCCCGGTGGGACGAGCCGCCTCTGCCGGGAAAATATTCTGTAAAATGGCAATCGGCATGTAAAAAGTTAGCGCCACATAGCGAGTGGTCTGGGAAACACCACTGGCCAGCGCTTGTGGCAGCGGCAGGTAAGTCAGCCTGTTTTCAATGCCTTCATAACTGATGCCCACACCCATGGCCCCTTGATTTGGGGGCGGGTTAACCCGAGGAGTCAGCCTTGCCTCCAGCATTTGACCTTGACGGTTAATCCGCAGGGTAATTTCAGTGCCCTTTTTGTCTTCGATGTAGCTGACTAAATCATCCACGTGTTTAAAATCAACGTCTGCCGCTCCGACAATAATATCGCCCGCCTGCAAACCGGCCTGGGATGCCGGAGTGTCGGGGATGACCTCGTTGATAACGGTCTGGGCCAGAGGGGCTTCTTCGCCTTTGAGGTTGATGCCGGTCACCGGCTCCGGCGTGCCCGACATCGCCGCCAGGGTGAAGAAGAAGACGGCGGCCACCAGATTCATAAGCGAACCGGCGGCCAGCACGGCCAGGCGCGCTCTTTTGCTCTTACCGGCAAAACTGCCCGGCGCACTGGGGTCTTCTTCGCCGACCATACGCACATAACCGCCGAAAGGAATCCAGTTGATGGTATATTCGGTGGGCCGGGTCAGGGCGTCAACGGTGACGGTAGGCCGGTTTTCTGCCGCAGCCGTGGCCGGTCCGCGCGAAAGCAAGCCGAAAAACTTGGCTTCGCTGCCGGCGGTCTGGCTTTTCTGTCCTTTATCGGCAGATGAAGCGACCACTTCCAGTTTAGTTACTTCCGGCCGTCCTTGGGCATCAATGCCGGTTTCGGCATACACTTGCACACCCGGTTGGATCGTCCGGGGGATGTTCAGTTTGCGGCCAATCACAAATTCGTGACCGTCCAGGGTAATGCTGCCTTCATCCTGCCACAGCTTGACCAGCCGCGGCGGAAACCCGATAGCGAATTCCTCGACGGTAATGCCGGATCGTTTGGCCACCACGAAGTGACCTAATTCATGCACAAAAACAAGGATGCTGAGAATGACAATAAACGCAATTAGATAAATGGGGTCCAAAGCTAACTAATCCTTTCAAACAACTTGTCCAAATCCTGCCGTCATTATACCTAGCTTTGCCCTGCAATCAAATCAATCGGGCTGGATCGCCGGGACCGCTGACGATAATCTGCTGGACGCCCGGAAGCTGCCCGGCCCTGGCCCTCAGCTCTTCGGCGTGGGCGGCTGCACAGAGGAGATGGACATTTGGCCCGGCGTCAATGGTAAAGTAGACGGGGATACCTTCGTCCCGCCATTGCAGGACGGCATGAATGATCGCCATCGTAGCCGGTTCCAGGTAGTACAACGGCGGCCGGCTGGTCATCATCACCGCGTGCATCATGATGGCATCTTCCTCGACGACCGGGCCCATCGCCGCCAGGTCACGGGCCAGGAGCGCCTCGCGGCAAGCGGCCAATCTGGCCTCGGCCCCGGCCAGCCGGGCGGATTGCAAAGAACTGGTGGAGGCCAGGCGATGCCCCCCGCTTGACCCAACCGCCTTATGGACCTGGCTTACAATGACGATCACATCGCGCAGGTCCCAATGTTCGGGCGGAGCAATGCTGGTCGCTACCGAACTCTCGTCGCTGCCGGGAAGCCACTGGCAAAACCCAGCCGGCACCGAGCGGCTGGCCGATCCGGAGCCGCGCCGGGCCAGGCGGGAAAGGCCCGCCTCGTCCAAATCCAGCCCGGCCGCGGCCGCGCCAGCCAGAGCCAACGCAGCAAAAGCCGAGGCCGACGAGGCAATTCCGGCTCCGGCGGGAAAGCTGTTGGCCGATTCCACCCGGGCCGGCATGTGCAGCCCGGCCTGCATGCGGATTAAATTCAGAACTGCCGTCACCCGCTCCAACCTTGGCCCGATCAGCCGCTGCTCATTGATGATGAGGTCGTCGGCGGCGAGGTCATCGGAAAATGTCACCGTGGTCACGGTCTGTAGGTCGGCCAGGTTCATTGAGAGGGAAGGATTAGCCGGCAGGCGCAGCGCCTCGTGGGTGTTGCCCCAATATTTGATGAAGGCAATATTGGGATGCGCCAGGGCAGTCGCGCGGTGGTGATGCGCTTTGAAATGGTTGACCAGTGATTCGGAGTCAGTCATAGCTGCCTGTCTGTAATTTATAGGACTTACGCATGTCATTCTGAACGAAGCGCAGCGAAGTGAAGAATCCCTCGAAGGTACGCTTGCAAGAGCCGTTTTGAGGGATTTCTCGCTCCTATCGTCGCTCGAAATGACATGGCCGCGTAAGTTCTGTAATTTATTGTGCTGACCCGATTGTAACATAGGCGGGAAAATAGCGCGAAAATAGAGGAGAGGGGAAAGGGGAGGCAGGAAGGCTGGAGGACCGGAAGGATGGAGGGAAGATTGGGAAAAATTCTAGCTTTCGAGCCGAAGGCCCCTATAGGCGATCTTCCAACCTTCCAATCTTCCTACTTCAAATGTTCGTCCAAAAATTCGAGAGTGATCCGATAAATGGCCAGGGTATCTTTGTCGCTGCCTTCGGCCAGGAGGTAATGGCTGGCTCCATCGAAAAAGTGGGCCTGGTGGGTCACACCGAGCTTGTCCAGTTGGGCCGACAGCAGCTTGCTTTGCTGGAACGGAACGACCTCGTCGGTGCGGCTGTGCATAATGACCAGCGGCGGCAGGTCGGGCCGGAGGTGGTACAGGCCGGAGTAGCGCCAGTAGCGTATGGGGTCACGGTCCGGCAGACCGAGAGCAATCAACACTTGATCGAGGCCAAAGGGGGGGATATAGCTGCGCTCTTCCAGCCGCCGCCGCATGTCAAACAGGTCTGTTGGCGGGCCGAGCAGCACGGCTGCTTCATACTTGGAGCTGCGCTCCAGCAGCCGCTGCACGTGCAAACTGCTGTAGCTGCCACCGAGGAGGGCCAGCCTGGAACCCTCGCTGCCCGGAAATTGTCCGGCCCGGATAAAGTTGACCACCCGCTCCAACTCGTCAATATCCGCTTCCAGGTCCAAACTGTAGGCCGGGCCGGTAGCAACAATGGCATAGCCGGCCGCCGCCAGCGGTAAACTGGCGCACTCCCAAGCGTCCGCCGGGCCGGGATAAACCACCAGCAGCACCGGCAGGCGGCTGGTCGTCGTGGTGGTCAGGGGAGTGTAATAGAAGGAAGGCTGGTTGAGCCGGCCTGCGCTGTCGAAGGTGAAGGGTTGGCGGATGGCGCTGGCTTTTAACGGAGCCGGGCAGGTGGGGGTGCTGGACTCGCCAAAGGTCAAATTTACGCCGGGAGCGAGTATATGCGGCGGTGCGGCGGGCAGCGTCACATCAGCGATGGTTTCGGCGCCCGGCTCGACCGTCACCCAGCCCCAGCCGCCCAGTTGCGCGTTTTCGTACCCCGGCGCGCCCGCCACTGGGCGGTATTGGCCGGCGGGCAGGTCGGTAATGGTGTAGCGGCCGTCGGCTTGGCTGCGGGCGCTGTAAGTCGTGCCGTTCCACCAGGAGACCAGCACCCAGGCCCCGGCCACCGGCTGGCCTTGGATGTCGCGCACCGTACCCCGCAAAATCCCTGGCGCGCCCGGCTGGGGGTAGCCGACTCGCTGCCACCACCAGGACAAGGCATGATATTGCAGGGTATTCCGGTACGGCCAGATTCCCAGGTTGTCGGTCGTGGCCAGCCAGAACAAAGCCGCCAACACAATTAATCCTGCTGTAGCGCCCAGCCATTGTTTGCGGGAAAGTTTCGGCATGGGTCAAGCCTCTTTTCCTAAGGGTGATAGGGTGACAGTTGTCACTAAAAGCAATGATATTTGTAACTAACTCCCCCGGAAAAAGTCTGCTATGATGGGGATGATTAATCAAATATCTAATGACTCGTGACGGAAGATAAAAACAGGCTGCTCTTCCGTTTTGGTCGTTAGCCGGAGGTCTGTAATTTAAGGAGGTTCCGATGAAAGTATGGATTGATCGCGATAAATGTACGTCCAATCTCTCTGCTTGTCTGTCGTGTTTCGGCCAGTTGGTGCGAACCGGAGTGCCGGATCGGGGCTGCATCGTCAATTCTGAGGACGACGGCTCTGAGGATATGACCGTTTACATGCACTCCGACGGCGCCGAGCATGGCCCCTATGTCATTCCCAAAGACGAGCGCGATATGGTCGCCTATGAAGGCTGGGATAAATATGTTGACTTTATCCCGGAATTCCGCAAAAACGAAGGGGCACGCCACCAGAAAATAGAATAATCAACAAGTTATGCGTAATTCGGTTATCAACAGAGCAGAACTCGTATTGCGTGTTGCGTAGTCCGTAAACGGAACACGCAACACGCCTCTATAAAAAGGTGCGAGGGTTAATTACGCATAATCCGTTAATCAATAATCGTACGACTCTCGTTTCACGGCCCGATAATTGGCATTGAGCGCCGGCTCCAGCAGCACGATGGCCAGAATTCGCCGGGCCATGTGCATGACCTCATAGGCTTCCTCCGGGTGGAGTGATCTGCCCAAAATTCGCTCTTCCCGGTAGGACAGCCACTTTTTCATGACCTGATATCCCCCGATGGTATAATCCCACACCCTGAGCGGAACGTTGGCCCAGTAGGCCACCTCGTTGAGAGAGATGTCCAGCGTTGTCTCGCCCAGCACCTGCGCCAGTTGATCCAGACTCAGGCCGAGCGCTGCCCCGCCCTTTTCAAGGGCCGCTCGCTCTTGCGGGCTAAAATCCCGCTCCACAAAGTGACCGTGGCCGGGCATGGTGATGCCGTCGCGGCCCTCGTAGCCCCAGCCGGCGGTCAGGGCCAAATCGGTGTTGGGGTCGAGCGAGCCGCCCCCCACCCGGCTGATAACGCCGACTGTCTTTAGCTCCGGGCGAATCTGGCCGGCGGTGACGCCGGGCACGGGCTTTTCCACGTCCAGCAGGGCGGCGATTTTTTGTCCCAGCGCCGCCGATTTTTGCAGCAGCTTGAGCGTATTAGGTAAGGGAATGCGCGGCCAATCCTGGCGCAGCGCCCCTTCATTTTCGCTCAGATATTCGGGCGAGTAGCCGATGGCCAGAGCATGCCAACCCAGCAGACTGGCTGTTTCCTCGCTGGCTTCGGGATCGTCTATACCGATGGCAGCAAGATACCTGCGAGCCAGGCCGGATAGATTTGCCGGGACCCGATTGGGTAGGTTGTCGAATAAAGTTTGCTGTTGAATAGACTGTCCCTTGAGAGTGATAGGGAAACAAGCACTACCGGGCCGGGTCAGATGACGGTCGGGTAAGAATTCGGTCACATAAAAAGGTGTCCCTTCCCGGCTTCTTTCTGCCTTTTTGCGTGAGATCAAAAAGAAATTTCTAGCCTGAGTGAATGAAAATAAATCTTCTCGTTTCTCGTCCAATAACTTGGTTTCGGGATGCCAGTACAAGTATCGCCCATCCAACGGACGATAGGCATATCTGACAAAATATCCGCTTTCTAAGCCACGCGATAGAAGTTGTTGGCGGGTGGTTATTGGATTATATCTGGCCGAAGGTGTCATCAGTGAGGACGCAATCTGGCGAACATCTTCATCTTTCAGAGCCGGGTTAAAATATTGGCGCATCCGCTGTTCTAGCTTGGAGCGGTCAATCTCGATTAGATCAATGTCACGACTGGTATTGACACCGGGTGAAGTGGTTGGAAAAAGGTCAACTAGGAGCGGCCAGGTTAAGTAAGCTGCTTGGACTTGCATCGGCATATAGGGCAAGCCCAATTCGAGGGGAGGCTTTATTGCCTGGTAGCGATGCATGTCATTCCGAGCGCTAGCGAGGAATCCCTGAGTAACTTCATCTGGGAGTGACCCTGGAGGGATTTCTCGCTCACTGCGTTCGCTCGAAATGACACTGTCCGGTATGTCATTCCGAGCGCCAGCGAGGAATCCCTGAGCAGTTTCACCTGGGAGTGACTCTGGAGGGATTTCTCGCTCACTGCGTTCGCTCGAAATGACATGGAGGGAATCGAGTAGTTCCTGCCGTTTGTTTTTGCCCCAAAAATGACGAAACTGCACTTTATCTGTGCCGTTGTGGGTGGCTGTCCTTGTCAACAGGGCAATGGCTGTGCCGATGCCGATACCTTCTCGATTAAACTCTGCTGAGAAAACGCTGGGGTCTGGTTCGCCCTGTGGCGTTAGTTTGCCTGTTTTGAATTTGTCCCCGTTCAGACAATCAATCCAAATTTGGTCAAACATTTCTAAATACTTTTCGCGCATGCCCGTATGGGACAGGCCGTCGAGCCAGGAGTAATTGGAGATATAGCAGACCACGCCTTTACCGCTGCGCTCGACGATCTGGCGCTCGGCCAGGCGGAAGAAACGGACGTAGAGGTCGTTCAAGCCCTGGCCCTGCGGGGCGGGGGCGGCCCTGGTGGTGCGATAGGCGTCGGTCAGGTCGCGCTCCTCGGCCACGGCCAGCCCGGCGTAGCCGTTGTAGGGCGGGTTGCCCAGCACAACCAGGATTTTGCGGTTCTGTTTGACGGCGTCGGCGGCGTCGCGCTCGGCTTCGAGGGCGGCCAGGAGGAGGTGCTGCTTGGGGTGATCGGGCGGGGTCCAGCCGGTCAGGGCGTTGGTCAGGTAGACGCCGGCCCGTTCCCCGTCGGCCAGCGGCGCGCCGAGGCTTTGGAAGAGCAGTCCCAATTGCAGGTGCGCAATGACAAAGGGTGCGGGCAGAATCTCAAAGCCGAAGACGCGCTCCAGGGCGGCCTTTTTGACACTGTAGGCGCTGAGGGCGTCGCTGCCCTGCTCGCGCTTGGTGGCGGCAATGCGCCGCAGCACCTCGACCAGGTAAGCGCCGGTCCCGCAGCACGGATCAAGCACATAGACCTGCTCGTCGGCGAGGCCGTCGGCCAGGCCCAACTCTTTCCGCAGCACTGTGTCCACGCGGGCGACCATGTACTGCACAATTTCCGGCGGGGTGTACCAGACGCCCAGCTCTTTGCGCAGTTCCGGCGAGAAGGCTTGCAGGAACGGCTCGTAAAAATACTGGATGGCCTGCCCGGCCTCGAAGCGGCTGAAAAATTCGGCTCGGTCTACCCGGTTGAGGGTATCGCCGGTCCAGTTGAGGACTTCGATCAGGTTCAGCCCCTGGCTGCCGATGCTGCCGGGCTGGGCCAACTGCCCAAAGAGCGCCTGAATCATCGGCACGCGCAGGTACCAGGCGGCGACCCGCCAATCGAACTGATCAGCGCGGGCCGGGTTTTCGTTATGCCAGAGCACCCAGGCCGAGAAGATGCCGTAAAAGAGCGTCTGGATCAGCGTCGAGCGGAAAAAGCGCTCTCCCTTGGAGCCTTCAAAGGCCAGCCCCAGCGCGTCTTCCAGGGCATCGCGGATGTTGTTGAGAGCCATTTGCAGCGGCGATTCGGGGGCAGCTAGGTGCGACGCACTTTGAAAGTGCATTGCACCTTCGGCGTCAATCCGCCACTGGGCCTCGCGGGCGTATGAGGCCAGAAACCAGGCCACTTCGGCGGGAGTGGTCAGGGGGGCGGGGCGGCGCATGACCCGCTTGAGAAAGTCCAACAAACGGTCGCCGTGCTGCTGGGCGGCGGCGTGGGGATGGGCGGCGTCGGCCCAGAAGCCGGCTTCGGTGGGGACCAGGGTGTAACTTTCCAGTTCAACGGGCCGGCCCTGGGCATCTAAACCCATCAGCACAAATTCGCGGTAATTGGTAACCAGCACCTGGTGGTACCGGGTCAGATATTTGACCACCTGCAAGCCGTGAGCGATTTTGCGCAGGTCGGCGCTGGCGCTTTTGATTTCAATCGCGCCGCGGCCGGGCGGGCTGCTGGGTAGCAAATAGACCTCTGAGGTTTTCAAAACCTCAGAGGTCTTGGCTGCCGAGGTGGTTTTGGGAAACTGGTCGGCGGTGAAGAGGCCGCCATCGGGCAGGCCCGCGCCGATGTTTTTAAGATTCAGGATGCAGCGCACTTTAGGCTTGAGCGTCTGGCCAACTTCGTCGAGGAGATGGGCGAGGGGCGGGTAAAAAGAAGTCTCGGCCACACCCGCGCCGGAAGCATAAATAAGGGACAGGCTTTGCAGGTAGGTTTCGAATGGGTGCATGGTTTGCAAATGGTAAATACAAACCAGTTCTTTGTCAAGAAAATGGGGCGCTCTGTTTTTAGAGCGCCCCGTCTAGGAGAGAAAGGAGAACAAAATGAAGGATAGAAGCAAGGAAACCAACCAACGATGTACCTTTATTGTAACACCCCTGGGTTTGATTTCGGTTTGAATTTGGGAACGAGTTCCTTAAATTTTTGAAGGCAGGGGAAGAATTGGAGAGCTGGAGGGTTGGAAGGGTGGAAGATTGGCAAGGATGTGTCCAATCCTCCAGTCTTCCACTCTTCCATGCTCCCACATTTTAAGATTTAGCGGAGTGCCGGTATAATCCGCCTAGTTGCTGTAAGGGAAAAGCTGAGATGAGTGATGCCGAGAATGTTGACCAATTGACAACGCCGGTACTGGACCGAGAGGGGCAGTATCGGCTGGCTCTGGCCTGGGCTGAAAATGGCCGCGAAGATGATCTGCATGGGTTTGATTTGAGCGGGCGGGACTTGACCCTGGTTGATTTGGCCGGGGCTAATCTGGCCGGGGCTAATCTGAGTCACGCCAAACTGGCCGGGGCGAATCTGGTTAGAGCGCAGTTGCCTGAGGCTGATTTAAGTGACTCGATCCTGGCCGATGCCGATCTGACGAAGGCTAATCTGGAACAGGCCCATTTGACCAGGGCGAACTTGCTGCAGGCGCTGCTGACTCAAGCCAACCTGGCCGGGGCGCGTCTGAGTCTGGCTAATTTGCTGGAAGCCACCCTGATTGGGGCCAACCTGGCCGATGCCGACCTGCGTCTGGGGCAGTTAGGGAAAGCCAGTTTGAAAGGCGTTGACCTGGCCGGCGCCAACCTGGCCGGGGCGGTATTGGTCGAGGCCAATTTAGCCGGGGCCAGCCTGGTCGGGGCCAAAAATTTGACCGGGGCTAACCTGGAAAAGGCCAATTTAAGCCGGGCGAATATGACTAAGGTTAACCTGGCCGGAGCATTTTTGGGTGAGGCGTTTATGGCCGAGGCCAATCTTACGGAGGCCAACCTGGCCGGCGCCTTTCTGGCCAAGGCTAAACTGACTCGCGCTAATTTGAGTAGGGCCAGCCTGGCCGGGGCGTTTATGGCCGGAGCTGTTTTGAATGGGGCCAACCTGGCCGGGGCGATTTTGCGCGGCGCGGTGCTGGCTCGAGCGAATTTGTTGGAGGCGAATCTCAGCCGGGCCAGTCTCGAAGGGGCGATCTTGAGCGGGGCCATTATGCCCGACGGGACGAAACGGGAGTGAGGGGAGGGATGGAAGGGAAGATTGGAAGGTTGGAGGAGTGGATAGAGGATGGAAGATAGAGGATGGAAGGATGATGGATGCTTGGATGAATTTGGAGCTATTATTCCTTACTCCCTACTTCTTACTCCCTACTCCTTACTCCCCGGAATGATTGCTTATGAATTTGCTGTTTAACCCCAAAAACCATCTCTTTGAACTGGCTCGATCAGGGCAGCGGCTGCCGCATGGGCTTGTGGCGGTGATCTTGAGCTTTGTGTTTGTGCTGGCCGCGCAGTTCTTGGGGGGAATTCCGGCCCTGCTTATCATTGCTACCCTATCAATGGCCGGGGCTGGTCAGGGATCATTGGCTAATCCTGAGGCATTGGGGCAACTGCTCATGCCGGATACGGCCTTAGAGCTAACCCTGCTGCTGATCCTGTCTTTTGGCCCTCTTTTTTTACTGCTCTGGGCCTGGCTGAAATGGTATGAAAAGCGCCCGTTTTGGACGATGGGCCTGGAATGGTGCGGGGCCTGGATTAAATATCTGCGTGGCCTGCTGGTCGGCCTGGGGATGTTTGCGATTTCGGTGGGGCTTTCGGCGGGATTGGGTTTTATGGCTTTTGAAGAAGGGACGGCCCAGCCGCAGGGCCTGGCGGCGTTAGGAGGTGTGCTGTTGGTCTTTCTGGGCTGGATAGTCCAGGGGTCGGCGGAAGAAATCCTGGCGCGGGGTTGGCTGCTGCCGGTCATCGGGGCGCGGCACAAACCATGGTGGGGCATAATTATTTCGGCGGTTGTTTTTGCCGTTTACCATTCTTTCAACCCAAACGTCAGCCCGATCGCTTTCCTGAATTTGTTCCTGTTTGGCGTGTTTGCGGCCTTCTATGGGCTGTCTGAAGGTAGCTTATGGGGTGTCTTCGGCATCCACACGGCCTGGAATTGGGCCCAGAGCAACCTCTTTGGCTTGCAGGTCAGCGGGATACCCCCGGCTGCGGGGAGTCTTTTCAATTTGATGGAAGCCGGCCCGGATGTCGTCACCGGCGGCCCGTTTGGACCTGAAGGCGGGTTGGCTGTGACGGCTGTTTTGATTGTCAGCAGCGCCATAGTTTGGCTGGTTAGCCAGCGAGGGAAGCCAAGAAATTGAGGATAGAAGATAGTGATTGGGTCATAGGCCAGGCTTCCAATCCTCCAGCTTCCGGTCTTCCATCCCCGCCAATCTTTCCCCTTGACAATCTGCGGCTTGCCAGCCATAATACCCCAACCGAGTTTAAACGATTAGCCACAGCTAACTGGGGCCGACCTCCGGCCAGTCAATGGACCTAACGCCCACAATCCCTCTCCCTTACCTCCGGTCTGTGTCTCCTCCCTTACCAAACAACTGCTTAGCTGTGCGCATACCCCCAGAGGAGAAAAAAATTGCATGTCTGAAGCTACCGCTAAAATCAAAGAACAATTAGCCGCCCAGCAGTATATTGCTTCCGACGAGATAACCACCGTCGTCTATCTGGCCGAGCAGTTGGGCAAACCGATCCTTAGCGAAGGCCCTGCCGGGGTGGGCAAGACCGAACTGAGTAAAGCCTGGGCTGCCGCCACCAACCGCCGCCTCATCCGGCTGCAATGTTACGAGGGCTTGGACGAGACCAAGGCCCTGTACGAGTGGGAGTACGCCAAGCAGATGCTTTACACCCAACTGCTGCGCGACAAGCTGCAGGATGTGATTGGCAGCGTCAGCTCTCTGCGGGAGGCCGCCGACCGCATTGCCGCCGAAGAAGAGGTCTTTTTCTCCGAACGCTTTTTACTGCCGCGCCCCCTGCTGCAAGCGTTGACGTCGCCGGAGCCGGTGGTGCTGCTTATTGACGAAATTGACCGGGCTGATGTCGAGTTTGAAGCCTTTTTGCTGGAAGTGTTGAGTGACTTCCAGGTCAGTGTGCCGGAATTAGGCACCATCCAGGCCAAGCACCATCCCACCGTGTTTCTGACCAGCAACAATACCCGCGAGTTGAGCGAAGCCCTCAAGCGACGCTGCCTGTATCTCTTCCTCGACTATCCCGACGTTGAAGCTGAACTGAGTATTGTGCGCCTGAAAGTGCCCGACCTGGCCCCACAACTGGCCCGCCAGGCGGTCGAGCTGGTGCATCAACTGCGCGGTCTGGATTTGAAAAAGTCCCCGTCCATCAGCGAAACCCTCGATTGGGCTCGCGCCCTGGTGCAGTTGAACGCCAAGAACCTGGACGAAAAAACCGTAGAAACGACCATGACCGTCTTGCTCAAACACGAAACCGATATTATCCGGGCCAAGCGTGCTCTTTCACGCCGGGGAGCTAACGGGGGGACGAGCAAACCCGGTCCCGGCGGCTTTGACCCGGATGATTTTGGCAACTATCGCATGCTGGGGAGAAAGTAAAAGGTAGCAAGTAACAGGTCGCAGTATTTTTATACAACACGCAATACGGTTCAAGCTGGCTGCGAATGACGTGTCACTTTAAGGAGGGTAGTTATGGATCAACGCATCATTGATTTTATCGCCGGGCTGCGAGCGGCGGGGGTACGGATTTCTATAGCCGAAAGCGAGGACGCTTTTAATGCCACCCGCTGCATGGGCATTCGCGACCGGATGGATTTCCACGACTCACTGCGAGCGACCCTGGTCAAAGAAGCAGTTGACCGGCCCATCTTCGACCAGTTGTTTCCGCTGTATTTTGGCAGCGGCGGTCCTCCGCTGCTCAATTTGACCGACAACCTCTCGCCCGAAGAGAAAAATTTACTGGCCCAGGCGCTGCGGGCGCTGCTGGAGCAACTGCGCCAGGACCAGCAGCGCCAGGGTATCCAGCAGAGACAGCGAGGCGGCCAATCGTCAGCCGAAAGCCAGATCAACAGCCTGATGCAGTTGCTGCGCTGGCTGCTGCAAGGCCAAAACCCGAGTCAGCAGGAGCTGGATCAACTCGGCCAGCAGGCCGGCCTGCCCCATGCCGGCTCACCCTACCAGCAGAACTGGATTCAACAACGGATGATGCGGCAGATGGGCATGGAACTGCTGCGGCAATTGATGGAGCAGTTACCCGAACTGCTGGCCCAACTGGGCATGAGCCAGGAAGCCATTGACGAATTGATGAAGGGTATGGCGGAAAACCGTGAAGCCCTGGCCGAACAAATTGCCCAACATGTCGGCGCATCCCTAGCCCGCCAGCGGGCCGAGGATCAACCCAACCAGAAACAACAGGCCGCCGATTTAATGCACCGTCCGTTTAAAAATCTCAGTGAAAGCGAAGCCGACCTGCTGCGCGATGAGGTGCGCCGTCTGGTGACCCAACTCCGCAGCCGCGCTGCCCTGCGCCGCAAGCACAGTAAAAGCGGCACGCTCGACGCCAAAAAGACGCTGCGGGCCAACCTGCGCTACGGCGGCGTGCCGATGGAACTCAAGTTCAAAACTCGCCACCTCAAGCCCAAACTGCTGCTCATCTGTGATGTCTCGACCAGCATGCGGGCGGTGGTGGAGTTTTTGCTGCGCATGATTTACGAGTTGCAGGACCAGGTGGCCAGCGCCCACAGCTTTGCCTTTATTGACGATCTGGAGAGCGTTGACGAGGATTTTGCCGAAAATCCGCCGGATGTAGCCATTGAGATTGTGTTGACCCGGCTGCGGCCCGGCTATTATAACACCGACCTGGGCAACAGCCTCAACACCTTGATGATGCGGTACGCCGGAACCATTGACCACCGCACCACGGTTATTTTTGTAGGTGATGGCCGCAACAACTACAACAACCCGCGCCTGGATTTGATGGACCAAATCAAGCGGCGCAGCAAGCGGGTCATCTGGTTGAACCCGGAGCATCCCCGCCAGTGGGGCACCGGCGACAGTGACATGCTGGCTTATCTGCCTTATGCGGCCGCCGTTCATCGCGTCAGCAACCTGGCCGAGCTGGCTGAGGCTGTAGACAAGCTGCTAACCGTGCATTAAAGAAATATCGAGCATCAGTTTAAGCAGACGCTCAGGGAGAAATCCATGTTTCACAATGGCGGCTGGTGGGCCTACCTCAGCTATGATGAAAAAAAAGATCAACCCCAGCTCAGTTGGGCGCTGCTGCGGCGGGTGTGGAGTTACGCCAAGCCCTACCGGCTCAAAATTCTGGGTTTGCTGGTCACAATTTTTGCAATTACCGGCTTAAGTCTGATCCCGCCACTGCTCTACCGTGACCTGATTGATCACGCTATTCCCAACCGCGACGTGGCCCGGCTGAATTGGCTGGCCCTGGGCATGATTGGCATTCCCCTGGTCAATGCCCTGATTGGGCTGGGCCAGCGCTACCTCAGCGCCACCATCGGCGAAAGTTTGATTGCCGATTTGCGCAATGCCCTCTTCAATCACATGCAGCGCTTGGGCCTCAGATTTTTTACGCACGCCAAAACCGGCGAGTTGATGAGCCGTCTCAACAACGACGTGGTCGGCGCGCAGAGCGCCCTGACCGGAACCTTCATCACCATTCTAACCAATATTGTCATGGTAGTGACGACCCTGGCGATTATGCTCTCGCTGGAATGGCGCTTGACCCTGTTGAGTGTCGTTATTCTGCCGCTGTTTATCCTGCCAACCCGCCGGGTGGGCCGCAAACTGCGCGAAATTCGCCGCGAAAGCCTGGATTTGAACGCCAAGATGAACGCGCTCATGAACGAAACACTCAACGTGGATGGGGCCTTACTGGTCAAGCTGTTTGGCCGGCAAACTGACGAGATGGCGAAGTTCCGCGAGCGGAGCACGAATGTAGCCAACATTGGCGTCCGCTCGGCGATGGTGGGGCGCTGGTTTTTTATGGGCCTGGGCCTGGTCAGCGCGATTGGCACAGCGGTGGTCTTTTGGGTCGGCGGCCACCTGGTTTTGCAGGGAGCTTTCACCATTGGCACGATTGTCGCCTTTGGCTCGTATCTAACCCAACTATACGGCCCGCTTAGCTCCATTACCAACGCCCACATCGAGTTTGCCACCAGCATGGTCAGTTTTGAACGAGTCTTTGAAATTATAGACCTGCCCCTGGAAATTGAAGATAAGCCCGATGCCGTTACCTTAACTCATGTTGCCGGGGCAGTTGCCTTTCAAAATGTCTCTTTTAGTTATACCCAGGGCGGCGACGGCGGGGCCGGCATCCTTGGTTTAAAGGCGGAAGGAGGAGGGATGAAGGATGAAAATGGAAAAGAGGAAAATTCATCCTTCCGCCTTCATCCTTCATCCTTTAAGGTCTCTACTCGCACCATGGCCTTGCATGACGTCAGCTTTGAGATTGATCCCGGCCAACTGGTGGCCCTGGTTGGTCCCAGCGGCGCGGGCAAAACAACTATTACCTACCTGCTGCCGCGCCTGTATGACCCTACTGCGGGCCGTATCTGCCTGGATGGGCACGATTTACGTGATCTGACCCAGAAGTCGCTGGCCCAGGCCATTGGCATGGTCACTCAAGAGACCTACCTGTTCCACGACACCCTCAAGGCCAATCTGCTCTACGCCAAGCCCAACGCCAGCCAGGCCGAAATTGAAGCAGCCTGCCAGGCGGCTAACATTCACCACTTTATTGCCGGTCTGCCGGCTGGTTACGAGACCGTGGTCGGCGAGCGCGGCTACCGCCTGAGCGGCGGCGAGAAGCAGCGGGTGGCCATTGCCCGGGTGATCCTCAAGGATCCGCGCATCCTGGTCCTTGATGAGGCTACCAGCAGCCTCGACAGCCAGAGTGAGGCGTTGATCCAGGAGGCACTGGAACGGATCATGAAAAACCGGACCAGTATTGTGATTGCCCACCGCCTCAGCACTATCCTGGCCGCCGATGTCATTTTGGTGATGAACGAGGGGCGTTTGGTCGAACAGGGCCGCCGCAGCGCCACCCAATCCGCTCACGAAGAACTCCTGGCCCGGGGCGGCCTGTACGCCAGCCTCTATCAAACCCAATTCCGGGCCATCTATCAGCCTAACGGCGGCGCTAAAGCCGAAACGCTGGCCTAGTCTGGACATTTTTGCCCCGTTGCTCATAATCAAATATACTCCACTCCAAAATTGAAGGGCAGAGCTTGCTTTGCCTTTTCCTTGAACTAAATTTATCTGCTGGGAGGAATTCGTCATGGCCCAACGTATGGCCCTTTACATGCAAGACAAACACCCCATTCGCTACGAGTTGGAGATGGCCAAGTATGCCGAAGAGCGCGGCTTCTCCGAAATCTGGCAGGCCGACACCCGGCTGGCCCGCGACTGTGTGGTGATGATGAGCGCCTTTTTGACCGAAACAAAGCGGCTGCGCCTGGGTTCCGGCGTGCTGCCCATCTGGACCCGCAACCCGGCGGTTATTGCCGCCACCTGGAGTACCATGTGGGAGCTGGCCGGCAAACTGGACGATGGCCGCAGCCGGGTGATGCTCGGCCTGGGGGCCTGGTGGGAGCCGATTGCCGGGCGGGTGGGGGTCAAACGAGAGCGGCCTCTGCAAGCCATGCGGGAGAATATCGAGGCGATTCGCCAGCTCTTCAGCATGGAGGAAGTGACTTATCACGGCGATTTTGTGCAGCTCGACCGGGTCAGGCTGGACGTAGCTTACGGCGACACCTCGCCGCGGAATATTCCGATTTACATCGGTGCGACGGGCGATAAGATGTTGGAAATGAGCGGCGAAATTTGTGATGGCGTAGTGCTCAACTACGTAGTCTCGGTGGATTACATCAGCCGGGCGGTCAGTTTAGTGGAAAAAGGCGCGCAGAAGGCGGGTAAAACCATCGCCGATATTGACCGGCCCGAACTGCTGGTCTGCTGCCTCTCCGACGAAAACCCGGCGGCGGCGATGGCCGAAGGCAAAAAGCTGGTCGCTTACTACCTGGCCACCGAGCCGCATATTATGAAAGCCAGCGGTGTAGACGAGGGACTGCTGGCCAGGGTCCAGTCCATTATGAGCTGGCCGGCGACCGAAGAGGATTATATCAAAGCCAGCCAGGTCATCCCCGACGAGGTGGTGCGCAACCTGATGGCCGTCGGCACCAGCGAGGAGTGCCGGGCCAAAGTGGCCGAGTACATCCGGGCCGGCGTCACCTGCCCCATCCTTTTCCCCATGATGGACGACATCAAGGCGGTGATTGATGCTTTTGCCGATTGGGAGCCGTAGGCAGACCGCCGGCACATCTTGAACCGGGTGAAGGATAATAGTAATGGCTTATCAATACTGGAAGAATGAGGCCGAATTTAAAAAACAGAGTCAGTTGTTACAAGACCTGTTCAATGAGCAAGAAAAACACTACAGCGAAGATAAAACCACTGAGTTGTCACTCATTGAATTGGCTAAACGTCAACGTGACAAGGAAATTGGTTGTATCTATTTGGCCGGCGGGAGAATTGACAACAAGGCTTGCTTGGGGAGCGAGAATGTTGGCATTCTATTTAGTTCTTTGCCAACTGATTACGCAAAGGCAATAGCTCCAGCCTTTCATGCCGATCACGACGAACTTATAGTATGTACCGATGGACAAGTTGTGGTCGAGTACTCAACTTCTCTAGAGTCAAATGCAGTTGTTGAAACGATAGTATTGATCCCAGGCGAATATTTTGTTGCCAAAGCCAAATGGCCTCATCGCATATCTCTGGCTCCCCTCCGAATGTGTATAGTTGAAAAGGAAAATCAAGTTGTATTTGATGAGTCTCAGATTGACAAAGTATCAGCCAGTTTTCTCGCCATAAAAATGGGTTCTCTCAGGGGAAAGGGTTTGTACGAGGACATGACGAAGTGGTCAGATAAATCTTTTGATCATCCTATTATTGCTAAATGGAAGATTGATGACGCAGTAATGCGTAAGATCAGGAGGACTCCCAAAGTCTGCGAAACGCTACACATCCCACCCCTAGAGCATAAAGTGAAGTGAAAACGAGGCGGTTTTCGTTGACGAGTCGGATTCGGCTCGCTCTAGTTGGCGCCGGCATCTTCGCCCGTGATGTCCACCTTCCGGCGCTGCAAGTACTAAATGACACCTTTGAAATTGTTGCCGTTTACAGCCGCTCACAGGCCAATGCGGCAGCAGTAGCCGGTCAACTACCGGGCCAGGTCGAGGCGACCAGCGACCTGCCGGCTCTGCTAACCCGCCCTGACATCGAGGCGGTGGACATCATCCTGCCGATTGAGGTAATGCCGCCGGTGGTTGAGCGGGCGCTGCGCTCCGGCAAGCACGTTCTCAGCGAGAAGCCTATCGCGCCCGATGTGGCGACCGGGCAGCGGCTGTTAGACTTGTATCGGCAGAACAGCGGGCAAATCTGGGTGGTTGGCGAAAACTGGCGCTATGAAGAAGCTTTTGAACGGGCGGCGGCGATCATTCACGGAGGGGAAATTGGCCGCCCCCTCTTGTGTCATTGGGTGGTCTACAACCCGATCAACCCGGATAACAAATATTATGCTACGCCCTGGCGCAGGTCCGGGAATTTTCCCGGCGGATTTTTGCTGGATGTGGGCGTGCATCACATCGCCGTGCTGCGCTGGCTGCTGGGCGAAATTAGCCAGGTCAGCGCCGTAACCCGGCAAATTCGGGCGGATTTGCCTCCCGCCGATGTCTTGAGCGCCACCCTCCAGTTTGAGAGCGGTCTGACCGGCGTCTACCTGGCGACCTATGCCGTCAACGCTCCCTGGCCGCCGGTGCTGCACATTACCGGAGAAAAAGGATCGCTCCGCGTCCACCGGCAAGACCTGGAAGTAACCAGCGGCGGCGTGACCCGGACAATTGTTATCACCCCGCATCAAGGGGTCAAAGCGGAGCTGGCGGCCTTTGCCTCGGCAATTCGCCGGGGCGAGACGCATCGCTGCACGCCAGGGCAGGCGCTGCAAGATGTCGCCGTGATTGAAGCCATGCTGCGCTCGGCAGAGACGGGCTGCCAGGTTGCGCCGGAACAGATTAGGGGAAGCAGGGATGAGAACGTTCGATTATAAATTTATTGACATTCACGTTCATATTACCCCCTGGGATGCGGTCAAGCCGGAGATTGCGGCGGCGGTGAAGGCGACCCAAGCGGACCCTTCCCGGCTGGACGAATTTACCACCGACCCGCACAAGCTGGTGGCTTATATGGACGAGCATAACATCGAATGGCTGGGCTTGATCAACTACCTTAGCCCCGATGTTATTGGCTACACCGAGGAAATCAATAACTTCACCGCCGGCTTTGCCGCAGCTTATCCGAATCGTTTCATTCCTTTTGGTGGCATTGATCCCCGCCGCACCCCTCGCGTGGCCGAGCAGATGGATCACCTCCTGGGCGAACTGGGTCTCAAGGCGATCAAGCTGCACCCGCCGCACCAACTATTCAACGTAAATGACTATCTCTTCAACAAAGAGCTGGCCGGCCTGACTGTTGTCTACGAAAAGTGCATCGAGTATGGCGCGCCGTTGATGGTCCATACCGGCACCTCGGTATTCAAGGGAGCGCGCAACCGCTTTGCCGACCCGCTGCCGATTGACGATGTGGCCGTAGATTTTCCCGACCTCAAAATCATCGCCGCCCACGCCGGGCGGCCCATGTACACCGATACCGCCTATTTTCTACTTCGCCGCCACCCCAACGTGTACTTTGACATTTCCAGCACACCGCCCAAAAGTTTGCCGCAGTACTATCCCTGGCTGGAGCGCGTGGCCGATAAAGCCATGTTCGGCTCCGATTGGCCCGCTCCCGGCGTTAAAGACATCTATGATAATATTCAGCAGTTTTTGGCCCTGAATTTGTCGGATGAGGACAAGCGCAAGATTCTGCGTGACAACGCGGTCAGGGTATTTAATTTGAGATAGTGGCTAAATTGCAAGTGATCGTTTTGGAGTCCAAGGCTCAGCTTTAGATTCCATCACTTACTTTGCAACCACTGCTAATTTGAAATTAACGGGTATCTTTTGCCTTGGTCTGGTTTGTGAATTATTAGTAGGCGGCGAGCAGTGGACCAGTAACAGAAAGAGCCGGGCCATGTGATACTGGGAGCGATTCCTCCAACAGCGCTTGGGCGGCCGCCAGTAGGTGCCGCATCTTAAAAGGTTTAGCTTCTTCTTTTACAATAATTTCAAGAACGGCATCGCTTAAGCTACACCTTGACTCGATTTCTTCAATGGCCTCTCTGGCCTTCTGCGCTTTCTTAAATTCTTCATCGAGCAAAATTGCTCCAAAAACCTCTTTGATATTGCGGGCCGCTCGTTTACCATTACCCAGCGTGTAAAGATCGCTATTCAAAATAACATCCAATACGATTTCTCCTACTTCGTCCATCTCTGCGACTTTAAACTCTTTTTTTCTAACCTCTTCCAAAACGAAATTTTTCTTAATCTTCCAGACATCCGCCGAGACTTTTATTTTATCAGGCGGATCATTAAACATTGCCTCCCACTTAGCCCGGAGGTGTTGGCACTGCTTGTCTACTAAGGATTGCAATTGAGTATCTAACATATCGGACTTTAACTTCTCCAAAGCCCGAATAGCCAAACGCGTCCGTAAATAAGGCATAGGATGTTGATTGTCAGCCGCGTACAGTAGCCCTTGTTCCGGCTGCGACTTTATAGCAACCCGCTTAAATACATGGGGTGGTAGATAAAGTAAAATGCGTTGTTGGGTTTGAATAAAAGCCGGCCCAGTCTGTAACAAACCAAAGAAATCGGCAAAGATTTCTTCCAACCAATTGAACCAAAGGCGTTGCATTGAGTAATCCAATTTCCGGCGTCCTAAAGCAAAAGCAATGTTAACCTTAAGCTCGTCGCTCAAGCCGATAACATTTCGGTAGATGTGATGGCCAACCTCATGAGCATAGGCCAGCCAGGTCCAGACCTGTCCGTGTCCCCAACGGGGAGCTACAATAAACGGGGTAGGCATCTCAGAACCACCGGCAAATAGTTCACTCATAAACGGCACAACAATAAGCGATTGGTGATCCTGTTTTAGATGCAGGCTTTGCCCTTCGAAAACATCATATAGATCGCGCGCAATCTTATCACCAGCTACAATAATTTTAGGAATATTTGCTTGCGACCAACGTTGCCGCCAGGCTTCTTGGTAAACAGTCCACTTGGTGGTAAGATCCCGCAATAGATTGGCCTCCTGACTCAATCTGACCAGTGGCACGGATGATAATTTACCTATTGCTTCGTTAAAGTCATATTGTAATTGAGTCACTGTTGCCATAAGTTGGTTTTCTTCCAGTGCTTTTTTTGCGGTCAAGTCATGACTTGGCTTTTTACTAACAAGAGTGGCTTCGACCTGCTGAAAGTCTTCGATATATTTTGGCCATGGTTCCTTCTCGGCAGGCCCAAAGGGTAATGAATTGACTTCGGTTCGCCGGTTGGCAATTAATTCTAATAGCTCTGGCTTGTCCTCCGTTAAGGAAGAAGTCAGTGTTTTCGAAAATTCTCCAACGAATCCATTCATTTCGTTCTTTAAAGTATCATACGCCTCTCTCAGTTGTGTTTGTGTTACCTCAATTAAATCATAGCTGCTCATAATATTTACCCTCCATCATTTATTGACTTATACTGGTGTATTGTAAGCAATGTTGCCATTTTGCGTTTAAATAGCTCAGTGGGCCATGCGCCAGTTTTGGTCTTGAAAGTGTCAATTACACCGGCTAAGGCCGGACAATTAATATTGAGAGCTTGTTCTTGGGCTATTCTGAGGTCTTCATAGGCCAACAAATAAAGGGCCTCAACCTTATCACTACAGAACAGGGCGGCTCCTACCTCAGCCGTCTCCGGCAAATGCCCGGCGTCAATCTCTTTCTGAAAGGGGGAGGCCAGGAGTATTTGGGAGAGTAGATATGTATAATTGGCGTTTTCGTAATCCTCGCGCCAGTCAAGCACATCATCACAGATAACTTCCGCTAACCCTATTGCATTCCAGCACTGGATCAGGGTCGGGATATATTCTGGCCTGTTGCTCAGGATGGCCATGCCTATCCAATTGAGTTGAGCCAGGGCCATCTTACCGTGCGCGATCTGCTTAAATTCGGCCAACGAAAACGGGCGTACTGCCCCAAAATGTCTTTGCTGCTCTTCCAGCATTGCCTGCGACATGAGATACATACAATGTTTAAATTCATCCCAAAAGAGCGAGGCGGTTGGAAAAAGTTCGCTTAATAATTGCCAGGAATGGAAGAGTAAGTGATCCCCCGCTAATTTAAGCGAAACCGGGGCAGTTAATGGATTATCTATTATATGATCCAATAATAAGGCATATAGCGCACCACTAGCCCCGGCCAGGGCCAGCCTGCGCGTTTGGTCAATCGAGACCAAAGGAAAATCGGCGGCAATAAAGCAGGGCAAATAAACGAAGCCAAATTCTCGTACTCTCTCTCGAGATGTTACGTCTGGGCATGTTACGGAGTTCTGCAACAGTTGTTGTTCCCAACCCCTCACCCAATCCGACAAAACCCATTCTAATTCAGTCAAAGATAAACGCTGGGTAGCCTTTGGGGATAACTCAGCCAATTGATCTAACAGAATCTCTAAATTGAATTCAGTCATCACCCCAACCTGCTGTACATTTTGCCCGAAGCTGACCTGATTTACATGTCCCTCGTAGGTTCTAAACCCTGCGGAGGGTTATTTTAGTAGGAATTCGGTGGGAGACCCACCATTTCCACCTCAAATAACTTGTCAAGAGGTTCGGTTATTCTGCTAAGAAGAAATGTCCATTCTTCGTCCGTTAATTTTTCTTGATGACTTATTTGGTACAAGTCCTCAATCCATTTTTCTTGCTCGGGTTCAGCTAATTCTTCAAAACCAAGCAAAAAATTCTTATCAGTTATCTTTCTAAATTCGGTGATAAAATCGCCTGGTTTGGGTTTAGGTCCAAGCTTTGCAAATATAGGTTTCAGAATGTTGAGCAATTCTTCGGGGAAACTACCTTGAGGTGTGGTCATGATAGCTGTTATCTCCTCGTTTTTCTGTGAATTTTTCGGTTTATCCAGATAGCTTCAGGGATTAAGTGGTTGTCTCAATCCCTGTTCGGCAAGTTCCAGGCTGATTATAATGCCAATGGGGATAAATAATCCTACTGCCAATCCATAGGCTGGCCCGAAAGGAAAAGTATCAAGCCCGGCTCCTAAAGCCAGAATCATGCCGCCCATCATGCCGCCGCTAATCGCTAGCGCCAGGCGCACGGCTAAGCGTCGCCAAGGGATCAGAATAGATGCTGTCAGATTGATAATTATTGCCAGGATTGCCCCGCCCAAAATTCCCCCGGTTAAACCAATTAGTGCGCCTAACAGCGGATAAATAGGCTGTTCGGGATGAACATTACCCAGAATTCCTAATAACATACTTATAAATCCGCCGCCCAGCCCTGCACCGATAGGGTAAAGAGAAGAGCGGCGGCCCTCACCCATTGCCGCTACTGACCCAAACCCAAACCCCATGCCTGTTCCTGAGGTTAAACCAGCCACAAAGGCGATCATTGTGGCTCGAGTAATCAGGGGTAGGCTGCCAAATAGTATAACCCAGGCTATGCTGCCAAACACAGCGCCAAAAGCTCCGCCTAATCCGGCGTAGAGCGTAATAATGTTCCGTTTGGTTCGATTGCGCTGTAATCGCAGCCAGCGCAGCCGCCAGCGCAGATTGAAGCGGGCTAATTGATTGAGATTAAGCGTTTCCGAGCCGGCATCCTCAACCTGCGCTACCGTTTCCAGGGCCAACTGCTGTTGATCAGATGAACCGTTTAGCATCATCTCTAGTTGACCCATCAAACGACCACTATCAAGCTTGGCCAGGCTTAGGGCAGCTTGGCCCCGCACGTTTGGGTCAGGGTCAGCCTGCATCCGCTCGGCCAGGATGTCCCTTAAGCCCGATACGGCCAGGTGTCCGGCCAAAGTAGCCGCCCTCTGCCGTTGAAGCGCATCTTTATGGGTAAATACCTCCTGCAAGATAGTGAGCTGTAACTCCGGGGTGGCCCGCTCTAGCCAGTAATCTGTGCTATAGCCCGACCCTACAGCGCTGCGTACCAGCAGAGCCTCGGCCTCAGTATCAATTTCCAACATATCACGCTGGGCATCAATGAGAGCCAGTTCGTCTCGATACAGCAACAGGTTAAAGCGCTGCCATTTAAGCAGGCCCTGTTCCAACAATTCCTGCGCTTGTTGGTGGGCCCGGTCTTGTTCGCCCATCCACAAGGCGATGCGGCCGGCCAAATATTCGTGGGCTAGCTCAAATTGGATCTCACTCTCGGCGCGGCGTACCAGGCGCACCCGGAGCAATTCATCTAGCATGGCCTTGACCTGTCCGGGCGGTAATCTGGCCCGTTGCGCTAATATGTCAGGGGTTAGAACGGCCTTGGTATCAACCGAAGTGATAAAGGCTTTGAGCAAGGCCCGGATCATCGCCTGTTGTTCATCATTGTACTGTCTCAAAACCCGATCCAGATAGCCGATAAGAATGGCCCGCGCGCCCCCTAATTGCTCATAATGACGAGCGTTGATCACTTTCTCATTGGTATCCAGAGCTTCATACAATTCATCACAGACAATTTGCAGTTGCGGCGGGTCTATTTGCGTGGCGCTTAAATCGGCCAATATCCGCTCGATCAGGCCATCCTCAAAACTTAGCCCGTAAAGCGCGGCCGGACCAATAATCGCCTCGCGAGCCTCGTCCGGTGTTAGTCGTTCCAAACGATGCTCATTATAAAAGATGTCATAAATATAAGGCTTGAAGGCGCTCAACTCGGCCAGAAAATCCTCGCGCAGGCTGAGGACGATTTTGAACTTGAGTGCTTCATCCGCATAAGCCCTACCTAAATCTTCGATAAACGCGGCTCGAGTTTGAGGATCAACTTGGGTAAAAAGTTCTTCAAATTGATCAATAAATAGCACCAGTTGATCGGGCATAGCCTGGAGTGCCTGACGCAAATAGGCGTGCAATGTGGGTTGTGGGGGCGCGGGAGTTGCCAAGGTAGCATTGACGGTCGTGGCAATGGCTGCGCAAGGATTGGTCAGCGTGCGAGCATAAACGGGATGATACCCGCGCTCGGCCAGCTCCGGTATCAATCCGGCCCTGATAAGCGAGGTTTTACCGGTCCCCGATTTGCCATAGAGCAACACCAGCCGGTAAGCCACAATTTTAGAGAGCAGTTGCCAACGGTCCCGGTCTCGCCCAAAAAAGATGGTCGCGTCTTCCGGGCCGTAGGCATTCAGGAATTTGTAAGGGCGTCGAGGAATAGGCTGCCGTAACTCTTGCGATGGCTGGTTTGGGGGATGGGAACCAACTCCAATCTCCGGTGGGATCGGCTTTGAGGGTGCCAGACCAATGGCCAGCCGCAGCTCATTGGCCAAGCTGCCGGCCGTCTGGTAGCGGTTAGAGGGCTGTTTATCCAATGCCTTGAGTACAACTCGCTCGACGGCCCCGGGAATCTCAGGGTTGATGGTAGTGGGGAGTGGCGGAGGTTCACTGATGTGCTGGTGCATCACGGCCATAGGGGTATCGCCGGTAAAAGGGGTGCGTCCCGTCAGTATTTCATACAGGATTACCCCCAGTGTGTAAATGTCGCTGCGCTCATCCACCCCTTTGCCTTGTGCCTCCTCAGGCGACGTATAGGCTGGCAGGCCGCTGGCATAATCGCTACTGTCAAGGGAACTGGGGCCATTGTTGTTGGGTGCAATCTCAAAATTGGTCAGAATAGGTTGCTCTGAGGTAGCCAAGACAATGCTGTGTGGAGTCAAATCGCCGTGGATGACTCCGTGGATATGGGCATAATCAATAGCACTCGCCAGCAGATTGATGAGGCGGCAGGCTTCAGCCAGGGGCACCGGGTGGCCTCGCAGCTTGCGCTCCTGTAGCTCAGCGTCCAGAGTGAAACCCTGGATAAACTCCATCACGGTGAAACAGAGATCATCCACCTGATCGTAATCGAGAATCGGCGCAATTCCGGGATGGCGCAAGGCAGACACGGCGGTCGCCTTGCGTTTGAAACGTTCAACGAAGTCTTGACTCTTGATCAGGGGGATGTGGATAACTTTGATGGCGACAAAACGGGATAAATCGGGGTGATGGGCTTTGTAAACTTCAGCTCGACCCTCATCGCTCAACTGGGTAGTGATGTAATATTTGCCGAGGTTTTTGCCGACCAGACTCTGACCCGTGAGATGCTTACGATAGGGTTGATGCACCTCATAGCGGGCCGGATTGAGTTGCTGGGCCAACTCCAGGAGTTTTTCAAGCAGTAACCGCTGGTCCGCGTGAACCAGCAGTTGGCGGACTATTTCGGCTTTGCCGGTATTTTGGGCTAGTTGATAATAAACAGGCTTAAAATCAGGCAGGTCAAAACAAAGATCACGCAATTCCATATCCGTAAAGCCCTCAATCAAGAGGGTACGAATATTCTGTAAGTAGTAAGTTTCACTCATCGCCTGACCCTATACAGTTCCAGTCGCTGTCCGAGAGAAACTAGCCCATTATGATCTAATTTTTAGCCTCAATTGATAATATCATTATAACATAAAATCACATTTTTAACATTGCAATTTTTATTCCGCTGCAAAAAATGCGAATTTTTTCCATTTCCCTATGAACGTGAAATTGTCACTTTATCCACCGCGGCGGCCAAGTTGCGTATATCCGGCGAATGTCCCAGGCGTAGATAGGCTGTCTCGGTGTCGCTGCCAGTCATTTGGAGGGCGGTACCGGCAGGGGCACCCTTGACGCCAATCGCCGTGAAGGGTGCGCTTAAGCTGTCCCCAGACAGGCCGAGGGACTGCAGACTGGTTAAAGTATCCTCATTGAAAAAGGCAGTTGCGTCCAGATCTTGACTGGCAACCAGCACAATCTGGCCTGGGGCAATCTCGGCAATAAACTGGCTCAATGCCGCCGCTTCAAAAGGGTTGGCCGCAGTATCGAATCCTCTAACCGCCGTCACCTGTCCGGATTGGGGGTGAATCACGGCCACATTGACTCCCTGCCGGTGGGCGGAAGCGTCAACCGTATCATCCCCAAAACCAACCGTCATAAAAGCAAAATCGCTGCCGCTGTTGAGTTCTAAGTCAACCGGGGTTTCAACGCCAGTCTGTCCGATCAGGCGGTTCGCCGGCAGCACCCGGCGCGGTTGAGCGGTCTGGGCAAAGCTCAAAGTCAGCCGATTCAGTCCGCTCACCAAACCTGTCTCTGGCAGTTTTACCTCAACCATTTGCCATCCTTCGTGTAGAGAGAGATTGTCCGCTAATAAACGATCATTGAGGAACAGGCTAACCGCTTGCTGTGGCATTCCCGGATAGCTAAAGGGCGCGATCTGGAGAGAAAGTTGGTGGTCACCGCTGCCGCGAACCGGAAAGAAGAGGGTGGATTCGGCGGCAGTGGCCCAGTTGGCTGTGGCGGCAAAAATCTCCTCATTGCCGGCCCAGCCTTCGCCCCGGTAGGGATCGCTGCGCCAGTCGCCAAAATCAAGGGTGAGGGGATTAGGAACGGCGGCGGGCTGCACAGCAAAGGCTTGCACACCCGGACTCTGGTAAACCGGCTGGGGTTGGTGGGGGATTAAATCAAGGGCCAGACGGTGGGTGGCGGTAAAAGTATCTTCATAAGGTTTGCGGTGGGGCAAAGGCTCGTGAATGACCAGGTATTTGATGTTGTACAGGGCCATCAATTCGGGAGCCTGAAGGCGAGCGCGTTGGAGGGTAGTTTCGTCCACACTGCGGTAGAGTTCGGTTTCGGTTAAGGCTTTGAAGAGAGGGATGTTGGCGTAGTAATCAAACTTGTAGGCCGGGTTGCGCGAGGTGTTGCCCCCCAGGATCGGGCGGTGGTGGGCTGATTGGTAGTATTGCAGTTGGGTCTGCTCGGCGCCGAGCGTGCCGTAGCTGTTGCGCCAGCCCAGCGGCAGTTGCAGCAAGGAAAAGTCATCCGGCTCGACTCCAATTTGGGTGTAGACTGCGGGGATGCGCGCATCGGAGAGCGGGAGCGGGACGCTGTACTGGTCGAAGAGAAGAAGGGTGAGGAGGAGGGCGTAAAGCGTGATGCGTGATGCGTGATGCGTGATGCGTGATGCGTGAAAGGTGATATATGATACAGCGTAGCCGACCAGCACGGCCAGGGATAGGGTCAGAGGGATGCCGAAGCGGTTGGGGACGCGGTTGGCGTTGATAAGCGGCAGGTAGTGAAGCAGGGCAAAAGGCAGGGGAAAGGTGACTTCGAGGTCGTCCAGGTTGAAGCGGTTTTGGCCGTTAATGGTCAGCAGCGGGCCGAGGCTGAGCAGAGCGAAGATGAGGGTGCTCCACAGCCAGACCCGGCCTGCTTTCCGGCGAACCAGGTAACCCAGCAGAGCCAGAGCCAGAATGCCATAACCCAAAAAGAGCGTGTTGACATCGCTGAAGCGGCTGGTTCCTTCGACGACCGCCCGCAGTTCGCGCAGCCAATCCTGGCCGGAGAGGGGATGCAAGGGCGTCAGTGTGACCAGGCCGGCCAGGTCGGCGCTGAGTTTCAAACCCTCGCCCCAGCCGGGTTCGGCGTAGGCCGGGTTGAGAAAGTCGGGCAAAACGGCGAGGATGAAGGGGGCGGTCAGGGCAAAGGTGACAAGCCCAATACTGAATAGGCGAATGAGCGAATGGCGAATAAACTCTCGCCGTTCGCCATTCGCCATTCGCCACTCGCCTACCCATACGATCAGTGCGATAAAAATCAGAAAAACAGTGTAGGTCAGCTCGGCGTAGAGGCAAAAAGCGGCAAAGAGGCCGGTCAGGAAGATAGTTTTGCGACTGCCGTTACGGAGGGTTTTGAGGAGAAAAAGGGCGAAAAAAGGAAACCATTGGATGGTTACAAAGTTGTAATGACCCAGCGCGGCGTACATCATCCGGCTGGCGGAAAAGGCGAAGACAGCGCCGGCGGCGAAAGCGGGGAAATAGGTAGTAGGTAGTAGGTAGTAGGTAGTAGGGGAAGAGGGGGAAGCGGAGCTTCGCGGTCGGCGGTCGGTGGTCGGCGGTTGCTTTAGCAGGTACAGCGACAGCAGAAACGTGCCATAGGCGCTGGAGATAAAGGAAAAAAGCAGGGCGAGATTGCTGGCCAGGGGCAGGGAAAAGGCGAGCTGCAAGGGCAGTCCAAAAGCGGCGTTGAACAGGTTGAAGGTGTAGGTGGTCAGCTTGATGCCCAGCGGGAAAAAAATGTGATGGGATGCTAAGGGCGGCTGTTGTAAGGTGAGGAGGCTGTATTTAAGCCACCACATATTCCAGAGGAAGGTGGACTCGTCAAAGGCCCAGGTGGCCTCGCCGGGCACATGGGTGCTGAGATGAGCCGCCAGTGGCCAGGTAAAGATGAGGGTCAGCAAGGTGTAGAGGCCGATGGCAAACAAATGGGACCGGTACGATTTGCGCATGAGGCAGATATTAGACCATTTTGATTAGCTTTACAAAGATACCCAGCAAGATAAGCAAATATAAAAGCAGCAGCACGAGATAAAAACGGAAATCGCCCCACAGGAAGGGCCTATCCTTGATCAACTGCTGCCCCAGAATTGATAACTTCTCGTTGAGGGAAAGGGCATAACAGGTGCGGAAGGTAATATCTGCCGGTACGGGCACAGGCCCAAGAAAGGCCGAGCCGGCAGGATAAACATCCCGTTCAATCCCACCCACGGTAACGGCGTTGCCTTCTGTTGACTGAGGCGAGTGAAGGGCAATGAAGTAGGATTTGCCGCCGGAGTTGGGAATGGGGGGAAAGGTGAAGGTGCGCCAACTCAGATCGCTAACGTCGGCGGCATTAAATGTGGTCCGATAAAGCTCCCGCCCCTGGAGGGGATTGGAGCCGTTATCCGGAGCTGCCAGCAAGCGCAGGGTGACATCGTGGGTGTTGGTGCGCCCATAGGTTTGAAAGAGAAGGTCAATCCGGTTGAGGTTGGGGCGGGGTGCGACAAAACTTTGGCCGATAATCCGCTCGCCGGCGATTTGCTGGGGAGTGGTGGGGGTCACATTATTGTTAATCAGTTGCCCTGCACAGGCCAGTTGGCGAGAGAAAGAAACAGCCACTGCGGTCAGGCCGGTTAAGGCCAAAACCAACAGGGTCACGAGAGAGAGTTTTTTGAGCAAGGTCAAGTTTTTTGAGTTCAATAGTTTGAGTAGAAAAAGGGAATGATGTAACCAAATAGGACCAACGAATCGAACAGGCTTAGTCCCACCGTTAAGGCCAGCAGGCTAAATCTACGCCAACCGGCCGGAATGAGTTGCCGCCAGCCCAGCATCAAAAACAGCGAGATAGGGACGATCACCGGGTAGATCGAGCGCCCCTGGCGATAGACAATACTCTGGGTAACGGCATTCCAGGCCAGTATCGTTACAATTGAGCTGGCCACCGCTATGGCTAAAACCAGCAGGACTCGAAATTGCAGGCGGCGGGAGGGAGCATAACCTAAACGCCCTTTTGCCAGCAGACCCAGCAGCCCGATCAAGGCCAGAAGGCAGCTCAGGAAGAGAAGTTGGTACCAGAAGGGATGCAATTGGAGGATCATCCAGCCGGGGTAAGCCCAGAAGCTGCGAAACAGGTCTATCGGTACCAGGGGGTCCAGGTAAAAGAAATTGCCACTGCTGGCTAACGCGCCAAATGAAGCGAGCAGCAGGATAAGCCGTTGGGGGATAAAAAAATAAACGAGCGCCGCCAGGATAGCTCCGCTGAGCAGCAGCCAGCGCCAGTGCCGCCGGTAGGCCGGGAGATAAAATAGCATGAGGCTGCCGATAGCCAAAGGCAAGAAATAGGCTGTGGCTTTGGTCCACATGGCAACCAGGGAGAGGCTCAGCATGGCAAAAATTTTTAGCAGTGAAAAACCCTGCATAATGCCTGCTACCATAAAGTAGAGGACAGTCGTAGCTAACAACTCGGCCAGGTTGCCGTTGTTGACGGTAGACATGAGATGGGTGTGTTGTGGATTAAACAGGATGATCAGGGGCGTCCCTAAAACGAGGAAAGTATCTCCCGGGAAAATGGTCCGGACAATCAGATAGGCCAGAAAAATCACGGCGACATTCATCAGGACCATGTTAACCCGGACGAGGTAGAGCTGGGGCGTAATATCCTGGTGGGGAGCCAGAAACAGCGGCCAAGCCATTACGACATAAGCCCCCCGGCTGCCGTATAACCCCTGGTAGATTTCCTGGTAAAGTGCAATGTAGCGTCCGATGGAGTTGGGGACATAGGAGGGGCGGGAGGCATCTACAAAATCCCAGTAGCGAAAGGTAAATAAAGATTTACTGAGTTCGTCATACCAGGCCGGTCCATTTTGGGAGTTGCTGTTCCAGTCGGCGGCGCTGAGCGAAGCTTTGACTCGCTCAAATTGGGCCGGTTCATCGGGGGCTTGCCAGGGGGGGACTACCGCTCCATAAATAAGCCCTCGCACCAGGGCCAGGGCTAACAGGGAGTAAAGGATTAATTTGGAAGGGTTCATCGGCAAACTAATAGGCTCCCCGCCGGTCAATCACCGCTTTGACCGTACGCCACAGAATTTGAATGTCCAGCCAGAGCGAGTAATTTTTGATATAATAAAGATCCTCTTCGGTGTGCAGGTGCATCAGCTTATCAGCCCGGCCATTGACTTGCCACCAGCCGGTAAGACCCTGGGGCACTTCAAAACGCTTGCGCTGCCAGGGTTCGTAGCGGTCAACCAGCCAGGGCAACTCCGGGCGGGGACCTACCAGGCTCATCTCGCCTTTAAGCACATTGACAAGCTGGGGTAACTCGTCTAAACTGGCGCGGCGTAAAAAGCGGCCAAAATGAGTGATACGGGGATCATCGTAGAATTTGTGGATGGGTAGCCCGTTAATGGTGAGCTGGGTGTGTTCATCCTGCCGATACCCGGCGGGATGAACCATGGTCCGGAATTTATACATCTGGAAGAGCCGCCCGTTTTCGCCGACACGCTCCTGCCTGAAGATAATGGGGCCGGGTGAATCTAATTTGATACCCAGGGCGATCAAAGCCATAAAAGGCAGGGCCAAAATGAGGCCAAGGCCGGCCACCACCAGATCGAAGAGACGCTTGACCAAACGCTGGAAAGGATCGAGAGCGGGTTCGCGCAAGGTGACCAGGGGCATACCCCCCAGGTCCTCCACCTCGGAGCGCAGAAAAACCAAATCCATAAAGTTGGGCATGACCCGCACGTTAACCTGAAGAGGCTGCAAGGCGGCAATCAGGTTGGCCAGTTTATCGTGGGCGTAGCGGGGCAGGGTGAAGATGATTTCATTGATCCGCTGTTCTTGGGCTACCGCCAGGGTGTTCTCCAAAGGGCCAAAGTGTTGATAGCCCAGGGTGTTGGCCTTCAGGTTATCATCCATAAAGCCGATCAGTTTAAGGCCGGTCCAACTGTGCTTGACCACCATCTCGCCGACCTGACGCCCGACGGAACCGGCGCCAACGATCAGTACCCGGCGCGCGCCGTAGCGCTTCTCGCCGAAAAAGCGCAGCAGCAGCCGAAAGGCAAGGCGGTAAGCCAGCAGTAAGACCAGGCTCATCAGAGCAAAAGTGATAACCTGTAAGCGGGAGATGTCACGGAAGGAGAAGTATAACGTTCCGGCAAAGGCCAGGGTTGTGGCCGCATGGGCCGCAATGAGCCGCTGTACCTCATCCAGAGGGCGAAGATTTTTTTGAAGATTATAAACGTCCAGGAGGACAAAGCCAATGACCCAAACAACCAGGGCGAGTAGAAAAATCGGCCAGCCGGGCCAGGCGACGGCGGGGGTGACGGGTTTGCCAAACTCCAGGTAAGGACGTAACCAGCTAGCAGCCAGTAAGGCCAGTAGGATAGTCGCTACATCGCCCAGCAGCAAAACTAAACTGAGGCCAGCCCGCTTAAACACCCTGATACTCCTATAAGCCGTAACCTACCGGGAAAAGCTGTCTCTTTTTTATTCCTGGGGTTTCTAGCTTAGCCCCATTTTAGCACGAAAAAATCAAGAGAACAAAACTTATGAGCAGGTTACAATTTTCGAGGGGGTAATTGCCATAGCTGCTGTTTAAGCACTCGCCACAAAAAGAGAGGATTACCTACGAGATAACGCTGCCAGAGACGACCAGGTTCAATCAGCAGGCGAGACAACCATTCCAGGCCGTGGTCGGTCATCCAGCGGGGGCCTCGGTAAACGTGGCCGGTATAAAAATCAAGGCAAGCGCCCAGAGGTAGAAATACGCGGGCCTCAATTTGATTTATATGGCCCCGGATCCAATCTTCCTGGTGAGGCATACCAAAACCTACATAAAGGATATGAGGCCGGAAGACATTAATCTGAGCGATGACCTGCTCATTCTCCAGCCCGGTCTTTTGAAAGTAACCATGATGATAGGCCACCCGCAAACCTGGTGCAACCCGTTGCAGCTTTGCCGCAGCGGCCTCGGCGACACCCGGCTGGCCGGCCAGTAAAAAGAGGGACAGACCTTGCTGCTGGCAGAGTTTTCCCAGTGATTCGATCCAGTCGGGGCAGGTCGTTCTGTGTTCCGCTTTGATGAACTGTCCGGTTAATTTAGCCCCCAGCGCCACCCCAAAGCCGTCACAAAAAACCAAGTCGGCTTGATTGAGAAACTCTCTATACCAGGGCAATTTATAGGCCAGGTTCATGGCGTGGACGTTAACATGGGCAATGATAGTTTTCCGCCCGGTGTTTGCCAGGGCTGAGTCAACTATGGCTTGCAGAAGTTGGTCACGGCTGAGGGCGTGAATCCGGATGCCGAGCAGGAACAGGGTTTGAGGCGACGTGATCATGGAACATTTAAAGGCCGCAGACTTCGCGGTAGACAGCTTCAGTCTGTTCAATCATGGTTTGGGCTTTAAATTGCTGTTGCACTCGCTGTTGCCCGGCCTGGGCCAGCGCCCGCCGCAATGGCTCATTTTCCAAAGCTTGTATCAGCGCTTCGGCCAGGCCGGGGGCATTGGCCGGTTCCACCAGGAGGCCGGTCTGGCCGTGAGTGATGACTTCAGCCGCGCCGCCAACGTTAGTGACAACTGCCGGCAGACCCAAGGCCATGGCTTCCAGCATGGCAAACGATAATCCCTCCCACAGCGAAGATAAAACAAATACTTTAGCGTTAGCCAGAATGGCCGAAACATCGGGGCGCAGACCGGCAAAAATAATATTGTCGGCAATATTCAAAATCTTGGCCTGGCATTTTAATTCTGTTTCCAGTGGACCATCACCGGCTATAATTAATTTGGCTTGGGGCCAGCGAGCCAGGACAGCCGGCATGGCTTCCAGCAAGTACTGCTGGCCTTTTTGCCGGTCGAGTCGAGCGATATTGGCCAGCACAAGGTCGTCGTCAGCCAGGTGCAGCTCTTGTTTGGCTCTTTGGATTGCGGTAGGCGTCGATGGGGTAACTTCGACGGCGTTGTAGATAACCGTTATTTTTTCGGAGGGCACGCCAAAGTAGTTAATGAGGTGCTGGCGGCCGGTCTGGCTAACCGAAATGACCCGTTGGCCCCAGCGGGTAAAGCGCTGTTTGCCCCGCAAAATATTTTGATCGGTGGAGACCAGCCGGGTGGGTAGGCCCGACAAAGCCAGGGAGCTGAGAAAACCAATCCAGCGATGCAGCGAATGGATGAGGTCTAATTGTTCTTGCCGGGCGATACGCCGGATGAGCTTTATCGAATTGAAGGTATTGGGTAAGTTTTTCTGATACTGATCCAGCGGTATCAAGACATGGCGTGCCTGGGCCGCCGCCAGTTGTTCCGGCGGGGCAGGATTGGATGAAGCCAGCCAGACTTGATGCCCACGCTGCCCGAGTCCTTGAGCCAGGGTAAAAGCGTAGTGGGAAATACCATCCCCATGAGCCTTGAGATGGGTGGTAGCAATGAGGATATTCATTCCAACACTTTTTTGGCCAGATGGCGATACTGATAAAGCCAGCGCAGGCCGGGCCGGGCGATCAATTTGACCAATAATATTCTTAGCGCAGCTCGGTCGCCGCGAAGGGCCGTAGTGACATCTGCCGGCGTTATTTTGTTTAGAGGCGGCAATAGAGGCTGGTCTGTGGGCCAGGGCCGGGGTGGTTCTTGCCAAATTTGGTCAACTATGTTTAAAAACCTATTCAGATAGGTGTCAAAGCCAAATTGGGCCCCAATAGCAGCGTGGGCCTGCTGGCCTAAAACGGGCAATTGCTGGCGGTCGTTGTCCAGGCACTTGATCGTGTGGGCCATTTGGGCCATTTCGCCCACCGGCACACAAAAGCCATTAATGCCCTGCTCAATTAGAGCTGTGCCGCTTACTTGAGTGACCACCGGGATACAGCCATGGGCCATACTCTGCAACATCGCCAGGGATGTGCCTTCATACTCCGAAACCAGGATAAAAATATCCTGGGACAACCACACTTCTCGTAATTGGTGCAGCGATACACTCCTTTCGAGAGAGATGCGGTGCTGAATGGCCGGATCTAAAGTCTTGAATTTACGTGAGAGGCTCTCCTTATCAGCACCATCGCCGATGACCCGCAGTTGGAAGTTGACATTTTCGGCGGCCAGGCTCTTGACCAGGTGAACCAAATCGTAAACTCGTTTTTGACGTTGTTCGATCCGAGCGATGTAAACCAATCGAAGTGGGCTGCCTGCCTGGGCGTAACTGCGCTGCAAAACTGAAGGGGCGTCAACCGGATTAGGCTGGATTAAAATATTCGTTTGGCGGTGGGGAAGTCGCCTGCTTAATTTAGCCGCAATATCTGGGGTGGAGGCAATAAAACGATGGATAATCGCTTCATAGTAACTCAACCAGTCATAGTAGCCAATTTCATCGGAGTGGGCATAGCCAATTACTCGCAACTTATCAGGCTGCTCCGTTGCCAGGGCAGCACAGGCAGCAAAAGTGCCGTAGGCCCAATTAGGGATGATAATACCGGGCAGGAGAGCGCGATAAGTGGGCAGATAGTCGGTTACATGCGGCGTTGTTAAGAAAGGGCTGTTAGGACTCACTTTGTTTAAGCAAGATAGATGCTCGGCCTGGGGAGGCAGGTCAAGATCTATTTTGGGGTTGTAATAAGCTTGATGTTCGAGTATCGTTACCATTTGGCCTCGCGCAACAAGCCGCCGAGCCATTTCAACAGACCAAACTGTAACACCTCCCAGGGTAAGGCCGTCGGGAAGTGCAAAAGCAATAGTTTTTGCTTTCGTCATGGGTAGATCGCCGTCTTATCTCTTCCAGGCAAGGGACTCGTAGACATGATTAGCTTTAGCTAAAGTCTTTCCCTTCAAAAGGTTATACTTATAGGCCAAATATTTTTGAGCTAAACGCCACAGGGGCATTTGATAGAAGTTTTGAATTTTAGACAAATAATCAAAATGAAGCGTTTCTATCTGTCGATTCAGTTTTTGAATGGTCTGCTGCGGGTCCTCGGCTTTGGCGACAGCCATATTCTCCGTGGTGAAGTGGGACGGCCATTCCAGGGGGTAGCCGAATTGAGCAAACAGCTCGTTTATCTTTTCGATATAAAACGGAGTGGTCTTAGTCGGGTCAAGCTGAGCCCACTCGTCTCTGCGGGTAAGCGAAGTTTGGCCGGGCTTCTCCCTGCCTTTTGAGGGGGCGTGCGCTGCGGCAAAGGCGTTCAGTACTTTTTGATCAAAAGGGACTTCCAGAAATTCAAACAGCTCGCGTACTACCTCTTCTTTGTGCCGAACTAGGTCTTCGTAATGGATGACATATTTGACGGGTGAGGCCGGGTGGGTGAGCAAACTGGCCAGGCAAGCCAATGACCACCAATAACCGGCCGTTTCATACCCCAGGAAAGATTCGCAGGATAGCACGACATCACAGGGGTGGCGTAAGACGGCAAAATATTTGGCCTTTGGGAAAGCCTTGGCCAGCACATTCCAATACCACTCACCCGCCTCTGCCCATTGGGTCTGGTCAAATTTAGCGCCCAGCACTGTGGGAATACCAATGGGTTTTTGAAACCAGCGCGGCTTGTCGGCGGGAAAACTGGTCAAGATCGCTTGCCGGACGATCCGAACTGCCTTTTCTTCACAGGGTATACTAACGCCAGCTTCGATCAAGGGGGACGTGATATTGTGGGTGCTTTCAACAGCGTGCCAGATGCCAAAGATCAGATTAGCCGTTTCACCGACCACGTTAAAGTCTGGGTGGCGGCGAAAGATGTCATGCACCAGGGTGGTGCCGGAGCGCTGCATTGAAATGAGGATGACCGGCGCTTCGATGTTATGCTGGTTGGGCATAGTTACCCTCAGTCCTCAAGTTTGAATTAATCCTTATCATACGTACTGACCCACTTAGCGGGTGAATAGCTTACTTAAACACCTCTCGCAATAGCATTTTGACTTCTCTTATGCCGGTGGGTATTGATTTAAATTGGGTTTCACCGGCTATCCTCGAACCTTCAATTGTGGGAAACTCAATCAATTTGATATTTTTCTTGTAAGCTCGAATTAACATCTGGTAATCAATACTACAATCGGTAGCATCTATAGCCATTCGCTCAAAGGCATCCAAAGTAACTCCACGGAAACCATTCACCGGGTCGGTCGCTCTGTAGCGGCCAGGCTTGCGCCATAATGCCGCAGCAATCCAGGCAAAAAAAATATTGGCCCATTTTCTGAATTTTAGCAATTTAGTATCTTCTTCATTGTAACTGCCCTTCATCATCCGCGAGGCCACAATAAACTCATAACCCTGCTCAAACAGGGGACGAAACTTCAGGGTGTCCTCAGGATTCATGTTACCATCGGGATGAAAGAAGACAACTGCGTGTCCGGTAGCCGCTGCAATTGCTTCAATGACTGCGTTTCCTAACCCTTTATTCTTTTGTGAAACAACCCTGATTCCCTTTGACTCAAAAAATTCACGGGTGCCATCGGTTGAATTTCCATCTAGAACCAACGCTGCTTCAAATTCCTGCCAGGGTATTTTTTCGAATAGGGCCTTGGAGCCTTCCAATTCATTCATGGTGAGCAGGATGAGTGTAATGTTCATAAGGGTGTCTCATTTAGCCCAGTAATATGTCTTTAATCTCAAGCGCATGGCCAATACAGTCATCCATATTAAGGTATTTCCATTCGGCAAAACGACCACAACTCATGATGTCGTGATCGTTTAACCAGTCTTGAATGAGCTGGATATCCGTTAGATAATCAAGATGAAATACGGGATAAGCATACTGAGTGTATTCAAAATCAATAATGTCCAGCGCCCTCAACTCAGCGGGTAAATCGTCACTTTTAAAGGGTTCTATCACCCTCTCTGGTGGATGGATGCCGGTTATTTCATAAGTTGCCGCGAACCGGCCTGGAGGGCAATTATTTTGGGCCAGACTACCCTGGTAAACAATTCTGTGGGCTGGCAGGTCGCTACCCGGTAAATAGAGCCAGGACCAAGAAGCCTGCTGCGCCTTTGGCTGCTCACAAAATATGGCGGTAATTGAATTGTGGTCAAGTTTGGACACAGCCTGGGCAACAAGGGCAGGGATTCCTGCAAACGCCTTAAATAATTCAGGAATGGGTATCGTTGAAATGATCTTCTCGGCCCGAATTTCGCCATTGATCAGCCATTGCCCATTTTGTTTTTCAAGCGACGCCAGAGGCGAAGATAGTTTAACATTCTTTAAATTCTGGGTGAGGCAGTTGATCAAGCTGTTGATGCCATCTTTTTTGGGATAGTAATAACTTGAATGAACCATCTTCTTTTCTGAAGCATCTTGGCTCAAAGTGGCGTAGAGGACTTCACGGGCTTTAGGGATTGGCATTTTTCCTCTAACCCAATGGGCGCTCATTTGAGCAAGATCTCGCCTCCAAATTTTTTTGTTGTAAGGAAGAAGGTATTTTTCGGCCACCGGGCCGCCAAAATTCCATTTGAGCCAGTCGCCAAACGAGGTCGGTTCTTCACCTGTTCGTTCAAAGATGCCAGCTATGCATTCTGTCGCTTCTTCGGCTGATAGTTCACCTAGGGCAAACTCAAAGGGATAGGAAATGATCTGGCCTTTATACCATATTTTGGCAATTCTGGGCGAAAACTGCCACTCTGATTGGGGCAGGTATGAGAAAACCCACTCTCTAACCCGTTCATTTTTAGTGTTGAATACTTTTCCCCCATGACAATCGAAGACAAAACCGTCTACCTGGCGGGTTCGAGTCAACCCACCCAGGTTAGTTTCCTTTTCGAGCACCAGGCTATCTATGCCAGCTTCCTGAAGCATGGCTGCACAGGAGACGCCCGATAACCCTCCTCCCAATATCACCACATCAAAAGTATCCATAGAGCTAAATCACCTCAAGATATAGAAACTGCGCCTCATTCCGAGAGGCGCAGTTTTGGTCAAATTGCATACTGCTTAACCCCGATGAGTTCCTCGTACCACTTAATAGTTCGGCGTAACCCTTCCTCAAATGAGGTCGCCGCCGCGAAGCCAAACTTATGCTCAGCGCGGCTGATGTCCAACTTGCGCCGGGGTTGGCCATTCGGTTTAGTGGTATCCCATACAATCTGGCCTTCAAAGCCGGTTAAGCGAGCAATAAGGTGCAGTAGTTCTTTAATACTGATCTCAAAGGCATTGCCCAGGTTAACCGGTGCGCTGTGATTGTACCGCTCTGCGGCTAAAATGACGCCTTCGGCAGCATCTTCTACTTACAAAAACTCCCGTGTTGGCGAACCATCCCCCCAGGCGACGATATGGTCAGCGCCACACTCTCTGGCTTCAATACATTTGCGGATCAGCGCCGGGATCACATGCGAGGTTTCCAGGTCAAAGTTGTCTCCCGGGCCATAGAGATTAACCGGCAGCAAAAAGATTGAATTAAAGCCATATTGCTGGCGGTAAGCCTCAGATTGGACCAGCAGCATCTTCTTAGCCAAGCCATAGGGGGCATTGGTTTCCTCGGGATAGCCATTCCATAAATCTTCTTCTTTAAAAGGTAGCGGCGTATATTTTGGGTAAGCACAGACTGTCCCAATAGCGATAAATTTTTCTACTCCGCTCAGATAAGCTTGGTGCATCAACTGAGTACCCATCATCAAATTGTCATAAAAAAATTCAGCCGGATGTTGGCGGTTAGCCCCAATGCCACCCACGTGGGCAGCCAGGTGAATGATGATATCAGGCTTCGCGTCTGTCAGCAGGCGTTGCACGGCTTCCATTTTTACCAGGTCATAATCCCGCTTACGCGGCACAATAACCTCCCTGGCTCCACGCTGGCGGAGTCTCTCTACAACAAATGAACCCAAAAAACCGCCGCCACCGGTGATGCAGACTCGCCGGCGACTCCAGAACTTTTGGGGGTCGGGCCAATTGGTTGCTATTTCCAAATGTTCTGTGGCAAATGTGTTGTTACTCATTCAATTTATCCTTCTCCTTATCTTATCCTTCATGCCAGCTCACCTTTTGGCCGAGAGCAGAGGATGCTATTTAGACCGGGCCGTATTTTGAAAAAAATTGATTGATTGTGGCCGGCATTGAATTCCATAACAGGCTCAATCCCAAAGCGCACTGGAAGATGAGAAATGTGTCGAAAACTTGAATATAGCGGGTTTCGGCCGTTCGCAGCAGATAAACGTAGAATATACCATTGGTCACAAAAACGAACAAAGGACAGGCCAGGATTGGCTGACCGCGCCACAAGATCACCATGCCGCTGATTAAAGCCAAGAGCCACAGCGGTAAGTACCACGGATAGCCTGAAGCAATCCTGTTATAGAACGAAATGAGTCTGCTTTCACCGCGTTCATCATATACGAATTTGTCGCCGACTGTTTTATGCAGCAGCTCTTGGCGTTGTTGATAAGTAGTCTGGTCGATTGGATTGATCACAAAGTATCCTTGAAGATTGCGCCACCCAAAAGCGGCCCATGATGCCCTCAAGATGCCGATAGTATGGGCCTGCCATGGTATTAATACTTCGGTATTCTCACCTATCTCTTGTATTACCTGGCTGATCAGAAATTGTTTTGTAGGGGTAAGCTTAACGGAGGATAACATCTGATTAATTGTGAGCCGCATAGAGGAGAAAGTTAGATCCCATGTGGGATGTTGAAAGCGACTGATAATGAAATCTTTATATACAAGACGACTAGCCTCATCCGTACATCCCGTTTCCACCGGACAGTCTATCTGAAGTAACCCCCGGGTATCAAGAATCCCTGGGAAAATGAGTTTTTGCATAGCTACATGGCCGGTCAAAATCGAGAGCTGGAAGTAATTGTAATAAAAAAAGTTGCGCGCTGACCAACCAAGAATCACTGCAACTAGAACTATGACTGTAGCAAAATATGGCGCGCCATTAAGAAAGAAAGATCTAATCTTATCTCGCCACTCGAGTGGTTGCCACAATGAATTCCATAGGATGGGCAGGCAGACTGGCAGCAACGCCGCAAATAGAACAACCGCATTTTGCCTGATAAGAAAAGAGAAGGCCACCGAAGCAGTATAAATCAGTAACCATACTTTAGCCCGGAGACCATGGTTGGATAGGTGGTAAAATAAAGCTGCTATTGAGAAGATCGCAAAAGAGACAAAAGTACTCTCTGAAAGAATCCATAAAGAATAGATAACCTGGACAGGGCTGAGAATGGCGACCAAGATACCAATAGCCCCCAGAATTGGGTGTAACCACGGGCGTAGTGAAAGGGCTAAGGCTAAAACTGCACAGTCAAACATCGTAGCTTGTAATATTGCGACGGTACTCAAATTATCACCGCACAACCAAAAAAATAGAGCCAGAAGCACCGAGTAACCGGGTAAACGATTAAGACTGATATATTCCCCCTGTTCAATAAGTATCCTGGCGTAATCTACATAATTGATAGGGTCAGACTCATTAAATATAACTGGTGAGTTGATAACAATGAGGAGATGGAGAGTAGTGGCTATCCCAAAAGCTAGCCACAGAATTCTGTTATTTGTTGCCGTCCTAAGAGTAAGTACAGCGATAGCTTGTTTGTCTCGCCTGAATAAGGGGAGACAAACGCCTCCTATCAATAACCAAGCTCCAATCAATGCCGACCACAAGAAAGCAACCGTACTCCGTAATAAGTGCCCACTTGGTCCAGGCATAATATCCTCATTTAAAAGGAGTTGCCCTCCCTCTGACCCGGTTAAATACCATCCATCATCTTGCCGATTCACCTCTACCTTGGAAGCCTCTACATCTGGCGTCAATTGAGTAACCTGATAGCTTGCTCCGATATCTGTTGCCCCCAGTAAAGCTGTGGCGAATGGCTGCGGTTGTAGGATCAGCCCTTGTAAAGCTGCTTTCTCTACAGGGGAACGAAAAATCAGAGTCAGGTGATAGACGGGACGTGGAGGCAACTCGGTTAGCCAGATGCTTGCCTCCTGACTGTTCGAGCCGGGGTTTGGTACGAGCGGCAGACATTCCTGTTGAGCCTGATCCCAACATAACTCCATCTCAGTATCCAGAGGAGCATTTAGCTTAAGTTGGACTGAAGTGTTGGCGGCGTAAAACCAGGGGGCCAGGCTTAGGGCGATGGGGAGCGTGAAGATGCAGATGATAAGAGTGAGGAGGATGAATATCCCAAACAGTTTTCTGGTGGAAAACCAGGCAATTGTGTTTTTTATCAGGCCCATTGCGAATGAGGAGACATACTTTTCGTTAATCGTTAGTTGACCACTGATCAGTGACCCTTTAGTTCAATCAGTTCTACCGTTTTACTTGGCTTGAATCATTGTACCCAAATACGGCGAATCAGAGTAAAAAAATTTTCTTTCCAAAGGCGATATTTATATAATAAGCGCTTTTGAGCAAATTTCCAGAGGGATATTTGATTAAGACTTCTGAGTTGATCAGTTAACCCGTCAATCTGCTTTTGGTATTCAAGGCTTTGATTTTGCATTTCAACGGCACGATCCAATTGAAGTGTTTCGATTTTTTGATGAAGCTTTCCAATAATTTCTTCAGATGTCTGAGTTGATGAGTCAATCTGTAATCTCTCTGGGGTAAAATGCAGGGGCCACTCTACTGAATACCCAAATTTGGCGAACAGGGTGTTGATTTCTTCTATATAATATAAAGGGACCTTCATGGGATCCAGTTGATGCCACTGTTCCTGGCGTGTTGGCGAGTGGTGTTCTGGTTTTTCGCGTCCTTTTGAGGGTACATGGATCTGGTTAAAGGCATTAAGTATCTGATTATCAAAGGGTATTTCCAGAAATTCAAAGAGATTTCGGGTAGTTTGTTCTTTGTGTTGGATAAGTTCTTCATAATGAATAGCGTAGTTAATTAACGAAGCAGGATGCGAAATTATATGACTCATAAAAGCTAATGACCACCAAATGGTTCCGGCCTCAAAACCTAAATATGACTCTGAGGAGAGGACGATATCACACGGATGGCGTAAGACAGTGAAATATCTGGCTTTTGGAAAAGTTTTTCCCAGTACCTCCCAGTACCAGGCAGCAGCGTCTGAGCGTTGAACGTACTCAAATTTATCGGAAACTGCTTTGGGCAGGCCAATAGGTTTTTGAAACCAGTAGGGTTGGTGATCGGGAAAACAGGTGAGCATAGTCTGTCGCACCACTCGAGCTGCCCGTTCTTCATGTGAAACTATGCGTCCCTCCTCAACAAGCGGATCAGTAATGCCGCGAATAAAATCAACCGACTGCCAGGTGCCAAAGAGAAGATTAGCCGTTTCACCCACAGCCTGAAAATCGGGATGAAGCCGGAAGATTTCAAAAAGCAGGCTTGTCCCGGAACGGGGGACAGAAATTAAGATGATGGGTGACTCAATATTGTGTTGATTGGGCATAAGATTATGGGAGTTTACTCCACCGTAGCCAACATCCACTGCCAGGTTTGCTTCAGCCCCTGGGCTAAAGTAATCCGACTCTGCCAACCCAATTCTTGCTGGGTTAGCCGGGTATCCAATACAATTTTGGGAGCATCAAACCGGCGAGCCGGGCCGTATTCAACTTTGGCTGTCCGGCCGACCGTTTCTTCGATCTGGCTTAAAAGTTGAAGTAGAGATATTTCTTCTGGGCCGCCAATATTGAAGATACGGTGTTGACCCAAATCCTGTTTGCTGCTGGCAACCAATGCCTCGACCAAATCTGAAACGTAAAAATAATCGCGGATGATACTGCCATCTCCCCAGATAGTTACTGGCAGGCCACGCGCTACCCGGTATAAAAATACAGCCACTGCACCCTGCCGAGCCAGCGGATTTTGGCGGGGGCCATAAGGAACTGAGGGGCGTAAAATCACATAATCAAGCCCATACAAATGGTGAAACATATGGAGATATTTTTCAACAGCCAGTTTGGTAATGCCATAACCATTGACAGGATTCTGCGGATGAGCCTCTGAAATTGGCCAGCTTTGAGCCGGGCCGTAAACCGTGCCCCCGGAAGAGGTGAAAACAACTCGGCGGGCCCCGGCATTCCGGCAGGTTTCTAGCAGGTGAATGGTAGGAATGAGATTGGCTATCACATCTGCAGCCGGATCCTGATTGGAAATCTCGTGAATCGTGGCCCAGGCTAGATGAAAGACGATGTCAACCCCGATGAGAGCTTCTCGAACCAAGTAGGCTTGGGTTAGATCGCCCTTGATGAAATGAACCCGTGCCGGCAGGGGGTCATAACGGCGCTCGTATAAATCAAGCACGGTTACATTCCAACCCTGCTCTACCAGCCTATCAACCAGGTGAGAGCCGATAAAGCCATTACCCCCCGTGACAAGTGCGTGCATTTTTTACCCCCTTATTTCTCTGCGTAAGTTCGGTATAACTCTTCGAGAGAATCCACGTAATGCTTAAAAGACCACTTTTGGCGGACGGCGTCGCTCGCCTTGAGGCTCAATTCAACTCTTAGCTCTGGGTTCTGAACCAGCTCTAAAACTGCTTGAGCCAACGCAACCGGGTCATTTGGAGGTACAATGAGTCCTGTACGTCCATGTTCGATTGCTTCTGGATTTCCTCCGACCGAGGTAGAAATAGTAGGGATACCGCAAGACATTGCCGAGAGCAGGGTCAACGAAAATGGTTCATCCCAGATAGAGTTGAACATGAAAATATCATGGCTGTGGAAAGCATGAGTTAGCTCTGAGGCAGGCACAAAGCCGCAATATTGAATCGAATCATAGACATCTAGCTCTTTAGCCAGATTATTCAGATAATTGATAAACTCAGGAGCGCCGTGCCCATAAAGATTAAGGATGAAAGCCTGCTCCGGCGCTTGCTTTTTAAGTTCAGCCAAGGCTTTGACAGCCACTTGAGGCCCTTTACCTTCCCATAGTTGACTGGCAAACAAGAGACGGACAGGGTCAGCCAAATGAAAACGAGCCGTATGGGGAGTATATACCTCTACATCAATGCCCAGATGGACTACTTTGAGCTGGTCAGCTTTAAAGCCGGCACGCAAGTAAACGCTCTTTAAAAAATGGGAATTGACGACAATTGATACATTGCGAGCCATAAGATTAAAAATGGGTTGTAGACCCGTCTGTATCGCCGCAATGATAGGTTTCTGTGGGGGAGGGCAATGCCATAAGCCCTGTCCCGGCTTCTTCAACCCATAAATGAGCCATTTGTCATTAGCTTGAACAAGCACTTTCGACCCAGCCTGAACGGCAGCCAAAAGAGGCGCCGTAGAAATAAGCGAAAAATTATCCACAATGGCCAAATCGGGTTTAATTTCGTTGAGGGTCTGTTTAATCTTCCGATATGTAACCGGGTCAAAAATATGCCAGCGAAACGACTCATGAAGGGCCGGTTTTCGCACACCGGAAAAGCGTTCTGCCATACGATCAAGCTCAAAATCAATGGCAAACAAATGATAGGGGCTTTGCGAAAAATTTTGCCCGTGCCCTGTCAGTAAATATACCTCATGACCTTTTATCCGTAATTCAGCAATAATATCTCTTGCGAGAATCTCATTACCTCCCATAACATAGGGCGGAAACAAGTTAATGAGCCAGACTATTTTCAATGCTGTAACTGCCTCTTAAGGACAAAATGGCAATATTGGTTAAGCTTCTCGCCGATACTCGACCAGGCGTAATTGTTTTCTACAAAACGCCGTCCGTTAACAGCTAGTTGTTCAGCCAGTGATCGATCCGCCAAGACTTTAACCACCGCCGCGGCAAATTCGGCTGCATCCTCGGCGATGAGGAGCTGTTCCCCTGAACTGGCCATCAAGCCCTCGGCCCCAGTTGGTGTTGACACCACGGGCCGGCCGGCGGCCATCGCTTCTGGAATTTTGAGCCGGGTCCCATGTCCAACTCGGATTGGAACGACCACCACCTGACTTTGCTGGAGATAATCACGCATGTCGGGGACCTTCCCGGTAACGATAACCTGGTTTGGCTTGGCCAATTGCTTAACCTCTGGGGTGGGGTCCGTGCCGACAATGAACAACTTGGCCCGAGGCAAAGATTCTAATACCTTCGGAAAGATTTTTTCAACAAACCAAATGGCGGCATCAACATTGGGGTAGTATCCCATTGAGCCGTGAAACAGAATAATAGGATCCTGGCTGTCTGGTAAGGGTGTAGCCTGGAAAAAAGAAATATCTACCCCGTTAGGAATGACGGCAAGATTGAGGACAGGACATAAACTCTGATATAGATTACGTTCTTCTTCGGAAACGACAATGCCGTACTTGAATCTGCGCCACAATCTATTCTCATAAAATCTAAACGAGAGCCACTCGTGCAGATTCTTTAACTTTTCTATTCCCAGGGGGGTCCGTAAAAATACGTCACGATAATACAGGTGATCCACTTTCTGGCGTGATAAAATACACGGAACATCCGTAAAGGGCCAGGCGTAAGAAGCCAGATGAGCCTCATCAATCAATATGAGGTCCGTTGGGCGGTTCTCATAAATCTGTTGAAATTCGACCAGGGATTGGCTGGTATAGTAGGTTCCAACGATAGTGGGCACGAGTTCGACTTGACGCTGCAAGCGATCCATGCGTGAATGTGTTAACCGGTGTACGGTAATGGAGGCAAAGAGGGTGCGCAAAATCTGTGGAATAACCAATTGGTTTGACCAGCTTACTAAATGCAAATGCACCTCGTGGCGTTCGGCCAGGTAACGCGAGAGGTTATAGCTGCGATTCTTACCTCCACTATCCGGGGGATAAGGTACGGTCCAACTCAGATAGGTGATTTTCATGAGGTATTTTTCATGACTTCAGGTAAATGGGATTTGGACTGAACGAGTTGAATCATGGTTTGGGCATACTCGTCTACGCGGAGCAGCGAGGTCTTTGGTCGGAGAGTGTCAGCCAAATTTGGCTGGTCAATTGCTTGCTGCATTAAATTTTGGAGGGCCGGCAGATTGCCCATGGGGAAAAGTAGGCCATTCACCCCATCTTGGATAAAATCAGTCAACCCGCCCACATGACTGGCAATCACGGGTGTTTTTGATTCGATCGCGTCGAGTAAAATCAGCGGACTGTTTTCGTGCCAGGTTGCTGGCAATACAAAAAAGTCGGTCTCGGCAAAGGCGTTGGGAAGTTCAGTTAAAGGAAGCCTCCCCCGGAGGAAAATCCGGTTGTTGCCGGCGGCGGCGGCATTTAGCTGGCGCACATATTCGTCGTGCCCGTCGGCATCTCCGTACAGGGTGAGCGTAGCGCCTTGAGGATGGCGCAGACGGTTGAAGGCTTCGATGAGTAAATGAGCGCCTTTGTAGGGCTGGAAGCGGCTGATAAACAAGAAACGGGTATAGGGTGCGGACACGCGTTTAATATTTGCCAGGGGAGAGTCCTCAGTCACCCCGAATGGTAACAGAGCCATCTGGTCAGTTCTGAAGCCGTTAGCCAGGAACATATCCATGGCGTAGCGGGTTGGCGCCAGGACCAAATCAATCTTGTGACGCAGAGGGGCGATTAGTTTGAGGCGCTGTTCCGTAACCGCAACTTGATTCCAATAGGGCTGCAGCCGTTTCCAAACGGGCAAGTAGCGCTGATTACGAACTCCCTGAAAAGCCCATTGCACAATTTGTTCTTCTGAAAATTTGTTGAGAGCGACTGCCGCTACACGGCCCAAAAGGTGATCGGAAATGTAGCAGGCGGCGCAAGATTTAACAGACTCTCCCTCTTGACATGGTTTGTGATCCAGCCGGATAAAAGTGGACAGCCGGCAGATTGGGGTAAAGTCTGTCGCTATATGCACCACTGGGATGCCCAGCTCGACCGCTGCTTCTACAGAGGCCAGGGTTACATAATGGAAGTTCATGATAACCAGCAAATCAGGCGTCTCATCTTGCAAAATTCGTTTAACCACCTGCCCGACTTCGGGATCATAGGCATATATATATGTTTGCCAGGGGCGTTGGGCCGGAGTAAACGTCAGACGCCAAACAGGCATCTGATCATACTCATCTTGAGAGGTTTTAATGGCCTCAGTAGCAGGTTCATGGGTAGGGTTGAAGGCGATAATGGTGACAGAGTGCCCCAAGCGTTTTAACGCCTGAGCCAGGCGATGGGTATAAACTTCTACCCCGCCAAGAAAATGGGGTAAATAGCGATGCGTCAGCAGAACAAATTTCATAGATTGGTTCCCTTGGTAAATCAGGGACGTTCTCAGGTTATACCTCTAAAAGAACGGTTAAAGCATCATTATTCCATATCAAAGCATGCTCCAAAACTTTGAAACCGGCGGCCTGACACATGGCTAGTAAGGCTGGCGCCGTTGGCAGCCACCACCAGGGGGCAAAATCATCAAGCCGATAGGTATATTTCTCGGTTAGCCCAAACGCCGCGCCTATCTTGTCCCAATACACCTTTAAGATAGCTCTTTCAGCGTCATTTAAGGCCGGGACAAACACAACCCCGGAAGGGGGAATGGTATATGTACCCTTCTCATTTTTGATAACCTGTTGGGTAATCACTGAAGAAAGAATTAAATACTGTTTGGTAATGCTCCGCAAAGCGACTAACATGACCATGGGATTGGGATGGTGATAGAGAACCCCGGCGCAGTGTACCACCTCAAAAGGTTGGAGCAGGGTCGCCAGGCTGGGGTTGCAAATGTCGGTACTAACACATTTGTACTCTGTAACTCCAAGCTGGTGCATCCGGTCATCAAATTTTTGCCACCATTCGTTCCCTTCCGCTTGAATATCAACCATCGTCAGCGAGGCTGCCCCATATTTGTGCGCAACCGAAACCTTCTCGCTGATGGTCCCCCATAAGCCGCCCACATCGGCGAAAGTTTTACCCTTCACCACACGCGCGATACATTCATCGCGGAAATCGGAAGGTGCAGACATAAATTTTCTCCCTGTAATTCGATTTATGAGTTGTGATGATTTGGATAAAAATGAGTTAGGCATCGTTAACTGTTAGAATTAACCACCATCTGCGAGTTAAATGCATGATTCTTTTTAATCTGAATTTGGTTAGAAATCTATCTAGCTCAAGCAGTTTTTTCTCCTGCTCAAGCAGTTTTTTCTCCTGCTCAAGCAGTTTTTTCTCCTGCTCAAGCAGTTTTTTCTCTTGATCTCCGGCAATATATTGCCAATGATGGATTTGCTCTTCGCGTTCTTTAGCCAATTGCTGCCAGTACAATAAATGTTTACCTAGCCATGCATGTCCACTGGCTAACTCTTCATTGAAGTTGACGACGTTAATAATCCCTTGCGCTAACCTGGCTGGATGGTGGTGGATAATCTTGTGCATAACCAAATCATAAGTCGAACGCATCGTCAGCTCATTCTGACTCATGCTGCTGCTGTATTTACGGTAAGAAACGAGCTTTTCGTCAAGATACTTGGCTTGAAAACCCTCGGCTGCCAGCCGGAGCCACAGATGAAAATCTTCCAGGCTTCGCAGAGATTCGTCAAAAAGCCCTACCTGCTCCAGGGCGCTGCGCCGGATTAGGACAGAGTGAACTGGAAAATATCCTCCCAGGATTAAGGAGTCAAATATATCCCCCTCAAGTTTTTTACGCGCCAGACCAACCGACATATGTGGGTCGAAGGCCTCACCCTCCCGATTAACAAAGTGGGTATCACAATAGACAAATGCCACGTCCGGGTTATGCTCCAATAACTCAACCTGTTTGCTCACTTTACTGGGATGCATGGTGTCATCTGCATCCAGAAAGTTGAGATATTGACCCTGACTTTCGGCAAATCCTCGATTCCGGGCAGCCGATAGACCTCGATTCTCTTGAAAGATATATTTGATCTGAGGGTGTGTTAAAAACGGCTGGACCACTTCGGCGGTATTATCGGTTGAACCGTCATCTATGATAATTATCTCGGTCCTCGGATAATCCTGGGCCAGCGAACTTTGTAAAGCTTCGCCAAGAAAATGGGCATGATTGTAGGTGGGAATGATGATACTTACTAAAGCGGGAACAAAAGGTTGAGGTTCAAGGAGGGAGGTGCTCTTTTCCACAGACAACGTCCTTTGACTGACTTCCCCATTTTTAACAGGAGGGCCGCCCGCAATCACTCGGCTGGTTTCTGCTATAATGGCATTAGCGTAATCTACGTGATTGCTAGCTGCAAGAAACTGATTGAGTGTAGCCAGACGTGACAATAAAAAATCTCGACACCATCGAGCGGCTACAAGTTGTTCAACTTGAGTTGAATAAAATTTTTGAACAAAAGCCTGCCTCAACCGCCAGGCCAATTGACAGGCATCTCGGGCATACTCGACCTCAATATAATTCATGCCCATAAACCAGAGACCCCACAAAGTTGGTAAAACTTGCTCTGCTGATAAACCCTGGTGAATATGGGGGGTCAGATAACATTGGTTGTGCCGAGCAATATCCCAGCGTTGGGTAACTTGCTCTGATTGCTGCTCATTACTAATCCCCCCCCCGGTATCACGCCGGTGAACCAATATCTCAACCAAATTGGCCAAACTGAAACGTTGAGCCATAGCCGACCAGAGAGCATAATCCTGACAAACAATCCGCTCCGCCGGATAATTGCCTACCTCAGCCGCTGCCAGACGACGGAACATTGTCGTACTATGACCAAAAGCATTATCAATCAATAGCCGCCACTTGATTTCCATATCGCTGAGTGGTTGCTGCCACTGCCAAAGGATCTGGTTGTATTCGTCAATACCGGCAAAGGCAGTGCCCACCAGAGCTACCTGGGGATAGGTATCCAGAAAGGATACCTGCCGGGCAAACCGTTCTGGTAACGAAATATCATCCGCATCCATGCGGGCTACATATTCGCCACGGGCTACAGCCAATCCTCGATTGAGTGATTGGGTCAGGCCAAGATTAGTTTCGTTTTTAAGCCGGACCAGGCGTGAGTCGGTGTAATTGTCTAAAATGGTTGTGGTAGCATCGGTCGAACCATCATCAATAATAATAAATTCAAAATTGGCAAAGGTTTGGTGGAGGATGCTCTCGACCGCTTCAGCCAAGTGTTTCTCGCCATTATAGATGCTCATCAGGACGCTAACTTTGGGAGCTGTCATTCACCCTCAACTCGGCCCAAATTTCCCCCCAGCGAATTTCTTGGTAAATGATTTTCAAACCAGCCTGTTCAACCTCGCTGGCAAAACTCTCCTGAGTATACTCAATGAAGTGAGTCGGGTCAAGCCGGTAGTCAAGGCCCAATTCCTGCTTGAGCGGCACCCGCCAGTCCCGCTCAAAAAGAGGCACGCGAATCAACCAACGTTCGGGCTGATAGCGAGTCTGAACTTGGCTCAGAAACTCAACCCGATGTTCCAAATGTTCCAACACGTTGGACATGACGATGACCTCAAACCGTTCTTTGGGCAGGTCAGTCAGGGCATCGCCCACAAGATAACGCACCCTGGCATGGCCGTGCTTCTGGCGCGCCTGGGCAATATTTGGCTCGGCCAGATCAATCCCGGTGATTTCAGCGCCGCCCATAGCTGCCATATCGTAGGCAACAGCCCCGTTGCCGCAGCCGATGTCCAGCACTCGTTCACCCGGCTTGACCCGTTGTACAAAAAAATCGTGGTAGCGCATGTGACGGTGTTTGGTGTGGATGCCGCCGCCATATTCAACCGCTTTTTGTCCTTGCAGGGGGTAGAGCCGGGTTTCCAGTTCAAACAAAAAGCGTAGCGCTTCGGCCGGGGGCAGGGCATGAGTGTAGGCCGTAGCCTCGCTCGCCAGGCTGGCAGCTTTGTCTAGGGGGGAGGCTGGTTGAGCTACTGGAACCGCCGAGGATTGGTCTACCCTGGTTTCAACTGAGGGGCTAGGCTGAGGTTTATTCAGCCAGGTCCGCAGCCGCTGACCGAGACCGGGTTTGGCTGGCACCGGGGCAACTTGTTGTAAAAGAGCCAGTTCCAGCTTTAGAATTCGTTCTAAGCTAAAATAATCTTCTACCAAAGCTCGGGCTCGCTGCCCAAGGTGAGCCTGTAAATCTTTATTACCTAGCAACGTTTCTACCGCTGCCCGAAGTGAGGCCGGATCGGGCTGGCACAAATAGCCGTTCTGGCCATGGACGATTAATTCCCGGATGCCGGGAACATCTGTACCAATAACCGGGCGGCCGCAGGCCATTGCTTCTAACAAAACTTTAGGATGGCCTTCCCAGAGCGAGGGCAGGATAAACAGTTCCGCCTGATTCAACTCGGTGGGCAGAGCCGCATGGGGTAGATTGCCCCTAAATTGTACCTTCAGCTCCAGTTGGGCAGCCTTTTGTCGCAGCGCTTCAGATTGTCCGGCTCCACCAATCAAAATCAGCTCTATCGGCAGGCCGGCCATGGCCTCGAATAGGGCCGGTAGATTTTTTTGGGAGGCCTCCCGGCCTATATAACAAATTCGTCCGGCTATCGGGCGCAGATGCGGCAGGGGTCTGAATAGGTCGGTCTGCACATAGTTGGGAATCAGGCTAATCCGCTCGGACGGCAGACCATAGGTAACGCTGACGTCGTACTGCATAGCCGGGGTGGTCACCACCGCCCGGTCGGCCTGAGTAAAAGCCAGCCGTTCGACCTCACAAGCCCGACGGGCATAATCGAGCTCTGCTCCGGTGGCCCAACGGGCAAAGTCAGCCCACAGATAGCCACAGCGGGTGATTAAGAGTTGACCGTACCGTTGTTTAACGGCCATGGCTACTTCTGCGCTGAGAACCTGGTTGGTTTTGAGGATAGTCGCCCGGGCCAGGTGGGGCTGGTGCAGCTCTGGGATAGCATGGGCATATTCTTCCAGAGACAGATTTTGTTCATTGCACAAAATATCAATGCCCGGCAGCCGCCGGGCATAGGCCAGGTCGCCGGCATCACCATAAGTGACAAAAGCCAGGCCGCCCAGGTAGGTGCGCAGCCGCCGGTAGAGGGCCACCTCCCGCTCCAACATGCCAATTTCGTCCCAGGTTTTGAGGGACACGCCTTTGGTAAATAAGAGAACAAGATGAATTTGGGTTAAGTCTGACATAGAAGTATCAAGCTTTGGGTCTTTGGTATTTTTAGCCGGTTTGGCGATTTGTTAGCTTCTCACTGCTGACGTAGCTTTCGCGCAGACCCCAGCATCGAAGCGCCGTTGGGCAATCGGCGAAATAGGCGATAATCCCAGGTCATTAACTTGTCCTTTTGCGCGCTGAACCGATCGGGGGGAAGCCAGTAAGTACAGACATAGGAAAAGAGATGCGCCCGAAATCTGAATAGAATCTCACTATAGCCAATTTTCTCAAGGAGGGCCTTGATTTCTCGACTTTTGAGTCTTCTAAGATGGGTGGGATCCTCCCATTGCCACCGCCTGTAACCCTCGTTGGTCTTTTCAATTTTTCCGGTGAGATAAGAGGCTACGTGTTCGATTGAGAATTTGTTGGCACACGGCGTAGTCCAGACAAACCATCCACCGGGTTTGAGTAGGCGATAGATGTCTTGGAGATAAGCGGGCAGGTCTTCCACATGTTCCATTACTTCAACGCTGACCACCGTATCAAAGGAGTTATCGGCGAAGTTGGCCTGATTGTCGTGGACTAGGCGATAGGTATCAGCATGCTTTGGATATTTGAGCCGAAATTTATCCCTGGCTACTGAACTAATATCGCAAAAGTGCAAGCTCGCTTCTGGAAACAGTCTTTCCCAGAGGGCCACGTGCAGACCGTTACCAGCGCCATAGTCCAATACCGTTTTGGCCGTATTGATGGCCACAATGTGGGGGATGAAGTGGGCCAGGGCGGCCCATCGGGCGATTTCATATCCGCCGAGATATTCTCTGTAATCCCCGGTGTAGCGTTGGTTATAGAGTTCCTGAAGTCCTCCCATCATGTTGGTCTCCATGTGGCTACTGTTCAAGCTTGTTTTTTAACTTAATAACGGGCGGTAGACTTGTTCGCAATAGCGTTTGGCTAACTCTGGGGTGTGATAGGCACGTACAGTTTGCAGGGCGGCCTTGATGAATGCCTCACGTAGAGTCGAGTTTTCAATAAGTTCTACCGCAGAAGTGACTAATGCGTTAATATTCTCAACATCCACTAAGAAACCGTTAACATCATTGACAATTATATCTGGAGCCATTCCGACGTGGGTAGAGACTAGGGGGACACCTGTTGCCATACATTCAAGCAGTGCTTTAGGGCCTCCTTCTTCTCTAGAGGTGATCAGGTATAGGTCCAAGCAGTGATAGTAAGAGGCCAATTGGTTAGGATGTTGAACGTATTCGTGCCGATAGGGTATCCCGGCCTCTTCTAAATTGCGTTTCATGTAGCCACGTGCTGGGCCAGTGAGCAGCACAAAGATGGGGTACCGGTCGGCTAATTTCCGGACAGTTTCCACGAAAATATCGGGACCTTTAATCAATTTGGGTTCCAATCCTTCGGCCCAACCATTCCCATCTTTTTGAAAAGAACCGATACAAATTGATTTTTCCGGGATACCAAGCCGTTGGCGTTGAGTGTGGTGCTGTTCAGGTGATGGAAGCCGAAAAATGGACAAATCTGCTCCCAGAGGAATGACTTTTATCTTGTCGGCTGGCACCCCCCAGGTGAGTAGACGCTGATGCATGATTGAACTGGCTGTTACCACTGTATCAATTTTCTTAAGATGTTGGCAGAAGGTGATAATGCCTTGCCTTAAGTTAGGGTCAGTGCCAAACTTGTCGCCATGAAATATGGTCACAACAACCCGGTTTGTCTTATGGACCTGATACCCCCCCCCGATAAATGTCCAAAGCGAACCAAAATGAATAAGCTGCTGTTCTAGCCCTGTATACTCAGTTGTCAAGATACAGGCAATATTGGGGAAAGATTGGCGAGCCTGTTGAATAATATATTCTCCTTCTCTACGAATGACCCAATCTGTTTCCTCTGTCACAAAGTAAACGTTACGAAGCGGTTTATTTGCCTTGACTCTAATCGCCAAACGTCCCAGCCGTCCTTTTACATTGCGAAATAGTTTGAACATCATCGTTGACTTAGCATCTCATGTGATGGGTAATTGCCAACCTAATTTCGTTCGCCAACCAAGAATATCAGCTAACATGACCAGGGTCCAAACGAATAAAGTTGTGCCGTGGATATCACCCTCCGGCAAACCTCGAGACATTGGAACGCTATAATAATGGGTTTGGGCCTGGCCTACCGCGAATGAAAAACCACCATCAGGGGCGCGAAAATGTTTTATTTCTTCTAGCCGGTTCCGGGCAAAGTGTTGGATTTCTTCTTCACGATAATGGGTAAGCTGATGGCACTGGTGAAGAACAAAGACAATATCCGCATTATCGCAGCCGTGCTCATCATTAATAGAGGCAAGGCAGTAATCAATCAAGTGATTTACCCGGCCGAATGGTAAACCACAAAAAGAATAACCACTGATTACTTTCATTGCGCCGTTGATGACTTGTTGAGGAGATGGACGTGGTCCTCGAAACCAAGAACCTGTTTGTTCATCTCGAAGGTTGTCTAACTGCTGAATAACTACGGGCAGCAAATTGTTGGCCGTTGACGATTGCCCAAAGAATTTTGCATTGATGTGCAGAAAGGCCATCAAGTGTCCGGTATGGCTGCCGGCAGCCCATGGGATTTCCCAGGGAAGCTCCTGGATAAATTTTTGCACACCCTTGACGGTAGCGGGTAGTTTAGAGATAGGGACTAATGGACGCGCGCCGACACATAGCAGGGTAGCACAGGCTTGCCGAGTCTCGGCTCGCCGTGTCGCCAGATCATATTTAAACCAACCTGCCCTTTGATCAAGAGGACGCAGTAAAGCCGGATCTTCAAAGAAACCAGTAAACCTGCCTCTTTTTGTTTGAAATGATTGGATACGTTGAGTCCACTTTGTCAAATAGCCATCAGGTAGGCGTTGGGTTAAATTGAGCATATGAAAGGTTTTAAGTACCAGACAACTTATCCCCAACCCGGCCCGCTCGTCTGGCTCAAAAAGAGCGCCTTCACGACAAAAACGAAACCAGCCAGGTTGGTTGTCTACCTGCAATGACCAGAGCCAAATAAACAATTCATCACTAATTGAAATTAGCCATGTTGGAATCTCTTCATTCATCTGAACTGTTCCATAATCTTCTCTGGCTCTCTCAGCAGGGCCAGATATTGCCCGGCAATCTCATTGAGTTGGGGTGGTCTGATAGCCCTTTGAAAATGTTCGTGCTCATCAACCAGCCGTGTTAATTGAGGGAGAATTTCCTCCACACTGGTAAAAGGCAAACCACCATCCTGTACCAACTCAGAATGGCCACCGCTGTGCAGATAGAGAGCTGGTAAACCACAAGTTAAAGCCTCGATTAGTGAGTTTGAGCAGGGGTCATTTCGACTGGCAGTGATGAAAATATCGTGCTGGCGTAACAGCGAGGCAAGTTCTGCCGATGGTTGGGGAGGAATGTGCTGAATTCGCTCGAATTGGCCGGGTATGTTACCAACAAAAGTATAATCAAATCGGTCCCAGTCCAGGTGAGTCTCCAACCACTTATATACATCAAAGCCTTTGTTGGGATTGTCGGACCAACTGACTGAAATGAGTCTTACCTTACGATCAGGGTTAAAACGAATCCGGTCATACGGATGAAAAATGCTTGGGTCTGAGGCATTGGGAATAATCACCGGATTCACAGGCTGATAACCAAGATTTAAGTTGTGATCCAAACTCCAACGACTCTGAAACACGGTTACAGAAGCAAACTCGCTATTAAGTTGAAAACAACGATCATCTAATTCCTGCCCACTGCCATCGGCTCGATAGAGTGAAACTGGTCCATCTAGGCGATGAATTACAACTTTTTCTCTATCATGGATGGTTCGCCGGAAAGCTTCAACGTCAAACCAGATTGCATGGAGTACGTGAGCATCTATGCTGGGGGAACCACTATTTTCCTCAACCTCTGCGCCCAGTTGGAACAAAGCCTTTTTTAAGGCTAACATGAATTGGTTGCCGCCGCCCCAGGGGGGGGGACGAAAATTATGCCACAGACTGATCCTTAAGGCTCGTCTGTGCCGAAACCAGGGCAACCATTTCATAAAACAGCCTCTTTTTTTATGTTTGGCTTTGAGGCAACAATTCCAAAACCAGTGGTAAAGCGATTGAAGAAAGGATGCCCGTAGCACCCTGGTTTCTTTTCCCAGGCAAGCGCAGTTTGTTTTCCGATGCCGATCAGCCGTACAACCTGTCGGCGTAGCCAGGCAGAGCGCGGGCGGCTCTCCTTGCTCATTTGATAAGCCAACTCTCGCAGCATATCTATCAAAACGCTCCAGAAAAGACCTTGTCTTTCAATTTCTACTTTAGCAAAACCAAGCTGCATGAGATTCTCTCGCCAGTAATGGTCGGTATAGCGGCCATAATCTTCAGGATCGCCGTGGATGTGATAAAGAAATGGTACGCAGATGAGTAAAATACCACCTGGACATAACACTCGATGTATTTCACTTAATACATTCAGCGGGCTAGGTACGTGTTCTAGTAGTTCGGAACAAATAACTACTTCAAAACTGCTTGTTTTGAAAGGAATATGAGCTGCATCGGCTTGGACATCAGGCTGTTTGACCGTAGAAAAGTTGGCGTAAATAACCCGCAGATTATACTGCTCAATATCAAACTGACCCCGCTTACGAATTTTATTACCGCCCAAATCAAGCACCTGACTTCCGGATGACAACTCCGGCACCCGCCGAAAATGAAACTCATCCACAAAATAGCGGCGTAGGGAATAATCAACACGGTTAAATTGCGGATTGAGGCTGTTCAACTTTAATCCCTATTCAATCTGAACTTGGTTTCTAAGTGCTCTTCTGAGCAACGGCCATAATCATGTGACAAATCCAACGGGCTGGAATGAGTTTGCGTAGAAGCGACTCAACAACTTGATACCTTCGACTGCCGGGTGATAGCCGGATATCGAGAGACATCATTCGTTTTAGCCCCTCTTGAGCATGAATAGGCTGCATTTGCAATATTTGAAAACCATGGATCGCCAATTCCCGTTGAAATTCAGGTATGGTTAACCGCCACTGGTAAAAGCGCATGGGCTTCGCATAACCGCACTGAGGGTTATAAGCACCATCCCAAAGGTGCAGAGGGCGCGAGTCACGAAAAATATGCCGCCAGTTATGAAAAGGTATACTCGCAAAGAGATACCCTCCCGGCTTTAACACTCGCCGGGCTTCGGTCAGGCAAGTTCCCAAACCTTCCTCAAAGTGTTCAAAAACGCCCCACGAAAAACAAGCATCAAAGAAGCCATTCGGGAAATCTAGACGCCGAATATCAGCGCAGATAAAGTGATACTGTGGAAAATGATCAACTAACTGGTTAATTGTCTGGCGAGAAATATCCACTCCGTAAACGTTGTAGCCTTGCTGACTCAAAAAGATGGTCCACTCACCCAGTCCAGAGCCGGCATCTAGAATCCGTCCACCAGATAGCATTTTTTGCAGGTAAGGCTCCATCAGGCGATATTCTTCACGGTGCAGTACGCTGGTAACTCGAGCTTCTATCTCGCCAAGACGATGTTGCCAATTTGCCGTCCAAAAGTCTTCAACTAAGGAGATTTCGGGTATGGCTAGATCATCTGAGGAGACGGGCATGTAATCTTTTTTCATCTTTAATCAGTCTACTTTAGCTAAGGTATGAGAAAATATAGAAGATAAACCCTTTATTTATGCTATCTTTGCTTTTTCTGATTCCATATAACAATGATAAATCACATGTAGGTTATTAGTACCGTACTTGAGATTAGGGAGATAAAAGTGAGAATAGACATCAACCCGGCTGAAACCGGCGGCTAATAGCGCCTGTCTAAAAGCTTCTGGATAAAAGTGAAAGAAAGAACCTCCACTATCATTCCCATAATATAAAACAGCCCGTTGTGTATCCAACTGGGGTGATATTCCCGAGGACTTTTCAATGAATCGTAAGAGTATCGTTTTTAGATGAGAAAATTTTTTTAGGGGGGAGTTGAATGTATTTGAGGCAGCAGGAGGTACAGATGAAAGAGAAATAATGCACTGCTTTTTTGTAACAGCGGCTAAATTTTCCAAGGCAAATAGCGGATTTTTTAGATGTTCAATCAAATCACCACAAAAGACAAAGTCATATTGGGTGTCCAGAGAGGATAAATCATACACACTGATATTTCGGTAATCAACCGATGAATTGAGTAATGCCTTAGCTGCCATGAATTGGTGCCCACAGGGCACGCCAAGAGCATTGTAAACATCCGAAAACTTAACATTAGTCTCGTAATAAGAGTGATATTTTTTTTGGTAACTATTCAAGTGACTTGGAGATGGACTAATAGCTGGGGAACCATCAAATTTGTTCGTATCAATCGCTTGTACTCTCGAAGCACCTCGGCGCTCAAATTCAAACGAGAAAAAACCATCGCCTGCACCAGCATCCAATACTGCATATCCTTGTAGTGATTGGGGAAAACCATAGAGGTGAAGATAGGGATTATGATTATATGTACCAGAAGTGCTGACTCCAGGAAGTAACTCCAGGGTATGATACCATTGAGTCTGGGTTATAAATTCAATTAATCTAGCCCGTGCAACTTTCCTCGTAATCTCGTGATTCTTACTCATCTTTCGATTCTCGTTTAGCCCAAATTCCTATTACTGGACATCACCCCCAAGTTAAATTCCCTGACAAGACTTTTATAACTGGCGTGAGCAGGCTAATTGCTAAGATACGTGACAAAACAGGCTGCTCCTTCCAATATATTGACATGAATTTTCTTGCAATATCTCGAATCATTTGGATTTGACGTTGTTTACGGAGAGAGTTTACTTGGCGTCCTATCTCTCCTACCCCCCCCCGCTCAAGCTCTAACAAATATTCACTTTCTCGATATGATTCTGCAAGAAACCCAAAGCAATTTTCACCCAAAATATATTCCCATTTACCACAACTAGCTCTGGTGCTCCAATTCCCAAAACCACTGGTCAAACGAAGAGGGTCCCAGAAAACTTCAAACTTGCCTAGTCGTTGTAGAGCTTCTCGTGTGGTAGAAAAGAAGGAGCCGCGTACAGCACTGTGTTGAAAACTTCGTGAGGGAGGTTTCCACGAAGAATGGGCATAGGATTCAGGATAAGTATCAGGGTAGTCCCTCTTTTCGCTTACTCGTCCGTTTCCTACAACTGCATAATCTTGAAGCAGTTCAATACACCTATCTGTGAAACTGTTATCTTTAATTACAAGGTCATCGTGCATAAAGAAGATAGTTTCAAAATTACGCCAAGTTTTTCTGGCAAGAAATTGTTGGTAGCACCCCCAATCGTAACCAAAGTTGTGCTCAAAAAAGATTTGCTTTGGGGAAATATAGCTATAGAGATAAGGCGGTATTAAATTCGGCGGTCTGTGTGAAACTACAAATATTCCGGCCACTGGGAGCTGGCTAATTTGAGCATAAAACTCCTCATTGTAGTGCCACCCAGCGATACAGATAGCAACAAACTTGTCTTTCGTGCTCACCCCAACCCACCCTCAAATTGTGACCACGTTTTTGGCGAGATGATAGCCAGACCGTGGAGGGTGTCAAAGATTTTAAGTCGATGAGTTGCCATTTCGATATCGTCTAATTGTTTACTCTTAACGTCTTTAACGCCAAATATCTCGGCCAGCACGTGTCTTTCCCAAACCCCTGTACGACTGGTCACATTGGGATCGTCTTTACTCAAAGTCATGTTAGGATTGCATAAACCTGTACTGCAATCATGGATTGCTAAGGTACAATTATTGGAAGTACTCACCAAATCAAAAATAACATTTTTAAGCAGATTGTAAGGATGAGCGTCTAAGTAAATCAAATCGGGAGCGTAGGTTTCTAAAATATCGTGTTGAAAAGTGTAAGTTACGTCCTTAAGAACTAAATCTGCTTCTTCCGGTGTAAAATATTGAACCTGATCTACAATATCGAAGCAAATGATTCTGGTGTTAAGCTCCAATTTATTAATCATGTCGATAATCCGACGTGTAGACTTGCCATACTGGGTGCCAATTTCTACAACGGTACGTGGCTGGGTAATTTTCATGATAACATAAAGTATAAAAGCTTCTTCAAAGCAAAGGTATTTACGTTCTCCCAACCTTTGTGCATAGTCCTGAGCCACGTGGAAAGCAGAATAGTCACGGAATTCTGCTGTGACCTCTGTCTCTTTTAGACCAAAGAAAAGGCTTATATCACTCAAAAGTTTACTTTCATCTGTATTAGTGGGGATGTAAGGTATGAATGATACCTCAGAAGCCGGAATTGCAGTTTTCGCGGGCCGCCTTAAAAGTCTTCGAGTAGCCCGAGAAAAAAAAGATTTTAATTCAATCATTTTTACTCACTAGCGAACAATTTTTCATAGAGACCAAAAGGGCTAAGGATTGAGCTTATTCGATACAGTTTGATGCTTCAATTGCCAAATTGCTTCGGTCATTACTAGTCCATATCCATAGGAGCGGCGAAATTCTTCTGGTGTTTGCACCGAAAAATAAATCAGGTTTGATCCACTACTAAAAATCTGCCCATCATCTGATCCAGTCTTTATAGAAATACCATAAACGCCAGATAATAACATAAGTCGGGGAATATAACAGTTAAGAACTCCCCCACCCTTCTTCAATACCATTAGTTGCGGGTCAGGTGGATTAGCAACTCCGGTCACGTGTAGAGTCTCTTGTGTGATCGCAATACCAATACGAAAGTTATTCGTTTCTACCTCTGAGTCGTAATGAATACATATCGTCATTGGTTCACCAGTTCTAAACTTATTAGTAACTTTTCCCGCCTCATTAACAAGGTCGACTCTTCTAACTTTAAATAAATGTTCTGCTTGTCCTGCATTAATTGCTGATTCCATGATTGGTGTTTGGTCAGTTTTCTTCTGTAATTCTTCAGTACTTGAGTCTAATTGATATTTGGTAATTACCTCGGCTGTTGAACCGTAACCAACTACTTTGCCTCGGTCCAGGTACAGTGCCCGGCTGCACAGCATTTCTACCATACGCAGAGCATGACTGACAAATACCAGTGATACGCCGGAACGATACAGGGCATCCATTTTAGCAAAACACTTGCGTTGAAATGAAAGGTCGCCGACCGCCAGTACCTCATCAACTAACAGCACTTCCGCATCCACGTTGACGGCCACGGCAAAACCCAAGCGGGCTAACATACCGCTGGAGTAGGTCCAAACCGGCCGGTCGAAAAATTCGCCTAACTCACAAAATTCCTCAATTTCCGGCATGCGGCGTTGTATTTCCTGGGGAGCAAAGCCCATGACTGCCCCTAGCAAATGCACATTCTGCCGCCCGGTCAGGTCAAAGTGCATGCCCGCGTTCAATTCAATCATGGTGAAGAGTCGGCCTTTTAGCTCATAATGACCATAAGTCAAGGGTGAAACCCCGGCCAAAACTTTAAGCAAGGTACTTTTGCCGGCCCCGTTGCGGCCAATCACCCCCAGAATTTCACCCTGGCGGACCTCAAAGTTGAGGTCCCGCAAAGTCCAACCGCCCTCCTGTTCGGGCGGGCCGTCTAGCTTGCGCCACAAGCGCTTGAATTCATGGGTGAGCGTCGTGCCGTACCGCTTCCAACCATGCTCCATACGGATCACAACATTATCAGTCATAACTTCTCAACCTCACATCATGTCCGCAAAGTATTGGGCCATATGGCGGAAAAAAGGCCAGGCCAGGGCCAGCAGCACGATGGTAAAACCGGCTGACCAAGCCAATGGGTCCAAATCGGGCGGCAGGCCAGCGCCCAACACGTTACGAAAACCGGTAATCAGCCCCACCGCCGGGTTGATGCTGATAATAGCCTTTACGGCCGGAGCCAATCGGTCGGTAGAATAGAAAATTGGGGTCATAAAAAACCAGAGTTGCATAAAGTAGGGAATAGCCAGGTTCACATCGCCCCGAAATGGAGCGATGGCGGCTACAATCAAACCCACTGCCAGTCCAAAGCCAATGGCAATCACCAGCAGTACCGGAAACCACAGCAAATTCAAGGTAATCGGCACCGCAAAAAAAGTCATCATCAAAATGAGGATGACCATGCCCATCAGAAAATCAACCAGGGCGGTGGTAATGGCTGCCAATACAAAAACTTCCCGTGGCACGGCCATTTTTTTGAGCAAGGCGGCATTGGCAAATACAGCCGGGGCGCTGGTATTGACCGAGGTGGCGATAAAATTCCAGGGTAGAATCGCCGTGAAGAGAAACATTACAAAGTTCATGCCGCTGGAATCGGTCAGACCAATAATTATTCGCAGCGCCGCAAAAACAATCATTTGAAATAGGGGTTGGACCAAAATCCAAACCCAACCCAACGATGAGCGGGCGTAGCGAGCCTTTAAATCCCGATAAACCAGCGCCCGAAGTAACAACCAGTAACGAAAAATGCGGTTTTTCTCTTGCAAGCGGATAGACACGTAGCGAATGAGTAATCGCAGGGGCAAGAACAAGGCAAAAAGAATCGTCGCCAGACTTAGCCAAAGTAGGGGGCCTTTGAAATAGCCCAGGCCATAATCTGCGGCTAGTTGCCGAGCCAGGGGAGCAGCTAATAATCCGGCTAACCCCACAATCAGCAGCAACTGCTTGCGGCCAAACGGGAAACGGTTCATCATATAATACGCTGTTTGCTTGAGGCCGAGTTGCGTCTGGGGAAAATTCATCTTAGATTCTCTCTTCGACGTGTTGGCTGTTGAACACCATCTCAGCTTGACCCATACCCCTCCGGATGCCGACGGAACCACTCCCACGCATCCCCGACAATCTGCTCCAAATCCGAGTACCGGGGCTGCCAGCCCAAATCGCGCCGGATGGCCTCGGAAGAAGCAATCAATGTCGCCGGGTCGCCGGGGCGGCGGGGGCCAAAGTCAGCCGGGCTGGGTAAGCTATACCACAGCGACTGCTTCAGCCGGCCGCTGGGTTGAGCATAGAGAGGGTATATCTTGCTGACATTGCGGACGGAGATGGCGATATCGGTTACAGGGTGCAGGTTTAAGGTTGCAGGTTGGGAGGTGGAGGGCGCGGCTACGGGGGTAGATATTCGGCTGTGGTTTAATGAATCAACGGTCATGGGTCTACGCTTCGTCGTCTCGATCTAACTTAGCCTCATTCGGCTCTTCAGCCAGGCCATCCAGAAAATCGGCAAAGGCCAGCAGTTCACTTTTTAGTCTCAGCCATAGATTAGGCAGTGCTTGTAGCAAGCCGTCCATTCTGGCTGGAACCAAATGGGTCGTGTAAATATTTCGGACCAGATGCCTGAACCGTCTAAACTCGTCCAGGGCGTTGGCGCTGTCCGGGTCAATCAAGGCCGGACGCACCTCGGTTACGTCTTGAGCCATGGCCTGTAACAAATCACGATGCCATGTTTCGCTGGTTGGTAAGTTACGGTCCAGATGTCTGGCTACCAACTCAAAGAGACGCTCCAAGCCCGAATAGAAGCTGTGGGGATTTAAGGCCGCAGCATCCAGATAAATGTTTTGATCGGTTGTGACTAGCTGCACTCGCTCCCAGGCGTATAAAGCGCGTTGTACTACCAGGTCGATATCTTCTATCTCGCCCCGGAAGCGTTCAGCCAATTCAGCGTAGACAGTGGTCACAATTCCACTCCGTGATGCTGAATGGCTTTTCGCAAAGCGTTTGACGCAGTTTCGATTTCGATCAAATCTACCTGGCGATTAGAAATAATCTCCTCGACGCTGCGCCAGGCCTGCCAATAATCTCCAGTTAAACCTTCAACCGCCAGATCCACGTCTGAATTCGGCACAAACCAGGCCTGGTGGGCTAATGAGCCAAAAAGGATAACGCGCTGGGCCCCGAATTTGGATTTGAGTAAGGTGGCTGCCTCGGCGACACATTTTAACAGGACTTCTCGTTGAGCACGTTCAGTAGCGGTCAAAAGCCGTGGAATAGTTCGACGGCGTAGTGCCTCCTGATAGTTTTTCAGTTCCGCTGGTGTTAATTCTAAAGCTGTGGGCATTTTTTGCATCTCTCCCCCGGCCATAGATAAGATTAGCCAATTACCGGGCTGTTTGCCACGCCTCAATCTTCTCAAAGCAAGTTATTGCCCCCATAATCTGACCTTAAACCTTTAACCTCAAACCACGTCCGCAAACGTCTTCTTGCTTTTCATAAACCAGATATAGCCCAGCATACAGACCACCCCGGTCAGGATCGTTATCACCGCAAATTCGCCCCAATCCGGCAGTTGGCCCCACAGGATCACCCGCCGGAAGTGATTGACGATAAAGGTGAGCGGGTTCAGGTAGAGAATGAATCGCAGATGCTCCGGGATAGCGGAAATCGGATAAAAAATCGGCGTCATAAAGAATAAAACCTGCACAGCTACGCCAATGAACTGTCCAATATCTCGCACAAACACGCCGAGCGAGGCCAGGAACCAGCCCAGCCCGAGGCACAGCAGGGCCAGCGGCAGGTACATCAGCGGCAGAAAAATGATCGTCCAGTGCATGACGCCGTGAAAGATCAGGTTGGCTGCTAGCAAAATGGCCAGGCTGAACAAGGAATTAACCAGGGCCGAGCCAAGCACGCTGACCGGCAAAATCTCCAGCGGAAAAACCACCTTTTTAACGTAATTAGGGCTGCTGATGATTAATCCCGGCGCACGATTAATACACTCGCTGAACACGCCAAAGGCAATCAACCCGGTGAATAGGGTCAGAGCAAAGCCGGTCTGGCTGCTGTCCGATAGGTTATTGCCCCAGCGAGCTTTGAAGATGATAGAAAAAACAAAAGTGTAAACGGTCAACATCAGCAAAGGCGTGATAAAAGACCAGAGCACCCCCAAAAAAGAACCCTGGTAGCGGCCTCTTACCTCTCGCTTGATAAACTGCCGGATCAACTCCCGGTGCGCCCACAAATTGCGCCCCATCTTGATTGGGTTAGCGTATTGGCGGGCGCTGTCGCGTCGTGCGGTGATTAACTTGGTTGGCAGCAATTTGGAGTCGACCACTGTTCTAATAATCCTCGGCAATCAATCCAATGCTTGAGTATGCGTCCGCAGAAAAGTTTCAACCAGAGTCAATATATCCTCGGCAGCCTGTTGTGCCGTTGCCGCCTGCGTGTCCGTATATGTTTCGTCGGGCACAGCCGGAGATGGCAATCCGTTTGGATACCGGGTTGGGATATAAAACTGATCTAGCAAGGCAGCTTCTGTGGCGAAATTGGCAAACTCAGGGGCATACGCTTCACATTGTTTGGCTAATTCACGCACTGAATGTCCCAAAACAACCCGACTCCCCTGACTATAAAGTAAGGCTTTGAGCGCCTTTTCGGCAACTTGCTGGCTATGAAAACAAGTTGCCGCATAATGTCCAGCCGACTTGAGGGTTTGCACCACGGCTATATCAGCTTTCGCTTGGCGAAACCAGCGTTTTGCTTCGGTTTGCGCTGCGTTCATATAATACTATCCCTTCCTGGTGTACTACCCACCCTAGACCAATTTCTCGCATTTGCTCAAATTCCTCTGGCGTGTATACCAAAATCTCTGCGGGGTGATCAAATGCCACAAGATAAGGTACCATATCTTGCAGTCTATCTAAAAAAGAACGTTCGGTCTTTTTGATAACGATCACATCATAGTCACTGTAATCGTCTGCCTCACCGCGCGCCCGCGAGCCAAAAAGAATGACTTGCTCTGGCTCGTAACTATGTAGTATATTTACAAGTTTAACCAAGACTGGATCGCTTACCATTCGGTCTGGCCGTTTACTTCTAAAATACTCAACCTGAGTATCCTCTTGGATGACGCTGAAACCACCGCCAGGCATCTCCGACAATCTGCTCCAGGTCCGAGTACCGGGGCTGCCAGCCTAACTCCCGCCGGATAGCCTCGGAAGAAGCAATCAATGTCGCCGGGTCGCCGGGGCGACGGGGGCCTGCTTCTGCCGGGATCGGATGGCCGGTGATTTTGCGGGCCACTTCTAATACTTCCTGGATGCTGAAACCCTGTCCATTGCCCAGGTTATACTTGCGGCTGGGGCCGCCCGCCTGCAACGCCCGTAAGGCCAGGATATGAGCCTGGGCCAAATCCAGCACATGAATATAGTCACGCACGCAGGTCCCGTCGGGCGTGGGATAATCGTCGCCAAAAATAGTGAATTTGTCCCGCTTGCCCAGCGCCACCCACAAAATCAAAGGGATAATGTGGGTTTCCGGGTCGTGATCCTCGCCGTAGACCGGGGTAGCTCCGGCCGCATTAAAATAGCGGAGTGCAGTGTAACGCAATCCGGCAGTTTTGTCCAGCCAGTACAAAAACCGTTCCAGGATAAATTTGGACTCCCCATAGGGACTGCCCGGCACAATCCGCTCTTTTTCGGAAATAGGGATTTGCTCCGGGTCGTCAAACAGGTTGGCCGTGGAAGAAAGAATAAAATATTTGACTCCATGGTCGGTGGCGGCGCGCAGCAGGTTTAGCCCATTGGTTATATTATCGCCGATATATAAGAAAGGCTTGGCCATTGATTCACCTACCAGCGTGTAAGAGGCAAAGTGCATAATGGCTTCCGGTTTATGCTCGGCCATTGTCCGGGCGACAAAGGCTGCATCCGCCAGATCACCCACCACTAACTTGGCCTTGGGGTGAACTGCCTCCCGGTGTCCCTGGTATAGATTATCGTAAACAACCACGTTCTCCCCGGCCTCGGCCAGTTCGGCTACGACGATACTGCCAATGTAGCCGGCTCCGCCGGTAACTAAAATCGTCATGGGTTTTATCCTCTCTGCATGTTTATCTCGCTGCTATCTCGTTCCCAAACCCTGCCCTGAACGAAGTTGAAGGATCAGTTTGGGGACGAGATGAACGAAACAGTATAAACTGGCTCGGTGTTGTGAGCCAAAGCCTTTATTTTACGTCTATTCAGCCGGGGCGCAAATCGCGAAATCTCCTAAAGCAGACCGCAGAGGTTCTTAAAACCTCTGCGGTCTAAAACTTTCCCAAGCTAGCTTGAATTGACGAGAGTTAACGCTCTTAGGGTCTATGTTTGAGGAGTAACTTTTTCAGCAGGGGGCCGATGTGGAAAACGGTGGGCACGACATAGTCTATCGCCAGGGAAGGGCCGCTTCCCTCGACCAAAATGGTCGTCATACCGGCATCTTTGGCTGGAATTAAATTGCGGGCCAAGTCGTCCACCATAATGCAGCACTCACCGGGGACGTTCAACAGGTTAAGTGCCTCCTGGTAAGCCAGGGGGTCTGGCTTATTTTTGTATTTCATCGCGGCAATGTCAATAATTTGCTCAAAGTGAGGCCGGATTTGTAAGGCGCCCAAAACACGTTCAGCGTGGAAGCGATCGGCATTGGTAAAGATGACTTTGCGCAGGGGAATTTCGTGCAGCATTTCATCCAGGGGTGGGCTGGCCCCAAAAAAGTCGCGCGGGTTCAAATCATGTACAAAAGCCAGGTAATCAAGGGGATCAATGTGATATTCATGCATCAAGCCGCGTAAGGTAGTGCCATGATGTTGATGGTAGCTGCGCTTTACTTCTGGCGCATCATCGGCTGGAATACCGACTTTATGAACCATATAGAGCAGAATCCGCTCGGAAATGGCCCCCATCAGGCCGGACGCCCGCGGGTAGAGCGTCTCATCCAGATCAAACAAAATATATTCAAAGGGTGGATGTACCCGATTTTTCATTCGAGCAATATTGGGTAGTGAACAGGTTGCCAAAAATAGAAAAGGAGTGACTTTTTTCCGTAACAGGGCTGCGCCTGGCATCACCCGTACCGAGAAAAAGGCACTCCTCTTTTGTTAATGGATCTATAACTCTAGTTCAACAAATACTAACATAGCACAGAGTTATTGTCTAATACAATGGGTATTTAGGCCCTATGTCCCTATTTGTAGGACAGGCTGGTAACTTGCCTTACCGTTATTGCCTTTCCAAGTTAATTTAGTCACTTCTACAAGATCAGCGGCCGGTCATCTGCTTCAGCTCTGTGGGATACCGGTCCCCGTGTATCGTTATCTTTGACAAGGTATTTTCGATTTCCCGCAGATCGTCAGGCGTGAGTTCAACGGCAACTGCACCGATATTCTCCTCCAAGCGTTCAAGCTTGCGGCTGCCGGGAATGGGAACGATCCACGGCTTCTGCGCGAGCAGCCAGGCGAGCGCGATCTGAGCCGGTGTCGCTCCCTTCTGTTCTCCGATCCTGGCCAGCAGATCAATGACCACCCGGTTTGCTTTTCGCGCCTCCGGCGTATAGCGAGGGCTGCGATTGCGGATATCAGAGCTGGCGAAGGTCGTGTTTTCGTCAATCTTGCCCGTGAGATAGCCCCTGCCCAGGGGGCTGAAGGGCACAAAGCCGATGCCGAGTTCCTCGCAGGTTGGCAGTACATCCTCTTCGGGGCTTCTCCACCACAGCGAGTATTCGCTCTGGATGGCCGTGACCGGCTGGATGGCATGGGCGCGGCGGATGGTTTGCGCGCCTGCCTCAGAAAGCCCAAAGTGCTTCACCTTGCCGGCCTGAATCAAATCCTTAACTGCTCCCGCCACGTCTTCGATGGGCACGTCCGGGTCAACCCGGTGTTGATAAAACAGGTCAATGGCCTCGACCCTGAGCCGCTTGAGCGATTCCTCGGCCACCCGCTTGATCTGCTCTGGCCGGCTATCCAGGCCAACCGTCGGACTCGGCCCCTCGTCGGGATCGTGTTTGAACCCGAACTTGGTGGCAATCACCACCTGCCCGCGAAACGGCTCAAGGGCTTCACCCACCAGTTCTTCGTTGGTGAAGGGACCGTACACTTCGGCTGTGTCGAAGAAGGTGATGCCACGCTCAACCGCCGCGTGAAGAAAAGCGATCATCTCCTGCCGGTCGCCGACCGGGTTGTCGCCATAGGTCATTCTCATACAACCGAGTCCGAGAGCCGAGACTTCCAGATGGCTGTTTCCAAGCGTGCGTCTTTGCATTTTTTAACTCCTGTCGTTGAGCTAAATTGGTTTTTAAATCCGTAAAAATCGGTCCCCGGCTATACCCAATCAATCCGATCCGGTCTGATCAGCACACGGGTTCCACCGTTTGAGAAAACCGGTTCCGGGTCGTTGCTGTAGCGATAAACTTCAACGACATAATCGCCGATGGTTCCGGCCAGCCGTCTCAAACCAGCCCAAACGGATTTTTCACTTTCTTGATGGGCCTTTGCTTGTCTGTAAATTTGATCAGTGCAAAACGGGTCAGTTGTGCAAATACTTTTAGTCGTCATTGTTGGCAAAAATCTCCAAAGAATTTAATTGAGTTCAAAACTGATAACAGTTTAACCGGGAAGCGTCTTTGACTCGTTACGAAAAGCGTTACCCAACCATCGAAAAATCGTAACGGCTCAGATGACTGGCCCTTTCACCTTAATGAAGTTGGAACGGCTTGTGATCATATTTTTGATCTTCTGTCTGAATTATCTCTTTCTCTTTCTGCAAGATAGCAATATCATACATCTCTATTTTGTAATTCAACAGGTCCAGTGTTTTTTGCATTTCTGCGATCCTGGCCTCAAGCAGCTCCCGCTGTTCTTTCAAAATTTCTTTTCTGGCTTCAATGGTCTGGTCGCCTTGCTCACTCAGTTTGAAATACTCAAGCAGCACCTCAATGGGAAGCCCCGCACTTCTCATACACTTAACAAATTCAACCCGTTTTACATCGAGTTCGCTGTAATCTCTGATACCGCTTCCATTTCGATTTACCGGCGGGAGCAATCCAATACGTTCGTAGTAGCGCAGCGTGTCCGACGAAATACCGGATTGTTCACTGACTTCCATGATCTTCATAATTTCACCTCCAAAGTTAGTATACCACTTGGAGTCGACTCCAAGTCAAGTGTTTTTATAAAAATAAAGCCGAAACATGAAACCGCTTTCATGATGACACACAGATTTTGACTCTGCAAAAAATCCGTGTTATGATGAAACCGTTTTCATCAAGAACTACTTCCAAAACCAAGACCAAACAAAAACAGCCTGTTCACTAACAGGAGAGGACATCCATTTGATCATCGCTCCACCGATCAAAACTAACATTTTGTAATTCTTCAAGGGACAAAGAGGCCCTCACAACTAAAAATGTGTTTAGCTTCCCAATGTCGGGATAGTAACTCAAAACTTTGGAAGTGCATCAAAATACAACCAGTAACCGGCGAGGTTCCGCTCGCTGGTCACGGTTGTATTTTTTTGTTTGTCCCCGGTAATTGTTACGCTGGCTGGCGATATATCTCTTGCTGACAAACTATGAGTCGAAAATCATCCTCTGTGACAATTCGTGATGTTGCCCAAAAAGCGGGTGTTTCACCTGCAACGGTTAGCCGTTACCTTAATGATAGTGCGCCGGTTTCCACAGAAGTCGCTCAGCGAATTCAGGAGGTCATGAGTAATCTGAAATATGTTCCTCATGCCGCAGCCCGGCAGCTTGCCACACAAAAAGCCCGTGCCATTGGGGTGCTGCTGACAGATATAGACAGCGCGTTTTTTCCGCCCTTAATTAGCGGCATTGAGTCAATCGTGCAACAAGAGGGATACAATTTATTAGTAGCCTCACGCTCTGCGGGGAATGAGGTTGACGCGCAAATTCCCATAGGCCCTCATAATGCAGATGGCATGATTGTTTTTCCCGGCAGCCTAAATGACAGCGAGATTCTCAAACTGCACCAGGCCGGTTTTCCATTGGCGTTAATCTATCGAACGGCCCCTGAAGGCTCAAACATTCCCAGCGTGGCGGTTTGGAATAAGCGAGCAACCAGAGAACTGATTGACCACCTCATCGAAGTTCATCACTGCCGCAGAATTGTTTTTGTGCGCGGTCCCGCCGACAATGAAGACTCCCAGCGGCGCGAGATGGGCTATCAAGAGTCGTTAGAAGCCCATGATATTGCCTACAACCCAAATTTGATTATCTCAGGGGAATATAATCGCAACGATGCTTATCAAGCAATGTCTAAATTCCTTAAAAATGAACACCCTGATTTTGATGCCGTATTTACCGGCAACGATGACTCTGCTATTGGGGTTATGAATGCACTTTATGAAAAAGGATTACGCATTCCTGATGACATCAGTGTGGTTGGTTTTGATAATCTGGAATTATCGGCTTTTTTGACCCCGCCTCTGACAACGATCCATGCGCCGACAGAATGTGTGGGCAAAACTGCGGCGCGATACTTGTTTAAATTGCTGGCAAATCAGGAGGTAGACCTTGTTACCCTGCTGCCCACTGAGATTGTCATCCGGCGTTCTTGCGGATGTTCCGCATAAATGTAGAGGTTAAAATTGAAATTTTTATTTAATGAAAGGAGGTGCTGCACTCCCCATAATTAACCAAAACCCTGGTGACGTTGGTTTAATCGCTAAAAATATTTAATTCTGTCGAGGAGAAAAAATGAAAACAAAGTTGTTTTTAATGACTGTTCTGTTACTGGTTGTTTCTTTGCTGCTGGTAACCCACGGCACGGCTTTGGCTCAAGAACCTGACGCGAGTTCTTTGCCCCGCAACGAAACCCTGTACTTCAATGGCCAGCAGTGGGGGCCGGTGGTGGGTTGGAATCCCTACTCCACCAGCAACAATAACTCTCTGGGTATTGCTAATAATCAGGACAGCGCCCGCGTCGTCATATTTGAAACCCCGTATTTGTACAACATGCTCGATGGCAAGGTCTATCCTTTGCTGGCTGATGGTGATTATGAGTGGAACGCTGACCGAACCGAACTCACCTTTAAGCTCAAAGAGGCCGCCAAATGGAGCGATGGCACCCCGGTGACGGCGGAGGATGTTGCCTATACCTGGGCGACCCATGTCAAATATGAAACTCCTGTTGGCTCAGCCAACGTTGATTACATTGAAGATATCCAAGCCGTTGACGATCAAACGGTTGTGGTCAAGGCCAAACTGGATGCGGACGGCAAAGCGATCAATCCTCTGATTGTGGCTGCCTATGTGAGCACCAATTATGTCATTCAGCAAGCCTGGACTGAAACCCTGGAAGAGCGCGTTGGCGGCGATGCCACCCAGTTGCTGGCTGATCCCGCGGAGGATGTGGTATACTCCGGACCTTATCACGGTTACTTTTGGGATGATACCAAGGTTGTCTACGTTCGCGATGACAACTATTGGGGGCAGGATGAGTCTATGTGGGGCAAACTGCCCGTTCCGAAGTATCTGGCCCATACAATCTTTAAGGATAACGCCGCCGGTTCTGCTGCCCTGGCCAAAGGCGAAGTAGATGTCAGCCAGCAGTTTAACTCTAATGTTAATCTTCTGTGGGAAAACTATGGCCTGCCTATCTCGACCTACCTGCCCGAGCCGCCTTATCAAATTGGCGCCACCCTCCCCACCGCTTTCTACAACCTGAAGTCTCCTGGTTTGGACCAGGTAGCGGTGCGCAAGGCCATTGCCATTGCGGTTGACTACCCCACCATCATTGCCAACGCCATGACCAACCAATCGGCTACCTTCGAGCAGGCGCCGCGCTCGCTCATGAACCCGACCGAGGGCGAGCAGGCCATGTATGATCACGATGCCGTTAAAGACTTACAGTGGGTTGGCAACGATATCGAAGGGGCCAAGAAACTGCTCGACGACGCCGGTATTGTTGATTCCGATGGCGATGGCTGGCGCGAATACGAGGGCGAAAACCTGCATTACGTAGCCACCTGTCCTAACGGCTGGTCCGACTGGCAGGCGGCGATTGAAGTAGTGGCTGCCGCCGGCAAAGAGATTGGCATTGACATCACCACCAACTACCCCGAATGGTCTGTGTATCAGACGGTTGTTACCGCCTCAGATAAGGACCTGCCCGAAGGCTATGACATCTTCATGATGTGGAGCACCGGCGCCGGCCCCACCCAGCCGTGGCAACGTATCCGCTATTTGCTCAGCTCTGAATTTGTGGGCATGGCCGGCAACTGGAACGGCAACTGGGGCCAATACAGCAATCCTGAGGTGGATGAATTGATCAAGGCCATCCCCGCTGAAACCGACGAGGCCAAGCTGAAGGAAATGTACACGGAACTGGTTAAGATTTACCTGACCGACGTCCCCTCCTTCACGCTCATGTACCGTCCCCAAAGTTTCCATACTGTGAACGAAACTGTGTGGACCAACTTCCCGCACCAGGATGACGGCACCAATCCACCCGTCCCGCCGCTGGACCTGACCGACGGTTGGAGTATTGCCGGTCTCTATAATTTGGAGCTGGTTGAGACGCCGGCTCAGTAACAGATACCCTGTAAGCTGGTAACAACAGTCATGCCCCAAACCGGGGCATGACTGTTGACTGATTACGCTCGTAGTTACAAATTGTGTTTTCTTTCCTCCTGTCTTTTAGAATGCGCAATTTGTAACCCCCTTGGCTGTACAAGGAGGTATACATTGAAAGGGTACCGCAAGTATTTCCTCAATAAACTCATGTGGTTTGCCATTACCTTCGTCGCGGCTTTTGTGTTGAATTTCACCCTGCCCCGCTTAATGCCGGGCGATCCTGTGGCCGCCATTGTCGCCAGATTTGCCCAAGGTATGAGCAATGCGACCGGGGTCCAGGCGATTTATGAACAGTACACAAAACTGTTTGGCACCGACAAACCCATCGTTGAACAATTCTTCATCTACGTCAAAAATGTGCTGCAAGGTGATTTTGGTTACTCGTTCAGCCAATATCCCAGGACGGTGGCCGATGTGCTCAAAGCTTCCCTGATCTGGACAGTGGCTTTACAGTTCCCGGCCATTCTCGTTGGCTGGATCATCGGCAACGCCCTCGGCGCGCTGGCGGCCTATCTGAGAGGGGGCTTTGATAAAGTCCTTCTGCCCATCAGCATTTTTGCCAGCAGTTTGCCGCCATTTGGTATGGCGATTTTTTTGCTGGTTATTTTTGCGGTCATATTAGAATGGTTCCCCACCTCGGGCGGGTACGGCTTTGACCTGATTCCCAATTTGAGCTGGGGATTTATCTGGTCGGTGATTGTCCATTACCAACTACCATTCTGGTCTATCGTATTGGTCGCCATCGGCGGCCAGGCGATTGGGATGCGTTCGATGGCTATCTATGAATTGAATGCGGACTATGTAAAGTTCAGCCGCTTTATGGGCATCAAAGACCGCAAGATTGTGGGTTATGTGTTCAGGAATGCCATGTTACCTCAAATAACCGGTTTGGCGCTGGCTTTTGGCACCATGGTGTTTGGGGCGTTGGTGGCGGAAATTATTTTTAGCTATCCGGGGCTTGGGACGACTATTCTGTCAGCCGTATTAGGCCAGGATTACCCGCTCATTTCAGCCACCACATTGATCATCACTGTCATGGTGCTGACGGCAAACTTTCTTATTGAGATTGTTTACGGCATCCTTGATCCACGCATTAAGGTAGCGCAGGCTGATTAGGGGGACAGGCCGTTATGAAACGTACCATTCGACAGGTTTTTCACTCAGGGAAATTTGTAACTGGTTTTGCCATCTTTGTCTCAATTTTGCTGATCGTGATGATTTATCCACGGATCGTCCCAGATCCCCCTTTGGCCATCATTGGTCAGGGAACTTTCTTTCCGCCCGGCATCTACGCAAGTGTTTATGACAGCCTTTTTTCTCCGCATTACACTTTAGATCTGGATGATGCCGCTGCCAAACGAATTGCCAGCAAGTTAGCCGACAAAGATCGCCTGGCCATAAAGGAATGGCTTGTGGCGGCTAAAATTCCTGAATCTGAGATAGATATTGAGAACACCGCCAAACTTCTGGAGCAGTGGGTGAACAATTTTGACCCGGCGAAGAAAATATCCGGGATGACCAATGCCCGGCGGAATTATTTTATTCGGCTCAATAACTCGCTCAAGGGGCTTCTGTCAACTGAAGGGGCACAGACCATAATCAACAAGGAAACGGGTCAACCTGGAGAGATGGGGGTTATCGCTCAAACCGATTACGTAAATATCAAAGAGGTGGCCAATGTCCGCGTGTTGCCCCTGGGAACCGACAACTTTGGCCGGGATGTCCTGACAGAGTTGGTAGCGGCCACCCGGGTATCTCTGCTCATCGGTTTTGTGGCCGGCCTGGTCGCAACCTTTATCGGTTTGGTTTTAGGCTTACTCTCGGGTTATGTGGGGGGCTTTACCGATGACGTGATTACGTTTATCACCAATTTATTCACGGTTATTCCCAGTTTTATATTATTAATCCTCATTTCATTCAGTATCGGGCAGGAGCAACGCGGCGCGTTTACCATTGCCGTGGTCATCGGGTTTACCACCTGGGTCTGGACCGCCAGGGCCGTACGGGCGCAAGTATTTTCGCTGCGTCATCGTGACCATGTCAACTTGTCTAAAATATCCGGTCACTCGGTTGCTCATATTATCGTCCGGGATATTCTGCCTTACATTGCTTCTTACGTAATTATGGCCCTAATTTTACAGATTTCCTCGGCTATCCTGTTGGAAGCGGCGTTATCCATTATTGGTTTAGGCCCCAGAACAACCGAAGTGCCAACGTTGGGGTTAATGATGAACTGGGCGATGATTTACCAGGCGCATATCCTGGGCAAATGGTGGGCGTACGTCCCCGTCATTCTAACCATCGCCTTGATTTCTTTCTCGTTGAATTTGATGAATACCGGTCTTGACCATGTATTCAATCCAGCCTTGCGGGATTAGGTGATTGATATGTCAAACGTGGTCTTAGAGGTTAATGAATTAACCACAAAATATATTACCCGGTTTGGCGAAGATGTTTACGCGGTTGACCATGTGTCGCTAAAACTCGAAGAAGGGAAATCACTCGGAATTGCGGGCGAGTCCGGCTGCGGAAAATCAACGCTGGCGTTGAGCCTGATGGGCTATTACTTCCCGCCGCTGTACTATACCAGCGGTGATATTATCATCAATGGGACCAATATTTCTAAGATGTCCCCGGATAACGTTCGCAAATCAATCCTGGGTAGAGAGATTGCCTATATTCCCCAGGCCGCCATGAACGCGCTTAACCCCACCCAAAAAGTCATCAGTTTTATTGAAGATGTAGTTCAAGCCCACGATCGCGGCAAAACCAAGAAAGAAATTTTTGACCTTGCCAGGCAAAGCTTTGAAGTTTTAGGGCTTCCGGCCCAGGTTCTGCAAAAATACCCGGTTGAACTTTCGGGGGGGATGAAACAGCGCACCGTCATCGCTATTTCGGTGCTGCTTCACCCCAAAGTGTTGATTGCCGATGAACCTTCCTCCGCTCTCGACGTTACTTCACAGAAGATGGTCATCAAGATGCTGCGGAACTTGATGGAAAAGGGCTTCATCAAGTCCATGATCTTTATTACCCATGAGCTGCCGCTGCTTTACAACGTCACCGATGACATTATGGTCATGTACGCCGGGCAGATTGTGGAGAAAGGAACCGCCAAACAAACCGTATTTGATCCGCTTCATCCTTACGCCAAAGGGCTGATGGGGTCCATTATTGTGCCGGAAGAAGGGCTGCGCGAGGCCAAACTAACGGCTATTCCCGGGGTGCCGCCTAACCTTAAAAAACCGCCGTCCGGCTGCCGGTTTGCCGCCCGCTGTAAATACGCTCAGCCGGAGTGTACGGTCAGGTCCATTGACCTTCGCTCTGGGGGTAATGGGCGAACTTACCGCTGCATCTTTTCAGAAGAAGAATTGAGAGAGGCTTACAAAAATGGCCGATGAAAAGACGTTATACTTGAGGGCATTAGGGCTGACCAAGGTATTTGGGTTTGGCAGTAGCAAAACCGTCGCCGTTGATCATGTGGACCTTGATCTCTACAAGGGCGAAGTTGTCTCGATTGTAGGTGAATCGGGCAGCGGCAAGACGACCTTGTCGAAAATCCTTTTGGGGTTAATCAACCCGACTGAGGGTGAGATTTACTTCGAGGGGAAAAAACGCGACATCAGTTCGCAGAAGAAAAGGAAAGAATACTGGAAAAATATCCAGGCAATCTTTCAGGACCCGTTTTCGTCATACAACATCTTTAACAAAATCGACTCCGTCCTGTTAGATTGCATTAACATGCGCGGTGGCGGCAACCTGCCGAAGGCCAAAAAAGTAGAGCTGATGGCCGAGGCTTGCAGCTTTGTTAACCTCAAGTTCGAGGAATTGACCAACAAATATCCTTTTGAACTATCCGGTGGGCAGCAGCAGCGCCTTATGATTGCTCGCATTTTTCTGCTGAAGCCAAAAATTCTGTTGGCCGATGAACCGACCTCCATGATTGATGCCTGCTCACGCGCCACCATTCTGGATCAGTTGATGAAGCTGCGCGACGACATCGGAATGACGGTTATTTTTATTACCCATGATATTGGCCTGGCCTATTACGTTTCTGACAAAGTCTACATTATGGAGCGCGGCAGATTCGTGGAAAGCGGCACTCCCGACGCAGTGATTCTGCACCCCAAAGAGGCTTACACCCAACGCCTGATTAACGATGTGCCAAAAATTTATGAGGAATGGGACCTCTCCACTGTCTAACCGATTGCTGCTATCTTCTATTCAACCCAACCAAGGAGTATAAACTCATGACTTCTCAAGAAGTAACTTTACCCATCGCCGTCCAGTTGTACAGCCTGCGGACGTTACCCGGCACGTTTGATGAAACCCTGGCCCAGGTGGCCGGGGTTGGCTACACCGCTGTGGAAACCGTGGGCGACCACGGCTGCACCCCCGCCGAAATGCGCGCCCTGTTAGACAAACATGGCCTGCAAGTCATCGCCACTCACCTGCCACTCGACAGCTTGCGGAACAATCTGCCTCAAATTATTACTTTCAACCAGGCCATCGGCAATGACGTCCTCGTTGCCCCGTATATTCCCTACCTGGTGGGCGAAAAGCGCGCCAGCATCTTTCAGGAAACCGGCCAACTGCTGGGCGAACTGGCCCAACGCTGCCAGGCCGAAGGCATGCGGTTGTTGTACCACAACCACCACTGGGAGATGGTTGAGATTGATGGCAAACTCGCCCTGGATTGGCTGTTTGACAGCGCCGGCGACAGCCTCGGTTTTGAGCCGGACCTGGCCTGGATAATCTTTGGTGGCGTTGACCCGGTGGCGTTGTTGCAACGTTACGCGGGCCGCTGCCTGCGAGTACACGTGAAGGATCTGGGAACCGTCGGCCCGGATTCTTCAGAGCCGCTCATGGATGGGGCGGTGATGGCCGATGTTGGCGCGGGCAGCCTGGACTGGCCGGCCCTGCTCCCCGCTGCCCGCGACGCCGGCGCGGCCTGGTACATCGTTGAGCACGATAATCCACCCGACCCCGTGGCCAGCGTCTCGAACAGCTTGGCCTATCTGTGTCAGGAGCTGCCAGGTATCCTTTGCGTATGAATTATGAGATCACTGAGGAAATATGAGCCACAAAACAGATAATCCACCTGTAGCCGATGTGGAAGCGCGCCTTGACGCGCTCCTGCAAGCCATGACCTTGGAGGAACAAGTCTCCCTGCTGGCCGGAGCATCCTTTTGGTTGACCGTCCCGATCGAACGGCTGGGTATTCCGGCCATCAAAGTGAGCGATGGCCCCAACGGGGCGCGTGGCGGCGGCGCTCTCGTCGGCGGCGTGCCGGCGGCTTGCTTCCCGGTCGGGATTTCTTTGGCCTCCACCTGGAATACGGGGCTGGTGGAGCAAATTGGTCAAGCGCTGGGCGAGGAAGCTCAATCAAAAGGGGCGCGGGTCCTGCTTGGGCCAACGGTAAACATCCATCGTTCCACGCTGAATGGCCGCAACTTTGAGTGCTATTCGGAAGATCCGTGCCTGTCGGCCCAAATAGTCACGGCCTATATCAAAGGCGTGCAGAGCCGGGGCGTGGCCGCCACCGTCAAGCATTATGTCGGCAATGAGTCGGAATTCCAGCGCATGACCATCAATTGTGAAATTGACGAGCGCCCCCTGCGCGAAATCTACTTATTACCCTTTGCAGCAGCCGTCAAAGAAGCGCGGGTCTGGGCGGTGATGAGTGCATACAACAAAGTCAACGGCACATACGCGGGAGACCACCCCCAATTGTTGCGCGGTATCCTCAAGGATGAATGGGGCTTCGACGGCGTGGTGATGTCCGACTGGTTTGCTAACCACAGCCCGACCTCGGTTGAGGCGGGCCTTGATTTGGAGATGCCCGGCCCGGCCAGAGAACGGGGAGCAAAACTCGTCCAGGCCGCCCGAGCGGGGCAGGTCAGCCCGGAGGCGGTGCAGGAAAGCGCCCGGCGGGTACTGCGCCTCATCGCGCGGGTGGGCGCATTTGACGATCCCACCATTCCCGACGAACAGGCCCTTGATCGCCCGGAGCACCGCGCCCTCATCCGGCGCGCCGGAGCCGAAGGTATCGTCTTGTTGAAGAACAATGGAGTCCTGCCGCTGGATAAACACGCGCTGACCACGCTGGCTGTCATCGGCCCCAATGCCAAAACTGCCCAGATTATGGGTGGCGGCAGCGCCCAGGTAAACGCGCACTACCGGGTCAGTCCGCTGGAGGGGATTACAGTGCAGGTAGGGCGGAACGTCGAGATTGGCTATGAACTGGGCTGCACCAATTACAAATATTTACCGCTGCTTCCCGGCCGGCAGCTTGTCTCGCTGGAGGGACAGCCCGGCCTCAGCGCCGAATACTTCAACAGCCTCGACCTGTCCGGCCCGGTGGTATTCCGCAAACAGACCCTGGAAACAGAGTTAATGTGGTTAGATACTGTAGGGCCGGGCGTAGAGCGGGCCAATTTTTCAGCCCGTCTCACCACCTGCTTTACCCCTGAGACCAGTGGCGAATACCATTTCAGCCTGGTCAGCGCCGGTTTGAGCCGTATGTTTATGAACGGACATTTAGTGGTGGATAACTGGGACGCCTGGCAGCCGGGAGATAGTTATTTCACATTTGGCAGCCAGGAAGCCATCGGCGTAATGGAACTTCGGGCCGGCCAGCCGTATGATCTGACAATTGAGTATAGCCGCCGAAATGCGCCTACCCTGGCCGCACTAAGGATCGGTGTGTTCCAGCCGCTCGGCGATGAAGCGATTGAACGGGCGGTGGCCCTGGCCGCCACAGCCGATGTAGCCGTCATCTGCGCCGGTTTGACTGGCGAGTGGGACAGCGAGGGGCAAGACCGGCCCCACATGGACCTGGTGGGTCGTCAGAATGAACTGATTGCCCGTGTCGCCGCCGTCAATCCCCGTACGGTGGTTGTGTTGCAGACGGGTGGGCCGGTGACCATGCCCTGGCTTAATCAGGTGGCCGGGGTCATGCAAGCCTGGTATCCCGGTCAGGAGTGCGGCAACGCCATCGCCGATGTGCTGTTTGGCGAAGTCAATCCCTCCGGCAAACTGCCGCAAACGTTCCCGGTTCGACTGGAAGATAACCCGGCGTTTATCAATTACCCCGGCGAAAATGGCCGGGTGCGTTACGGTGAGGGCATTTTTGTGGGCTACCGTTATTACGATAAGAAGCGGGTCGAGCCACTGTTCCCCTTTGGCTTTGGCCTCTCCTATACCAGCTTTGCCTACGCCAACCTCCGCCTCAGCCCTGTCCTTGAGCGAAGCGAAGGAGTGGAGGCCATCACGCCGGATGGTCAATTGACCGTCAACGTGGACGTGACCAATACCGGCCAGCGGCCGGGGCAAGAGGTTGTCCAATTGTATGTGCATGACGTTGCGGCCCGCCTTATCCGCCCCCTGAAGGAGCTAAAAGGCTTTGCCAAGATTGCCTTAGCGCCCGGTGAGACGAAGACGGTGACGTTGACCCTCGACCGGCAAGCGCTGGCTTACTGGGATGATGCGCAGCAGGCGTGGGTAGCGGAGGCCGGCGAGTTTGAGGTGTTGCTTGGCAGCTCATCACATGATATTCGGGCGCGCGCCGGGTTCTGCTTGACCGACACGGTCATCTAAGGAAAAACATGTCTTACATTTAGGCTCGACCCCACGTCCAGTGATCTCAGTGCGACAGGTCACCGAGTGGATGTGCCGATACCTGTCTGTGTTAGGATTATGTAATCTTTACTCACTCGAAAGCCGACGATACTATCCTCGACCAAATGCTGATGACCTTGCAGATGAAAAACCGGTTCGCCTGCTGGCGCACAAGCGAGACATTCGTATCAAACGCATCTTGAATCTGCTTCGGCGCCAGCAACTGTGCCGCCATTTCAGCGGCTAATCCCTCTAAAACCCCACGTAGCATAAAGACCTCGACAGTTTCTGAGGGGCTGCGCTGCACGACAGCCAACCTGAGGAATAATTTCAACAAACCCTTATTTTCTACCGCCCTGATAATTGAGTTAAAATAGGAGTAATTACCCCGATAGCATATATGGGGGATAGACAAAAATCTTAAGATTCCTCATACTGAGGGGTGTTCAATGCGCACTCCTGTTCCCACGCTTCGCGTCAGTTGGGGAACGAGATTGCCCTACGCATTCAGACTCTGAATCATTAAGGGATAATCATGGTGACTGAGCTTATTGAAACTCTCGCCAGCTACGTGCCGGCGCTGATTACTCGTCGCCTGGCAGTCAACCCGACGCCAATTGATAGCCCCACCGCCGAAACATTCCCTGCCGCCGTGCTTTTCGCCGACATCTCCGGCTTTACCGCTCTAACCGAACACCTGGCTCAGAAAGGACCGGCCGGGGCGGAAGAATTGACCCAACATCTCAACACCTACTTTGGACAATTGATTGATTTGATTACCGCTTACGGGGGTGATATTGTTAAATTTGCCGGCGATGCGCTGATTGCCCTCTGGCCAGCTTTTAATGAAACCGGCCATTATGATCCGGCTTGCCTGCCGGCGGCGGTCAAGCAAGCGGCCCAATGCAGCATGGTTGTCCAGCAGCGCCTCAACGCCTATGAGGTAGCGGTAGGAGTCCGTCTATCGCTCAAGTTGGCCCTGGGTGTTGGCGACGTCCTGACCATGCATCTCGGCGGAGTCTATGGCCGCTGGGAATTTTTGGTTACCGGCGCACCCTTGATCCAGGTCGGTTTGGCCGGTAGTCAGGCTCAACCCGGCGACACAATCCTCTCGCCCGAAGCCTGGTCGCTCCTGCCGGAGACAGCGGTTGGGAGTCCGGTCAGTCCTGGGGCCACTTCTCTACCAGGCTCAACGAACGGAGGGCCGAATAGGGCGCTCCGTTTAACGGGTCTGCGCCAGTCTGGCTCGACCCCATCTCTGACTGAGAGTGCCACACCTCTGCCAGTGGAGGCAGAAGCCGGGTTGCGGGCGTTTATTCCGGGGGCGATTTTGGCCCGGCTGGCGGCCGGACAGGCCGGCTGGCTGGCCGAACTGCGCCGGGTAACGGTCATCTTTATCAACCTGCACGACCTCGATTATGCCATGCCGCTGGAACAGGCCCAGTCGCTGATGCAAACCTTGCAAACCAGCCTCTATCGCTATGAAGGCAGCATCAACAAACTGAGTGTAGACGACAAGGGTGTCACCCTGATTGCTGCCCTGGGGCTACCCCCGTTAGCCCATGAAGATGACCCGGCGCGCGGGGTCCAGGTGGCGATGGCTGTTCAGGCCGAACTCCAGCGCATGGGATTGCGCAGCGCCATTGGGGTCACGACCGGACGGGCTTTTTGTGGGATGGTCGGCAACAACCGGCGGCGCGAGTACACCATGATCGGTGATGTGGTCAACCTGGCCGCGCGCCTGATGCAAGCCGCCTCTGACGGCATTCTGTGTGATGCGGCCACCTATAACGCCGCCCAGGCCCAACTGAATTTTGAGGTTCTGCCGCCGATGAAGGTCAAAGGTAAGGCAGAGCCGGTAGCGGTTTACCGCCCGCTGAGCCTAAAAGCGGGGGCCAGCCGGCGTCAGACTACCCTGGTGGGACGCCAGGCGGAGCGCGAGCTGCTGACTTCTCACCTCCAAACGCTGCTGCGAGGGACAGGCGGCATTATCGTGATTGAAGGTGAAGCCGGCGTTGGTAAGTCGCGTTTGATTGAAGAGCTGCTCCGGCAAGCCTATGCGCTGGGGGTGCTGGGCTGGTTGGGCATCGCCAGCGCGATTGATAAATCAACGCCTTATCATGCCTGGCGACCCGTCTTCAAGCAGCTTTTTAATTTGGAGTCACTGCCAGACGACCCCGGTCTTCGCCGCGCGCATGTCCAGCAGCAGTTGGAAACCCGCTTTGCACCCCTGCCCGCAATCCCTGCTTTGCCTGGGCAGGCGGGGCTTGGGGAAGGGAAGAGTTCCTCTCCGGCGCTGGGGCAGTTGGCTCCGCTGCTCAACCCGGTCCTATCCCTCGATTGGCCGGAAAACGAGATCACCGAACACATGACCGGCAAAGTGCGGGCCGATAATACCCACGAGCTGCTCCTGCATTTGCTGCAACAAGCGGTGCATCGAGACGGGGAGATCATGCTGGTATTAGAAGACGCTCACTGGCTCGACTCGGCCTCATGGGGGCTGGCCTTGCTGGTGGCGCAGCGGGTCCACCCTATTCTGCTGGTGCTGGCCACTCGCCCTCTGACCGAACCCCTGCCTCCGGAATACAGCCAGTTGCTGCGCGATCCTAACACCCACCAAATAACTTTAAATACTTTGCCGCTGGCCGATATGGTCACCCTGGTCTGCCAAAGGCTGGGTGTGGCCAGTCTACCTGACCCGCTAGCGGAGTTGATTTATACCAAAACGGATGGCAATCCCTTTTTCGGTGAAGAACTGGCTTACGCCCTGCGCGACTCGGGCTTGATCACGGTCGCCAATGGGGAGTGCCGCCTCACCCCCCAGGCGGCTGACTTCCAGAGTTTGTACCTGCCGGATACGGTCCAGGGAGTCATTACCAGCCGGATTGATCGCTTGACGCCTCCGCAGCAGTTGACCCTCAAAGTAGCCAGTGTCATTGGCCGGGTCTTTGAATTTGAAACCCTGCATGTTATTCATCCGATTGAGGCTGATAAAACTCGCCTGCCCGATTATCTGAACGGCCTGGCCCGTTTAGACATTACCGAACTGGAAGTCCCCGAACCCAACTTGACCTATATCTTCAAGCATATCATCACCCAGGAAGTTGCCTACAATATGATGCTCTTTGCCCATCGCCGTGAGCTGCACCGGGCGGTAGCCGATTGGTACGAGCAAACCTATGGGGATGACTTGTCGCCTTTCTACTCGCGTCTGGCTTTCCACTGGCGGCAGGCAAGTGTTATCCCCAAAGCACTGGACTACTTGGAGAAAGCAGGCGAACAGGCTCTGCGCAGTTATGCTAATGAAGAAGCTGTCGAGTTTTTTTGCGACGCCCTTGCTCTGGCAGAGGAGGAGAAGAGCAGGGGGGCAGGGGGGCAGGGGGGCGAAGGAGCAGGGCAGAAATCCGAGTTACCTCCTCCAACCCTCCAGTCTTCCAACCTTCCATCCGTTCAACGCCGGGCACGTTGGGAATTGAAATTAGGCGAAGCGTATGTCAACTGGGTTAAATTTGCAGAAGGACGGGCCCACCTTGAGCAGGGTTTAACCCTGCTGGGAAAACCTATGCCCTCCGGCAAAATCAGTTTAATCACCGGCCTGGTGGGGCAGGTCTTGCAGCAAGCGCTGTACCGGCTGTGGCCGGCCCGTTATCTTGGCCGCCAGGCATCGGAGAGCGACAATTTGTTGGAAGCGGCGCGGGCCTATGAAGGTTTGACGGCTGTTTATTACTTTGCCAATGAAACTGTGCCTTCTTTGTATGCGGCGTTTCGCTCGCTCACCCTGGCCGAGGCAGCCGGGCCGTCGCCTGAATTGGCCCGGGGTTATGCTTCGGTGGGCGTAATTATCGGTTTTGTGCCGTTCCATACCCTGGCCGAAAATTACTGCCGCCGCGCTTTGGAGATGACCCGGCGCATCCACAATCTGCCGGCGCGGGCCTGGGTAGCGCTTTTGACCGGGATTTATTATGCCGGAGTGGGCCACTGGGAACAGGCCCGCGATCTACTCGGACAAGTTATTGACATTTCGGAACGGCTGGGCGACCGGGGTCGGCGCGACGACGGTGTGGGCAACCTGGCTATGGTCGAATATTTTCAGGGCCGCTTTGCCCAGTGCGCCAAACTGTATGACGAGTATTGGCTCTCCGCCAAGCGGCGTCGTGACGCGCATAACCAGGCCTGGGCCTTGCGCGGCCAGGTCTACTGCCTTTTGCCAGGTGGCGATTTTGAGGAGGCGCTCCGCCGTTTGGAGATGCTTGAGACCCTGCTCGCAGAAAACACGCACGTGGTAGACGAGGCGCTCCATATTGATTTGCACGGTTTGAAAGCATTGGTCCATCTGCGCCGGGGGAACGCGGAACTCGCCCTGGCGGCGGCTGAAAAAGCCTCGCAATTGATTGCCAAAACCTCTCCCACCTCGTTCCTGTCCCTGCCTGGCTATGCCGGCGCAGCCGAAGCTCACCTGGTTCTGTGGGAAGCAGCCCTTACCGGGCAAAATTCTAAAGCCAAAGCCAAGGATCTTAAAGCGGGAGCACAGCGAGCTTGCCGGGCCCTACAAGCCTATGCTCGTGTCTTCCCAATCGGCCAGCCCCGCGCCTATCTCTGGCAAGGCGTGTTGGAGTGGGTGTCGGGCCGCCGGGGTCGAGCCAGAAAGTGGTGGGCCAAAAGCCTGCGGGCGGCTGAAAAGCTCGATATACCTTACTCTGCCGGGCTGGCTCATTTTGAAGTCGGGCAGCGGCTGCCCTTGACCGACCCGGCGCGGGCTCGTCACCTGGCGCGGGCCTGCCGCATTTTTACCCGGTTGGGCGCTACCTATGACCTGGAACGTGCCCAGGAGGCACTGCGGTGTACGACCCCCAACAAAGCTGCCTGATTACCGCTGCTGTTTCTCGCTTGCAGCATGACCTGGATCAGGCCGCGCCGCTGCTGGCTCAGCACGTCTCGCGCTGGATGCAGCAGTTAGCCGGCGGAACTGAACCGGCCACTTATTTCACCCACCCGCAGGCGTTCCCCTCTTTATTATTACCCTGGTGGCTGGAAAAGAGCCTCGGCTTCGGCCACGACCTGGCGTTTCAAGGAGACCTGGCCTACTCGACGATCAACGGCTATTATGCTATTCGGTTGGCCGATAATTTGATGGATGGCAATTCTACAGTAGAATTGAAGCTGCTGCCGGCCCTTAATTTCTTTCAGACCCAGTTTCAGGCGGCCTACCACCCTTATTTTGCGACTGACCATCCATTTTGGCGCTTTTTCAGAACCACATGGTTTCACTCGGCTGAGGTAACATTCCAGGATGCCCTGCTGGCCGACTGGGAGGCAGCTCAGTTTGAACAGGTGGCGGCCCAAAAAACCTGCGCGGCCAAGATCCCATTGGCTGCGGTCAGTTATCGCGCTGATAGGGCTGACCTGATTGCGGCATGGTCGCGCTGCGTGGATTTGTTCGGCTGTTGGCACCAACTGTTGAATGACCTTTTCGGCTGGCAGCGGGATTACAGCAGCGGCATACACACTTACTTTTTGGTCGAAGCTGAACGGCGGCGCCATCCCGATGAACCCGTTGTGGCCTGGGTGGCCAGGGAGGGCTTCGCCTGGGCGCTTGAAACAGCGCAGGGCTGGCTGTCGGCCTTGAAAGCCCTGGCTCAGGAGCTGCACAGCCCGGATTTGCTGGTCTACCTGGAAATGCGGGAGCGGATGCTCCAAAAACAGACTAACGAGGTCGCGGCCGGGTTGGAGGCTCTCGCCCGGATTGCAGCGGTAAGTCATGTCATTCCGAACTAAAAAGTGACACCACAAGGATTTCTCGCTCCTTCGTCGCTCGAAATGACTTGTTGGACGGAGTGAAAAAGTGCACTTTTTTATTCCGTAAAAAATCGAGGGATAATCGTGCCGGATCAAAATTTGGCAATTGACTTATTTGCTCTGGGCCAGAAGCACTTTAACGCCTTCCTAACCGAGTTTGCCTCGTATGGCCTTCAGGCGGATCCCGGCCTTGAGCTGCGGCGGGGAACCGGGCTGTTATGCTACTACAGCCTGGAGGACCGGCACATCTATCTCTCAGTCCCCGATTTTAATCAGCCGGCAGGCAAGCTGCAAGCCCTTTTTCTGCGCTCATTGCTGGCTTGCACCAATAACGAGGAACTGCTGCGCTTTTTCCACTTGATGATCCCTCACGTCATTGCCCACGAAATGGCTCATCATTATCGCCATCGCTACGGCCTGTTCGGCGATAGCCTGTGGAACGAGGAGCAAATTGCCAACAAGCTGGCCGTTGCCGTGGTCAAGCACCGGCTGGCCCCGGAGGAGAAGGCTTATGCCAGGGATTTTTTGCGGCGGGCGGTTGAGTCGCTCTCGGCCAAAATAGAAGAAAAAAATATTGCCGTCGACTCTTACTACAGCGTGCTGCACGCCCTGAATGTGTCGGGCCAGATTGGCACCGCCGATTTTGAGAATATCGAAATGATCCAGACGGCCCTGGGCGTGACCGACGCCGGGCAAATGCTCGAAGGGAGTGGCCAACTGGCTCAAGACCTGGTCGAGCGCCTGGAAGAGCGGGATGAGTTGATTGAAACTATTGATGAACAATACGCCGCCGACCAGATCAAGTACATTTACTATCATGTCGGCTGGCTCTACCTGGATTTGACCAGCCGTGAGACCGAATATGTGGACGAGTTTGCCCGGCGCTATCTAAACCTGAGCGTGGACCTGCTGCCCCTCATCCAAGTTGACGAAAACCCATCAGACGAGGCGGTATTGGCCTGTTTTAAGGCTTACCGGGACACCTGGCCGCTCTCGCCGGTGGCGGGACGTTATTTTTATAAACGATACCGCTCGCTGCTGTTAGCCCGGCTGAAAGCGGTTGAACTGACCGTAGCCGCCCAAACCGAGCGCCTGAAGCGGGAAGCCACTCTGATTCTGGAAAACTGGAACGAGGGCCAGACTGACACCCTGGATTACTTGGCCCAGTTGGCCCCACCGGCCCTGCGCCCGCTCTTTCCGCACTTGATAACGGCGCAGCTTGACCCGGCTCTGGCCATGCCGGCCAGTTTACCCACCGAAACGGACCGCCGTTTGTGGCGGCATGTGGTGCAGCAAGTCGAAGACAAAACGGCGGCTCATACGCTGTACCGCTTAAGCCTGCTCGATCAAAGCGATATTTACCGGCCTTTGCCGGCGGAATTGATGCTCAAACTGGCCGGTCTGTTCTGTCTGGTTAAATTGGCGCCAGGTGAGGCGGTCATCTGGGAAAACGAGCGCAACGACGATGTCTACTTTTTGATCGAGGGTAAGCTGGAGGTTTTTGTAACGCGCGAGGGGCAGCCGGTCAAAATTGGCGGCATCAAACCCGGCGAAATATTTGGCGAAATTGCCTTCTTCACCGCCGACCCGCGCTACGCCACCGTCCGCGCCGCCGAACCGTCGCAGTGTTTTGTTTTGACCGACACCGATTTGCAGTTGATGGCTTTTGAGCATCCGACCATTCTGATGCAAATGGCCGGCGCTCTGGCCAAACGGCTGGCCGATATTTACCAAACCAGCCGCAACGAAACCGTATGACTTAATTTCGGAGTTCCTTAAGTCTGAGTGTGGACGGTGAAGTGCAAAACGTGTTGCGTGTTACGTTTTTTACGCAACACGTAACACGCAACACGTATATTTTGCACAGCGATCTCGTTCCCAAACTCAGTTTGGGAACGAGATCGCTCAAATAAGTTAATCCACGATCCAAAAAAATTAATCACATAAAGGAGAAATAAAAATGTCTGACGCGAATGATCTACAAACTTTGGTCGGTAAAATTTTGTCGGATGAGAAATTTGCCGAAGCTCTGGCGAAAAACCCGGAGCAGGCGCTGCGGGAGGCCGGCATTGACCCGACGATTGACCTGATCGAGGCCCTCAAAGGCGTTGACGCCGCATCCTTAAAAAGTCTTGCCGCCGCTTTTGGCGAGAATCAAGCGGCGGTTTGATTTCAGCCAGGTGCGACGCACTGATCAAGTGCGTCGCACCTTTATCGGGCTATGAATTGGGTTGTCCCCTACCAATCAAAACGTGACCGGTACTGGCCGGAAGTCGAAGCGTTTTTTAGCCATCTCCCTCCCCACCTGTTCCAACAGGGCGTGCTGCTGAAAAATGACCTGGCCACTTTTTACACGGACAGCGGCCAATTCAAAGACATGCTGGGTCGAGAGCGGGACCATCCGCTGCTGTACCTACACTTCTGGCTGCTGGATGACTGGGGGTATCCCAATTCTGCAGCCAGGGAGGCGCTTGAAAAGCAGTTGTTCCTGGCCATGATCTTTGCCTTTGCGGCTGTTTACACTCAAGAAACTATCCTTGACTTTGGCAGTAACTTTGGTCAGCATTTTCTTTTGCTGCAGCAGACGCTCAGCCAGCAGGCCGATACCCACCTAACCCAACTCTTCTCTGGCCCCACGCCCTTTTGGGAGTATCACCGCGCTTTTTGGCAGGATTACGCCGAAGCTGTCTTAACGACCGCCGACCGCCGACCGCAGATCACCGAATTTCCATCCCCAATCCCCGACCCCCGGCCCCTGGCCTTTTCCAAGATCCCTCTTGTCGCCGTTGCGCTTAGTCTGCAACGAGACCAGGAACTTCCCCACCTCTGCACCATGCTCGACCGGCTCAACCTCGTTTTCCAAACCTGGCGTGATGTTTCGACCCTGCGGCGCGACCTGGCCCAACGCCGCTGGACTTATCCTCTCCTTAGAGCTATGCAGGAGGCCGGCCTTGACCCGCTGCAGCCCCTTTCCCCGGAGCGATTATTAGGGGCGCTGGTTTTGACCGGGACAATGGGGAAAATCGGCCAGGAGTGCCTGGTTGAGCTGGAGGCGGGCCGGACGCTGGCCGACTCCCTGAACCTGCCTAGATTTTCGGCCTACTTTGAGGACATGAGGGACTGGCTAGCCGAAGTGCGGGAATTATTTGACCTCAAGAGCCAGCCCAGGGAAAAAGTGGACAAGCCCAGGCGACGCCCGCTGTTTGCCCCATTTGTTGACACCCTGCCCAAAGTTATCGAAATGGCCGAGGGCTATTTGCTGTCTGATTTGACTTTTCGGGAAAGTTGGGAGGTGCAGCGGCGCGGTGTTTTTGGCGAGGCCGAGATGACCGGCAAAGCCTTCCCCATGGGGCTAATCGTCGAAATCCTCAGCCGGCACGGCCACGCGATGACCGCGCCGATCAACGAGGTTTTTGCCACGCTCCAGGCGACCGGTTTTCGCTACTATGACCATCCGCACCTGCCCCCCGATGCCGACGACTTGGGGCTGCTGCTGCGACTCTATCCCTACTCGTCCCAGCCGGAGCAGCACCGTGACATGCTGCAAGAGCCGCTCGGTTGGCTGGAGAACAGTCTTGAAGCGTCGGGTGAGATTCCTGTCTGGCTGAAGCAGGATCAAGGGGGTGACGAGTCGGCCTACCCCTTTTTGGCGCTGTGGGGCCAGAGCTGCGCCACCGTCGAAGCCAATGTGCTGCTGGGACTGCTGGATTACGAGGGGGCCGGTTATCGCGGCTTGATTGAAAAATCGGCGGTAAGCTGGTCTGAGCGGGTCGCTACCCAGAGCCTGGGAGCGACCCATCACTACGTACCACTCTACGCTTTGTGGACCGCCTTTGAATTGATCTTTAAATTGAATGAGCGTTACACCCATGTCACCCCAAGGGCGAGCGAAAATAAGCTGCCCCACTCTCTCAACTTGGCTGCTCAGACTCTAACCCAACGCCTGGGTATTGAAGCCCAACGCCCCAATCTTTCGCCCCAGGATGCCGCTTTTTTGACCCTGACCTGCCTGCGACTTGAACAAATGAGGTTGAACTGGGGTCCAGAGTTCACTTTGGCTGGAGTTATGCCCGCGCTCAATCTCGACTGGATCACGCTTCTCTGCAAATCTCAGCGTTACGATGGGAGTTGGGCCGGTGAACCGCTCTTTGGGACTCCCACCCGCGGCGAGTTTGCCGCCTGGTACAGCAGCCGGAGTGTGACCACTGCCTTTTGTTATCACGCCCTCAAAGTCTATCATAGGGCGTATTAGCGCGATGATGCCTGAAATGCTAAAATGGGGATGCGGCCTCAGCCACTAACGGAGGCTGTTGACGAATAAGCTTTTGTGGTGACGAGGATAGGGTGTGCATCCATCTGTCCGCTGGTTAATTTATGCCCTGCTGGCTGCCTTACTGACTGCATGTGGCAACCCCTTCATCTTGGCTCTGGCGACAGCAACCGCCACCCCCTCGCCCACAGCTACCCCGACAGCCACTTCCAGCCCCACTCATACCGCTACCCCCACTCCCTCACCCACAAACACTCTCACTCCAACCCTGGCACCTACATTCACCCCCTTACCCACCGTTATGCCCACACCAACGGTAACGTCCAGTCCAACCGCAACTCTCACCCCGCCACCAGTTGAGACCCCCACTCCCACGCCTGTCCCCCCGACACCTCTCCCAACGGAGACACCCAAGCCCGCCGTTGATTTTCGGATTGCCTCATGGCGCTTGTGGCCCCTGGCCCTGAACAGCGGCTGCGCCAAGGGCATGCATGTGATCTTCATCCACGTGCTCGACGTGAATGGCCAACCCCTGGACGGAGTAGTTTTGGGCGATACGTGGAACAATGTCGAAGTGACTAGCGGCAACAAAGGGCCAGGCCGGACAGAGATTGACCTCTGGACCAATACAATGGAGATTACGGTCAAGCGTGACGCCGCCACGGGACAGCCTTACACCAGCGAAGCCAGCTTTCCCTTCAGCTCATTTATGACCACTATTCCGAATGAGCAGATGATCCAGGCCGGCTACTGCGCTAACGAAATAGAGTGCGAGTGGAAACGGGCCAACGAGTCATATTACTGCGGCGGTCATTATTCTTGGGAGGTTGTCTTTCAGAAGACCCACTAAATCCCGGATATTGCAGCAACAATTGGTGGATTCGGCCAGATGCATGGTAACTCTTTTGCGAAGAAACTATTCTACAGCTCTGCGTTGAAAAAATAAGACAAAAGTAGATAACATCCGCCTCCTCACACCACTCTTATTTGTCCGCAAACTTCTGCCAAAAGAAATCCCTCAACAATCACAAAAGGGACTTGACGCCTAAAGAAATATGTGATATATTGTTGCAAATTAACTTATACGTTTAAGCTTATACGTATAAATCATTTCCTCAAACTCTTTTCGCTCAACCACCTCGCGTTTTCTATTCCGTGCTTAATGGTATAAAAAGCCAAAGGTGGCAGACCCATGAAACGCCCCACCCAAGTTGACGTGGCCCACCTGGCCGGGGTCTCAACGGCAACGGTTTCGTATGTCGTGAACGGACTGGCGGCCGATGGCCGGGTACCCATCTCCGAAGAAACCCGCCAGCGCGTGCTGGAAGCTGTCCAGAAACTCGGCTACGAGCCGGATGCCCGCGCCCAAGCCCTCCGTTCAGGTGATACCAAAACCATCGGCTTAATCATCCCCGATATTCGCAATCCTCACTTTTGGGAATATGCCGAGGGCGTCGAGCAGGAGGCTCACGCTTCAGGCTACCATCTCTTACTCTCCAGTATTGCCCTCGACCCAAAATATGGGGAAGATATCTTCAAGGACCTGTCGCGCCGGCGCATTGATGGGCTGATTTTGCTTAGTTCATTTATCGAGCAGTCGGAAGAAGCTCAAAAAATATTAAATCACCTTCGTAAGAGACGGCTCCCCATTGTGGAAGTAGGTAATCATGTTAATGTTGACTGTGTGATGTCTGATTACCGGGACGTAACGATGGAGGTGATGGCTCACTTGTTGTCCTTATCGCACCGGCGTATTGGCTTGATTTACGGAGTAGGGCCGGCCGAGCCGGCCGAAGATCGCCGGCAACCCTACCTGGAAAGTCTTCAGGCTGCCAGTTTGCCGCTTGACCAAGAGTTGATCGTCACGTGTGGCCCGACCATCGAGGATGGCTATCAAGCCGCCTTCCAGCTTTTACAACTCTCGTCGCGTCCCACCGCTTTGATCGCCATTAATGATCTTCTCGCCCTGGGCGCTCTACGAGCAGCCGCAGATCTAAGGCTGCATGTTCCCACAGATCTGTCTCTGGTCGGTTACGACGATATTCCTATGGCTAAATACCAGGCCCCGCGCTTAACGACCGTTTCTAAAGATGCTGCCAGGTTGGGACGAGAAGCTGTAAAGCTGTTATTGGCTCGCCTGCGCGATCCCGATCGCCCCCGTCAAGAGATTCGATCTGCGCCTCGCTTCATTATTCGTGAATCTACAGGCCCCGCCCCATTTTGATGAAACGTGGCTGCGCAGCCAAAGAGAGGCTCAAGGAGGTGCCGATGGTTAAATTTTACTAATGAAGTTCAAGGCAAGGTTTAGGAAGATAAAAGTCGGTGAGGCTATCGCGGATGAAAAAAGGAGATACCGGCTATCTTGGCGGACGGCGGTATCTCCTTGAGGCAGGCGCAAGCAAATTTCCCTTGCCCTTGAGTTGAGGGCAGTGTATTTGCCGCGGCCTTTTGACATGATACAGAAGTTCCACCTTTTTGACAAACCTCTAAAAATCGTAACGCTCAGGTGACTGGCACTTTTCTTGTCTGGCAAGATGATTGAGAACTGCAAGCTTGTGGCTAACCAAGTGCCAGTCACCTTTAGCCTGAGTAGCTTCTAAAAACCTCCGATAGCCTGACCCCATAATTTGGCTGGTTCATCTAATAAAAATTATCACTGACACTCTTAAGGAGGAGTAAAATGAAAAAACATACAATCTTGCTGGTTATCCTGCTGGGATTGAGCCTGATACTGGCCGCCTGCGGGGCACAACCGCAACAAGCAGCCGCCCCCACCGCGGCTCCAGCCGAGCCAACCCAGGCGGCCGCTGCCCCAACCGAAGCCCCGACGGCAGCGGCCACGGAGGAACAAGCGGCTGAACCCACCGAAGCCGCTGCCGCTGGGGAAGCTGTCACGCTGACCTACCTTGTTGACGATAGCGAGGCCAACCAAGCTACGGCCAAAGCGCTGGCCGAGGCCTACATGGCCCTCCATCCCAACGTAACCATCAACGTCGAGAGCCGACCGGGGGGCACCGAAGGCGACAACATCGTCAAGACGCGCCTTGCCACCGGCGAAATGACTGACATCTTCTGGTACAACTCCGGCTCGTTGCTTCAGGCTCTGAATCCGTCCGACACACTTGTGGACCTCTCGAAAGAGCCGTTCATTGCCAACATCGTCGAGTCGTTTCTCCCCACCGTGTCTCAGAACGGGGGGGTCTTTGGTGTGCCGAGCCAGACGGCCATGGGCGGCGGTATCCTCTACAACAAGAAGACCTATGCCGACCTCGGGCTGAGCGTACCCACGACATGGGCCGAGTTTGAAGTGAACAACGAGAAGATCAAGGAAGCCGGCATCGCGCCGGTCATTGCTACGTTCGGTGACACCTGGACTTCTCAACTGTTCGTTCTGGCTGACTACTACAACGTCGAGCAGGCCAACCCGACCTTCGCGGCGGACTACACCGGCAATAAGGCCAAATACGCCACAACCCCGGCGGCGATGGCCGGCTTCACCTATCTGAAAGAAGGCTTCGACGAAGGTTGGTGGCAAAAGGACTACGCGACCACGAAATTCGAACAAGGCTTGAAGATGCTCGCCGACGGTGAGGGTGCCCATTATCCGATGCTGACCTTTGCGCTGTCAACGATTGCCACCAACTCACCCGACAAGGTGAACGACATCGGCTTCTTCGCCGTGCCCGGAACGGACACAGCAAAGAATGGGGCAACAATCTGGATGCCCGCCGCTACCTACATCCCCAAGACGACCACGAACCTCGAGGTAGCCAAGGATTTCCTGGGCTTCATCGCCTCGACTGACGGGGTTGATGCGCTCAATGCAGCCGTCGCGCCCACAGGTCCGTACGTCATCAAAGGCGCAACGCTTCCCGACAGCGTTCTTCCGGCTGTGAAAGATGTCGCCGCGTACATTGATACTGGGAAATCCGCGCCCGCGCTGGAGTTCCTCTCTCCGGTAAAGGGGCCAACGCTCGAGCAGCTCTGCGTTGCCGTCGGCACCGGCCAGATGACGCCCGAAGAGGCAGCCACGGCCTACGATGAGGATGTTAAGAAACAGGCGCAACAGCTTGGTCTGCCGGGTTGGTAATCAGCTTGTCTTAACGGTTGTAACTCCTAACCAATTGTGCGTAATTCAGGTGTCAGCACCCTGAGTAGACCGTAGTGGAGCGAAGGTCGTATCGAAGGGTGCGGCGGACGTGCCGCATCTTTGCCAACCCGCACCCTTCGATACGCGCTCCACTGCGTTCCGCGCTATTCAGGATGCTAGTCTCAGTGTTATTTCGCAATTACGCATAATCTGTTTCTATTCTTCTGAGGACCGAGAGGCTTGAACGCCACCTATGAAAGCGAGATTCTATGCAAAGCAATGCGCGGCCGCGGGCAGTCCTGCGCACGTATCCTAACTGGTTTTATCTGCCGGCAGCCCTGGTGTTCGGTGTGTTCTTTATCGTGCCGACGGCGCTCGCCTTCTACTTCAGCCTGACCCGCTGGACGCTCTTCAGCGCCACGTTCATCGGCCTCGAAAACTACATCACTTTCCTGAACGACCCCATGCTCATGACCGGGCTGCGTAACACTATTATTTATGCCATGCTGACCAGCGGCCTCAAAGTTATCATCTCGCTGCCGCTGGCCATGCTGCTCACCTCGAATATCCGGTTTAAGGGACTGCTCCGGAGCATCATCTTTTTCCCAGTGCTGGTCAGTACCGTCGCCGTCGGGATCACCTTCTCCACACTTATGCAGCCGTCTGTAGGGCTTATCAACACGGCCCTCGGCTTCATCGGGCTGCCGCAGCCGGATTGGCTGGGGGACCCAGGTCTCGCGCTCTACTCGGTGGCGCTGGTTGATGTCTGGAAGGGCATCGGCATAGCGATGGTGATATTTATGGCGGGCATAATATCCATCCCGCAGGATTATTTCGAAGCAGCGCGGCTGGAGGGCGGAACCTGGGTAAAATTCCGTTATGTCATCCTGCCGCTCGCCCGCAATGCGACATTCACGGTCATCCTGCTCTCGTTTATCGGCGGATTGCGGACCTTCGATTTGATTTGGACTATGACCCGTGGTGGTCCAGGCTTTGCCTCAGATGTGCTCACCTCGGTGATTTACAAGGAGTATCAGGCCGGGTTCTATGGCCTGTCAACTGCCGGCAATGTTGTCCTCTTCATTCTCGTCACGATCATTGTATATCCGCTGATGCGGTCCTTCCATCGGATGGAGCTTGAGCTATGAAAGTCGGCAAATTCATCGGGAGCGTTGGGAGAGATGCTGCTACGCTCGTCATCATCAGCATCGTTTTTGTCGTGCCCTTCATCTTTATTTTGCTGACTGCGGCCAAGACGCGCCAGGAGGCTGCTCTTTTTGAGTTCAGTTGGCCGAGCCAGTTTCAACTGTTTCAAAACATCCGCGAGGTCATGGTTTTTGGCGACAACCGGATGCTGCTGGCGCTGTGGAACAGCTCGCTGCTGACCGTCGGCTCGGTGACGTTGATCGTCTTGTTCTCTGCCCTCGTCGCCTTTGTGATGCAGCGCCGCAGGGATAAGCTGGCGTCGGTGGTCAGTTCGGTTATGCTCGCGGGGCTAATCATCCCTCCGGCCGTCGTGCCAACGATCTTCGTTCTGCAGTGGCTTGGTCTCTACAAAACACTCCTCGGTTTGATCATGGTCGAAGTCGCTTACACCATGCCCTTCGCCATCCTGATCTTCCGGGCGTTCATGGCCTCCATCCCCAGAGAGCTGGATGAGGCCGCCATCATGGATGGCGCGTCTCCGTTGCGGGTGTTCTTCTCCATTATTCTGCCGCTGTTGCAGCCGGCCATTGTGACGGTGGTCGTCACCTCGTCTGTGACCATCTTCAACGACTTTGTCGGACCGCTTTACTTCCTCCCCGGCGCGGAGAATGTTACTGCGCCGCTGACGTTGTTCAACTTCATGAGCCAGTTCAGCTCGCAGTGGAACCTGCTCTTCGCGGATGTGGTCGTCATTACTATTCTGCCCCTCATCGTGTTCATATTCTTCCAGAGACAGCTCGTTTCGGGCATGATGGGCGGCGCGATCAAAGGCTAATCTGTAGGGTAGCAAGGTAGCAAAGTAGCAGAGTCGCATAATCCCCCGTCTACCGTCTACCGTCTACAATTTCAAAGGAGACTTTATGACCTCAATCACTCAACTCAAATGCGAGTATCGCCTCAATCCCCTGGGCATTGACATCACCACGCCCCGGCTCAGTTGGCAAATGCAAAGCGACCGGCCCGGCGCACGCCAAACAGCTTATCGTGTCCTGGCCGCCAGCGACCCGGACCAGTTGCGCGCTGGCCAGGCCGATTTATGGGACAGCGGCAAAATCGAGTCGGATCAGTCGCTTCATATTCCTTATGCCGGCCAGAAATTGGGGTCGCGCCAGCGAGTCCACTGGCAAGTGACCGTCTGGGATGAAACAGGCCAGGCCAGCGACAGTGATCCCGCCTGGTTCGAGATCGGGCTGTTGCAACGGAGCGATTGGCAAGCCAGGTGGATTGGCGCAGCGTTGACCGGCGGGCCGCGCACCACCATCCCAGCGCCTTTCCTGCGCAAATCCTTTCAACTGGAGGGCGAGGTAAAAACGGCGCGATTGTACGTGACCGCCCTGGGCCTCTATGAGTGTTCTATTAACGGCCAGCCGGTCGGCGACGATGTCTTCACCCCTGGCTGGACCGACTATCGTAAACGGGTGCAGTACCAAGTTTATGATGTTACTAGCCTGCTGCGCCAGGGTGAGAATGTCATCGGCGCTATCCTCGGCGACGGCTGGGCGGTGGGATACGTCGCCTGGCATTCCCGGCAGCAGTACTTCGACCGGCCTCGCCTCCTGGCCCAGGTGGAGATTACCCTGACCGATGGGCGTATGATGAGGGTGGTCACGGATCGCACCTGGAAGCACCAGTTCGGCCCCCTGCTCGAAAATGATCTGCTGATGGGTGAAGCCTACGACGCCCGCCTGGAAGTGCTCGGCTGGGATGCGCCGGGATTCGATGACAAACGCTGGCTGGGGGTGGAGCTTTTTGCTGATCCGGGCATGGCGCTAGTCGCCACAAACGGACCAACGGTGCGCCGCATCAGTGAATTGAAGCCAATCGGCGATCCGGTGGATAAGGGCGATATGCAGACAAAACGGTTCATCTTCGACCTGGGACAGAATATGGTCGGCCGCGTCCGTTTCAGAGGCAGCGCTCCGGCCGGCACAACCGTGACGCTTCGTTTTGCGGAAGTCCTCAACGCCGATGGCTCCCTCTATACCGCCAATCTTCGCACGGCGCGAACTACCGACTATTACACCTTTAAAGGGGAGGACGAAGAAACCTGGGAGCCGAAATTTACCTTCCACGGCTTTCGCTATGTTGAACTGGTAGGCTACCCCGGCCCGGTGCCCCGCGACACCATCACCGGCATCGTGCTTCATTCCGAGATGACCCCCACCGGCCATTTCGAGTGCTCGGAGCCGCTCCTCAACCAGTTGCAGAGTAACATCGTCTGGGGGCAAAAGGGCAACTTTGTTGACATCCCCACCGACTGTCCCCAGCGTGACGAGCGGTTGGGCTGGACAGGCGACATCCAGGTCTTTGCCCGTACTGCCGCCTTTAACTTTGATGTGGCCGGTTTTCTGACCCGCTGGACGCAGGATGTGGCCAACGCCCAAACCGAAGAGGGGAGCGTCCCACCCGTCGTGCCCAGCGTAGATACCTCATTTATGAGTGATGGCGGCCCGGCCTGGTCCGACGCCGTGATTATCTGCCCCTGGACCCTCTACCTTTGTTATGGCGACCAGCGCATCCTTGAAAACAACTATGGGATGATGAGCAAGTTCATGCAGTTCATTATCGAAGCCAGTCCCGGCTACATCCGCTGTGCGCCCGAATATGAAGGCTGGCCCGGCTTTGGCGACTGGCTCTCGATCAACGCCAATACTCCGCGTGACCTGATCGGCACGGCCTTTCTGGCTTACGACGCCAATCTGATGGCTCAGATCGCCGCTGTGCTGGGGAAGAAAGAGGATGCCAACAGGTATCACTCGCTCTTTGCTGAGGTAAAAAAAGCTTTTGCCGCCCGCTATTTGAAAGGTAGCCAAGTGCCCATCGCCAGCGCACCGCCTTCCGAAGTCCGGCAGAGGATGGACCGGGCCGATGCAATCTCGCGGGGCAACTTAAAAGCGGTTGATTACGGGCCGGTCGCCTCGCAAGTTTTTAACGCCGACCTCTTCACGCCGACCCAAACGGCCTATGTTTTGGCGCTGCACTTCGACCTGCTGCCGGAGGAACTGCGCCCCCTCGCCGTTGCCGAACTGGTCGCCGATATCGAACGGCGCGGCATGCACCTGTCTACCGGCTTTGTCGGCGCGCCTTATCTACCACACGTCCTCAGCGATAATGGACGGCTCGATATCGCCTATGCGCTCCTTCATCAAAAGACCTGGCCCTCATGGCTCTATTCGGTAACACAAGGAGCGACCACCATCTGGGAGCGCTGGGATGGCTGGACTGAAGAGAATGGCTTCCAGGACCCCGGCATGAACTCGTTCAATCATTACGCCTACGGCTCAATCGGGGCCTGGCTTTACAAGACGGCAGCGGGTATCGAGCTTGACCCGGTGCAGCCGGGCTACAAACACATTATTCTCCGCCCCCAACCCGGCGGTGGGTTGACCTATGCCTGTGGCAAACTCAAGACGCTTTATGGTGAACTGGTCTCGCACTGGTCACTTAACCGAGGTACATTCGAGTGGATGGTGCTTGTGCCTCCCAACACAACCGCGACCGTGTATCTGCCGGTACAGAAAGAGCGTAAGATTATGTTGAATGGGCAAATCACCCCTGGCTCAGTTCACGAGGTCGAGGCGGGTGAGTATCACTTTGTCGTAGGGTGACTTACCCTTTCTCAATGAGAAGCGGGAAGTGATTTTCCAAAAAATATATTAGACCCCTGCCCTTCAATTACCCGCTTTAGAAGAAATCAGCAAAATAAGAGTGGGCGGCCAGGTCCACCAGCTTTTTGGTCATCACCAGGGGTTCACCCCGGTAATTGGCAAAGATAATCATCTGCTTCAGCAAATCACGGGGGTGACAGGCGCGCATATTGCGGCCCATGTGAACGTAATACTCCTGCAGCAGATACTCGTAGGCGGCTTCGTCAAACTTAAAGCCGCGGGTGGCGCAGGTCGCGACCAAGATAGCTCGGAACTGCTCTTCGTTAGGGTCGCCAATGCCCAGCTTGTGGCTGATGCGGCGCAGAAAGGCTTCGTCCACCAGGGCTGCCGGGTCCAGATTGGTGGAGAAGACGATGAGAGTTTCAAAGGGAATTGAAAATTTCTTGCCGGTGTGAAAGGTTAAGAAATCCAGGCGTTCTTCCAGGGGCACAATCCAGCGATTGAGCAGTTCGCCGGGAGCCATCTGCTGCCGGCCAAAGTCGTCAATGACCAGCAGGCCGTTGTTGGCCTTCAACTGGAAAGGCGCTTCGTAAAAACGGCTGGATTCGCTCCATGAAAGTTCCAGGTCCGACAGGGTTAACTCGCCGCCGGTGATGACGACAGGTGGATAACAGCGCACCCACCTTTTATCCAGGCGGTTGGCTTCGGCCACCTGAACTTCTTCGGCGACCACGGGCCGGTGCGTCGAGAGATCAAAGACCTTGATCACCTGCCCATCCTCATAAATGGCATGGGGTACCATCACATTTCCAGGGAGCAGGCGCAGCCCAATCGCCTTGGCGATGCTGGTTTTGCCGTTACCGGGCGGTCCATAGACAAAGAGCGACTCGTAAGAGTTTACGGCCGGGCCAATCCGCTCAATAATATCATCAGAAAGAATCAGCCCGTACAGGGCTTTCCGTACATCCGCATCCTTGACTGTCGGACGGATTTTGGACTGCGCTTTGACCACTTCGATGTAATGATCCAGAGTGACCGGGCACGGCCCGACGTAACGATTGCGCTCCAGAAGTTCACGGGCGCGTTCGCCGCCCTTATCGGTGATCGTGTACTGGTAGGAGACCGGATTGAGGCTGCTGCCACCGGCTACTTCGATAAGATGTTGGGCTTTAAGGGCGCGCAGGATCGGCTCGACGACCCCGCTGAAATGCAGTCGTAAAGCCTGAGCCACCTGCCCGCCTTGCATCAAGCCGCCAAAATAGAGAATTTTCAGCGTCAAATCAGCTAAAACCGGGGTAGGAATCCGGGTGGCCTCGATGGTACGGGGTTCTTCGATGAGCTGGAGCAGGGCACTGTCCATCCCTTCCAGCGAAGACGGCTCACCTCCCGCGGGGACTATATCACGTCGAAGCTCATTGGTGCCGGTCAATGTTCTTAGTTTTGGGCCGCGCGGCTCTGTCATATTGCATCTCCTTTAGCTTGCCACTATAAACAACTATAACTATAGCACAGGATCAAAGTTAGGCAAGAGCAAAGCCAGAACCGAATCAGTTACAGAAAGCTATTTGTGGGTAAACAAAAAAGCCGCCCCATGGAAAATTGGACGGCAGGCAGTAGTAACAACAGCGCTAAACTCAGGCGGATTTGCTCCTAACGGTGAAGAACCAGAGTGCCACCGGGATGCCGACAAAGATGATGCCCAGGCAGATAGCACCGGCGCCGGCCGCCAAGGCAGCCATGGGGTCGCTGCTGCCCCCAATATCTATGTCAGCGTTAGGCATGAAACTGACAACGGAGGCAATGAGTCCCCAAAAGCAGGAAAATAATCCGGGACAACCACATAAAACGGCGCTGACGATGGTTAAAATGAGACCGGTTTGACGGGTCATGGGATGCTCCTTTTGAAGTTAAGGGTTTGATCTAATACATGTCCATGATAACACTGAATCAAGAATTTACCTAATGGATTTGGACTTTCAAAATGGGTGACAAGACAATTACAATAATCCTCCGACCAGGGCTAAAACCACCCCTCCGGCGATGACGCTGCTTAATTGACCGGCCGCGTTGGCCCCCATCGCATGCATGAGTAGAAAATTCTCAAAATCATACTCCTGGCCCAGCCGCTGCACAATTCGAGCCGACATGGGAAAGGCGCTGATGCCGGCGGCTCCAATCAGGGGATTGAACTTTTTGCCGGAGAACCAGTACATCAGCTTTCCAAACAGTACCCCGCCGACTGTGTCAAGCACAAAGGCCAGCAGCCCCACCGCCAGGATAAGCAGGGTATCAATCTTGATGAAATCATTGCCAAACATCGTCCCGCCGATGCTCAATCCCAGAAAAATTGTGGCGATGTTCGTAATTTCGTTCTGGGCGGTCTTGCTCAGCCGGTCCACCGCCCCTGACTCGCGCATAAGGTTGCCAAACATCAGCGTAGCAATCAGAGGGGAGGCCACCGGGGCCAGCAAGGAAACGACGATGGTTACGACAATAGGGAACAGTATCCGCACGGGGCGCGAAACAGGGCGTTGCGTATAAGGCATGCGCACTTTGCGCTCGGCGTCGGTCGTCATGAAGCGCATCACCGGCGGCTGGATAATCGGCACCAAAGACATATAACTATAAGCGGTCACAGCGATAGCCCCCAATAGATGGGGCGCCAGCTTGGACGAGACGTAAATCGAGGTTGGCCCGTCAATTGCGCCGATAATGCCAATGGAGGCCGACTCGTTCAAATTGAAGCCGAGCAGCAGCGCCAAAATCAAGGTGAGGAAGATACCCAGTTGACCGGCTGCGCCCAGCAAGGCCATTTTGGGCATCTCTAACAGCGGGCCAAAATCGGTCATGGCCCCAATGCCGATAAAGATAAGCAGCGGGAACAGTTCAGTTTTGATGCCGGCCTGATACAGAATACCCAGCAGACCATTTTCGCCGGTAATGCCGGTCAGCGGCAGGTTAGCCAGGATAACCCCAAAGCCAATAGGTAATAACAGCACCGGCTCATAATCCTTGGCAATAGCCAGGTAAATCAACACCCCACCTACAACCATCATGACCACCATCTGCCAGGATAAACTGGACAGCGCGGCCAGGAGGATGTTTAAATTACTGAAATCCATGATATTTCCTCTTACCTTTCAACCTCGAAAGGATAATTACCCAGATGACTGGCACTTTTACCCTCTGGCAGGACGATTACAAATAGCCAATCTTATCCGATCAAGTAGCGGTCGCCTCGAAAGGTAGCTACTTGCTTTCACCATCTACCTGGAAGGTAAACAAAACCTGCCCGTGAGCCACTGTCTGCCCAGGACTTACCTCGACGGTGGCTACGATGCCATCACGCGGCGAGCGAACGGCGTTTTTCATCTTCATGGCTTCCAGAGTACACAGGGGCTGACCAAATTTCACCCGCTCCCCAGGCTGAGCCAGAACTTCGATAATAGCCCCCGGCATTGGCGCGCGCAGGCTGGACACAGAGGGTCCGGCGGGTGCAGTAGGGGGCGGCGCTTTGGGGGGGGCGGCGGTTTCTCGGACCATGGGGGTTAACACGGCAGCGGGGGCGGAGGCTGGCCCGGTAACTATCTCAGCCGGCTCAATATCCACTACGTAAGGGTGGCCGTTAACGTTGACTGTTACTGGCGAGTTGGTCAGACTCCCCCGCACCTCCACCAGATACGATTTACCGTTAACCGTTACTTTAACCCGTCGTCCTCGTAAGACATTGCTATCCATAAGTTAATTTCTCCCTTGTATTTGGGCATCATCCGGTAAGTGCTGCTCTAGCCGGCCCACGGTCCACCAGGGGCCATGGCCTCGCTCCAGGTCTACCCCCAGGTTGCTCCGGCACAGTTCCTGAGAATACAGATGGGCCAGGGCCACTGTAATCGCTATGGCTATTTCCTCTTCGGTGGTGTCGCGGCTTTGCGGGTTGACAACTTTTTGCGCAGCAGCCTTTTCCCTGGCCAGGTCCACTTTTTGCCTCGCCGGGAAGAGTCGCTTTAACAGCATAATGATCCCAATAAAAATGATCAGGGCGCTAAAGGTAATGCTCAAGCCCATCACCATAATGGTCAAACCTTGCTCAATGTTGCTCACGATTGCCTGCCTTCTTCTTTATAAGGGCATCGTACTGTGCTTCTTGGCCGGCGCTTTGACTCGCTTATCTCGCAGCAGCTCCAGGGCTGCAATCAGGCGGGGACGGGTTTCCGCCGGGATCAAAATATCGTCAATTGCGCCGGCTGCCGCCGCGACATAGGGTTTAGAAAATTTCTGCTCATATTCGGCGATCAGTTCGGCGCGGACCGCGGCGGGATCGGCTGCCTCTTTGAGTTGTTTGCGATATAAGATATTGATCGCTCCATCCGCGCCCATCACGGCAATCTCGGTAGTGGGCCAGGCGAAGACCAGGTCGGCGTGGATATGTTTGCTGCCCATAACGATGTACGCGCCGCCATAGCCCTTGCGGGTAACAACCGTCAGCTTGGGCACGGTGGCCTCAGAATAGGCATAGACGATTTTTGCCCCGTGGCGGATGATGCCGCCATGCTCCTGATGAACTCCAGGCAAAAAGCCCGGCGAGTCGCTGAAGGTGATGATCGGGATATTGAAGGCATCGCAGAAGCGCACAAAGCGAGCGATTTTATCCGAGGCGTCAATATCAATTACCCCGGCCAGGATCATCGGCTGCTGCGCCACCACGCCGACTACCTGACCATGCAAGCGGGCAAAGCCGATGATGGCGTTTTGGGCAAAATATTCCTGGATCTCCAAAAAACTGTCCGGATCAAAGACTCTCTGGATGACCATCTTCATGTCATAGGCTTCATTGGGGTCGGTTGGGACAATGGTGTTAAGTTCCGGATCCATTCGCCAGGGATCGTCGGTGGGGTGGACAGCCGGAGCTGGTTCAACATTATTTGCCGGTAAATAGTGGAGGAGCTGGCGGGTCAATTCCAGCGCATGATCTTCATCATCGGCGGCAAAGTGAGCCACCCCACTCACGGCGCTGTGGGTCATCGCCCCGCCCAATGTTTCCATGTCAACCTGCTCGCCGGTGACGGCTTTAACTACCTCCGGGCCGGTAATGAACATCTGGCCCGTGCCTTTGGTCATGATGATAAAATCGGTCAGGGCCGGGGAATAGACTGCCCCGCCCGCGCATGGCCCCAAAATCACGCTGATCTGGGGGATGACGCCGCTGGCCTGGGTATTGCGCCAGAACAGCTCGCCGTAGGCGGCCAGGCTGTAGACTCCTTCCTGAATTCGCGCCCCCCCGGAGTCGATCAGGCCAACCACTGGTATCCCTGCCTCCATCGCCAGATCCATGATCTGGGCGACTTTCTGGCCGACCGCTTCGGAAAAAGAGCCGCCCAGAATGGTAAAGTCCTGCGCATAGATACAAACCCGCCGGCCATCAATCTTGCCAAAGCCGGTCACCACAGCATCGCCGGGATGATGCTCCTTATCCAAACCAAAGTCGGTATGGCGCTGAACGATGTAAGCCCCGATTTCGCGAAAAGTACCGTCGTCTAAAAGGCGCAGGATCCGCTCGCGGGCAGTCAATTTACCTTTGGCGTGCTGGGCCTCAATTCGCTCCAGGCCGCCGCCCTGTACGATCTTTTGGCGCATTTCTTGAAGCTCGTTGATCAGCGCCTGATGTCCATTTTCGCCTGGCCTGGGCCGGCGATTAGGGGATAAAGCTTGTTTTTCGTCGGTTACTGGTTGTTCCATAGAGAAAATTCCTACCTCATTGTTTTAAAAAGAGTAATTTGCCACTCTCAGCCGCTCCGGCAGCGATGGCAGCTTTGGCCAAGTCAACCAGGATGAATGGAGCGACTCCACCCAGCCAGGCTTTCTGCCAACTACCCAACATCAACGCCAGCCAACTGGCGCCGACGAGATAGATAACCAACATCCCGGCCATAGCTGCGGCAAAATTGCCCCACCTCTTGCCAGCCCAATACTTGGCCAGCCAACCCGCCGCAAAGGCCGCCGGCACAAAGCCGATCAAGTAACCGGCGGTTGGACCCCAAAAGGCGGCCGGTCCCAACCCTTGGGCATCAAAAGGTAGACCGGCGGCAATCAAGCTGAGATAAGTGAGCTGGGCCAAGGCCCCATTGCGTAAGCCTAACACCAGGCCAGATAGCACCACTGCCAGAGTTTGCAGGGTGATCGGTACGGGGGTAAAGGGCAAGAGGATAGTAATCCGGGCTGTCAGCGCGGTGATAGCCGCAAAGATGATTATCGTCACCACTTGGAGCTACAGAGTTTTGTTGAGTGGTACTGATAGAGTTTTTGAGTTATGACTGTTCATTGGGTCAAACTTCTCCTGAAACTGCTCTAAAAATTATTCTCGTTTTGATCGGATGATGTAATGCTCATCACAGTTAGCTGGGTTTGTCACACTGGTTTTGACTGCCAGAACTTCCCGACCCTGCTTTTGGCCAAAAATCTTTCGCCCCAATCTAAAAAAGGACTTGATGAGGGCAATAAGCGGCCGCCAGGCCCATTCGAGTAGTTTATTCAGGTACCCCATGCCGATACCAAGCCAGCGCAGGTACGGGGCCAGAAAACCTAAAGCCTGCACGTGGGCATAGAGAATGCACAATATGAGAGTCGCGGCTGAGATGAGGAATTTTTGCCATGCCGCAATCTCTATCCCGTAAAACTCAGCCAGCAGCAATTCAGCCCCAATATTGAGCACAATGATGTAAGCCGCTTGTTCTAAAATAGGCTCGCGTTGAATGAGCCAGGTGAAGGCCGTTGCCGCAAAGCGCATGGTGATAATACCTAAAGCTACTCCAATCATGATCACCCACAACTGATTAGCTAGGGCGACAGCCGCCACCACGTTGTCCAGGCTAAAGGCCAGATCGGCCAGTTCGACGTTCAAGACCACTAGCCAAAAGTTCGTGGCCTTGTGCCCAAATCCAGGGGTCTCATCTGTAAAATCTTCGCTCCCTCCCGTTTTGCCCAGGTTTTCAAAGGCTAGTTTAATCAGATAGACGGCTCCCAAAACCTTTAGCAACGGGTTGGCCAAGACCCAGGTGGCCATAACCAGCATCAAGCCACGGCCTACGTAAGCGCCCAACAAACCTACTTTGAGGGCCGCCGATTGCTGCATCCCGAAAAAACGGTTGGTGGGAGCCTTCAAGAATGTGAGTAATTTGGGATAGGGGACCGGCTTATCGTTAGGCAGCACCGAGACCATGGCCCCCAATACCGCTGCATTATCTATAGAGAGGATTCCCTCCAAAAAAATCAACTGAATAATTATCGTGATAATGCCGGTGACTGTCAAGGCATGGGGTGATTCCACGTATGATGTTTGCTCCTACATTGGCAACTTGGCTTGAGCCGCCGCAACTTTTGCTTGCAGGGCGGCGACGCGTTCAGTAACCCTGACCATATCTACCGAGTCAGCCAGGGCAGCCTGGGCCTGCAATTGGGCAATTTGAGCTTGCAGGGCGGCTATCTGGGTGTTAGTTTTGGCCCTGGCGGTTACTACTGCTACTTGGGCTTGCAATTCATTAATTTCAACTTGCCAGCCGGTAATTTGAGCCTCAAGGTGGGTCTTCAACTTGGCCTGAACAAGGCCCACTTGTTCCTGCAAAACAGTGATACGTTCTCGAACCTCGGCTTTATCGGCTACGCCGGTAATCATTTCATAAGTCTGCAAGTCTCTAATGGTGGTCTGCCAGGTGGCAATTTGGGTTTCATACAGATTTTGCAGTTCCATTTCGGCGGTTTCGACCCTGGTTTGTAAAGCGGTGATACGGGCTTTAGCCTCTACTTCGGCTGTGGGCAGTACCGGTTCATCGAAAACGCTGGCAAAACGCTGCAAGGCCGCCAGCCGTGGGCTAATCGGGGTGCCAACGCTTGCTTCGATTTCAGCGACCCTGGCCTGCAACTCCACAATCTCTTCTTGCCAGCTTTGGATCCGCGCCTCGATCTGGGCATACAGTTTTTCCCGTACGGCTCGCCGCTTGCTGCGGATAGCTTCAAGTTGGGTGAGGAGCTTAACTCTGGCTTTAGAGGGTGTGGCGTCAACCTTAACTCTCAGCGCGTCAATTTGCCCGGTCATGGCCTCGATTTCAGCCTGCCACAGCTCATGAAGCTTCTCCTGGACGCGGCGCTGCTTTGTCCGCAGCGTAACCAGCCGGTTTCGGGTCTCAGCCGACCCGCTGACTGCCAGTTCAGCCTTCAAATCCTCTATGCCGGCTTGCCACGCAGCGATCTGGGTTTCCAGTTTGGCCGCCAGTTCAGTGGCTGGGATCTGGTCATTGTCGAGTACGGCCAGCGCCGCCAAATAGGCAGCCAGCTCATCTTTTAAGATATGCCGGATAAGCCGACCCTGGAATTGAGCCAGGGCTTCAATCACCCGGTCGCTCCACTCGTGTCTGCTCAAAACGATCAAAGCCGACCTGCCGGGTGAGAGATTGGCCTGCAATTCCTGCAGATAATCATCTGGAAAGCCGGAGTCTATGGCGTGGGCAGCCACACCGCCTGTAGTTGCGCCAGCCAATGCTCCGATCAGAACACCAACCGGCCCACCAGCCAGGCCAATCAGCCCGCCGGCAATCGCTCCGAATAACGTCCCCTGCCTTGCGCCAACCTCTTGAATGTCTTTCACCGCCGTTCGGCCATCTCTACACTTGGCCAGTACCGCTGCATCCAAAACGGAGATTTGACCTTCGTTGATGAGTCGCCGTAGCACTTTCAGAACTTCGTCAGCTTGTGTCTCATCCGTAAAGACCAAAACCAGTAGTTCTGTGGAGCTATTCATCAGATCTAGACTCCTTCCTCCTCCTCAGCATAACAGATTTTTTAGAAATTATTAGTGAAAGATGTCACAACTAAGCCGGATGGATGTCACGCCCGGTTTGGATTATTTGGAGTAAGCGTCATTTTAAGAAGAAGAGCGCGGATTTACCCGCGCTCTTCTTCTTGTCTTTTTAGAGTTGTGCTTAGGACACAATTCCGGCATCCACCATGGCCAGGTAGACTTTTTCAGCGGTGAAGGGCGGCGAACCGATCCGCACCCCAATGGCATCGTAAATGGCGTTAGCAATAGCGGGGATGGTCGGCACCATGGGATGCTCGCCCACACCTCGCGCACCAAACGGACCGTCATCCTGCGGCACTTCGACCAAAATCGAATCAATACGCGGGGGGGCGTCGGCACTGGTGGCGATGCGGTAATCCACAAAGCTGGGGTTCTGCATCACCCCATTCTTGAACTGCATGCTTTCAAACAAAGCGGTGCTTATGCCCTGGACAAAACCACCCTCTACCTGGGCCTTGGCCATTTCTGGGTTGATGGCTTTGCCCAGATCGAAGGCCGCCGCTCCCCGTAGAATCTCGATTTTGCCGGTTTCCAGGTCTACCTCCAATTCGACGGCTTGCGCGCCGGTGGTGTAGTGGACGACAGCCCGCTCGCCCTGGCCGGTTTCGGCGTCCAGGCCGGTCACGTAGGTTGGCATAAAGTTGCCGCGCCCCACAATCGGCCCGCCAATCCAGCCGCTGGCGTTGGGCTTCGGCATCCCATAAATTACAATATCTTTTAAGGAGATGGTTTCTTCACTCTTGTAAGAGACAACCTCGCCGTTGACGATGTCCAGATCTTCGGGTTGCTCATTCCAGGCTTCAGCCACCACATTTAAAACTTGCTCGCGGGCATCACGGGCAGCATTGACCACGGCATTGCCCATGCTCCAGGTCAAACGGCTGGCGACCGTCTGCCATTCGTAAGGGCTGTACTGCGTGTCTACCGGCCCAGCGATGCGCATCCAATCCATGGGCACGCCCAGCGCGGCCGCGGCCATTTGAGCCATCACGGTAAAGGTGCCCTGCCCAATTTCCTGCCCCCCTACCGCCAGGGTGACGGTGCCGTCCTCGTTCAATTCGACCACGGCGCTGGAACCGGGATTCGGGGGCATGGCCGGCGCTTTCCACATCAAGGCGATGCCCTTACCGCGCCGCCTGGTCGGCGAACTCGGCGGCGCTTTGTGACCCCAGTGAATTGCCTCGGCGACTCTGTCAATACATTCGGGCAGACCGGTGGGGTGCATCTTGCTGCCGGTAACGACAGTGCTGCCCGTTTTGAGGCAGTTGATCCGGCGAAATTCAACCGGGTCCAGCTTGATTTCGTGAGCCAGTTCGTCAATGCACTGTTCCAGGCCGGCGTGGAGTTCGGGCATGCCAAAGCCGCGCATAGCGCCGCCGACGGGATGATTGGTATAGACACACATGCTGTCAGTTTTGACATGGGGGATTTCGTAGGGGCCGCTGCTGCTGTAGCCGCCGGCGCGCGTGATGTTCACCCCGTACTCCGTTGAAGCGCCGCCGTCCCAGTACATGGTATTTTCCATTGCCAGGAGTTTACCCTCGGCGTCGCAGCCGATTTTGAGCTTTATCACCAAACCCTGGCGGACAAAGGCGGTATAGAACTCCTCTTCACGGGTCAGCAGGAGCTTGACCGGGCGGCCTTTAGCTTTGAGGGCAATGGCAACGGCCAGCGCTTCCATGCTGACCCCGGCCTTGCAGCCAAAGCCACCACCCACGTAGGGCGCGATGACGCGCATGTCGCTTTGGGAAATTCCCAACGATTTGGCGATGAGGTTGCGCTGGGCAAAAGGCGACTGCGAGCTGCTCCAGAGAGTCACCTTGCCCTGTTCGTCCACTTTGGCGATGGCTACATGCGGCTCAATGGGCACATGCTGGACATGAGGGATGCGATACTTGTGCTCGACGATAGCGGCGCAGTTGGTCCAGGCGCTGTTGGCGTCACCCTTGCGTATTTTAAAATGGTTAGAGATATTGGTGCCCGGTTTGGGGAAGATGAAGGGCACGACCTCATAACTACCCAGGTCAGGGTGAAGCAACGGCGCTTCCGGGCTGGCCCCAAATTCGGGGTCGAGCACCGGCTCCAGCAGTTCGTACTCTATTTCGATCAGATCAACCGCCTTCTCGGCCACCGCTTCACTGACGGCGGCCACCCCGGCAATAGCCTCGCCGACATAGCGCACCCGGTCACGGGCAAAGATATAACGATCCTTCAGATACAAGCCGATATAGCCGGGAAAATCTTCGCCGGTCACAACAGCTTTGACCCCCGGCAGTGTCCTGGCTTTACTGACATCTATGGATTTAATCAGGGCGTGGGGATGGGGGCTGCGCTTGATGCGGGCGTGCAGCAGTCCCGGCCCAAATTGCAGGTCATCGGTGAAAACGGCAGCGCCGGTCACTTTCTCGTAAGCATCCAGGCGAGGCACGCTGGCGCCAATGAGGTCAGGTATTTTCTCGGTAGGTAGTTCTTTTACGAGCATATTATCCTCCAAGAGAGACGTGTTTCGTATTGCGTGTTGCGTAAAAAAACGGAAGACGCAACACGTAAGATGTCACACCAGTCTAGACTGTCACAACTTTCTGGCGTTCTGCCGCTTCTTTCACGGCTTCGATAATGCGCAGGTAGCCGGTACAGCGGCACAGATTGCCCACCAGCGCGTCCCGGATTTCGTGGTCGGTTGGGTGGGGGTTGCGATTCAGCAGCGCCTGGGCCGAAATCAATACGCCCGGCGTGCAAAAGCCGCACTGCACGCCGCCGTGGGCGACGATTGCTTCCTGGATTGGGCTGAGGTGGCTGTTTTGGGCCAGCCCTTCCACAGTTGTAATTTGCGCGCCGTCACATTCAACGGCCAGCACCAGGCAGCTATTGACCGGCTCGCCGTTCAACATCACCGTACAAGCGCCACATTCGCCGGCGGTGCAGCCGTTCTTGGTGCCGGTCAAAACCACTTTTTCCCGCAGCATTTGCAGCAGGGTCATATTCGAGGGAACGTCAACGATTTCAGTTTCCCCATTAATGGTCAGCGTAATTTGATGAAATGCCATATATCCTCCAGTTAGGGAGTAGGCAGTAGGTAGTAGGGAGTAGAGGGATCATTAAATAACGTTGTTTCCCCTACTTCTTACTCCTTACTCCCTACTTCTTTATCGCCCCCCACACCTCGCTGACGGCTTTTTGGGTCAAATTCCTGACCATCAACTTGCGATAACGAGCGCTGCCGCGCACATCGTCAATGGGGGTGCAGGCATCCATCGCCGCCTGGGCGGCTTCGGCGATGGTAGTGTCGGTAATGGGCTTTTCGGCCAGGATGGTTTCAGCCTCGGTGGGTCTAAACGGCACCGGAGCCACCGAGGCCAGGGCCAGCCGGAAACGGTAGCCCGACGGGGCGTTGCTGTCGGGGTAGCCCAGGGCAGTCACACCGACAATAGCCAGGTCGCCGATGGCGTTGCGGCCGAGTTTGATGTACTGGGCGGCGTAATGTTTGGGCGGGATTGGAAACAGAATCGCCGTAGCAATGTCGCCGGGTTTCAGGACTGTTTTGCCGGGGCCGCGGAAAAATGTACTCAAGGGTTCATGACGGACACCGTCCACGCCGTGAACTTGCAGCAAGCCGTCCAGGACCATACACGAGCCAATCGTGTCGCCGGCAGGGGAAGCGTTGCAGATATTGCCGACAATCGTCGCCCGTGTCCGTAGTTGATAACTGGCTACGGAATGAGCTGCTTCGGCCAGCACCGGGTAATATTCTTTCACCTCCGGTGAGGCGACGACGCAGTTCATGTTAACCGAGGCACCAATGGTCAGCCCGGTAGCGGGATCAAAGCTAATTTGGCTCATACCGTCCAGGTTTTTTACGTCTACAATGTACTTCTCTTTCCAAAAACCGTCGCGCATGCGCACAAAGGTATCGGTGCCGCCCATAAAGGGGCGGGCTTCGCCGCTATGCTGAGCCAAGAACTGGCTGGCTTCGGCTAACGAGGCTGGTTTGATATAATCGAACTCAGGAAGTCCGGGGGTTGGGTTGTGCATAAGACACGACCTCCTTCAAAGATTGTCTTGTCAATTTATTTTCGACTGCCGACCAAAGACCGCCGACCGCACCCCCACCCTAACCCTCCCCCTACAAGGGGGAGGGATGGGAGGGGGTCTCAGCGGTCCGCCGTCAGTGGTCATAAGAGGCTAATTGATTAGCCGAAACTCAACTGCTGTAGTTAATATTCTCCCGTTCTGTCACGCCAAAGAGTGACGGTGGCACAAGCAGGAAGAGCAGGTTGAGCAGGATGCCAACAATGGCGGCAAAGACGATAGCCGGGATCCCATTAGGGAAAACAACCGGGATGGGGAAGGGGTAGAGGCCGTCTTTCAAGGCCAGGTTGCCGCCGATGCCGGAGATCAGAATGATCGCACCCACCGCCAACTGGCGCGGCTCGAACAGGTTAACCTTTTCAGACTGGATGAGGGCGATACCTTGCATGCCGATAACGCCAAACAGGTAGATGGCCAGCCCGCCGGTCACCGCCACCGGGATGGTATTGACGACAGCCGCCAATTTGCCAATGAAGCCCAAGACGATAGCGATGACTCCCGCCGCCATCAAGACCGGCACGGAGTAGTTGCGGGTAATGGCCATGAGGCTGTTGTTCTCGCCATAGTTGGTGCCGGCGCAGCCACCCAGGAAGCCGACCACCAGGTCGTCGGCGCCATCAGCCACCAGGTTAAGGCCGATGAGTTTCTTGATTTCAAAGGGCTTGCGTCCTAATTCCTTGGCCAGTTGGTCAATGTAGAGGCTCATCTGGTACAGGTGGGCCGTACTTTCGGGGATGGTGGCAATGGCGATCAGGGCGATACTGAAGATCGAAGCCCAGGCCGCCGGATTCTCAAAGGCCGGTAAGGTGATATTGGGGACGCGAACCCACGACTCTTGGGCGATGAGGTCAAAATTGACCAGACCAAAGGGAATAGCGACGACGTACCCGACAATCGCGCCCAGCAAGATGGGCAGCATGCCCAGCAAGCCCCGATTCTGCAGGTAAACCGAGAAAGCCACCGTGACAATCAGGGTGATGAAGGCCACGCCCCAGTGCGCGCCGGCCATGCCGAGCGCCGCTCCGGCCAGGGCCACGCCGATAACTATCGCCACGCTGCCGGTGATGACTGGGGGCAGCACTTTATCCAGGGCCGCTTTGCCAATTCGCATAATCAGCAGGCCCACTAAAATTTCGACGACAGCCGTGCCCATAATACCTACCTGGACAATGCGCACCCCATCGGGGCAGTAGAAGGTGGTGGGGTCGCCAAAGCAGTCGTTGGCGTAGAGACTCATGGTGGTGATAACCACCGCAATGTAGCTGAAGCTGGAACCGTAATACATAGGGATGCGCCGCCCCGAAACTAGCAGGGCGATGATCGTACCCAAACCGCTGGCGAGCAGGGTGACACCCACATCGAATTTGGTCAGGATTGCCACCAGCACGGTGGCCGGGAACATGGTCAACACCTGTTGGAAGCCCAAACTGAGCATCGCCCCCCAGGGAGGCGTGTCAGAGGGTAAATAACCCATTACTTTTGATTCTTTGCTTGTACTTAAGGTAGCCATGTGATTTTTCCCTCCATTGGGAGAATTTTATCGTTGTTTAACTTCATTGTTAAAAGATGAATCGCGGCAAAAGCTATAGGCATAACCATCCATCTCTCTATTCAATTTGTTTAGTCGTTAGACTGTTAGGCAGTTAAGTAGGAGCATTGCAAAAATGAAATAACAACTCCTGCCTAATACGGTCAACTCACCTCCTTTCATGCAGAGAGTTCTTGAGCCGAGGGATAAAGGGCAAATTGGCGCTCTACGACCGCCTCTGTGCTGCCCAGACCCCGGCCACTAATACCCCAATGATAATAAAAACGATAGCCAGCCATGTTCGGCGCGACGAGAAGACCTCACCCACCATATCTTTGGCTACGGCCGCCGCAAACCCCACTTCCGAAGGCGCTGTATATTCAACTGCCCGGCCTTCAGCCTCAGCCGCCAGGCGTTCTTTCAAGGCCCGATTCAACGCCTCGAAAGCCTGTTTGGCCATACCGTTGGCCGCACTTTCGATCAGCCGCTGGCCGACATTAGCTAGCGTGCCGCCCACTTGCAGCTCACCCTCGTATTTCATGAGCGTGGTCCCATCATCCAGTTCAATCAACTGGCAGTCGCCACTGCCCTGGCCAAAGCCGGGGCCGCCTCGACCTTCCACGGTCAGCGTGTAGCTTTCGGGCGGCTTTTCGTTAGAAACGACCAGTTTGCCGGAGAAAACGCCGACTACCGGCCCAATCCGCACGTTGAGCTTACCCTCATACTCGTTGTCGCTCATCTGGGTCAAGTTCTGCGTTCCCGGCAAGGCGGTCGCCAGCACCTCCGGGTCTCGCACCACCTCCCAGACGACTTCTCGCGGCCCGTCAAAGACATATTCACCGCTTAGTTTCAAGGTTCTTTCTCCTTCAAGGACTTTTGTTTGGATGTCATTTTGAGCGACCGTAGGGAGCGAAAAATCCCCAAAACGTCGGCTTGCTATCGAGTACCTTAGGGATTCTTCACTCCGCTATGCTTCGTTCACGCGAAGCAGTGACAAGCAAAAGTCCTTGTCTTGCCATGCATTGTCGCTATGTCTCCTTCGACAATCCGGGTATAATGAATCAACTTCCTTCTTTAAAGGCCACAAAGCGGCCCCACATCGACTCCGCTTCCATCGCTTTCTGGACAAAACAACCGATGTAGTAGCGGCCGCTGGGGGCAACGGCGATTTGACCACCCAGGTTCTCGGCGTGGACAATCCGCTTCGGGAAGAGATTCAGGTGCATATCCTGGTAGTAGTGCTCGATGGGATACATCTCGTCCCAATCCTTGCCAAAATCCCTGATGAGCTTGGCATTGGCCTCCTCAAAAGTTTTAGGGTGCCAGAGGCGCTGGATGGTGTTCATGGGATGGTCGGCAGCCACGCAGTCAATCCCGATCCACTTGATCTGCATGTCAATGCACCACTGGGCAAAGTCGGGTGAAGGGCCGGGGTGTTTGATCATGTAGCGAAACTCGTCCGAATCCGGGCTGCTCCAGCCGTACCGGTTCCAGCCGGTTTTGATGATGAGGATATCGCCCTGGCGGATGTCTACCACATCTTGGATCATCTTAGGAGTATAAACACTGGAGTTGCTGACCAGGTGCGAAATATCGGCGATGACGCCCGGCCCGACCCATTCCTCCAGGGACACCTGGCCGATGGTTCTGCCGGCCGGGTAGAAGTGCTTCTCGCCGTCCATGTGGGTCCCCAGGTGAATGCTGGCATTGCAGATCGAGCCGTTGCGGCCCATGCCAAAGTATTGGCCGCCGACCCGCTTGGTGTAGGTCACGGTCAAGGGGACATAGTTGGCCCACTGGGGTGTCTGGACGCTGAAGGGAACGGTCAGGTCCAGCATCTCAGCCGAGTCCATGACCTGAAAGAACGCTTCCTCGTCCATCCCAAGGGGCGCTTGCCAGGCGACCACCCGCGCCCAGGCGGACTCGACTTCCATGAAGGGGATCGGCTGAATCGTGATCCAGGCCCGCCGATTATTGAGTTTGTCAATGTCGCCGACAATCGCTTCGGCCAGCACCAGGTGTGCCTTGGGCATGGTGATATGGGTCAGGGCGTGATAGTCGTCGGGAGGGAACATCTCGTCCCAGGTTTTGCCGTAGGTTTCCAGCAGCTTGCTCTCCGCCCGCTTGAAGTCACGCTCGTGCATGCGCCGGATAGGCGTATTCATGGGGTGTTCGGCGCAGCCGCAATCAACCCCGACCACCTTGAGCTGCATCTCCACGGCCCAGGGGAAGAAATCGGGCGACGGGCCGGGATGTTTGACATAAAAGCCAAACTCTTTGGACTCGACGCCGCCCTGGGCCTGCTCGTTGAAAGTATCGGGCAGGTCCCAGGAATAGCGGTGATAGCCGGTATTGACGATCAGAATATCGCCCTTTTTGACCGTCGCCTTTTTCATAATCATCTCAGGCGTGTACAGGCTGTAATCGGAGACCTCATCCGAAATGTCTACGATCACGCCCGGCCCGCTCAGCTCTTTCAGCGGAATATCGGCGATGGCCCGGCCCCCGGAATGGAAAGCCCGCTCACCGACCAGGTGCGTGCCGACCGTGTTGCTCCAATTCAGGATTTGGCCGTTGGCCCCCTGGCCCCCGCCATAAGCGCCCGTGACCCGCTTGAAGAAGTGGACTTCCAGCGCCTTTTCGCCGGGCCAGGGCGGGGTGAAGATGCTGCAACCCTGGGTCAGGTCAAACATCTTGGCGTCGGTCATTATTTTGATGAATTGTTCTCGTTCCATATGTTCCCCCTTTGGAATAGTCAAAGCTAAAACCCATACTGCTCTGCATACGCCACCAAGGCATCCTCAAAAATGCTCATCGGCGGGCTGACCACGCCGGCCCCGACCTGCCCGATGCCGGGGTCTTTATGGGCGACGCCGGTATTGACCCGCGGCGGCATACCCTTTTCGACCACCTTGCGGATATCTATGCCGGTGGGCGTGCCTCTAAAGTCCAACTGCGGAATGCTGAAGTATTTATGCTCGGTATAGGTAATTTCGTACATTTGCAGGGTGGTGTTGATGGCGTCTTTGGGTGTGCCGCTGATAAAGGTGACAATGGCGGGCGCTCCGGCCATGGCAAAACCGCCGATGCCCGCTGTCTCGGTGATGGTGCTGTCGCCGATGTCCGGGTTGGCGTCTTTTTCGGTGAAACCGGGGAAGTACAACGCCTTGACCCGGCCGGCCGGGCCGGTAAACCAGCGGTCGCCCAGGCCGCTGACCCGGATGCCAAAATCGGTGCCGTTGCGGGCCATGGTCGTCACAATGGTGCTGCCCTCGATCCCGTGACCGGCGTCGGCCATCGTTTTGCAGGCAGCCATAACCGGATTGAGGATGCTCAGAGAATTATCCCCCAGGAAGCGGATGATCTCGGCGGCAGTGGCGCTATCTTTAGCCACTTTGACAATGGAGGGAGCCAGGGCATTGGTATAAATCAAAGACCCGGCGTCCATGCGATTGTGCCCATCATCGCCCATTTGCAGCGATTTGGCGATGATGGTTCTCAGATCAAGCCCCTCGCTCACTTGCAGCGCCTCATGAAGAACGGGCCCCATGACTCCGTTCATCCAGTTCAGCCGGGAGATGACCTCCTGGCTGTAAGCACCCATGCGCAGCACTTTGCCCCGCCCTTCATTCAGGCTGGAATAAGCCTTGTTGCCGTGCGTCTTGTTTTCGACAATGTAGACCATCATCGAAGGGGACAGCAAACCGGCCATTGGGCCGACAGCCCGATGATGGTGGCAGGGTTCAAAATCAATCTGGCCGGCTTTGATCATGGCTTCGGCTTCATTTTCGTCTTTGGCTTTACCCTCAAAGATGAGCGCCCCGATCGCTGCTCCGCGCATCGGTCCCGCCATGCGCTCCCAGGTGACCGGCGGGCCGGCGTGTAATAACAAATTTTCGCGCATCCCCGGAACCACGTCCAAAGCTCTGCCTAGCCCCACCAAGACGGGACGGGCCTCCATCATCCGGGTTGTCGCTTCGAGATTAGCTTTTTCTATATCCACAGGTTATTCCCTCCAAGAAAATAGTAGACAGTAGACGGTAGACAGGGGAATCATACGACTCTGCGACCTTGCTACCCTGCTACCTTGCTACTTTTCATTCGTTCCAAGATTGCCATTAATTTCTCGTTGCCGCCGGCAGGAGGCCGCCACTCTACCTGGATCACGGGCGCATCCTGAGCGTTCAGGCTCTCGGTGAATGACTCCACCCCGACATTGATAGCGGCCAGGGGTTGTTGCAATACAGCCAGATCCACCTCTTTTGAAGACGCCGTTGGCGGCTGGCTGGCGGGCTGGTTGAGCGCCTGGACAAGCTGGCCCACGTAACGCACGGCGACCTCGTTATTGGTTTCGACTCGCGCTCCGGCTGCCTTGAGCTGCTCGACCTGCTTATTGAACCCCTGGGGGTCCTCGTCGGTGCCGACCACCACGGCGACCACTTCCAACTGCCGCCCGGCTTCTTTGGCCTGGGCAATCGCCTGGGCAATCGCCGGGCCAAGTTCGCTGGCCGGATCGGGATGAGCGCCGTAGCCCAGGACGACATCCAGCAGGATAACGGCGACTTCCGGGTTGGCCGCTTCTTGCTGCAAGCGGCGGATGCGCAGGTCATTATCCATCATGGGGTGCAGGCGGCCTACGGTAAATTCATCTTCGCCCAGGTCAACGATAGTGTTGGCCTGGCTGACCAGGGAGTTTTCCAGGCGGTTTTGACCTTTTTTTAGGGGGGCGTTAGAGTAGACGACAGGCAGATAATCTTGCAGAATGAGCAGGGCTTCGTAGGCCAGCGTGCCGCCGGAGAAGAGGCCGCGCAGGTAGCACTGGCCCGGCGCAAAGCGGCTGAGGTCGAGACTCGCTCCACTTTTTTCAACAGGCATAGCGGCCAATTCTACCGCTACGGTGGCGGCTTCGTCCAGGGTGCGGACAAAATGAAGATTTCCCAGCCGCCGGGCGGGGGGAACATAGCCAATAAAGTCTATGATGACGGGCTTGCCTATTGCCTGGGCGGCTTGCAGCAAATCCTCCGCAACCGTGGCCGCCGGTGGTTTGGAAACGAGAATAATCACCTTTGTTTCGGGGTCACGGCGGAAAAGGTCAAGCGCCTGGCGGGCCGTCACCGCGCCCACCGCCTCGGAAAGATCGCGCCCGCCGGTGCCGAGGGCATGGGTCAGGCCGCCGCCCAACTGGTGAACCCGTGAGCTGACCTGCTGCAAGCCGGTTCCCGCCGCAGCGACCAGACCAATCGGTCCCCGGCGCACTTTGTTGGCAAAGCCCAGGCCGACGCCGTTGACGATAGCCGTGCCGCAGTCAGGCCCCATGACCAGCAGTCCTTTCTCGGCCGCCACCCGTTTGAGCGATACCTCGTCTTCCACGGAGACATTGTCGCTAAACAGGAAAACATTCTTGTCCAGACTGAGGGCCTCGCGGGCTACGCCGGCAGCGTAGCGGCCCGGTACAGAGACCAGCACCCAGCGCGCCTCAGGCAGCATCTTGGCCGCCGTTTCGAGACTTTTGGGCAGATAATCCTGGCCATCGCCGGCGCGTTTACGAGTAAGAAGCCCGTCTACTTGAGCCAAAGTACCTTGAGCGGCAGCCTCGTCCTCAGCCCGGACGACGATGACCAGGTCGTCGGCCCCGGCTGCCTGAGCCTGGGGCACCAGTAAATCACTCTGAGCCAGAAGCTCTTTATTCGCCTCGGTGCCCATAATCACCCCTGTGTCAAGAACACCGGGGAGTTCGCTCAGCGAGCGCTGCAACTGCATAAGCACCACCGAGTCGTAATAAGCGCCGGAGCGAATTTCCACTTGAATGGCTGTCACTTTAACCTCCACAGAACTTGGCTGACCATAGCGTCATCGTAACTGCTCAACCATGTCATTTCGACCGAAGGGAGAAATCCCTAATACCTATGTGCCACTTTAGGGATTTCGAGGCCATAGGCCTCGAAATGACATTGGGCTGAGTAATAACGTCTAATCTATGATTGCAGCGCCATTATACTATAATCAAAACCAGACCACTACCGTGTATAGTTTGCATCCAATTAAATACATGCTATGCTTGTCGTATTATCACTGCCCCTTACGGGAGGTTTGTTTATGATTCTTGTCACCGGCGCTGCGGGCAAAACCGGCAGCGCTGTTATTCGCACGCTGGCCGCCCAGGAAAAAAGCGTCCGGGCACTGGTTCGCCGGCATGAACAGGTTCAACCCATCAAAGAACTGGGCGCGCAAGAAGTCGTCGTCGGGGACGTGCGCTCTCAAGCGACTGTAAACCAGGCCGTACGGGGCGTCCGAGCTATCTACCACATCTGCCCCAACATGAGTCCCGACGAAGTCTCTATCGGTCAGGCCGTGATCACGGCTGCTCGTGCCAGCGGCGTTGAACACTTTGTCTACCACTCGGTGCTGCATCCCCAAACCGAGGCCATGCCGCACCATTGGCAGAAACTGCGTGTTGAAGAGCAATTGTTCGAGGCCGGCTTGCCCTGCACCATCTTGCAACCCGCAGCCTATATGCAGAACATAGCGGCCCACTGGGATCAGATTTTAGAGCAGGGCCGATACCTGGTGCCCTACGCTGTAGAAACCCGGCTAAGTATGGTTGATCTGGAAGATGTGGCTGCTGCTGCCACTGTCGTCCTGACTCAGCCGGGCCATGCGGGGGCTACCTATGAACTGGCCGGGGCGGAAGTGCTGACCCAGACCGAGGTGGCTGCCGTTTTGAGCCGGCAGCTAGGCCGTCCGGTTCAGGCGGAGACCATGTCTCTTGAAACGTGGAAACAGGGAGTGCGGGGGGCTGGGTTGGGTGACTATCAGATTGAGACTTTGATCAAAATGTTCCGCTACTATGATCGTTATGGTTTTTGGGGCAACCCCCACATTCTGACCTGGCTGCTCGGGCACCCACCGGCGACCCTGGCCGACTTTGTCAAACGAACGGCGCAGCAGCGACCCGGTTAAGCGCAATAGATAGTTGTTCCACTTTAAGCCAAATTGGCCTGGCTTAACTTGTTAAGACGCTCGACGTGGGTTGGGTCGCAGGCATCGCCAAATCTAGTTTTGGGCAGGCTCTCCTTCTTTTTCATTAATTCCGTGTATTCTGCGTCATCAACCATCGCCACACAGCGGCCAATACTGGCTTCGCCGTCCACAAAGCGCCAGGGGAAAAAGCCAAGGGTAACGCGGCGGTTGAGCAGCAGGTCAATGTCACCCCCAATGCACTCGGCGTGAATGATCCCGTGGGGGAACATCTCGATGTGCATAAGCTGGTACTTGCTGTCGTCGAAATGCTCGGCCAGTGATTTGTTGAACTTCTTTCGGAAAACTTTATCAGCCTGGCGCGCCTGGCGCGGCATCCAATCGCGGATGATGGTGTTCATGGGATGATCGGCGCTACCGCAATCCACGCCGATCCAGCGCAACTTTTTAGCCTTGCACCACTCGGCAAACTCGCGATCGGGGCCGGGGTGCTTGACCATATAGCGGATTTCGTCGGCGGTGGGTTGATCCCAGCCGAAGTGATGATAGCCGGTGTGAATGATAAGAATATCCCCTTCTTTCACCTCAACCTTGGCCTCGAACATTTCGCTGGTGTAAACATCATAGTCACCGCAAACATCGCTCAGGTCAACAATGACTCCTTCGTGAAACAGAAAATCCATATCCAACTCGGCCATATCTTTGCCGGGGGTGTAAAAGTGAATTTCACCGTCCAGGTGCGTCCCCAGGTGGTTTGAGTGGGTCAGAAGTTGGCCGTTAGCGCCATTGGGGGCCAGTCGCTTGAAATACTTTACCTGCAGCGGCTCGTAGGTAGGCCAGGCGGGCGTGCCAATGCCGAGAGGGATAGTGAGATCAATCAATTTCATCTTTACATCTCCTTTGAAGAACAAGTTTATGCTGGCAGCAAAAATAGAAAAGACCACGTTCCATGGAGAGCGTGGTCGTTATCAGAATAGCAATCTGGCTGTAATGATCGCCGTTGGTTGACATTCTCTCCGCTTCGAGAGCGTGCACTTCACTTTCTACAGCCTTCATCTTACTCCTGACGTACAAATATTTTAAGTGACAGATGTCCTGTTTCTGGGTGATAGATGTCATTTTGCCAAATCTAGGGTAAATGGGCAAGTTGGTGATCGTTCGGAGTTTGGTAAGAGAGGGCAGGAGTAAAAAATTTCCCCTACCCCCCCTTGGTTTTTAGGCGAGGAGCAGACCGAAATCAGCCCCACCCCGCCCCAAGTGGTTGCCCGTCCACG
>BOKF01000023.1 GCA_016860845.1 Chloroflexota bacterium
ATTAACCACTATATGCTGTACTCGTGAGAAATTTGGCTACCATATGCAGTGGTTGATCCTTCGAGAAATTGGTTTTGCTGAGATAACATGCAAATTTTTCTATTCTAAAGATGCGCTGGAGATCACACGACTCATCTGACTTCGTTGGCCCAAACCGGTCGGTTGGCTGAGGATACCCTAGAGACCCGGCAGGTCTTTGAACGGATCCAGTCACGCTACTCACAACCAGCCTCTGCTTCAAAATCAGCAAATGTCTGGCAATATTTCAGTCAGGCTTTCGCCATTTTGCTGGAAAGCGCCGAACCAGGGCTGTGGGGACCGGGCTCATACGGTAATTTTGATGTGGGCTACATGGGACCGGATGTGATTGGGCACACCTACATGCTCTACGCCAGCCCCAACCAAGCTAAAGCCCAGATATTTACCCCCTGGAATGTGGCCCTGCTCCTGGGGCGCATCAACATCACTTCAGGGGAGCGGCAAGTGCATGATCGCTTGAAACAAGCCTGTCAGCATCCGGACAATATTTTAGCTCAGGCCACGCTACTGGCCGGGTTAGCCATTGATAACCCCCAGCAGGCCCGGGAGTGGTTCTTCGGCCGGGTGTTACCGGCGGCCTGGCCCACCTACCAACCCATCAGCGTGGGCGACCCGGCTGGGTGTGGCTCAGGGGTTCTGTTGCTGGCAGCTGCGGCCTGCTTTCCCGAATGGGCCGTCCGACTCCGCTGCGTGATCTTCCAGGGGATTGACGTCGATCCCAGCTGTGTCCGACTTGCCAAAATCAACTGCCAGCTGTACGGTCTCAACGGTTACCACCTCAAATTTGCCGAAGCCCTTCAGGCGCTGACCAGCCCGACCAGGCTTGAGTTACCCCCATCCCATAGCGAAGCCTACCGCCAGGCAGTGACGGCCTACAAAAATAAATCTCCAAAATCAGCGCCGGCAACCATGCCCACGTTTGCCGATTTGTTCAGACAGCAATCTACTTCAATGGAACTTGAAGCTTGATCGCAGGACCACCTGGCAACGTCTCAGCGCCAAATTTGACGCTGAGACGGGAGCTTTTTGGCCGATCAGGTGGTTAGGCCCAGTGCTTGTCGGGTAGCTTGCCAGGCCCGGCGAACGTGGCGTGCTTTGGCTGCACCGGGAGCAGCTAAACGAGAGATAACCCGATGCAACTTGGGATCAATCCCTTGCTCGAAAAGGGTCCGGGTGATTTGTTTGACCTGTTCGTCAAGCTGCTGGCGACGTTGCTCACCTCGCTCCCGAACATAGCTTTTGTACCTGGCGGACACCGCCTGGGTCAGCTCGGGGAAACGACGTTGGATCATGATCAGCGAGTAACCAAATTCGCCCGCCAGCTCCGTCACCGAAATCAGGGTCCGTTCCCCTTTCAAAATAGCTTCCAGGGCCGCTTTGGCGGCCTGCTTTTTGTGCTGCTGGTAGGTCAGATACCTGTGCTCAATGATTTGGCACAGATCGGGACAGAGATGCTTGAGGGTGTTCAAGTGGTAGCCCAATTGCCGACTGACGGTCACCAGGGAAGCGGGTTCGAGACAGGGTTCAGCCAGAACCACTTCCAGTTGCGCCCGCGCCACTTGCCGCCGGTAGGCTTCATAGCGTTGAAAAAGTTGGTGACAGAGTTCCGGAAAGCAGCTTTGCAGATACCGTTTGTGGTCATAGCCCAATTGACGGGCCACCTGGATGGGCAGCAAGGGGGGTGTCTGACCTAAGGCTGCTTCCAATGCGGTCCGAGCCGTGACCAGTTCCTGGTCGCGGTAAATCCGATAGCGATCAATGATGATCCGGCTCTTTTCAGGAAATTGGCGCTGCAAGGTCGAAGGGCTGCAGCCCAGCCGGTTGGCGACCTGTGATAAGGAGGGGGATTGGGCCGGAGGGTCAGCGAGGAGCTGATCCAAATAGGTCTGTCGTCTGTGTCGTTCCGCTTGCCGCTCGGCCTGATGGCGGCGGACCACTTCAGCGTACAACGCTGGCAGCTGTTTTTTGAGCGAGGCCGGGTCAACCTCAAGCCGCGCCGCCACATCCCGCACGGAAGGGGCTGGCGACTCGGGGGTGGCCAAAATTTGGCGCAGCTGGTCGGCCAGCCTGACATCTCGCCGGTGGCGGTAAGTGTCTCGCTGCTGCCCTAGTTGCTGGCACAACTCCGGAAATTTTTGCCGTAACAGGCTGATGCTACAGCCAAGCCGTCGGGAGATTTCAGCCAGTGACAGGGGCGGCACGGTTTCAGCGGCCAGCAGCGCCAAGAACTGGCGCTGTAATTGGAGATGATCCTTCGCTTTGGGCGTTGGGGAAGTTGTTTTTGGCGAGCGATCCCTGACCGGCGGCGGTTGGTAATGGTGGTAACGTCGGGTCATAGCCTGGCAGAGCGCGGGAAATTTTCGGTAGAGATAATCGATCTTCTGGTGCAATCGGGTAGCAACCTGACTAATGGATGGCGGGGGCGCCTCATCCGTAGCCAGAATTTCTCGCAGGCCAGCCTCGACTTGAGCGTCTCGAGTTTCGTAGAACGTTTTGCGTCGGTGGGAGATGGCTCGACACAACTCCGGGCAATTGGCTCTGGCCGTTCTGGGATTGATGTGGAGGCGATGGGCCACTTCAATCATAGAAGGGGGCGGGGTTTCTTGAGTGTCTAAAATAGCTTGCAGGTCGTTAGCCAGTTTTTCATTGCGTAATTGTCGCCCCGCCTGCTGCTGCTGCTTGTTTCGCTGGAGAATTTGCTGATACTGCTCCGGGCAATGAGCCTTGATACTGACTGGCGAGATCCCCAATTGCCGGGCCACCCGGGCGGCTGAACCCGGCGCAGCGTGAGGGGCAGCCAGGAGATGGGCCAGGTGACGCCCCAACGCCCCTGTTTCGACCGTGATCCTGACCGGGGGCGGGCTGCTGGCTTCAGGCGGCAAGGGGTCATCAGTCTGACCGGGTTGGGCGATGAGCATATCCAGCACCGAGACGTCAAGCTGATGACAGACCCGAGCCAGCAAGCCCAGTTGGGGCGGATGACGGCGGTGAATCCAGCCGAAAAATGCACTGGGGGAAAGTCCCATCGCCTGGGCCAGACCCTGCATGCTGCCCGGGGCCGAGGCCGCCACGCAGCGTTTGAAATTCCGGGCAAACAACGATTGCTCCGCCCTGACCGCCAGGGTGGGGGACGCCGCCAGTAACCGGGCCAGTTGGTCGGTCAGCCAATGCTGCCCCTGTCGTTCAACTTCACCTGGAGCAGCGTTGAGGGCCAGGGATGACTCGGCGGTCAGTCCCAGCCAGCGCCGACAATATGGGCAGTAGCCGAGTTTGACCCGGCTGTTGATCAGGCGCAATTGCCGGCCACAATCCGGGTAGGGGCAACGGTCACAGAGCGGCTGCTGATGCTGTGGGCAAAGGATGCCTGGCTTCAGGGTCCAGACCAAGGGGATGTAAACGATCTGACCGGCTTGCTGCCACTGGCTGTAACAGGCCGGGCACCAGGCCAGGTACGGACGCAGCAGGTTTTGAAGGGCCAGAACCTGGTGCCAGGGGTGCATGGTCAGAAAAGCCAGATCATGTCGCCGCGTGAGGGTGGCCAGGGCGGCCAGCGTCAAGGTCGTCCACCCCTCCAGTCCGTTGAGGTGGTGGCTCTCGATACTAAACTTGTTCCGGGCCGCGGCGGCGCTTTTGTCGACCAGGGGTGCGATCTCCGCAGCCGCCAGGGTTTCCACCGTGACCCCGTGTGCGTGGGCCAGGCGGGTCAGGTAACTGGTCAGGCTTTCAACAAAGGGGGTGCCAAGGCCCAGAGGCGCCAGTGGATACAGCCGACTGCGCGCTGGGAGCGCCAGTGGGGGTGAAGGTTCGACATCATAGGTAGGGAAAGTGTCAACGGTCATGCGCCTGCCCTCCCACGGCGTCCCGGACTGGACGGCGTTCCCCGATCCGGCGCTTTTGGCGGCTGGGTGAGTCCGGTTTAGCTTCAACCGAAGCGGGGGCCAGGCCCAGGGCCGCTCGAATTTGGCCCTGTTTTTCGGCCAGTTCGGTCCATTTGCGTTCCCCTTCCCTGATTTCGCGGGCGATGTTGAGCAACCGATCTGGTGAGATGGCGCACCGCTGCAGCAGTCGGTCGGTCAGGATTTGCGGTTGCTGCTCCAGCGCCGCGGCCAGGCTGTTGCCCAGCCACAGCTTGAGAATGCCGACACACCCGGCTGAATTTTCATACAAGTAATCCCAGCGTGGGGCCAGATCGGGCGCTTCCAGGAGGGGCAGATGCTGTTGAAACGTCTTCAGCACCATTTTGAAGGCGCGGATATCCTCATCACAGTCGGGCTGATACCGGGAAAAGGCCACGTGGTAACTGCGGTGACTGAGTTGGTCATTGAGATTAGTCAGGTTCAACAGTTCGTAAGTGCCGATGAGCACCAGCACGATCTCGCTCCGGTTGGCCAGCGACTTGATGGCATCCATCTGATCCTGTAGCCGCCGTGAGCCGGCAATTTTCTGCAGATGGTGAGCATCGTCAATGAGGAAGGCCGTCGGACGGCGATGATGCAAGCCTTGCTCCAGGGCCTGGCGCAGCGTGCGCAGGTTGGGTTTGGCCTGACGGATCAACTGCCCATCAAGCTGGGTCGCGTCGACCACTTTGTGATCAATCAGCGGTTCAGCCAGGCTGCCCAGGGCCCGTTGGTAAAAATCGTGCCAGTCGAAATTGCCCTGTTCGGGGGCCACAGCTTCCACACTAACCAGGGGCATTCGCCCCGGGTCCTGAGCCAACTCCGACTGCAACTCATCGGTCAAAGCCCGCTCAAGTCCGCGCCGGAGGGTGGTCTTGCCCACCCCGGTTGGCCCAAAGACCAGGATGAGCCGCCCCTGGCTGGCGTAGCGGATCGCATGCTTGACTTCCCGGTCAATCTCGACCAGGCGGGGGTGGGCCACAATTTTGTGGTAAAAATATCGCCAGCGAACCCGGTCAGGTTGCGCTAACAGTTCTGTGGGAAAACAATCCTGGTTCGACATCGTGGCTCGCTCCGGCTAGACCTGGTAATCGGCCAGGGGCGTCAAGCGTTCATCATCGTTGGCGGGTCCGACCCCCTGCTCCGGCTCATCATCGGGCGGATCAACCGGTTCAGCGACGCTCGGCGCCTCCGGTGCGGCCTTCAGGGGCGGCTGATTGATCAGAGCTACCACTTGTTTTCCTTCCGCGGCACTCAGCAACTGAGCTTGCATAGCCTCTTCTTGCTCCAAAGATTCGATGAACTCGGCAATGTGACGGGCGGTAATCAGCAATTGCCGACTGTGGCGCTGGTAGCGGGCGCGCAGTTCGCTGGTAGCCAGTTTCAACTCAACCTCGGTTCGGCCCCGCAGCCGCGCGTAATATTCCGAGATACAGCGCACCCAGCGGCCTTGCACAAAAGCGTAAGCCAGGCCCACATCAAACGGATCGTAGCGCACCGGCACCGAGCGGTGAGCCACCTCGGCCTGGCGGAAATCGTTGGTCCAGTAGTAGATGTAGTTCACTTTCACCCCCCGATTGGCATCGACCTTGGCCGTTCCTTTGCGGGTGGTGGGCAGGGTGCGCAGCTGAAATTCGCTCTCATACGGAATGACCCGATGCGCCCGCTCGCCCCCTTGTTTCAGACCCTGGGCAAACGCTTCACGCGGGGTCTGGCCCAGGGCGGGGTGCTCGATGGTCTCGTAAACCTCATAGGCCCACTCCCGTAAGCGCAGATACAGGCGAGGCAAGGTCCACTGGGCCTGTTCTTTGGGATTGACTGCTTTACTCACCTGGCGGGCGTGGCGCATGACCTGGGTGTTGCCCAGTAAATTGTAGACAAAGCGGGTGTTGGTCGTGCCAAACAATCGCTCGCAGATCGAGCCAAAGCGCCCCTTACTAGGGGGACGGCTCTTCTTGGTGCATTCGTAAAAAGCCATCAGCGTTTCAAAGTAGACGCTGCCAAACTCTGACCCCCCGTCGACCACCAAGATCTGGGGTAGGCGTTGGTGTCGCCGCACGCATTCGCGCAAGACCATCATGCAGGAACGGTAGCTGGGCGGCTCAAAGGTCAGATACACCGCCAGCAACCGGCGGGAAAACGCATCGCTCAGAAAGGTCGCCCAGGGACGGCCCAGGTTGCGCCCCGTGGTGGAATGCACCAGTTCAATATCGAGTTGGGTGTGATCCAGGTGACCGATTTCAAAGGGGCGGTCCCCGTGACGGGGGGTCGTCATTTCTAGTTCCCAGTAGAACATCGTGTGCGGGTAAGCCCGGCGCCGGCCCTCCCGCTTTTTGATTTGCGCCTCGGCTGGTCGTTGGCTGATGGCGGTGGCAAAGGTTTTGTAGCTGGGCGCTGGGACGCCCTGCCGCTCGCAGGCCAGCATCAACTCGCCGTAGACCTCGTACTTAAGTTTTTGTTTGAGACTCTCGTAGTTGTGCTCGATGAACTCATGGATCAGACCCCAGGTCCCCGGCGGCAGTTTGGGCGTCCGATTACCCGAGTGATGCGACTGCGGCAGCAGGCCCACAAAGCCACACTGGTGCAGCCGCTGAGCCTGGCGATATTTGCCGACCCAATCGTAGACGGTGCGCCGGGGCGTCGAACCAGCCCCAGGCAACTCTCCGTTCAGCACCGGCCGGATGATCTGGTAGCGCTGGTTGGCGACTTTCAAATCTTCCGGGCTGGCCAGAGCTAACAACGCTTGCGCCTCGTCACTAAGGTCCGTTTCGAGCCGTTCCGCTGAACCGACGATGTCGCCCTTGGCTACCAGGCTCTTGAATTCGGTCGGCGAAAGTTTGACGATGTTTCGCTCCGCGGACCGCAGCCACAGTTCGGTCTCGCCTACGTTGATGAGGGTCCACGCTTTGCCATCCCACTGCAGGCTGGCCTCGACTTCGAGCTTGACGGTCTGAAAACCGCCGATCGGTTCCTCACTCATCGTCTCCGGCAGGACCACAAAGACCTGAGCCGTCCATTGATCACAAAAAAGCCGAACCTGATCAGGTTCGGCCAGAGCTGCTCCGCGTAGATCGGCATAGATCTGCCCATCGGTGATCAAACGGTAGATATCGTCCCGGCTCACCTCTGGCAGACATTGAAAAAGGTGGTTTAGTTTGAGCCCCGGTTCAGCCTTTACCAACCGGTACACCCTCTCCCGAATTTTCTCTGCAACCCCCGGCCCATCTTCCCGCAGGTAGTCTTGCAGAAAGATCAAGTTGCGTTGAAAAATCCAATTGATCTCGGCCGATGAACGCAGCCGGTAGTACAAGCCAAACTGGGCGGCGTATCGTTCGCCGGGCGGACACCGCCAGCAGCCTGCCTCATCTTTGACATACCGCTCGGGCATCTGCTCGGCCAGGTGAGGCAACTCCGCCTCAGTTTTGCACTCCTCCCACCCGGCCTCGTCCTGGCGCAGCACAAAGAAATCGGGCGTGTGCAACACCCCCACTTGGCGGCCGTTCTTGGCCTGGTATTCTAGTTTGATGACCGAGGGCTGGTCGTAGTATTCCAACACGGCCTCGTCGTATTCCATCTCGTAAACGAAGGCCAGTTCATTGCGATGGCTCTCTGCCTGAATGACCACGCCCATTTTCCGGCTGGGGTAGCGCACCGCCACATTTTTGGCCGAACTCCGCACCCGGCGCATGGGCGGCGAGCTGCGGATGGTGTTGAGCACTGTCCGGGCTGCCTCGGACAGACCCAGGTGCTGACAATATTGGCTGACTTGATCTTGCGTTAGCATAGCTTACCTCCATTGGTTTGATTAAATTTGTCCCTGTTTTTCAGGGTACTCTGGGCAAGACTATGCTTCTATTTTTCACTCCCGGCAAAACTATGCTGCCAGGACCCTTTACTTTACCCCCATTTTGTTCTAAAATTGACTTGAAAATCGGCGATTTTGGGCAAACCTATGCTTCCATTCCCTGCAAAACTTTGGGTTAAGTCACAACGGTTTAAGGCTGCATGTAGCCGCTTTGGAAGCGATCCAAGCTTATCAAAAGCGCCAGAATCGTCTTTTGGCCGCGCCCAAACCCACTGGAGAGATAGTGGCCGAAGGCATCACCTCTGGTCAAACCCTCGACTGGTCTAACCCGCCTCATCCCCGCACGCCTGCGCCGTATACTTATGAAAGTATGTTCCGGCGAGCTGCTCATTCACTTGAACAGGTGGTGGTCCAGTAGAAATTTACATAAAACTGGGTATTGACAATAGATTAATAGCCTGCTAAACTAATAATATAGGTAACTAAATTTTATCTAACCCCACAATTTACCCCTTTTAATTCCAATCTAATTGAGAAGCGGTAACACCGGCGCAACGGGGCACTCGCGAGCGGACAGGCGATTTAGCAAAAATCGCCTCAGTCAGGCGTTGCTTGGCGTGGTCGTTTTTGCTGGTTCGATGCCTCTTTTCGCAAATGGGGTCGGCGCCTGCCGGCTTGTTTGTTATTCCTCCATCCTCTCGACAAGGAGGTAACCCATCTACACATAACTTCAATCTTTTTCATTCTATGAAATTTCCAGGCTGAAGCCTGGTAAGGAGCTTAACGATGTTTCAACCCAATGGTTATCATCCGGATGAACATTTAGATGATCATTCAGACAACAACTCCATCCTCTGGCTCCCGGTCATTTTGGCAGCGAGCATTGCTATCCCCCTGATGGCCGGGTATTTGTTCGCCACCGCTCTGGTTAAAGCCAAGCAAAAACATACAGTCGCCCCGGATCCTCAGCAACCATCAACCCAGTCGAGCCCGACCCCCACTCTCACCGCGCCAATGATGCTTGCCGAAGAAACGATCCCAGTGACGGCGTTTGAGTCGGACAGGGACTCTGTTGGTCAGACAGCCGCTCCCCAACCTGCCCCCTTTAAGCCGGCAGCAACCCCGTTTTGCGCGGTGCATGACCCCCAGTTAGATTTCTCCCCCGTTGAGATGTTGATCAAAAACAAGAGCCAGCGGGTCAGATGTTATAACCTGGATAAGAATGGCCTCGACCGGGTGGTTGCCGTTATCTTAAGCGAGGTGGCCGCCGGCGCGCATGAATCCGGTCCCTGGTCAGAGAGCCAACCCGGCGAGACAGCGCAACTGGAAGGCGAGCTCATCCAGTTTAATGTCGAGCAGTACGAACCTGGCCACTGGATGCATCTTGAGCGTATCACCTACGAACACGCGGCTGACACCATGAAGCACGATATTTTGACGGCGGTCGCCGCTTTTACTCAAAAGACCGGATTTCCGATAGGGGTGCTGAGACCTTACTTAACTACCTGCCAGAATAAGGGTCATGGAGTAGTTGAATTCGAGTTGGGCCTGGACCTCACCACCACAGATCTATTCGGCAAAGAACCGGCGTTTAATTTTGATAACAGGGTACAGTTGCCGCAGGGGTCATGGCTGTTCGCACCAGAGGTGGGGCCGGGTTATAAAGGCGCTGATGCCCAAAGTCACATCGAAGCCTGCCAGGGGTTGATGAAAGCTGCTATCGAATCGTTGACGGCGTTTACCCTGACCACCGGCGACACGGTCGAGGGGCTGTTGGTTTTTCCGGTCATAACCGATGACGCCGATGGCTTAACCATTTCTTATCATCCTGACGGAGTGGATGTTTTGTTTGGCGACTCGCTCGAGGAAGCGGCAGTTGAGCCGGCTCTGGTCCAGTCAACCGCAGTCGTTCCGATGGAGATAATCCCCGCCGCTGAAGCAGCGGCTGTATTCCCCAAACCGCTTCCGGTCATGCGGCCATTGGATAGTCCTCCCATCGTTGCCGTCGAAGCCTCTTCCGTCGGCGTTTAACTGCCAAAACGGCAATTTAGCTAAAAATTCTTAGCCGGTTTTTAGGAGATATTTAATGAATTTCCCATCACTTAAACCTAAATTCCATCAAACTATGAGCGCCGTTAAACAAACCTCTATCACCGTTAAGGCAAGCCTGGCGGCATTCTGGAATGAACAGAAGCGATCCATTCTGTGGGCTATCGCTATTGGTCTGCTGGTCGTAATAACCACAACTCTGTTTGTTTACCTTTGGCGCCACTCGGTCCTATTCCGGGCAGTCGTGCTGGCCCTGGTCTCCGGCCTGGCACTGGGCCTGAACAATATCCTGGGTTGGCTGAAGAACCGCATCCTCCAAGAGCAGCCGATTACCATGACGACAGAGCGGGCCTTATCGTTTGGGGAACACTCCGCCACCAGATCCAGGGAGTCCCTTGCGTCTTTTGAGGGGGAGCGTGTTTTAGCGGTCGGCTAGTGATCGCAGTCAACTATCCCACAACTCAACTCCATCTGTCTGCAACATTTATCTAAACAGATCAGCCTGCTATAGGGCTGGTCTGTTTGTTGTCCTCTAAAGTCAAGGAGGTAATGCCGCTGAAACCAATCTTTACCGAATAGACAGCTGTCCCCGCAACAACTTGTTTCATAATTTAATCCTCTTACCAAAAATCTATTCAATATTGTAACCCTATAAAGGAGAACCCTCGTGAACATCCAAACACTCAAAGCTAAATTTAACCAAGCCGTCGCCGGTGTCAAGCAGGCCTTCCATAACGCCAAAATGACCTTGGTTGCGTTTTGGGCTAATCACAGGCGCACTATTCTGCAACTTGCGGCCCTTATAGTTATCGGGGTAGTTGTATCTGTGCTGTGCGTCTATTTCTGGCGTCGCTCCCCGATTTTTCGTGCGATCGTGCTGGCTATGGTCGCTGGCCTGGCGCTGGGCCTGAACAATATCCTGGCCTGGCTGAAGAACCACGTCCCACAGGAGCAGTTGGTTAAGGCGGTCGGTCATCCGATGGACAACTTCATCGGCGAACCGGCTACTGACTATGCTGGTTACAACGTGGTCGGGGCCGAGGACCCGAGCCTGTTTTTGGCTGCCGACGGGCGGATGAACTAAGTAATTTCATTCGTCGGGAGGGTGTGTATTGCCTTTAGCGAAAAGCCTCGCCTGAAACCAGGCGAGGCTTTTTTTGTTGTTAGACTCTGTCGCTGCTTCTCGGAAACAGCAGACCGAAATTTCCTATTAAGACCTAGCAGTTCGAGCTCTGACACATCCAAGCCGCTATCCGATCTGGATCGGACGCAGCGGGACATACGCCTCCACATCTTTTGAGCTCTTAGACATTACCTTCTCCGGTCATTGGGAATTGTACTACATAGAATCGATGATGCTTTGAGGACGGCTAGGTAGCGGTATAGAAGAAAAACAAGCTTACGTGCACGGCGACCTCCATTATGGATGTCGCCGTTTTTCTTTATTAAAGCCAAAAATATGATTGAGAGATTGCCAACTGTTTATTAAAACTCCGTGCTACAATAGGGCGGGGGAGCGCGCCAGGCTCAGCGCCAAAAGAAATGTCCCGACCTAATAACCTTCTCCACTAAACTGCTCGGCGAAGCGGGAACCCTGCGAATTTGGCCGGATAATGCCAGACACAGGGGGTTAGCACGGAGTTGAATAGGCTTTTGCCAGGGGTCCTAGAGGGGTTGATTAGGGGGTAACCAGGCTTAGAGGATGAGCTGGGGTCAGACTGGCTTGGCCAGAGCCAGGGGAAACGCTGGATACAGGGGGGTCTTATGGAGTTTGACTAGAGGTTACCCAAACGTGTGTCGGGGGGACACCCTTCCGATAGGGGATTATTCAAGGATTATAAAGGGATAAGCCGGGCGGCCGAATTGGGACGGAACCGGGCAATGAAATGTACAACGGTCGCACCTGGGGTCATCCAGAGGTCGTGTGGAATTCGCATATAAGTTTATCAGGAGTTGTATGGTGATTTGTCAGGGGTTGTTTACGAGGTCGCGAGCGGCTGGATGGATGGTCCGATACAGGATCGAGTTGAGGCAGGCGAGGGGTTGGTTTGGTTCATCAGAGGAATACAGGATACAGGAGTCGGTACAGGGGTTCTATAGGGGTCGGAGCAAGGGAGGGCGTTTCTAGGACTGATTGGGGAATCTAGGGTGCCAGCGGGCAGGGGAACAGGCCTGAGAGGAGTATAGGATACAGGGGGCTATACAGTGGTTTTATCGGGGGTAAGGATGTGTGAGTGCCTGGTAAGCGAATCAGATTGAACGCTCAGTGATGTTGGAGAAACGCTCATGGAGAGGAAGCGGGGCTAGTGAGCGGTAAGCGAAAATGATGGTGGAGAGTGAGCGTTTTTACTTCTTAGATTTCATCGGTAACTGGCCGAGGACATCAAAAATCCGGCCGGAATTTGACACCTGCAGGCCAAAGCCGGTGTACGCGACGGTACTACAATGGTACCGTCGCGTTTTTCTTCTTAAACTCTATTACTTCGCCGAGCATGATCTGATACTTGCCAACTCGACCCTGGCGCTCTACCCCGCCGCTGCCCAACGCCCGCACTGCGAGAAATTCTCTATCTGCTTGCGGCGCAACAAAAATCCCTTTCGGCCTGGCTGTAGGCATTGCCCTGCCTTGACTACAGCATAACCCAACTCGCTGGACACTTTGAGGCTGGTAAAGCTGCTATGCAGCTTACAGTTTTTGAAGATTTGTTTCAATAAAACTGCCGAGCGAAAATGAAGTGGCTGGTTGAATTTATAGGAATAGTAAGGTCAATCACCTTGGCCGTCAACCCCTAGAAACACGGGGTTTTGCAAGGTGATTATGCTCAAGGAATCCATAAAGCCCATAGCAAGAAATGTTTAACACAAAAAGACACTCAGTCAGCAAATTTCTTCAACACCTACTCTTAAGGATTCTAAAGTTACCTCAATTTAGAAGACCAAGTGTCTGTTCTCGCTTCTGCCCCGAGGCATAGTTTTGCACGGGAATCAACTCTATTTTCAATTTCCACTCAAGAGACAGCCTCAATGCTAACTGATTATCGAATCTCGACTGGAACAGCAAGGTTTTGGAAAAGTGAAGACACCATTCTCTCATCCACCCCCGGCGACCCATTGAGATTAACACTGGCTCGCCAGTTGGCCGGATTATTCGGGTCTTGCTCTGGATCCACAATTACCAGGGAGTCGCCCTGACTATCGGCGCTGACCGGCCAGCCGTTCTCATCGTCGTATTCCAGCGAAAGTATGTCCTGACCCTGAGCATCTTTCAGGCGAAGGGTCTCGCCTTTATTGGACAGTTGTCCCTCGTAAACCCCATCCACCCGCACACCCGGGTATCTTTGGGCGAAAGCGGCCTGGTTGTGGACCAACACTATTAATTGCTGGGGCGCGAGAGCGGGAGAGGTGGGTGGGAAGGTAAAGCGAATACCCTCCGCGAAGGAGAGGCCGGAGAGGCTCAACTCGCTGGGATCAATATTTTTCAGTTCGATAAACTCGTAATCGTCGCCCCCAGCCGGATTGTACATGATTTCGGTGATCTGAAGTCGGCTATTAACTTCAGTCTCAAGGGTGAAGCTGGCTTCATTGAGCGCGCTCCAAACCCCTCCACGGAACACCCGCCCTTTAAGGTGGGTCGTGTCCGTTAGAACCAGGGGCGTCCGGTAAGTCCTCGCCGTAGGGGCAATTGCGCCGGTCAGGGGCTGCCTGGGGTCAGAGCCATTGGTGGTGTAAAGAATGGCTCCCTGGCCGGGAGAAATGCCGGTCATGGTCAGAGTGAAGCCAGGCGTGATCTGGCCGCCCTGTTGGCTGAAGATTGGCGGGTCAAGCTTGGGATAATAGCCTGCCTTGCGGGTCAGGGCAATCAACCGGGCCGCATTCCCATCCATCTGCCTCAACACGTCGTCCCTGGCTTTGAACCAATCCGCCTGGGTCAGGGGCGTCTCAAAGCGGGTATCCCCCCAGCGGGCGGACTCGCCAATGATAGCTTGCTCCACTTCCTGGTTGATGCTCGACCAGCGGGCCTGAGAGTTGGCATCGGAGAGAGGGCCGTCATTGAACAAGTGCCGGTACATCCGGTCGGCCAATTCCACCTTAAAATCAGGGTTCTTGAGCAGGGCATTAAAAAGCGGTTTGACCAGGTTGGGCCGTCCCTCGTATTCATCATATTCCATATAAATTTCAGCGCCGTTAAACCAAGTCCGTTCCCCATCCCAGACAAAATATCTCACCTGGCCGGATGGCTTTTGCACGGCGGCAACCCAGTTATTGAAGCCCCAATCGAGATTGCCGCTGTACCAGTTCAAGATGAGATAATCAATAAAATGAGGGATGTCGAGATAGGTCTGAATAAGCGCATATTTTTCCGGGTCTTCCAGATGACCTTCACGAGCCAATTGGTTCAAAGTCTGAAACCGCTCGCTGGTGTTGGTGAGGGCCGTGTCGGGGTCAACGACCTGCCAATCCGTTTGTTCCCCGCCAAAATAGGCCGACATAAAAGACTCTTCCGGCCTTTCGACAATATTGTACAGCCCCCAATACAGGCCATTCAGATAGAGGTGGACAAATCTGCCCCGCGCCCCATAACCGGATACAGCCAACTGCGATGCCCGCAGCCACTCGTCGCGGGTGTAGGTGGTCAGCTTGAGGTCCTCCGGCCATTTGGGATAGCCAGCGTAACTCCGGTTGACCCCGCTGCGCAGGATGAGCGTATCAAATTCGTCCACCGGAGAACCGGGAAAGAGGGGATAGTGGAGCCTGGCCTCCCCGTATTCGCTTCTGAAAAAAAGACGCAACGGGTGCTTGGGGATATTTCCTGACCGGCCTAGCTCGCCGTGCATCCGCAGACCAGCATTGATTTGAAATCCGGGTTCGTGATGCCGGGGATCAATCAGCTCTACCGAGACCGGGCGCTCCCAGGCCCGGCCTCTGTGTTCAGGATTGGCGTAGAGGTGGTAGAAGCTGGACATATCGGTCACCAGGGACAGGGTAGGAATAGCCTGGAGTGCTTCCTTGATGACCCCTCGATAACGCGGATCATTGACGACCTCCGGGTCCATCTCATAGTCGGCCTGTACCGGAGCGCCTTTGTAGCCGCCCCATGTCTTGGGGAAGGCAGGCGGGTTTTTGGGCTGGGTCAAAACATCGTCCAGAAAAATGTAACTGTGGGTCGCTGCGGGTGAGGGTTTGAAAGTTGGTTTGAACGCAGCAGCCCGGACCAGGCTGGTGTGGGTGATGGTCAAGGGAGCCGTGTAAACCATACCGCCGGTCTCGGTTGGCTCGCTGCCGTTAGTGGTGTAGCGAATGATTGCGCCGGGAGTGGTCGTCCTCAACTCAAGGGTAAAAGGAGCGTCGTAAAAGCCTCGCTCGGCACTGAAGGTGACCGGTGCGACCAGGCCAGTCCAGGCGGAGCCTTCATCGTTAGGCTGGCCGGGGGAGGGGTTCTGGAAATAACCGTAAGCCCGGTCAGCGGTAATCTGAGGAGAGCGGCCATAGGAAACATCGGCTAACTGCCCAGGAAAAGTTTGGCCTGTTTCCTCTCCTGACTGGTCCGGCTCAGCAGGCGAGGTAACATCCATAAATTGAGCCTGGAAAATATTGTAAAGCCCTAAAAATTCTCCCTCCTGGTTGAGCTTGAAGTTCGTATGCAGTTCCCTGCCAGGCTGGGCCGGGCGGCGATCTTTGCCGGAAGCAAAGACGAGCAGGTACTTGTGGCCCCCCAGCGTCACATCGGGGAAAGCCCATTTTTCCGGTTGCGCGGGGTCATCGGTTAGGGACCAACCGGCCAGGTTGATGGCTTGTTCGCTTCGGTTGTAAAGTTCGATCCAGTCGGAAGGGTCGCCATCCTCGTCGGTGAGGCCGATTTGATTGGCGGCTACGAACTCATTGATGATCAGGTCGCCGGGATTTTGGCTGAACGCAGACGTGGCTAAGCCGGCGGGCAAACTTAGCAGCAGACCTACCAGCAGGATGGTCCAGAAAAATATTTGAGTTCGAGTCGAATGAGACCTTCGCACGCTGTTTCAGAACCTCAACATCAACGCAGCACCCCGATCCGGCTAAAGGACCAGTCCGGGCCAACCGGGGCGTTGGCAATGATTTCGACCGGGTCTGAGCCATCGCCCTTCATTTTCCAGATGCTCCAACTGCCGCCGCGGGTGCTGCGGAAAACCAGGTCGCCGTTGGGCAGGTAAGCGGGCAAAGTGTCATGACCGGGCGTATCGGTGAGACGCTGCAGATTGCTGCCATCCACATTCACCGTGTAAATATCGGTACTGCCCCCCGAGTCACGGCTGAAGGCAATGGTCTGCCCATCCGGCGACCAGGTGGGAAACGAGTCGCTGCCGCTCGTGGTAATGCGGGTGTGGCCGGAGTCAGTGCGGTTGGAAATCCAAATGCCAGTTTGATTATTGCGGCCGGAGCGGTAGACAATTTTCTGGCTGTCCGGCGACCAGTCGGCCTGCTCGCCGATAATCTCGTAGCGGAACTGCTGGTTGGCCTCGGTGCCCAGGAAGTAAATTCGGCGGCCCCCGCCCCGATCTCCATCATAAGCAATCATCGTTCCATCCGGAGCAACATTGGCCCAGCGGGCGGTGCCGTCATTCCAGCCGTGCCCTTGATAAAGTTGGATTTGCTTGGGGCTGGCAGGCAGCGAGGTGGCCGTCAGACGCATAATGCCATTGGTCACGCCGGACTGGGGATAGAGCTGGTCAATGCCCTCTTCACCGTAGACGAAAATATAGCGGCTGTCCAGCGACCAGGACGGCCCGGCCGCTCGTCCCAAAATGAACTGCTCCTGGCTGCCGTTGGTGTCGTTCATATACAGGTTATGCTTCTGGCCATCCCACTTGGTGTAGACGAGGAGATAAACCTGGGCCAAGTCGGCCAGGTCAGGGGTCTCGGCGGCTGCCGTCTCCTCGGCGCTTTCGATGGTAAAACTGCCGGCCGTTAGCAGTTCGTCGTTGATGTAAAATTCCAGCGTCCACTCACCTGCCGGCAGAGAGTCATCGCCGGTTTCAATCACATAATCATACGTGCCGCCGGCCTCTTCCAGCCAGGGCTGGCTGACCCGTGATACCTCAGTCCCATTATGATACCAGACCTGGCTCCAGGTATGAGCAGGGGTCAGGTTGGCGTACTCAAAGGTCGCGTGAATTTGACTCGTGCCTTCGGCAAAGGAGAAACCCGATTTGGTCGGCTCGCCGGTTTCGGAAGGTTCCAGGGTGAAGGTCAGCGGACTCATTTCGGGCAGTCCGCTAGCAGTTTCGGACCCTGCCGGGGCTGATTCATTGTTACTGAACGAATCCGCCGGTGATTCCACCGGTGCGGATTCATCGACCTCCGGCGAAACTGGCTCATCGTTGCCGAACGAGTCCGCCTGCAACCGACCCTCCTGGGCTGCCTCGGCGTCCGGCGAAACGACGGCCTCATTACCCGCCGAGGCCGTCACCCCACTGCGAACGAAGAAGAGACCCCCGCCAATGAATAGGCCCAAACAGAGTAACAAAATGCAGCCAACCCCTCCAACAGCCAGATAAATCCCTTTTTTAGGCGCTTGTTTTGAGGGTGGAGCGCCGGATGGATCCGGCACAATTTCCTCAGGTAAAGGAGCCGGGTTGCTTTCACTTAGTTTATCTTCCATCTTACTTGCTGCCTCCCTTACTACCGCCCTTACTGCCGCCGCTGCCACCGCCGCTGCCACCACCACCGCCGCCGCCTCTACCGCTGCTACCACCGCTGCTGCCGCCATCATCGCCGGGTAAAGGTACGCCGCTGTTAAAATCACCGGTGATGATGGTGATGTTAACGATGATGATGTTAATGGCCATAAAGGTCCCATCGGGTTGGAGCCAGCCGACGACATAAATTTTGGAACCGGGTGGCCAGTTGGCCGGCAGTCCGGTGCAGTCATTGACCACAACAATATGCCCGTTGATCAGCATCTTGTTTTCGCCAAAATTGTGCGGGAAGCCCACCAGGCTGAACCACTGGGCATCCTGCCGGACAATGGTGATAATCTGGCTGTACTGCGTGGGGCCGGGATGCGGCTGAAGGTCGAATTTATTCTTGACCGAGAGTTTGATCTTGACTTTAGTTTCACCCTCGTGTTTCCACCAATCGTCTTTGACTTTCACTTTCACATCCAGCTTGATCTCTTGCTCACCCGAAATAGGCTGGAAATCAACTGCGCCGAGCAGAGGGGTAGTTGTGAGACTAGCGGCAGCGGAATCTGTTCCCGGAGCGGCGTTGTTGGCCACCATCGGCAGCAGGTTGGCCGAGTTGAAGCCAACTGTATCCACCAGGTCCGCGCCTTCAATCACTTCCCAGGCCAGGGCGGCATTATCCACCGGCTCGCTGCCGGTATTGACCAGGCTGCTCTGAGCAGTGTAGATCCCACCACACAGGCTTGGAACATGGAAGTGGCCGATAAATACCAGCGGCGGCAGTCCCACGACGGGCGGTATAGCAGGGGGTGTGCCGGTAATGATGGCAGTGGGGGTTGGCGTAGGGGTCGGCGTGGCACATAAGGCACCGCCGCCTCCCGTACCGCTTCCTCCCTGATTACCCCGCTTGACCAGCGTGACGTGGGCCTGAGTTTGATGATGGCCGGGGCGGTTATCCTCATTGGCGATAAACAGGCGGACCTTGATCTCACTGCCATTGGCCTGTTGCCACCAACCGTCTTTGACATCCACTTCAATGTTAAAATTAACCTGGCCGTGGCCGGCTAGTTGAGAGAAGTTGGCCGGGGTAACCCGGACCCCTTGGACCAGTTCGGCCCCTTTGACAACCTCCCAGCCAATGACTACATTGGCAGCAATGCCATCGCCGTGGTTTGCCAGGGTACCGCCGCTTTGATAAGTACTCTGGCAGAGAAAATTGGCCCGTAACTCATCCCCCTGGAAACTCAAACTGGGCCGTCCTCCTGTGGTCACCGGGGTTCCCACAGGGGTAACGGGGGTGGAAGCAACAGGGGAAGCTGTGACCGTTAGCGTTCCATGCGGGGTGGGAGTTTTCGTCGGTACATAAACGACCGGGCCACCTCGGAAGACAAAAATACTCGTGGCAATCACGGCAATAATTCCGGCCCCGCCTACAATCGTGATAACAGTGGTGACAATACTGATAAACCAAATTTTTGATAGACCTAAGATAGTCATGGGTGCTCCTCCAGTAGCGGCTAATCCAAACCAGCCCGCCAGTTGGCTCTGAAAGGCCGACTGAGCGGCAGCACTGGCCTGAAAGTGGGTTTGGGTGGTTGGTTGCCCGATGATCTCTAACAGCTCGGGTAGATCGTCGGCGTCTGCGGGGAGCTGGGGTGGCTCCCCCGCCAGCAAACGGTCCAGTTGTTCCGAGAAGAGATCAGCCAGTTGTTGTTCGTTCATAAGGCGGCCTCCTTTTCCATCTCCTGGCGCAAACGCCGAACCGCTCTCAACAGGACGACACTGACCGTTTTTTCGGGCATCTCCATAATCTCACTAATCTCAGTGTTTCTGAGCTGACCGGCAAACTTCAGGCTGATGATCTCCTGGTCTCGCTCGCTCAAGCCCTTCAGGCAGCGCAGCATCAAAACAAGTGCCTCCTGGTGGACCAGTTGAGCCTCGGGCGAAGGGTCCTGGGTCGTCAGATCGGTCGGAATTTCAACCCCGCTTTCCCAGTTTGAGCGGCTGGCCTTTTTGCGATAGTAGCTAACCAGCTCATTGTGGGCGATCCGAAACAGCCAGGTTGAAAAAGCGCCCTTGTCTGGATCGAATCGGGTCCGATGGGCATAAGCTTGTTCAAAGACGGTGCCAATCAAGTCTTCAGCATCCTCCGCCGAGCTGACGCGGTAGCGCAGGTAGTTGTAGATACGTGGATAGTACTGTTGGAAGAGAGCGGCTAAATCTAATTTTGGCTCAGAAACCTCTTTACTTGTTGCTCTTACATCTTCCGCTGCAACGGTTTGCAAAATGGTCACTCCTATCCGGGCCCAGATAAGATGGTGTGTTGTATATTTATACGCAGAGGCCGCATTTTTACTACATCTGTTTTGGGCTAATTTTTCTTTGAATTAGGAATTCGATTTTTACAGTAGGACAGATTCACTAATTTTTATTTTCTAATTAAGGGCAAATAGAGCCCGTGGGTTGAAGGTATCTGAGATGGCGCACAACGGCCAGGACCGATCAACCCCCGATTGTATTTGTCCAGCGTCTCCGACAGCTTGATCCCGGCTTCACGATCCGGATTGGAGGGATTGCTGCCCAGGGGATGTTCATTAAGCCAGTCGTCAGCCTCAACAACTGTATTGGTCACACTGCTGGGGTCAGCTCCGTTAAGAATATTGAGCTTGGCAGCCAGAAGTTGGTGGGCCAAGATATAGGTGGCATCACCATCCGGCTCAATATTGAAGATAGCCAATGCCTCTGCTTGAGGATAAGTTACCCCGCCGATAGTAATTTGCTTGACAGGCCAGGCATCGGGATGGCTTTTCCAATATCCCTGGGTTAAGGTACAGTTGTTCCCCAGGCCAATGACTTGGGTCGTCTGAGTCGCCGTATTATTAGCCAGACTGAGATCAGGCTGGGCTGCTCTTACCTGGGCCATATTGGTAATGATCCCGGTTACCGTTGGCGTGACCACGATGGTAATCTTTGCTGTGGCTCCATTGGCTAAGGTCCCTAAACCGCAAATGATCAGATTCGTGCCGCTGCAACTCCCTTGACTGGCGATCGCCGAGCCAAAGATGACGTTGGCCGGTAAGGTGTCAGTCACGACGACATTGGTGGCATCGTCAGGTCCGGCGTTGGTAATCGTCAGCGTGTAAGTCAGAGGCTTGCCTACAATGACTGGGTCAGGTGAGTCGGTCTTGATGATCACCAGATCCGCGGCTGGCCTGACAACTGTAGTTTCGCTGGCGGTATTGTTGGTTACATCGGGATCAAGTTGGGCACTCCTGATCTCAGCTTGATTGGTCAGGATGCTCCCTTCAATAGTTGGGGTGACGATAATCGTGATTGTCGCCGAAGCCCCATTGGTTAAAGTCCCCAAGCTGCATGTCACCGGACCTAGATCGCTGCAACTGCCCTGGCTAGGTGTCGCCGTCCCAAGGTTGATGCCGGCTGGCAGCGTATCGGTCACCACCACATTGTTCGCGTCATCTGGACCGGTGTTAGTTACCGTGAGGGTGTAGGTGAGCGGTTCATTGACTTTGGCCGGATCAGGTGAGCCGGTCTTGGTAATGGACAAATCCGCGGCTGGCCTGATCAAGGTGTCCTCGGAAGCGGTATTGTTTGCCAAATTGGGATCAGGCTCAGTCGCTGTCACTTCCGCTTGATTGGTAATAACGACGCCTTCAACCGTTGGAGTGACGACAATGGTGATGGTCGCCGTGGCCCCGCCGGCCAGGGTTCCGAGGTTACAGGTAACCAGGGTCGTGCCACTGCAACTACCCTGGCTGGATGTGGCTGAGCCGAAGCTGACACTGGCCGGCAGGGTGTCGGTCACGACGATGTTGGTCGCATCGGCAAAGCTGCTGTTGGTCACGGTCAGGGTGTAGGTCAGCGGCTCGCCAACTTTGGCCGGGTCGAGGGAGTCACGCTTGGCAATGGCTAAATCAAGCCCGCAGACCGGCCCGGCAATAACACCATAGGCGAGGTCCGGCCCTTTAGCTGCCACCTGCGTTTGGCCGAGAGCCACCGGTCCGGCCAGCGTAACGGTGAATTCACCCTGCTGAAAGCCCGCCCCGGTTTGCCATTTGACCCCATCCAGGTGTGCATTTGGATCGGGATTGACCATTTCCCAAGGCTCAGGCGAAGCCGTAATGACAGAAATGACATCCGCATCACAGGCGAACGGTAGGGCCAAGACCCAGTTACTCAAATCTTGAGCACTAGGTAGCTCTTTTACATAATAACGCCAGGTGGAGGTCTGATCCCCGTGATACGTCACACCTAAGAAGGTGATCTGATAACCATTGGCTAATGTAACTGTTGTTGGGGATTGGTGGTAAGGGGCAGCGGAGGAAGAAGCTTGGATTGGCTTTGGCAGTAAGGCCAGACTAACAAAAAGGATAATGACCAGACAAAAACTCAACAGAAATGCCATGCCGAGGCGTTTTTTGAGCATTTGGAAGTTCCTTCCTTCTCGATTTCAAATTTTCTTCATTACCAAAATAGTTTGATCGGTTTGTTCTCCTTGAGGTCATCCAACTGCAATTATTCCTGAATCATTTCGCTCAAAATCTCAATGCACCTCCACCACCTTTAGACTAGACACCCCCTATATACAAACAATATCAATAAGTACTACATCTTTTTCCAAACTTTTCCAGATTTAAGGAGCACAGCCTCCTAAACATTGATTAACCGCTCCGAGTTTCACATGACCTTAATGTATCCGAAAAAACTTACCGTGTACACCGCCATTAGCTTACGTTTAGGTGAGCATTTAGGAAGGTTCGTGGGTAGACCAGCTATTTGATTTTGGGTAGATTTAACAACAGACGTGACTGAGGGTATCAGTCAAGAGGAAGGTACTGTTAGAATTTCTCCGTGAACTACCACGCTAGGGAGGGTAGCAGTTCACTTTCTCCGGTTCACGATTTAAGGAAGCAAAATATAGCCTTGACTGCGGTGGGTGCGCAGAAGTTCGGCGGCGGTGGGGTCGGCGTTGCGGAGGATGTTTCGCAACTTGGTGATGGCCTGATCGAGGGCCTTGGTGTCCAAAGCCGGATCATACTCGCGTCCCCAAATGGCCTCAGCACAGGTCTCGCGGGTGCAGACCGTGTTCGCGTTCTGGTAAAGGTGTCTGAGGAGCCGAAATTGGGCCGGTGGCAGATCCAGGGGCTGCTGCTCGATAAAAAAGGTTAGAGTGCGTTCATCATAGCGCAACCGAGTCCGGGCCGGGGTGGTTGCCTGCGGGTCTCGAAATTGCAGGCTGGCTTCGGCGGTGCCCAGCCCGATCAAATCTTTATCTTCGAGATAATGACTGCCGTTAATGCGCTGGCCGTTAACAAAGGTGCCGTTCATACTCTTGTCGAGGAGGAGATAGCGTATATCTTCATACTTGATCTCCGCGTGCAGCCGTGACACCAAATTTCGGTCATCCTGAACAATAATTTGACACTCGGGTGATCGCCCGATCCGGCAGGATTCAGTTGTCAAAACGTATTCGGTGGGGGTCACACTTTGCCCGGAGGCAGAGAGAGCTATAATTCTGGCCATTGGCCTGGGTGATAAGGACGGCTGCATCATCGAATTCTTCCCCCTCGCACTATAAGGATGCCCCGGCACATAGGAAATGGAAGGTTATGAATTAGTGATAGTGGTCGTAATTCAAGATTATATCAAAAGTTAAGTTGAGTTACAACTGATTAACCCAAGCCAGCTAAATAAATACACGACTTAAATTAAATCTGCCTATTAATTAGTCACGCCCCCAAATCCCGGTATAATTTAAGAGAAAATGTCATCATTGCTCAAGGGGGCTTGTTGAGTTAGATGAGTACAAGCGAACAATACGTTGAAGCTTCCCTCAAGACCGCTGGCGACCTGAGAACCATTGCTCGATCTATTTTAGTGCGGGATGTGTCCCGCTTGTCGTTACCTGAGATAGACACGGTGGTGGAGTCAGTAGCTCAGGTCATTCCGGCAGGGAATATTCCCGGAGTCATTCTCAATGGCCTGGCTCGCTTATCAGGGCGAAAACCTCCCCTGCCAACGGTTAGACGGGATATTAACCTTCTGTTCAAAGGGGTTGAGCAGGTTCTTGACAAGGCCGTCTATACCACCTTTTTTGCCGGACCGGCGGCAGTTATTTGGGGGTACCAAAACCTGCTGAAATTGGCCGGCAAAGACCCCGATGATTCTTTCCCCGAAGGCACCTGGCAATTCTACGTGGATTATGCCTTGCGTGAGGACACCGCCCGTCACGCGAATGAGACCCACGGCTTTGATACCACCCTTAACCAACACCAGCTTCGTTTGAATGACGTTGATCGCATCACGGCCTGGGTAATGGCAGCCATCCATTGTCTCCACCAGTACCCTCATATATTGGAGAATGAGTGGCGCGAGCGGGTCTATACCTATTTACTTGCTGAAATAACCGCTGCTGAACCCCATGCCGACCGCTATGCCCACCTCTACCGAGAGTGGGAAAAGCAGCGTCCTTACGGTCGCGGCCCGGATACCGAAGCCAGGGATACCTATGCCATTTATCGCCGACGCAAGTTTGATCATTTTCTGAACCAAGCGCTGCGTGATTTACCGGCAGAGCTGCGCCGCGAGTGGGAGCAGCGCGTCCGTACGGCTGAGGAAAACGATTTGCCAGCTTATCAACAGCAAATATCTATCCTGGCTTATCTTGCCCCAGGTCCTTATGGTGAAACGCGGACAGCCATTCCCCTGGCCCAAGCCCATATCGGCATCATTCACCGGGGACATTACTATCTTATCCCGGCCTGTCAGCCAGGCACGGAGCAGCCGGCAGACCTGCCCAGCGTACGCGCCCAGATAGCCGCCCTCGCCGCCGGTTCAGGTTCAACCTCTCCCGTTCTGCTATCGTCACTGGCCGAGACCCGGCGGGCAGAATGGCCGCAGTTACGCGCTAAATTCAGCCCTGCCCTTATCCAGGACCTGGACAGCCTCCGCTTAGCTCCCATCCTCCTCAACAGCGAGCGCCGTCCGCGCCAGTTGTCTCTGGCGGAGCTGCGCCGGGCCGAGCGGGGCGTCGGCGACCATCCCCTAACGTTATTCGATACTGGTGAAACGGTCGTCTTTGATCAGTCGCACATCTTTTTTGATGGCGCGTGGGGAGCAGCTTTGGCCGAAATTATGACCAAGGAGGCCCTGGCCTGGGCGGTATATCTCAGCACACTCCCTCCAGCCCAGCCCGGCCCTATCTCCTCCCAGGCGCTAACTTTTCCAATAAGCGCCGCTGAGTTAACCCTCATTGGGGCCACTCCCCGTGTTATGCCTGAAGTCAGCGCCGAAACAGAAGCGGTCCAACTCAAAGCTATTTTGGCCCTGCGCCGGCTCTTCAAACGGCGCAACGACTTGATCGAACTAACCGTCAACGATCTCCTGGTCCTCTACCGGGCCATTCACGCGGCTACCTACCAGCCCTCTGCCGCTTTGGTTGATTCCCTCAAACAACTGGCCCAGGGTACCTCAACTCGGGCCGCTGCTTTAGCGGCTCTGGAAGCTTTAGATAGCTCCAAACAGTTAAATCCCACGATTTTAATTCCGGTGGATGCCAGCCAGCGCGCTCCGCGTGACCGCCTCTATCCCATGACCTTCGAAGCGCCGCTAAAAGATTTGGACCTGCTTAACTTGCACCAACAGGTTGTGACCGCTTTAGAGACCTACCAGCAGGCCGCGGGAGACAGAACTGAATTATATGCCCGGTTTGACCAATTACAGCGAGCTTATCTGGCTATGCTGGCCGGCTTTGGTCAAGTTTTGGGCAAAGCTAAGGGAATTGCCCTGCAAGGTGAAAGCGCCAGTATCGGTGCCCTTAAACTTTTGGCTCATCTGCCCACACCGCTCCAGCGCATGCTCGATCAAGTTCCCAGCCGGATTGACATACTGAACGATCTCATTAAGGGACGAGAGGCATTCTCTAACGTCGGCGCTGTTGCTCCCACCAGTACCCTGACCCGGTTCATCACGGCCAAAGATGATAACGACAAAAAAACGCTGGTCTGGGGGGTTATCACCGATGCGAAAGGGATCATGCGCATTACCCTCCGGGATTTTCGGCCTCACGTGGGTTTACTGGAAGCCGCGGGCCAGCACGAGCTGGCAGTACATTTGACGAAGGATTACCTGGAGGCCTATGCGCTTGGTCTGAACAATTTCATTCGTGATCTGCATCGAATTACGGAGACCAGCCGAGAAACACGTCTTGCCAGGTCTGGAGAGAGATAATGATTGATGATCCACTGTTAGGACGACAACTGGCTAATTTTAGAATCGAGCGTCCCCTGGGACGGGGCGGGATGGCCCAAGTTTATTACGGCTGGGACGTAAAGCTGCAACGCCCGGTGGCTATCAAGGTCATTGATGCCCGCTATCGGGGCAATCCGGCCTACGCCGAGCGTTTTGTGCGCGAGGCGCAAGCTATTGCTAAATGGCGGCACGAAAACATCGTCCAAATCCATTATGCCGATGATCAAGACGGGCTGTATTACTTCGCCATGGAATATATTGACGGCCAGGACCTGGCTCACCTGATGGCCGAGTACAGGCAGCGGGGCGAGTTGGTGCCCCAAGCTGAGGTGGTTCGCATCGGGCAAGCGATAGCCAGCGCCCTGGACTATGCCCACCGTCAAGGTATGGTCCACCGGGATGTCAAACCCTCGAATGTGATGATAGCCAGGGATGGGCGGGTCATCTTGACCGATTTCGGTCTCGTTATGGATATCGAGCAGGGTTCAGTCGGTGAGTCTTTTGGCAGCGCTCACTATATCGCCCCGGAGCAGGCGCGCAGTTCAGCGAAGGCTGGCCCTCAATCTGATTTGTATGCCCTGGGGGTTATCCTGTATGAGTTGTTGACCGGGGCTGTCCCCTTTGATGATCCCTCTTCCACGGCGGTGGCTGTCCAGCATTTGACCGCTCCACCCCCGCCTCCCCGCCAGATCAATCCCGACCTGAACGAAGCGACGGAGCAAGTTCTCCTCAAAGCCTTGAATAAGTCTCCCGAGCAGCGTTATCAAACCGGCCAGGAATTGCTGAAGGCGCTGGAAAAGGCTTTACAAAATCGCCGGCCGGATGCCACGGTAGATGCTAAAGAATTTTCATTACCTGTTGGTCCCAACCTCTCAACCGCCGATCCGCTGATTGGGCAGTACCTGGACGAGTATCAGCTCATCTCCCTGCTGGGGCGGGGTGGGATGGCGGCGGTTTACCGGGGGCTTGATGTCCGGCTCAAGCGGTATGCCGCCATCAAGGTGATTGATGCCCCCCTGCGCGCCGATCCCGATTTTACCCTGCGCTTCGAGCGTGAAGCCCAGGCGATTGCCCAGTTAGAGCATCCCCATATTGTGAGGTTGTATCGTTATGGCGAGTCGAATAGCCTGCTTTATATGGCCATGCAGTACATTGAAGGCGCTGATCTAGGGGCGGTGCTGGCCAACTACCGGGCAGACGGCGCGTTTATCGAGCCGGAAGAGGCCGGACGAATTGTTCGAGAAGTAGGTCTAGCCCTGGATTATGCCCACAGCAAAGGCATTATTCACCGGGATGTCAAGCCCTCCAATATCATCCTCGACAAACAAGGCCGGGCCATCCTGAGCGATTTTGGCCTGGCCCTCCTCACCGATATTGGGACGCGGGGGGAGATATTTGGCTCACCCCATTATATTTCTCCGGAACAAGTCACCTCATCGGCCAAGGTGGTGCCGCAGAGCGACCTGTATGCCATCGGCGTGATGTTATATGAGATGTTTATCGGCCAGGTCCCGTTTGAAGCGGCGGAACCCCTCGATGTGGCGATGCAGCACCTGACCGATACCCCCCAACCCCCTCGAGAACTGCGGCCTGAGATCAGCCCGGAACTCGAAGTCGTCATCCTTAAGGCTTTGGCTAAAGAACCAACCGAGCGCTATCCCAGTGGGGCGGCCCTGGCGGATGCCCTCAATCAAGCGCTGCAAGTCCAAGCAAAACCTGCTTTTCCATCCCAAACCCTATCCCGCCTGTCAATCCCGCAGCGAGTCGCCGTCGAACTGGCCGAGCATCCCCTCCCCCCTCTGCCCGCAGCCGCAACGTCTGAATTTCCGGCAACGGTAAAACCAGCCATCCCACCGTCTTCCCCTGCCCCGGCCGGCCGGCGTCCACTGCCCTATCTCATTGCCGCCGGCGTTATCCTCGCCGCGGTGGCTCTCTGTTTCCTGGCCGGTCTCTATTACTTTTTGAGGCAAGGCAGCCCTGGAGAAGGTGCTGCGGCCGGAGTGCCTAGTTCAACTCCCAGCGCGGAGTCAACGGCAACTTTGTTGCCCGCGGTTCCTTTAGCTACGGCTACAGCGCCAGTTCCCCCGGCTCCTTTACCTACAGCCACCGCGCCAGTTCCCCCGACTCCCACACCTGCCGCTCCGGCTGCTCCCGCTGCGCCCCCCACGGAACCGCCAGTTTATAATCTACTCATTGCAACACGCGGTGAGGATAGTCTTTTTGTCGTCAACCAATCCAGCCAGGCTTTCCCCCTGGCTTCGTTGAGTTTAGGTGACGGTAATGGAACGATTAATGGTAGCGACTGGGGCGTCGCCCAACTGGACAGCGGCGCGTGTGTCACTGCCTGGAAGGATGGCGGTAATCCTGAGCGGCCAGGCGTGACCTGCACCGAAGTGGGTCAGCGTTTAACCCGGGATGGGGAAAAACGGTTCTGGAAAGGTGAGTTTGATGTCTACTATAATGGAGAACAAATCGCCACGTGCTCGAAGGGTCAGGAGGGCTGCCCCGTTACGATTGCTCAGTAAAGAGGAGAGGATAGGTTTTTAGGCGCACCCCGTTTTTCGTCACCTGGAAAACGGGGTTTTATATTTGGAGCCAAAAATATTCCTGCTATTCATCCCATTAAAACCTAAACAGTGACGATTTGGATCACATTTGTCATCTGTCAAGGAATCTGGACAGCTTTGATGCCACTAGGATGAGAAAGATCACCCCTTTCACAGTTCCGAAATCATCCAAACTGATATTGACCTATAGGTGAATAACCGTTATAGCTATATTTGTGGAGAGAATGTTTTCTGGAGATCATCTATGAAATTATCTCGCGAGGCGAAACTTGTTTCTGGAGTCATCTTACTTGTCGTGCCTACGATTATGTGTGGCGGGATAACCCTACTTGGTATCCTTACTGAAGGGGTCGCGGGTATAGTCCCCGGTGCGCTTTCTCTGAATGAAACCCAGTGGTCGCTGTGGCGTGCCGGGCACGCTCATGCAGGTGTCTGGGTGATACTATCTTTGGTAATGCAGGTGTTAATTGACTCTACGAGGTTGTCAACCTCCATGATGTGGGTGGCTCGTATAAGCGCACCTGTAGCAGCGGTTGCCCTCTCGGGCGGCTTTTTTGGCCTGGCCTTTTTCCCAGAATTCCAATGGCTGCTGTATTTTGGGGGTTTAAGCTTGATCGTTGCTTTAGTATTAACCGGTGTCGGATTACTGAGGAATCTGCCTACGCCTGAAATCAACACCTAACCGTGTTGGAGAAAGATCTCTATCTTCTCTTCCTGCTCGAAAATGATCATTTCAGCATTGATTACCAATTTCTACACCGAAAACGTGTAGTAAAATGGAGAGTTCGGCGTATTACTTTATACAGTTACTTCTTCTCTGACCCGATGAGGGGTAGGATAAAGCCATTTTTAGTTCAGAAATTGAGACAGCCGCGAACCTGTTGATTGCAAGAGAAGGTAGCTGTTTAGATAGTGATAGACAGGTGTAAATAATAAAGAAAGTGCAGACTGAGAATGATGGCAACAGGAAAACAAAAACTAACGCAAGATTTAAAGCGAATAGAAATGATGGTTGACGAGCTGGTAGCCTATCTGGACGATGATGCCCTTTTTGGGGCTAGCCTTTCTGCTGGCTTAACAACGGTTACGCTGGGCAATTATTTGATGGGTCAAAATCGCTTGTTGGCCTTACGCAGTACGGCTCTCGAAGCTGTGGTCCAAACCAGGTTAGATGCCGTTGTGGCTCGTTTCGACCGGGTGCTCTATTACAACACGGAGGAATTTAAGTTGAAAGTAGGCCAGGAACTGGAAACTCGTCTGCAAGGCTGGCGTGGATATGTCCGGCAACTGACCAGGAAAGAAATCAGGGCCAATTGTTATGAAGTTGAGGCGGAGAACCGAGTTATTGTCGAGGATATTCTGCAAAAACTTTGTCTCCTCGGTGGTCAACCTGACTCCCACATCTGTGAAGAAATAGATCGGCTTGACCGCGAGCTGCGTCAACACTGGCAGCCCGGAAAATTTATCTGGCCGGCCGAATGGAAACCGGCTTATCCTCAATCCATCTACTGGTGGCTCTACGGCCGGCCTCAAAACATAGGGAAGGCCCGGGTAAAAGGAGGCGAGGGGAATACTTATATCCCTCAACCGCGCCAAAGACTCCTGGTAGACCCATTCTTGGTGGCAGAGACAGGCGGAGTATAGATCATCTGGATTTTTTCTAAAGTTAGACTAGAAGAAATGAAATTTCTAAATTTTACTGGAAATCACATAAAGGTTACTCCGCTGGAGGGGGCAGTACTGCACCGCTGGCCAGCACCCCCCGCGTTTGATCATCCGCCTCCAAGGGTTGAGGGGGTATGATGAGGATTTTATCAATCCGCTGTTCATCCATATCTACTACCTCGAAGGTATAACCGTACCATTTGACAGTCTCGCCAGATGAGGGAATATGACCCAAAAGTATCAGCATTAAACCCGCCGTTGTTTCAAATCCAAAATTATTGGTTAATTCCATCAGGTCGGGGAGGTTTAACTGCTCCTGCAAATCGGTCAGCGGCAGCAAGCCATCAACCAGATAACTGCCATCCTCTCGCCGCACAATGGCTGGCTCAGTCTCATCTTGTACATCTGTAATATCTCCCACCAACTCTTCCAACATATCTTCCAGTGTAATCAAGCCGGCAACCTGGCCGTACTCGTCAAGGACGATGGCCATCGTATTATGACTCCGCTGAAGTTGCTGAAAGGCGACCACTGCCCGTTGGCTTTCGATTAAGTAGAACGGGGGGTGTATTAACGCATGTAGGTCAACAGACTCAGAGATCCCCCAAACCCTGAGCAGGTCCTTAACGTACAGCACACCAATAACATGATCAAGGGTATCCTCGTAAACTGGGAAACGCGAGTAGCTGGACTGAGTGACAATTTGGAGTAAATCCGGCAGCGGTGTATCCACTTCAATCCCCACGATCTGCATGCGCGGCGTCATCAAGGATCGAACAATCCGGTCGGTAAAAGTGAAGACGCCAGTAATCAAGTCCTCTTCGGTTTCCTCAACGCTTCCTCCGCTCGTACCTTCGCGGACCAGGGCAATAATGTCGGCCTCGGTAATCGGTGACTCAGGTACATTATGCCGGCCCAACAAGCGCAGGACCCATTCGGTCGAGAAGGTCAAAAAGCTGATAATTGGGCTGGCCAAACGGGCCAGAAATCGCATGACAGGAGCCACGAAACTGGCCACTGCCTCGGCATTCTGCAGCGCCAACCGTTTGGGGACCAGCTCACCTACGATGAGGGACAAGTAAGTAATGCCCAGAACGACAATGCCCAGCGCAATAGTGGCGGCATAAGGGGCCAGGGCAGGAACATCTGCCAGGGCAGTTTCCAACACCTCAGCCAAGCTAGCACCGCCGAAAGCTGCGGCAAAGGTACTGATTAGCGTGATACCAACCTGGACAGTTGAAAGAAAGCGGTTGGGGTTGTCCGCCAATTCCAACGCTACGGCTGCTCCACGCTGCCCTGCCTGGGCTTGTTGTTCCAGGCGGCCCTTCCGTGACGATACCACGGCAATCTCCGAGGCAGCAAAGAAGCCGTTGGCCACGATAAGAACAAAGATAATGATAGTTTCGAATAATAACTCTCCCAGCATAACTACATTGTAAAAAAAGAAAAGCAAAGATTTGAGAAAACGGGTCATCCGGGTAAGATGACCTGATGAAAAAACAACATCTCCACCTCAGCGAAGGTGATCGCACATATTTGGAAGAACTGGTTAGCCAAGGCGAACTGCCGGTCAAAGTCTATCGACGGGCCATCGGGCTGCTGGAATTGGATCGGGGCAAAACCTACACCGCCGTGGCCGAGACACTCGGGGTCAATCTGACGACGGTGTCCAAGTTGGCCCAGAAATATCAGACCGAAGGTTTAGCGTGTTTGCAGGATCAGGCCCGGTCGGGTCGGCCCCTCGAAATCGATGGGCTTCAGCGGGCCAAGGTGACCGCCTTGGCCTGCAGTGACGCCCCCGCCGGCTATGACCGCTGGAGCTTGCGTTTGTTGGCTGACAAAGCGGTTGAGTTGGGCTATTGTGAGCATCTCTCGCATGCCCAGGTCGGCACCATTCTAAAAAAAACGAACTCAAGCCCCACCTGAAGCGGATCTGGTGTCTGGGCCAGATGGACAGCCGCTTTCTGGCTCAGATGGAACACCTGCTGTGGCTCTATGGCCTGCCCTATGACCCGCTCTATCCGGTGGTCTGCTACGACGAGCGTCCCTGTTTCCTCATTGGGGATCGGGTTGAACCTTTGGCCCTCCAGAGCGGCCAAATTCGGAAAGAACATTATGCCTATGAAAAACTGGGTTCAGCCGCCTTGTTGGCCGCCATTGAACCCTTGACCGGCCGACGCCTGGCCCAAGTTCAGCCGCAGCGGACCAAAAAGGAGTACACTTTGTTCTGTCAAGCCTTAGCCGCGGCTTATCCCGAAGCTATCAAAATCCGGCTCGTGCAGGATAATCTCAATACCCACGATGTCAGTGCTTTCTATGAAAATCTCCCGGCCGACGAAGCCTGGGCTTTGGGCCAACGCTTTGAATTCCATTTCACCCCGCGTTCAGCCAGTTGGCTCAATATGATTGAGATTGAATTCTCGGCCTTGGCCCGCTTGTGTCTGGATCGGCGTATCCCGACCGTTGAGCAGCTTAAAACCGAAATCCTGGCCTTCTTTCACGACCGTGAAAGCCGCCAGGTCAAAATCAACTGGCAGTTTTCCATCCCGGCCGCTCGTCGTAAGCTCAATTCTCATTATGAAGCTGTTCATCCTGATAATACCAAATTTAAGATTACTTAATTTACAATGTAATAACTCCTCCAGATAAAATAAACCAACATCGCGACTTCTAAGCCAGGTGGCCTTGTTTTGTCTTGTTTAAGGGTAGAAATTAAAAGGCCAACGGCGGTTTGTTCTAGTGAGACGCCGTTGGCCTTAGCCTGACTCTTTCACAACACCCTGCTTTACTTCGGCAAGGTCAATGAATAAATAAATATCTGGACAACAAAAATCTGATCGGGCTTTCTGTCTGGTCATGGAAAATACACAAAGACTCCTGTTGGTTTGGTGACCGGGGGTCTTTTTCGTTCGCTATTCTATCATGTTTCTGGTTCGCTTACAATGAGAGAACGCATACCAATATATCGTTCAACCGCGCCAAAGACTCAGGATAGGTCTACCCTTGAGGCAGAGACAGGTGGAGTTGGAATATTCTACATTTTCTACCACCAGGCAGTTTGGACAACTCATAAGCAGCCTTTCTTCTTTATTCCTCTAAGGTAAAATCAATAATTGACATAGCCTCTAACTGTCGTCCGTCAGGACATGGTAGAAAGAATTAGCACTTTAACAAAACAATCGACCGTCATCACATCGTAGAAATCGAGATGGGTAGCGAGATTTTGGCCACAGTTCGGAACAGGTTGAGGGTCAGACCAAACCAGGATAGGTCAACGGCCATGGGTTTTTGAAATTCTTCAGCCACGGGTTGAACCGGCTCTTTAAGCGGGAAAGGATGTTCAGCCAGACAAGTGCGTTGGGCGGCATCCGGGGCTGCGTCATACACCCGCAGCTTAGCCCCTCGGTTGGACAGTTCCAAAGTAACCCAGACCCCTTGACCGGGTTGGGCTTTGGGCACGTTCCAATCCAAGTTGAGCAAGGAAATCTTGCGGTCGGGCTTGACCAAGCGCATAAAGTGAACTTTACCTGCTGTCAACGGCAAGTGTTTGGCTAGCCGAAAATCAGGCGGCAAGGGCTGACAGTGGTGCTCAAAGTGAACCTGGGCCGGACACTGTCCCGCCAGAGCCAGGACGTGTTCACTGTGGCGATAAGCCTCAAAGAATTGGGGTGAGTGTCGCTGTACTGCCGCCAGGTCCGGCAGGTCCAACTTATCCCAGATGTGGAGATTGTAATCCTGGTGAAACCGTTCGACCGTGCCATTGCTTTCGGGATGGCGCAAGGGCGAGAAGACCAGTTCGGTGCCGACCAGCAAGGCCAAGCGGACCACTTTGCCCAATACACCCGGATGGGTGAAGCCGCCACTGAAGCAGGCTTCATTATCAACCTGGGTGTAAGCTGGGATACCCAAGCCCTGCCAGACGTGGAGCAGAAAGTTGGCCGCATCCTCAGAACGACGCGAGGCAAACTGTTGCCCGGTGGGGTAGTGGGAAACCACATCCAGGGCATTGAAGCAGGCCACGCACGGTCCACCCGGCAAAAAGTGGGTCACAATATCCACTTGGATCAGTTGCTGCGGTTGCTGGGGCTGCAGATGGGGATACGCAACCGTCGTTTTGGCTCTGGATTGGCGGGGGCGGATCATCCCCGCCGCCTTCAGCACCCGTTCAATGGTCCGATGACTGGGTAACGGCTTGATTCTCATCCGCCGCAAACGGGCCTGCACTGCTGCCCCACCAATGTAGGACAGTTTCCCTGGTTCAGTCGCCTCCGCTTCCAGTTCGCTGCGGGCTTGACAAATCGCTTGGCGGACGGTCTCCGTTATCTGGCGGGGACGATGCCTCGGTGCACGGGAACGCTCCTGCAAAGCTTCCCATGCTTGACACTCAAAGTAGCGCTTCCGCCACTTGTAAACCCACGCGGGGGAACGCTGCAAGGTTGCCGCAACTTCGGCAGGGCTATGCCCACTGCGCAACAGATGTACCATCGTTTCTCGTTCGCTCACACAGGATTTGTTTATCATTGGATCCATCCATTTCTCTTACCGGATAATTGTTGTCTGGATGGATTCTACAATGTTTTGACGGTTCGGTTGTTAAGGTACTTTCTACAATGTCTTGACGGTTTGTTATGTTATATCTTCTACGATGTCAAGACGGTTGACATCTAACCTATAGTATATTTTGTTCACTCTTCGCTTGGATTGCCACAGTACCAAGCTCCCGCTAACTGCTTATATCTGCTCATCACGCCCCCTATCCAGGCGTTCGCTGCACTCGAAGTTTCAATTTATTTCGCTCCGTGTAATAACTCAGGCTCAGCAGGGACGAGTCTTAAGGCTCCCTACCTATAGGGAGTCTTCGGCTCTTAGGCTATCCGCCTTGTCTCTACGGATTACTATCTGGCAGAAGGAATTTAGGATTCTTTTAGGTTAAGGAGGAACTATGAGTCAGCAAAACCAAATAGCGAAAGTACTGTCACGTCGAGATGCGTTAAAAGCCCTGGCGGCAACCACTGGGGCAGCGGCCTTATCCAGTGTGCCGGACCAGTGGCAGAAACCGGTGGTCAAAGTCGGCGCACTCCCCGCTTTTGCCCAAGTTTCACCGCTCACGTATCCCTTTAGCAACAGGGTAGACGTGCGTATCGAACAGGGGGGAGCGGCCCTGGCCGGTGCGACTTCATTCGAGGATCAGGGGTGGGTGGGCGTCTATATCCCTGACCCGAATGCTCCAATCAAAGGGCAGGATGATAAAGGCCGACCGTGGCGGCGTTTGCGGCGGCGGCGGGTTGGGCCGCCAAGCTGGGCACCCGGCCCCATCACCGTCATTATTACCCTGACCTTTTTCCCGGTCGATATCCTTGAACCTAACCATATTCCCCAAGGCAACATCTTTTGCTATGGCTACGGCCTAACGGGGGGGACGGCTTTCAACGGCCTGCTCGAAGGTAATATCGCCAACGGCACGGTTGTTTTTATCTTTACGATGCCGGTCGCGTTTTTCGGCTTTTTCTTCTTCTCTTGCTTTTTCCCGACGATCATCTTTCTGCAAAATGGGGATGAATTAGATTCAAGCTTTTACTTCGGCCCGTGTCTTTACGGTCCCAATTCTCCCCCGGCTGAGGACGACGACCAGGACGATATTGACGTCGATGGCGATGATGATGACACCGACAATGACCCGGATACGATTAAATTAGGAGCTTTTGCCATCACCTTTAAAGGAGTCACCTATGCCGGCAATCAATCCACCTGGAATTATAGGGTCAAAGAACTAAGTACCCCGCCCGAATTAAGCGAGTGGGTTTTGGGGCTGCCGTTATTGGATTGTGGTACGCTGGTTAGCTCCACCCCTGGTGGCACAGAAGTAACACCCGACCCTGATTCGAGCATCATCGGCATTGAGTGGCAGGTCGCTCCCGGCTTTACGGCCGGTGATTTTAGCGTGACGCTATCTGGTGATGTCGTATCCGGGTTGGTTGGTGTGGCGGTTAAAGGGGATAATAACGTGGTCGGTATCAGCCAGATTGTCGGACCCATTTGCCAGGATGCGGTGGATGACGTGACCCTGGCCAACTGCTACCGGGTTGTCTTCCTGGGGGCGACCGATAACGGCAATGGCACTTCAACCTGGCGTTACTATGTTGAGGAACTGCCCTGCGCCCAGGACTTGAGCAATTGGGTGCTGGCGCTGCCGCTCAGCTGCGTGGATGTGATCACAGCCTCACCCGAACCGTGGGAAGTGGTTACGCCTGATCCCAATGCCCAATTAAACGGAATTAAATGGCAGACCGGAGCCGGTTTCCAACAAGGAAACTTTGAAGTGGTGCTGCAAGGCACACTTGGGGTAGATTTGGGCGTGGGCATTGTAGATGTGGCGGCCAAAGGGCCGGATGTGGAGTTTGGGCAGATCAATGGACCGGTCTGCCTTTAGCCCGGTTCAAGAACGTTGATTGAAGCGTTGTGTACGATCTATTAGCCTTGAGTGCGCGTGCCCGTTGTGAAGAGGGGCACTACCGGCTGCTGGCGCAAAGATTAAGTCAGTTTACCGGCTGGTTAGAGGTCCCCACCTATGCTGAACTGCATGGGTTGGGGCCTCTTTGTTATTTTCACTGGCAAGCCACTGCTGTACCGATTCCCATCACAACTCGACTAGCTTTAAGGGCGCTTTACCTTCGCCACTGCCAGGCCAACGAGGTCCGGCTGCGGGTCCTGGCTGAAATATTGGCAGCTTATCAGGCTGCCGGTATTCAGGCTCTCGTTCTCAAAGGGGCGGCCCTGGCCTGCCTGGTCTATCCCGAGCCGGGCTTACGCCCGATGCGCGACCTGGATTTGTTGGTCAAGAAGTCAGAGGTGCGGCGCGCCCACGCCCTGTTAGCTGAATTGGGTTTTGTCGTTCCGCGTCCCCCGGATCAAAGGCTCCCCTCCAAACACCTGGCAGCAGCCACCCGGCAGACGGATGGGTTTTTAATCAGCGTAGAAGTTCACCATAACTTGTTCAGCGACGCTCAGCTTGTCTCATTGGAGCTGGATAACTTGACCGTTAGCCCGCTCCCTTTTGCTCTGGGCGCGAATGGGTTTACCGCTTATACGCTGGGTTATGAGGATATGTTGTGGCATTTGTGTCAGCATTTCATTCTCAACGCCGGGGTTTTTGCCGCCCATCGCCTGATTTGGGTGGCTGATATCATCAGCCTGGCCGAGCATTTTGCCGCTGAGATTGACTGGGCACGGATCGAAAAGCAATATCCGCTTGTCCTGAACACCTTATCCTTACTTCACTTTCTAACCCCCTTATCGGAACGACTGCTGGTCCATGCCCGGCTGAAACCTGGAAAACGCCCTCCAGCGGGCATCGGCCTGGATTTTCAGGGCTGGCCTCATTCAGGGTTGACAGAGCAGCGGCAAAAAGGGTATAGGCGCATCCTGCGGGATACCTTCTGGCCGTCTGAATGGTGGCTGCGCTTGTATTATGGTTTGGGCAGTATTCGTCCCGTGTTCTGGCAGCGGTGGATCGGCCATCCGCTTTATATCCTTAGATTAGCGGCGCCCCTTTTGCTTAAACGCGTAAAGTACTCTATCTTGAAACCGGCTTCGTCGAAAGGAAAAAGCAATGCTTGAGACAAAATGTCCCAGCCCTACCCCTGGTTATCACATCGAGATGATGGACAACGAAGTCATCCTGTTTCATCCGGCCAAGGCGAGAATCATCTATGGCAACCACAGCAGCGCCCTGATCTGGCAGTTATGCAATGGGCAGCGCACCCTGGCCGATATTATCCGGCTTTTGAGCCAGGCTTACCCTGACTCCGCCCAGGCCATTGATGCCGATGTGCGCGAGACGCTGCTCACTTTTGCCGAACAAGGCGCGATTATCTGGGTGTAATGCCTGATACCCCTTTGTGCTTCCAATTTTCTCACTATGCGGCGAAGGTCTGGTGCGAAGACGACACTCTGCGCCAGACCTTAAGTACCTATTTCCGGCACTGCTTATATCCTGTAGACTGCCTGAGTAATACCACCTTTGTGGGGCCAGATTATCGCCTGGCCGCGCTCAAGAATCTGGGGCTGGAATTGTGGGCTGATGACAGCCTGCTCTACCGTGGCTCGTCACACCCCTTTGCCATCGAGCGACTGATGCAGGACGCAACGATGAGGTTGGCGGCTCACTGCCAGGATCATCTCGTTCTTCACGCCGCTGGCCTGGCGTATAAAGATTGCGGCCTTATTCTCTGCGGCGGGTCAGGCAGCGGCAAGTCAACCCTGGCCGCCTGGCTCACAGCGGCAGGCTTTGACTATTTAACGGATGAATTAGTTGCTGTCACCCTGAATGGGACCGAGATGTCTGGTTTGGCCCGGCCAATTAGCCTGAAAATGGGGTCTGCTTTCGTCTGGCAACAATGGCTCAGAGAGTCCGACCAACACAGTTTGCTCCCTATAACTAATAGTACAGTGTTACTGAACCCGGAGTTGCTTCGCCCCTGTTGTGTGCGTGGTTCTGTCCGGCCACACCTGCTCCTCTTTCCCCGCTTTTTGCCTGGTGAGCCTTTAACGGTGCAGGACCTCACGCCCGCCGAGGCCGCGTTTCGTTTAATGGCGGGGTTGGTCAACGCCAGGAATTTGCCGGATCACGCTTTTATCACAGCCACCCGCCTCGCCCAGCAAACGCGGGCCTACACCCTCAGTTATGCCGACCTGACCGAAGCAACCGACTCGCTTCAGCAAATTGTTTTGCGGGAATGCTGAGAGATGACCGCTGCCAGGATAAGCTGGCACCAGGACCATTAATTAGGGATACATAGAGTTTGGCCGGGAAAGATCAGGTTCAGATTGTAAATACGGTTGGCCGCAGCAATTGCCCAGGGACTACGGCCATAAAAGTGACCAATGCTGTACAAGGTCTGTCCTCTCGTTACCGTGTGAAAGGCGACGCAGCTGGATTGCGGCGGAGCTGCCGTCGGGATCCACAATACCTGGCCTGACCAGATGATGTTGCAGTTGCCCAGGTTGTTGGCCGAGCAAATAGCATAATGGTTAACTCCGTACAGCCTACCGATGGAGGCTAAGGTTTCTCCGTAGCGCACGGTATGCCACAACCCACCTCCCTCCGCCGAAGGTGCAGCCAGGCCGGGAGCTACCCAGACCAGGTTCAGCAGTAAAACGAGCCCAGCAATTAATCCAATCTTACGCATGTCTCTTCTCCTTTTTATCTCCCGGCTGGCTTAAATAAGGCCAGCCGGTTATTTACGTTCACCCACCCGTGCCGACTTTGTAAACAGCCTGCCAGGGTTGGTAATGGCTGAAAATCTCATCCTGGTGGATCACGGTACCGCCTTCTTTAACGGTGCGTTTGACCAGGACATCTAAGCCATCAACCGCCCAATCTACTTGTTTGGTCACACCGGTCGGCAGAGCCGGGTCTTCTTCATAGAGAGGCGGGCCGTGTTTAACGGGATTACTCGTTTCCGGTTCGGTCACCGTCACCTCTCGACCGGTTGGGGTGCTGTAAAACCGAAACGTCACCGTACCCGCGTCCAGGTCAGTTGAGGTTTGGATCAATAGATAATACGCCGTATCGTTCCGAAACTTCAGATCCACATCGGGTGTGTAAACGGTTGCGTCCAGACCGGGGGCGGAATTCGTCTCGTACCAGCCGACCCGGTAGCCATGCGCCCAGCGCTCGACAAGTTCATAGCCGCCAAAAAAGGCGGCCCGAAACGCAGTTGTGCTAACCTGGCAAACGCCGCCCCCCAAACCCACGCTGGTCCGGTTCCCCTGGATCACCAGCGATTCATTGAAGCCGGCTTCTTTGGTCACCGGCCCCAAATGTTCGTTGAACGAAAAAACCTCGCCCGGAGGCACAACCACTCCATTGAACCTGGAAGCCGACAGGGCAATATTCTGCATCCTCGCTTCATTTGAGCCTTTAAAGTAGGTCGTGGCTTCACTCACTAGTGCTTTGATGCCCAGACTGTCCAGATTTTTACTGGATACAAGCGGAGGAATCACCCCGACCGGCAGCTCCACCCGATGGGATGGATTGTTTTTCAAAGCCATAACCTGCTCGAGGGTGGCCTCAACATCCAAACTGCGCCCCTCCTGGCTTTCTTGCAACACCATCAGTTGGTTCGTTTCGGGCTTAAATTCAAGCCGGGCGTCAATGGGTTCTTGTTGAATGGTCGCCGCCATTTGCTCCAGGTAGGCCCTGAATTTTTCGCGGTTGGGGGTAATGGAAAACTCAGGTTTGCCCGCGTCGTTGATGATTTCCGCCACATCTATCATGCTGACCAGCTCGGCTGGTTCCAGCCGCCATTCCATTGGGCCTGTTTCTGCGGCGAACCGGAAAACCAAAGGCTGCCCGACTAGGTTTTTAGCCTGCTGCCGAGCGGCCTCGACATCGGTGATGGCGGGCAGGACTTGCTGTACGACCGGACTAACGACCTGGCCCTTGTTTTCAAACAGCGCCGCCTCAATCAACGGTTGGGTTGCCTCGATATGCATCCGCCGGCCAAACTGGGGCTCGATGACTTCAATTTGAGCATCGGGATGGATCACCAACCGGGCATCTTGGGGCGCTCGATTGACCTGGGCGGCCAAATCTTGCAGTACCTGCTTGGTTGGGCTGGGATCGTAGAGAATCACCGGTTCGATCTGGCGGGGGTTACGCCGCAAACTTACGTGGGTTAGCAGGTCGGCGATAAGGTTCCCCTTGCGGCCCACTGCATAAGCGGCCTGGGCTGTCTGAGCTGCATCTACCTGCATCCCCAACTCCTGGCCGGTAAACGTCCAGGTGTCAGGGCCATAGGCAATTGTCACCCGTCGAGCCAGGTATTCCGGGGCGCGCTGGCTGACCGCCGCCATCACTTCGGCTTGAGTCATCCCGCCTACATTGACATTAGCCACCTGCACCCCCGGATAAATCCGGTTGAGATAGATCAGTTGGTAAGCCAGGATCAAAAAAATTATAATCGCCAGCAGACTGCCGGTCACTAACACAAATAACGTTGGCAGCCACAGGCTAAAGGAGGATGTCTTAAACGGTTTGACCATAGTCTGATTAATTTGGCTCATATCATAAACTCCACAGCATTCATACATTTATTGCGCGGGATTTTTAATTCCGGCAGTCCCTTAAACCAAGTGTCCCGTAACAACCAGGCGTTTAACATACCGGCCCTGGTTTCGATCCCATTGGGTGCAGGTGAGTAAAGTGAGTTGGGGCATTCCCGTCGAGTAGGTAACTTCGACAGCTTTTTCGTCAACGGTTTGGAAGCCATCAATGATGTACTCAAACTCCGCTTCGCCCTGATAAAGTAACACCTTATCTCCTGGTCCTAGATGTTTCAGGTTGTAAAACGGTCCGGGACCGCCATTTGTCTCCGGCAAAGTATAATGCCCGCCCAAGACAATATTGCCCCCCGAACCCGGCGCCGCTGTGCCCTCCAACTGGCATACAATTGGGCCCAGGTGATCTGTCGTCCATGAATCGCCTTGACGAGGCGCCAGCACAATAGGGGTGTCTAAACCGATGCTGGGTATGACCACACGTGTCGCTATCTCTCCGAAAACAGGCGTCGGCGTCGCAACCATTGGGCTGATTTGATCCTGTCCTTGTCCGGGATCAGGGCTAGTAGCCGGGGTAATAAGGTCGAGTGGAGGCGTAACGGTTGGTAATAGAGCGGGGGTGTTGGCTGGAGGTAAAGGTGTTTCAGTAACCGGAGGGACAGGAGTCACCGACGGCATAGCCCAGGAATTCAAGACCGCCGCTTCGCGGGGCCTGGGCAGCTCCGCTGGCGCTAGCAGCAAGTGGTTAGTCAGGATAACCAGCAGAAGCGTTGCCAGCGCACACGAGCCGCCCAGTAACGAACCAATAAAGCCAGCAAAGATTAATTTAAGCTGCATTCGTTTTCCTACACTCATTGAATCACAGGCAAATCAGGGATAAAGACGTTACTCCGAATATAGTAACCAGAAACCCAGCCTCGGAAATTATAAGCCGTTTCCACCTTGAGCCATGTTCCGTCATAAGTGCGCCCCAACAAGCGCACCTGGTCTCCTCGATACAACAAACCCAGGACCGGGTAATACAGCCCAGGACCCGAGCGAACATTGAGGCTGTAGGCAGTAACATACCCCAGGGCCTCGGCAGCCGGTGGTGGAGGTGGGGGAGGGGTAGTGGCTGAAGTCCAGGTGAGTTGGGCCATCGCCCCGCCGGTTTCCTCGAAATATTCCATCTGGACCATGATCGGGCCGCCCGGCAGATAAAGATCGCCCGAATAGGTGCGCGGGGCTTGAACTTTCCAGGCATCAATCAGCAGGTGGCCGTTAACAAAAAGCCTTGCTCCATCATCCACGGTCATCATAAAGCGATAATTCCCTGCCGGCAGATCAGCCGTCCGGCTCCAGCGAACGGAAAAGCCGTCGGCATCAATCAGCCCCGGAGCAGGCGAGCCGCCGCCCCAGTTAAAGTCAATCCTGGCTTCATCGCGCACCAGTGATGGCGGGCCGCTGAGCGATTTGTTGTTAAAGTACTCGGCCCGCCAGCCATAGATGGTGGGAGGTGGTGGTGGAGGCAGGGTCGGGAGCGGCTGAGTGGCCTGTGTCCAGGATATCCTGATAACCGCATCGCCCCCGTTCTCATAATACTCCAGCCGGATCAGGTGATGACCCGGTCCCAGGTATGTTTGAGCGGTATAAGTAGTTGCCGCTTGATCCCGCCATTGATCAATCAGCAGTTGATCGTCAACCCACAGCCGCACGCCATCGTCAGCGGTCACGGTAACCTGGTAGTTGCCGGGGGTCACGTCAATGTAGCGCAGCCAGCGGGCTGAGAACTGGTCGGCGTTGACGCCCGCAGCGGGAGATCCTGTCCCCCACTGATGATCCAGGGTGGCATCGGTGGATTGGACTACCGGTGAGCCAGAGAGACTGGTATTGTTCCAATAGGCTACTTGCCAGGCGGGATCGGTATGTTGCGGGGTAATCGGTCCCTCCTGAGCTAAAGCCGTACCGGTCATCATCAGAGTGACCAGTAACCCCATAAAGAAATGAATATATTTAACCATGCTAACCTCTTTATATTCTCCTCGTATACTTTGCTAATTTTTATAAGCCGATGAAACAGGAAAAATCCTCACAAACGCTTTCCACCCAAGTTTGATTAGGGGTTAGTCGAGACGGATATGCTTTCATTGACCGGTTCGCCCAGGTATTGGATAGCTGCGCCGGCGACCTGGGCAAAAATAGGCGCGGCGACATTTCCTCCCTGGCCCCCATGCTCGACGACGACCGCAATGGCGACCGTTCGCCCTTCCGCCTCAGCAAAACCGATAAACCAGGCGTGCGGCTCCAATCCACTGCCGACCTCGGCGGTGCCGGTTTTGCCCCCAACGGTTAAACCCGATAAAGCCTCCTTGATGCCTCGCTGACTCTGGGCCATGGCGATCATGATCTGGCGCACTTGCCGAGCTGTCTCCGGTCGCATGACTCCACTAACCCATGTCCCCCCTGGCTCACCCTGGAGCAAAGCGCCGGAAGGATGGCGGACGGCCTGCAACAGGTGGGGACTGGGCATATCCCCCCCATTAACCACCGTCGCCGCCACCAGCGCCATGTTCAGCGGCGAGGTCAAGAGTTCCCCTTGCCCGATGGCCGTGATCGCCCGTAGAAAGTTGTTGTGATTGAGCGCCTCTGGATCATTCGCTACTTGGGCAGCGCTGGTCGCAATCTCCAGGGGTGGCCCTGCCCCATCGGGCCGGCTGAAGCCAAACCGAGCGGCATACTCAATCAAGGTGTTGGGGGGCATCTCCGCGCCAATCCGGCCAAAGACGGCATTGGCCGAAGTGACGTAGGCGCGCTCCAGGTTGAGGACTTGCTCGGTATGATTGCGATCAAGGACAATCCCGCCATCCACTTCGTAAACATAGTAAGGTCCTTGAGCATCCTTTCGTGGGGAACCCACATCAAAGACCGATTCTGGCGTAACTTGACCTGTGTCCAGGGCGGCAACAAGGCTGACCGTTTTCCAGGTCGAACCCGGCACGTATAACCCTTGTGTGGCCCGGTTCAAGAGCACATTGGGACAATTCGTCCCCTCGCCGCAATGGGCAAACAAGCTGCGCAGGTAAGCCTCGTCCAGGATGCGATTGGGGTCAAAGGTTGGGGCGCTGACCATCGCTAACACCGCGCCGGTATGAGCCTCCAAAACGACCACCGCGCCGGTTTTGTTGCCCAGGGCCTGGCTCGCGGCCCGCTGAATCCGGCTGTCAATCGTCAAATACACATCGCTGCCGGTCATCGGTTGGTAGACCATGCGGCTCACCTGGGTGTCGAAACGATTCAGACCTAGCAAGCTTTCATTAAAGCTATGTTCAATCCCGGAGACACCGGTACGCAGTCCGGAAACATAGCCAACGACAGGAGCCAGAGAAGGCTCGGTATAAAAACGAATCTTACGGCCTTCCCCGGTTGGTTGATCGTAAGCCAGGGCCTGGCCATTCCGATCATAAATGGTACCCCGGCTGATTTCGGCTAGCAGCGCCAGGGTGCGCTGGACGACCGGTTTGGGCAGAGTCTCCAGGGTCACGGGGGCGGTCGGATCAGCCCTTTCTGCCCCACTAAGCACCTGGTACTCAGCGGCGGCTGCGACCGGATCAAGCACCACCGGCTGCAATGCCTGGCCTCGCACCAGTTGCCAGTAAACAATCCGGCCTGAGAGGAGCACTAACACCAGAGTGACGGCGTTAACCACGTGCCAAATCCGCTGAGTCAAGATCATCGTCCCGGACCCTCCAGTCGTTGAGCAACGGCCAGTACCAGACCAATCTCGGTCAGGTTAACCATCAAGGCCGCCCCTCCCTGGCTCAAAAAGGGCAGAGTGACGCCGGTTAAGGGCAGCAGGTTCAACGTTCCTCCGACCATGATCACCACCTGGGTAAACAAATGCATACTGATGCCGACCACTAGCAGCCGTTCAAATACTTGCCCTGGCGGCAGCAGCATCGCCACGCGCAAGACACGCAAAATCAGGAGGGCATAGAAACCGAGGAGAGCCATACCCACGACCGCCCCCAATTCTTCCAGAATGGCGGCAAAGATAAAATCTGAGTGGGCCAGCGGGATGTTGGTGGGCAAACCAAAACCGAGACCGGTCCCGGTTAAGCCGCCGGCAATCACCGCATAGATCGCCTGTTGGATTTGATAACCCGGTCCTTCGGCCACGGTCAAACCGGTCGCCTGCCCCCCGCTCAGGATCGGTTCCGTGCTCCACGGATTCAGAAAAGCAGCGATACGGGTGTGAATGATGGCGGGCACGTCCCAGGTAAAGGCCAGCACTAACCCGACGAGCAAGGATAGGCCCAGTCCAATTGCGGCCACGGCTAAAAAGATGCGAATCTGGAAACCAACGTAGAGCATCGCCACGAACAGGCAGCCCAGGATCAGAATCGCGCCAAAGTCAGACATCTTGACCAGGGCTAGCGTCGCCAAAGAGACGAACAGTAAGCCGGGGATAAAATAACGGATGCCCGGCAGGCGCAGCCAGAGCAGGGGACGGGCACGCCCTTCGGCCTCTTCACCTTCTTTTTCGATATACCAGGCCAGGAAGATAATCAAGGCCAGCTTAATGATTTCAGAGGTTTGCACCGCCGGAAGCGGCCCTAATTTAAGTGACAACCGGGCGCCAGACTCGTCTACCACGCCAAAGAAGGCCGTCGCTAGCAGCAGCCCTAGGCCGACCAGGCTGATGAGAACCGTTCGCTGCCGAATCCATTCAACCAGGTGAGGATGGCTGATTAAGATCGCCATGAGCAGCACCCCCGGCAGTAAGCCGCGCCCAAGTTGCTGCCAAATGGCTTCGGGCGGCCGCAAGCGCCAGATCATGGTCAAACCGACGGCAATGAGTAATCCGACGATAGGCAAGATGATTTGCTCCGTGTCAATGCAATGCCGCTGCAGCAAGAAGTGGAGGAAAAGGAAGGAGAAGGCCAATACCACCGGAGGTAGCAGGGCAGCGGGGAGGGCTAGAAAAGGATTTTCTCCCTGTCGCAAGTGCGTAGCGGTGGTGACGAGGACAAAGCCCAGGCTGCCTAGCAGCATGACCAGGGTCAGCAATAATGTTTCTAACGGGCGAGAGACGAAGCGTAATTGCTGGGGCATGAGCTACTCCACTAACTCAAAAACCATATCCCCGATGGCCAGGGTGGCGCCAAAAGGAACAGACTGTTCCCGGTGAGCTGGCAATAGACGCCTATTGACCGATGTGCCGTTTTTACTACCTAAGTCTTCGAGCCACCATCCTGCCCCATCCCAACGTAAATGGGCATGCCGGGCAGAGACAAAGCGATCGGCCAGAACGAGATTATTGCTCCTGTCGGCGCCAATAGTGGTTTCATTTTGTAAGCCCAGGACAGCGCCAGGTCGAAAGCGGGAATCGCTGCCGGTCTCGATGATTTTTAACCTCCCCGCCGCGGCCGAGGGAGTTTGCAGCTTAACGGGCGCCTGCAAGTGCATTTCCCGCCGCACGGCGATCAGCACGACGAAGAGTACCAGGTAAATCAGGCCGATGAACAGCCACTTGGCCGAGAAAAGAAGGGTACTTGAAAAAATATCCATCGTTGCTCCAATCATTCAGCCGCTGCTCGAAATCGGAAGGCGACTACCCCGGGCGTGTCCACCCGCGGTTGGTGGGGATCAAGGCTGGCCAGGATAATAACATCGCCAGCCTGGAGGAGATGGCCTGCCGGCGAAACGCGCTGGCCGTTAACAAATGTGCCGTTGACTGAAGCCTTCCCTTCCGGCGTTCCATCATAAAGGCAGAAGCAGCTTTTCTCCTGTCGAATATAGGCGTGCTGCCCGCTAACCAACCGGTTTTTTTGGACCAGCGGCAGATCCAAAAAAATGTCACACATCCCATCTCGGCCGATCACCGTTATTTCTTCTCGCAATGGCCATTGTTGCTTCCCCGACAGCAACTCTAGATAAGCCGGTACGGCTGCCGCAGCGCCGATCTCCGGGTTGATGTGACAGTGAATGCGCACCTCATTCTCGTTCAGATTAGCTACGGGCTGGATGCGGATGCGAACGCGCCCGCCAAAGCGATACTCCTTCCGACCTTGGCGGCTGTTGGTCGTGTTCAGCGCCTCCAACAGTCGCTCCTGCCACTGCTGGCACACCAGCTTTTCCACCGGCTGATAGCACCGCTGATAGTTAGCCGTATTGAGTTCGACCAGGTAATCATTCGGTACCACCTTGGAATACCGGGCATCTTCCAGCACATTCTGGCGAGCCAGCATTGCCGCCAGCAACTGCTTCCCAACGTCAGCGGGCAAAATGGGGGCAGGGCGGCACAGGTTCTGCAGGTTGGCATCAATACAATGGACCAATTTTTTCAGATCGCCCAAAACTTCGGGTATTACATTATCGGGGTGGCGCTTGCGGGTCTTGATTGTTGTTGTCACTTCTCGTCCTCGGCAATTTAAACTTCGGATGATCTCAATGTTATCAGGGAAAACCTGCCGTGTACACCGCCATTCACTTACGGTTAGGTGAGTATTTAGAAAGATTGGGGGTAGACAAGAAATTGAATTTCGAGTAAATTTAACCATGGGGCGTGACTCGAAAGAAAAACTGGAAGTCCCTGAGGAGAAGATGGCGGACAATTCCTTGATTGGGCGCCGCCTGGCCAATTTTGAACTCCAGCGCGTGCTCGGACGCGGCGGCATGGCCGAGGTTTACTATGGCCGGGATGTCAAACTGCGCCGGCCGGTGGCGGTCAAAGTGATTGATGTCCGTTATCGTGGCAACCCGGCTTACGCGGCTCGGTTTGTGCGCGAGGCCCAGACCGTGGCCACCTGGCGACACGAGCATATCATCCAAATCCACTATGCCGACGACGAAGATAACCTCTACTACTTTGTCATGGAGTACATTGACGGCTCAGACCTGCACGAGCTGATGGCCCAGTATGCCGCTAGCAATGAGTTAATGCCCCTTGACGAGGTCTTGCGCATCGGGCGAGCCGTGGCTGATGCGCTGGATTATGCTCACCGGCGGGGCGTCATCCATCGCGATGTTAAGCCTTCAAATATTATGGTGGCTGATGATGGCCGCATTGTCTTGACCGATTTTGGCCTGGCCCTGGATGTCGAACAAGGCTCACTGGGTGAAGTGTTCGGCACTGCCCATTACATTGCCCCGGAGCAGGCCCGCCGCTCCGGCGACGCCGTCCCCCAATCCGACCTGTACGCTTTAAGCGTCGTTCTGTACGAACTGTTGACTGGCAAAGTTCCCTTTGACGACCCTTCCCCCACCACCGTAGCCGTCCAACATCTCACTTCTCCTCCACCGGCCCCGCGAGAGATTAATCCCAACCTTAGCTCAGCCGTCGAAGCCGTTCTATTGAAGGCCCTCAGTAAATCCCCGGCAGAACGTTACCAGACAGGCGCCGAGTTAATAGCTGCCTTGGCCGCAGCTTTTCAAGCCGGTCAACTGGGTGCTAAAGAGGCTATAGCACCGTCGTCTGAGGCAGGCGAGAGCCCGACGACTGACAGCCTGGTGGGCCAGCGATTCGATGAGTATCGCCTGGAAAAATTGTTGGGCCGGGGCGGGATGGCTCATGTTTATCGAGGGTTGGATGTACATCTCAAACGATGGGTGGCGATTAAGGTGATTGATACACCCTTTCGCACCGACTCCGACTACCGCAGGCGCTTTGAGCGCGAGGCTCAGGCCATTGCCCAGTTGGAACACCCCCACATTGTACGACTCTATCGCTATGGAGAGGCTGATGGGCTACTCTACATGGCCATGCAATATATCGAGGGGGCTGATCTGGATTCTGTATTGGCCGGCTATCGCGCGGATGGGGAATATATCGAACCGGTGGAAGCCAGCCGGATTATTCGCGAGATTTGCCTGGCCCTGGATTACGCCCACGGCAAAGGGGTTATTCACCGGGATGTTAAACCTTCTAACATCATGCTCGATAAGGCAGGCCGCGCCATCCTGACCGATTTTGGCTTAGCCCTGCTGAGTGAGGTAGGGACCCGCGGTGAAATTTTTGGTTCACCTCATTATATGGCGCCGGAACAGGCGGCTTCGTCGGCTAAAGTAGTGCCTCAAAGTGATTTATATGCGGTGGGCGTTATCCTCTACCAGATGTTCACCGGTCAACTCCCTTTTGATGATCCTCAACCTATGGAAGTGGCCATGCTGCATATGGTTGAGCCACCTCCCCGCCCACGTGACGTGCGCCCTGAAATAAGTCTGGAGCTAGAGGCGGTGATTCTTAAAGCACTGACCAAAGACCCTTCCGGCCGCTATCCTACAGGCGCAGCCCTGGCTGATGCCGTGGATCAAGCCCTAAAGGCCAGGTCCAAAACTCCGCTATCTCCAACCCTATCTCGTCTATCAATCCCTGAGCGGATAGCGGTGGAACTGGCCGAGCACCCGGTGCCGCCCCTCTCAGTTGCCATCCCACCCCTGGTTCAGCAAGATGAGTCTCTGACAACTGGAGAGCCAGCCGCCGCCCTGCCAGTGTCTGCTCCGGCCAGGCGGCGTTCTTTCATTTTTCTGGGTGTAGGGATTGCCGTGGTGTTGAGCTTCGGCTTGATTCTGACCGTGCTGCTGCTAGGGTTGTTTCTGTGGCTGCGCGTGGGTAACAAAGGAGCGGCGAGCCTGTCCACCTCAGTGGCGACAACGCCAGGGCCGGTTGGGGTTTCAGCCACACCTGTCGTCAGCGCTGATAGCAGCTTAGGTACGACTACCAGCCCCTTAGCAGCGGGGGCCTCCCCCACGGTTGAGCCATCCAGCCTGGTCCAAACGCCTACCCCACCCCCGCCTTCCCCGACGCCGTCTCCGCTGCCAGAGCCACAACTTATCGCAGACAGTGCGGAGAATTTCTCCAGTGTACCGGGAAGCTGGGAGTATCTGCTGTTTAAGACTAAAGAAAACAAATTCGAGGCGATGAGCTTTGAGAAACGAAAATATGGGGAGTGCTGGTACGGCCGAGATTTTGTTCGCATCTGCCCGGACTCCGGACATCCCGGTAATGACACCGACATCGTCTGGCGTTGGACCAGTCAGAGCAATGGCCGGGTGCAAGTGCAACTATCGGCGCACAAGATTGATCGGGGCGGGGATGGGGTGATGCTCCTGGCTTATCACAATGATCAGGAGGTACAGAGTCAGAAGATTAGCGGGAAAGATACCCAGGGAGTTGACCAAGAAAATTGGTTTGAGGTGGAAATAAAAGCAGGCGACACTCTCCGGTTTGTGATGCAAGAGAACGGGAACACCCAGAGCGACCACACCTTCTTTCGGGTACAAATTTACCAGCAGTAGTGATGGTGAGATACTGTACCAATCGCTTTAGGTGGTGGCACATTGTAAGTGATAGTTACGGGGATATCCCCGTAACTATCACTTACGGTTATACCATCACCTCGCTTTAATTGAGCGGCTCGTAATAAATTTTATTATCGTCCGAATCGGCATTTTCCAGCCAAACCAGGTCCACCCGGCCCGCGATGGACCCGCCCAGATTTCGATAAGCATCCTTCTGATCGCGGTAGCCAGGCCAAGATCGGCCCAGACTCGGATAAATATCCTGACTGTCTTCTCTGAGCTGTATCCGATTACCCCAGCGGTCGCCCGATTTGACGGCATAGTAAATCGAGCCGGAGCCCGGATTTTCTTGAGGATAGTCCAGGGCGATCTCGCTTTCAGACCACACCACCCACACCTGATTATCGCCGGTAACGGTGATGCTCGGAAAGACCTGATACGCTGACGGATTTGGTCCCACCCATTCGGGCTGGCTCCAACTCTGGCCGTCGTAAACGGCGTAACGGATCTGGCTAGGTGTATCCCCGCCGGCAGTACCCGGTTGCTGACGCCACACGGCATGGAGGCGATCCTGGGTGTCAATCGCCACGGACACGTGACGTTGATCCTGCTTATCGGTGGCCACCGGCTGCCAGGCCGTCCAGCTTCTGCCGCCGTCGGTAGATTTTGTCCAGACGATTTGCTGGACTGCACTGCTGCCGCTGTAAGCCAGGATGTAGAGAATGCGGCCATCGTGGCTCGTAATAATCGTGGGACGGCTGTAATTGATCTTCTTCGAAGGGCTGACGTTAATCCAGGAAGTCCAGCTATTCCCCCCATCTGTAGACATGCTAAATTTTACTTGAGACTTGCTATACTTCTTATCTTTACCCTGCCAAGTCACATATAAGTTGTTCTCGCCATCTACGTAAAGCGTCGGATGTTCTTGCCACAGCTCGTCCTCGTCCTCATATCCATCTACGTCGGCAATATTGATCCAGTCGGACCAGGTGTCACCCCCATCGCTGGAGCGGCTGTACTTGATCTGGCGCTCGTTCTCGTCGTCATTCTTAGCGTCGTTACCGTACCAGACCACGTGTAAGGTATCGTGACCGTCAATAGCCATCGCGGGGACGCGCTGGTTATAGTCGCCCACCCGCTCGATGGGAGTATTATTGTGGGTGATCTGCCAGTTCTGTCCCTGGTCGGTGGATTTAGCGACAAAGATATGGTGCAATTCCTCACTATCCATGCTGTATTTCTTGCGAAAGGCAACATAAAGGTTGTTTTCAGAATCGCGCACAATTTTTCGACCATCAGGATAGCCGAGGGCCGTGTATCCTTCCGTTGTACCCACTTCAATTTCACCCGTGTCATTACCACAAGCGATGAGAAAAGTAAGGAGTAAGCTCAACCAAAACCAATTCATCACAAATATCCTCCTTCGTAAGAGGCGATGACGAGTGAGGCGAGGCGGCGAAGCGTTTCACCTCCTCGTGTCTTCGCCTCCTCGCGTCATTCTCAATTATCCGGCAGGCCGGGGATAAGATACTCCTGCACCACCCAGCCTTCTGTACCATTTTCGGCTCGCACAAACCACCATTCGTAGCTACCCAGATTCTCATCCTTCCTGGGTCCTTTCAGAATCAAGACCCGGCTGTCTTCAAGGGCAACGGTCAGGCGGGCTTTATTGGTGCCCGGGCCGGCCCGCACACTGGCGCCGTAACCGTCGGTGCCGGTGATCCGGGCATATACGTTGGGAGCTAACCTGGATCGGGCCCCCAGGGTCCGGGTCAGAGTCGAGGTCGAAGTCAAGGCTGGGGTCGGAGTCAGAGTTGAGGTCGGGGTCAGGATTGAGGTAGAGGTCGGAGTCAGGGTCGGGATCATGGTCAGCGTTGGTTCAAAGGTAACGGTCAGCGGAAGGGTGGCGGTGATGGTGGAGGTAGCTTCTACAGTAGAGGGGGTTGGAGTAGCTGTAAGCCAGTTAGGGGAAATCCGGATATTCTCCTGGTTATTCTTAAACTGGTTGTTTTGGATAAGATCGTCGGGCTGCGTTTTGAGGTAAATGGCGGTTGTATTGCTGATGATCCGATTGGCCTCTACCTGATTTTGGCCGGCCTCGCCGGTGAGGTAAATGCCGTAGCCAGATGTCTGGATTAAGTTAGCGGAGACATAATTCTCGGTGGACCTGATGTAGATACCCACTGCCTTGCTGTTGAGAACCTCATTTTGCAAGACCCAATTCTGTTGGGCGCCATCATAGAGATAAACCCCGTACTGGCCGCTGTCGCGCATTTGATTCTGCTTCACCAAATTGCGACTGGCCTGCGCGTTCAGACGGACCCCTCGCCTATTGTTGCGAATCGTATTGTCGTAAATGGCGTTGTCATGCGAGTCCCAAATGGCTACGCCATCGGTATTGCCGATCAGTGTATTTTCATAGACAGAATTGCCATTGCTCTCTCGATCTAACATCACCCCATGCAGCCGGTTATGCTCAGAGCGGTTCCAGCGGATAACGTTGTTAAAGCAGCGCTTGGAAAAGATAATCCCGTGGTTACCATTATTATGGACATAGTTGTGCTCCACAATAAAGTTGTTGGAGTCGTCGTGGGGATCAAGCCCGTACTGAATATTCTCATAGATTTCATTGTTTCTAAAGACCATCCCCGTGGCGCCAAAGGTGTAAAGGCCAAAGTAGTTATGGTGAAAACGGCTGTTGAGCACATAACCGGTGGTTAATTGTTTGCGGAAAAAGGTTTCATCGTAGTTGCGCCAGGAGACGCCGTAAACGCCGCCTCGCGCCACGTCACGGTCCAGGGCATAGCCGAGATAGCCAAGCTCTGAGTCGAGAATGTCCATCCGAGCATTTCTAACCAAAACGTAACTCCGCCCATCTTTGTAATTGCGATCAAAATCATTGGCTGAGGGGTCCCAGGATGTAATCTTGACGCCCTCGATGAAAATGCTGCCCCCGGTGCTCTCTATGTGAACGTAGCCGGCGCGGCTGCTTTTGAGCTTTAACCAGGAAAGACCGGGAGATTCCAGCAGCAGGGCGGTATGGGTATTGAGCACCAGATTTACTTTGAGCAAGTAGACCCCCTCGCCCTGGTATTCAAGCAGGTCATTGTTGTTCAGGACCCCATAGATAGTGGGCAAATCAACCACCGCATCCCAACCGGAAACGAAAATCGCTTCCCGATCCGACACATATTCGATCTTGGCAGTGGCGGTGACGACGCGGCCAAGGGACCGCCGAAACTCAGCCGGCTCTGCAAAAGGCAGACCCACCTGAATCTCCTGGCCCACCGTTAATTCGCCGGGCGGAGCTGTAATGGAGGTGGGTTTCAGCCCGTACTTCCGGATTAGGCGTTCGCGGGTATCCCCTTCGCCAGCCCGATAAGGGGTCGAGCCGGTCGCCACATTCGAAGCGCCCACTTGATCGGCTTCAGGCAGTTGAAATCGAGGGACCTGGCTGCGGACAGCCGTCAGGTTGTAGTTCGGTAATTGACTTTCTGCCGCAAAAACTGCCTGGACTGCCGAGCTGCCGTAGAGCTGCTGAACTCTGTCCAGGCCCAGCCCCAACAGTAAAACCACGCTCACCGTCGCGCTATAGGCCGAAACCATGCGCAGGAGCTTGGTCCCACTCTGCCGCAACCGGCTCTTATCCCATCGAGTGATCCAGCCTTGTTCGTTCATAGTAAACAGGGCAAATATTTTAAAGAAGGCCAGCAGAAAGGTGACGGCAATATAGACCGGCACCAGCAACACACTTAACGGCTTGCGTTTCAAATGCGGCAGGAGCTTGAGCATCCGCGACAGGTACCACCACACATACATAATGCTTACCAGAAACCACTGCCCGTGATAAATGCTCAGAGCAAAGTAAATCGGCGCGACAAGCGTCGCGAACGGCTGAAAGAGCCGGTCAACCAGGTGGAAGGCCAGGGCCGGTTTTTTCCAGACCCACCCCTGGCCCATCGCCCGCAGGTCCGCCCGCCAGCTATTCCGCGTCCAGCGCAGCCGTTGCTTGAGAAAAGTGCCCATATCCGGAACGCCGGGGGTATAAACGCGAGCGTTTTCCTGGTAACGGGTGCGCCAGCCATGGGCCTGGACTAAATGAGTCAAGCGCTTGTCATCACCGCTGATGCACGGCTTGCCCCAGAAGGTTTCGTTGACTAACTCGTCCAGCAGGGGCAGCACTGCCGACCGCCGGTAAGCGGCGGTCCGGCCCGACAGGCAGGTCAGGGCATCACCGGCAGCCGCCAGGAATTTAATTTCTTCCAGGTAGCGGCTGTCAAGGTGAATATCGAATAGCCGCTGGGCCAGGGTCTTGGCTGCCAACACGTTTTGCCGGGTACCGACGCCGCCCACGCTTGGATCTTTAAACGGGGCGATAAGATGGGGCAAGACACCCGGCTTCCAGATCGTATCGCTGTCAATCAGCACGACAATCTCGCCGGTAGCGGCCCTGATCCCCTCGGCCAGCGCGGCTCGCTTGCCGGGGGTTTGGGTCACGATCAGCTGCGACGACAGTTGGTTGGTTTGAGCAAATTGCTGGAAAGCCTCAATACAGTGGCTATCTGAATGATCAATGACGGCGATAATTTCGTCGGGGTATTCCCAGCGCCACGAGAGCAGGGCCTCTGCGAATACTTCCGGGTCTTCATTATAGACCGGGGTAACAATGCTGACCCGGACAGGGAGTGCTTCCGGCGGGTAAGGCCGGTAACGCAGGCTAACTATTTTACGCAGCAGCCAAACGCTCCAGCGCCAGAGGCCAACGATGCCGATGGGCAGCAGGAGCCAAAGCTGATTAGCCAGAAAAAGAAGATAATTCGCTGTTGGTAAAGCTGGTCCGAGCTTTTCCTGGAGCAGGAACCAGAGTTGGTCAATTATATCGAAAAGAGAGAGCATTTTTGTCTCCTTTCAGCTGGGTGTGTTCCAAATTTCAGGAAATTTCCTTGTTTGAAACCCATCCGTTTGAAAAACTTGTAGGATATCAGTCGTTCAAAAATGACGCGGGATGCTTGGGTCCGATATTCCTCATGATGCGCATTGGCTTCGGTTTACCGTTGGGGTGTTTAGAACGACCGTTTGATCGGATGTTGACTCCATTTCGTCTATGAGTCAGCGAGGTCCTCAGAATATCCTCAATTTCCTCAGGTGACGTGGCCGCCGGTACTTGGGCAGCCAACCTTTCATTTACCTGAATGGCCGCCCGGAGCATCAGGTGCTCAAAATCACCCTCCTGGCAGAACTGCATGAAAGCGGTGGTGTCTTTAGGCAGACATGCGCCCCCATAGGGTACACCGCCATGGATCCCGTAGAGGGGGTTCCACATCGCCTCCGCACTCCGGGCCACCACCGCGCCAATTAGATCGCTGTTGAGGTCAAGCCGTTCGCAGATCTGGTGTATCTCGTTGAAGAAGCTGATTTTTACGGCGTTGTAGATGTTATTCACATACTTGATCATCTCCGCCTCGGTCGGCGTGCAATAATTAACAATGAGACCGCCAAAGGGGGTATAAAGGTCATGGAGTATCTGCGCCGTTTTGGAGTCTGAGGTTCCCAGGACGGTAATCCAGGGCCGGGCAAAGTCCTGCTCGTTGGAGCGCTGACGCAAGAATTCAGGATTCATGGCCACGCCAAAATCAATGCCGGCCCGTTTGCCAGATGTCCGTTCTAGCAAAGGAGTTAGGTATCTCTCGGTGGTCGTGGGCGGCACCGTACTGCGCACGACTACAACAGCGAACTTGTTGTTCTGGCGCAACCCCCGGCCAACATCCGCCGTGGCAGACTTGAGATGGTCAAGGACAATCCTGTTGTTGACCGTCGGCGTTGATACGGTCAACATGATAATCTCGGCCTGGCTCCAATCAACCTCCTGGGCGGTCATCGCCTGGAGATTTTGTTGGCGGAGTTGGGCAATCCGGTCAGGATTAACATCCACATAGGAAATCTGGTGGCCCTTTTTGGCCAGGCCCTTACCCGTCGCTTCGCCGACAATACCAGCGCCGACGATGACAATATGGTAGGCTTTCGCATTAAAGTGTTTCATTAACTAAATCTCCTCTTTCCTTAGCTTAAAAAGATACCCCTTTGAAATATCTGGCATCCTCCCACAACCCATAAATAAAAATTCCGAGTGAACATTCAATTTCTTTGAGGAAAAGGCGTGTGTCGCTCGGAAGTTTGAAATGCGGTTATTAAATTTGATTTCTAATGTATCAGGAAAAACCTGCCGTGTACACCGCCATTCACTTACGGTTGGGTGAGTATTTAGAAAGGTTTGGTTAGGATGAAAGTGAAAACTTTGAAAGAAAGGAGGCAAATATATTTCTGCTACTTTATTATCACTGCCAGGTGAGAGCTGCCCATATCCAAATTGGCTGAGGAAAGACATATAAAGAGGAATTAGTGCTTAGAAAATTCTCGACACTCTGTATTTCAATCTGAGATCAACCATTGGAGGTCCATCATGTTTCATTGGCGTAATCTGGCAGTCTTATTGCTAGTGGGGTTTTTGGTAGTTTCAGCCGGCACGGCCTTCGCTAAACCCGGTCATGGCAAAGGTAAAATCACCTGGACGCCCGGACGAGTAGAGCAAGTTGTGGAACCCGGACAGACAGTTACAGTTAAGGCTTCGTTTGTCAGCCCGGTTGACTTGACCCATGTCACCTTCCGCCTATCCGGTGGTCTCAGCCGGATTGTATCGATTGAGCCAGCCAGTCTGGCGACAGTTAAGGCGGGTTCGACGCAAACAATTACCCTGACCATTACCCAGCCAACCGAGAAGGCTCACAATCAAGGCGGGGTGATGCAGGTTCGGGTTGGCCAGCGTAATCAGCCCCACTCACTCAAGATCAAGATCACAGTCCCTTCTCCCGGTGAAGACGAAGATAAAGACGACGATGACGAGGACAAGGACTAAGAGGCGAAATCGAGAGCTGTTATCTCTCCGTTTTGACGATGAAAACCGAATAGCCCACGTGGATTTTGTCGCCGGAGGTCAGGCCTTTGTCGTTAATATCATATCCATTGACCCTGGTCCCGTGCGTGCTGTTCAAATCGCGTAAACGCAGCTTGCCGGCCTGCTGATAAAGTTCGGCGTGCCGTCGGGAAACACCCTGGTCGTTGTCCAGGCGAATCGCGCAGCCGGAGCCACGGCCAATCGTAGCAGGCAAATTGTCAAGGATGAATTTCTCTCCGGCGTGTGGCCCTGCTGCAACCACAAGGAGGTAAGGTAGCTCTTCGGCTGCCTGGTCAGAGGCACCATCCTGGTCTGGTCGTTGTTGGCTAGAATGAGCCGCCCAGACAAATTCCGCCGCCGGAATCGTCGGCAACCGTTTAGGTGCGCCTGGTGAGGGTGATTTAAGAAACGTGACGCGCTTTTTGGACCGCTCCCCAGCCTGCACCGGGTCATCAGAGCCAGGGATAAAAAAGGGGCGAACGATGAGGTAAGCGGCGAAGCCAATCAACGGTACCAGAGCTAAGCCGGCCCACATGAATTGTTGGCAGCCGGTTAGCCTCCGCCGGCTGGTATCCCAGGCCACAAAGGCAACCGTGGTTCCCCAGATCGTCATACTCAGCAAAATAACAGCCGTACTTATAAGGATTGTCGTCAGTTGCTCCGACATTTTCGACTCTCAACCGGTTAAAAGGATAGGAAGAAACTAACGGCACTCAGCCAGCCAAAAATAAGACCTACCAACAGCGGAACAAGAAAACTCTTTCTTGGTCGCTGGCGAGACCTGGCCCGATCACGTTCTAAATTTGAGATTGGGGATTTTTCCCAGCCAATTACAATCGCCGTACTATTATCACTACCATCTTCGGTGTTGGCCCGAGCTACCAGCGCCTCGGCAGCGGTCTGGGGTGAGTTATGAAGGGCAAGCTGGACCATCACCGGAGCGGTCAGGTAAGCCAACCCATCGCTGCACAGGATCAGCCGGTCACCCGGTTGCCACTGGTAGCGATAAATATCAACCTGGCACTGTTCCTCCAGGCCAATGGCCTGCGTAATGGCTCCGGCCTGTTCATCAGGAGAGTCTGAACCCGTTTTGCCGAAGCTGTGATCTTCCGTCAACTGGCGCCGCTGCTGGTCTTTAGCCTGTACCAGGTAGGCGCGACTATCGCCCACATTGGCTACCCAGATCGTTTCATTATAAACCACCGCTGCTACCAGCGTGGTGAGCCGCTGTCCCGACTGATCAAATCGCTGCTGAGCAGCCCGATTGAACAGATTGACCGCCTGGACACACTCGCGCAGGCGATCCTCCAAAGGATCCGACCCGGTCTGGGCATAGTAGAGGGCTTGTAGATAGTGAACAGCCTCCCGACTAGCCGCAGCACCGCCGGCTAACCCACCGACTCCATCGGCTACCACCAGGAGTGTGCCGCGGGCGGACTCGTCAGCTCCAGGGGGTGGTAAGGCATAGGCATCCTCATTGTGTGATCGCTGCCGGCCCCGGTCACTGTGCGCCCCCCGACTAACTAAATCGGGGTGATGAGAGACGGTTAGCCCCAGCGCCGTTTTGGCCAGCTTACTTCGCTTGCTGCCCTCTGTCCTATTGGCGGTATATCTGCGCTTGAAAGCTCGTGTGGTCATATTCATCCCGCCCATTCTTCTTCATCACAAAAGTGATCTGGTCGCCTTCCGTAACATCCGCTTCAAAAAGATGTTTTTCGCTAACGCCCTGGATGTCAGCCGGGTCAAGTTGTAGACCCTGAACCGCCTCACTATTGTAATAGGCGATCATCAGTACGCCATCACCGCCCGTATCAAGCTTGTAGGCTGAAACAAGAACACTAATGTGTCCCGTGAAGTTGCTGCGCCAGCGCCAAGCAATATCCTGGTCCTTGCCCGGATGTCCGGAGGCCGGGCAAATACGGACATAATCTCTAGCATACCAGCAGGCTCCATATTTTCTTTCTTCAAACTGCATGGGCTCAAAATCGTTGTCATCATCGTCAGACCAGAGGTATTCCCAAATCCCGCCGCGGGAGCTGGAGAAATCTCGCTGGGTATCGGCGACAAGCTGCGGTGCAGGGAGAGGTGTAGGCGCTACCGGAGGGGGAGGCAGAAGCGTCGCAGACGGAAGCGGGGTAGGGAGCTCAAAGGAGGTAGATAGAGGCGTTTCAAACGATACGAAACTTTCTCCCTGATCAATCCCATTTCCCTCTGATCGCTGAAGTACCACCAGCACCAGCACAATTCCCAATAACAGAGCAGCCAGGATAACCAGGCCCGCCGCAAGACCGGCAAAAATTGGCCAAAACAGACTTGCCCCCGTAGAGGACTTGGTTACCTCAAGCTCATGCTTGGGTCCAGTTCCATTCCCTGTTTGAGTAACTTTTTCTTGAGGCCCAAAGCGGGCCAAGGCCGGTGCGATTTCAACCGGCTCATGTACCAGCCCAAGGGCCGCTGCCGGAAGCGGGGGCAAAGGCTGCTCGGCCAGACCGGCCCGCACCCGCTCCGGAATTGACAGGTAGGCCAGGGTGGGCAGGGGTGAGCCTGACCTTGCGGCTGGGGCGATTCCCAGGGCTCGGTCCAGGGCGTCGGCCAGAGCCATCCCGCTGGTGTAGCGTTGCCCTGGTTCCTTGGCCAGCGCCTTCAAGATGACACGCTCGACCGCCGGGTCGAGGTCAGGTCGAACTTCTCGGGGTGGGGGTGGGGGTTCGGTCATGTGGAGCATGGCCACATCCAACGGCTCCTCGGCTTCAAAGGGGAGGGTCCCGGTGAACATCTGGTAGAGAATGACCCCCAGCGCATACAGGTCACTCTGGGGCACGACGTTAAATGAAGATTTTGCCTGCTCCGGGGCCATATAGTCAGGAGTGCCGAATGCCTCATTCCGGGTTCCGGTGTCGGCCAACAGGACCAGACCAAAATCAACCAAAATCGCATTACCTTGCTGGTTCAAGATGATGTTGGCCGGTTTAACATCTCGATGAATGACCCCGCTGTGGTGTGCGTAATCCAGCGCCGTGCCAATCTCACGGATTATCCGGCTGGCCTCTTCCGGCTCGATAAAAGTGCTATCCTGCCGATAGCCCGCCAGGAGCTGATCCAGGGCCAAGCCCTCAATATACTGCAAAACCATAAAAAGCAGGCCATCGGCTTCACTGTAGTGATACAATTTGACAATATTGGGATGCTCCAATTGGGCAATTGCCTGGGCCTCCCGCTTAAAACGCATGATATAATCCCGGTCAGCTCGAAAGGGCTTATCAATCACCTTGATCGCCACCCAGCGTCTGAGGCGCACGTCCAGCCCTCGGTAGACCCGTGCCATGCCCCCTTGTCCTAGCAGGTCATCCAGGCGATACTCGTCGAGTTGCCGACCAATTAATGTGTCTTCAATTAGCACTTTGTCCTCATGCTGCATCACTTGATGGTCTTCTCCGTTGTTAGACCGTTAGCCTGGAGGACATAGCTGGCTGAGTCTTGCGTGGCTGCCCTGGAGAGGTGAGGTGAAGTCAACCCGGCTGGCTGGGGGAGTACCGAGGCGATATACAAAAGGAGGAGTGACAAGAATAAAATAAGCCATATGTGCCTACCCACCTTGAGAGCACTTTTGAATTTTTGATCTATCATCGTTTCACCTCGGGCTAATTTGAGCTTCGTATGCTCTCAATATTATCAGGAAAAACCCTCCGTGTACACCGCCATTAGCTTACGTTTAGGTGAGCATTTCGGAAGGTACAGTTTTGACGTGAAGCCGATGATTCGACCCTGAGAACACGACAAAAACTCACGCCTTCCCTGGAACAGGTGAACATCCTAGCTCCATCCCAGCGGGGATTGCCTGATTTTTGGCGAGAATCGGCACCGACTCCTCAACTACTCCGATCTCGCGGTAAGTCTCCTGGATGAGCCAAAAACTGTCATCTGCCCACTCGGCCCCGCTATCTGTTGGTCAAAAAGGACAAATGGTCGCCTCCGTTAGCACCTAAATCGGGGAAACTCAAAGGATTCTTCCCGGGTAGAGATTGTCAGAACAGGGCGACGGACCTAGGAGAGTGCTGAAAAAGTCCCCTGGCAGAATTCACGAAAGTTAACTCGCGGTGGTATTACTTAGTGGTTTTTCAAAAAAGTTTTTTGAGTAAATTAAAATCCGAGGCATACTCTCCATCAAAGGAGAGAAAATGCCAGGGAAAAGGATTACCATCAAGTTACCCAAGCAGGATGAACAGATCCTGCAGGAATTTGTGAGCCAAGGTCAAAAAAATGCCAGAGAAATCAACCGGGCCCGCATTTTACTGCTGGCCAATGAAGGGCGGCCGGTCAAAGAGATCGAGCAGATCCTGGGGGTCAGCGCGGCCACGATCTGTAACGTGCGCAATACCTACAATCGGCAAGAGCACGACGATATTTTGGAAGTCATCCAAGATAAACCCCGCAGTGGTCGGCCGCTGAAGTTGGATAGTCGGGTCGCCGCCAACGTGAGTATGATTGCCTGCTCCGAACCGCCAGTCGGTTCGGCTCGCTGGACGCTGCATCTGATTGCCGATAAGCTGGTCGAACTGGAAGTGGTGGAAAGCATTTCTCACGAGAGCGTGCGTCAACTGTTAAAAAAAACAGGCTCAAACCCTGGTTAAGTGAACAATGGTGTATCGGTCAAATCACCGGTAGTTTTCTGTGGCAGATGGAGGATGTCCTGCATCAATATCAGTTGCCTTATGACCCCACTTGTCCGCTCATCTGTTTTGATGAACGACCTTGCTTTCTAATTGGTGACGTGGGGGCGATCTTACCGATGAGCCCGGGCAAGGCCAAACGCTACCATTATGAGTATGAAAAGAATGGTTCGTGCTGTGTTTTGCTGGCCTTTGAACTCCACACCGGCTTTCGTTATGTTGAAGTCAGGACCCGCCGAACTGCCGTGGATTATGCTGAATTTATGCAAAACTTGCTGAACAAACCATATCCGCAGGTCAAAGCGATCCGGTTGGTGCAAGACAACTTAAACACCCATACGCCCGGCTCCTTTTATCAGATCTTACCCCCTAGTACTGCCTTCGCACTGAGCCAGCGTTTTGAACTGCACTATACGCCGCCCAAAGGCTCGTGGCTAAACATGGCGGAGATCGAGTTCGCCGCCTTGGTTAAGCAATGTCTTGACCGGCGCCTTCCTGATGTTGATACCCTGCGGCGTGAAGTTTTGGCTTGGACGGACCGCCGCAATCTTGACCGCACAACGGTCAACTGGACGTTCTCTCAAGCTGATGCTCGGACCAAACTGCAACGTCATTATGTTAATGTACAAAAACTTTTTTGAAAAACCACTTAGTACATTCAAAAAAGTTCTGCGGGATATTAAGCAATTTCCCAGTGAAAATATCACTTCTATTCCTCGAAACTAATTTGTTTGTACTTAGAGCCATCCCTGAAGGAGAGAGGTCAGGTTATGCTAGGACGACGAAATCAACAATGCAGCTTTTTTGGACTCTTCGTCCTGAAAAGTGCAAGAAGCATCAATCTACGGGCAAAACCCGTGAGCGCAACAAGTCAAAACTGGCGCTATCAGATACCGCCGACGATCATTACATCGCCTCTATCTCTTCGCCGCTTTGCCATTCCGCTGTATTGTGCTAATATTGTCCGTCCCAATACAGAATGCTGTTCCTTCGCCCCAAGTGATACAAGCGTCTACCCCGTATAACTAAACTCAGGCGTTGAGATTCAGGAGGCAGTCATGATCACTACGCCACTCTGCGAACTGCTGGCAATCGAGCACCCAATTCTGAATGCGCCGATGAGCGGCACCGCCACCGGCACCCTGGCTGCGGCCGTCTCCGAAGCAGGGGGGTTTGGCATGGTTGGCGGCACCAGTCCTGGCGGGCCAGATTGGCTGCGCGCCCAGATTCGTGCCGCCCGTGCCCAAACGGCGCGTCCATTCGGGGTGGGGTTCATTTCCTCATTTCCCGGCGTCGACGATCTCGTCAAGGTCGCGCTCGAAGAGCGGGTGGCGGCGATCAACCACTCCTTTGCCGACCCAACCCCCTATGTTGCCGCTGCGCATGCCGCCGGCGTCAAGGTCTTTGCCCAGGTACAAACGGTCGCCCAGGCTCAAATTGCGGTGCGCGCCGGCGTCGACGTGATCATCGCGCAGGGTACCGAGGCCGGGGGACATACCGGCAGCGCCGGCACGTTCGCACTCGTACCCGCCGTCGTGGATATTGCGGGCGACATCCCGGTGGTCGCGGCTGGTGGCATCGCTGATGGCCGCGGACTGGCGGCTGCCCTGATGCTCGGTGCCGTTGGCGTGTGGTTAGGCACGCGCTTTGTGGCCAGCCAGGAGTGGGGCGGCCAGCCATGGGAGCAAGCCGCGGTGGTGGCTGCCACCGCCGACGACACCGTCCGCACCTCGGTCTTCGACCTGGTACGCGCGCGGCCATTCCCGGAGGGGATCGCCGATCGCGTCCTGCGGAATGCTTTCGTGGAGACTTGGCAAGGCCGGGAAGCCGACCTGCTGGCCTATCAACCGGAGCTGCGTGCCCAGCTGGCCGAGGCGGCCGAGCGCGGCGATACCAGTATGGTGGACATCAGCGCGGGCATGAGTGCTGGCATGATCCAGGCAGTTGAGCCCGCCGGCGCCATCGTTCGGCGGATCGTCCACGTAGCCGAGCAACTCATACACGAATGGGCTTCAAAGCTGGGGCGCCCTACGACATAAAACAGGAGCAGTTCAGGTGTTCATTCGAATACAATCCCCTTGTCCGCCTCGATCCCGCATGTGCAGCACGGAATGCCAGCGCAGCTCATAGCACCACGAGCTGCCCGCCGGCCGCCCGGTCGCTGAACGTGGGTGTGATGCGCGGCAGCTTGCCTTCGTAGATCCGCAGGAGCGATAGCTACAACGTGCCCTTTGTCCACCGGCTGCTGCCCAGCCAGCAGGTGGCGCTACTGACCCTGGCCCACCGTCGCCTGAGGTTCTTAGTTGCAGCAGCCAACCCGATGCGGATAACAACTCTGGAAGGTCTGGCTCGATACCCACGTGCACCAACTGGGGATTGCGCCGGAGCAATTATCTGGTTATGACCAGGAAAAGTATACCCACTCCGAAGTGGCGCAGAGATTGCCGAAGGCCAGGCAGATATTGGGCTGGGGTCGAGGCAGCAGCTCTGGCCTTTGGCTTAGGGTTCATTTCTTTAACCCAGGAGCGGTACGACCTAGTCATTCCGGCTGACGTCCGGGAATCTTCCCCCATTCAAGGGCTGGCTGATTGGCTGGCTACTGATACAGCCAAGGCAGAAATAACGGCCACCAAGGACTAATCGTCAACTATGATCTATCATCATTACCGAACTGAACCCACTGCTTTTTACATCGAGCCGACCTACCCATCGCCCCATGGCGTTTATGAACTTGGGGGAGCCGGTTGTGATCCCGCGACCCTGACCGATACTGATGCTGCCCTGACCCTGGCCTATTTAGAATGGTTCAAAGTCGGCGGGACCCAGCGCATGTTTAGCCAAGCCCAAACCCAGGCCACCCACTTTTTCAAGAGAAACCAGGTCTCCCTGCTGGCTCTGGTCCGCCATTTGAAAGCCTGGCGGGAAATGAAAGGCTTAAGCCCAGCCGATGTCGAGCAGGCGACCCGTGGGCTGATTTCGGTGCGCTGGCTCAACCTAGCCGAACAGAAAAACCATTTCAGTTTCATCCAGCCTGACACCTTTCCGAGCATCCTCCTGTCTCTGGCGGAACTGTACCACATATTCCCACCCCTTCTTTTTGCCTGGATGGGTCTACCCATCCCCCGGTCAGAGCTGAAGAAAAAAAGCAATGAGCCCGTAATGAGCAAGGGGCTGACCCTGGAAGAGGCGGCTCATCTAACCGTCTATTACAGCGAAGCCGCTGTCTTTGCCAACCTCCGCCCCGACATTTATCGTAAGCTGGACCCCTCAAAAACACTGGCGCGTTTCGAAAAGCAGCTCCAAACCTGTATCCTGGACCTGACCGAGAAGTTACCTTTCTTAGAAATAAACACGGTTTCAATTGAACGAGTCCTGCAAAAAGTGCGGTTCAAGTTCAAATTTGAGCCCCGCCAGCTCTGGTTTCCATTTGATACCAAACCCCTTAACGCTCGAGTCAAGCGGGCTCTCAAGCGCCAGCCGACCACCTGCTACGTTTTCTTTTCCGCTGAAGATCACGTTCGGCTCCTGGAAGAAAAAGAAGCTGACGATGGCTTTAGCCTGCTGGCCGACCTGATGGATGCTTACCACTTCAGCGCTTTTGAGGCCAGGGTGATGTGGCACAAAGTCTCTTTGCTGGACCAGGACACCATTACCTTCAAACACAAGACGGCCGCGGCCAGATACCTCGAGTTGATCGAGGATTTTTGCTGTCGTGTGCCCAGACCAGACATTTCCGAGGCCACGCTTGACCTGATCGAATTTAATGCCGGCAATGTCGTCTCGGTCCAGTATGCTCAGCGTGTGGATATCCTCAACTTTCTCGATACGCTGAGCCGGAACAGTGTCGATGATTTCAATTTCCAACTCGCCTGCCACCTGGTGTCTCATTTGCTTGCCGCTGTTCCGGTCTATCAGTTGATGTATCTGACCAATTTTTTTAGTAATGAAGCGTGGGGTTGGTGGACCTCGATGGCTCTTCGAGGGAATCCCGACGATGACGCCTTGAAGTACGTGGCCTCTGTTTTTTCCATTCTCACACCTGAAGGAAAACGGGCCTTTTGGCACGTGATGCGAACCGTCTATTTAGAGCGGTGCGCTAGCGGTGAAAATGAGGCTGATCCGTTTTTAGGGAGGAGCGTCGTCCCAAAGCCGATCACATCCACCCCCTACTTTGTCTGTCCTTTCTGCCAGGAAAGTTTGGAGGACTATCAGCGGACGATCGAAAAAGAAAGGAGCCTCGATGGTTTTCTCAAGAAACTCTTTCTGATTTGCCCGTTCTGTAAACAAGAAAGCCGGGTGATTGATTTCTTTAGCGAGCGCACCGCCTGGACCTGGCAGCTGATCAAACCCAACAAGGACGAGCCGCCGGTCATTCTTACGTTTAAAGTGGGCCTGGATACCGAGGAGCATGCCCTGGCCGGTCCTCAAGAAGCATTCGAGTTCTTGCGGCAGTTTGTCGAAGACCTGTCAGATGATAAGATCAGGGGAAAAAAGAGCGTGCCTCCTTTTAGTCTGGAGGGGCTGATTGTCTGGGCCAGCGATAACGAGGTGCGTTATTGCCCTGGTTGGCACAACCCCCTGTATTACGACCCGGATCTGCCGAGAATCATCATGCCCAATAGTAATCCTTTAGATGATGTCCTCTCAGCTATTTTAGCATCCAGGCCAGGGACATAGGATCTGCAAATGACGGCTCTATTCCGATCTGGCAGGTTCCGGCAGTGCTTTCGTCAGCGGCCCGCCTCCAACCGAGGACGCAGATCGCAAACTTTGCGAAAATGATAGCCAACCATCAGCGGCGTAACCGTCAGGGGCATACCTCAGGGCGCTAAACCAGCGTCTAGCCTAAAAGCTTCCCCTGCCTCTCGACCTGCGTGATGGTTATACCTGAATGCTGTCGGTACCTAATATTTAATCCACTCAGAGTGAGGCAAATTTGAGTTCTAGCTTTACCCACCTGGAAACCCATTCGTATTATACTCTGCTGGGCAGCACTTTATCAGTAGCTGATCTGGTAACTCGCGCTTCAAGTGAGGGAATGCGCCACCTGGCCCTGACCGATACCAACGTCCTTTATGGTGTGGTGGCCTTTCATCAGGCTTGCCAGGCCGCCGGACTCCAGGCCATCGTCGGCCTGACCGTCACCGTCGCTGCTGAAGCGTGGCCAAGTCTCGCCACTGAAAAAGACCCAGGCCACCTGGTGCTGCTGGCCACCGGCCCGGCCGGCTATCGCTCCCTGTGTCGCCTGTCCTCGCTCATCCAAAGTAGCCCGGAACGGAAACACCTGGCCGCCCGAGGGCTGGACTGGGCAGCCCTGGCCGAACACCGGGAGGGATTGATCTGCTTAAGCGGCGGCCGGCGGGGCTGGGTCGAGCGGTTGCTCCGGGCGGGGGATGAATCGGCAGCGCGGGACTATGCCCGACGGCTGGCCGACGTTTATGGCGAAAACGCCTGGCTGAGCCTGGAACTGCACACGGCTGCTGACGAAGGCGTGGCTTGGGAGATGGTTACAATGGGACAGCAAATCGGCGTGCCCTGCGCCGCCGTGCAGCCGGTCTACTGCCTGACCCGGCAGGATCGGGCCAAACTCCGCCTGGTTGACTAACCCTCGATCAATCTCTGCCCGACCCCCTTTTCCTGATCTCCGACGCTCTGGGCCGGATCAAATAGGATGAGCCTGCCCTCATCTCTGGGATCGTTTTTGCCTCTGGATGGGAAAGGCTGATCTCTTTGCCGGCTTAAGTCCACCTTCAGCCCATTTTGGCCCATTGTTAATCCTCCCAATGGCTATTTCTGATGCAAACTAAAGGCTATCGGTATGACAAATAATCTACGGCTTGCTTTTTAGCTCAGGTAGAAGTCATATACTTTACATAAAAGCAATTCTGGCTACCACGATGTAGCCGATATTTCGGACTCTTAAAGACACCGAACAGCACACTTCAGCCCGGCTGGGGGTCCAGTGATCTTCATCCTCCTGAGCGAAGATCACCCCCTCAAATTTATCGGTCACAATTAACTCGTTTTGGGGAAAGATACCGTCGCAGGCACTTAGCCCCAGGATGAGGACAAGGAGTAAAATGAACCGTTGTTTCTTGGTTAATTTCTGCATAGCTACCTCGTCTGCTAATTATTACGAAAACCGTTACATTTCCCCATAAACCAGGAGGTTTAGGGGGTCGCTGGCAAGATATATAAACCACCGGACCAGTCGCTCAGATAAATAACCCCCTCCTTTACCACCACTTCGTCGGCAAAGCTAGATGAGGGTGGGTCAAAAGTGCCGATTTCAACCGGCTGAGCCGGGGTAGAAATGTCGAAAACGTGCAGACCATCCGCACCGGCGGAGAGATAGAGCCGGTTCCCGGCTACGCTCATGCCTTCCACGTCGAAGAGATGCTCACCGCCCAAGTCTTCAACGACGTTCACTTCAACCGGCGCGGTAGGATCGGCCACATCAATGACGTGGAAACCAAAGGTGCGTTCGCCCAGGTAAACGTAATGGTCGGCCAGCACTGCCGCCCGGGCCTGATCGTGGACCGGCTGAACCGCCACTTCGACCGGGGCCGCCGGGTTGGAGATATCAAGCACATGCAAACCCCTATTTCCGAGAGCATAAGCATAATGGCCGGCGATAGCCGCGACCGTCCCCGGCAGGTTCTCCACATAAGCCACCTCGCGCAGCGCCGCCGGATTTGAGATGTCTAAAATGAGTAAGCCCCCGCTGTCAACATAGGCATAGTGGCCGGCTATGGCGAGGCCGAGCGCCCGGCCGGGTAGTTCATAACTGCTCACTTCGGTCAGGCTAATCGGGTTAGAAATATCAAGGATACGAACTGTGCCTTGACAATCATTTTCACAATCCTCCGCAGCTACATAGAGATAATGCTCTTGAGCCGTCACCGCCCGAATATTTTGGGGTAGATAAAAAATGCTGACCGGTACCGGCGAGGCCAGTCTGGAGACGTCAATAACGTTGAGGCCATCATTCGAAGCCAGGTAAAGATACTGACTCTGAACGGCCATCTGGGTAAACTTGCCGTTGGGGGCGAAATATTGGCCCACTTGGGTGGGAGTCGCCGGGCTGGTCACATCGAAAATTTGCAAGCCGGTTCCGTTGACCATATAAGCATAGCCATCCGCCACCGCCATATCACCGGGTTGCGGCGACAGGGGCGCAAAGCCGACTTTGACCGGCCGGGTGGGGTCGGTTATATCGGCAATGTGCAAGCCGCTATTTCTGTCGGCCAGGTAGACGTAGCGATTGGCCAGGCTCGGCCCGGCCGTCGCTACCACCGGGGACTCGGCATTCAGCTCACTGCTTTGAAGCGGTTGGGTTGGGTCGGCCACATTGATGACGACCAGACCGCCATCGCCGGCCAGGTAAACCCAGTTGTCTATCCGGCCAATTTCACGAACCAGGGGCGGGCGGCTTAAAACAAGCCGGCTGATTTCGCCCGGTTTGGTGGGATTGGAGACATCTACAATGCTCAACCCGCCGGTTGACAACAAATCGCGCCCACTCGTAGCTACATAGGCTTTATCCCCATAGACGGCCACCTTATTAGAAATAACCTGGGTGAGGGCGCAAAAGCCAAGTTCAAGCGGCGTGGTGGGGTCAGACACATCTACAATCCACAGGCCCTTATGAGCGACCAGGTAAACTTTGTTATTAACGACCGTCAGGCCGTGAGTGTATTGGGGCGTTTGATAAAAACCTATCTCCTGCGGCGCGGCGGGGTCAGAGACATCAACGATGCGCAGGCCATCGGCCAGGACATAAGCCAGAGAAGCGGCGATTTCGATATCGGTTATCTCTTGGGGCAGCAGGGTAGCCCCAACGTAGGCCGGTTGAGCCGGATTGGTCACATCCAAAACAACCAGTTTTGGCCCCACGCCCAGGTAAGCATACCCCTTATGGACAGCGACAACATTCATCCGGCCCCCCAAATGCCCAACCGGCGTCAGAGTGGGGATAGCGACCGGCGGGGGCGTGGGGGTTGGCTCAGGGGTGGGGGTAACGGTGGGTTGAGGCGTGGGGGTGGCGGCAGTGGCCGGGATGATGGCCTTACCGGGCAGGATCGCCGGCGATGCCGCCGACCGTTCCGTGAGCCAGGCCATGCCGTCGGCCTGATTGGGTTGCCACCAGACCGGCCCGCCCGCCGGTTGGCCGTCAAAGCCGGGAGATGAGGTGATCGCTTGCGGCGAACCGTAAGACGTCAATTTATAAATATCCGACTCCTCAGCTTCACCCATAGTCACCAGCAAAGTATCCTGGAACCAACTGGGATGAGCCTGAGCCTGATCGGCCTGGGCAAACGGCTTTACTACCGTCGTCGAGCCATCGGGCAAGGTGACATAGGGCTGCATTGTCCCATCCCGGTCTGATAAGAAAGAGAGAAATTCCAGAGAATCAACATCAAAGGAGAAAGCAAGTTGGCTGGAAAGCCCGATGGCCGGGTCGCGGTCATCCGCCGGGCCGGTGACAACCGGGGTCAGAGCCGGTTCGGTGGTCAGGGGGGCGGCTTCCGGCGGCGGCATGGCCAGCAGATAAATATCGTTGTTGCCGCTGCGGTCGCTGGTAAAGAGCAGGCGCCGGCTGTCGGGCAGCCAGGCCGGCCGCCAGTCGCCGGCGGGGTTAAAGGTCAGGCGGCGCTGATTTTGCCCATCCTTATCCATCACGTAAATTTCCGGGTTGCCATCGCGGGTGGAGACAAAGGCAATGCGGCGGCCATCGGGCGACCAGGCCGGCAGCATATCATCGGCCCCGTCAGCGGTCAGTTGGTGCAGGTCGCACTCGGCCTGGGCCGGCGCGCAATCGGCCCGGAGGCTGAAAATATCCCAATTGCCGCTGCGGTCACTCTGAAAGGCCAGCCGAGTCCAGGCCGGCGACCAGGCCGGATTTTCGTCGGCGGCCGGGTTGTCGGTGAGCCGTTGCAACTCACCGCCATATTCCGGCGCGGCGTAAATCTCCCGGTTGCCCGCCCGATCCGAAACAAAGGCCCGAGGCGGCGACCATCCGCTCCAGGTTTCGCCGCCATCGGTGGAGCGTAGAGAGCCATTTACGAGGGTATGATCGCTGGCAAAGTCGGGCGAAAGGGAAAGGGCAGTGACGTCTCTGGTAAGCAACGGGAGAGCCAGCCAGGAGTTACCGCCGTCATCGCTGCGATAAATTTCGGCCAGGGATGGGCTGCCGGCCGGGAGCAGTTGGGCAAAGACTACCCCATCCTGAGCCACCTCTGGCGAGGGGTAAAGGCGTACTTGAGTGGCTGTGTCGGTTGTTATTTCCTGCAGCCAGGCCAACGGGAAAGGACTCATTGAGGGTAGCCCCATCTTTTGTAGCTCGGCGGTAGAATACGCGCTAACCCGGTCGCCAAAAAGATAGAGCGTATCGCCGTTGGGGGAGAGGGCCAAATCGGTGGGGATAGCGGCGGTGAAAGGTAAGAAGCTCTGTAGGGATAGATCATCAACCCGCATAACGGCCAGGCCGCGCCGGTAGCGCACATAGAGCCTGTCGCTGCCGGCAGCGAGGATAACTCCCCCTAAGGGCAATTTCTGTAGGCCAACAATTTGGCCCTGGCCATCAAAGGTAATCAGTTCCGGGGGGGAGGCGTAAGGGAATTGAACGCCGGCTCCCAGGCCGGTGTCTTTAATCCCCACCGGGCGTCCTACCGAGTAAACAGAGTCGCCGGCATCAACTCTGTTGACCACGGCCAGGGTGTCGAGGTCGTAAACCGAGTAACCCTCGGCGTGGTGGCTGGAACCGCAACTGGTGATGCTATGCAGGTATAGCCGGCGAGCGGTCGGGTTGGCAGCCAGGTCAAGCGGGATGCAGTAATTCTCAACCCCCTGCGGGTATTGGCTCAGGTCGGCCGGGTTGTAGGCCAGCAGTTGGTAGGTTTGCGCGGAAATCATAAAGAGATGCTTACCCGGGTCCAAAGCCATCGGCCCGGCGTGCCGGAGCGTAGTCACCGGGGTGAAATCGTCCCGGCTGAGAACGAGGGTCTGGCTGACGGCCTGGCTGGCGACAAAAAGGTAATTTTCATCGGCCAGGAGATGGGTCGGCGTCTCCTTTGAAACCGCGCCCAGGACCAACGGGGCAGATTGGGCCAGAGGGGTCAGGTCGGTGGGAGCCAGTTGATGGACGATATTAGCGGCATCCAGCACAAATATCGCCCCATCCTCAGCAACTGTCCAGGCCCGCAAGGGCGGCGTCGGCGGCAGCGGCCCATCTACCAGGGATTTGACTTCGGCCAGCAGGGTCAGGGCCGGTTCGTAGGTGGGATCAAGGGTTAATGCCTGGTGCAAGTCGGCCAGGATGGAGGGCAGGGTGGGATCGGTGGACGGGAGAAGCGCCTGCACGGTCAGGTGATCCCACTTTAGCCGGGCCAGTTGGGTGGGTAGTTCCGGCCAGTCGGGCGACAAAGCCACAGCGCGGGCCAGGGTTTGCTCGCTCAGGGCGGCGTAGGGATCGTGGCTGTCGGTGGGGAAATCATTGGTCACGGCGGCGGCGTAGGCTTGAGCCAGGGTCAGCCAGGCGTCCGCATCATCCGGCCTGGCCTCGACGGCGGCTCGGCCGGCCATAATCTGCTCCCACGTCTGCGGGACGAGGATGTTGATGAATAGATTGTTGGCGGCGGTGGGTTCCAACTCATCCCAATGCCAGCGGACTTCGTTGCCCACAAACCGGCCGCCCGGCGTCGTCTGGTAGCTGGCCCCCGCGTTGGTGCGATCCGGCCCCAGCAGCACATTTTCCTCGCTGGCGGGGTAGGGCAGACGAGCAATAAGATCTGCCGAGCCAATCGTGTCGCGCCAGCCTGCGCCCGTTTCCAGGAGGTAGCCAAAGCGAGCGGCGGGCAGGTAACCGGTGGGTCGGGTCAGATAAGAAACCTCAATCGTTACCTCCTGGCCCGGTGGGAAAAGAACCGGGAAAGCGGCCCAATGGATATCTTCTTTCGTCGAGGGCAGCCGGCCGGAAATAGTTGTGGTGGCGACCGGTTGGCCGGCCACCCGGACCCTAAAATCTTCGATGTCGGTCGGGTAGTTGTAATAGGAATGGCTGGCATCCTGGAGGGGAAATCGAACCTGCATCTGCTCAGCCGCCGTCCCCAGGTTGCGCATCAGGAAAGTGGCGCTGACCTGAGCCACGACCCGGTCCTCGGCCCGGGGGTAGTGACTATCCTGGTTACGCTCACTGGCGCGGATATCAAGGACCACTTGCTCGGCCACCATGCGCACCTGGGTACTTCCTTCCGGGCCAATGCTGCTGCCGGGGGCTTGCTCCGGCGGGGCCGCATCGCCCAGGACCGGCAGGGCCAGAGTGAGGATGAGCCAACTGGCCCCAAGCGCAGCGGCGATCTTTAGCCACCAAGCGCCTGGTCGCTGCCGGATTATTGGATAAAAGGAACCTTTACTATTCTTATACATCAGCATTATTCACCTGGAGATTTCGAGTTGACTATTTGCAGCACCGGCCAGTTGACCCAACCCTCTAACGTGAACTCATAGCGATAACTGGCGTCATCGCTGGAGGTGGATATACAGGCATAGCGCACTTGTGGGGGTGGGGCCGCCAGAGGTTGGCAACTGGTCATGCCGGTGGGTAGCCCGGACCGCCCCACGATCACTAAGAAGAGAATGGCGGCTATTCCGGTCAAGCCCAGGGTGGCTAACAGTCCCCACAGCCTGAATCGTTTGGCCCAGAGAGCGACCAGCCCCAGGGGCAGCCCGGCGCAAGCCAGGAGTGGATAGATTGCTCCGGTGAGGAAGGTCCAGGGTGGGGCCAAAGCCAGGCCCAGTGCCCACAACGCCAGGCCCAGACCTGGCCCCACCAGCGCCAGGATGAGAACCGTCAGCGCAGCCAAGCCTTTCGAACGCCGCCTTTGAGGCGTATGATTATTATTCATTAGAGCCGTCCTTCTTTCGCTTGTTACGTAACAAGATGAACACGGCAACTCCCAGGCCGCCTGACAGTCCCAAAATCGAGCCACAAATGGTTGAGACGAAAAGTCGCTCCAGCCGGGAAAAAGCGGTGGTGTAATGTTGCCACCGCCATACACTGCCATCTTCAAGAACAACGAAATTAACCTGGTAGACGGCTTCAGAATTACAGGTCTGATCTTCGCGGCTATCAACTACTTGACCGGGCGGAGCAGGTACCTCAAAGTACACCGGGGGATCACAAGGTGGATTCGCTCGGAGGTCTTCTGGCACGACCGTTTTTTCGATCCAACAAATCTCATACGAGCAGGAATAGACCTTTTGATTGGTTGTTTTGACATATACCACCCAGGAGTCCCCTGAGCCTGAACCCGCAGCGAGAATTTCGGTTGCCTTTTCAGGAGGCGGCTCCAAGAGTTTCCATTCCAGTATAGTGCCCCTATGCCATGCTGTACCATACCACGCGCCGCCGAGGCAGCCCAAAATGGGCAGCAACAGGAGAACGCTAAGGATAGGCGCGAGAAGAATAAAGGAAACGAGCCGCTTACCCCTGTCTGACTTGTTCATGTCCATTGACTTTTACCCCCTTCTGATGAAATTGACTCCGCATAACAAGTTCTATCCCCTGAGGTGGCTCGTAGTCCCAGGCAGGGGTTCGAGAGTTTTGGTTATACGGCGCTCCCTCGGCTCCAATAGGCGTTGAAGCGCCTGCTCCACCAAACCCAGCCCGGCGATGCCGCCGGTTCGCACCCGCAGCAACCCGCGCGCATCAAACAGGAAGTAAGCCGGCACATACAGGTTGGCGAAAGCCCGCTTGACCAGATGCCGGTTATCCACCCCACAGGGTTCGGTGATCCACAGCGCGGCGGCAATCTGGCGCACCCACTCCAGGCGGGTATCCTCGGTCTGCTGGGGCACATGAATAGCAATTAGCTTTAAGCCTTGCGGTCCGTATGTATCGCGCCAGGCTGTGACCTGGGGCATATTCTCGTGGCTGAGATAAGAACTGACCGACCAGAAGTGGATCAGTACCGGGTGGCCACTGAGGCTGGCCCGATCCAACGGGCCGTTGATCCAGGCGGTTGCGCCGGAAAAGTCCGGCAAAGGGGTGTTTAAGCGTAAAGACATAGTTTGGTTTCTCCTTGAAAATAGTAGACGGTAGACAGTGGACAGGGAACAATCATGCGACCCTGCTACCTCACCCCTTCGGGTGCGCCGAAAGGCGTGCGACCTGTTTCAGTAGCGAAAACTTTTCTGGAGGACTATACCCAAAAAATCACCTCTGGCGGCGGCGCTGCAGGAGGTAAATCCCTGCCCCAAAAACTACCCCACCGAGCAGTAAGCCACTAAAATCGCTGGTGAAATAGTTGGCGTACAAATCAGTCAGACTAACACTCGCGCCGGTCTCTGGAGGGGTGGGATGTTCGGCATGATAGCGCCGGATAGCCTCTTTGGCCACCTTAAGAATCGCAGCCTGCTTGCCGAAGAACAACTGATCCAGAGTCTTGGTTCGGTCGCTTTCTGCAGGAATATGGAGCTGCTCAAAGAGGTATGCTTCCGGCACCCGATAGGTTGTGGCTATGTCAGGGATTGTCATCCAGCTACGCAGGGTTTCAACATCGATCATACCCGATTCCAGCTTCATCTGCTGGATGTGGCGGTAGGTAACAACAGCTCGTATCCCGAAACCGAGGATGAGAACCAGGCTAATGACAATCAGGCCGGTGGCTAAAATGCGCTCCCATCGTAATGAGGCAGATGAGGCTTGGGTTGATTGGCTCATAAGCTGAATTCCTTATTGATACCTGATCACAAATGAGTTGGATTCTTCTCTAAACTGCCTGAATGTCTGTCTGCCTTCGAGCCTTATAGAACCTTGCGCCCCAGTTGTGCTGAGACTGGCTAGGTCAAAGGAAATTTCACTATAATTGTAAACATAATCTACAAGCAGCGCTTCATCTGGAGCGACCATCACCGTAAGTATACCGGTGCGATCATTATAATGAAACTGTTCCTCAGGCACATCTTTCCACTCCCGGCCAGAAGCTGGAAATTCTTTGATCCCTAGTTTAGCTGGCGGCTGAATGGAGTCGGCCGAAGGCGCTGTTTTGGAATTAGAAGGCTTAAACTGATACTGCACCTCAATAGGGTCGTCAGATTCATTAACCACGACAAAGTCATTTCTCACTGAACAGGCAGAGAGTACCAGAACCGGCATCAAGATTACAATAAGGATAATTTTGTGCAGCAATTTCCGTTTTGGTAAAAAGCCCCCCCTCAATCCCCCCCAAGGGGGGGAGGTGGATAAGTTCTCCCCCCTTTGGGGGGAGATAGAGGGGGGCAACCAGGCCATACCGGGAATTGCTGAATTTTGCGCTTCATAGTTTCAGTTGTTATCAGTACCATCATCGTCATCCCCCTCATTCGGTTTGCTGGCCCTGGCTGCCTCGGATTGAGTTTCGGCCTGGGGCAGCATCTTCAGCAGATGGGCGACCAGGGTGGGCCAATCACGAAAATAGTAGGCTTCCCCGCTGGGCACGTGTTGCACCCGGCCACGCCACTCCGTCTGGCCGTGGCCGATGTTCTCAGCCCACAGTCGCACGGTAAAGAGATGCGAACGAGGGTGGTGCTGCTTATGATCCATTTCGTCCTCCCTGTTATGGAACTCCGCCTCCTGAGCCTGTCGAAGGGTGCGGAGTCCCATAAGTGGTGTATGGCTCGCCAGCCATCAAAGGCTTATAAGCAGGGGGTCAGACCTGGCTCACTTATCCATCTCTGCTCCAACATTTCCTCCTTCAAGAGGCTAAGCCGGAACCGGGACGTCAACCTGCTTTCATTGCGAAGCTGTAGTGCCAGCTCCGCCCGAAGCCCCAGGTTTTCTTCCTTTAACGGCTCTGAGCTGAGACCAGGGCAGCACCTCGCTTTCCCCATCCAGCAAGCTGACTCCTTCAGTACTTCCCCCTAATTTTGATCCTTTAACGACTGTGGGGTAATCTCCACTGGCGGATGGCCCGGTGTAATCAGATGGCGGGAAGTAAAGGCCGGCCTGCATCCTTTTGGCCGGCTCAACTGCTCCAGTCCAGGCCAGGCCGGCGGCCAGGATCAAGCCGGCCAGCAGCAGCGCGGCCACTTTGTGACGATTGAATTGAATGTGTTTGGTATTCATTTTTTAACGCTCCTTCAAGAAATACATTTTTTCCTCGCCGGTCATTTGTGGATGTCCCCACCACCTCCGCCTGTTGGCTTACCCCCTTTAACGAACCTGAGCTGAGACCAGGGCAGCACCTCGCTTTCCCCATCCAGCAAGCTGACTCCTTCAGTACTTCCCCCTACTTTTGACCCTTTAACGACTGTGGGGTAATCTCCACTGGCGGACGGCCCGGTGTAATCAGATGGCGGGAAGTAAAGGCCGGCCTCCATCCTTTTGGCCGGCTCAACTGCTCCAGTCCAGGCCAGGCCGGCGGCCAGGATCAAGCCGGCCAGCAGCAGCGCGGCCACTTTGTGACGATTGAATTGAATTTGTTTGGTATTCATTTTTTAACGCTCCTTCAAGAAATATATTTTTTCCTCGCCGGTCACTTGTGGACATCCCCACCATTTACCCCGCCCTTTCCTCCTTTAATGGATTTGAGGTGGGACCAAGACGGCAACCCATTTTCACGCTCCGAAAAATCGGCTCCGGCGCAAACTACCTCGGCGGCAGATGGCTCGGTCTGGTCAGGTTGCGGGGAATACACGCAAGCCTGCACCGTTTGGGCTGGCTGAAGGGCAGAACCGCTTGCATCTGCCCCAGTCCAGGCCAAGCCGGCGGCCAGGGTAAAGATCAAGCCAGCGAACAAGAGTGAGACCACCCGCTGACGGTCGAATTGAATTTGTTGGGTATTCATTTTTAGTTAAACGCTCCTTTGTAAATTAGGAGTCCAAACCTTGGTTTGGTGCCTTCGGCAGAGCAAGCTCTGGACTCCATTTTCATTATTGGCTCTATTTTAAGGCGACGGCTCCGGCCGCCGCGACCTCGTGGTCATGCTCAACGGTGCTGCCGCTGACGCCGATGGCCCCAATCACCGCGCCATCGCCGTTTTTGAGCGGGACGCCGCCGGGAAAGGTGATCAACCCCCCGTTGGACACCTCGATATTGAACAAGGGCTGCCCCGGTTGGGACAATACGCCCAACACGCCGGTCGGCATGTCGAAGAAACGGGCGGTTTTGGCCTTTTTAACGGCAATGTCCACGCTGCCCAGCCAGGCGTTGTCCATGCGCGCAAAGGCCTTCAAGTTGGCCCCGGCGTCTACGACGGCAATGTCCATCTTGGTTTCCAGTTCTTCGGCTTTTTGGCGAGCGGCGGCCAGAACGGCCATGGCTTGCTGTAAGGTTATGTCTGACATTTTGGTAAGTCTCCTTCTGTTTTGATTAAATGTTTGAATGGTTTTGTTTTGTTAGCCAACTATGTTATGCGGTGAGTGATTACATCATCATCCTTACTTAAATCCTCCTCTATTTGATAATAAGGGGTAGAAATATCTTTGACTGCTGAGTTGGCGACTGGCACGGAAACGGTACGCTGGCCGACCCGGACGAGACAGTTGTCCCGGCATTGCGATAGTAGGCCAGGAGGTTGAGGCGGGCCGGAGGACAACCTGTGAAGGCATATCTCACATGCCAGCGGATAATCCTGGGAAAGCCCTTGATAACCTCGCCCGTAGCCACATCCCAATTTCTAAAGCCCGGATCGTGATGCAGCTCAGTGGCAGAGTAAAAGTGCGACCGGCCGTCAGCAGTATAAATCCGCGCTCCCTTCACCCCGTAATCAATGGCATTAGGGAGTTGCAACTGCGCATAACTACCCGGCGCGGCAAAGCCGTTGTTGGTCAGGGTGGAATAGACGTAAAAATCTTGACTGTAGCCAGCGCCGCCGGCGGCGCTCATTGAGCCGGAAACCGTAACAGCAGGCTTATTGAGCATCACCAGGGCGGCCAGGCCGTACCTTTGGGCCGACCAGAGCGAATAGGCGCTGGCTTCGATGCGCCAGGTTCCGGGCGCTCCGCCCGTCACTTTGACATATTCCACCGTATCATCCGGGGTGGTGGAACTGCCCACCAAAGCCCCGCTGCCGTCATACACCTTCACATCCAGGTCATTAATCACATTGTCGTTGCCCGATGCGGCCACCGGATCGGCCCAGGTTAAAGCGACGCGCACTTCGTCAAAGCCGGCCGGTACGGTAAAGGTATGGTTAGCCGCAGCGCCGGTTCCGCTGAAAGCGCCGGTCCAAAAGGAAATATCACTGATGTTGGTCTGGTCGTAGATGGCGTGGAAGACATTGAGCATGCCCCGCCCATAGTGAGCCACGTTAGTTCCCCCCACATCGGTGGCTGAGACAATAAAGGCGGCTTTGACCACCTCGGGCCAGTTAATGAAATTGCTGTAGGCATCCAGAAATTGGGCCATGGCCCCACTCACCTGGGGCGCGGCAAAGCTGGTGCCATCACTGGTAAAATAGTAACCATTACCGGTAGGAGATAGATACCAGGGCCCAGTCGAGCGGATGTTCACCCCGGGCGCTACCAGGTCGGGCTTGACGCGGGTAGCGCCGTCGTTATCAGCATCAATTGGCCCGAAATTACTGAAACAAATCCGTTCGCCGGGAGGCCAATTATTATCTGTGCAAACATCAAAAAAATTAAAGGTTCCTTCCGACATATTACCATCTTTAACCGCGCCGACGGTGAACGCATTTTTGGCTGTGCCCGGGTCGGTGATCAAAGCGTTGTGGTTGTGGCTAGCGATGACCATGTTGACCGGCCGAGAGTTAAATTCACCCCGCACAGCCCGGTCGGTCAGTTGGGCATCAATAAGGTATTGGCCATTATAGCCCCCAGAACTAAAGTTGGCGATGTGCATATTTCGGCCGGCCCCGCGCTGGAGCGCGGCCTGAAAGTCCATAACTTCGATCCTCTCAGCATGCTTATTGAGCTGGTAGATCAAGAAGTTAACTCTGGGGGCCAGCCCTTGCCAGGAATAATCGCTGTCGTAAGCGCCGCTGCCGCCAATGGTCCCCGCAATGTGGGTACCATGGCCGTGCTCGTCTGTAGCGTCGGTGCTCTCAAAATCTGAGTATGGGTCCCAGGAATATTGGTCTACAATCCGGCCGGCCGGCAGGTCGGGGTGGTAGGTGGAACCCTGGCGGGCAATGCCGGTGTCCAGCACGGCCACGTTGACGCCGCTGCCATTCAAGCCCAACTGTTTGACGATATCGGCCCCGGCCCCTAAAGTTCCTTCAAAGTTGGCCGGGGGCAGGTTTTCCGGCTGGGCCAACGAGGGATCTTTCAGACCAGCCAGCTTGGCCAGGGTTTGCTCCTCAATCCATTGCACCAGAGGATGTTGGGCCAGCGGCATAATCTGGGCTGCCGCCATCGTGCCGCTGACCAGGTGCAGCGGCCCATCGGAAACCTGGGTAATGGTCATAAAGGCTCGCAGCGCCTGGAGCTGTTCCGGCTTGGGGCTTTCAAAAAGTTGCACCGTTATGGCTAAGGTTTCCTGCGGTTTTTCGATGATCTTGGCCTTAAGCGGCTCGGCCACTCGCGCCTCGGCCGGGGGCAGGCCGACAAAATGCAGCTTGCCGGCCTCAATCAGCCGGGTTACTTCCGGTAAAGCCGCGGGCGGAATCTTGGCATATACGGAAAGTTTGTCAATGGGGTCGCCAAAGACAACGCCTTGTTGTTCCAGTTGGCTTTTGGCCCCCAAATCTACCGGATAGTTGAATTGAACTGCCACATAGGGTATCTCAACCATGCCCGAAGCGGCTGAAATGGCCGGCTGGGCCAGTTGCGCCCGCATGTCTGGGGCCAACCCCGGCGTGACTATAAGATCGAAGCCTGAGCCAAAGCGAATCCGGCCAGGGTCAATATCGCTGCCCGGTTTGAGCGCGATAGCCTCCTGGCCAGTCACCTGAAACGTGCTGCGAGAAATGGTTGGATCATCCAAAAATGCGCCGCTGGCCTGGTCATAGCCCAAATGAACCTCGCTCAGGCTCAGGTTAGCCCCGGTAATCCCCTGGGTTGCCAGCATAGCGGTGATGTTGGGGTCTTCGGTGGTGCCCCAGGCTGCCAGGGCGATGACCTCATCCTCGTCCAGATCGCCCTGAGCATCTGCTGGGGGGATATTGAACCGGATGGCGAGTAAGAGCCATGCGCTTAATATCCCGATGGCTAAAGTTGTATAGATTAAATGCTTCCCTCTTGGTTTCATTAGACAGCCCTTTGTTGGTTGAGCGCCAGCCAAACTTCATTCGTGACATCTTTGCCGCCCGATAAATTAGTGGCAAGAATGGCGATGGTATAAATGATGCCCCACGGAAAGCCCCACCAGCCTGCCAACAGAGTCAAAAAGGTATAGCCAAGCCCCTTGCTGACAGCGCTTTCCTCGGCTTTGACAAAATAAACATCTGAACTGCGTTTAAAGGTGAGGATGATACAGGAGATACAGTAATGGAATATCACAAACCTGCCGCCTCTTTGCAGTTCAAACTTAAGCTCATTCGCAGTCATTCCTTCGATTCCTTTGATTTGCATAGTTAGCTCCATTTATATTATCTAACAGTCTATCAACTCAATCGCCTACCTGCCAGACTCTCACCTCAGCCTCGATGTCTCCTTGGCCCAGCGCCCGCGCCACCGAAATACGGTGATGCCCATCCCGCACAAAATAGATGTCTCCCACCTGAACCAACTGTACTAGCGGCAGGGCGATCCCCAGTTCTCGCGCGGCGGCGATGTGCAGCCAGCGGCTTTGGCTGTGATGTTGCAGTGGATAAAAAGCGCGATCAAAATCCCGGCAGCGTCCCTGGCTGCCCTGAATCTGGTCAAGGGGCACCAGTTGTATCCCCGCCGAGTAGCGATTGTTGACGCGCTGAGTTGTTTCCGCCTCGGTTAAGCTGAGCAGGTCCGGCGACCGCCCCAGCAGGCACAAGGCCATTCGCCTCAGCCAGCCCGCCAGATAAGCCCGCTGGTACAGTTGAACTGCTGCCTGTCTGGCTCGCCTTTGATTATTTCTGAAACCAGGTTGCATTCGTTGAGTTAATTGCAACATATTTCTCACTTGCTATGTTGGTTGGCAATTTAATTCTGGACTCCAGCTGCGCCCGAAGCCCCTTTTTTTGATCCTTTAATGGATCTGAGTTGGGACCAGGGCAGCAACTCGCTTTCACAGCCTTTAAAACTGACCCCGTCTGTAGTGCTCCCTGGTTTTGATCCTTTAACGATGATGGGGCAATCTACATCGGCGGACGGCCCGATGTAGTTAGAGTGCGGGAAGTAAAGGCCAGCCTGCGCCGTTTTGTCTGGCTGAAAGATTGAGGTACTTGCATCTGCTCCAGTCCAGGCCAGACCGGCGGCCAGGATCAAGCCGGCGAACAAGAGTGCGGTCATCCGCTGATAGTTGAATTGAATTTGTTGGGTCTTCATTTTTAGGTAAACGCTCCTCTGAAAATAGTAGTCAGTAATCAGTAGTCAGTAGTCAGAAAGTCATTTTCCTCGTTGGTGTCGTCCCGACTCGGACTGTCTGACTCCTTTGAAAATAGTGAACAGTTATCAGTGATTAGTGAGCAGTCGAACTGATGACCGATTACTGCACACTGATGACTGTCCTTTGTTAAGGATTATCACGACCTTAGCTTATCACAAGCAGCGTTTAAAAAGCGTCACAAACAGCGTTTGTAAAGCGTTTGGTGGAGCGTTTTTGGAATTTCTAAGCGGGTGCTTGGCGAGAAAAGAGGGGTTTTTTCCAGCAGCGGAGGATGGGCAGGGGTTCGTTTGGGGTGGCGGCCTCAGCGCGGGCCGGGTCATAAGCTGCGCCTAAGCAGGTGCGACTGGCGCAGACATGGGCTAGTTGGGATCAGTCCGGGCTTCGGTCGGGTTGAGTTCAGCCGCGAGGCGCAGCGCCTCGGCAATGGCCTGTTCCTGACTCATCACCTGTCCTTCCGCCCAGGCAGCTTCAAACGCCGCTTCAACCATCGAGGCGCGCATGGCGACGAGGTTGCGATCATAGGCAGCACGGCCAATAGGGTTCAGGGAAGCGCCGCTGGCGTCGAGCAAGGCTGCTGCGGCGCCGAACAGCCGCGCTGCCGGCGCCGACCGTCCCTGCGACCCAACCACCCCGGCCAGGCCCGCCAGACAATGGGCCACCCTCACTTTGTCCCCCATTTCCCGCCGCAATACTAAACTCTGTACAAAGCGCGACGCTGCTCGGCCGTAGTCGCCTTGAAACAGGGCCACATAGCCCAAGGTGTAGAGCAACCAAGCGATCCCATCCTTGCTGCCCAGTTGCCGGAATAGGGCCAGACTCTCCTCGCAGTGCGTTGCGGCTTCCCCGTAGTCGCCTTGTGACATGGCTACAGCCCCCAAGAAATAAAGCGCCCAGGCAACACCCCGCGGATACCCCAGCTCCCGACTCAGGATCAGGCTCTCCTGGCAGAACACGGCTGCCAGCTCATAGTCGTCAAGACAATAGGTGACCCAGCCCAGACGACCGAGCGACCAGGCGGTGCCCCGTTTATCGGCGGCCTGGCGGAACAGCATGACGCTGTCTCCCAGGAGCGCCGCGGCCTGCTCATAATGGCCCTGGTCGCTGGCGATGTGCCCCAGTTGAAAGAGTGACCAGGCGCTACCCACCTTATCCCCCAGTTCGCGGTACAGGGTCAGGCTCTCTTCAAGGAGCAACCCGGCTTGCCCATAGTCGCCTTGAAGATGCACCAGCGTCCCAGCCCCCCAAAGCGCCTTCGCCCGCGCCGGCGTGCGCCCTAAGACCTCGGTCTGGGTCAGCATACTTTCGAGCCAGCCGCGTCCTTCACTCCAATGACCGTGCAAGTACCAGAACAGCACCAAAGTTCCGGCTAACCGCAACCCCGTCTCACCCTTCTGTGCTCCGGCCTGGCTCCATCTCAGCGCCGCTCGCAGGTTGTCGTGTTCGACCTCCAGCCGGTCCAACCAGGCCAACTGCTCCTGCCCTTGAAGCTTCGGTTCCACCTGTTCCGCCAGCGCCAGATAATACCCTGCATGCTGTTGCCGGATGACTTCCGCCTCACCCGATGCCAACAACCTGTCATGCCCATATTGCCGCATCGTCTCCAGCAAGCGATAGCGCGCCTCCTGGCCCTGTAGCTGCGTACCAACGACGACCAATGACTTATCCACCAGGTGCGAGAGCAGTTCCAGGATTTCATCCGCTTCAATACCGCACCCGGCGCAGACCACTTCTGTGGCCTCCAATGTAAACCCACCTTCAAACACCGCCAGCCGCCGGAACAAGACGCGCTCTGGCTCCGAGAGGAGATCATAGCTCCAGTCAATGGCGGCTCTCAACGTCTGATGGCGAGAGCCGAGGGTCCGGCTGCCGGCGGCGAGCACTTTGAAACAGTCGTCCAACCGCACGGAAATCTGTTGTACAGTTAATACTTTCACCCGCGCCGCGGCCAACTCAAGTGCCAGGGGAATACCATCCAGACGCCGGCATATCTGCACCACCGCTGCGGCGTTGTGCTGGGTCAGGCTAAAGGTCGGCAGGGTGGCGGCGGCTCGCTCGCTAAAGAGCCGCACCGCCTCAGACTGGCTTAAACCAACCACAGCCTCCTCGCTCAAGGACTTCCTCCCCCCTTCCTGCCTCCCCCCGCTGCGGGGGGATTGAGGGGGGTCTGGGGACTGAGGGGGGGGCAAATGGTGCGAGTCGGGCAAGGAGAGAGAGGGCGTTAGCCAGGTGGTCTCACCGCTGACACTCAACGACTCCCGGCTTGTGGCTAATACCTTTAGCTTGGAACAGGTACGCAGCAGCCCCTCGACCAGTTGGGCGCAGGCTGCCACCAGGTGCTCGCAGTTGTCCAGCACTAACAGCAGCTTCTTGGGCCGGAGATAATCTGACAGGGTCTCCCGCAGCAGTTTGCCCGGTTGCTCCTGCACCCCCAGAGTCGAGGCGACTGCCTGTGGGGTGAGCGCTGGATCCGCCAGGGCTGCCAACTCGACCCACCACACTCCATCCGCAAACTCTCCCTTGAGGCGCAGATCAGCCGCTACTTCGAGGGCGAGCCGGGTCTTGCCACAGCCGCCAGCCCCGGTGAGGGTTAGCAGGCGGGTCGCGCTCAGCAGCCGCTGGACCTCGGCCTGCTCGCGCACCCGCCCAATGAAGCTGGTTAATGGAATGGGCAGGTTATGCTGGCGAGGGTGTGGGAACGATGGTGCAGGCGGAGCGAGGGGTGGGGGTGGGGGCGTCTTCAGGCGCAGCGCTTCGTAAGCAGCCCGGGTGGCGGGACTGGGCGCCACCCCCAGTTCGCGTTCCAGGACGGTGGCGCAGGTGTGATAGAGACGGAGGGCGCTGGCCCGGTCGCCGCTGAGAGCGTGCAGGCGGATCAGGTGTTGGTAGGTCGCCTCTTGCAAGGGGTCGTGTTGCAGCAGCCGTTGGGCGTAACGGATGGCCGGCCGATAGTCGCGCTCGGTTTCCAGCAGCAGGATCAGCCGTTCCAGGGCGGCGCTGAACATCTGGCTCAAACGTTCACGTTCTGACAGGAGCCAGTCGTCGTAGCAACTCGGCAGCAGGTCGCCCTGGTAGAGGGTCACGGCCTGCTCTAAAGCGGCGCGCATTTCAGCCGGATCTCCTCCGGCCCGCTCAACCTGGTCAGCCTGGGTTATGGCCTGCTCGAAGTCGGCTACGTCCAGCATAAACGGGGCATCGGTCCGCCATTCCAGCGTGCCGTCGCCGGTATGGAGAAACCGGTCGGCCTGCGGGAGGGCCTGGCGCAACCGGTGGATGAGATTACGCAGATTGGCGCGGGCGCGGGCTTCGGTTGAATCGGGCCAGAAAAGAAAGGCGAGGTGGGAGCGAGGGTGGGGCGCGTGGCGACGCAGGGCCAGGTAAGCCAACAGGGCTTGCAGACGCGACGTGTTGATGGCCGTCACCGCCACCTCACCATCGAGCAGGCGGAAACCACCCAGAAGGTAGACCTTGAGCACGGGCAGCATCTCGCCCTCCTTCAGGGAGGATACGATCCAGAAACAAAGGAGCTAGGAACTGATTGTGCACCAAGCTGTGTTTTTTGTCAATCTTATCAAATAGGGTATGGTTCGTTCCAATCCGGCGAAACGGCCTTGCGGGTATACAAAATCGCCCTCGACGGCCAGGGTCATGACCTGGGCCGGGGTGGGATAGCTGCGCCACTCACCCGCGCTTTGGTAGGCCGGGTTGACCGCCGCAGTCGAGGTTGCCATTGCCGCGATGATTAAGGTTAGCACCCCCAGGATTAAATTCATTTTGGCGGTCAGTCGCCCAGGCTTAGGCTTCGCCATGAATGGATAAATCATAAATTGTACCTGTCAGACCAAATTTTGTTTCAGATAACGCTCCTGATGCCCTCGTGCGTCTAATTTGCGAATAATGACTTAAGGCTGGGGAAACAGGGCAAAGCGCGTTACCGGAACGCCAATATCGCATTGGATGTTGGGGTTAGAGCCGCCCCACCACAGTTCGGTATCGTAGCCCAGCCGGGGGTGGCCGGCTGGGTCCAGGGCCAGCGAAGGCCGCACGCCGTTGAGCCAGGTTAAAATGGGGCAGCTCTGATGTTGGGGCAAGCCGGGTGGGTACTGGGCCATAACAGCCGCCGTTGACTCAGCCGTGCGCGATTGCCAGCCCGATGCCGCCCCGCAGACGCCGTTGCACCAGGCGTACCCCAGCCCGTCGTCACCCATCTGATAAGCCAGCCGGGGCCGGTTGGCCGGGTCAAGGGCCAGGTCAACGCCATCGCCATAAAACAGGGGCAGCCCCAGGCTAACTTTGCTCCAATCAGCGGCGTCAAGGCAGGTTACATCATCGCACCAAACGTAATACAGGTAGCCCGGCTGCATCTGTGACAGGTCGGCCTGGGTGGGATAGAGGGCTATGCGCGGCCGGCCGTTGCTATCTATCCGCAAACTGAACGAGCCATCGCCGATGGTGGGGTAGATAAACACACCATCCCAAACCGATTGCTCCAGATTATCGCAGTTATTATAGCAGCCCCCATAAAGTAACTTCCACAGAGGAACGTTATACTGGGGGTCATCCGGGACGTAATAGCTGGCGGCAAAGCGCGGCTGCCCGTTGGAAGCAAAGGCCAAGGCCGGTTTGCCTACGCTTTGCTCAAACAATTTGAACTCAAACCAGTTGCCTACATTGGTACAGGCTGAAAGGCAATGGGCGTAAAAGGTGCCGCTGTGCCCACCGGCGGAATCGGTGTAGATAAAGGCCGGGCCTCCCTGCGGGTCAAGGGCGAAATAACGATTGTTGTGATAGCTTCTGCGGCTGGGAATTTCATAGACGGTGGTCAGAGGGGTAATGGTCCAGTTGGCGCTGTTGGCGCAGCCGGTCTCGCAGGCGGCGTATTGATACTCGTGAGCGTCGCTGTTGGTATAGGCAGTGTAGAGCATCAAACGGGGGTGGCCGGCCGGGTCCAGGGCAAGCCGGACATCCTGAACGTTATTGCCCAGGCGGGTCAGCGACCAGTTGGCTATGCCGGCGCAGTTGGCGGCGCAGTAGGCGTAATAGGCCGGCTTTTGGCTGTTATCCAGGCCGCTGTACAGGGCGTAACTGACGTGAACGCCGCCGGCGCTATCCACGGCCACGCTGGTTCCGTAGGTAGAAAGGATGCCGTTTCCGCCGATGTAAGGCAGCCAGAAGGCCCCGCTCTGCCCGCTGCCCGGTGGCGGATTCTCTCCTGGAGATTTGACAAGCAGCGGCAAAAAAACACGGTGAGATGTTGGCTCCTGGGCGGACGCGGGCAGGCCGGCGCTATCGAAGATGAGCAGGGCCAGGCCAAGCGCAAACGCTGCCGCTATTAAGCGAAATACGGGGTGAGGACAGGGCTTTGGGTTCATCTTTTTCTTCTCCAAAAATAGTTTATCGGTTATTCAGTTCAGGGTTCAGAGTTTTTGTTCATAACTCTGAACCCTGAATCTGATTTCAAAAATACCAGTAACGGGCCGTCGCCATTATAACCAGGGAGATCGTCAACAGGATAACGTCAACGCGCTCAATCTTTGTCATCTCTTCACCCAGTTTGCCTAATTCGGCGGCCTGCTCTGGGGTCGGCGGGCCGCCAGCCGCGCCAATGGCTTTGCCCAGCTCGCCCAAACGCTCGGCGCGTGGCCTGATCATGAAAAAACCAATGCCGAAGACGACAAGCGCTATCACCGAACCGAGGGTAAAGCCCAGTCCTGGCCCCGACGTGACCCAGACCCATTGAAACCCGCCCGATGTGCTCCAATAAAGCAGCGCCCCGGCCACAATGGTCAACGCACTGGCGATGTTCATAAACATAGGGTAGCGCCGTTTTTCGATGAGAGTCTGCATAAACTGGGGAGCGGCCGGTCCCAGCGATTTGACCGTTGGTTCGACAAAAAAGAAGTAGGAGACAGCGCTGCCGACCCACAGCGTGCCGGCCACAATATGAATGATTCGTAAAGCAGTTAGATAGAGTAAAAAAGTGTTCATGATTAACCTCCTGAAATTTGTTAGCTACTTCTCACCCCAGATGGGTGTAGCCGGATTTGATTGAAGATAAACTTTGAAACGCTGGACGGTAGCCAGCAGACGGTGGGTGACTTGCTGTCGCAAACCAAGCCGGTTTCCCTTTAGCTATCTGTAGAGTCGCTCGGCTTCGGCTTGCCAGAACATCTCTTGCTGCCGCAGATGGGCAATCCCCAATAATAGTGAATAATGATTTGGCATATTTTGCTCCTTGTCTTTACTACTTTGGTTAGGTTAAATGATTGGATTTGTATGTTCGAGCGTGTTCTCTCTCTTGGTATAGAAACAATTCAATTAGATGATATGACTTTCCAGCCGATGCTTGCGGATTATCCTCTTGTTTTTGCACCAGAAAGAACCCCCAGCCACGAGAGGATGGCCGCCTGACCTGTCGAGCCACCCGCGCGGACACCCCACCTTGGCCTGGCTCGTTGCCGGCTTGACCGCCTTCTTCTGTCGTTTCACTGCTCTCTGGAACCAGCACCCGCACGATGAGTGACGCTTCTGAGCCATCCAGGCGACTGCGCTCCAGCGCGTTCCGCGCGGACTTGGCCAAAGCCAGCCTGAGCCGCTCCTGGAGCGCGGCCGGCCAGTTCAGCTTTTGCATAGCCTCAGCGACTCGGTCGGCTGCCAGGCGTTCGCTGTCAGACTCTCCAGACAGGGTAAATTCGATGAGCGTCTGCCAGGTATGCTCCTGAGCTATCCGTTTGGGTGGGGGTACATCGTTTGATGCCATTTTGTGTCCTTGCTTCGCTCAGGTTTTAGGGGGCATAAAATATAAAATCTCGCAAGGTTAGGAGATTGGCCCATTTTCAATCTCTAATCTCCAATCTCCACGCTCTAATTTTGATAGCATTAAACCACACCCGCCAGCTTATTTGGGGTCACTGACTGCCCCACGGCTGACCCAAAGGTGATACAAAAGTGATACAATCTATTGATTGGGGGTATGTTTTAGAATATGATATAATAGGGGCCAGTGAGGTGAGGATGGACTCTGAGGTTTCCTTTGGGGTCTGGGTGGCCCGGCGACGCCGGACGCTTGATTTGACCCAGGCCGAGGTGGCCCGCTGTGTTGGCTGTTCGGTACCGGGCCTGCGCAAAATCGAGGGTGACGAACGGCGGCCCTCGCGCCAACTGGCCGAACGGCTGGCCACCTGCCTGCAAATTCCACCTGACCAGCGCCCACTGTTTCTCCAAACCGCTCGCGGTGAACGGCGCGTGGAACGGTTGGGGGCGCCCTTGTTGGAGCCGCCGGCTGGCGTCAAATCTGGGCTGTCCCGTCCAGTTTTGAACTTGCCGCTCCCGCCCACGCCCTTGCTGGGCCGGGAAGCTGAACTGGCCACGCTGGCCCGGCTGCTCCGCGACCCCCCATGCCGCTTGCTCACCCTGGTCGGTCCCGGCGGGATTGGTAAGACACGCCTGGCTCTGGCTACGGCCTCTGAGCAGCAGACGTTGTTCCCCAACGGCGTCTATTTCGTGTCGCTCGCTTCCCTCACCTCGGCCCAGTTCATCATCCCGGCCATCGCCGATAGTCTCGACTTTACCTTCTCCGGCCCGGTCGAGCCTAAAATCCAACTCCTGCATTATCTGCGGGAGCAATGCTTGCTGTTGGTGTTGGATAACCTGGAACATTTGCTGGAGGCCGGCCCACTGCTGGCCGAGTTGCTCCGGCAAGCGCCGGCCGTGAAACTGCTGGTCACCTCCCGCGAGCGGCTAAACCTGCAAGGCGAGTGGCTGTTTGACCTGCACGGGCTGCCGGTTCCCCCACCGGATCAGGTGGATCGGGTGGAGGCGTATAGCGCAGTCGGGCTATTTGTGCAGAGCGCCCGGCGGGTGCAGGCCGGATTTGAGCTGAAGGCGGCAGACCGGCTGGCGGTAGTCCACATCTGCCAGATGGTCGAGGGGATGCCGCTGGCCATCGAGTTGGCGGCGGCCTGGGTGCGGGTTCTTTCCTGCGCCGAGATTGCGGCCGAGATTGAACGCAATCTGGACTTTCTGGCCGGCGCCGCCCGCGACGCGCCGGGGCGGCACCGCAGTCTGCGCGTCGCTTTTGACCATTCCTGGAAACTGCTGGCCCAGGATGAGCGCGACGCGCTATGCCGGTTGGCCGTCTTTCAGGGCGGGTTTGAGCGGGCCGCGGCGGAGCAGATAGCCAGCGCGTCGCTGCCTGTCCTATCGGCCCTGGTAGACAAGTCGCTTTTGCGCCGGGAAGAAGGTGGCCGGTATGACCTGCACGAGGTGGTGCGGCAGTACGCCCTGGCCCATCTAACCGATGAAGCCGGGCGCGAACCGGCCACCCGCGATCGGCACTGCGAATTCTATCTGGCGTTGTTGCAAAGTCGGGAAAGCGACCTGAAAAATGCGGCCCTGCGCCGGGCGCTACGGGAATTGACGGATGAAATAGACAACATCCGGGCCGCCTGGGCCTGGGCGGTTGAGCGTAAAAAGTTTGAATTAATCGGGCCGTCTGTAACAGGTTTTGGGCGCTTGTTTGAATTAGGCGGGTGGCTGAGCGACGGCATCGAGTATATGGAGCCGGTTGTTCAGGCTCTGTGGGCCAACCCGAAAGATAAGGCGGAGCAGCAAGTTTTGGGGCAAACGCTGGCCTACCAGGCCCTGCTCTTCTTTCGCTGGGGCCGGTTTAGCCAGGCGTTAAGCCTATTCGATGACAGTCTGACTTTTCTCCGCCCGCTCAACAATCCGGCTCTTCTGACTCACTCGCTGGTTTATAGCGGGATTATCTTGCACCTGAACGGTGAAATTACCCTGGCTCAGGCCCGTTTAGATGAAGGACTGGTCTGCGCCGAGGCCGCGGGCGACGCGTGGTTTGTCGCCTACGCTCGCCTGAATCAAGGCTACATCGCCAGCCTGTTAGGCCGGTACCAGGAAGGATATGAGCAAATGCGCCAAAGCCTGATCTCGATGCGGGCCATTGGCGACCCTCACGCCTTAACCCTGGGCCTGAATTTTATCAGCCCCACCATAATACACCTGAGCCGCTATGAAGAGGCGGAAGCCTGCCTGCAAGAAAGCCTGGCCCTGTGTACAGAATTAGGCAACCGCTGGGGCATGGGCACGGCCTATCGCTTTTTGGGGTTGGCCGCGCTGGCCCAGAACAAGCTGCCGGAGGCCGAAACGCTCATCCATTATAGCCTGGATGTCTTCAATGACCTGGTCAGAGGCTGGGACATCGTTCGCTCGCTGATTTATTTGGGCCAGGTCAAAGCCGCCACCGGCGACTGGTGCGAAGCGAGGCGAATCTTTCTTCAAGCCCTCCGCATAGCGATGGAAGCGCAAGCCATCCCCCTGGTGCTGGATACGCTGGTTGGGTTGGCTTATCTGCAAGCCCAGGCCGGCGAGGTTGAACAGGCGCTGAAACTTTCGACATGCGTGTTAGGCCATCCGGCCGGCGCCCAGGAAGCCAAAGACCGGGCCGAGCAATTGGTCGCGGGACTGGAGGCCCAATTGACGCCAGAGCAGCTTGAAGCCTTCCACTCTCAGGAAGTTGGGGGCAAAACGTTCGATGCTACAGTGGCAAAACTCCTGAACGCCTCCTGAGGTTCCGGGCGAAAATAGTGAACCTTATCACGGGGGCGTAGCCATCGTCGAAGAGTTCGGGTGTGGCCTGGCCCATCTCGAGCACCAGACTGCGATCGTCGTTATTCATCCATACTTTGGCCGATTCGAGTCCAAGTCCAGCATAGTAAAACTGTACGAGGCGGGCATAGTCGCTGGTTGTGAGTGCGACCCGGAGTTACATCACGGGAGCAGTGTGTTGAACAGACATCATGAAAAACCTCCATTCATCTCTAGAGTAATATTTGGGAATCTCGCCCGTTAAAATTCATCGTTTAATAGAGTCCCGGCCCCGACGGCAGGTATTGCGTCATTTGGCCAAACGGCGCGGTGGTCAGGAAATGGGCGAAGCTGGTTAAGCGCAAACCTGCGTTGAAGGCGTATCGAAGGGCGGCATGGTTTATCCCCGGAATGAACAGACGGATTTGCGCCGTGGCGGTGGCTGCCTCGTGATAGGCCAGGGTCAGCACCGGCTCGCCGTGCTGAGGTTTTCTCCAGGCGACAGGGCCTATGCCACCTTTGCCCAGGTAGTAGTAGCCGACAACCTCTCCAGCCCGAATTATCTGCCGTCCCTGCAGGCCCCAACTGTCAAAAAAATCATGATCAACACTGCGACGGGCGCCACGGATCTCTTGGTCCAAAGCCATGGCCTGCGACTTCTCGAGGGTTGCCACTTCGTAGGCCGAAGCCACAGAGAGGAGTTTTTGGGGCGTCCCCTCAAACATCATGATGGGGTAACCCGGAAACATACCAAGTTTCATGTACGAGGCCATCGCCGCGCTATCAATTGATGACCAGGTGAAGAAGACGGTTGCCCCGGCTTCCTGGCCGGCATTCCAGACCCCTTTCAGAAGGGGCATGCCGACCCCCTGGCGCTGTAGATCGGGTCGAGCCCAGAAAGCGCTCAGGTACCACAGGTGGTCCCGGACAATGGCCCCGGCAATGGCAACGATCCGACCCTCGAGTTCGGCCACGTGGAAGATGCCGGTGGCGCGGATATGCTCGTAGCCGAGCAGTACGGCCGGGCGGGGTGGTATGGCTGTGGTGATATTATTGCGAGTATACATGTTGCTCACTGCTTCCAAAAAAAGGTCGGCCATCTCCGGCACATCTTCGGGGCGCGCCGGCCGGTATTGGATTTCCATCATCTTTAATTCTTCTTTGTTTAGTGTGGTATCTTGCTGTATCAAGGTTTATCTCCTCGTATAAAATGAACTTGGAGGAGCGCAAGGCTTGCCTTGCTTTTCTATTTGGGCAAAGCAAGCTTTGTACTCCAGCTTTAACTCTCATTAATTACAGTCAGGCTATTCCTGCCGACTTGGGTATCGTTGCTCTCTGCCGTGAGAAGGCCAGTCCGGTGACGATAATCAAAATGTAGAACCCGCCCACAAGACGCATCCACCACTTTAATTGTGTCATTTCAAAAACTCTTTCGTTTGGTAAAATAATAGATACCGCCTGATGTCATTCTACGTCCTTGCTTCGATCAAGTTCCAATTGTGTCTTAGCCTGAGCCAGCAGCGGGAACTGCCTGCCCTAACTGCTTGACTTGATAGGATTAAACCACACATTCAACCTGATTTGGGGTCACTGGCTGCCCCAGGGTGTGCCCCTAAATGTGTTACAGCAAGTGACCCAAACCGTGCTATAATAAGGCTATTATTCGCTATATTTGCTCCGCGGCCGGGGAGATGAGGATGGAGGCTGAAGTTTCATTTGGCGTATGGGTCAGTAAACGACGTCAGTCGCTCGACCTGACCCGCGACCAGTTGGCCCGATGCGCCGGCTGCTCGGTGTCGGCTCTGCGTAAGATTGAGGGCGATGAACGACGACCATCTCGCCAACTGGCCGAGTTGCTGGCGGACTGTCTCCAGATTCCGCCTGACGAGCGTCCGACGTTTCTGCAAGTTGCCCGCGGCCAACTGCGCGTTGAGCGGCTGGCCGCGGCCAGAGCAACCTTGGCGATGGATTACGTGTCGGGGGGTGCACCACCTCAATCAGTTCTGCGCCTGCCCACCCTACCCACGCCCTTGATTGGCCGGGAAGCTGAGCTGGCTACGTTGGCCCGGCTGCTGCGCGATCCCCAGTGCCGGTTGCTCACCCTGGTTGGCCCAGGCGGCATCGGCAAGACGCGCCTGGCCCTCGAGGCAGCCTCGGCCCAACGAGAGCTATTCTCCAACGGAGCGTATTTTGTGCCGCTCGTTTCCCTCAGCTCACCCCGCTTCATCATCCCGGCCATCGCCGATGCGCTGGGGTTTGTGTTCTCCGGCCCGCTAGAGCCTAAAGTGCAATTCCTGAATTATCTGCGTGAGAAATGCTTGCTGTTGGTGTTGGATAACTTTGAACATTTGCTGGAGGGTGGTGAACTGCTGGCAGAGCTGCTCCAGCAAGCGCCAGGGGTGAAGTTGCTGGTTACCTCGCGCGAACGGCTAAACCTGCAAGGGGAGTGGCTGTTTGACTTGCAAGGGTTGCCGGTTCCCCCGCTTGACCAGGCGGGCCGGGCCGAGACGTATAGCGCCGTGGAATTATTTGCGCAGAGCGCCCGGCGGGTGCAGGCCGGCTTTGAGCTGAAGACAGAAGACCGGCCGGCGGCGGCGCGTATCTGCCATCTGGTGGAAGGGATGCCCCTGGCCATCGAGTTGGCCGCGGCCTGGGTGCGGGTTCTCACCTGCGCGGAGATTGCGGCCGAGATTGAACGCAGCCTGGATTTTCTGGCGACCTCTATGCGCGACGCGCCCCGGCGGCAACGGAGTCTGCGGGCCGTCTTTGATCATTCGTGGAACTTGTTATCGGTAGATGAGCGCCGCGTGCTGGGCCGGTTGGCTATTTTTCAGGGCGGTTTTGAGCGAGACGCGGCGGAGCAGGTCGCCGGCGCCGCTCTGCCAATCCTGTCGGTGTTGGTAGATAAGTCGCTTTTGCGCCGGGCGGAGCGGGGGCGGTACGACCTGCACGAAGTGGTCCGGCAGTATGCCCTGGCCCATCTGGCCGATGAAGCCCAGGACGAGACAGCGACGCGCGACCGGCACTGCGATTTCTATCTGGCGTTGTTGCGAGATCGGGAGGTGGCGCTAAAAAGCGCGGCCCAGGGCGAGGCGATTCGAGCATTGACGCATGAAATTGATAACGTCCGGGCAGCCTGGGCCTGGGCAGTCCGGCGTGAAAAGTTTGCCTCACTTGGGCCGGCTTTGCGGAGCTTCGGCTTGCTCTCTGACATACGGGGTTGGCTTGGTGAGGGTATCGAGCAACTGGAAATGATCGTGCAGGCCTTACGTACCAAAGCAGCGGATGAGGAGCGGCAAAAGGTATTGGGGCAGGCGCTGGCGCAGCAGGGGCTTCTCTTCTTTCGCCTGGGCCAGCATGACCGGGCCCAGACCCTGTTTGAAGAGAGCCTGGCTATCTTGCGCCCGACCGGCGACCTGGCTCTATTGCCAGATCCACTGATCTTTTGCGGGATCGTGATGTATCTTAATGGTCAATTTGACCATGCGCACTCTCTTTTGGCTGAAGGCCTTGCCTGCGCCCAGACAGCGGGAGACCCGTGGTTTACTGCACTCGCTCTATTCAATCTGGGCTATATGGCCAGCTTTTTGAGTAGCAACATAGAATCTTATGAGCAGATGCGGGCTGGTCTGGCCGTGTGGCGGGCACTCGGCGATCCCCGCTTTACTGCTTTGGGCTTGAATTTCCTCAGTCCTATCGCCATCAGACTGGGCCGCTATGAGGAGGCGCAAGCTTTCTTGCAGGAAAGTCTCAAGCTGTGCACGCAGATAGGCGACCGGTGGGGCATAGGCACGGCCTATCGCTATTTGGGTTTGGCCGCCCTGGTCCAAGGCGATATCCCGGAAGCCCAATCCCTCATCCACTACAGCCTGGAGCTTTTCACTGAGTTGGGGGCGCGCTGGGATATCGTCCGGTCGCTCATTTATTTGGGCGAGGCGGCAGTGGCGGCAGGCGACTCGTCCGAAGCCAAGCCAATCTTTCTGCAGGCCCTGCAAATGGCGCTGGAAGTCCAGGCTATTCCCCTGGCGCTGGATGCGCTGATCGGGTTGGCTTATCTGCAAGCGCAAACCGGCGAGGCTGAACAGGCGCTGGAACTTTCAACATACGTGTTACACCATCCCGCCAGCACCCAGGAAACGAAAGATCGCGCCGGGCGTCTGGTCGCGGAACTGGAACCTCAACTGTCTCCCCGACAGCTTGAAGCGGTTCGAATGCAGGTGAAGACGTTTGAAGTGATCGTGGAAGAGATTACTCAATCTCTAGGTGTATCATCACCTATATACCAGGCTAATGAGCAACGCTAAAGTCCGTCGCCCACGTTGAGCGTTTCTTTGACGGTGGCGACGATGGGGGGCAGGACGGCGTCGGGGGCGAGGGTAGCTTCTAGCCGCCGGCCGAGACCGGACAGGATGGCGTAGGGGTCGTCGCGCTGACCGTACAGCAGGCGGTTAACGGCCCGTTGGAGCCGCTCCCGCAGCGGCTGGAAGAGGACGGCGATCAGGTCGGTCGCCAACAATGAAATCAGAAAGCTGCCACGAACAGCGCCCCCAGCGTCCCTACAACCAGCACGTAGAGGCCCACGACGCTAGCGGTGAGGATACTGTAAGCTAGGGTACGGTTGATAAAAAAATCAATGTCCCACAGCCGGGAACGGAGGACGGCCATGGCCAGCGAGGGCGGGATGAGCAGAAAGAAGCCGTAGAGCAGCACCAGCCCGGCCAGTTTGCAACCAGGCTGCGTTGGAGGTCCGGCCACAAAACGACAAATAGCAAAATCAGCCCCAGAAAACCGCTGAATCCGACCGCAACGCCAAAGACCACCCACTTGGTCTGCTGGCGCTGCACCGGCGTGGAGACGCGCTGGTAGCGATAGATTTGGGCGATGACGGCCAGGATCAAAAGACCGAAAAAGGGAAGGACCTGCCAGACGAGCGGCCAGTTGTCCTCCGAACCGGCGTAAAACTTTTCTGCCGCCTGCTCGACAAGTGCTGCAACCGCCAGCACCCAGGTCCAACGTGGGACAAAGCGCCCATCGGGAAAGAGAAAGCCAAAGGAAAAAAACAACACCTGGCCCAGCTCAAGGGCCAGGACAACTCCGGCATAAACACCAACCGAGAGACCCCAGTCCCGGAGCTGCTGCATCCATTCGGCCAGGGTGGCCTGGAACTTTTCCGGGGTCACGCCCGGATTGAGGCGGACAAGTGACAGGTGCTGCCCCACTTTGCCCTTGTTGTTGAAGGTAATGGACACAATGCCGGCTGGCAAGTGCTCTGGTACAGTCAAGCCGGTCTCGGCCAGTTCGATAGTGAAGGTGCCGGAACGGCCTGGCTTTGCCGGGCGATTGTTGTGGTATAGGCGACCACTCCCCACAGCAAGATGTACAAGACCAGGACCATCAATTTATCCCAATGGATTAAGTTTGAGGTTAACATAGGTTTTATTCCCCTTTTTGTGTGACAAGTGACTTTGAGTGAAGGGTTGGCTTCACCCGACTATTGGACATCTCCTCGCCTTTCCGGACGGCAGCGGAACGGTTTGAAGCTTGATGTCCTCACTATATCACGGTCATCAGGAGATTGTCTTGAGGATGCACCCCTAAGTTTGCCCCTATTTCCGGGATCAGGGAGGAGCGATGGTAGGGGTATGTCCCCGTTGCCGAGGTGAAGTTAAAGTTTGTACACCCTGAACAAATAATGATTCAGACTGAAAAAGTAGCTTTCCTGTCAACATCCCTCATTTAATGGTTGACACCCAGCGCTCACTCAGTAGCTTGACCTCCCTGAAGCCCGCTGCCTTTAGCCACTGCTGATATGACTCAAAGGAATGGGCTGCCCCACCCCCACTGGCCCACAAGAACAACGAGACAAAACTGCTGCCCTCCTGGGGTGGTTGGGTTGACATGGGCACATCCAGCAGCAGCGTTCCGCCGGGCTGTAAGGCGGTATGGACTCGCTGAAAGAGGGTACAGTTCTGTGCTTCGCTCAAATAGTGGGTGATTTGCCCCAGCAAACAAACCTGATATTGCGCATCACCCAGGTTGGCCGTTAACAGATCGGCCGGCCAGAATTGCGCCTGCCCCAGCACGTTCATTCGTGCGGCCAGGTCACGGGCCACCTCCAGGACGGCGCTGGTATCCAGGCAGGTCACGTGAACCATAGGCGACTGTTGAGCCAGGGCTAGGCTTTTGATAGCGCAGCCACAGGCCAAATCCAGAATGGGCCAGGGGGAGTTGGCGTTGGGTCGAATACCGGCCGCCTGCCACATCTCCAGACTGCTGGTGACGCGCCAGGCGCTGTAGCTTTCCAGCCAGGCATCTTGTACGTGCAGTTTTTCCGGCTCAAGCACGGCGGTTTCCCCACTGCGCAGAGTGTGGAGCAGGCTGGCCCACATATCCGCCCCGGTGAAGGCCAGGATCAAATCTCCCACATAAGATTTTTGAGTGGGCAGCAGGAAGGTGGCGGCGGTCGTGGTCAAGCCATAACGCCCGTCCTGGTAGGTTAGCAAGCCGATGCTGGTCAGATAATCTAGCAAATAGCGCAGGCCCAATGGATTACACCGGCACAGGCGGGCGACCGTCGCCGCCTCCGCTGGCTGAGCGGCTAAGGAGGAAAATACGCCAAGCGATAAAGCGATGCGGATGAGTTGGGGCTTGAAACCGCCGGTGTAGAGATCATAGATCAAACCAGAGTCAGGTTCTTGAGCTAATTCGGTCACCGTCAGCCTCCTCATTAACCTACGGGACTCGTCCCACGACCAAAACATGGGCTTCGCGCCAATAAAAGTCGGCCGCATTGAGAATGTGCTGCGGCGAGTCAACTTCTCCCAGTTCTTGCCAGCATTTCTTCTCATCCGGCGGCAAGGCCAGCCTTTCCGCCTGACCGGCCAACCAGGCCAGCAGCGATCCAAAAAATTCCCGTTCTACCGGTCGCAGCGGGACGCATCGCTCTACCAGGGTGGTTTTACAGCGAATGTCGCGCAGCCCGGCCCGGCGAAACCAGGCCGGTAGTTCAATCGCTCTCAACGAGCCAACAACCTGGATGTTGCCACCACGTACCAACGCCTCAAACAAATGCCAGAGGAGGGGGGCCGGGGCCGGCCGAAATTGAAGCGCGGTGATGTCGGACTCCTTGACTGCCACCAATCCACCCGGTTTCACCGCTCGCCGGAACTCAGCCAGCATGGCGGGGAGTTCGTCGTCGGTCAAGTATTGCGAGACATTGGCGTTCCAGACCGCGTCAAAGGTAGCGTCCTCATCCGGTATTTCAGCCACACTCCCCAGGCGAAGCTCCACGCGGCAAGGAAAGTGGCCGGATTTGACCAAAACCTCGATCGTAGCGACATTCTCCGGGGTCAGGTCAATGGCGGTGATATGTCCGCTCGGGCCGAGCAGGTTAGCCATTAACGGTAAAAAACTACCGCTGCCGCAACCGGCATCCAGCACGTGCCAGCCGGCCTGTAGACCCACTGCGGACAGCATCGCCTCATACTCCGCTTGACAAGCCAGGTAGTGGGTGTCGAGCCAGCTTGCGGTCGAGAGCGCGTGGCCGGTAGTGGTCGTCGTCATTCGACCAGGTTGTAGAACTCGCGGCGCCCACTTTCCACCAGCGGCGTCATCCGCTCAAACCAGGCGGCAAAGCGGGCGTCGCTGAAAATCTGCTGGGTGTTGGCTTCCCAGGCGCTAAAGCTGTCGTACTCGGCTTCACTGACGACGGTAAAGAATGGGCCGCTCAGGTCGGTCAGAAGGCGGGTGTTACGCCCGCTGGGCCACACGGCGTGGACTTCTTTGAATAACTGGACCAATTCGTCGCCTTTTCCGTACTTGGCTTGAAATACACCCCGAACTACGATCATTTGAACCTCCTTGATTGAAGAAACAATCTTTTATGCCTGCACCATCTGTTGGGCTAACTTAAGTCCCTCTTCGGCCGTAATAGCCGGAACGATGGTGATGTCGAACACATCTCCCCATGCGGTGGTAATGGCCATAATTGGCGCGATACTGTCGGCTTCAAACACGCCCACAACGTCTGGATTGGATGTCTGGAGCCAATACTCGGCCACTTGGCGTACTCCGGCTGGGTATTACCAGTTCAGGCGGCGGGCAATCCTTTCTTGAGGAGTTCCCGCTTTGGGTTTGAGTAACGCGACGAATAACATGATATGCCTCCTTCTACTTCGTCAGGTACGCCAGCTATAAATAGATTTAGCTACGGCCTGTTACCCTTTGTAGGTTTTAATGATTTGGGTAAATTTTGGGGTAACTAAAAGGATAGCACGAAGGGGGTGCGGTTGTCTATCCATCGTGAGGTTGCTAAAGAATGAAAAAAGAGGGATTTTTGGGGGTGACTCAGGGAGGAAAGAATTAGGTCTTTGTGCGACCTTTCACCCATGAGATTGCAGGTCCGGTTCAGCCATTCACCTGGCTTGAGGGTGGGGTTGGCTCTTCTAAAATTGTGGTTTGTAAAAGCTCGAACACCGTGGTTAAGCTATCAAACTGCCACTTCTGGCCGGTCTGGATCGATTCAACCTCTCCGCGCCAGGCAGCGGACGGCTCCGCTTCACCCTCTTGCCACAAGCGCAGTAAAAATGATTTGTACTGATTGATTTTCTGTTCCGTAGGCATGCTTGTTTATCCTGGCGCGGCCGGAAATAATGTATGCGGCAGCAATGGCGATCCAGGCCGCGCCTGCTTATCCAGGCGCGGCCGGAAATAGCGCCATCATCAAGCCCCTAAGCTCCCGGTCGAATGGGCTGCGGTACGACGGGCGATGGCCCCCACAACTCCATCGTGACATCGGTGGCCAGGGTGCGTAGCTCGGTGAGAACAGTTTGCAGGGTCTCCGTCTCATACCAGGCGGCCCAGGCCGCCATATCCTCGAACTCATAGGTGACAACCACCTGGAACGCCCCGCTGGCCGGCCGGTAGCCCCGAAATTCGGTTACGCCGCCGGCCGCCAGCGTGCGTTGAATGGCCCCCTTGGTCCAGGCTGCATAGTCTTCTAGTTTGTCAGGATGGATATTCCACTTAAGACAATAAAGCACCATTTTTAGATTCTCCTTTCAAATAGTTGAGGCCAACTTGACTACAAAAACGCCGGTACACCAGGAAATCTGCCGGAAGGTGATCTCCAGACCGGCCCCAGCGCAAGCCGCTATCGTTTCATCGGCGGCCCAGTAATACTCATCTTCGTCCCACGACTCTGCACCCGACTGCCGGCGGGCTTCAGCGGTGGGAAAGGCCACGTCACCGACGACAATCAACCCCCGCTCGACCAGATGCTGGGTCGCCAACCGTTGCAGCAGGCTGACCTTTGTCTCCAGATCAAACTCGTGCAGCACAAAGTTCGCCACGATCCGATCGAAGCGCTGCTGCAAGGTTTCCGGCCACTCGGCCGTCAAGTCCATCTGGATCAACCTGACCTGTAGGATTTTGGCCTGCGCAATCGCCAGCATAGCCGGAGAGAAATCCACCCCCCAGACCTCGCAGCCTAGCGCCACAAACTGCTGGGCCAGGTTGCCGGTGCCGATACCCAATTCCAGGACGCGCATGCCGGCCTCGACCCCGGCAACGCCGACAACTTCGGCGATAACCAGGTCGTAGCTGGCGAAGATGCCTTTGTCGGTCTGCACCGATTGGTCGTAGCGCGCGGCCCATCGCTCAAAGATGGGGAGACGATTGTTTTCGGACATATTTCTCTTCTGAGATCATAATGTTGGCGAATTTATGTTCACCATAATTATTGATAAGGAAAAACGTGTAGAGACAGAGGATACAATATGCCAACAATCGCCGGGCCGTAGCGCTGTCTAAGGGGTTCCTGTTCCGCCAACGATAAGAATATATTTGTGCCATTGTCCTTCCTGTGAGTTTAAGGAGGCTGTTTGCGCATCTTCACCCGGCAGTTTCCATCTGATACAAAAACCATTTGCCAGACCTGCCGGCGTTGCCGGCAAGACCCATCTGGCGGAGATTGATCCACCGGTTCTCCTGCCAGTTGAAGCACCTTTCTTGCAATTGACTCGGCAAGTCCCTCGCCCGCATATAAGAAAACATTTAGTCCCAATAAGTCGCGCACATTGCTCGAAGCGAAGATATTTTTTAAATTGTCATAAACAATTTGGCTCACGGCAATGGAAACAACATTATTGACCCACACGTATGTTATGACTCCGGCGATTACCCCGGCAACTATAGCGCCAGGCGGAAACCATATCAATCCCAGTAAAAGGAACAAGGAGACAAGAACTGCAACTGAAATTCGAACAACCGGTGTTAGAGATAATTGTACAGTTGCCCGTTCGACTTCCGTGCTAAAATTGCCAACCGGTTTTGCGCTCAGCACCGCCGGAACCGGAGCTTCATCACTCCTTGCAGGGGTAGTTGTCTCAATCCAAGTTTCAAGCTCTCCCGATTGCAGATCATACGGACGAAGATCTCGAGTCAGAATAGCAGGCGAAAAGTCCCGCTGCAAGTTAATGCGTGCCTCTACACCATCAACCTGAAAATATGGCCTCCAGCTTGTTGAAACGATAAATTCATTCGAGTTAAAGTTGAGAGGAAAACGATATCGAATATGGCCTTGACCCGCCTCACGCCCAATAAATTGAAGCTCACTATCATAGTTGGCTTGCCGCGCAATATGTACAGATCTTAGCTCGGCGATTAAATCATCAAGATTAGTGGAGGGCGGGGCTTCTGGATTAGGTATCAGAACCCACTGAAATTTAAGGGTATATCTGGAGAAATTAAGCGTGATATCGCGAAAGGTTCCCAAATTCAATTGCTGGAAAGCATCTCCGAATTCTTGAAATTGTCTCCAAATTTCTCCCAGATCAAAATCATACAGAAGATCAAGGCCGTGATAGACCAATGTGTCTTCAAAATCGGCCAAGTTTTCCTCGGAGAGGATGATCATATCCATTTCATTGGCATCTTCCCAAAGAAAGGCGAAGTCATCGCCGAAATTTTCAGTCAGGAAGATAAGCATTGAGAAGATTTTTGCCAAAATTATATCAATTCCTGAGCCTATGGTTGGATTGACTGAAGCGTAACCGGGCAACTCGCCGGGTATCCATTGGTTAGGGGCGTGTGAGAGGGTAATCCAGAATTCGCTATCGCTCATGGTCATCTCTGAGGGAGGATTCATGATCTTTGGAGTAATGGAAGAAACGGGTTCGGGAAAAACTCTGCCTCCGGCCAGGACCCGTAATCCTCCATCCCCCAAATCTGTATAGGCCAAAACTGGTTGAGCCGCATGAGAACGGTCAGCAGCCAACCACCCTCCCAAGGTATTGTCTAGAAATAATGCCGGGTAATCACGATACTTAATGATAGTTTTTTGGAATTGTCTAAGTTCATAAGCCGTGGGATTTATCTCATCTTCTTTGACAAGCTGGGCATGGTTGATGTCGATAATCGCATGACCTATTTCCGTGATCTGGAGACTGTCCACCTCCATATGCACCGAAAACCTGGTCAATACCAGCGCCTCATACTCTCGCCGATGAAATACAAAGTCGAGGTCTTCACTATCTTTCTCTTCTTCATCCCGGTGATAACGCGTCAGATATTCGGAATTCAAGCGAATAAGCGGCATCATCCGAGCAGCGGAGTCTGCCTGCCAAGTCTCCCTGTTCGAATCGCCGAAAGGGATGTAACTACTAAGGGTAGGGTTATACGGACTCCTCGGGGCGTATCTGGCGTTATACGAAAACAGCCTGCCGCCTATCCATTGTAAGGGATCGGAATGTTCACTAAGTTGCAGTCGGTATAACCACGTTTCTCGATTGAGTATATTGAGTTCTGTCAATCCGTTTGCCTTAGCATACAGTGTTCCCCGACCAACTCTGCTCACGGTGACATAAATCTTGTCATCCAATACGAGTTGAATCTGCGGGTGATATCCATCATGTATATCGGGCAGAGTCCTGGTAACTTCTCCAGTAAACGGATGAATCTTAAGCATTTTGACCGGACTATGCCGAATCATTAGATCCATACCCTCGCCGGCAGAAGCTTCAATTCGCCTTTCATTCGCCTCTGACAGAATCGGCGTGGGGATTTCCAAAGCATAATCCTGTTCCCGATATGCGCACAGGATTTCCCCGCCGGACATCACGGCTTCCAGATCATAGCCGCCCCCGCCAATATCAAACGCCCGCCAGTTTGCAGGATCGGCAAGATTAACTCCAGGATCCGTAACATTGCCCGTAAATAGAGTCAGCCGGGCGCGGTCGTCACCTCCCTTTCGCGTTTGGGTCAGAATCAGTAAACGTTTGTGCTCCTCCTCATAACCTGCCCACAGCGCAAACCCGGTTTGGGTATATTTACGCCCGAATTGATGGGGCAAATCCGAAATGGGAACACGAATGGGTGACGGCGAACCATCTGCCCTGGGAACGGTCTTGAGCTGCCGGTCAACAGTATCCCACGCGATACGATCAATGTACAGATACGGTTTATCATCCCCCTCAAGCACGCGCCGATAGACTATATAGGCCGTGTGATTTGTTATTGCCAGACCAACCCGTTGTGACCAAGCTAGCTGATTTTGCAGAAAGTCGTTGGTGACGTCCTTGTGACAAGCTGTAATTTGACCGATACCTGGCTCTTCACCGGGTGGTCTTCTTCTGCGTGTTAGACAGGAAGCCTGCGGAAGTATGAACACCTGACACACTCTTTCCCAGGAATACCAGCGTGCTCTTTCAGGTGGATCATAACCAGGATTCCACCAAAACAACGTAATATGGCCGTTTTCATCGGTCACGATCACCGGATTGGGCTGATCTTCATGCCATTCGCAACCGACTGCCAATCCAAGAATTTCCTGTTTTCGATTTGCCAAGAAGGGATATTTGTCTACGATCATCGTGACATCTTTTCCTTTCAAATTCTTTGGTGATGATTAATTCTCCGTACGACTCGCAATCATGAGCCGAAGCGCCATTCGTCCGGAATCGTCCAGCGTAGATTCTCAGGTACCCAATCTTCATAAGGCCTGCAGCCTACGAAGCGCATGAACCAAAGAACGATGAAAGCCAAAGTAGCAAAATAGGCAAAATCTATCCCGAAACCAAGCCAGCAAACAAGATCGCCAAAAATTGCCGCAATCACCCCAACGACGATCGTGAGAAGAAGAGAGATGGCGGCCAGAAAAATAAAAATATCTAATAAGAGACCCAATAGCCAACAATTAGATGGCACTGTGCCGCAGAAATAGAGCCACAACATAAAAATAACAAATCCGAGGATCAGCATAAAAGCGCCAATGCCAGTCATAATGCCACCAACCCATTTAGTGACCGTGGTGGGCTCAGGTACGCCGAGCAAACAAATGCCAATTATAAGCAAGAGGGCACCGATACCCATCAAGATGAGCATAGCGATCATAGTAATTAAACACCAGTTGATGCTCCCATCCCCATTCTGCTCCCCATCCCCGTTCCGGCACTCCGGGACTGTTATGACATCTACGAACTCCAGATCATCATCACATTCCGCGGGGCCAGAGGCTGTTACTCTAACGGTGTAACTGACGCCCGGCGCGTAATTGTGAGAAACCGTTGGGCCTGAACTCTGTTCCGAATCACCGTCGCCAAAATCCCAGGTAAATTCGCCCGCAATTACCCCATTTGTCTGAGCTGTCAGTGCGACCGGGCGCTCGTCCCCGCTGTCTAAACAATCGCCCTCGGCGGCGGTGATTCCCGTTATTTCGGGGCAGTCTATTTCCGGACATTCTTCAATTGTGAATGCGTCGGTAGCTACTGGTGGCCGGCAATCTTCGGGTGCATTCGGCACGTCAACCTCGACTCTCACCGTATAAGTACCGGCCGTATTCAAGTCCAGGGGCCCACTCGCCCCATTGGCTACCTTAAGCCAAAGCTCTTGACTGTTCGTTTTCGATCCTGTCCGCCGTTGAAACTGTTCTCCATTAGGAGCAGTCACCGTCCATAAATATTCGGGCGGCGGATCGTCCGGTACGTCGGCAGATAGCCCGGCCGAGAAGAAAACATAAGGATTCTGAGGGGAACAGCCAAAGGCTTTCGGCGGCAATATTCTGGCCTTAGGGCAATCAGCAAGAAGTGTCTCACATCCTTCCTGAACATGAACGGTCCATTCTAAGCTTTGTTCTTCACACAGGATTCCATCAACAGTAATTGTTACAAAAGCACTTGGATAGTACGTTCCCGCCGGATACAAATGTGATTTGGAATGGGAAGCGGTTTCCGCTTCCACAGCCACCTGATCTTGCGTGGAAATCGGGGGATAAGCAAACGACCAGTCGATATCCACCTGTGAACCTGCCGGTAAGGGAGGTGAAAAATTGAGGGTAAAAACGATTTTACGACGGTTACCAACACACTCGGTGGTTTCCTCATAAGTGCCAGTAACTTCATAAGAACACGGACATTGGATGCTTTCGAACGCTTGTTCATCATCACAACTGGTATCGGCTTCACACCATGCCTTAATAACCAATTCTCTGGATTGAAGTCCGCATCGCAATTGTATTGGTACACCAGGCAACTCACCAATAACCCCGCTGGATAATTGGGCTTCGAACGTGGCTATCCACACAATCTCCCCTGAATCCGGGCTGACCTCACAAGGAACGTCCACAGGATTAAACTTCGCGTGCTTTACAGGGCTGGCGCCTCCATAGGGATTCTGAATGATTACTTCTATCCCATCACAATCCCTAGATGTGCCGACAACTGCGATTTGTTGCGGTATTCCCTCAGCATTCAGGTTAATTCCAACCAGACATTTTATTTCAATTTCGCACATAAAACCTCGCTTGAGAGATCGGTTAGCGGCGACTTCAACACTTCCTGTTTACTCAGTTGTTCCGGCTATAATCCGCCTGAGATCGTCCGCTTCACTCTGCAGGTCCTTGAAATAATCGGTCTCGGTGATCTCCGCCACCTTTTTTTTCTGGCGAGTTTCGTCCAACACAATTTTCAATTCCTCGACCTGCTGTTTCAATTTCTCTTCGCGCAAGCGGACTTCACGCGCCATTTTTTGGAATACCCGCGCCAACCGCCCCAGGGCGTCATCCCGTTTGGCCAGTTCATCCAAAGACGAAGGTTCAAATCTGTCCTCTTCAACAGCGGTGGCGGCGCCCATCACTACGTTTACCTGTTCCAGGTAATCCCATAATGACTGTAGGGTCTCGCGTAATTTGGCGGTCATCGCATTGAAAGCATTGCCAAGAATGCCGATTTCGTCTTCGGTGGTGACTTCGGCCTGGGCAGCCAGGTCGCCGGCCTGGATTTGTTGAGCCGTAACCGTCAGTCTCACGATTGGACGAGCAATATCACGGCCAATTAGCCAGGCTAAAAAGAGTCCGGCCAGCAGAACAATGACGGCCCCGGCCATTGAGGCGACCTGGGAAGTGCTCAACTGCTCCTGGCCGTTATTGAGTTCGGATTGCAGGAACTCTTGCTGAAGCATCGTTTCCGCTTCCAGAATCTGCATCAGCCTATCTGCCAGGGGGACGGCCTCGGCGCGGAATAGATACAAATCCTCACGGCTGTGTTCGCCCTCCACGGCTGCGAACATTTTCTGGGGAAAAGCCAGGAAATTTTCGCGCGCCGTTTCGATATTTGCCAGGTTTTCCGATTGGCTTGGTGAGAGCAGGGCGCTTTTCTGGCTAAGGGTCTCCCAGGCCTGTCTATTGGCCTCAAAATTAGCCGTATATTCAAATTTGAAACTGGCGCGGCCTGTGGTCACATAACCGCGTAAGCCGGCAACCATAGCATAGAAAGAAGATTGGAAATTTGCCATCGCCCCCATGAGTTTAATGTTCTCCGCAGTCGCGGCGCGCCCCTCCTGGGTTTCGATTATGCTCTCAGCATTGACAATGACTTTGTTGATCAGAGGAGCCACATCCACAATCAAAATCTTGAGGGCAGGCTCGCGGCGGAGCTGGTCGTCCCGCAGTTCAAATAGGTGGGGAACAAGGGCCGACCATTGGCCATAAATCAAGCACAATTCAGCTAAACTGTCGGCCAATTCCTGGTATTCGGCGGAATCTGGTCCACCTGACTGGTTAATGATGGCGTCCAATTCAGCCAAATCAGCCTCGAACTCGGCCCGGTTGGCGGCGTAACTATCCTTATACTGAGAGTCACCCAGGGCAAGGTAGGCTTGTAAATCTGCTACCAACTCCAACAAGTTGGCTTGCGCCCGCGCCGAGGTCAGGGTGATCGGAGCGCGTAAGTTGGTGGTGCGGTTGATTTCCTGTGAGGCCAGATTGCTGGCAGAAATACCCCACCCATACCCTACCAGCATAAGGGCTATAAGAACCCCAAACCCGATGACCAATTTAGGGCCAATCTTAAGCTTGCGCCTGAGAGCCATCACTGCTTTATTTGTACCAATTTGCTATATCCCAGACTTCCACATCCCAGGCCGTGAAATTGTAACCCTGCAAATCAACACTAACGGCTACCGGGTTGGCCAATTGCACCAATGGGATGACTGCCACATCATCAATGAGCAGCTCGTTCATCTGGACAAATAATTCAATCCGGCGGTCCGGATTTAGTTCTGTGCTTACTTGATGAAACAGCCTGTCAAATTCAGGATTACAGTAACGCCCCCAGTTTGGCAGCGCCCAATCATTTTCTTTCTGGGCAATGTTGTCGCAGCTCCAGCCGGCCATGTAAGCCGTTGGGTCTGGGCTTTTATTGCTGAAGGCAAACTCTTCAAGGTCGCTGTAAAATTGCCGCCTCGTATCTGTTGTATCGGCGGGCGGCCCAAAGAAGATGCTGGAATCTATTTGCTTCAATTCCACGGCAAAACCGATTGCTTCCAAATCTTTTTTAACCTGCTCCTGAGTCCGCTGGCGCAGGTTTTGAATTGAGGTCTGAAATTCGAGGTGCAGTTCCACCCCCTCTTTTTCGCGCACGCCATCGCTATTGGTATCCACCCAGCCGGCCTGTCGCAGCAGTTCAGCCGCTTTTGGGGGGTTGTATTCAATGCGGGTCTTTGTTGAGGCGTAGTAGGGGGGTTCAGCCAGGATGTTTGTGGTCGGTTTGCCGCCGCGTCCGTACCAGCCGGCAATGACGGCCCGATTGATGGCCATAGCCATCGCCCGGCGCACGTTCAAATCCGAGAGAAAGGGGTGGGGAAATTGAATACTGGCACGTTCACCCTCAGGGGTCTCCTGGCGGGGGTCGGTAAAATTGATCATAATGCGTTCTACAAAAGCAGAGGGAGTGGCCAGGAACAGCGATTTACCTGTTGACTCGGCATCTATCGTTTTTTCTTCAGAGACCGCCGTGTTCCATACAAAATCAGCCGTTCCCTCCTTGCCTGCCTGCACCGCCAAATCCAGGTCGCCGCCGCCGCGTAGTTCTACCTGGCTAAAGAAAGGTTTATCAAGGTCCCGGTAGTACAGGTTGATCTCATAAATGATCTTGTTGGTACTGACTGCGTTCCCGCCGATAATTAACACATCCTCCTTGCGCCACTCGGAAACGTAATAAGGCCCTGTGCCGATGGCCGTAAGATTATGAGGCGCATCAGCCGCATTGGCCCCGCTATACGCTTCAAACAGGTGACGGGGAATAATCATACCAAACGGGCCGACAAATGGCGCGTACCAGGCGGCGGTGGGTTTATTGAAATTGACCTTCACCGTATAGTTATCAATCGCTTCAACATTTTCAATATTCTGATAGGCCGATGTGGAACTCGCGTTGACAGCCGGGTTAGTGACATAATGATAAGTGAATAATACATCGGCAGCGGTGAACGGTTGCCCGTCGGCCCACCTGACATCATCCCTTAGCTTCCAGGTGACAGAGGAACCGTCCGGGGCCACGCCGCCATTGTCCAGGCTGGGAATTTCAGTCGCCAGAAAAGGCGTCAGATTGCCCTCTTTATCAAAAGAAGCCAGCGGCTCATAAGCGATGCGGCTGGCCGAAAGGTCTTTGTCGCCGGGCGATAAATGCGGGTTGGCCGTTGTGGGCGCCTGGAAGAAGAACAGGGTCAGTGTTTCCCCCTGGCCTCGACGCGACGTGGCTTCTGTTGGGGTTACTGTGACCGCCTGAGTTGGTTCAGCGGTTGGAGGCAGGATGGCGGCTGCGCCGCAGCCGGTCAGAATAGCGACCAAAGTTAGCCCACTGACGATGAGCCTGGCCCATGAAATTTTTGAAGAGTCCATTTTATTTTTCATGGCATACCTTTTCCAACTACCCGGTAAGCGTAATTTCAAGCCCATCAACCTGACCAGTCAAGGGGAAGATTACCTGGCCGGACCTGGGGTCAAGCTGGATGGCTGTGTCATTACCACCGCTTATTCGCAAAGCGGCAGAAAGTGGCTGGCTATTCCCTTCGGGGGTGACGCAGTGCAGCCATACCTTCATTTCTTTTGACGACACCGGCGGAAACTCCACAAAGATGGCTTTTAACCGTTTAAATGAGGGTAATCTGACCTCGGCCCCATGGAGGGATTGTTCCTTATTTGGATAGACCAATCTAAAAGCGCCTGCCAGCGGCCTGCCCCGGTCAACAATGGCTATTGTGGCCTGGTCATCCGTATCCGCTACCTCTACCTTTAACTCAATTACCAGCCGCGCAGCAAATGCGCCTTGTTGAATAACGAGATAGGTAACGACCAGCAACAAAATGCCTGTGCCAACAGCCAGGACGCGCTGGAGTGGATCGTCCCAAATAAAAAGCCCATAAACAAATACACTGCACAGATAGACCAGGTAAACAGCGGCCAGCACCACCGGGTTTTCCAGAAAACCAAAGAGGAGTTTCGGCGTGTAATCTCCCTTGCGACGGCTGGCGACAAGCATCAACATCGGAAATATCCCTCCCAGAATTGGCAGCAGGAGCGCCCCCATAAATCCAATAATCCCCGAAAAAGACTCGCGGTTCGTAAACAGCAGCCATTCCACCAGGATAAATAGTCCAAAGATGGGCGTCACACTGATGAAGAACTGGACAAGCCACCTGGTATTTAAGGGGAGCGCCTCTCGAACCTGGTAATACAGCCCGTAAGACACATGGATAGAGCCAATGCCCATGGCCAGGATGACATAAATGATGCCCAGAATGGCCACCGGCCCGCCAATTTTTACGGCCAGAGGAGAAAGCGCCGTCCCGGTTTCGTTACTCAGTAAAATGGGGGGAACGGCCCCATTGACCGCAATAACCCACAGACTATACAAGGCGATAGCCGCCGCCATGGCCGCCACGTTGCCTCCCAGCAGAGCTTTTCCACCCGGGTCTCGGTGCAGCACCACTTTGGCGGCATTCCCGGCGGAGGTATGCCCAAAATATGCGGTCAAAACCACGCCAAAGACCAGTTCGAGGATAGCAGGGTTAAATATTTCTCCAGCCCTCAAAGGTAAAATGGTGTAATTAAGATTTTCAATTTGAATATAGGGCAAAGCGAGCGCGGAAAGAATCATGATGATCAGGATGTTGATCATACCGATCATCAAAGCAGAGGCAACTGTGGCATTAAGCGTTTCTCGGCGCAGGTAATAAACCGCAATCAGAAAAATGAGCGCCACCCACAGCATCGGGCTGATGCCTGTGACATGGGTTAAGGAAGTGGCAATGCCCACATAGAAAGCCATTAAGGTCAGAATATTCAAGATAAACAACGCCGGAACCAGGATGATGCTGCCGGGCTTGCCCAGATAGTCCCCTACCACCCGGCCAAAGTATGCTGTCCCATAACGCATATTGCCGTTACGAGTGATGGCTTCAACAATGCCCATGATGGTCAAAATGTTCACCAGGCCGAAAACCAACAAAAGAAATACGCCGAGTACCGGCCCTACTCCGGCCAAAGCAATTGGCAAAGCCAGAATGCTTCCCCCCACGGTTTCCGTCAACGTTAGCGAAAATGCTGTCCAAAAGGGCGGCATTCTTTCAAGATTGTTTGCCAGCCGCGATCTAAGCCAGCGGATTTTTTCTGAAAGCGGAATATTTTTTACATAGATTGAGTCCAATGGATTTTGGAACAGGCGCTCGTAGGCTTGTTTGACGTTAGCGGCATCCAGGCCCAGGGCCTGCCGCAGCGCAGGAACGTCGTTCCGCCGAAAACGGAAATTCTCGGCAAATTTTTTAGCCAGCGCCGCCCGGTAACGATCGTCCACCGGAACAAGCGGCGCCCATTCAGGCGCAAATCGCTCCATATCTTGAATAGTGGGCTGCCAGGACAAGTCTCGCCCTTGAGCAATTGCCGAGAGAAAAGCCTGTTCTTTTTCCGCGGCGGTTTTCTCGGTAAGATATGAGGCGAGAGCCTGCCGGGACTGGGTAACAAGTTGCGCGGTTCGCCCCTCAATGGCAAAAAGGATTGCGCCTGCCTGGCGCGACGGCAGGCCATCCAATATGTCCAGCCCTTCAAAAAACGATGACTCAACAGACATCAAGCCCTCTGTTATCCAATTTGAGCTGCGATCTCCCGATACTTAGCAGAAATCAGGTGGGCAGGTTGTTCGAGAGAAAAGAGGCCCCGGCTGGCTAATTCCATTATTTCATCAGAATGGGGCAAAACAGCGATAACCCGGCAGCCATAGGTTCGTTGAACCTGCTCAGCCAGGGCATCCGGATTCAAACTGCTGGGAGATTTATTAACCAGCAAGAGGATGTTGGGAACCTTCAATTCCTGGGCCACTCTCACCGTAATGCCTGTGCCTTCATAATCCTGCTGATCGGGTCGAAGTACCAGGATGAGCGTGTTTGAAATAACCAGGGACAGGAGGGTTTCTTGCCCCAACCCGGGATGCGTATCTATCAACAGGTAATCTAACTTCAACTCAGTCAACAAGCGTTTCAGACCCTCTGTCAACTGTCGGGCGTTATATCCCTCACGCATAACCCGCGTAATTTCCCCCGGCTTGATGCTGGAAGGAACCAGGTATATCTGGCCCAATTTTTGCTTCACCGCGTCGGGCGTCACATCAAGGGCCACATCTTCTATCGCCTGGCCGTGCCATAGGAAATCATTGAGGGAGGAGGTTACTTCTTCGCCATCCAAGCCAAACAAAACGTGGATACCCGGAGATTGAATATCCGTATCAATCACGCAGACTCGTTTCCCTTCAAGAGCCAACATCGCGGCCAGATTCGCGACAGTGTTTGATTTTCCGGTGCCGCCACGGAACGAGTGGATAGAAATAATTTGTGGCATATTGTTTGCTCATCCTTCCCGGTGAGTACCTGGCCTTACCCGCCACCTTCGCCTGGCCCAGGAATGGCGCCGAACTGCTGCATCAGGCCCAGCATATCCGCCTGGAACCGGTCATCCACAATCTTGCCGTCAGCCAAACGCAGGATGGAGATGCCCTCGTATGCTATCTGCTTGCCGGTTGGGGCGATGCCCCAAAACTCACCCCGGTGCGTGGCCCGCCACGTCCAGCGGACCGCAACCTTGTCTTCTTCAGCTACCATTTCCTCAATAGTGCTCTGGAGATCGGGAAAGGCCGTGCGGAGGTAAGTGATAACGCGGACTTTATAAGCTGCAAGACCAACAATATCCCCATCAGGCTGGCCGGGGATGTGCAGGACAACATGGGGGGCCAGCAGTTCATCGGCTGCGGCCAGGTTGCCCCTGTTCCAGATTTCCTCAAAGAACCGGCGGGCGATAGCCTTGGTCGTTTCTATTGACATAAGTCATTCTCCTTTTGACATTTAGCTAACAAAGAAGAAGCTACGGCGTTGTATGGGCCGTAGTTTAGCAAAAAGGAGTCCACAAAAAGTCCACAGACTTGGCTACCCTCACAAAACTACGGGTTGATAATCTCTGCTGTGTCTTCAGCCTCGAAGAAATGGGTCACCTTTCCCTCTTTCACTGTGGAGACATGGATTGCATTCGCCTTGAATTCCTTACCGGTCGCTTTCCAAACGCCCTGGTGATATCCAACCATGACGACTTTATCCCCGCATCCAAAAAGCTCCTGTATCTCAATGTGGAAGCCCTCAAAATGCTCGAGAATTGGAGCGAGGTTTTCTTGAACAACCGCATTCGGCCCAATGGATACCCCATCACCAGATATATGCGGGAGCCCCTGACAATTATTCCATTCAATGTCAGGGTGAAAAATAGCCACAACTGCCTCGATATTTCCTTCGGCAAAGTCCTGATAGGCTTGCCTTAACAACTCTACATTACTCATGACATTATCTCCTTTAAAAGTAACAGTTTATTTTGTTATTGACCGTAGCTTAGCAGAAAGGAGTCCACAAAAAGTCCACAAACGGGTGGAGGCAGAAATGTTTTGATTTTGGGTATTAAAAAGCAGGGGGAAGAAAGGTTACAAGTAACCGTACTGGCCAGCCAATTCTACGACTTGCCTTAAACGTTCCTGTATTATATCCCCATTGTCCGATTCCCACGTCTGCGAGGCCATTTCCAGAGCCTCGGTTACATCATCTGGTAATTTCTGTTGAGTGGGAGCGAGCATGGCCCGGGCCGCCTCAATGGCCTCAGACAATGACTCTTGCTTTAAGGCCATCGCTAACACGATCCAATAGGCTAACCACTGGAAGGGATAGGGCGAGTTGTCCCAGGTAGAGAGCGCTGCCAGGGCTTCTTTTTGGGCAGAGAGAAACTGACCATTACGGTGGTGCAACCAGGCGGTATTGGCCTGGGATACAGCCATGTAAAAAGGAGTTCCCACCGTTTGCCCGGCTTCTACCAACCGGGGTAGGTAAGCGCCCACCTGGGTTGTATCTCCCCTCAAGCGATAGAGTATGGTCAGATAAACCAGGCATTGCGTTTGTGACCACTGGTCGCCCAGTTTCCCGGCCAGGGCCAGGGTTTCCTGTAGTACTGCCTCGGCGCCGGCCAGATCACCGTGCCACAAGAGATTGAAGCCGAGTCCAAAGTGCTGGTGGTTAATCTGCCAGGCATTGCTCGCTTCCTGAGCATAGGCCAGGGCCTTCTGGGCTAAGGTGACCGTTTCGGCTGACAGCCGGTACTTCTCCTTGAGCATAGCCATTTGATTCAATTGACTGTAGAAGTGTGCTTGCTGCATCGCCGTGCCTACATCATCTAATAGAGCCTGGGTTTGCCCGGCCAACTCCGCCATCGTCTCTGCTTGAAGCTGGTAGTACAATGCATCCATCAGGCCCAAAAGGATGTTCAGCCGGACCTGTTGGCCACCCCGGTCGTTGCGTTCCTGCACGAGCGTCAGGGCGACCCGACGGAGGGCGATAGCTTCGTCGCCTCGTTGTTGCGGCGGCAATGTTTCAGCCAGTTTATGCTGTAACTCAGCCCGCCGCAGCCGTTCACTTTCCGAAACCTGGCTCAAAGCAGTACGATACATTTCCTCGGCCAGGGCAAAGTGACCGGCAACGGTCAGGTTGTCGGCTAAGGCTTCGTACAATTCCGGTAGCATGGCTGCTGCTTCGGATAGCTCCGCCGATAATTTAATGGCTTGGCGTAGATAAGCAATTGCATCTTGGTGAATATACAGTTGTTGAGCAAGGGTAGCTGCTTGCCGGTAGTAAGCAATCGCCTGGGCAACCTCGCCGGCCGCTTCAAAATGAGCGGCGATGGTGGCCGGCAGCCCGGCCTCATCCGGATCCGGTAATCCGGCCAGAGCCTGAGCCACCCGCCGGTGCTGCAATCTCAGCCGCCAGGGACTGATCTCTTCGTAAACCGCCTGCCGGGCCAGATCATGGTGGAAGCGAAACTCAACACCATCGGCCTGGAGCAGTTGGTGGGCCAGCAACTCTTCCAGGCTATCTACCGTTTCCAACTCACTTCGCCCCGAGGCCTCTACCAGTGTCTCGATCCTCAGGTGGGGCGAGAGCACCGCGGCCACTGCCATTATCTGCTGGGTCAATGGCGTCAGGCGGCCCGCCCGCCGCAGAACCGCGTCACGAACCGTTTGCGGTAGTGGCAGGTCGGTAGAACCATTAGAGATTTTCCCCGTTTCCAGTAGTTCGCGGATCGTTTCCAGGACAAAGAAGGCATTGCCCCCGGTGGCGGCGTGAATACGGGCGCCCAGGGGGGCGGCGGTTGTCCGGTTTAGATCAGCTTGACCCAACAGGTCGGTCACAGCCGTTTCTGATAAACCGGTGAGCCGGATATTGGTTACCTGTCCGGCTCGACTTAAGGCCCGTTGCCACTCAGCCAGCTCGTGTGCTTCGTGGCTGCGGTAGGTGGCTAAAATACACACCCCACGGCCGGCCAGCCATTTGGTCGTATATTGTAGCCAACCCAGGGTGGCCTCATCGGCCCAATGTACGTCATCCAGGCAGAGTAACAACGGTGAGTCGGTAGCCAGGCTGCCAAATACCTCGGTCAAAGCCTCGAACAGGCGGGCCTGGGCTTGCTGTGGCGCGACCTCCACCGGCGGTGGCAGGTTAGGAAAGTGAGCGCGCAGTTCCGGCAGCAGGCGGGAGACTTCCGCCAACCAGATCGGTAGGGTGTGGCTCCAGCGGTCACGCAGTGGCAGAGCCAGCCGCAGGGCCTGCGCCAGCGGCTGGTAGGACAGGGCCTGGCCGGTGGCATGGCTGTTGCCGGTCAGCACCAGACCGCTTTGGGTGGTGGCAAATTCCTGCATCAGGCGCGATTTACCCACCCCCGCCTCGCCGGAGATGAAGATGACGCCCCCGCGCCGGTAACGGCGATAGGCCGCGGTCAGCGCCTGCCAGGCTTCGTCCCGGCCAATAAGGGGTAACTCCAGGCCGGGTAAGGTGGTCCACTCCGGTTTGGGCAGCAATTTCGGCGTGGGTGCGGACGCGCCGTCACGGACAGTTTCATAAGCAGCGCGAGTCTCCGGCAGGGGTGGCACACCCAATTCCCGCTCCAGGACGATAGCGCACTGTTCAAACTGGCGCAGAGCGGCGATGCGGTCGCCCTGGGCGGCATAGAGCGTGATCAATTGGCGATGGATTTCTTCGGCCAGGTCGTCGGCGGCCAGGTACTGTTGGGCGTACTGGATGGCGGCGGGATAATCACCCCGATCAGCTTTGATCGTCACCAGCTTGCCTAACACATCCAAATAGGCCCGTTCATACTGGCGTTGGCTCTGGCTGAGCCAATGGTCGAACTCGGGAGTGTCGGACAGGCTAAAGCCATCCAGAAAGCGCCCCTGATAGAGGGAGACTACCGTTTCCCAGCCGGCCACATCGTTGGCTGCGCCCAACCTGACAAACTGCACCGTGTCCGACCCGATGAGATCAGGGTTCAGGGCGATGGTCGTATGGTCAGACAGCAGCAGTTCAGGCTGGGGCAAAGCCTGGTGGATGTAGCTCAACAGGCGGATCAAATTGCGGCGGGCGGTGGTTTCGGGGGTATCCGGCCACAGCAAAAAGATGAGTTGGTCGCGGGGCGCGGGGTACAGGTCGTCGGCCAGGCGGTAGAGCAGGCCCCGGGCCTGGCGACGGGCCAGGCTAAAGGACTGCGTTTGCCAGGTTATTACCGGCGGACCTAACAGGCGAATCCAGCATGGCGGCTTTTTGTTATCCAATTGAGTTGAGGCCATCCTTCCACACCCAGTTAGTTTAGATCGAGATAACTCCTATGGGGACGCCTGGAGCAATTGATGGAGTCTACGGACAAGTGGTCCCTGGCCGGTAGGCAGAATACACCTGGCAAAACTCGGCCACCAGGACCTCGCGTTTCTCAGGCGAAGTCACCCCGGGCGCATCCTGGGCGCAGCGAAAGCCAATATCCACATCGCTGAAAGTCCGATCTTTGACGTAGCGGCGGCTGGTCGTGTAAAACGCGCCGTCAGGATTGCCGAAAGCGCCCCCCCGATAAATCCGGCTGGCCCTACTGCCCGCGCCGACCGGATTGAATGCCGGTGAGCTGGCGTAAAATGTCTCGTCGAATCCATCCGCGACCCATTCGGCCACATTTCCGGCCAGATTATACACCCCAAACCGGCTGACTCCCTGGGGGTAGCTGTCTACGGGCTGCGTATCGGGGGCGCCGGCCGCCGACAGGTCAGGGTCAAAGGTATCGCCCCACGGCCAGGTCAGATTCTCCGGGCTGCTGGCGGCAAACTCCCATTCGGCCTCCGTCGGTAGGCGTTTGCCGGCCCCACGGCAGTAGGCGTCGGCTTGATCCCAGGTTACGCTGATGACCGGGTAGTTGTCGTAAGCAGGGTCATCACGGTAGCCCCGGTAGGTAAAGGAGTCAACCGCGCCGCTGGGGGTACAAGCGCCATCGGCGACGCATTGACGATACTGGATATTGCTCACCTCAAAGGTATCCAGATAAAAAGCGTCCAGGAAAATCGGGTGTTCGGGCGCATCGTTCGCCTGGCCGGTGGACGACCCCATCTGGAAATATCCCGCCGGAACCAGGACCATTCCCGGCGGCGGCGAGGCCAGAATCAGCGGTTCAAGCGTATCGGTTGGGCTGGCCTCGGGAGTTGGTTCAGGAGTGGCCGTGGCCGGGGGTGGCGGCGTGGTGGGAGAGGGCGGTTTGGGTGTATCCGTTGGGCTGGGTGCAGTCGTAGCGGGAACAGCCGGAGCCAGCGCCAGAGCATCTGAAGTTGGGGTTGAGACCGTTGGCGCTGCGGTAGGAGCTGCCGCGGTCTCATCACCGGCAGGGATTTCGACTGTTTTCTCAGACGAGGGCGATTGGGCCGCTTCAGTGGGCGGCGACGGTTTATCTGCTTGACCAAACAACCCCACCAACCCTGCCACAGAGATAATCAGTAAAATAGCCACGGCGGCGCCGCCAAGCCACAGCCGTTGCTTGCCCTGCCGCGCTGGCGGCGCTGCTACTACCGGCGCGGGCGACACCGTCGCTATGGTCGCCCCGACTGGCTCGGCGACCGGCTGAGCTTGGGGCGCCGGTGTCATTGGCGTCGCCTGGTCTGATAAGTTAATCGCTCGCAGGGCCAGGGCCATATCCGCTGCCGTGGGGTAGCGCTCGGCCGGGTCTTTGGCCAATGCTTTTTCGGTCAACGCCACCAGCAAATCGGGCACATTTTGGGTGATTTGACGGATATCTGGAACTGGCTGAGTCACATGCTTCAACATCAGGCTGACCGCCGAGTCAGCCTTGAAGGGTGGGTCGCCAGTGATCATCTCGAAGAGCATCACCCCGAGTGAATAGATGTCGGAGCGCTCGTCTGGGTGTTCACCTCGCGCCTGTTCCGGCGACATGTACAAGGCCGTCCCTACCACCGCCCCCGTCGCCGTGTGATGGGCCTCGCCCAATATTTTGGCAACCCCAAAATCCATCAGAATGGGCTGGCCCTGCGCATTGAGCATCACATTGGCCGGTTTGAGATCGCGGTGGATCATGCCCTGCCGGTGGGCATAAGCCACCGCGTCACCCAGCGCCGCCATAATCTGCACGGTCTCGGCTAGTGACAGGCGCTGCTGCGCGGTATTGAGCGCGATGAGCCGGGCCTGTAGAGTTTCACCCGGCACGTATTCTAACACCATGTAGTAAACGCCGTTATCATGGTTAAAATCGTAAACCTGGATGATGTTGGGGTGGCGCAGTTGAGCCACCGCCGCCGCTTCTTGTTCAAAGCGCCGCACAAACTCCGGGTTGTTGGACAGGTGAGGATGAATCAGTTTAACGGCTACTGTACGCCGTAGATTGGGGTCGCTGGCCCGGTAAACCGCTGACATCCCTCCCTGGCCCAGCAGCGCTTCCAGGTGGTAACGGCCGCCGAGAATAGACCCGATCCAGGTTTGGGGGGGTATTGTTGTAGATTTCAAGGTTGCCTCTCTTTGCTATTTTCTGCCATCTGGCAGGCGATTGTTTCCAATCGTATCAACTTTACCGGGTATTGCTGGAGGGTGGCGCTCATATCGCACCTCAGGTTTCCGGTATCCATAAGAATACCGCCCGTGATTTGGAGGCTGAGCATTGGATTGAAGGGGCGCACCAAAAGACGCATGACGCGCATGAGGGGCAGAGGTACATGGTTTTTCCTGGCCGGCTGCCCGCTGACTTTTTCAAAGAGTTCAGCCACCTGGTTAAAGGTCAGGTTCTCCGGCCCCCCGACCTCAATCACCTGGTTGTGCGCCCTGGGGTCTTGGAGGGCAATCAGGCAGAATTTGGCGACATCCTCGGCGCTGACAAAGTTGATCGGATTGTTGCCGCGGCCAAAGATGGTGGTCTTGCCGGTTTTGAGGATCGGTTCACCCACCATCGTGACCCAAAACTCCATAAAAGGCGCTGCGCGTAGAATTGTATAGCTCAAACCACTGGCCCGCAGATATTGTTCGCTGGCATATTTGATGCGGGCTAATTCCAGGGGGCTGGTTGGCCCCGCGCCGAGGACCGAGATAAAGACCAGGTGCTTTACCCCAGCCGCCCTGGCTGCGTCAATCAGGCTGCGATTGCCAAGATCGTCCACAGTGTGAAGATTGTTATCGGCCTGACCGGGGTGAAGCCATGCGCCGCTGCTAACACTTGCTCAATGTCCTGGCAGGCGCGGGCCAAAGAAGCCCGGTCGCGCAAATCGCCTGGCATCACTTCTGCACCGAGCTGCTTGAGTGGTTCGGCTTTCTCCGGGGTGCGGGTCATAGCTCGCACCGCACACCCCTGAGTGAGCAGCAGAGGAATCACCCGTGTTCCCACTCGACTGGTTGCGCCTACCACCAGAATCATTAGCTAATCCTCCTTTTGAAAATGCGGCTGCATCATCGCTTGGTCGCGGTGACGATGTAAGCTATGCCAAACCCAATACGACCCCAAGGACCAGAAACGCAAAGAACACACTTTGGGCAGAGTGGACGATGACGCCCATCCAGGTGCTGCGAAAGTGCCAACTCGGAAATGCTAGAAAGAAGATACCGCCAATGGCACTGTCCACGATACCCCAGGGCTGGTGAACATGATAGAAGCCAAAGAGCACGCCGTTTGCCACCCAACTCCACTTGCCAAATACCCCTCCATCTTGGGCAGCAACACGCCCCGAAATAGAAACTCCTCTCCCAGGATCGTATTGAAGACAGCGTTAACCACAAACAGGCCAAAGAACCACCAGGCGCCCACCAGCCGGTCCAAGATTTCTTGCGATTCAAAGACCGCGTCCAAGCTATAGCCGGGAGGCTCGGCAAGAAAGGGGAAGATCGAGACCGATGGGTCGTTAACGTATGATCTTAATGCAGTATCCCACACCGCGCTCGCGATAAGAAACGGAATTACCCAGAACCATAGCCTGCGGCGAGTTTCACCGGTTGTTGGATCGCGTGGCGTGTTGAGGCGGAGCCTGCGCTTGACAGTCGCCCAACCCAGATCGCCCTCTTCCAGCCGGACGATGATCATAGACAGGACAAACAACCAGATCAAACCGAATGTGAACAACACGATGCGGGTGACGCCCGCTCCAAGCGGATCCGAGCCGAAATCGGGCGACAAAGCGGGGAATACGATCCAACTTAGGATGCCCATCGGGATGGCAGCAAAGGCCCAGATGCCTAAGATGCAGGCGAGTGAATACTGGTCCTCCAACTTTGTTGCCGTATTTGCTTGTGAGCTGTTTTCCATCTTTTTTTCCACTTATGTGTCTCGGGCAATTGGCCATCTGACTTTCATCCGCTGGGCGGCCTACCGACGAAAAAACGAGAGGTCATTTTGGTATTGACCAAAATCTTCATACTTTGGTTAAGGATTATTTGGTTACTGTCCCAGTGTAGCCGTTCAGTCGGCTACGGTTGTACAGTATTCGTCGCCCAGATTAGTGTACCGTCGGGCTGGTATATCACCACGTTACCATCATCTTGGACCACAAGCCCACTGCCAGGACTCAGCCAAGTGTCAGATGACCAAATGGGTTTGCCATTGGCGTCATAGATGACCAAATTGCCATCACTTTGCATGATACAAACTCCAGGTGAACTTCCGTAAGTGTCCGAGGCCCAAAGAGGTGTTCCATCTTTCTGGTAGAGTACCAGGTTACCGTCATTCTGGTAAACAAACGTGTACTCCCCATTTGCCGATTTTATTAACTGACCAGGATTGAGGACCTCGTTTGGCTGCATATCACCCCCTTGTGCAGCTGAACCTGTTGGAAAGAAAGGTGCTTTGTGGCTTTCTGCCCTTTCCCAGACTTGGATGTAACCTTCAGCGGAATTGAGAAGTGGGCTGAGATCTTCATTTGTCAGACCAAGAGCCTGTAAGTCAGCGATGAAGTCAGGTAGCATACCGACATGGGCAAGACCGTCCTCATTGATACTAAACGTTTTCTTACCGACCGTACTGCGCTCCATCGTAGCTCCCGTTGCTTCTGAGACAAATGGGTAAACAACTGGGTTATTTGGTCCAACAATGCCAACACCGATCTCCGGGATTTCGAGAATACGATTACCAGGACAGGATTCTGGACCAAAACGTGGCCCTGTCTGGATAATTCCCCCATTGAAATCAGTACCAATTCCTACTGGAGCGCCGTTCATCTTTTCTATAGCATACAAATAAGCTTGCGCCCATGTTTCTGAAGTGCCCGCACATGTATGTTCAATGACAGTAGAGCCAGAGCCTCGATAGGTATCTATCTCGTTTATCTTTCCCTGATGAAGAATGAGAGCAACCATTCCTTCTAACTTCCGAATACGTTCAACTTGTTCAGCCTTCAAGTTTCCCTCATGGTTTTTATTACCCTTGGAGATATCGATAAAACCTGTATGACTGGAGACGACTGGATATTTAAATGCTTCTGCAATATCAAGCGCATCGTTAAAGGATAATGCTGACATATGGTCGATATCAATAATCATGCCTTTACTTATCATCGCCCTAATTAAAAACTTGCCAAGATCGGTTAACCCCCGGGCGTTGCAGTGCCCACCATTGTATGTGTACCCCTCAGCTTTGCAGTCTCGTGTAAGAGGCGGGTTAACTGTCCTTTTTGCAATTAAGTCATTTGATATAGCCGATCCACCAAATCCATTGTCATAAAAATGGATAGGGAAGAGATGGCGCACACCCATCTCATAATATCTTTCGAGTTCCTGCGAGACATACTCTGGGGTACAACTTGCCCTTAAACTACAATTGAATAAACTATCAACTTCAATACCCAGAACAACTGCCAACTGACCTTGGCTGATGGCGTCGCGTGCTTCCTGCGGTGAATAGACGATTCGATACCATCCCTTCCCTGGGCCTCCGCTTATACTGTCAATATATGCCTCCATCTGCTTAGCAGCAGCAATTTGTAAATCAACTGCTTCCATATCGTCGCAAGATCTGCCAGGGGCTTTCTCTATTGCACTACATGCAAATTCGTTGTTGACGGCAAGCATTACCATCAACTTTAATCCTCCCTGATGAGCACGGCGGAGCCAGTCTTTATATACGGCTTGATGTGTATAACTGTTCCAGCGAGGCCAACCATCGAACTCGGGATATCCGCCAACTAAATGACCAGGGGGAAGGCCTTGTACGAAGTCAAGAACTCCAAGAATAGCACCAAAGTTATCTCTAGTGCCGCCAGGCCCGTGAACCCAATCCAAAAGATTCCCGTCTTTGTAATCACAATGTGGAAGGGCCATTCTAATCGGCCCAAATGCTTCTCCTACAATGGCCTTACCGCCAAAGGCCAAGTTTGCGAACTGATGGTTATGCAAGTCTGCAAAGCCCATCATTATAGGTCGGCAGCCGGGACATTCTGTAACTGAATCACATGTGGCATCATCAACATCAAATTCCCCCCACATTTGAATACCAATACCAGCGATGTCGGTCTTTACGCATCTTGCAGGGGCAGCAATGTGTTGACCTTCAATTACAGCAGGAGTATTGATACAGGCTTCTTCCCAGGAGACGCCGGGAGGTGGATCGTATATAACTGCCGAGTATTGTCGCTTACCAGTATTCGTACAATGATCTTTCTTAAAATCACCCCAGTGAGGCATACAAGTTGAGTCATTAACATCAAACTCACCCCATATGTTCGTTCCTGTATTGACGCATCGGTTGGGCTGAGAAAACGATTGGCCCTCTATCACTGCCCCTTTGTTCGTACAAGCCCATTCCCATGACACACCGGCAGGAATGTCAGAGAGTATTGACGAATATTGACGTTTTCCCCACCTATACTGAAATCAGAAAGAAAACAGAACTTTTTCATAATCAGGGTCAAGCTCAAATTTAGGCCATAGCCGGGTGATGATGGCTTCAGGATCAAGATTGATGCGGTCAATAAACTTAAAACAGGCCC
>BOKF01000024.1 GCA_016860845.1 Chloroflexota bacterium
ATCATCCAATTGTTCTCACCGGCTTGATGCGTGATACGTGATGCGTAAGAAATCTTGCCTGGATACCATCACGCATCACGCATTACGTATCACGGACTTTGGATAATTATTTTCTTGGAGTTGCCTATTAGAAAAAATTTGGGAGGGGGAAGTGGATGAACTACGGCTTTGTCATCAACAATAAGACCTGCATCGGCTGTCACGCTTGCAGTACCGCCTGTAAGTCAGAGAACGAGGTGCCGCTGGGCGTTTACCGCACCTGGGTCAAATACGTCGAGAAGGGCGAATATCCCCACAGCCGGCGCTATTTCCAGGTCAGCCGCTGCAATCACTGCGCCAACCCGCCCTGCGTCCGCATCTGCCCGGTAACAGCCATGTACCAGCGCCACGACGGGATTGTCGAATTTGACCCCGACGTGTGCATCGGCTGTAAAGCCTGTATGCAGGCTTGCCCCTACGACGCTATCTACCTTGACCCCGAAACCCAGACCGCCGCCAAGTGCCATTTCTGTTCCCACCGCACCGACATCGGCCTGCAGCCCGCCTGTGTCGTGGTCTGCCCCACCCAGTCCATCATCGCCGGCGACCTGGACGACCCCAACAGCCACATCCGCCACTTGCTGGCCCATGAAAAGGTCAGCGTGCGCAAGCCGGAGCAGGGCACCGCCCCCAAGTTATTTTACATTGACGGCGACGACGTCGGCCTGACGCCCACCGCCGCCCAGGCCAGCTTTATGTGGACGGACCTGGTTTCCGAACAAAGCGTGACTGCCTCAGCCAACGGGCACACCAACGGTCGCTATGAAATCATCCCCTTGACAGCCGTTCAGACCGACCGCCAAAGTTTAATCGAAGCCAGAACCCTGGAAGCCGGCAATTCAAAATTAATCGAAAATCGAAAATCGAAAATCGAAAATCGAAAATCCCTTTCCGGCGTGCCCATCCGCGCCCCCCAAGCACAGGGTATCGGTTATCACGGCCCGATCCATCTAGGCACGGGCCGTATCGCTGAGCATTTGACGCAGACCACTTACAACGCCCAGCACAAGATCCCCTGGCATTGGCCGGTGCCGGCTTATCTGGTGACAAAAGGCATCGGCAGCGGCCTCTTTGCACTCCTGGCTATTTTCTTTGGGCTAAACCTGGTTGACTTCAATCCCCTCTTGGCTTTAGTCGGCAATTTTACTTCTCTCCTGTTCATCGGGATCACTACTGTTCTTTTGGTGATGGACCTCGATCAGCCGCTGAAGTTCTACACCATCCTGACCCGGCCACAGTGGCGATCCTGGCTGACGCGAGGGGCTTTTATCCTGATCGGCTTTACCCTCATCGCCGGTTTGTGGTTAGTTATTGAGGGCGCGGCCTACATGGGACTGGTAGACTCGGCCATCGCCGCGTTAACCCGCCGGCCGCTGCTGGGGCTTGGCTTTGTTCTGGCTGTGGCTGCGGCCATTTACACCGCTTTCCTGTTCGGCCAGGCCGAAGGGCGCGATCTGTGGCAAAGCACCCTGCTGCCGGCCCACCTGGTTATCCAGGCAGTGATGGTTGGCTCAGCGACCCTGCTGACGCTGGGGCTTTGGGCGCCCCTTGCTCCGGCGACGGCCACCACTTTAACGTGGATTTTTGGCGTATCGCTGGTCGTGGATCTCTTTGTGACCCTGCTCGGTGAATTTGGCATGCCTCACGCTTCCGAAGTCGCCGCCCGCGCTGCACACGACATCAGCCACGGCAGGTATCGAAACTATTTCTGGGCAGGTTCCATCGGCTTAGGCCATCTGGCGCCGCTGGTTCTACTGCTCGTTGGTGGTTTGATGACCCCCTCTCTTGCGACGGGTTTGCTGGCCGTTGCGGCCATAATGACCATTGTTGGCCTGTATTTGTTTGAATATGCCTTCGTCATGGCCCCCCAGGAGATACCCAATTCATAAGCAGAAAGTAGGGACGCGAAGCGAGGAGTATAGAGTAGAGGGATAACTTCCCTAGACCCCTACTCCCTACTTCCTACTCCTTACTCCTATCCGGAGAGATTGATGAAAGAAAAACTGACCCGTTTTCTCAATGCAGTGACCCAACTGAGCCAAACCCAACAGCCAGCCTTGGCCACCCCGGTGGGCCAAATGAAGGGAGACACCCCCCAAGTTGAGCCAATTGACCAGATAGCCGCCTCAGGACAAACCCAATCGAACGGCAATGCTGCCATCTCTGATCTTCCAACCTTCCAACCTTCCCCCGGCCTAGCCAGTTACCCCCCGCCGGAAAAATGGGATGACTGGGTCGAGTACGACCCCAAGGTCTGGCCGAAGAAAAAACCTCGCAATTACATGCTCGTACCCACCATCTGTTTCAACTGCGAGAGCGCCTGCGGCTTGCTGGGCTACGTTGACAAAGAAACCCTCGAAATCCAGAAGTTTGAAGGCAACCCACTCCACCCCGGCAGCCGGGGGCGCAACTGCGCTAAGGGGCCGGCCACGCACAACCAGATCTACGACCCGGAGCGCATCCTTTTCCCGCTCAAGCGGGTCGGCCAGCGCGGCGAGGGCAAATGGCAGCGCGTCACCTGGGATGAAGTGCTGGACGATTTGGCCGGGCGCATCCGTAAAGCCTTTCTGGAAGAGCGCCACAACGAGATTATGTACCACGTCGGCCGGCCCGGCCACGATGGGCTGATGGAGTGGGTGCTCTTTGCCTGGGGCGTGGACAGCCACAACAGCCACACCAACGTCTGCTCGTCTGGAGGCCGTGCTGGCTATGCTTTCTGGATGGGCCTTGACCGCCCTTCGCCCGACCACGCCAATGCCCGCGTGATCCTGCTCCTCAGTTCTCACCTGGAAACGGGCCATTACTTCAATCCGCACGCCCAGCGGATTCTGGAAGGCAAGCAGGCCGGGGCCAAATTGATCGTCATTGACACCCGCCTGTCCAACACCGCCAGCCATGCCGACTACTGGCTGTCGCCCTGGCCCGGCACCGAAGCCGTCATCTTCCTGGCCGTTGCCAATCACCTGATCCAGACCGGCCGGTACAACCGCGATTTTGTCCAGACCTGGGTCAACTGGGCCGAGTACCTGCGCCACGAATGGCCGGATGAACCCTGTACTTTTGAAACCTTTGAAGCCAAGCTCAAGGAGATTTACGCCGGCTACACCTTTGAGTTTGCCGCCGTTGAGAGCGGCGTCGAGGCAGATTTAATCCGCAAAGTCGCCGAGGAAGTGGGCCGCTGTGAAGGCAAACTGGCCGCTCATACCTGGCGCAGCGCCACCGCCGGCCATCTGGGCGGCTGGCAGATTGCCCGCGCCCTGTGGTTCCTCAACGTGCTGACCGGCTCGGTGGGGGTCAGCGGCGGCACCTCGGCCAGCGCCTGGGACAAATGGACGCCTCGGCCGTACAAGCTGGCGCCCCACCCCAAGCGCTGGAACGAACTGACCTGGCCCCAGGAGTATCCCCTGACCTTCTTTGAGCTGAGCTACCTGCTCCCCCACTTTTTGAAAGAGGGCCGGGGCAAGCTTGACACCTACTTTACCCGCGTCTACAACCCGGTCTGGACCAACCCCGACGGTATGTCGTGGCTGGAAACCCTGACCGACGAATCCAAGGTGGGGTTACACGCCTGCCTGACCCCCACCTGGAGCGAAACCGCCTGGTTCGCCGATTATGTCCTGCCCATGGGCCACGCGCCGGAACGGTACGATACGATGAGCCAGGAGACCCACGCCGGAGCCTGGCTGGCCTTTCGCCAGCCGGTACGCCGGGCCGCTTTGGAACGGCTGGGCCAGCCGGTCGAGTACAGCTACGAAGCCAACCCCGGCCAGGTCTGGGAGGAGACAGAATTCTGGATTGAACTCTCGTGGCGGATTGACCCCGACGGCGCGCTGGGTATCCGCCACTATTTTGAATCGCCCTACCGTCCCGGTGAAAAAATCACCGCCCAGGAATATTACCGCTGGATGTTTGAAAACAGCGTACCCGGCCTGCCGGAAGCTGCGGCCAAAGAGGGACTGACTCCCTACGAGTACATGAGCAAATACGGCGCTTTTGAGCTTCGGCAGGGGGCGGAAAAGCCCTACGCCCAGCCGGTGGCGGTTGAACTGCTGGAAAATGTCAAGACAGATGCAGAAACAGCTATCGTCTACACCCAGGCGCCGGCCAAACCGGGGGCCAACATCACTCCCTATCCCGCTTTCCCCGGCGACGAGCGAGGCCGGCCCATTGGTCTCAAGGTTGGCGAACAGGTGGTGCGCGGCTTCGATACCCCCTCCCGCCGCCTGGAGTTTTACTCCACCACGCTGCACGACTGGGGCTGGCCGGAGCAGGCCGTTCCCGGCTACATCAAGAGCCACGTCCACCCCGACCATCTCGATCAAACCGCCAACGAATTTGTGCTGCTGCCTACCTTCCGCCTGCCGACGATGATCCATACCCGCTCCGGTAACAGCAAGTGGCTGAACGAGATCAGCCACAAAAACCCGCTCTGGCTTCACCCGAGCGATGCACTGCGGCTGGGCGTCAATACGGGCGACTTGGTTCGGGTGACCACTGACATCGGCTACTTTGTCATCAAGTGCTGGGTTACGGAAGGAATCCGTCCCGGGGTGGCGGCCTGCTCGCATCACATGGGGCGCTGGCGGCTGCACGAAACAGGCATGGAACGCTGGTCGTCGGCCCTGGTGGATTTGCAGCCGGACGGCGAGGGCCGCTGGCGCATGCGCCAACTGAGTGGGGCGCAGCCTTTTGAGAGCAGCGATCCTGACTCGCAGCGTATCTGGTGGCAGGATGTCGGCGTGCATCAAAACCTGACCTTCCCGGTCCACCCCGATCCGATCAGCGGCATGCACTGCTGGCATCAGAAGGTTAGGCTGGAAAAAGCGCCCGCCGGGGACAGCTACGGCGATATCTTGGTGGATACGCAGAAATCTCACGCCATCTACCAGGAGTGGCTGGCCATGACCCGGCCCGCCGCTCAGGTGTCGCCCGACGGGACCCGCCGGCCTTACTGGTTACTACGGCCCTTCCGCCCTCAGCGCGAGGCTTACCGGCTGCCGCCAGGTGCGGCCCAGGACGCTGCTGCGGCTGCGGTGAGTAAGCCCCAACCTAACGGGGCCAACAGGCCGGAAGCAGCGTCCGCCGAAATTCCGGTTTCCCGGTTGCCTGAGGGGTGAGTAGAGAATCTTGACAAGGTTTGGCAATTAAAGGCATATTAATTCTCATAATGAGAAAGGATTTTTATCAGCGGAGGATGAATTGGCGGCAGTGAGCCGGACGGCTGGGACCAACCCGATGCAGCATTGGCTGGCCGATACGCTGGCTTTCTTCTTCCGCCCGGTTGAAATTGTCCGTAGTTACCGCCGCGCCGATTTACGGCCAGACCTGCTGGCGGCGCTGACCCTGGCCATTGTCACCCTCCCCCAGGCGATTGCCTTTGCCCTGCTGTCGGATTTGCCGCCCCAGACCGGCCTCTATACGGCCATCGTGGCCTCCATTGTCGGCGCGTTGTGGGGATCGTCTATCCACCTCAACACCGGCCCGACCAACACAACCTCCCTGCTGGTGCTGTCCACCTTACTGGCGGTGGCCCAGCCAGGCACCTCTGATTACCTTGTTGCCGCTGCTCTCATGGCGGTGATTGTCGGCATGATTCGGCTGCTTATGGGACTGGCCCGGCTGGGGGTGCTGGTCAACTTTGTTTCGGATTCGGTCATCATCGGCTTGACCGCCGGGGCGGGCCTGCTCATTTTTGCCAACCAGCTCAAAACTTTACTGCGCCTTGAGGTTCCTAACTCGCCCTACTTTTTTGTGACCCTGTTCCAGATTTTGGAGCATCTGGGACAAACCCACGGCTTGAGTCTGGCCCTGGGCCTGGCTACTATTGGCCTCATCGTCGGGGCGCGCTGGGCCAATCCCCGCCTCCCCAGTCCGCTCATCGCCATCGGCGCTGTCACCGTACTGGTCGGTCTGTTTAAGCTGGAGCAGCAAGGGGTCACTATTTTAGGCGATCTGCCCCAGGGTTTTCCACCCCTGCTGAGTTTGCCCCTGACCGATTTTGCGCTCATCCAGAAGTTGCTGGTTGGTTCGACGGCGGTGGCGGTGATTGGCCTGGTCGAAGCCACCTCCATTGCCCGGGCGATTGCCATTAAAAGCGGCCAAAGCCTGGACAGCAACCAGGAGTTTGTGGGGCAGGGGTTAGCTAATATCGCCGCCGGCCTGTTTTCGGGCTATACCTGCGCCGGCTCGTTTACCCGCTCCGGGGTGAATTTTGCCGCCGGGGCGCGCACTCCACTGGTCAACGTCTTTGCCGGGCTGTTCGTTTTGCTGGCGGTGTTGGTCCTGGCTCCTTACGCTGCTCTTATTCCGCGCACGGCCCTGGCCGGCGTGCTGATGCTGACTGCCTATGGCATGATTGATTACCGCCAGATGAAGCGAATCTGGCATGCCTCCAAAGGGGACAGTGTGATCATGCTGGCGACCATCCTGGCCACCCTGCTCTTGCCTCTGGAATTTGCCGTACTGGCTGGTATTGTCGTCTCCATTGTTCGCTTTCTGGTCAAGACCTCCCAGCCGCAGGTGCTGCCGGTGGTGCCGGACGAGAACTTTCAACATTTTGTCTACGTCGAAGACCAGCCGGTCTGTCCCCAGTTGGGGATCATTTCGGTCAGTGGGCCGCTTTATTTTGGGGCCACGCAGCACGTAGAGCGGGCGATTCGGGCCCATCTCGAACAGCACCCCTCCCAGCAGTTTCTACTGTTACGCCTGCACTTGGTTGATTATTGTGATGTAAGCGGTATTCAGATGCTCGAAACGGTGGTGCGGCTGTACCGGGCGCGCGGGGGCGATGTTTATATGGCCGGGGTCCGCCGCCCGGTCAAGCGCCAGATGCAGTCCATTGGCTTCGACCAGTTTTTAGGCGCTGCTCATTTTTTGCAGCGAGATGAGGCTATTTCTCACCTGTTTCACCGGGTTTTGGAGCCGTCGGTCTGCATTTATGAGTGCGAACGGCGCGTTTTTGCCGAATGCCAGGCGCTGCCCAAATGGTCCTACGGTTCTCGAATTCCCGAAGCGGCCAGCCTGCCTGACTATCCCATCCAATCGTGGCTCCCCAGCGAAGTAAAGGCTCGCCTCCATCAAAATGGGGGCAGTCCGGCCATTTTGTTGATAGATGTGCGCGAACCGGCGGAGTATCAGCGGGGACACATCCCGCAGGCGCAACTGCTGCCCATGCGCCAGATTCCCAGGAAAGGCCAAACCCTCCCCAGCGATCGCCTGATCGTGTTGGTCTGCCGCAGCGGGCGGCGCAGCCGGATTGCGGCGGGCATCCTCAAGGATATGGGCTACCCGGAAGTGTACAATCTGCAAGGGGGGATGCTGGCCTGGGAAGCAGCCGGTTATCCTGTGGCCGTAGAGTAGGACAGGTTGAGAATCCTTACCCATTCCTTACATTCCTCTTGTACAACTTTTACACATGCCGGTTATACTCTGGGGAAAATTCTCAACTAAGCATAAAAAGGGAGGAGAGGATACTCAAATGGATTGGATTTGGCAACCCTGGCCCTGGTATGTCTCAGGGCCGTTGATTGGCTTGATGGTGCCGGCCCTCTTGCTGCTGGCCGGGAAAAGCTTTGGCATCTCCACCAGTTTTCAGCATGTGGGGGCCATGTGTTCGCCCAACAGCAAAGCATCCTACTTTAGAGATTACGATTGGCGCAGGAATCAGTGGCGGCTTGTCCTGGTGGTCGGAGTAATTCTCGGTGCTTTTATCGGCGCACAGCTTCTGTCGGTGGAGCCGGTTTCCTTTTTACCCGCCGACTACTATAGCTGGCGCGGTTTGGCCCTGTTAATCGTGGGCGGCTTTCTGGTCGGCTTTGGGACGCGCTACGCCAATGGCTGCACATCCGGGCATACGATTACGGGCCTGGCCAGCCTGCACTGGCCCAGTTTGATCGCTACGATCAGCTTTTTTATCGGGGGACTGTTTATGGTTCACGTGTTAGGATTCTAGGGGAACAACTATGCAAGCGAGTTTCGAAGAGAACAACATGGCCGGTAATCCTGCCAGGGCAAGCGGCGATACCCTCGTTCAACAACTCTACGTGTTGATTGTCGGCGCGCTCTTTGGTTTGGTGCTGGTTAAATCCGAGGTCGTGTCCTGGTTTCGGATTCAAAAGATGTTCCGCTTTGAAGAAGCGCACATGTACCTGGTGATTGCTTCGGCGGTGGTGGTCGGTGCTCTATCGGTCTACTTGATCAGAAAGTTCCAGTTGAAAACGGTGGATCAGCAGGAAATCCAGATCGAAACCAAACCCTTCCAGAAAGGGATGGTTATCGGCGGGATTATCTTCGGCATGGGCTGGGCCATCACCGGCGCGTGTCCCGGCCCGATCTATGCCCAGCTTGGCAGTGGGGAATATGCCGCCGTGGTCACCCTGGGAGCGGCCCTGGCCGGAGCCTATGTTTACGCCCTGCTGCAGCCCAGGTTGCCCCACTAGCCGAATCAGCCGATGGGTCAGTTGCTACTTCACACTGGCAAAGAATTATCAATCTTATTTACGAATTACGATTTTGGATTTATACCGCAAGGGCATCCTTTAGGACGATTAGGATCAAGATTTAGCCTTCCTAATCGTAAATCGTCAATCTGAAATCGTAAATGGGTTAGACCCTTACACAACTCTTACATTTTTCTTATTCACTTTTTACAAAAAAGGGCTAGAGTTAGAAAATCAGCAGAGGTTATATTCTAGCAAGAAGGAGAAAGTGCAATGCTGCTAAAATATTTTTACGATGACAAAATTGCCCATGCTTCTTACATGGTGGGCTGCCAGGCAACGGGGGAAGCCCTGGTCGTTGACCCCTCGCGCGACATAGAACCCTACCTGCAAGCGGCTGAAGAAAACGGGATGAAAATCGTGGCCGCCACTGAAACCCACATTCACGCCGACTTCCTATCCGGCAGCCGGGAACTGGCCGAGCGCACCGGAGCCAGGTTGTACCTCTCGGATGAGGGCGACGAGAACTGGAAGTACGAGTTTGCGCCTCAGTACAACCACCAATTGGTCAAAGACGGCGATACTTTCAAGATCGGCAACATCAAAATCGAAGTCATGCACACCCCCGGCCACACCCCGGAGCACATCTCCTTCCTGGTCACCGACACCGCCGGGGCCAACCAACCCATCGGCATCTTCAGCGGCGACTTCGTCTTTGTCGGCGATGTGGGCCGGCCGGACTTGCTGGAAGAAGCTGCCGGCATCAAAGGTACCGCCGAGCCGGGCGCGCGCCGGATGTTCCATTCACTCAAGCGCTTCAAGGCCCTGCCGGATCACATCCAGGTTTGGCCGGCGCACGGAGCGGGCAGCGCCTGCGGCAAAGCCCTGGGCGCGATTCCTTCCAGCACCGTCGGCTACGAAAAGTTGTTCAATTGGGCTATAGCCTACGAGGATGAGGATCAGTTTGTGAAAGCGCTGCTCTCCGGCCAGCCGGAAGCCCCCTTCTACTTTGCCATGATGAAAAAGCTGAACAAGGTGGAGCGGAATGTCTTGAAAGGGCTGCCCCAACCGGCCAAATTGAACGTTGACCAGTTGGCGCAAGTTCTGGATCAGGGGGCCGTAGTTGTGGATACCCGCTCCGCCGATGAATTTGCCGCCGCTCACATTCCCGGCACCATCAATATCCCCTTGGATAAATCCTTCACCAACTGGGCCGGCTGGCTGTTGGGCTATGACCAGACCTTTTATCTGATTGGCAGCGAGGCGATCATGCGGCAGGCGGTGCGCGACCTAATTTACGTTGGCCTGGACAATATCGGCGGCTACTTTGAGCCTGCCGTGCTCTCGGCCTGGCCCGGCAAACTTCAGAGTTATCAGACGACCACCCCGACCGAGATTGCCGACCAGGTCCTCAAGGGTGAAGTTACCGTACTGGACATTCGTGCCTTGAGCGAATGGAACGAAGGGCACCTGCCCGGAGCAAAGCACATTATGCTGGGTTATCTGCCCAAACGCGCCGCCGAAATCCCGACGGATAAGCCGGTGGTGGTCCACTGCCGCACTCAGAATCGTTCGGCCATTGGCGTCAGCGTTTTGCAGGCAAAGGGTATTCCCAATGTAATCAAAATGCACGCCGGCTATCAAGGCTGGGCCGCCGCTAACCTGCCGATTGAACGTAACGGCAGGTGATGAGCCGCAGTTTCGCCCGTCACATCAATTCACTCAGCTCCCGTTTCTTTTAGAAATTGGGAGCTTTTCATTTCTCATCAGAACCGCCTAAAGCTTGGAAAAGACCTGAAATTGGCCGGGCATTTGACTGAAAATCAAAAGCCCTTCATAATAAGCCGGAAGTAAAAAGCCCTTCTTCACTTCTTCACCGCAAAACATCAATCACTTATCATAACTTGCCGGAAGGACTTGGGAATTCGAGCGATTTTTCGCTCGGCGTAATTAAAGGAAACAAGACCGGTTTCGGCCAGGGCCAGGATTTTATCTCCCCTGGTTATCCGGTGGAAAATCCGAAAGCTGCGCTGCGTCATTTCGCCGATGTGGCTGTCAATGTCCAATCTGTCCAGCATAAAGCCTTCTTCCAAAAAGTTGACCACCAGATCGGCCATAATGATCCCGGTTTGACCGTCACCCAGGTTCATTTCGCTCAACCCCAGGCTGTGTAACAGGTTGATGCGAGCCTCGTGCAGCAGTCCCACCAGAGCATCGTTGCCCAGGTGGCCGCCATAATTAATATCTCGGACCTGGAGCGTCACTTCATAATGAAATTCGTACTTTGGTTGGGGTTGAAGTTTAACCCTGGGCATTGTGTATTCTCCATGGAAAGATAGGCTCAGTTTAAGCCAGGGTTGAGAAAAGGGCAAGCTTTAGAGGAAGGATAGTAACATCATGGCCTACAAAATATTAACGATTGAACCAAAAAAGAAGATCGCTCTCATTGCTCACGATAACAAAAAGGACGATATATTGGAATGGGCCAGGTATAACCAGCCCATATTGGCCCAGCATGAACTCTATGCCACCGGCACGACCGGCCGGCTGCTGGAGACAGAACTGAACCTGCCGATTAACAAGCTGCAAAGCGGCCCGTTAGGCGGCGACCAGCAGATTGGGGCCAGAATTGTGGACGGCGCGATTGATTTTGTCATCTTTTTCTGGGACGCACTCGAATCCCAACCGCACGACCCCGACGTGAAGGCGCTGCTGCGCCTGGCCGTCGTCTGGAATATTCCCACGGCCTGCAATCGCGCTACCGCCGATTTTATGATCTCGTCCCCCCTCATGGGGATTGCTTATGACCGGCTGCTGCCGGATTACACCGAGTATCGCAAACTGCGCCGGGGTCGAGAGGACATCTAATGACGCTTGCCGTCAGGCCAGCCCAACTGGCCGACATCCCGGCCATTACCGCGATTTATAACGAGGCCATTTTAACCACCGTCGCCACCTTCGACACCGAGCCGAAAAGTGAGGCCGACCGTGCCGCCTGGTTGGCCGCTCATGGCCCCAGGCATCCTATCCTGGTTGCGGAAGTTAATGGGCAGGTGGTCGGCTGGGCCTCGTTGAGCAAATGGTCCGACCGCCTGGCCTACGCCGACACGGCCGAGATTTCGCTGTATGTCCAGAGCAGCCAGCGCGGCCAGGGCATTGGCAAGCGCCTGGTTGAAGCCCTGGTGGCTGAGGGCGAAAAAGCGGGCCTGCACACGCTAATCGCCCGGATTGCGGCGGGCAATGAGGTCAGTGTCCGTTTGCACCAAGCAGCCGGTTTTGCCCCCATCGGCGTCATGCGCGAAGTGGGGCGCAAATTCGGCCAGCTTTTGGATATTCACTTGATGCAGAAGATTTATGGATGAAGCGTAGTGCGTGGTACGTGTTGCGTGTTCCGTTTATGTAAGAGTCAGTACGCTTGAAAACAATATTTTTGTGAAAATTCGTGTAATTCGTGGCAGAAAAGAGAAAAATGGCCGGTTACTCAAAAACGCCACTGGTTAAAAAATTAGGGATCAAGCCCGGCTTCCGCCTCATTATCCTGAATGCACCGGAAAACTACAGCCAAACTCTGGGTGAACTGCCTGAGGATATAAGGATCGCCGACAGCTTGGCCGGCCCGCTTGACTTCATCCACTTCTTTACCACCCGCCGTGAGACTCTGGCCGTCGAATTTCCGCGGCTCAAGCAGGCTCTCGTTCCGAATGGAACACTGTGGATTTCCTGGCCCAAGCGTTCAGCCAGAGTAGAGACCGACCTGACCGAAGACATCATCCGGGCGATCGGCCTGGAAAATGGGCTGGTGGATGTCAAAGTGGCCGCGGTGGATGAGGTCTGGTCGGCTTTGAAGTTTGTTTACCGGCTGAAAGATAGATAATTGATAGGGAGTAGGAAGTACGAAGTAAGGAGTAGGCTTTTCCCCTACTTCCTACTCCATACTCCTTACTCCCCTTCCCTTAATCGAGGAAAACTATGGCAATCCATCATTTAGAACCACAAACTTACTATTACACCTTCGGCCCGCACGAACCGGCCCTGCACCTCCGCAGCGGCGACACCATTGTGGCCGAAACCCGCGACGCCTACGGCTACGACGCCCAGCGCAACCCGCTGCCGGAAGCGATGAAGCAGCGCGCGCCGGGAACGGCGCTGCGGGAGTCGAATCCCCTGGTCGGCCCGATTTACGTGGAAGAGGCCCGGGCCGGCGACCTGCTGGCGGTGCATATTCGCCACATCCGCCTGACCCGCGATTTTGCCCTGAGCCGGCAAAACTCCTATTTTGGCTGCCTCACCGGCGAAGCGCCGGGCCGCCGCCTGCTCTACAACCCGCCCGTGCCCCTGGTCTGGTACGAGTGGCAGCTTGACCGTGACCGCCATGTCGGTATCCTGGATATGCCCAACAGCCGCCTGCAGCGGGTCGAAGTGCCGCTCCAGCCCTTCATCGGCTCGATTGGCGTTGCTCCGCGCTTTGGCCGGGTCGAAATGACCCTGACGCCCGGCGAGTACGGCGGCAATATGGACTGTCCTGATACGGCCGAAGGTACAACCCTCTATCTGCCCGTCTGGGTAGATGGAGCCTACCTGCTCTTTGGCGATGTGCATGCCCGGCAAGGCGATGGCGAACTCAACGGCGTCGCCCTGGAGGTGACCGCCGAATTAACATTAGACATCGAGGTGCGCCAGGGGGTCGAGGCCGAGTGGCCCCGCCTGGAAGATGCCACCCATATTATGGTCGCCGGCAGCACCCGTCCCCTGGACGACTGCGTTCGCGTGGCCCAAATGGAGCTGCTGCGCTGGCTGGTAGACGAATACGGGTTTCAGCGCGAGGAAGCCTGGCAGCTCAATTCTCAGGTCGGCACGATGCGGATTGGCAACTTTGTTGATCCCTGTTACACGGTCGTCGCCAAGTTCCCGAAGAAATATTTACCGTGAGTTGGGGTAGGACAAACTTAAGTTTGTCCTACAAACATTATGGCTACGCTTCGTGTCTTAACCTACAACCTGTACTTCGGCGGGGCCGACCGGCTGGAAGAGATCTATACCGTGCTGGCCCACATCGGGGCGGATGTAATCGGCCTGACCGAAGCCGACGACCCGGCGGTCGTGGCGACCCTGGCCGAGCGGCTGGGACTTTACCATATCTGGGCCGAGGGCAGTGGAGACCGGCACATCGCTACCTTGTCCCGCTTTCCTATCCTGGAGTGGCAGATTTACCGCCGGCCCCCGCTGACCCAGGCGGTCCTTGAGACGAAACTGGCTCTGCCGGCAGAGGCGATTTCAGTTTACAATGCCCATCTCCTGCCGACCCTGTTACTGCCCTTTGAAATCCGGCGCTGGCAGGCGCTCGGCAAACTGCTGCAAATTATTCAGACTCGCCAGCCGGAGCCGCACCTGATTTTGGGCGATTTGAACGCCATCGCCCCCGGCGACCGGGTCTTACAGCACCGCAACCCGGCCCGGATGCGGCGGCTGATGGCTCTGCAACTGAACATCATTTTCCGGCTGGCCCTGCCGCGGCTGCTCATGGCCGGTTACACCGACTGTTTCCGCCACTTGCATCCTACTGAGGATGGTTTCACCTGGATGCCCGGCAACCTCACGACCCGCTATGATTACATTCTGGCCGACCGTTCTATGGCAACTCGTTTGCAAACCTGCCGGGTGATTAATGATATTCATGCTGTCGGTACCGCCTCTGACCACTTGCCTCTCTTGGCGGAGTTTGAAGGATAAATGATGAGCCTTTTTGCCAAAAGCGAGGTCCGGGGTAATATCCACACCCTGGTAGACTTGAACGAATGATAAACTTCAAGAATTTAAAGCCTCAAAATTCAAACTCCCTACTCCCCGCTTTGCGTCCCTACTCCTTACTCCCTGACTTCTGGTCTCGCCAGGCCAACACCCAGACCGAGTCCTTTGAGTTTACGCCTTTCGGCATTCCGGCCAGGATTACGGCCAACCGGCCGGAAGTTTTAAGCGCGGCCCATTTATCGGCGGGACGTTTCAGCCTGTCTCCAACCCCCGTCCCCCGACCTCTCACCCCGATCCAGATTCAACTGGTTGTGACTCAAACCGATGCCCCAGCCGTTCCTGCCGATCTGCCGGAGCAGTTGCATTACGCCGGGGTAGACGACTGGATCAGCTTGTCTGCGGGGTTGTGGGGCCACGCCTTTGCTCATATCCCCACCCGCACCGCAGCGGCCTTTTTATCGCCGGCCCTGGCCGCCGAGACCCGCTTAGTCAGCCGCTACGTGATTGACCATTACCTGCTTAACTTCATCCTGACCGAGTGGGCCATGCTTCACGCCTCATGCGTGCTTGATCCGGCGGGGCAGCGCCTGATCCTGATGGTTGCCCCGCACAACACCGGCAAATCCACCACGGCGCTGCACCTGCTGCGGGCAGGCTACATCTTTCTGGCCGACGGGATGGCCCTGCTGCGCCAGCAGGGATCGAATTTTGTTGTGGGCGGTTATCCCATCGGCGAGGTCAAACTGCGCGACGATGTCCTGGCTTTGTTCCCTCATTACTCCGGGCAGGCGGTCAAGGTTCGCGAGCAGCGCAAAACGGTGGTCAACCTGCGGGCTGTCCACCCGGATAGCCTGGCCGAAACCCTGTTCAGTCCTAAGTCCATTCAGCTTTGCCTGGTAGAACGGAGTGGCATCCGCCAAACAGAGGTTGCGCCGCTGGCTCCGGCCGAGGCCTGGCCTACCCTGGCCGCCAACAGTGTCTACTGGGATATTCCGGGACGGCTGGACCACAATACCGCCGCCTTACAGGCCCTGCTCGAAACTGCCAGCCTGTATCGCCTGAAAATTGGGTCGGACCTGGAGGGAATTGTCTCGGCGCTCAACGGGCTGAGCTAAATTATGGAGGTTAAGGGGAAGCGGCATGCTGCTAATTGAACACAGAGTCAACACGCTCGAACAGTTGCGGCGGGTATCGCCGGAGCACGGGATCGAAGTGGACGTGCGCGACTACGAGGGGGATTTGCGCCTGGTTCATGACCCGTTGGAGAGTGGGGAGCGGCTGGAAGATTTATTGGCCGCTTACCGGCACGCCCTGATCATTTTTAATGTCAAGTGTGATGGCCTGGAAGGGCGGATCATGGAGTTGGCCGCCAGGTACGGCGTGCAAGATTACTTCTTTCTCGACCTGGCCAACCCAACCCTGGTCAATCTGGCCCGGCGCGGGGTGCGCCAAATCGCGGTGCGTTATTCCGAATTTGAACCGTTAGAATTTGCCCTGGCCTTTGCCGGTAAAGTAAACTGGGTCTGGGTAGACTGCTTCACTCACCTGCCGCTCAACCCGGAAACCTACCGCCGCCTGGCCGAGCATTTCAAAATCTGCCTGGTTTCGCCGGAGCTGCAAAAACACCCGCGCCAGATGATCCAATCCTTCCGCCAGCAGTTACGGGATCTGCCTGTTGACGCTGTTTGCACGGACTTTTGCGACGATTGGCTTTAAGGAGGAGCAAAAGCTCTGCTTTTGCTTGGAAAAGGAGTGCAAAAGCTCTGCTTTTGCCGGTCAAAGCGTAGCTTTGACACTCCAATTGTGAAGGTTTAATTAATGCTAGAACTTGCCAAGCGCTCTCACTGGCTGCAAACGCTGGTCGTCAAATGGGTGTCGGCTTTGCACCCGGCCATTGAGCACAACGTTCAGAAAACGCAGGCCATCAAAAAAGCCTTCTACTTTGCTTTTCTGGAGCAGCTTGCCGGCGACTACCTGGAATTTGGCGTTTTTGAAGGCACATCGTTGATTGCCGCCTTTGAAAATGACCGGCGCTTTCGCGCGTCCGCTACACCCCGGCGCGCCTTCTGGGGCTTTGACTCCTTTGAGGGCTTCAAGTACTTCACCGCACGCGACCAGCACCCCTTTTTCAAAGAGGGAGAATTCGCCAGTAACTATGAGCAGACCCGGCAGCGCCTTGAACGACACTTTAAGGGGCGGGCTGAATGGCATTTGGTCAAAGGGTATTTTGAAGAGACAATTCAAGCCAAAACTGCCCTCGATCTTGGTATCGAGAAAATCGGTGTCGCCCTGTTAGACTGCGATTTGGGCACGCCTGCCCTGCTTGCCCTCAATTTTATGGCCCCGGCGCTGCAAACGGGCACGGTACTCATCCTGGACGATTACTTTGCCTACCGGGGCAGCCAGAAAGAGGGCGTGGCCGGCGCCTTCTGTCAATTTCAAACAGAGCACCCGCACCTGAAGTTCCGGCGTTTATTTGATTACGGTCACGGGGGGCAGGGGTTTGTTTTGGCCGCCGGAGCTTAAGAGCAGTACTTTCAAATAAGGAGGAGTGAGCATGCTCAGATGCGAACGGGGCTGCTCCGCATCTGAGCATGCTTCGCTCTTCAAAGACTTAGAAGGCGTTATTTGAAAGGGATTGAGCTTAGGAGGAGAGTGAAGCGATGCAAATCATTATTCCCATGGCCGGGTCGGGCACCCGCTTTGTCCGGGCCGGTTACCAAGAAATCAAACCGCTCATCAAAGTAGATGGCCGGCCGATGATCGAACATGTGGTGCATATGTTCCCTGGGGAGCATGATTTCTTGTTTATCTGCGCCCAGCCGCACCTGGAAGAGACACCCTTGCGTTCGGTCTTGAAAAGCCTGGTCCCCGGCGCAACCGTCGTCGGCATTGAGCCGCACAAAGGCGGCCCGGTCTGTACGGCCCTGGCTGCGGCCGCCCATATCAAGGACGACGAGCCGGTTATCCTTAACTACTGTGATGCCGCCGTCTTGTGGCATTACCCCGACTTCAAACAGCGCATGGCTCAACTTAACTGCGCCGGTTCCCTGGTCGCGTTTCGTGGCTTTCACCCGCACAGCCTGGGGCCGACCCTCTACGCTTACATTCGTGAACAAAACAACATGCTGCTGGAAATTCGGGAAAAGCGGGCCTTTACCGAGCAGCGCATGAATGAATATGCTTCAACGGGTACCTACTACTTCCGCAGCGGCGCGCTGCTCAAGTACTATTTTCGACGGGCGGTTGAGCGTGACCTGCAAACCCAGGGCGAATATTTTGCCAGCGTCCCCTATAATCTGCTGGTCGAAGACGGCCTGCCGGTGCATGTCTACGCAGTTGGGCAGTTCACCCACTGGGGCACCCCCGAAGATTTGGCCGAATATCAGGCCTGGTCAGACTACTTTGCCCGCTACGCTCACTGGAAACCGAGCCTGCCGGAACTGCCCGGCATTAATTTGATCCCTATGGCCGGCGCCGGAGCACGCTTTAGCCGCGAGGGCTATACCCATCCTAAACCGCTGGTCCCGGTAGCCGGCCAACCGATGGTCCAGCGCTCGCTCGATACCTTCCCCCCGGCTCGCCTCTGGCTGACCGCCTGCCGGACCGAACACCTGCAAACCTCCCCCCTCCGCCCCGTGCTGACCAGCAACGGCCACCGTGTCGAAATTCTGCCGGTGGAGCAGCCTACCGCAGGCCAGGCTGTTACCTGTTTGCTGGCCCGTAACCGGCTCGACCCAAACGAACCGCTGCTGATCGCGCCCTGCGATGCCGCGCTTGTCTACGATCAAGCCCATTACGCGGCTCTGGTGAGCGATCCCCAGGTGGACTGCCTGGTCTGGACATTCCGCAACCATCCCCATGCCAACCGCCACCCGCACCAATATGGCTGGGTCGAAGCCGGACCCAGCGGCGAAATCCAACGTATCTCCTGTAAAACGCCCCTTCACGAGGATGTCCGGCGCGACCCCGGCATCATTGGCGCGTTTTGGTTTCGCCAGGCTCGTTTCTTCCTCGAAGCCGCCGATAGCCTGATTACCCAGAACCGGCGGGTCAACAACGAATTCTACGTTGATTCGACCATTGAAGTGCTGTTAGAGCAAGGCCGGCGGGCCAGGCTGTTCGACGTACAGCACTATATCTGTTTCGGCACCCCCGACGACGTGCGCAGCTACGAATATTGGGCAGCCTACTTTGACCGGGCGGCGCAGCATCCGTATCGGAACGACCGCAGACCGCAGACGGCTGACAGCATCCCCTCCCTCTGCCATAGAGAGGGTTAAGGTAGGAAAACGACGGTCTGCGGTCGGCCAGCAGCGGTCGTCATTAGGAGAAGAGTCATTGAACATCTGCCTGTCTATCATTTTGCCCTGCTACAACGAGGCCGGCAACCTGCCGTTGCTGCTGGAGGGCTACCGCCAGGTCTGGCGGGATTTGCCGGCGGAGCTGATTCTGGTGGATAACGGCTCAACCGATCCCACCGCCGCAGTGCTGGCCCAAGAATTGGCCCGGCCTGACCTGGCTTTTGCCCGCATCGTGCGGGTTCCTCAGAATCGCGGCTATGGCCACGGCCTCCACACCGGCTTGCAGGCGGCCCGGGGCGAGTTTGTCGCCTTCTCTCACGCCGATATGCAGTGCAGCCCGGCGGATGTTTTCAGGGCCTATGACCGGCTTAGAGCTGCGCCCAACCCGGCCCAAACGTTGGTCAAAGGCCGGCGCAGCGGGCGAGAGTTCAGTACGGCATTGATTACCGCTGGCATGGGTCTGCTGGCCTCAACCATCCTGCTGACCCCGCTAACCGACATCAACGCCCAGCCCAAAGTGTTTCATCGCAGCCACCTGGCCCGCCTGACCCAGCCGCCGGACGGTTTCCAGTTTGACCTGTACGTGCTTTATCGCGCCCGGCGGGCGGGGCTGAAGATCTTAACCATCCCCGTGCTCTTTGGCGAGCGTCTGCACGGCCAATCCAAGTCGGCCTTTAACATTTTTGCCCGCTACCGGACCATCGGGGCGATCCTAACCTACATTTTTCGCTTGCGCTTTGGAGGCGCGGCTTGAAAATAATACAGCCGCTTTTGCGCCGGCCAATCTGGTTGTTACTTGTCGTCGCCGTCGCCATCCGCATCCTCCCGGCAACGGTGCGTTTTGTCATCGGCAGTGATGACGGCCTGTTTCTAACCCTGGGCCAAAACCTGGCCGCCGGCCGGGGCTATACCGGCGACGGCCTGACCACCCAGATTGACTTTCCCCCTGGCTACCCCTTCTTTACCGCCGCAGTCTATTGGCTGGGCGGCGGCCTGGAACTCCCGACCAGGCTGAATATTCTGGCCATCGGGGCGTTGCTGCCGCTGCCGGTCTACTGGCTTGCCCGCCAGCTCAGCGATGCCAAAACCGCACTGCTGGCCGGCCTGCTAACGGCCCTGCATCCGGCCCTGGTGCTGGCCCAGGGGAATCTGGAGTCGGTGGCCGAACAGCCCTATGCCTTGCTGCTGTACACTGCCTGGGGTTTGCTGTGGTGGGGGTTTACTTGCCGTAAATTACAGAATCTACGCGGTCATGTCATTTCGAGCGACGATAGGAGTGAGAAACCCCTCAAGACTGCTCTTGCAAGACGCGGCACTAGGGATTTCTCCCTCCGCTCCGCTCCGGTCGAAATGACATACTCAGGCCCGCTGCATAACTCCTGTAAATTATGGGTTTTTGGTCTGGCCGGGCTGTTAATTGGCATGGCTCACCTGGTCCGGTGGGAAGGGGTGATTTTGGGGCTGGTGGCGGCAGGAATCATCGTTTTGGTTCTGCGTCGAGCGGCGGTTGGGCCGGCCCTGCTCTTTCTGGCCGGGCTGGGGCTGTTTGCCGTGCCGTATGCGCTGTACCTTTACCAGCACACCGGCTCGATCCTCAGCCCTAAAACCATGCTGACCCAACTCCACGCGGCGGCTATTGACGCGTCTGCCAGCGACCCCTTTGCCTTTGAAAAATCGTTTTACGAACCTTACGAGCTGTGGCTGGCTAATCCCACCCGGCCGCCGGAGGTGGTCCGGGAAAGCCGCACCGCGGCGTTGCAGCGTTACGCCGGTAATGTTTTCCTGGAAGCGCGGTTGTGGTTCACCTCGTTCAGTTTCATGACGATTTTCTGGATTGTGCCCTGTAGCGTTGGGTTGTGGGCTTTGGGCCGCAAGCAGACTCTCTTTTTGCTGCCGTTGTTGATCCCGCTGGCCTTCATCCCGGCTTCGGTGGTTGACCCGCGCTACTTCCTGATCCCTTTGCCTATCCTGATGATCTTCACTGCACACGGCTGGACGTGGCTGGAGGAAAGATTGCCGGCTTTGCCCCTCTCCCTGCCAGGCAGAGGGGGTAGGGGAGAGGGTCAGCCTTTTGGCTTTGTCACATCCCAATCCGTTTCCCCAGCCATACTGCTCGTCGCGGCCACATTAGTGCTTTTCACCCTGGCCAGCCTGGCCGGCCCTTTCCTTTATCCTCGCCCGGTGGAGTATCGTACTGCCGGCCTGGCTTTGCGCCAGCAGATTGCCCCTGGCGCTCATATTCTGGCCCGTAAGCGGCAGGTCGCCTTTTATGCCAACGGCGTGTGGGACTGGCTGCCCTTTGCCGAATTGGAGGGAGTTCTGGCCTACGCCGCCACCCACCGGGCCGATTATCTGGTCCTGGATCATTACACCACGCCTGACCTGCGCCCTCAACTGGCGCACCTGCTCGATCCGGCCAACGCTCCGGCCAGCCTGACGCCGGTCTATGTTGGAGATGATGTTATTGTTTATCACATTCTGAGATAACCCAGTTCGGAATTAGCTCGAAAATCACCCCTTTCGACAAGCTCAGGACGCAGCTTCGATACGGGCTAATGCCCTACTCAGGATGATTTTCGGCTTAAATATCGCACCCTGAGTAGCCTTGAACGAAGTGAAAGGCGTATCGAAGGGTGCAATTTGGGAAACTCCGGACTTACGCGAGAACGGAAATGACCTTACTGGCTGCCGCCCAACTTATCGTAAATAGTCTCCGCCTCGACGCTTCCGCGCCGCCGATTGAAGGGGCGGTGGATTGGGCGCAACTGCTTCACCATGCCGACGGCCATTCGCTGACGCCGTTGTTATACAGTGTCTGGCGCGACGCCGGACAGCTTGACCGGCTTCTGCCCGCCGTTTGCCAACAAATGGCCCAGGCATACGCCGACAACGCCGCCCGTAATCATAACATTCGCCAGGAGCTGGTCGAATTGGATGGACTTCTGACCGAGGCCGGCGTGCCGCATCTCCTGCTCAAGGGCTGGTCGTTGATTGAAACCCTCTACCCCGACCCGGCCCAGCGGGTGCTGTACGATCACGATTTTCTCGTCCCCGCCGGCCAGGCCGAAAGGGGCCATCGCGCCCTGCGGGCCGCCGGGTTTCGACCCCTGCCCGGCAAGGATGAGTGGGTAGAGAAACACCTGCCGGCGTTGTGGCGCAACGACGGCTACGAGTGGAGCGGCTACTTGTTTGACCCGCTTTATCCTCGCCCGGTCGAATTGCATGTACGCCTGTGGGAGCAGGGCTGGCGGGGTTTACAGGTGGGCCAACTGCCCGATCCCTGGGCCGACGCCGCCACCCAGACCATTGCCGGCGTGCCGATGCAGCGTCTGGCGGATGAAGCGATGCTCATCCACCTGGCCATGCACTTTGCCGGTCACCTGGTCGAGCGGGAAGCGCGGCTGAACCAACTGCTGGACCTGGCCCGCCTGGCTCAAAAAACGGCAGCTACGTTGGATTGGGAGAAGGTGCTGCGCCAGGCCGAGCAGGCCCAGGTCAGCCGCTTTGTCTACGCCTCGCTCTTTTTGGCCCGCCAGATCTTTGGCTCGCCGCTGCCGCCCCAGGCTGTTTGGCAGCGCATGGCAGCAGTCACGCCGCCCAGCTTCCGCGCCTGGCTGGCCGAGGACGGCGCGGCGGATGTCCTCACCGGCGACTTCCGGCGGCGGGACAGGGGCAAGGATTATCAATTGACCTTTTTGGCGGCCCGGTCAATAGGGGAACACCTGGGGATTATCCGCTTTGCCGCCTTACCGCCGTTGGGTCAACTGGCGGCCAAGTATAAGCTGCGCCGACGCTGGCTGGGTCCGCTGCTCTATCCGCGCTACGTGGCTGAGCGGGTCGGCAGCTATGGCCGGGGCGTGCTGCGTAGTAGCAAGAATGGAGAGGAGTGAAGCATCAATTTCTTTGATAGATATGGTAATCTTCGTTCTCGATATACACGACCCCATGGTTGCTCTGTTTGAGGGTACGTCTGGCTTTGGTAGCCCTGGGCTGACTGCCCATAAATCTATCTAAATTCTCTTCAATGAACGAGTACCTATTTTTGCGAAATTGCACAACAGTCACCAGCTTGAACTCGCCCTGACCTGCCGTCTCTTCGGCCTCGTGGTGATGGTTGTTTGTCAGCAGGAGGCCGCCCCGCTTGAGATAGTCCTGACAGGCTTGGTAGATACCCCCGGCATAAAGCGAAATCAAAAGATCAAATTCTTCATCCAGCCGGGGCATTGCTGCGATATAGTCGTGGGCGATAAAGCGGAAGAAGGCAGACCGCTTGTAGGTCTTGCGGCTGTTGATATAAGCTGAAACGCTGTCCCTGTCGGCAAAGAATGCCTGCGCCTGGGGGTCGCGGTCTATGTAAACGACGTGAGGAAAAAAGAAAGAAGGCGTGATATGAACAAAGCTGCCCGGATATAAAACGTGCTGGCAGTTGTATTTTTCTCGAACCGCCTTAAACAGGCCCGCTCGCTCGAATTGGAGATCGCTGTAAAATTTCTTGTATAGGTCTATGACCGATTTGCTCTTCATCTAACCGTGGGAAGATCATTCTTACTTTTCAAAAGCGAAGAACTGCTGCTTATCCTGGCGGCGGATGTGGGCAGGATAGAACCGATCCTCGTTTAACTCTGTGCCGCTGTGATGGCCCAGCAGCCGCCAGCCGGCGCTGGCAGCGTCGGCCGTCACTTCGTCGGCCCGGTAAAGGTGGTAATAGACCAGCCCCGGTGTGGATTGGAGGCTGAACTGGGCTACCTGGGTATCGCCCGGCTCGGCCCCGTTGGGGTAAAAGTGCCGGACCAGGTCAACCCAGCCGGGCCAGGTGCGCCAGCGCAGGGTTCGGGCCAGCCCGCGGGCGTGCCAGATCAGTGGATGAACCCGGCGCGTCTCGCGGCTCCATAGGGTAGTGTCGGCGGTGGAGGGTTGGGAGGCGGGTTTCTGTTTAGGGGTAACAAATTTCTGTTGCAGCCAGTATAGGTAACAGCTTAGAGCCGGGGCCAGGTTATCCAGCCCCAGAATTAACCGGCCGCCCGGTTGGGTCACACGGGCCAGTTCGGCCATGGCCTGGCGGCGCTTGGCTCGACCGGGAATGTGCTGGAGCGCGCCGAAGAACATAAACACGGCGGTAAAGGCGTTGTCGGTAAAGGGTAAAGCCAACAGATTGGCGGCGCTGAACTGCGCTTCGGATGATAGAGCACGTCCCGCCAGCAGCATCGGCAGGCTCAGGTCAATGCCTGTGACCGTATACCCGGCCCGGTTCAAGGCCAGCACGGCCCGTCCCGCCCCGCAGCCGACATCGAGCAGGCGGCCGGTCGCTGGAAAGTAGCGGGCTATCATTTCTTGTTCGCACTTTTGCAGACCCTGCCTGCTCAGGTTTTGCCAACAAGTTACCACTTCCGGTTGGCTGTATTTTTCGGCAGTGCTGATTTCGCTCATTTTTTCGTCAAGGCTTGACACGGCAAAACATAATGCATTATAATACGCATTGCCATCCCCTCCTAATCTCAGAAATACAACTCAATGTAACAATGATGTTGCGGCACAAAATAGTCTTCTTGATGTGTTGGATAATTTTAGAAAAATAGGATTGCCGCGAATGCAGGAGGCTATTTTCCGATATATCAAATTTCAGCCCAAATCACAATTTAGAGTTGACCGGCGATCCCAATTGTTAATAAAGGTTTACGTATCTTTAACGCCGTTTTAACCCGGGTTTAAAAACGGGTTAAATGGCGTTTGATAGAGTCTACCGCGTGCGCTGAGCCGGAAAGGGGGTATAACCGCTACAGAGAGTTACCGTAGAAGTATTGCCTAGGGATGTAGGCAAAAACAAAACCCATTATTTCTCAATTGGAGGAGATTATCATGAAAAAAATGATGAATGTGGTGAGTTTGGTCACGCTGCTGGCCTTGCTCCTGACCCTGGCTCCGGCTGCCGTCCTGGCCCAGGAAGTGGTCTGCGAGCAGGATGCTGTGGTCCAGGCTGACGACTGGCTGTCGAAGCTGGCCGATAAATTCTACGGCGACGTGCTGGCTTACCAGGCTATCGCCGACGCCACCAATGCCATGAACGCCACCGACAGCAGCTACGCCAAAATTGATAACCCTGACATCATCGAACCCGGCTGGAAATTGTGCATCCCCGCCGCTGAGTCGGCCCAGGCCGCTGTCGGCGCTCAAGCTGAACAAACAGCGGTCCAAATGGACGCCCTGATCGCTGCCGCCAAAGAAGAGGGCATGCTGACCACCATCGCCCTACCCCACGACTGGCTCAATTACGGCGTCATGATCGAGAATTTTAAGGCCAAGTACGGTCTGGAAGTCAACGAACTTGACCCGAACGCGGGTTCCGGCGACGAACTGGAAGCTATCCGCGCGAACAAGGACAACAAAGGCCCGCAGGCACCTGATGTGGTTGACGTTGGTTTTGCCTTTGGTCCCTCGGCCAAAGAAGAAGGCTTGCTCCAACCCTACAAGGTTTCCACCTGGGCTTCCATTCCGCAAGAGGTGAAGGATCCGGAAGGTTACTGGTATGGCGATTACTACGGCGTTTTAGCCCTTGAAGTCAATACCGATGTCGTCTCAAATCCGCCGCAGGACTGGGCCGACTTACTCAAGCCGGAGTATAAAGGCCAAGTTGCCCTGGCCGGCGATCCTCGTGTTTCTAACCAGGCCATCCTGTCGGTCTTCGCGGCAGGCCTTTCTCGCACCGGCGATCCTGCTACTGCCGCCCAGGCCGGCCTTGAGTTTTTCGCCGAACTGAACCAGATGGGTAACTTTGTGCCGGTTATCGCCGATACAGGCCCCATTGCCAGCGGTGAAACGCCGATCACGATTCAATGGGACTATCTGGCCCTGGCCGACCGGGATAACTTTGCCGGCAATCCCGAGATTGAAATCGTGATTCCCCAATCCGCGGTTGTGGCCGGGGTGTACGTGCAGGGTATCAGCGCTTATGCGCCCCATCCCAATGCAGCCAAACTGTGGATGGAGTACCTGTACTCGGATGAAGGTCAATTGGTCTGGTTGAGCGGCTACGGCCACCCGATCCGCTACCTTGACATGGCCAAGCGCGGCGTCATCCCGGCTGACCTCGCGGCCAAACTACCCGCGGCGGAGTTGTATGAAAAAGCCTTCTTCCCGACCCTGGAGCAAATTGATGCGGCTAAGACGACCATTACCGAGCAGTGGGACACGGTCGTAAACGCAGATGTTCAGGATGCGACTCAGTAGATTCAATTTTGGCAGAGTTAGGTAGGGCGACACACCTACAGGGTGAAGCTATACCTGGCCCCTCAAATTTGAATCCAGAGATCGGTTTAAGCTGTTAATCATCCAGGTGTGATGCTCTTTCAAAGGGTATCACGCCTGGATTGTAACTACTCAAGCCTCATGTCATTTCGAGGCCACAGGCCGAGAAATCCCTGGATCGCCACATAGGTATGAGGGATTTCTCCTTTATGCCCTCTGGGTACTTCGGTTGAAATGACATTTATAGTAAGGAGAGGTGCTCCAACGTGTCACAGATCGCTGTACCAGAAACTCAGAATAAGCTGGCCGCACAGTCTGCATCTCGTGAATTTTCTTGGGCCTGGATAGGCGTAATCCCATTTTTTGTTTTTGCTGTTGCTTTTATGATTTGGCCGGCGGCCTCGCTCTTTACGGGCAGCTTTCTAGACCGGCAGGGCAACTTTACCCTGGATAATATCTTTGGCCTTTTTCAGCCTTTTGTGATCAGTGCTTTTTTCCTAAGTATTCGGATCAGCGCTGTTACTGCCTTGGGGGGTGGCCTGTTTGGATTTTTACTGGCCTACACTGTTATTCTGGGTGGCCTGCCGAGGCAGACCCGCGTCGCGCTGATGACTTTCTGCGGTGTTGCCTCTAACTTCGCCGGCGTGCCGTTGGCCTTTGCCTTTATTTCCACATTGGGCCGGGTTGGTTTTCTCACCGTTTTTCTCAGAGAAACGCTCGGGGTGAACCTCTACGATCTTGGGTTTAACCTCTATGGTTTTTGGGGACTCAGTCTGGTTTACATGTTTTTTCAATTACCCCTGATGGTCCTCATTATTTCCCCGGCCCTGGACGGGCTTAAGCGGGAGTGGCGTGAGGCTTCTGAAAACCTGGGGGCGTCCGGCTGGCAATACTGGCGTTATGTGGCTTTGCCCATCCTCCTGCCCTCCTTGCTGGGTTCTATTATTTTGTTGTTCGGCAACGCTTTTGGGGCTTATGCGACGGCGGCGGCCCTGGCCAGTACTTCCTTGAATCTGGCGACCATACTTATCGGCGCCCAGATCCGGGGTGACGTTCTGAATAATCCGGGCCTGGGTTATGCTATGGCTTTAGGGATGGTCATGGTCATGGCTGTTTCCATCGCGGGTTATTCTCTATTGCAGCGCCGCACCGCCCGATGGTTGCGCTGAGATTTGAGGCTGGAGAGGCCCTAAAACTTGAAGTCAACGTTGGTTTTTAAGTTAGACATTAGGTGTTCATAGAGGCAAGATGAGAAAAGGCAGTTTTTGGGCTTGGTTCTGGTTTGGCTTGGGGTGGCTTTACTTTATTTTACCCCTGCTAGGCACTTTTATCTTTTCAATGCGGGCCAGGAAAGGAACGTTAAGTTTTCTGGCCTATACCAATGTATTCAGCGACCCCAAGTTCTGGGAGACTTTTGGCTTCTCGGCGCTGATGGCCGTCTTGGCCATTGTGGTCAGCCTGCTGCTGGTTGCTCCCACGGCTTACTGGGTGCAGCTACGCTTGCCCCGCCTGCGCCCGGTCATTGAGTTGATGACCTTGCTGCCTTTTGTGATCCCCACCATTGTCTTGGTCTTTGGCCTTATCAGGGCGTACAGCCGTCCGCCGTTTGCCCTGACCAGCAGTGGTTTTACGACGAATATTTTATTAGTGGCTGGCTATGTTGTCCTGTCTTTTCCCTATATGTATCGCGCGGTAGATACCGGCCTGCGCGCCATTGATGTGCGAACTTTAACGGAGGCGGCGCAGAGTTTGGGCGCGGGGTGGACGACGATTCTTTTTCAGGTTATTTTTCCTAATTTGCGGGTAGCCCTGTTAAGCGGCGCGTTTCTCACCTTTGCCATCGTCATTGGGGAATATGTGTTAGCCACTTTTCTGGCCCGTCCGGCTTTTGCTCCCTACATGGTGCTGCGGGGACAGAGCCGGGTTTACGATGCATCGGCCATGGCAATTTTTAGTTTTGCCCTGACCTGGGCCTGCATTGGCCTGATTCAATTCCTGGGTCGCGGCCAGGAAAGTCAACTGACAGGAACACACTAATTTGGATTTACGAGTTGCGATTTTAGATTTTTGATTAAATGAATTCAATCACCTCACCGTGAATGGTCAATCCAAAATCGTAAACTAATAGAGGTAACTCATGGCTTTTCTCGAACTGACCAATGTGCGCAAAAGTTTCGGGCAGTTTACGGCAGTGGAAAACTTTAACTTGCAGGTCCAGCGTGGGGAATTTGTTTCCTTCCTGGGGCCGAGCGGCTGTGGCAAAACAACGACGCTGCGCATGATCGCCGGCTTTGAAAAACCTACCTCCGGCGTCATTAAAATCAATAACGCGGATGTAACTTACACGCCGCCCAACCAGCGCAACGTCGGCATGGTCTTTCAATCGTACGCCTTGTTTCCCAACATGACCGTCGGTGGCAACATTGGCTTTGGTCTGAAGATTGCCAAAAAACACGGGGACGAGATCAAAAAGCGGGTCGAAGAGATGCTGTCCCTGATTCACCTGCCGGGCTATGGCAGCCGCTATCCCTACCAACTCTCCGGCGGGCAGCAGCAGCGGGTGGCCCTGGCCCGCGCCCTGGCTATCCAGCCGCAGGTGTTGCTGCTGGACGAGCCGCTGTCAGCCCTCGACGCCAAAATCCGGGTAGACCTCCGCTCTGAAATCCGGCGTATCCAGCAAGAGTTGGGCATCACCACCATTTACGTGACCCATGATCAGGAAGAAGCGTTATCGCTGTCGGATCGAATTGTGGTCATGAGCGCAGGCAAAATGGAACAGGTCGGCACGCCCTTTGAGATTTACAACTTCCCCCGCACCCAGTTTGTGGCCTCGTTTGTCGGCACGTTGAACCAGCTTCAATGCAAGGTGGTGGATGCGGCCAAGGGCCTCCTGGCCCACAACGGCCAGTATCTCACCACCACCTCGCCGGTCGAGGCCGGCAATGGCGCGGCAGTCCGGGTGATGCTCCGGCCCGAAGAGCTGCACCTGGGCCAGCACGAGGGTGAGAATCAATTGACGGGCGAGGTAAAAACTGTCACGTTTCTGGGGTCCATTGTGCGGATGGAAGTTAACCTGAACGATGCCACCGTTACCCTGGACGCCCTGAATGAACGCAAGCTCAACCTGCCCGAAGTCGGCCAGCCCCAAACCGTCTCCTTTCCCCCGCACGCCTGCTGGGTTATGCCGGAGGCTTAAATCGGCCTAGCCAGACTGAATTTCATTATTAAAAGGTTCGATGCTGCTTTCATCGAGCCTTTTTTGCTACTTTAAAGGCGGCTAGGTATGCTATTAGTCCGGGTGGGTAATCGTGTGGAACAGGCTTTCAGCCTGTCTGAAGCATGTCAAAAAGTTTTCTCTACCGAACTATGGGCTGTTCTTGAGCCTGTGATATGCCACCAATGATGAAAAGCCCTCACCCCGTCGCTGGCGCGACTCCCCTCTCCCATTGGGAGAGGGGTGGGGGGTGAGGGCTATTTACGAAGGAGAACCATGAAACTTTATAACGCGCTCACCCAAAATGTCGAAACCTTTGTGCCGCACAAGGAACCCGTTACCATTTATGTCTGCGGTATCACCCCTTACGATACCACCCATTTGGGCCATGCTTTCACCTACACCGCTTTTGATGTTCTCATCCGTTATCTTGAGTTCAGCGGGTTCCCGGTGCGATATGTTCAGAACGTAACCGATATTGACGACGATATTCTGCGTAAAGCCAGGGAGGTAGGCGAAGATTGGCGAGCACTGGGCGATCGCTGGACGGCCCATTTTATTCAGGACATGCAGGCGTTGAACGTCCGCGCTCCTGACCATTACCCCCGCGCCACTGAGGTTATCCCCGGTATTGTCGAAGCGGTCCAAACGCTGCTGAAGAAAAATGTCGCTTATGAGTCAGCGGGCAATGTTTACTTTGATATAGCCGCCTGGCCGGCCTACGGCCAACTCAGCCACCTGCCGGCCAAGGACATGCTCCCTGTGGCCAATGAACATGGCAACCGGCCGGACGACCCGCACAAGCGCCATCCCCTTGATTTTGTGCTGTGGCAGGCCCAGGCTCCCGGCGAGCCGGCCTGGTCGAGTCCCTGGGGCATGGGCCGCCCTGGCTGGCATATCGAGTGTTCCACCATGTCTACCAGCCTGCTGGGGCCAACCCTGGACCTGCACGGCGGCGGCGCCGACCTGATTTTTCCGCACCACGAAAGCGAGATTGCTCAGGCCGAGGGAGTTACCGGACAACACCCCTTTGTGCGCTTTTGGTTGCATACGGCTATGGTTGGGCATGACGGGGAGAAGATGAGCAAGTCCCTGGGCAACCTGGTCATGATCAGAGATTTACTAAAGGACTGGTCGGCTGACGCCCTGCGCCTCTATCTGGCCCAACATCATTATCGGTCTGCCTGGAGCCATGACCTGGCGGAATTAGCAGGGGCGGAGCGGTTGGCCCGGCGCCTGCACGAAGCCGTCACCAGCGCCAGCGCCAGCGGGCCTGCCCTGGATGTCTCCATGATCCAGGCTTCGTTTAGCGAGGCGATGGCTAATGATCTGGACACACCGGCGGCAATAGGGCAGTTGGAACAACTGGCCGGGGAGATCATAGCAGCAGGGCAGGCGGGGCAAAATGTGCAGATTGCTCAGACAATCCTGCGCGCCTTGAGTCAAGTCTTTGGCCTGCGCCTGGACAGTCCTGCCACCGAAGCGCGGGTCAGCGCCGGCTGGAATGAGCATTTCAAACGCTTTATCTAATTTCCATTCCCCCGGCAATCAAAGCCGGCAACTGCTCCACCTGGGGCGACAATCGTAACTGGTAGCACGGCGCCTGCTCGACCAGTTTGCCGAGCAGATGCAGGGTTTGGCCGATAGCGGCTTTGTCCCAGCCTTCAATCGCCTGGGGCATAAGCTGTAAAACGGCCTCCCTAGGGCTGACTTCGACCAGCTCACTCTGACCTAATCCCGGTATCACTTGTGGAAAGAAAATTCCGCCCGCCACGCCCGAATCTGCCCACGGCTCGGCAAAAGCCTCCTCCGCCCGAAAGACCCGCTTTTGCGGCCCGGCCGGAGCCAATAAATCTATTTGCTCAGCCTGCCCATAGGGGGCCTTTGGCTCTGCGTTAGCCCCCTTTAGGGTAGCCTCAGCCTTAGCCTCTGGAATAAACCGCCGCAGCCCCTCAAACCGCACCAGCGAGTCGTCAAAGGCGCTCAAGCGGCCCGGATAAGCCAGGACCTTGACCTGCCCATCGGCCCGCAGTGTCAGCAGCGGCGAGTCGTTGCTGAGCAGTTTCCAGCCCGCGCTCAGCAGGGCCAGGCCGGTGGTCGTCTTGCCTGCGCCCATCTGCCCCGAAATCAGGGCGACCTTGCCGGTGGGGGCCAGGGCGGCAAAGGCGTGCAGCGGAAACCAGCCCCGCCGGCGGTACAGCGGGGCCAGCGAAATCAGCAAGACATCCTCGAATGCGCCGTAAGCCTCCAGCGTGTTGCGCGTCACTGCTCCCACCAGCCGCTGCTGGTCCAAATCAACCGTAATCAAGCCGTATTTGGGCATCCGAATAGCCACCAGTTGGCCCTGCCCGTAGTAGCCGACCAGCGGCCCTTCCGCAATGACCGGCATCCCCGGCGGGGGAGGCGGCGCGCTGGGCAGTTTGTGAATGTGCCAGCCGATAAAAACACCACCTCCTGCTCCGTTCAGGTGCGGCAAGTGGCCGTAAACTTCCTCAAAACGCTCGCGCAGGGGCAGGTCGGGGCTTTGAAAGGCCAGTTTCAGCCCGTGCAGGTCAACCACAATCGGCGGGGCGGTGGGTTGGGTCAGGTTCATGGGTAAAAATCCCTTGTGAAATGGTCTGTTTGACGTTATAATAATGGCTGTGGATGGGGAGTCAAATACAGCAAGAGAAAGCTTATGCCCAAGCGCTACAACCTGGTTAATATCCGTGCCCTGCTCATCGAAGGCTTCACTGCCGCCGAACTCCGTGACTTCTGTTACGACACCCCTGATTTCAAGCCGGTGCATCACCAACTGGCCGAAAACACCGGCAAAGCCGAAATTGTGCAGAAACTTCTGGTCCACGCCGAGCAAAAGCTGCTGCTTGACGAGCTTCTCGTCTGGACCGAAGCACAAAATCCGGCCCGCTACGCCAGCCACCGACCCTACTTTGAAGCTGACCCACCCCTTGTACGGGCAGGGCTTGTCCCTGCCCCTGATATTGAGACAAGCCCTGGGGTCGGGGCAAGCCCGACCCCTACGGTGGATATTTCCAGCCTTCCAATCCTCCCCTCTTCCCCCCTCCGCGTCTTCCTCTGCCACGCCGCCGCCGATAAACCCGCCGTGCGCGAGCTGTACCACCGCCTCCGTGACGACGGCTTCCAGCCCTGGCTGGACGAAGAAGACCTCCTGCCCGGCCAAAAGTGGCAGCGCGAAATCCCCAAAGCCGTGGCCGCCAGCGATGTGGTCGTCGTTTGCCTGTCCAACGCCGCTTTGACCAAAGCCGGCTATGTGCAGGATGAGATCAAATTTGCCCTCGACGCGGCCGACCGGCAGCCGGAAGAAACCATCTTCCTGATCCCGCTCCGGCTGGAAGAATGTGACGTGCCAGAGCGTCTAGTCGGCCTGCATTGGGTCAACTTTTTTGATCCGAAGGGATACGAACGGCTGCTGCGGGCGCTGCGGGCCAAGGCGGAGGCCAAGGCTAAGGCTGAGACAGAGGCCAAAGGGAAGGTTGAGCCTGCTGTTCGTAAGAAACCCGCCGTCAAGCCACGACCGGAAATTCCTCCCGGCGATCGTTATCTTGGCGGGGTGAGAGATGAAGAAGCGATGGCCTACTTCCGCGAGCACTTCGCCCGGCTGGGGGCTGAGGTCAGGCCGGAGGCTAAGGCTGAGGCTGAGATAGAAGAGCAAATTCCTGCTCCTCCAATTATCCAACCCTCGTCTCCTGACCCCCGACCCCCGACCCCTCTCCCCTCTGTCCTGCCCCGCCGCTTCGACTTTGAACCGGAAATGATCCTCATCCCCGCCGGGGAGTTTTTGATGGGCAGCGATCCCAACGTGGATAAATATGCCCAGAAAAACGAGCAGCCCCAACACACGCTCTTTTTACCCGATTACTACATGGCCAAAATGCCGGTGACAAATGCCCACTATGCCGCTTTTGTCCGGGCCACCGGCCACCGCGCCCCTAATCTGGGTGCAGATTGGACCAACAAACCCTACAACTGGCACAATCAAATGCCCCCCGCTGGCAAGGAAAATCATCCGGTTGTCCTGGTCACTTGGCACGACGTCGTCACCTACTGCCGCTGGCTGGCCGAAAAGACCGGCAAACCCTATCGCCTGCCTACTGAAGCCGAGTGGGAGAAAGGGGCGCGGGGAAGCGACGGCCGGATTTATACCTGGGGCAATCACTGGGACGTCAAGCGGTGTCATTCTGCCGAAAGCGGGAAAGGCGATACGACGCCGGTAGACGCTTATCCCACCGGGGCCAGCCCTTATGGGCTGCTAGATATGGCTGGCAATGCCTGGGAGTGGTGCAGCACGATTTGGCAGGATAAAGCCTATCCTTTTCAAGTTCAGGACGAATGGACAAAGGCATATCTGGATAGAACCGATGTTCTCCGGGTGATTCGGGGCGGGGCGTTCTTCCTTAATGTGCCTAACGTCCGCTGCGCGGCTCGCGAGGACGACGGCCCGCGCTACAGGTACCACGTCGTCGGATTTCGGATGGTAGTGTCCCCATTTTCTTAACTCAGGCCTCTGATCCCTCTGACCCTCTGTCTCCCTCCCCTTTTTAGGGGGAGGGCTGGGGAGGGGGTCAAATTGGAACCACTGAAACGCTGATAGGACTGAAACCGCTGAATAGCTGACTCTTTTCAGTGCCTTCAGTATGTTCAACGACCTCAGTGCTTCAATGAATTAGGCTAACTCACCGTTAGCCTTTTTTGTTGTCTCGAACGAACTCCCTCGGCGGTCGGCGGTCGTCCTCCCGCACAAACCGGATTCAAACCTAGCAGTGTTACAATAAAGCCAGGGAAGGTTCATCTGGTTTCAGAAGCGCCAGTGGGGACTGGCCGAGAACGTTGAGAAGAACAGAGGGGCTATGATGGGCGATTACCAAGAAAACGAACGGGCCTTAAAAGAATTATTTCACGATCTCAAGAGCGTGCCGGGCACATTTCCGCCGGTCTACACCTGCGGAGATATAATCATCGGCTACGACCGGCGGGGCCAGATCCGGGTGATGGCTTCGACCAAAACCGAGCCATCGGCAGAGAATGGCTGGCTTAGGCGCTGGCAGGCCCGGCTGACTCCCCTGGCTGCGGCAGCGGGAACGGAGCAGAGCCTGATAGATCAGTGGATCCGGCGTTGGCAAAGCCGCCGCTGGCGGTTGGACAAGGCAACCGAGCGGCCTGCTACCGGATAATCAAGCCGGACACAAGAGTTACTCGGTTCAAAAACTTTCGCCGCAAATACTCGAATTTCACTGACTTTTCCAGGTAAGGCTGGCTCTCATTGGGCTGGCCTTTTTCTTTATAAGAAAGAACCATGTCATTTCGAGCGACGATAGGAGTGAGAAATCCCTACGGAGTCACTTTTTAGTATAGGTTCGAGGGATTTCTCGTCTCTTCGTTCCTCGAAATGACATGCCTGACCTGACCCTCAAAAATCCCTTTGACAAAAGCGGCTGATAGATTTATATTTAGGCACTTCTACGACCAACCCAAGCAAGGAGCATGTTATGCAAGTGACGGACAAGCCTCAGCGCAGCCCTAACGCGGCCCACCAGGGGGTCGGCGATGAGGCCATTCTGATCAACCTAAACACCGGTTCCTACTATTCGCTCAACGATACCGGGACGATGTTTTGGGAACTGCTCGACGGGCAGCGCTCCATTGCCGACTGCGCCCGGCTGATTGCCGGTGAGTATGAGGTCGAGGCCGGCGTGGTTGAGGCGGACCTGTTAGAGTTGGCGACTGATTTTAAGCGGGAAGGGCTGATTGTTGTTTAAGCGTCTGGCCCGGGGCTGGCGACATACCCGCACGATTGTCTCTGCCCTCCCGGCTGCGCCTAAAAGAGACCTCCTCACCCGGATGATTGCTTTCAGCCGGGCGCTCCCCCAACAGTTTAACCAGCCTTTACCGCAGATGATGGCGCAGTTGGCTTGTGTAACCGGTTCAGACCTGCCAGGTCTCAGCCCCGATGAGATTCGCCGGCTGGCCGATGCGGTGGCGGCCTGGCACCTCTACTCGCCGTTGGGCATTTGTTTGCGGCGTTCTTTGCTGCGCTACCATTTTCTGCGCCAGGCTGGTTTGCCGGTCAGGATTGTTTTTGGAGCCAGGCTGAAAATTGACCGGGAGGGGGGCGGCATCGGCGGGCATGCCTGGCTGACTTTAAACGGCGAACCGTTTTATGAAGACCCCCAGAATTACGCCGGGTTTGTGGAAATGTACGCTTACCCGGTAGATAGTGAACAAGTAGACAGTAGACGGTAGACAGTAGACGGGGAAAAGGAAGTATCTCTCCGTAATGGCAAATCGTAAATCGAAAATCCAAAATCGTAAATCGTATGTGTGGTCTTAGCGGCATTTACGCCCTGAACGGCGAACCTATCCAAGCCCCAGAGCTTGAGGCCCAGATTGAAACAATCATTCATCGGGGACCGGATCAAGGGGCAATTTATCTCTCTCCCCGGCGCGTCTGCGGGCTGGGAGCGCGCCGTTTGAGTATTATTGACGTGGCGGGCGGCGACCAACCCCTCAGTAACGAAACCGGCTCGATCCACCTGGTCTACAACGGCGAAACCTACAATCACCGATCCCTGCGCGTTGAGTTGGAGCGCTTGGGACACCAGCCCAAGAGTCACAGCGACGCCGAAGTGATTGTGCATGGTTACGAAGCCTGGGGGCCGGAGGGGGTGCTGCAACGAATGCGGGGTATGTTTGCCCTGGCCTTGTGGGATGAGGGGGCGCAGCAGCTTTTCCTGGCGCGGGACCGTTTTGGCATCAAGCCACTCTACTATGCCGAACACGGGGGCCGGCTTATCTTCGCTTCCGAAATCAAAGCCATTCTGGCCCAGCCCGATTTTCCTCGCCGGGTCAACTTATCCGCCCTGGACGCCATGTTGTCCCTGGGGTTTGTGCCCGGCCCGGCGACCATGTTTGAAGGCATTTACAAGCTGCCGCCGGCCCATTTTTTGATTGCCCAAGGAAATGCTTTCCGGCTTAAAAAATATTGGCAGCTCAGTTACCAGGAGAATCGAGCTATCTCGGAAGCCGAGGCGGCAGAGCAATTTTTGACCCTGCTGCAAGAGTCGGTGCATATGCACCTGATGAGCGAGGTTCCGCTGGGGGCGCTGCTCTCCGGCGGGCTTGACTCGGGGGCGCTGGTGGCGTTGATTAAAGCCGATCAACCATCAATGATCAATACCCTGGCGGGCACAGGCGGTCAATGGTCAATTGCTAATTGCCAACCGTTGGCACTCAGCGGCCAGTCCGCGGCAGTCTTAAAAACCATCTCCATCGGCTTTGACCAGACCGCCTATGATGAAGCCGCCCTGGCCCTGGCCCTGGCCCAGTTCATCGGGACCGAACACCACCCCATCGCCTTCACCGCCGCCGACTTTGATGATTACTCCACCGTTATGCGTCACCTGGAAGAGCCGCAAACCTCGGCGACGGCCCTGCCCATCTACAAGCTGTATCGAGCCTGCCGGGAAGCCGGTTTGACGGTCGTGCTGACCGGTGAAGGGGCCGACGAGTTGCTGGGCGGTTACCACTGGCATCGGGGGGATGCGCTGGTACGGCCCTTGCTGGCCTGGCCCGCCGCCCTGCGCCGGCTGCTGGCCGCCTCGCCGCTGCCTATGTCGGCCGCGGCCCGGCGAGTTCTGGCGCGCGGCGCGCAGGACATCCCGACCCGCTACCGGGATTGGCTGGAAATTGGGGGTAACGGCTACCGCTCGAAGATTTTGTCGCGTGAAGTGACGGCTGAATTGAGTCAAGCAAACGGGACAAGGACCATTCCAGCCTTAAAGCACTGGGCCGAAATCGTGCGTGACCTGCCCAACGAGGTTCCGCTGCACCAAACAACTTGGCTGGAGAGCCAGACCCGCATGGTGGATTTTATCAATTTTGAAGTGGATAAAATGAGTATGGCCAGCTCGATTGAGGCGCGTGTGCCCTACCTGGATCACTGCCTGTGGGAGTTCTGCGCTACCTTGCCGGCGCATTTCAAGCTCAAGGGCAGCACCGAAAAGCATTTATTACGCCAGGCTGCCCAGAAGCTTCTGCCGGAAGCTACGCGCACGCGCCGCAAAAAAGGGCTGGCCTCACCTTACGCTCAATGGCTGCGGGCTGCCCGGTTGCCTGATTGGGCTGAAGCGGTCCTCTCACCTCAGGCGCTCCAGCAGGTGGGACTCTTTGACGCCGCTGCTGTCCAGGGTTTGCGCCGGGCGCACCAGGCCGGCCAACCGCACCTGGGGCCGCTGCTCATGGGAGTCCTCAGTACCCAGGTTTGGTACGACAGTTTCATCAAATGATAAGCCGGGCAAACATAGAAATCAGCAATAAGAAATCCGACCCTCGCCAAATCATTCGTCTCGCCGCTTTTGTTCTCATCGCGCTTGGCTTTGGCCTGCGCCTCTATCACCTGGCCAGCGAGAGCCTGTGGTACGACGAGCTGTTGCAGTTGGACATTGCCCAGGGTCTGCCGCCGGGCCAGGGCGGTATGGCGACGATTTTTCCGCGCCTGCGCGGCCATGCGGCTGTACCGCTTGATTATCTGATGGCCCATTTTTGGATTTGGCTGGGCCGGGGCGAGGGTTGGACGCGCCTGCCATCGGTGCTGGTCGGGACATTGACCCTGCCGGTGGCCTACCAGTTGGGCCGGCGATTGCTGGGCCGGACGGAAGGCTTGCTCCTCATGACCTTGTTGGCCGTTTCTCCCTTTCATGTGCGCTACAGCCAGGAAGTGCGGCCCTACGCGCTGGTAGTCTTGGGCGTAACCCTGGCCTTGTTTGGTTACTGGGGGCTGCGTCAATCCGGCCGGCGGGTTGACTTTTTTCACCTGCAAGCGGGGGTCTTTATTTTTTCGCTGGCTCACTTTTTTGCCTGGACCATCCTGGCTCTGCTGCTCATCTTTTCGGCCACAGATTTCGTCTACAAAGCCAGGCGCAAGCAGGCTGCCAGAACCATGGGGCTGCTCCTGGCGACTCTGATCCTGCCGCTGATCCTTTTACTTTTGTCGGGCTGGGGTGGTTTGTTTTATACCCTCAAAGGCTTTGGCGAGGCCCTGGTTGAGCCGGACAAATTTATGGCAGTGGCGGAGCAGAAACTGGACAAAGGGCAAGGCCCGGAGGTGAACGGCGCCTTTATTAAGTTTGAAGTGCTGGCCCCTCTGAGCAGCAGCGCCGCCGATACCTCGCTTTGGCTGTTTAATCTGCTGGCCGGGCTGGGGTTTGTTTATCTCCTGGCCCAGAAACGATACACCCTTATCTTTTTCTTTTGGCTCTGGTTGGTTTTGCCTGTCGTCATCGTTGTCGCTTTTCTGGTGTACCGGGGTGCTTTTTTTGCTGCGCGCTATATTATTCTTGTCCTGCCGGTCTACTTGCTGCTGCTGACCCTGGGGCTGCTGGCGCTGCCGCGCTGGCTCAAATGCGCCGAACCCCGCTGGTTATCGTTGCTGGTCTTTTCGCTTTTTGGCGGCCTGGTTTTGACCCATTTCAGCGGCGGCCTGGAACGGCTTTACTTCGACAAAAGCAAGGAAGATTGGCGGCTGGTCGGCCAGTTCATCAACCAGAACGCCGGCCATGCTGATAAGGTCATCGCCATGCGGGCCGAGCCGGCCATCAACTGGTACTATCCCCAAAGCTGGGCTGCGCCCAACTATTTTTGGACCCTGGACGAAATTCGGGAAACGGTGGCGGCGACCTCGCGCAGTTGGGTTATCCTGAGTATTTTTTCCGCCACGGTTGACGGCCGGGTTAAAGCCTGGCTCACCGAACAGGGGGCGGTCAGGTTTGAATTGGACCCGCTGATCACCGTTTACTACCTGGGCGCAAATGCCACGCCCGACCAGCTCCTTGCCGAAGCGCAGCGCTTTGCCCTGCCGGTCAACCCCGTTCTCTACGCCAGTCTCGCCGGGCAGAACCGTTCCAGGCCGGATATTGCCCGCCAATATTACCGCCTGGCCATCGAGCATGCCCCATCAGACGAACTGCGGGCAGAGTATCAAGCGGCTTTGAACGCGCTGGCAGCGAAATGAATAAGCATAAGAAATTAGAAATATATATCGCTCTCCTTATCACTGCCGTTGGTTTTGCCCTGCGCCTCTATGCCCTGGGCCGGGAAAGCCTCTGGTTTGACGAGCTGCTGCAACTGGATATTGCCCAGGGACCGCTCTCGGCCATTCTGCCCCAATTGCCCCGGCACACGGCGGTCCCCCTGGATTATTTGATTTCACACTTTTGGATTGTGCTGGGCCGGCAGGAGGCATGGGTGCGCCTGCCAGCCGTTTTTTTGGGGACACTGACCCTGCCGCTGGCGTATCAGTGGGGCCGGGCGTTGTTCGGTCGGGGTGAGGGACTGCTGCTGCTGGCCCTGCTGGCTGCATCTCCTTTTCATGTGCGCTACAGCCAGGAGACTCGGCCCTACGCCCTGCTTGTGTTAGGCGTTATTCTGGCGGGCTATGCCTGGTGGCAGTTTCGAGCAACGGGTCGCCGCCGTTACTTGTTGTTGCTGCAAGTTGGGGTGCTGGTTTTTGCGCTGGCCCACCTGTTTGCCGTGGTGCTTTTTGTCCCTTTTCTGCTCTGGGCGGCCGCCGACTTTATCTTTGGCGCGGAGCGCCGGCGGGCGGCCAGGTCTTTCGTGGCCCTGGCGGGTACAGGGTTCGTAGCCGTGGTGATGCTGCTGGCGCTGGGCTATGGCAGCGCTATTTATTATTCGACCCGCGAGTTTGGGAAGGCCGTAGCCGAGCCGGAAAAATTTACCGTCCAGGCCGAGCAAAAACCCAACCAGGGGGCCGGTCCGCAGGTGGACGGCCTTTTTGTGCAGCGTGAGCTTTTGACCCCATTGGGCGCTGGCGCTTATGAGCCGGCGTTGTGGTTATTCAACGGATTGGCCGGGTTGGGCTTACTTTTTTTGTTCACCCAAAAAAGATACAGCCTCAGTCTGCTGCTGGTCCTGTGGCTGATCATCCCGCCTGTGGTGATCGTGTCATTTTTGGTCTATCGGGGCACCTTTTTCTCGCCGCGTTATATTATTTCAATCCTGCCCGCTTATCTGGCCTTGCTGACCGCCGGCCTGTTCGCCTTACCACGCTGGCTCAAATGCGCCGAACCGGGCTGGATTTCAAAAGGGGCTTTGATGGTACTGGGCGGCCTGGTCTTGCTGGTCTCAGTCACCGAATTGAGTGGCCTGTATGCTGAGCAGAAAAACGAGAATTGGCGGCTGGTGAGCCAGTTTTTGGCCCAAAATGCCCAGGCGAACGACGCTATTATGGCCGTCAACGCCGAGTCAACCCTGAACTGGTATTACCCGCCGGCCCAGGCGGAGGTAAACAGTTTTGACACGCTGGCGGCCATCCAGGCCAAAGTGACCCAGAGCCGGCGGAGCTGGGTGATTGTCAGCGTGTTTAGCAATTATTTAGGGGATGAAGTTCTAAAGATTAGAGCCTGGTTGGGCGAGCAGGGGGCCATTCGCATGGTTTTTGATCCGGCCATTGACGTTTACTACCTGGGGCCAAATACGAACCCGCCGCAGTTGCTCCAGGAAATCCAGGGCATGGCCCTACCGGTTGACCATACCCTCTATGCCAGCCTGGCCCGCGAAAATCGCCGTAATCCAGCCGTAGCTAAACGCTACTACGAGCTGGCCCTTGAACACGCCCCCGACGAAGAAATACGCGCCGAATATCAAGCGGCCTTAACCGCCTTGGGACGTTAACCAGTTTAGAATTTCTGGGTCCCAAACTTGAGTTTGGGACCCAGAAAAGATAGTTAACCTCACCTGCTCCAGGAAACCATCCGTTCGTCTACAAAATTGTATTGCAAGGGGATGTCGTTTAGCGTGCCGGGGGCAAACATAGGCCGCTGGTTGCTGCCATCACTATTCATAACCCAGATTTCCCACTGCCCGCCTCGATTAGAGAGAAAGGCAAGCTGCGAACCGTCAGGGGACCAGGCCGGTGAAACGTTATTGCCTGTGTTCGCCAATGACAGCCGTTCTCCCGTATCCAGGTTGATCACATCAATTGTCCATTGATCGTTAGCCCCTTTGTGAGCCATGGCTAAGCGGGTTCCGTCGGGCGAGAAGGCCGGGGTGCGGTCCAGGTTGCCCTCGACCAGGCTCGTTTTGGTATCCTGGTTGACATCAAGCTGGACCAGGCTGACATCGCCCGAATAAACGACCCGCCAGGGGTTGCGAGGATCCCAGGTTGGACCAAAACTGCTGTAGTCACTGCTTAAATCTTGATATTGGCCGCTAGCTAAATCGAGCTTGCGCAATTGCCAGGCCGGTTTGGCCGGCAGTGAATAGCAGTACTCGTACCTTTTGTCCTTTTCGATGGTTTTGCGCTCAATATCATAAGCGTCGGATGGCAAGCCGGCATCCTCAGACTTATCATGGCTGGAAATTCGGCATTCCCGGGTAATGTCTAAACGGCCGCCGCGCGGCATGTTGAACACAAGCTGCGTGCCATCCGGCGACCAGGTGGGAGATTTGGGCTGAGGCCCGGCGTGAACCTGCCGCTCGTTGGAACCATCTATATTGATCAGATAAACGCCCTCCGTTGGCCCCCAGCGGGTGAAGGCCACTTGCTGGCCATCAGGCGAAAGCGCCGGATCAAGACCGCCACGGGTCAGCAGCCGCAGGCTGGAGCCGTCAGCATTGATGGTGTAAATATCGCCGCCGCTGCTGGTCATGAAGACCAATTTCCCGCCGCCGCTAACCGGGGCCGTCGCCGGGACGGCGGATGGCGCTGCTTGAACCACTGCCACGTTATCAAGCGACCCCGATACTTTCGTGTAAGCAGGCAGCGCCGAGATCCAACCTTTGCTGCCATCCGCCAAGACAACTTGGACCCAACTCCGATTTGAGTTGGTTCCCACAATTTCAAACACATCGCCCGCTTTGGCGACCTTTTGGATTGTATAATTTATGCCTGGCCCCTCCCGTACATTGAGCGCCGCCGCAATGACCTCCGCTTGGGCTTTAGCTGGCGCGGTCTGGGCCAGGACCCCCGTGGTCCCTGGCAGCATTACTGCCAGTATTACTACGATAATAAGAGACAGATTTAACAATCTCCAGCGCATCTTAAACTCCTTTATCACCTGTTACGTAAATTATTGGTTGCCGACTATATACCACACCATACAATACGCGACAAGGAAGCAAAATATTCCCGGCGAACTCTGAGTTAGGGTAATTGCCGGCGGATGGCGGCGGCCAGGTTGAGCTGATTTTCTAGGGGTAGTTGGACATCGGCAATGAGGGCATAGCCGACATCGCCTGCCTGCCACAGCACGGTGCGATGCTGGCCGTTATCACCGGCAAAGAAAGTCTGGCCGGCAGCGGGAATTTCGGCTGTAGGGGGAAAGTCGGACGGGCGTGGAGTAAACATGGTGAGTGAAAGGCGCTCACCGCTGGGCCGTTGGTAGAGAATATGGGCTGTGCCTCGCCGGTGCAGCTCGCCCAGGCGAGCGCCGACCAGGGTCCAATCGGCCAGGAGAGGAGCGTCCACCGAGAATGGGACACGTTGGTGAAACCAGTCCCTGATTTCTTGGGGTGATGCAGACACGTCGAGGACCGGGGTTTGCTCAAAGTAGAGGGCGTGGATATCGGCCAGTTCGACATAGGTCGGCGTTTCTGAGGGGGCGGAAGGACTTAATCCCCACCAAACTGCGCCCAGCAGGACCAGCCAGATTAAGGTATAGAGGAGTCCGGTGACCGGGCGTAAGGACTTGGGCGTAGACCACCACGCCAGGAATCGCTGCCATCCCGATGGGGACAAAACTGGCTGGGCCAGGGCTGCCTGCACCGTGGCTCGAAGTGAGGCCGGCGCTCGAACTTGAGCCATCCGCTTCTGCAAGCCGGAGCGGAAATGCCGTTCGGCTTCCAGCGCGGCGGCCAAAGCGGGGTCGTCGGCCAGCCGCGCTTCAAAAGCCTGGCGTTCAGCCTCGGCTAACTCTCCATCCAGATAAGCATACAACATAGGCGAATCCTTGGGGGATAATGGGGTCATGCCGGGTACCCCTTCTTTTTGGCATAGGCCAGCAGAAGCTGCCGTAGTTTCTGCCGCCCCCGGTGGAGCCGTGACATGACCGAACCGAGCGGCCAGCCCAGAATCTCGGCCATATCCCGGTAGCTAAATTCCTCGACATCGGCCAGGAGCACAGCCAGGCGCATTTCGGCGGGTAATTCAGCCAGGGCCTGGGCGACTTCTTCATCCAGCAGGTGGTCAAAAAGATTTTTGTCCAGCGTCTCTTCCGCGACCAGCTCCAGATCATCATCCTCAAGGCTATGGGGAGTGGGGTGGGCATCCTGCCGGCGGTAATGGTCACTCACGGTGTGGCGCAAAATGGTAAAAATCCAGGGGCGAAAGTCGGCCTCACTGCGAAAGGTGGCCTTGGCCCGGATGGCCTTAACTGCGACCTCCTGAACGATGTCCTCGGCCAGGGCCGGGTCGCCGGTCAGGTAGCGAGCTGTACGGTAGAGGGCATCCAGTTCGGCCAGGAGCAAATGGTTAAAATCCGGAGCGGAGGGCTGGGGAGACGGGTTCATGAAAGTTGACTCTAGCACATTCTGCCCACCCTGTCCAAATTTCGAGAGGGTTAGGTATCCTACTCATCGGCCCGTCACTCGTTTAGCCCAATCCAGCGGCAGCATAAAATAGGCCAGCCAGGGCGCTTTGGACTGAGCCAAGCGGGGATGATCCAGGGCAATTTCTTCCAAACTTGGCAGCAGAGCAAAACGAAGAGCCTGGACAACTTCGCGCGGGCGGCCTTCGGTAAACTGGAGGGCCTTAAGCAGATAAAGTCCGGCCGGTTTGGGGTTGAGGTGAGAGGTGTTGACCAAATCCCGCGACTCGGCCCAGCGCCGGAAGGAGGGCGACACGCGCTTGTGTTGGCTGATCAATAGAGAATTGTCGAGGGTGCTGGGGAAATATTTTTTTAACAGGACCAGGCCGGGATAGGTAAAGCGCGCTTCGACGGAATTCAACAGGGGCAGCGGGTCGCTGAGATGGGGTATCAACAGGGCCAAATCCACCAGGTGAAGCAGGCGGCCTTTGCCCTGCCACAGGTGATACGTGGCATGCACCAGCAGATGAAGCCAGAGGGAGTCAGGCTGGGGCAGCAGGGCCGGCTCGCCTAACAGACTTCCCGGCATGGCACTGCGCCATATCAGTTCGGTCAGCTCCACCAGCGGCCCGCCGAAGCTTTCCCGGCAGTGCAGGTGAACTTCCAGTCTGCGCGGGTTGTCGGGATGCTCGCCAGCGGTGGAGACGACCTGGCGATTGTCCGGTTGGCAAAACTCGGTGTGTTTCCAGTGGACAACCTCTTGTTCGTAGCCAAGCTGGCCCAGCAACTGGGCGGCTGTACCAAAATCTTCCGGCCGAATGAGCAAATCCAGATCGGCCATGGGGCGCATGGCGGCCTCAACGTAGTAGGCTGTGGATAAAATCGAGCCTTTGAGGGGCATCACCGGAAGCTGCTGCCGGCTGAACAATGCCAGGATTGCCTTAAGTTCCGCGTGCATTTTGGCCAAACGCTGCCCGTTGAGTTGGTATTGTTCGGCCAGCCAGCTTTTTTGCGCCCCCGGCAGCCAGGGCACGCCGGCCAATTTGGGATACAGCAGCGGCGCGACCCCATGCACCCGGCTGGCAAATTGAAAGGTCTGCCATGTTTCGGCAGACCAATCAGGGTTGTGCGGCTCAGGTTGATTGAGCCATTCAGCCATCGTAGCACAGAGTTGAGCCAGAGAGGTCATTTCTCGGCAATGACTAAAACTCTGCCACCGCCGGAATAATTTCCCGGCCAAACTGCTCCAGCGGCTTGATTTCGTGGACGTTGGGCATGTTGAAAATGACATGCTGAATGCCCACGTCGGCCAGCCCGCGGCATGTCTCGATAACCTGAGCAGCGCTCATCGCGCCAGCCGCCAGGTTGACCGTGTCCAGGGCCGTGCGCTCGATTTCGTCGTAGGGCCGGCCGGCGGCGTCGCAGTGCCGTTTCAACACGTCAAGCTTTTGCCGCAGCGCGCCATGACCATAAGCGGCAAAAAAATTACAGGCGTCGGCGTATTGCGCCACCAATCGCAGGGTCTTGTTCTCACCCATGCCGCCGACCAGAATGGGCGGGTGCGGCCGGCTTACAGGTTGAGGGCTGTTGATCGGCTCGGCCAGGGAGTAATGCTGGCCCTGGTAGGGCTCCCTGTTGCCTGACCACATGTGATGGGCAATTTGGAGCGCTTCCTCCAGCCGCTCGAACCGCTCCTTGAGCGGCGGGAAGGGGAGGCCCAGCCCCACTGCCTCCTCTTCGTTCCAGGCCGCGCCGATGCCCAGGTAGGCCCGCCCGCCGGAAAGCACGTCGAGGGTTGAAACGGTTTTGACCAGGAGGCCGGGCTGGCGGTAAACCACGCCGGTAACGAGCGTGCCCAATTTGGCTCGCCGGGTCAGGCCGGCCATATAGTTGAGCGCAGCGTAGCCTTCCAACATCGGTTCATCGGCCGGACCGATGTACTGGATCTGAAAAAAGTGATCCATGACCCACAGGCTGTAAAAATCGGCATCGTCGGCGGTTTTGGCTATCTCGGCCAGGCGCGGGCCGATCTCAGCCGGGCCGCCGGGCCAGGTAAAACTGGGAATCTGCAATCCAATCCGCATGATCTTATCCTTTCACTTTGTATCGTTTACCCAAGCTATAATTTTCTCGCCGGGATTAGGGGATTGGGGGATTTAATTTTAAAGTCTTTCCCCTGATCCCGACAAAGTTATGCCTCAAAAACAGTTTCTAATAACTCAACGCCGGCCTGAATGTCATCTCCAAAGTAGAGCCGGTAGGTTTTGTGTTGGAACAAACTTTCAAGATGCGGTGAGTGATGAGGCAGCTTCATTTCCAGGCCGGTTGCGCCCAGCGGCCAGACCCGTCTGGCTTCAGCCGCCTGAACTGGCTCCAGCCAGCTTTTCCCACCGGCCAACCGCTCGACCAGAATGACCGCCTTGGGCTGGGCCGAAACGGTCGTGCTGCCCGGCCGGATGCTTTCCAGATTGACTTCCAGTTTCATTTCGCCGTTGGTTTGCAGCACCGGCTCATAACCTGTAAGTTCAGGAAACAGCTTTTTGGCATCGGGCAAGAGGTGAAAACTCCAGGGCATGCCCCACCACAGATGACGCTGGCTGTCGAGCCAGACGACATCTTCGGCCAGCGCCTGGAAACTGCCTCGCATCGCGGCGGCAAAGGCCAGCGTCGTTTTGCCGCCGCCGCTCTGTGCCCGCAGCAGCACGGCCTGGCCGTTTTTAGCCAGCGCCGCTCCGTGAACGCCCATCCAGCCCCGCCACTCCAGCATCATCAAAAAAGCCAGCTCCAAAAAGTGCCAGCGAAAAAAAGCGGGATTAGCCAGAACCGGGGCTGAAAAATAACCGAAGGCAAAGCCGTCGGCCAGGTTGGCTACCAGGCCGGAGTCACGGCCGATGGTTTGGTAAAGGAGCGATCCTTCCAGGCGAAAAGATGGTGGGTCGGGGGGACTATCTGGCCGGTCAGAGGCCATCAAGCGGAAACGGAAGTCGGGCAACTCGACGGACTGGCCCGGCCCAAAGCGGCCAAAGGACGTTTCTGCCGCAGCGATGATGGCTGGACTGTTGCTGCGCAGACGTAAAGTGAAGCCCATTGGCCGAAACCAGGCTTCCTGATAAGTTTGAGCTTTGCTCATAAACGGGTCTATAAGGCAACTCCAAGAAAATAATTATCCAAAGTCCGTGATACGTAATGCGTGATGCGTGATGGTTTCCAGGCAAGATTTCTTACGCATCACGTATCACGCATCAAGCCGGTGAGAACAATTGGATGATTTAAATCTTGGAACTGCCTAACGGTTTGAACGGATGGATTGGGGATGGAATTGGTCTCGCTCGGTCAGGCGAAATTCTAACATAGACCCGGTCACAAGGCAAAGAAGTTGGAAGCCTGGATAACGGGACTAGGAGAAATGGGAATTTATAGAGGATTCAATGCAGTGTCGTAAATTTCTAAAAAAAGGCTCGTCGTGACGGGTAAGCTGTATTTTGCTTCGATAATCTGGCGGGCTTGCCGGCACAGTTCCTGATAACCGGAGGCGTTACCAAGAATTTCGATAACCTGTTCCGCCAGAGCTTCCGCAGAAGCCTGGGGCGGCAAACAGGCCACCTCCGGGGCGATCCCAACAGGTGTGCCCAGAACGGGCAGCCCACAGGCCATTGCTTCCAACAGGGCCATGCCTTGCGACTCATGCCGCGAAGTTTGCAGGTATAGGTGCGACTCCTGGTAAAGTTGAACGATGTCGGCATAAGCTACTTGCTGCCGCCAGACAAGGCTTTGCTCTAGATCAAGCCTGTGAGCCAATCCGGCCAGGTCAGCCTGCAAAGGGCCACTCCCGGCCAGATTCAACTTAAGTCGAGGAAGTCCCTTTTTGGCCAGGCTCAACACTTCAAAGAGCAAATGCTGGTTTTTCACGGGTACCAGGGAAGCTGCCTGCACCATCACCGGCTGATCAAGCTGGGGAGCGAGCATCCCTTGATGCGGCCGGTTCTGGAGGGCTAAGGCAGCAGGTTGGAAGAGATGGGCATCTACGCCCAAGGGGGCGAGACGGAGTTTAGCTTCTGGCACCGCATGAGCGCGACACAGGTCGAGCTGGTAATTCGAGCCAGCGGTTACCAGGGCGGCTTTTTTGAGAGCATAGCCCGTGGTCAAGCGCCGGGTTAGAAACCGCTGAGCGCCGTAATTAATATCCGGCAAATGGGTTAGCTCGCCGCCGCCCAGGCTCACCACGACCGGCCGCTTGAGCCGGACCCCAGCCAACGCCGCTGAGAAACCGGCTTCATCCGCCCAGAAGGCATGCAGCATGTCAAAGGGGGTTTGGCGGTGCTGGCGGATAACGGCCTGGGTGGTTTGCAGCCAAATCCGGGCCGACATCGGCCCGAACTTTTGTCCCCCGCCGACAGCATGGTGGACTAAGCCGCTGAAGCGATAAGTGCCTTCAGCCGGATAGCGCTGGCTGAACACGTGGACTTCATGCGTTTGGGCCAGCACCCGGGCCAGGTTCAGCAGGGCGGGGATAGCCCAATCATTGGCATGGGCGCTAAAGCCGGGGGTAACGATGGCAATTCTCATCGCAGGGCACAGAGTAGCAAGTAACAGGCAGCAGGTTGCACGCCCGTAAGTTCTGCCACTTGCAACCTGCTACCTGACAACTTTAAACAGGGTGTACGGTGGAAACTCGCCAATTTTGATTAACTTCCTGTTTTCCTTGAGCCATTGATAATTGAGCTGAGGCGTTTTGTCCCGCCACTGGGTTTCGATTCCATGCAAGTCCAGCAGCAAATAAAGGGGGTCTGCAGACTCGGCCAAAGTTTTGAGTGAAGTTTGGTCCAGGAAAAAGAGTTCCAGCGCGTTAAGCCGGGTGTAGTGCTGCACCGTGAGAGTCAAGCCAAAGGTGATGAGGCTGGCCTCCGGGGGCAGCGTTTGCTCAACCTGGCGGGCAATCATTTTGCTTCGGTTTTGCACGGTCAAAAAATCGTCGAGCATCGGGTAGGCCCAGGCCAGCATCCCGACTAAGAAGAGAGCAATAACTATTTTTAGGGTAACTTTTCGGAAAACTGGCGGGGGGGCAGGGGGGCAGAGGAGCGGGGGAGCATTTACATTCCTGTTCAGAAGATCACCGAGGCCAAAGCCGGTCAAAATCAGCAGAGGCAGGTAGAGAGTCAGGCCAAAGCGGAAATTTTGGTAGGGAATTCCAGCCAAAAAGAGATAAACGGGCGTGGCCCAGCCCAGTAGCAAAATGAGCGGTCCCCACTGCCTGGCCCGTCCCAACCGCCAGACAGCCCAGGCGGAGGCTAACCCCAATAGTGGAAAAATATAAGCGGGATGGCCCGCCGGTTGGGCGTAAAAAATCCAATTGGGGAGTTGATAGACAAAGTGGCCGTCAATGTTCTCAAATTCGCGGCGAAAAAAGTTGGCCGGACTCCACCCTAGCAGCCAGCTATGGGCCAATCCTTCCGGTTTGTTGAGGCTCAACCACAATTGGGGAGCCAGAATAATTGCTCCGCTGAGGACGGCCGCCAACGCGGGGACCCACAATGCTTTGGGCAGGGCCAAGCCCGTTTCCAAGTCCCGCTGAATGCTCCAATAATTGAAAATTACGTAAAGACCCAGGACCGGCGCAATCAAAATATACAGCCAGCGCGAGATAATCGCCAGGGCCAAGGCGGCCCCGGCGGCGAAAAATAATAAGGTCGGGCAAAACTTTCTGCTCGGTGGGAGATGCACCGCCCGAACAACCAGCCACGCCGCCAGAGTGGCCCAAAATAGCGCCGGCATATCGGCCATAATCACGACCGAAGAGAGAATAGGCTGCCCGGCAAAAGCCACGATCAGGCCAGCCCATAGCCCCCCAGAATCACTTCGTATAACCAAGCTGCTATTAATTTCGACAGGATCGAAAAAAAGATTTTCATATAACAGAAAAACCAGGGGGGATAATGCTGCCCCACTTAATAACGCCGCCAGTTGACCAGCCCAGGCGCTTTGGCCTACAAATAGGCTGAAAAAGGCAATCAGGAGGGGATATCCATTCGGCCAGAAGAAATCGGCGGGGGGAGGTTGGCCCTGGGGCAAGTTCTGGGTGATAGCCAGAGCCTGTTGAAAGTAGGCATAAGCATCTTGACCGTAGAGGCCATCGAACTGCCAGAGTAAGACGGCGCCCAGCCGGACCGCCAGAGCGATGAAGAATAAAATAAGCGCAATTTTCCAGCGTGAAAGGTAAAAGGCGGCGCTTGAACTTGGCATAACTCTTTCTTGATCAGACAGCACGCTGCTGATGCTGATGTTTAGCCGCTCTCATTTTATAGGGCAAGTAGAGGATGCTTTCGGCCACCAGGAGCGCCACGGCTACGCCGGCCGGTCCCCAGGTCGGAATGAGCCAGAAACACAGCCCCAGATTGACGATGATGCCCAGTGTCGTGAGCAGATTGACAAACTTTTCGTCGCCGCAGGCATACAGATAAATGATTAAAAGACTGTTTTGAGCGGAAGGAATGAGAGTCAGGGTGAGAATTTGCAGAGTCGAAGTGGCCGGTTCGTAAGCCGGGCCGTAGGTGAGGCGCAGAATTGGCTGCGCCAGCAGCAACGCCCCGACAGAGGCGAAAGCTCCGAAGGCCAGCAATCCCAGCCGTGACTGGGCCAAGGTTTTCTGGAGCGCCAGGCTTTGAGCGGCATTGCGTGCGCCGACCATTGCCGCCATCGCCGGCAGCATGGCTGAATAAAATGCTGCCGGTAGTTGCTTGCCGGTTTCGACAAAACGATTGGCAGCGGCATACCAGCCAAGCGCCTGGTCTCCCTGGAGATAGGCCAGAATCAATCCATTTGCCCTGAGTTGAAGCGCCGCCAGAATTCCGGCCAGGGCAAAGGGCCAGGCTTTAATGATGAGTTCCCCTATCATGGGTCCACTGATAGGCCGGCTTCTTGCAGAAGGGAACTCGTAGGAGCTTGTAGGAGCTTGGAAAAGACCTAAGTTCCCTTGAGTTCCTACGAGTTCCTTTAAATTACCCTCCACCATCTTTTCCAGCCTGGGCTGCTTTAATTTCCGATAGAAAACAAAAGCCAGAACACACTGTCCCACCTGGCTCAAACCGGCCCAGACAATGATCAGAAACAAAGGTTGTTGAAGTAATACCAGCCCTAGTGTCCCCGCCAGGAGGACAAATTGCCCGCTCAGGGTGAGCCACAAGATGGGGGGCATCACCTGGTGCGCCCGGAAGATAGCGGTAAATGAACTGTAAACCAGACCGCTGGATAGAAAGATAACACCCCAATGCATAGCGGTAACAACTGCCGGATTCTGATCAGGGGTCAATTGAGGAGCCAAAATAAGGAGAATGAGCAGTGCCGGCAGGCTTAACAGGCTTTTACCCACCAATGAGTTGATCAGGTAGCGCGGCGTTTGCTCCGGCTGGGCCGCAATATCACGGGTGATGACGGTGCTCAGACCAAATTCGCTGAAGAGCATGAAGCTGGACAGCCAGGTCATTACAAAACTGTACTGCCCAAAGCCGGCATCGCCTAACCCGCGCCCCAACACAGCGGCCATCAAAAACCCCATGACCGCGCCAGCAATATTGACCAGCAGCAGAATCCCGGTGTTTTGTCCAATTCTGATAAAGATGTTGGGCCTGAGTGTGGGGATTGTCATTGCGGCTGAAAGATATAGCAAGACAGGCAAAATGCCAAATAACGGTAACTGTTGGAACTATACCTCATGTAATAGTTCTTCATCTTATCGAGCTAATCGCTTATCATCCAGTTGGGTGACTCAAAGATAGCTCTTGTGGACTTAAAGATAACCCTGCTGGGTGTGGGCAGAGCCAAAAAATAGTGATAGCTTCGTTAACATCGCCCAGCAGTTTTTATTTGTGTAATTTTACACAGGTTCGTTGCATAAATTTGCCCTAACAAAGCCTGTCGGGTATATTAAGGGGTAGAAGTAACAAACTACCACTCAATTTTCCGTAATCCTTTTTTCATCTGTTTCGATCTGCCATTGTTGCTGGCAATTTATCTTTTCCGATGCTGGAAATTAAGGGGTCTACGCTAGCAGTATTTGTTTTATATGCGATGCTGTCGTAGAATAGCAGCCTCTCTTTAACGTCCTACAATTCAATACTCGCCCAAATTAATTTAATTGTCCCGAAGAGGTTATTTAATCATAGGCTTCCTCAATGGCTCAGATTTTTCATCCTAGTACCAATACCATTGCTAAAGTGAGTATTTTTGGCGGTGTTTTTATTTTGGCTGGTGTGGCGGCGTTGATTATGGTTTTTGTCCACTCCTCTTATACTACCGGTGTGGGGGTCTTTGTGGAACAGCCGGTGCCTTTTAGCCACGAGCACCATGTGAGCGGTTTAGGTATTGACTGCCGCTATTGCCACACTTCGGTGGAGAAATCTTCCGCGGCCGGCATTCCACCCACCGAAACCTGTATGACCTGCCACTCCCAAATTTGGACCAACGCCGAGGTCTTGGAACCGGTTCGGGCGAGCTTTCGGACGGATCGGCCGATTGAGTGGATCAGGGTGCATAATCTGCCCGATTTTGTCTACTTTAACCACAGTATTCACGTCGCCAAGGGCGTTGGCTGTGAAACCTGTCATGGTCGGGTGGATCAGATGGCGTTTACTTACAAGGCAAATACCCTCTACATGGAGTGGTGCCTGGACTGCCACCGCCATCCTGAAAATTACATTCGCCCGGTGGAGGAAATCTACACCATGGGCTACCAGCCGCAGGAAGATCAGGTAACCCTGGGGCGGGAATTGGTTAAAGCTTACAACATCCAGGTACCGCAACTGACCAATTGTTCGGTCTGCCATCATTAGAACGTAATCAAGGGATATGGAAAAAGAAACTCTGGACTTATCTGCAATCCGCGCTCGTTTGGCCCAGGCCAAAGGCCGGCGCTACTGGCGCAGCCTTGAAGAAGTTGCCGAAACACCTGCTTTTAAAGAATTTTTGCACCGGGAGTTTCCCCAGGGTGCTACGGAGTGGACCGACCCGCTCAGCCGCCGCAACTTTTTCAAGCTGATGGGCGCCTCATTGGCCCTGGCCGGACTGACCAGTTGTTCCGGCCAGCCGGCCGAGAAAATTCTGCCCTACGTCCGCCAGCCCGAAGAACTTGTCCCCGGCCAGCCGCTGTTTTATGCCACGGCTATGCCCTTTAATGGCTATGGTATTGGCGCGCTGGTGGAGAATCACGAGGGACGGCCCACCAAAATTGAAGGCAACCCCGACCATCCGGCCAGCCTCGGTTCGTCTGACGTCTGGCTCCAGGCGTCTATTTTGGATTTGTACGATCCGGACCGCTCCCAGGTCGTAACCCGCTTTGGCACCCGCATCAGTACCTGGGATGCTTTTTTACAGGATTTGCAGGCCGAACTGGACGATCAGCGGAATAACGGCGGAGCGGGACTGCGGATTTTAACCGGTCTGGTCACCTCGCCGACGCTGGCCAGCCAACTGGAAGCTATTCTGGCCGAATTTCCGCAAGCTCGCTGGTATCAATACGAAGCGGCCGGACAGGATAATGGCCGCACCGGAACACGTCTGGCTTTTGGCGAAGATGTGGAAACCGTTTACAACCTGGCCAATGCCGAGGTTATTCTTTCGCTTGACGCCAACTTTTTGTTTGAAGGGCCAGGACATCTTCGCTATGCGCGTGATTTCAGCGATGGGCGGCGGGTTTGGACCGGCCAAACGACCCAGAATCGTTTGTATGTCGTCGAAAGCACGCCCACGATTACCGGGGCTAAGGCCGACCATCGCCTGCCCCTGCGGCCAAGCCAGGTGGAGTTATTTGCTCGCGCTGTGGCCGAGGCTGTCGGCGTGGAGGCCGGCGGGACAGAAATGGCCGAGCATGCCGGCTGGATTGACGCCGTAGTGAGTGATCTGCAAGCCAATCGAGGCTCAAGCCTGGTCATCGCCGGCAGTGAGCAGCCTCCGGTTGTCCATGCGCTGGCTCACGCGATCAATGAAGCCCTGGGCAATGTTGGGCAGACGGTCACTTATACCGATCCGGTGGCTGCGAATCCAGCCGCTGACATGGCTTCGCTCAGAGAACTAGCCGACGAGATGCAGGCCGGGCAGGTGCAGTTGTTGCTTATTCTCGACAAGAATCCGGTTTATGACGCCCCCGCTGATCTGCAATTTGCCGAGCGTATGTTTAATGTTAAAACACGGATTCACCTGGGTTTGTACGAAGACGAAACGTCGGAGCTGTGCCAGTGGCACATACCAGGGTTGCATTTTCTGGAGATGTGGGGCGACCTGCGGGCCTACGACGGCACCGTTAGCCTTATCCAGCCGCTCATTGCGCCGCTGTACGACGGTAAATCGCCTTACGAGCTGCTGGCGGCAGTTTTGGGCCAAACCGGGGTGTCGAATTTGGACTTGGTGCGCGGCTATTGGCAAGAGCAAAACCCGGGCGGTGATTTTGAAGCGGTGTGGCGGACGGCGCTGCACAACGGCTTCATGGAGGATACCGCCCTGCCCACCCGATCGGTCTCCCTGCAAGCCGATTTTGGCGCTGCGCCGGAAGCGGGAGACGGGCAAAGCCTGGAAATCGTTTTTCGGCCCGATCCGTCGCTGTGGGATGGTCGCTTTGCCAACAACGGCTGGCTGCAAGAACTGCCCCGGCCCATCACCAAGCTGACCTGGGATAATGCGGCCATGATTAGTCCCACCACTGCCGAGCGGCTGGGGCTGGCCGATGAGGAAGTCGTCGAGTTGCGCTACCGCGAGCGGAGTGTGCGGGCGCCGATCTTGATTGTGCCCGGACATGCCGACGATACTGTTACCGTCCACCTGGGCTACGGACGCGTCCGGGCGGGGCAGGTGGGGAACGGCGCCGGCTTCAATGCCTCTGCGCTCCGCACTTCCGAGGCCCCCTCGTTTGGCACGGGCCTGGAAATCGTCAAAACCGGTGAGAGTTATCCCCTGGTCAGAACGCAGGGACATTTCGCGATGGAGGGCCGCGAACTGGTGCGGTCGGCCTCGCTGCAAGAGTACCAGGCCCAGCCTGATTTTGCCCAGGCGCATGAAGGTGAAGAGGTCGAGCATATCTCCTTGTACCCCGAGTACGAGTATAACGGCAATGCCTGGGGCATGACCATTGATCTGACCACCTGTATCGGCTGCAATGCCTGTACCATCGCCTGCCAGGCTGAGAACAACATCCCGGTGGTGGGCAAGGAGGAGGTGGCACGGAGCCGGGAGATGCATTGGATCAGGGTGGATACTTATTTTGAAGGACAGCTCGACAACCCAGCGACCCACTTCCAGCCCGTGCCCTGTATGCATTGTGAGAAAGCGCCGTGCGAGACGGTCTGTCCAGTGGCCGCGACGGTCCACAACGCCGAGGGTTTGAACGACATGGTCTACAACCGCTGTGTGGGCACACGCTACTGCTCCAACAACTGCCCTTACAAGGTGCGCCGGTTTAATTTCTTCCAGTACAGCAACCAAGATGTGCCGGTATTGAAGTTGTTGATGAACCCGGATGTGACGGTGCGCCAGCGGGGGGTGATGGAAAAATGCACGTACTGTGTGCAGCGCATCAACGCGGCGCGTATCGAGGCCAAAAAGGAAAACCGGGCCATTGGCGATGGTGAAATATTGACCGCCTGCCAGCAGGCATGCCCCACCCAGGCGATTATTTTTGGCAATATCAATGATCCGGAGAGTCAGGTGGCTCAGTCGAAAGCGACCCCATTGAATTATGGGCTGCTCACCGAGTTGAACACCAAACCTCGGACCACCTACCTGGCCGAAGTTAAGAATCCCAATATTGAACTGGGAGGTGAAACAAGCTGATGCAATCATTGGAGCCGCTCAAGAAACCAGCAGAGGTGCAGTTGCCGGCGCCGGTCATCGGGCCGGGTTATACTTATGGTTCTGTCACCGACAAGATCAGCGCCATTGTGCTCTCGGGCCGGACGCCCCTGGCTTGGTTGATCGCCTTTGTCATCGCTTCAGCCGGGGCAGCGATGTTGTTTGGGACAATTGCTTATTTACTATACCAGGGTGTTGGGATTTGGGGCATCAATATTCCTGTTGGCTGGGGCTTCGACATCGTCAACTTCGTCTGGTGGATTGGGATTGGCCATGCCGGAACGCTCATTTCGGCCATTCTGCTGCTCTTCCGGCAACAGTGGCGGACCTCGATCAATCGTTTTGCCGAGGCGATGACCCTTTTTGCGGTTGCCTGCGCCGGTCTTTACCCACTGCTGCATATGGGCCGGCCCTGGTTCTTCTATTGGACCATGCCCTATCCCAATACGTTTGGCCTGTGGCCCAATTTCCGCAGCCCTCTGGTGTGGGACGTATTTGCAATTAGCACTTACGCCACCGTGTCGTTCCTGTTCTGGTACACTGGGCTCATCCCCGACCTGGCGACACTGCGCGACCGCTCAAAAAATCGCTTACTCCGCATCCTGTATGGAATTTTCGCTTTGGGTTGGCGCAACTCTGCCGCCCATTGGAATCGTTATCACGCGGCTTATCTGCTGCTGGCAGCGCTGTCCACCCCGTTGGTCGTGTCTGTCCACAGCGTAGTCAGCCTTGATTTTTCGGCGGGCGTGATCCCCGGCTGGCACGCGACCATGTTCCCGCCTTATTTCGTGGCCGGGGCTATCTTCTCCGGCTTTGCGATGGTTTTGACCCTGGCTATCCCCTTGCGCCGCATCTATGGCCTGGAAGATTTTATCACCATGCGCCATATCAATAATGTGGCCAAGATTATGCTGGTCACCGGCCTGATCGTCTTTTATGGTTATATGATGGAACTATTCATGGGCTGGTATAGCGGGAGCCAGTATGAAGAATATCTTATCTTAAATCGGATGACCGGCCCCTATGCCCCGCTCTACTGGGCGCTGATCCTCTGCAATGGGCTGGTTCCCCAATTGTTGTGGTCCCGTGGCGTTAGGAACAACCTTTTGGTATTGTTTATCATCTCGCTGATTGTGAATGTGGGCATGTGGTTAGAGCGCTTTGTCATCATTGTGACCAGCCTGCACCGCGATTTTCTGCCCTCTTCCTGGGGTATGTATTACCCAACAGTTTTTGATTGGACGATGTTCATCGGCACGATCGGTTTCTTCCTGACCCTGCTGTTGTTGTTTATCCGGGTGCTGCCGGTCATTTCAATCTTTGAGATGCGAGAATTGGTGCCGGAGAGTGAGAGCAGATGAAAAATCCAGCAACCTACGGCCTGTTAGCCGAATTTACCACCCCGGAAGCCCTAATCGAGGCGACCCACCAGGCCCACGAGGCCGGCTACCGCAAGATGGACGCCTATACCCCCTATCCTATTGAGGAAGTAGGCCATGCCCTGGGTGCACGGGGCACGCGCCTGCCGTACATTGTTCTGGCCGGGGGGATAATGGGCGCTATCGGGGGCTATCTTTTGCAATATTACGCCTCGGTAATTGATTATCCGCTCAACGTAGGCGGGCGTCCCTACCATAGCTGGCCCTCTTTCATCCCGGCCACCTTTGAAACAACGGTGCTGCTGGCTGCTTTTGCCGCTGTGCTGGGGATGCTGGCCCTCAACGGGCTGCCCCAGCCCTACCATCCGGTCTTTGGCGTGCCCGGCTTTGAGGCAGCGACGCGAGACCGCTTCTTTTTACAAATCGAAGCCAGAGACCCGAAGTTTGACCTGGAAGAAACCAGGAATTTTCTTGAAAGTTTCCAGCCCGAAAAAGTGTCGGAGATAGAGCGCTATAAGTACCCGGGGTAGAGGATAGAGGATGGAAGATAGAGGATAGAAGATAGCTAATTAGGGTTCTTATGTCATTCCGAGTGGAGCGTAGCGGAACGAGGAATCCCTCGAATCTATACTAAAAAGTGACACTGTAGGGACGCTTCACTCCTTCGTCGCTTGAAACCTGTCCTGGGTGAAGTCGGACACATTTTGAGCTTAATTCCGATTATGTCTGTTGAGGATAGAGGGACGGGAGGAGTTATGGAGGATGGCGAAAGAGCAATACGGGTCATTAAAAGTTTTCGGGACTTGCGGGTCTATCAATTATCACTTGAACAGGCCAAGAGAATTTTTGTGATCAGTAAGGACTTTCCGAAAGAAGAAACTTATTCATTGACGGACCAAATTCGTCGTTCTTCTCGGGCTGTTAACGCAATGGTTGCAGAGGGTTGGGCGAGACGCAAGTATCAGGCTGCTTTTGTGAATAAGATAAACGAAGCTCTGGGCGAAGCAATGGAAACCCAGGCCTGGCTTGATCATGCCCGTGAGTGTGGTTACATTAAATCTGATTTGTATCACGAATTGGATGAAGCCTGGCAACGCATTGGAGCCATGCTTAATCGAATGATTCAGCGAGCTGATGATTTCTGTAGACATGCTGCTTAAGTAAGGAGTCCTCAGTGCGAGCAAGAATTATCACGTTTATGTCCTCTATTTATTTCCAATTTCGCTTTTCTCTTCTCCATCTTCGATCTTCTATCCTCTATCCTCGATTCTCAAGATTTGTGATAGGGCCTTGTGCCATTGTCTGCCTGCTGTTCCTCACCGGCTGCTGGTATGATATGCGGACCCAGGCTAAGGTCAAACCTCTGGAATCCAGCGATTTCTTTCTGGATGGCCAGGCCTCCCGGCCGCTGCTGCCCGATACCGTTTCTCGGGGAAACCTTGATCTGGATAAGGCCATGTACCAGGGCATGAATGAGGATGATACGCCGGTGGACGCCTTCCCCATCGAGATTACCCGTGAGGTCCTGGAACGCGGGCAGCAGCAGTATGATATTTTCTGCTCGCCGTGCCATGGCCGCCTGGGCAACGGCCAGGGGATGATTGTGCAGCGCGGTTTCAAGGCGCCACCCTCATTCCACATTGATCGCCTGCGCGAAGCGCCGCCCGGTTATTATTATGATGTCATTACCCACGGTTTTGGAGTAATGTACAGCTACGCCTCACGCGTTCCGCCGGAAGATCGCTGGGCCATTATTGCCTACATTAAGGCGTTGCAACTCAGCCAGAATGCTACTATTGATGATGTGCCTCTCGACCAGCGCAGTAAATTAGAGGAGCCAGGCCAATGAACCAAACGCAGGTTCCCCCTGTACTGAATCGTTTACAAACTCTCGCCCTGATTGGCGGCGGGGTGGGGCTGGTTCTTCTGGTGATCGGCTGGTTTTTGAATCCGGTACAGTTTTTCCAGGCTTATCTGGTTGGCTATGTCCTTTGGACGCAAGTGGCCCTCGGCTGCCTGGCTATTTTAATGATTTACACGTTGACCGGCGGCGGCTGGGGCTATGTGACTCAGCGCATTCTCCGGGCCGGGATGTTGACCCTGCCGCTGTTAGCCGTGTTATTTTTGCCGCTGCTGTTGGGTCTGCCGGTTCTCTACGAGTGGGCGCGCCCCGATGTGGTGGCTCATGACGAACTGTTACAGCACAAGTCACTTTACCTGAATACACCTTTTTTCATCGCTCGTACGGTTCTCTATTTTGTGGTCTGGATTGGACTGGCCTTTTTGCTCAATCGCCGGCTGCTCCACCTGGATACATCCCTTGACTTGGCTTCCGGCCGTCGCCTGCGCGCCATCAGCGGTCTCGGCCTGGGCGCGTTTGGGCTGACTGTCACCTTTGCCTCCGTTGACTGGATGATGTCCATCGAGCCGCACTGGTTCTCGACAATTTACGGCTTCATGTTTGCGACCGGCGCTGTGGCGGCGGCTTTTGCCTTTGCCATCATCGCCCTGAATTGGCTGATGAAACGCACCTCGCTGGCGGAAGTAGTCTCTACGCTGAATGTCAACGACCTGGGTAACTTTTTGTTGGCCGGGGTCATGCTCTGGGCTTATATGACCCTGTCGCAATATTTGATTATTTGGTCCGGCAACCTGGCCGAAGAGACGCCCTGGATCTACCGCCGGACCACAGGGGGGTGGGAAGTCGTCGGCCTGCTGCTGACCGTTTTCCACTTTTTTGCTCCGTTCCTGGTACTCCTTTCGCGGACGGTCAAACGCCGGATTAACTGGTTGGTCAACGTGGCCGGCCTGGTGTTATTTATGCGCCTGGTTGACCTGTATTGGTTAATTATCCCGGCTTATCACGAAAGTTTTTATCTCGATTGGCTGCTAATTGTTGCGCCCATTGCCATCGGCGGCATCTGGCTGGCAGTATTTATCTGGCAGTTGAAAAAGAAGTCGTTATTACCCCTTTATGATGCCGGAGTCGAGGAGAAATTGCTGGATTATGGAAGAACACAAACCTCAACCCATTCCTGAGGAAAGCCTGAATCTGGGTTACGAAGTTAGAGATATTAATTTACGCAACCTGGTCTGGCTGACCGTAATTCTGATCGTTGTCGTTGGGGCTATTTCGCTGCTGGTTGGTTTACTGTATGGATTTTTAAATGCCAGCACGGTGGCCCGCAGCGCCCCTCCCCCTCCTCTGCTGGAGGAAGCCCAGGGACTCCCCCCCGGCCCTCTTTTGCAGCGCGATCCGGAGCAGTCTATGCAGCGGTTAAGCAGTGAGACGGACGAGCTTCTGAACAGCTATGGCTGGGTGGACAAGGAAGCCGGGGTAGTCCGTATCCCTATCGAGCGGGCGATTGAGCTGACCCTGGAGCGAGAGCTGCCCATTCGACTGCCGGAGGAAGAGTGAGGAAGAGGGGAAGGTGGAAGAAATGGAGGACTGGAAGGCTGGAAGGCTGGAAAGTCGGAAGTAAAAAATGAAACGTCAAAAATTAAAGGTTCAGGTCGAAAAAATCGAAAATGTTAAAGTCCTAAGCCACCCTCTACTCCCTACTCCCCGCTTCGCGTCCCTACTCCCTACTCCCCGCCCTTTACCCTCTTCTATTCTCTATCTTCTACGCTTCGCGTCTATCCTCTATCTTCTCTCTTCTATCTTCTTGCCCGGAGCCGCGCCCGCCCAAGCCGATGGGTCGCATCCGGCAGATGAGGTCATCAAGGGCGTCGAGTTTGAGCAGAAATTGAACCAGCAGCTCCCGCTGGACTTGTCCTTTCGGAATGAGGCCGGCCAATCGGTGCAACTGGCCGATTATTTTGACCAGAAGCCGGTTATCCTGGTTTTTGCCTACTACGACTGTCCCATGCTCTGCACCCTGGTCCTGAACGGCCTGGTGAGCAGCCTGAACGGCTTGACCTTTGATGCGGGCAACCAGTTCGAGATCGTCACCGTCAGCATTGATCCCACCGAAACGCCGGCATTGGCCGCGGCCAAAAAAGCGGTTTACCTGGAGCAGTATCGCCGGCCCGGCGCGGCCGACGGCTGGCACTTCCTCACCGGCGAGCAGGCGGCGATTGATCAATTAACCCAGGCAGCCGGCTTTCACTACAATTATGACCCGGAGAAAGACGAGTACGCCCATCCGACCGGGATCATGGTCGTGACGCCGCATGGAAAAATTGCCCGCTATTTCTACGGGATTGACTTCCCGGCCAGAGATTTGCGGCTCGGCTTGATTGAAGCAGCCGCCAACAAGATCGGCTCGCCGGTAGACCAACTGCTGCTGCTGTGTTATCACTACGATCCGGTGGTCGGCCAGTACACGCTGACAATTATGAATATTATCCGCCTGGCTGGACTGACCACCGTCGGCGCCATCGGTGTGTTTGTGGCAGTGCTGCGGCGCGACCGGGCGCGAGCGCTGAACCATCCGGCTTTATCAAAAAACCTATAAATTTTAGACTGGCTTAAGGATTAAAAGAAAAGATTATGTGGGATTTTCCATTATTTCCCGATCAAGCATCCTCCATTGCTGGAGGCGTGGACGCCGTCTATTTTTTACTGACCGGCCTGAGTTTATTCTTTGCCCTCACGGTTTTGTTTTTCATCCTCTTTTTTGCCATCAAATACCGGCGTGGTTCCAATGCCGATCGTTCGGGGATTGTCTTAGAGAGCAGAAAGCTGGAGCTTTTCTGGTCGGTGGTGCCTTTGCTGCTGGCCCTGGGCGTATTTGTCATTCAAGCAAAAGCCTACTTCGACTTGTATCGCCCGCCGGTTAACGCGCTCGAAATTTATATCGTCGGCCGGCAGTGGATGTGGAAGGCCCAGCATCCCGAAGGGCAGGAAGAAATCAACCAGTTGCATGTGCCGGTCAACCGCCCGGTGCGTTTGATTATGACCTCGCAGGATGTCATCCACAGCTTTTATATCCCCGCCTTCCGGGTTAAACAAGACGTGCTGCCGGGTCGTTACACCAGTATCTGGTTTGAAGCCACCCAACCAGGCACCTATCACCTCTTCTGTGCCGAATACTGCGGAACTGATCATGCCCAAATGGGGGGCAGCGTGGTGGTCATGCCGGAGGCAGAGTATCAGCAGTGGCTGAGTGGTGGGATGGGCAATGTGCCCCTGGCTCAGGCCGGCGAAGCCCTGTTTCAACAGCTCGGCTGCGTCACCTGTCACCAAGCGGATAATGAAGGCCGCGGCCCCTCACTGGCGGGTGTGTTTGGGCAGGAGGTCCAGTTAGAGGGCGGGCAAATTGTTACCGCCGATGAAGAGTATCTCCGCGAGTCGATTATCAATCCCCGGGCCAAGATTGTGGCCGGTTATCCTTCAATCATGCCCACCTATCAGGGACAAATCAGTGATGAAGGCTTGCAGCAAATTGTGGCTTATTTGAAATCTTTAACAGCAAATGACGACCAACAGGCCGGAAGTGAAGCTAACGGAGGCGCGCAATAATGCTTGGTACAACCTCACAACGTGAACAAGGCAGTCCCCGCCAGAAGGGACTGGTGACCTCTCATGAACATTATCTCAATGTTGACTACAGCGTAAAATCCTGGTTATTAACCACCGACCACAAACGGATCGCCCTGCTTTACCTGGTCTCAATTTCAATATTTTTTGCACTGGGTGGCATTTATGCCATGCTGATCCGTCTAGAACTGATGACGCCCCGCGCTGATGTGATGACCGGCGATATGTATAATCGGGTTTTTACGATGCACGGCTTCATCATGATTTTCTTCTTCCTGGTCCCCTCGATCCCGGCCACCATGGGCAATTTTCTCATTCCCCTGATGATCGGCGCTAAAGACCTGGCTTTTCCCCGGCTCAACCTGGCCAGTTGGTATGTCTATACTGTCGGCGGTGTCTTTACCGTTGCCGTTCTGGCCCTGGGCGGCGTGGATACCGGCTGGACCTTCTACACTCCCTACAGCAGTACCTATTCTAACAGCTATGTTATCCTGGCTGCTATGGGCGCTTTTTTTGCCGGCTTCTCCTCCATCTTTACCGGGATAAATTTCATTGCCACCATTCACAAGATGCGCGCGCCGGGTATGACCTGGTTCCGGCTGCCGCTCTTTGTCTGGGCCCATTACGCCACCAGCCTGATTATGATCCTGGGGACGCCGGTGGTGGCCATCTCTCTGCTGCTGGTCGCCATTGAGCGCCTGTTTCGGATTGGCATTTTCGACCCGGCTCTGGGCGGCGACCCGATCCTGTTCCAGCATCTTTTCTGGTTCTACTCGCACCCGGCGGTTTACATTATGATTCTGCCCAGTATGGGCGTCATCAGCGAGTTGATCACCTGCTTCTCGCGCAAGCGTATTTTTGGCTATAACTTTGTTGCTTTTTCCAGCATCGCCATTGCCGTGATTGGTTTTCTGGTTTGGGGCCACCATATGTTTGTCAGCGGCCAGTCGGTTTATGCCGGTATGATTTTTTCAATCCTCAGTTACATCGTGGCTATTCCATCGGCGATTAAAGTATTTAACTGGACGGCGACGCTGTATAAAGGACAGATTTCCTACGATACACCGATGCTTTATGCGCTGGGCTTTATCGGTCTGTTCACGATTGGCGGATTGACTGGCCTCTACCTGGCCGCTTTGGCGATTGACGTGCATGTCCACGATACCTACTTTGTCGTGGCCCATTTTCACTATATTATGGTTGGGGGGGCGCTGATGGGTTACCTGGGTGCGCTTCATTTCTGGTGGCCCAAAATTACCGGGCGGCTCTACCCCGAATGGTGGGGACGGCTTTCGGCGGGGCTGATTTTTGCCGGCTTCAACCTGACCTTCTTTCCGCAGTTTTTGGTGGGCTACCTGGGCATGCCCCGCCGCTACCACGTTTACCCCGACGAGTTCCAGGTCCTCAATGTGATGTCCACGGCTGGCTCTTCGATTTTGGCCCTGGGTTATTTATTACCCTTGATTTACTTTATGTGGTCACTGCGCTACGGCCCGGTGGCCGGACCCAACCCGTGGCGAGCGATTGGCCTCGAATGGATCACCTCCTCTCCTCCCCCGCCCCACAATTTTGACGAAATACCGGTTGTCACCTGGGAGGCTTACGAGTATCAGCCAGACCCACCGGCTACTCAGCAGGAACTTAAAGATACCGATTTGGATTCTGCCAGAGCCGGAGCGCCGGCAGCAAAATGACGAAACTCCCTCCTTTCCCTGCCCCTCATTGGGGAGAGGGTTAGGGTGGGGGTCCGAAAGGAGAACCAACCTTGAGCGATAGCCACGCCTCAGCCCTGGCCCATCACTTTACCGATATGGACCAGCAGGTCGAGACCAATACCCTGGGTATGTGGATTTTTCTGGTCACCGAAGTGATGTTCTTCAGCGGCCTGTTTCTGATTTACAGCATCTACCGGGGAGCTTATGCCCCGGCATTTGCCGAAGCCAGCCATCATCTGGATATTTACCTGGGTACTACGAATACCGTCGTCCTGCTGTGCAGCAGCCTGAGCATGGCCCTGGCCGTGCGGAGCGTCCAGTTGGGCCAGCGTAAAGCCGCTGTTGCCTTGCTGTTCGTGACCCTGATCCTGGGTTCGACCTTCCTGGGTATTAAAGGGCTGGAATACTATCACAAGTATGAAGAGCACCTGCTGCCCGGCAGTAGTTTTATGTACGAGGGCGAAGCTAATCCGCTCCATGCCCAGCTCTTCTTTGTTTTATATTTTGTCATGACCGGCTTTCACGCACTGCATATGATCATTGGGGCCGGGGTGATTGTTTATTTTATGGTTCGTATTTGGCAGCGCGCCTTTCCCCCCGAAAATTTTGTTCCGGTTGAAATGCTGGGCCTGTACTGGCACTTTGTGGATATTGTTTGGGTTTTTCTCTTCCCCTTACTTTATTTAATAGGACGGCACTAATGGCACACCACGTAGTTCCCATAAAAGTTTACCTGGGCGTATTTGTCGCCTTGATGGTTTTGATGGCGGCGACGGTGGGCGCGGCCTTCTTGGATTTGGGAATTTTCAATAATGTGATCGCCCTGGTGATTGCTATGGCCAAAACGGCGCTGATTATGCTTTTCTTCATGCACCTACGCTACAGCAGCCGGCTGACCCAGGTGTTTGCTCTGGTTGGCTTTCTGTTTTTGGTGATTTTGGTGGCTGGCACATTGAACGATTACTTTAGCCGAGGCGACTTCTCCAACATTGCCCCAACCCTGGGCAATCCGTACGACCCGCTTGGCCAATAATGCTGGCCGGCAGCGACAAGAGCTATTTCTTTCCGGTGGGTCATCACCCGGCTGAGTAGACAAACTTCTTGAAAAATTCTCTAAGAGCTATCCAAAGATAGCTCTTTTTTCTTTTTAAAGTCGCTCAATTAGGTGTAGCTAACCTGGATAAACGCTGGTAGCGTTAGGTATGTGAAGAACATATTTAACTTCCTCTTCATCATGTCCATAATTTTGGTTGGTGTGGGGTGTCTACCCTCACCCTCCGTCGCCCCTGTTGAGGCGATTGAGATTACCCCGACGCAAACGACTCCCCTGGTTTCCCAACCCGACCAGGCGGTAAGGTCCAGTAATCCTCCCCCGCCGGTCAATAATCAGCCAGGGCCGGCTGCTGGGGCATATGCCTACGGCCAGGCTGCGGTCGAGAGCATCGAGGTTCGCCTCGTGGAGTCGTTTCCGGTTCAGGTGCAGATGGTAGCCAGGGGCAGTTTACCGGATAGTTGCACCGAGATTGATCAGGCTTTAATCGAACGGAATGGTAATACTTTTCAGGGTCGCCTGACCACCCGCTCCCGGACCGACCAGATGTGCGCCCAGGCCGTTGTCCCCTTTGAGGAAGTCATTCCGCTCGATGTGAGCGGCCTGCCGCCTGGACAGTATACGGTCAATGTTAATGGCCTGGTTGACAGCTTTACTCTCCCGGCCGCCAAGGGTCCAGCAGCCGCTCCGCCTCCAGAGCCAGTAGAACCGCTGCCAACCCCAACTCCCCTGTCATCCGGTCAAGGGGGATTTACCCGTGTCCAAATTTATCTGGTTGCTCTGGGCGATAACGGCCAAAGCGGTCAAAAAATCGGCTGTGACGACAGCCTCATCGCGGTTGAGCGTGGGATTACTCCAACCATTGCGCCGCTGCGAGCATCTCTCAACGAACTGTTGTCTTTACGCGAGCAGTATGATGGCCAGTCGGGGCTGTACAATGCCCTTTACCAGTCTGATCTAAAAATTGACGATATTGGGCTGGCGAACGGACTGGCTACAATTTACCTTTCTGGCCGTTACACGTTGGGCGGCGTATGTGACATCCCTCGCTTTGAGGCTCAGCTTGAGGCGACTGCCCTCCAGTTTTCCACCGTTGACAGAGTCATGATCTTCCTTAACGGCCAGGCGATGACGGATGCTTTGTCCCTTGCCGGAACAACGGGAACACCTCCCCCTGGAAATTAAAGGAAGGCTCAATATGGGTTTTAAGGAGCTCCAAAATTTAGCTCGGCCTGGATTGTCAAATCCGGGCCATCGCCGCCGGATTGTCAAATCCTGCGGGAGCAACTCCTTGAAACACATCAAGAGCCTAAAGGAAAATGGCGATTGAACTATACATCCGCAAGGTAGAGGTTAATAATGAATGATTTCTTTCGTAGATTTTCGCAGACTGCTTCCAATGTCGTTGGGTCATCCTGGGCGTTCCTTATTGCGGTCATCGTTATTGCTGCATGGGCTGTATCGGGTCCTATCTTCAACTTTTCCGATACCTGGCAGCTCATTATCAATACCGGGACGACCATTATTACTTTCCTAATGGTGTTTTTAATTCAGAATACCCAAAACCGCGATGCCAAAGCGATACACCTGAAGCTGGATGAACTGCTTAAAGCAGTTGAAGGCGCCCGTAACAATTTAATTGACCTGGAAGACATGGCCGACGAGGAATTGGAGGAGCTTCAGCAAGAGTTTCCGCGCATGCACCAACGATACAGCCAGAGCAGCCGAAACGGCAGCACCGAGGTCAATAAAAAATCCAACAGTAAGTCAAGCACAGGGAAAAATCAAGTCAAGAAAGTCGCGAACGCTGAACTTAAAGCCGGAGGTTGCCGGCCCTCCGGCGGTAGGACAACCAAGAATAGTACATCAGGAGGTGATCAAAATGCCCTATACCAAACTTAGCGATTTGCCGGACTCGGTCCGGGATAACTTGCCCAGGCATGCCCAGGAGATTTATATGGCGGCTTACAACAGCGCCTGGGAACAATATGACCAACCCGAAGAACGCCGGGGTGATGCCTCGCGCGAAGAAACGGCCCACCGGGTGGCCTGGGCGGCGGTGAAGAAGAAATATGAGAAGCAAGGGGATGAATGGGTGGAAAAAGATGAGTAATATCTACAAATATTGTTGAGTAGATCTAACAACAAAGGCTAATCGGTAAGGTTAGCCTTTTGTTGTTTACGCAGAAAATTAACTTCATCTCGCTCGAAAATGATTTGAACGAGTTATTTCTTTAAATTTTAAGGAAATTCCGGTTGACAAGGCCAAAAACTATGGTACTATGGTAACGTGGTTAGCTGGTAAGAGGTTGGGTGGTAGGACCGCACTTACCGGAGGGGGCTAATGACCGAAGAACTTTACCGCGAATTTAAACACGATCCCCTTTACGAAAAAATTGCCTTACACATAGAGAGTCTGGTGAGTTCCGGTAAGCTGCAGCCTGGCAACCGGCTCCCTTCTGAACGCGAACTGGCGGAAGGCCTGGGTGTGGGCCGGGGGGTGGTTAGAGAAGCGGTCAAACTGCTGGCCGAGCGTGGTTTAGTGACAATTTCGCCGGGCCGAGGTACGTTTGTCTCTGGCCTTGATCCTAAATTACATTCCGAGCAGTTAGGTCGCCTTTTTAGAAGGGGCGGCCACTCGTATGGCGATCTACACCAGGTTAGGCAAATATTAGAGGTAGAAATTGCCGGCCTGGCCGCTCAAAAAGCAACCCCCGCCGATCGGGCAAAAATGAGACAAGCCATTGCCGAGATGGATGCCACTGTCTCCCCTTTTACCCAGGTTGAGTTTATTAAAGCCGATACTGCCTTTCACGCTTTTCTGGCCGAAGCCACCCATAATTCTGTCTTTCCCCTGTTAATGGACGTGTTAATGGACCTGCTCGAAGAGCCCCGGTTTTTGATGTCGCAAACACCGGGAGTGCCGGCCCGAAGCCAGGCCCACCATAAATTGATTTTTGAAAGTGTGCAGCGAGGTGATGTTGCCGCCGCTCGTCAGGCGATGTGGCAGCATACCCAGCAAGTGGCCGAAGATATGGAAGCCACTATGAGCGCACCTTCGGCTGAGGGAAATCAAATGCCGCTTGACCAATCCCTCGGCGGGTAATAAAAACACGCCTCAATCCGGCGTCTGATGCTGCTAGTTTAACCAAATCAAGTAAATAAAAACAGTCAATGGCTGATTATTATGGCGACCCTGGCGCTGGATAGCTTTTTCGAGCGGAGAAAAGATAGTGTCTATCACCATCACTGAAGTTATCATCCGCGATATTCGCTTTCCGACCTCGCGTGATTTGGATGGCTCTGATGCGATGAATCCTGACCCGGATTATTCGGCGGCCTATGTTGTACTCAAGACAGATAGCCCTAAGGGTTTCGAGGGACATGGCCTGACCTTTACCATTGGCCGGGGTAACGAGTTATGTGTCGCGGCCATCAGGACGCTGATCCCCTGGGTCAAGGGCCGGCCCCTGGCCTCCTTTACCGCCAACATGGGCCAATTCTGGCGCACGATGACCGGTGACAGCCAGCTTCGCTGGATCGGCCCGGAGAAGGGAGTGATCCACCTGGCTACCGCCGCAATAGTGAACGCCGTTTGGGATTTGTACGCTAAAACAGAAGGCAAGCCGCTCTGGAAGCTGCTGGCCGATATGACTCCCGAAGAATTAGTAACCTGTATTGACTTTCGGTACATCACCGACGCCCTCACCCCTCAGGAAGCGCTCGAACTCCTCCACCGTCAAACCCCCACCCGCGCCAGGCGGGAGGCAGAGATGCGGGAAGTTGGTTTTCCGGCGTATACTACCTCGGCGGGCTGGCTTGGTTACTCGGATGACAAGCTGCGCTTGCTGCTGCGCCAGGCAATCGCTAGCGGCTGGAGCCATATCAAAATGAAGGTGGGCATTAATCTGGCCGACGATGTGCGGCGGGCAGAGATTATCCGCCAGGAAATTGGTCCTGACCGCATCTTGATGATGGACGCTAACCAGGTTTGGGAGGTGGGCCAGGCCATTAGCCACATGACTCAACTGGCCCGCTTTAACCCGCTGTGGATTGAGGAGCCGACCAGCCCTGACGATGTGCTGGGCCACGCCGCCATCGCCCGCGCCATCACTCCGATTGGCGTGGCAACCGGCGAACAGGTTCAGAACCGCATCATCTTCAAACAACTGCTGCAAGCGAAGGCGATCAGTTTTTGCCAGATTGATGCCACCCGTCTGGGTGGAGTCAATGAAGTGTTAGCTGTTTTACTGTTGGCAGCCAAGTTTGGTGTACCGGTCTGTCCGCATGCCGGCGGCGTCGGTCTGTGCGAATACGTTCAGCATTTATCTATTTTCGACTATATCTGTGTGAGCGCCAGTTTGGAAGGTCGCATTATCGAGTATGTAGATCATCTTCATGAACATTTCATTGATCCGGTGACCATCAGGAACGGATGTTATATGCCGCCCATGAGGCCCGGATACAGCATTGAAATGCGGCCGGAATCGTTGCATACCTATGAATTTCCCACCGGGCCGGCCTGGACCGCCGGGCTGTAGCTGAAAGCGGAAGGAGAGATAGTTATGTTTATCCGCGCCCCTTAGCGAAGCATCCCTGGGTTGAGGTGCGAAAAGGCGAACTAAAAGAAAAGGAGATACCGTCTCACCGCCAAGTCAGCCGGTACCTCCCTGGATAAAGGACATAGGCTATCTGGACTTATCTTTCAGCCAGGTAGCTCTGGTGTCCCTCCTTTTTGGATTATACCTTACCTCAACTTAGTTAGCGAATGAGCCGTTTAACTATCTGGTAAGACAAATATAATCTATACCCAACTATGGAGAAGATAAAAAATGATAAAAGTAAGATGGATAGCCACATTAGTGGTATGTGTTCTTTTGAGTGGGATTGCCGCTCAAACTAAAGCTCAGGATAAACCTTTTGAGGGCGTCGAGATCAATATTTTGACTTTTGTGGGTCCGCAAGTCGCCGAACCCTTGCAGCGGCGTGGTCCCGATTTTACCGAACTCACCGGAGCTAAGATTAACGTGGTGACGGTCCCCAACAGCGAACTGTACCAGAAAGCTTTGACGGACATGGCCACTGGGACCAATAGTTTTGATGGTTTCCTCTTTGCGCCCTCGTGGATTGTTGATTTTGCGCCAGCCGGTTACTTGGAACCTCTCACCGAACGAATCAATGCTGATGCAGCCTTGGAGTGGGATGATATAGCGCCTTTCTTCCAAGATTTCAACTCCTATCAAGGCGAAGTTTACAGCATTCCGCTGGACGGCGACTTCCACATGGTCTACTACCGCAGCGATATCCTGGCGCAAGAGGGGTTGGATCCGCCCAGAACCTGGGACGACTATCTGAACGTGGCCAAAACGCTCCACGGCAAAGACCTCAACGGCGATGGCGAAGCGGATTACGGCTCGTGCATTGCCAAAGCCAAAGCCCAGCAATCTTACTGGTGGATCACCTCGATTGCCGCGCCTTTCATTCAAAGCCAGGGCACATCGCAGGGCGCTTTCTTCAACACCGCCGATATGGAACCCCTGTTCAACAATGCTGGTTTCAAACGCGCTCTGGAGATTTATAATGAAACAACCCAATACGGCCCGCCCGATGAGTTGAATCTGGGCGTGGGCGACACCCGCGGCCTCTTTACCTCTGGCCGCTGCGCGCTGACCATGGACTGGGGCGATATTGGCACGCTGGCGATTGACCCGGAAACCTCGAAAGTGCAGGATAAGGTCGGCTCGATCATCACCCCCGGCTCGACTGAAGTGCTGGATTGGGCAACCGGCGAACTCGTCCTTTGCAATGAAACAACCTGCCCCTATGCCATTGATGGCGTGAATCACGCCCCGTTTGCCTCTTTTGGCGGTTGGGCCGGCGCGGTGAATGCCGCCGCCGATCCGCAGAAGAAAGATGCGGCTTATGCCTTCTTCTCCTACATGGCTCAGCCGGCCCAGGCCAATGAGGACGTGACGATCGGTAAAACCGGCTACAATCCCTATCGTTTTTCCCAACTCTACAATCGCATCCCTTGGATTGAGAATGGGATGAGTCCAAAAGCCTCATTGAATTACCTGCTCGCCATCGAAGACAGCTTGGACAGCCCGAATATGGTTTTGGATCTGCGTATCCCCAAAAACCATGATTATCAGCAGGTTAAACTGGATGAAGTGATCGCTCAATACCTGGCTGGCGAACTTGATACGGATCAAGCGGCCCAGACCCTGACCGACGCCTGGAATGAGATTACCGACGAAGCGGGCCGCGACCAGCAGCTTGAAGCTTACAAGGCGACTCTAGGCGCGGAATAGCGCCGGCAAAAAATTTTCAATGGCGCTCGTAGTGACGACTTTAGTCGTTTTTAGGCGACTAAAGTCGTCACTACAAATGCTTCATTCAACCTTTGAGGAGATAACGATGCATGTTGAACGTGACCCTCAAACCCTGGCCCAGATCGAGCCAGAGCCTGGATCCTCGCTCTCGTTAGCGGGTCGTTTGCATGGATTCACCAGCCAGGCAGAACGGGTGTCAAGCTCAATATTTCTGTGGCCGGCGGTATTGGCCCTGTTGTTTTTATCCATCTTCCCCTTGATTGTTTCGCTTTACCTTTCCCTCAGCCGCTTCGATTTGGCCAAGGGCGGCTTTAAGCTAACCTTTATCGGGCTGGCTAACTATCGCAAACTGCTGTTTGGGTCTGAGAAAACCCATTTTCTGGGCCTTTTCGCGCCGAGTACGCCCTGGCATTGGCTTATTTTTGGCCTGGTAGTTGTAGCCTTGGCCATTTTCCTGGGGCGATACGTACGGCGCGGGAATATTTCAGGGGGTGGGTTGCCAGGGCGGGTGCTGATGGTAGCCGGGCTAGGGGCGCTGGCGTGGATGGTGATACATACCTTTAGCCCCGGTGGCCGGTTGGGGACTTTAAGCGTGACATTGGTCTTTGTTTTTGTCGGTATCTTTTTTCAGTTTGTGCTGGGCATGGGCCTGGCCTTGCTGACGGTGCAGCATTTGCCCGGGCGGCGCTTCTTTCGGGTGGTTTTTTTACTGCCGATGATGATTACCCCGGTGGGGGTAGCCTATATGTTTAGGATGATGACCGATACCGACAAAGGGCCCTTCACCCCCTTTTGGCAGGCCGCCGGCCTGGCTAACTTCTCCTGGTTTAACGATCCCTGGGGGGCGCGGACGGCCATTTTAATCGCCGATATCTGGCAGTGGACGCCTTTTATGTTTATCGTGCTCGTCGCCGCGCTGGAGAGCCAGTCTATGGAACCTTTGGAAGCGGCCATTGTGGATGGCGCTAATCCCTGGCAGCTCTTCCGCTATATCACCTGGCCGGCCATCTTGCCCGTGAGCATGACCTTGATCCTGATCCGCATGATCGAAGCTTTTAAGATTGTGGATTTGCCCAATGTGATGACCAATGGCGGACCCGGCACGGCTACCGAGTCGTTGACGTTACAGGCTTTCATTAACTGGCGGGCCATCGAATTGGGTAACTCGGCGGCGGTGGCCTACATGCTCCTTTTTACCGTCACCTTTTTTGGCATGATTTTTGTCAATTTAATTCGTCACCAAGCTGTGGAGAAACTTTAAGGGGAGCAGAGTAGCAAGTAGCAGGTAGTAGATTGTAAGGTTGTATAAGCCCATCTGATTACTGGCTACTGACTACTGTTTGAAGGAGAGACTATGGATCATCTGTTTCGACGCAAATCGCTTTATATGCCTTCACCAGCAGGGATTATTTTGGCTTACATGGTCATGGGGCTGTGGACCGTGGTGGTTTTGCTGCCAATCTATTGGCTGGTAGTCACCTCTTTAAAGCTGCCTATCCAGGTGGCCGAAGGTCCTTTCTACATCCCTTTTGTGGATTTTCAACCTACTTTAAATTCCTGGAAATATATTTTGATCGGCGACCTGAGCAATGACACCCTGCGAACTTATGCCAATACGCTGATTGTTGCGCCAACCAGCGCCTTGTTAGCCTTACTGCTCGGCGCCGCGGCTGCTTATGCCCTGGTTCGCTTTGATTATCAGCCGCGACTTGGAGCCATCTTATCATTCATTGGCTGCATCATCCTGACAATTATTGCCATCATTTTGAGTGTACCCTGGCAGGTGGCTATAGCAGCCGGCTTGGCTATTTTTATTATTATCATCTTCACGATTGGCCGGCGTTTCAAACGTGCCCTGGGCAACGAGGATATTGCCTTTTGGATGATCTCCCAACGCATGCTGCCCCCAATTGCGGTGGTCATCCCAATTTATGTCTTATTTCAGCAATTAAATATGCTGGATACTCACGCCGCTTTAATTATTACCTATGTGGCGGCCAATTTGCCCATTGTCATCTGGCTCATGCGCGATTATTTTCGGACCATCCCCATTGAATTGGAGGAATGTGCCGCTATTGATGGCGCCTCACGTTATCGCGTCTTCTGGTCCATTGTGCTGCCGCTGGCGGTACCCGGCCTGGTGGCGACGTTTCTGTTTGTCCTCGTCTTCACCTGGAATGAATATCTGCTGGCTTTGTTTCTCTCCGGGGCCAAGGTTCAAACTTTACCCTATGTTATCTCCTCTCAAAATGCCACCCGTGGGCCGCAGTGGTGGGATATGTCGGTGCTGATTTTGATTATGATTATCCCGGTGATTGTTATGGCCATAGCCCTGGAACGTTACATTGCGCGTGGCCTGCTAGTGGGCGCAGTAAAAGGGTAACGTTAAGAGCCTAGACCTAACTTTTGTCGGTGCAGCCTCCGACCCTGGTTGGGTAAGGAGGCTAACTTTTTATATCCTCAAGAATCTCTCCCCCGGCGGGTGCGCTGCCAAACAAATTCGGCTATCCTGTCTCAGTATAGTTGTTCCCTCTGATGGGGTTTTTGCCCCGCTCTTGACGGTTTAGGTATTCGTGGTTACAATTTTCAACATTGAGGTAAATTAAAAATCAGGAGGGCGAGGGTATGGCCGATTTAGTCGGACAAACGATTGGACAGTATCAAATCGTGCAACGCTTAGGGCGGGGTGGGATGGCCGACGTTTACAAGGCTTTTCACACCGGCCTGGCCGTGTACCGGGCACTCAAAGTCATTCGCCCTGAATTTGTTACCGAAGAAGGCTTTAAAGAGCGTTTTCAGCGTGAGGCCCAGGCAGTCGCCGCGCTGCGCCACCCCAATATCGTCCAGATGCACGATTTTGGGGCGCAGGACAACCTCTACTATATGGTCATGGAGTTCGTCGAGGGCCAGGACCTTAAATCATACCTCACCCATCACGGCCAGATCCGTCCCTTTAGCCAGATTGTCACCATCCTTGAACAGATAGCCTCTGCCCTGGGCTACGCTCACCAACGGGGCGTGGTCCATCGCGACATCAAACCGGCCAACATTATGCTGACCCCCGAAGGGCAGGCCATCCTCATGGATTTCGGGATTGCCAAGATGCTGACCCTGGAAGAGCGGATGACGCAAACCGGCGTTGGGATTGGCACGCCCACCTATATGTCGCCCGAACAGGCCAGGGGCGAGTCTAATGTCGGCCCGCCCGCCGACATTTATTCGCTGGGCATTGTGCTGTATGAAATGTTAACCGGGCGGGTTCCCTTCAGCGCCGACACGCCGCTGGCGGTCATGCTCAAGGCCATCAACGACCCGCTGCCTCCGCCCCGTGAATTTAGCCCTGATATTCCTGATGTTCTGCAGGGGGTTGTCCTCAAGGCCACCGCCAAAGAACCGGCCCAGCGTTACGAAACTGCCGAAGCCTTTGTGGACAGCCTGCGGCGCAGCTTGAGCCTGGCCCCCGGTGCGCCTATTCCACCCGACCTGCTGCCCCCCGACGAAGAGGCCACCCAAGTGCCGCCGCAGAAAACTACCACACCCGGTGCAGTGCGGCCAAAAAAGAAAAAGGCCAAGCAGCGCCAGACTCCCTGGTTACTGATTGGCGCGGGCGTGCTGGTGTTATTGTGTCTGTTTGTGGGCCTGGCCGGGGTAGGGGCTTATTTCTGGCTGCGGCCTGCTCCCTCGCTGGCGACGTGGCAGTTTGTCATTGACGCTTCGGCGGGGATGAACGACACCATCAACGACCGGACCAAAATGGATATTGCCCGCTCTGCGTTGGCTAAAGAGTTGGAAATATTGCCGGCCAACGTCAATGCCGGCCTGCGGGTGTTTGGGGGCGGGGCGTCCGGCGCTGACCCTTGCCAGGATACCCAGCGCCTGGTCGAGCCGGCCACCGAACAGGGAGCGCGCCTGGTCAATGCCCTGGCCGGGGTGAATCCTTCTGGCGAAGCTCCTCTGACCGAGGCCATTGTTAAGGCCATCGGCGATTTTGACCTGACCCGCGATACCCATAATACCCTGATTATCATTAGCGCCGGTCTCGATACCTGCGAGGCTGATTCTGTCGAACAGTTGAAAATTCTCAGCCAGCGCCTGGGCATTGAGTTCGACTTGCAGTTGATTGGCTTGGGGGTCAGCGAGGGCGACCGGATTCAACTTGCCGAAATGGCCGCTGCCGCTGGCGGTGAGTATCACGATGCCCAGAGCGAAGAGGATATTCAGCAAGTGGTGAATGATGCTGTGGCCGCCCTGCCCAATGCGCCTACCCCGTCTCAGCCGGGCGGCGCCGTTACCGCCGAGGGCCAAATTCCGTTGGGGCAGTATGTCTCCGGTGAAATTACCACGCCTGAAGATACGGCCACTTATACCTTTCAGGCCAATGCCGGTCAGACGATCTACTTTGATTTCGAGTCGGCAAGCGAGGGGACCTACTTTATCCTGACCGCCCCCGATGGCCGGACCGAAGTCTTCAACGTTTACAGCAGCGACCAGGGACCCATCACGCTGGAACAGGCTGGGACTTACACCTTGAAGGTTGACCCGGATGGCGAGAACGTGCCCCAGTATGAGTTTGTCATTTGGGATATCAATCCGCCGGTCGTGGAAGGCGGCAGTATAGCGTTTGGCAAATTCATTGGCGGTGAGATCAAGATACCCGGCCAAACGGCGACCTATACCTTTGAGGGAGCGGCAGAGCAAGCCATCTACTTTGACTTCCAATCTTCGAGCGAGGGGACCTACTTTATCCTGACCGCCCCCGATGGCCGGACCGAAGTCTTCAACATTTACAGCAGCGACCAGGGACCCATCGCGCTGGAACAGGCCGGGACTTATACTTTAACGGTTGACCCCGATAGTTCCAATAAACCCAAGTATGAATTTGTCATGTGGGAGGTGAATCCGGCCGTGATTGAGGGCGGCCCCCTGGAATTTGGTAAGTTTGTAGACGGCGAGATCAAGATACCCGGCCAAACGGCGACCTATACCTTCGAGGGAGCGGCGGAACAGACGATCTACTTTGACTTCCAATCTTCGAGCGAGGGGACGTACTTTATCCTGACCGCCCCCGATGGCCGGACCGAAGTCTTCAACATTTACAGCAGCGACCAGGGACCCATCGCGCTGGAACAGGCCGGGACTTACACTTTAACGGTTGACCCCGATAGTTCCAATAAACCCAAGTATGAATTTGTCGTTTGGGAAGTCAACCCACCCCAGATCGAGGGGGGATCCATTGAGTTGGGCCAATTCGTCAGTGGTGAGATCAAGATTCCCGGCCAAACGGCGGCGTATACGTTCGCGGGCACAGCCGGACAGAATATCCTGTTTGATTTTCAATCTGCCAGCGAGGGCGCATACTTCATTCTTTATGGGCCAGACGGCCGAACCGAAATCTTCAATGTTTACAACAGCGATACTGAACCCATCCAGCTAGCCGAAGCAGGAACGTACACATTGCTGGTTGACCCGGACAGCGCCAATAAGCCGAAGTATGAATTTATCATCCAACTGCAAAATTAAGACTCTATCGGAAATAAGAAAAAACTAGGTGACAGGCACTTTTCAATACTCTGCAGGTACTTTTGTTCGAATAAGCCCAATTCTTAGCCCGATAAGTGCCTGTCACCTTAATCCCGATCATGTTGAGTACCCCTTGGATTGCCTGAGTTTTTGACCGTTTGCCAAGTACTTGTTAAAATTCGGTCTTCAACCTCTCTTACCAGCCTAACCTGTAGAGCTTCTGCTCGATCCGATGCCCTAAAATGGCCGCAGGCCAAATTAAAAGGATAGCTCTAGCAAATTATGGACCAATCGAATCAGCGGAGTGCTAACGGCTCTCTAGTCGAAGAGGTATTAAAGCCTATCCTCTACGCCGATATCTTTGATTACCCTCTGACCTTTGACGAAATCTATAAATTTCTCGAGTTCAAAACCACCCCTGACGAAGTTCAATCACTATTAGATCGGGCGATTGAGAACAGAGAGATCATTTTTATTGACCAATTTTACAGCCTGGCCGATAAACCTCACCTGGTCGCCAAGCGCCGCGAACGCTGGCTGGCCTCCCAGGAACTGTGGCCCAAGGCCATCTCCTATGGCCGCTGGGTCGCCAGCCTGCCCTTTATCCGCATGGTTTCTGTCACCGGCTCGCTGGCGGTGGACAATCCCCGCGATGGGGTAGATGATATTGATTTTCTGATTGTTACCCGGCCGGGGCGGCTATGGCTCTGCCGCGCTTTGATTATTTTGCTGGTTCGCTGGGGTCGTTTGCGCGGGGTCCATCTTTGCCCCAACTACCTCCTCACCGAAAACGTACTCTATTTTGATGATAACAATCTCTTTGTTGCCCGGGAAATGCTGCAAATGATCCCCCTCTATGGCCGTGAGTTTTATTTGAAGATGCGGGAAATTAATTCCTGGCTGACCAACTATCTGCCCCAGGGGTACGGCTTGAACCTGGAAAAAGTGAGCGAGCAGCTATCGCCGGTGCAAAATCTGCTCAAAAAGATGGGTGAATTTCTCCTGGCTGGGCTGATAGGTGACTCTATAGAAAAGACCCTGCAAAAGATCCAGATTACCAAACATACCCGTCAAGCAGCTAAATCTGGTGCGCTTGATAAAGTCGTTTTTACCGCCGATATGTGCAAGGGCCATTATAACAGCCACAATCAAAGGACCATGAGTGCCTACCACCAGCGGCTGCAAGCCCACGTGATCAACGGTAAATTACCGCCATTAAATGGTAGATTGGGGGAAATAGGAAGCAGGGAGTAGTATTTACTCCTACTCCTCGCCGAACGGCAGTCCCTACTTCTTGCTCGGAGTTAAAATGACAGACGTTCTTTTCGGACAATCGTATTACCTCAGATTCGACCCCAAACTCTGGGAGGCGATGCAGCCTTACCCGCCGCTGGGTAGTCTCTATGCAGCTTCGTATATCCGCCAGCAGGGGTACACGGTAGCCCTATTTGATGCTATGCTGGCCGAGTCCGAAGCGGAGTGGGTGGCTGCTCTGGACCAACATCAGCCCAAATATGCCGTTTTGTACGAGGACAGCTTTAACTACCTGAGCAAGATGTGCCTCTTACGCATGCGCCAGGCTGCCTTCACCATGGCCGAAGCCGCCAAAGCCAGGGGCTGCACCGTCATCATTTCCGGCTCCGATGCCACCGACCACGCCGAGAAATATTTTCAGCATGGGGTTGATTACATTTTAATGGGCGAAGGCGAGCTGAGCCTGGGCGAACTGCTCGACCATCTTTCGGGCAAGGCTGAACACCCCCTGGAGTCGATTCTGGGTCTGGCCTGGCGCTTCGCAGGGCAAATCCAACGCACGGCGGAGCGGCCTTTTGTCAAAGACCTGGATAAATTTCCCTTCCCGGCCTGGGATTTGGTGGACGTCTCCCGCTACGAGAAGATTTGGCGCCAACATCATGGTTACTACTCGATGAACATGGTCACAACCCGCGGCTGCCCATATCGTTGCAACTGGTGCGCCAAGCCCATCTATGGCCGCCGCTACAACAGCCGCAGCCCGGAAAACGTGGTCGCCGAACTGAAATGGCTCAAGGACAACTTCAAGCCGGATCATATCTGGTTTGCCGACGATATTTTTGGCCTCAAACCAGGCTGGATCGAGAAATTCAGCCAACTGGCGGTTGAACAGGATGCGGTGGTGCCGTTTAAGTGTTTGCAGCGGGTAGATTTGATCACAGAGGAAATCGCCTGGGCGCTCAAACGGGCCGGCTGTAAAGCGGTTTGGGTCGGGGCCGAGTCCGGCTCGCAAAAAATTCTGGATGCGATGGATAAAGATACCCAGGTGGAAGACATCTACACCGCTACCGAGCGGTTGCACCGGGCCGGCGTCGAGATGTGCTTCTTCCTTCAGTTCGGCTACCCCGGCGAAGGCTGGGACGAGATTCAGCAAACCCTGAAAATGGTGCGCGAGTGCAAGCCGGATAATATCGGCATCTCCGTTTCCTACCCCTTGCCCGGCACCAAGTTTTATGAAAATGTCAAAATCCAACTGGGCGAGAAAACCAACTGGCTCCACTCCGACGATTTGGACATGCTCTATCGCGGCCCATTTGTGGCCGATTTCTACCGGGTGCTCCACCATCGTGTCCATCACGAGTATCGCGCCAGGAAAGCCTGGCGCAGTGTGACGCGGGCGCTGCAAAATCCAACCACCCTGCGCCCGGCTCACCTACGCCAGGCAGCGACGATCCCGCTCAATCTGGCCCGCCTGGTCAAATCGTCGGCGCAATTGCGGCGGTTAGCTAAAGTGCCGCACGATGACTCGATTAAGCTAGAATTGCAGTCTGTTCAATGAAAGCTCACGGATGAACACAGATTCAAATGAAACATGAGGAATTAACCCAGCAAATTATTAAGGCGTTTTATGCTGTCTACAATACTCTTGGTTACGGTTTTCTGGAAAATGTGTATCAAAACGCTTTAATAATCGAGTTGCGAAAAGTGGGTCTGCAATTGACTGCGCAGCAGCCCATTAAAATCTATTACGATCATCAAGTTGTGGGCGAATACTTTGCTGATTTAGTGGTCGAGGGAAGCGTCATTGTTGAATTAAAAGCAGTCAATTCTTTACTGAACGAACATGAGGCCCAATTGCTCAATTATCTCAATGCCACACGCTGCGAAGTGGGTCTTTTGCTTAACTTTGGCCCGAAACCAGAGGTCAAGCGAAAAGTTTTCGATAATGATCGAAAGCGTTATGGCTCACCCCACGACTGACGGCGCTCTTTTCGCAGATAAATATAGATAAAATCTGTGTTTATCTGTGTTTATCCGTGAGCCATTTTTAGCCTGTCTTAAGGCTTAAGCTGATACTGAAGGAGCGTTTGGATATGGATATCCTTCTCTCCCACGGCTATTTTATTGCCGAGGATGAGCACGAACAGAAAATCATGAAGCCGTACCCCACCCTGGGGCTGTTGTATATTTCTTCCTATCTCAAGGCCAAAGACTTCGCCGTTGAGGTGTTCGACAGCACCTTTGCTACCCTTGCCGATTTTGAGATACACCTGCGCCGGACACGCCCCAGTTTGGTTGGGCTGTACTGCAACCTGATGACCAAGCAAAACGTGCTCAGGATGATTGCCTTGAGCAAAGAAGTGGGCGCGCGGGTCGTCGTCGGCGGGCCGGAGCCGCCCCATTACGCCCTGGAGTATCTTGACTCCGGGGCGGATGTCGTCGTTGTCGGCGAAGGCGAAGCGACCCTGGAAGAACTTATCCCCCACCTGGCTAAGCACGGCCCGCACCGGCTGGACTCCATTTTCGGTATCGTCTTCCGCAACGAAGAGGGGCAGGTCATCAGAACCCCGCCCCGCCCGCAACTGGCCGACCTCTCGGCCCAACCCTGGCCCGATCGCGAAGCGATTGACCTGGATCGCTACCTGGAAACGTGGAAAACGCACCACGGGGCCAGTTCGGTCTCCCTGATCACCGCCCGCGGCTGTCCCTATACCTGCACCTGGTGCAGCCACTCCGTTTTTGGCGAGACCCACCGCCGCCGCAGCCCCCAGGACGTGGCCGAGGAAGTCGCCTGGCTTGCCGAACGCTACCAGCCCGACCAACTCTGGTACGCCGACGATGTTTTTACCATCCACCCGCGCTGGTTTTTGCAATACGCCGACGAGTTGAAAAAGCGCCGCCTCAAAATCCCCTTCGAGTGTATCAGCCGGGCCGACCGGCTCAACGACCGGGTCGTTGACGCCCTGGCCGAGATGGGCTGCGACCGGCTGTGGATTGGAGCCGAAAGCGGCTCGCAGCGGGTTCTGGACCGCATGCAGCGCAAGGCCAACATCGAGGATGTCCAGGCTAAGACCAGGTTATTACAAACCAAAGGTGTTTCGGTCGGCATGTTTATCATGCTCGGTTATGAAGGGGAAGATGTGTCTGACCTCGAAGCCACAGTGGACCATCTCAAAAAGTCGAACCCGGATATTTTCTTGACCACCGTCGCCTATCCGATCAAGGGGACCAAATATTATCAGGCCGTGGAAAGCCAGGTGGTTTCTCACCTGGACTGGACCGCTCGCACGGACCGTGATTTCAAAGTCAACGGGCGTTACTCTCGCCGGTTTTACGATTACGCCACCCGCTGGATGGTCAACGAGGTCAATTTGCACAAACTGCGCCGCTCCGGCTCCAAAGATTTTGGCCGCATGGCCAAGATGTTTATCAATGCTCAGCGCGGCCGCCTGGGCATGCGCCTGACCCAGCACGAGCGTGAAGGCGGCAGCGGTCAACCCGGCAGCGGGCGCGGCTGGTCAGCGCCCGAGCGAGCGGCGGAGGGGTGGTAAGCCATATTTATGACCTGGTCGCACTTCAAACGGGGTCTTGGTTTGAGTCTGAAGATTCTGTTGACCATCCTCCTCTCATTTTTATTTCTGGAATTTCTGCTGCTGGTCTTTAACGATGTGGTTTTCCGCGAATCGCTCTACTTGTATGATCCTGATATGGGATTTAGAGCGCGTTCGTATGCCCGCTGGGGCGACAATATCACCAATGAATTTGGTTTTAACGATCGTGACTATCCTCACCAAAAGAAGCCGGGCACGTATCGTATCTTAATTTTGGGAGATTCTTTTAATTGGGCGGGTGGGTTGGAAGGCAACTATGCCTCCCTTCTTGAGCGAAAATTTGAGGCCGAGTTCGGTGACCCGCGTGTTGAGATCATCAATGCCGGCTATCATGCCACCCATACCGGGGAACAGCTTGTTGCCCTGAAAAAGTTTGGACTGCAATACAATCCCGATTTAGTCGTGTTGGGTTTTTTTGTCGGCAACGATTTTTTTGATGCCGTACCCTGGCGCAGAAGAATTAATGTCGGCGGTTCACAGGTAGATATTGACACCCGCACCGATACCGAGATAACCTTTTGGGGGCAGTTGGTGGTGCCGCTGCAGAGCCGCCTTTATCTGTTTTTGCGCGATCAGTGGGCGACGTATAAATATCTGCAAATTCAGCGCCAGGCCCAAATGCAGCAAAATGCCGAGCCGGCAGCCGATCAGCCGGACTCGTGGGCGGACCAGGTTGAAGAAGTGAGTAATAACCAAGCGCCATCATCCGCTGGTTTTAGCTATACGGAGGATAATATCTCCGAATATTATTTGGAGCTTGAGATGCTGCGTATCCAGATCGCCAATTCGGTCCTGGCTGCCTCCGTCGCCGCCGACGAATTTAAGGTCCGAGAAGATTTCGCTTTGAGCAATCTGCTGGCCATGCACAATTTGCTCAAGGAAAAGAACATTCCGTTTATGGTGGTTGCCTACCCTGATAATTTTCAGGTAGAGGAGTCGCTCCGGCAGGTGGTTTTTAATCATTACCAGCTTAACCCGGCTCAATTTCAACTGGACCGTCCGCAAAGGCTCCTGTGGGAATTTTGCCAGGAGAATCAGATAGAATTTTACGATATGCTCCCAACTTTTCAAGCCGGGCAGCAGCAGGGCCAACGCCTTTACCTGGTTAACGACTCCCACTGGAACGATGCCGGCAATCAACTGGCTGCCGACTATTTATTTGAGACCTTAATGCCGAAAGTTCAAGAGTTTTTTGCCGGGCAGTCTGCGCAATGATCAAAACGGTTAACCCGGCGGCCTTCGATGCCTTTGCCCAGGCTTATGACGACGACTTCACTCGTTCCCTCTTGGGCCAACTGCTCCGGCCCCGCGTCTGGGACATTTTAGCCCAGCACTTCACCGCCGGGCAGCATGTCCTGGAATTGACCTGCGGCACCGGCGAAGACGCTGTCCGGCTGGCCCGGCAGGGTATCCACGTTACCGCTACGGACGGCTCCGCTGAGATGGTCAAGAAGGCGAAGGCGAAGGCAGAGGAGCAGGGGACTGCCAGCGCGGAGCGCCAGGCGAGGGGAGCAGGGAAGACGAATATCTTAGGCAGGATTGAGGTTGAACAAGTATCTTTGCAGCAAGTTGCCGGAGGCTATTTCGGTGGTCCGCCGCCTGCCCTGAGCTTGTCGAATGGGTCAGCGGTCGGCGGTCATCTTTTCGACGGCGTCTTTTCTAACTTTGGCGGCTTAAACACCATTGCAGAGTGGCGCGGCCTGGCGGCGGCCCTGGCCGAAATTGTCAAACCGGGGGGCGCGGTGATTCTGGTGCCGATGGGGCCGATTTGCCCCTGGGAAATTTTCTGGTACCTGGCCCACGGCCAGCCAAAAACAGCATTGCGGCGCTTTGCCCGCGAGGGCGCGCCGGCCAAAATTGGCGACTCGGTCATCCCCATCTGGTATCCAGCGGCGCGGCGGTTACAGGCCGATTTTGCGCCCTGGTTTCGGCACCAGTGGACGGAGAGCCTGGGATTATGGCTGCCGCCGAGTTATCTGGATCATTGGGTCAACAAGTGGCCTGCTTTGTTTCGCTGGCTCAACCGGGTTGAAAAAGCTACGGCTCGCCTGAGCGGTGGTTGGGGCGATCATTACGTCATTATATTTGAAAGAATTGACAATTGAATTGTCAACAGTCAATGGTCAATTGTTAATTGTCAATTTGAAATGAGGTATAACTATGCTCATCCTGTATAACCCTGTCAGTACCCTCCCTGGCAAAACCGTGCTGCCCATGTCCTTACTGGCCCTGGGAGCAGTCCTGGAAGACAAATATCCCTACGAGATCGTTGACGGCAATTTGCTGGCGGATCATGCCAGCCAACTGATTGACCAGCTCAAAACCAAAAAAGCGACGGCCCTGGGCATGACCGTGATGCCCGGCCCGCAGCTCAATCATGCCGTCAGCTTGACCAGGGAAGTTAAGGCCGCCTTGCCGGATTTGCCGATTATTTGGGGTGGCTATTTCCCCACTCAGCACAGCGAAATTGTCTTGGAGTCGGGGATTGTGGATTTTGCCGTGCGCAGCCAGGGCGAATTGACCCTGCTGGAACTGTTGGACGTGCTGAAAAAAGGCGGCAGCCTGGCGGGCATCAACGGCCTCTCCTACCGCGAGGGTGATAAAATTATCCATAATGCTCCCCGCGCCCTGACTCCCCTGGAAAAGTTCCCGGTATTTCCCTATCACCGCATTCCAGTTGAGCAATATGTCCAAAATAATTATGTCGGCAGCCGCGCCCTCGACCAGAATTCCAGCTTTGGCTGTCCGTTTGCCTGTAATTTCTGCGCTATCGTCAGTATGACCAATCGCGGCTGGCTGCCGGAATCGGCCGAGCGCATGGCCAGCACCTTAAAAATGCTGAACAGCCAGTACGGCGTCAACGCCGCTCAATTTCACGATATGGATTTTTTCATCTCTGAACGACGGGTGGTAGAATTTTGTGAGCGGATTAAAAATGATGGCCTGAGTTGGTGGGCTTTGGGCCGGATTGACGAGCTTTCTCGCTACAAAGACTCAACCTGGAAGTTGATGAAGCAAAGCGGCCTCAAGATGGTCTTCTGCGGGGCGGAGAGCGGCTCCGACGAGATGCTGGAACGGATGAACAAGGGCGGCCAGGCTTCGACCCAACTCACGCTGGAACTAGCGGCTAAAATGAAGCAGTACGGCATTATCCCGGAATATTCCTTTGTCTTGGGCAATCCACCGGAGCCGGAAAAGGATATTGAGATAACCTTCAACTTTATCCGCAAGCTCAAGCAGATCAACCCGGCGACCGAACTCATCCTGTATACCTATACCCCGGTGCCGATGGATGCCGGGGGCGGCAATTTGTACGAAAAAGCGGTGGCTGCCGGCTTTAAATTCCCGACCACTCTGGATGAATGGGTCCAACCGCCCTGGGATGAATTCGCCCTGCGCCGCCGGCCCAAAACACCCTGGCTGGACACCGGCATCTATACTAAAGTGCGCAACTTTGAGCGGGTCATCAATGCTTACTATCCTACCACTACCGATATCAAGCTGTCTGGCCTGCGCCGTTCCGTGCTGAAGATGTTCGGCGGCTGGCGTTATCATCTCAAATTCTATGAATACCCGCTGGAACTGCGGGCGCTGCAAAAAGTGTTCGCCTACCAGCGGCCGGAAACAACCGGGTTTTAGAATTGAAGAAAATTTTCCAGAACCTTTGCAGAGGGCAATAAAATGGAGTGCTGCAAGCTCAAGGGGAAAAATCTAATTCTAGAAAGAGGTTGAAAAATGGAAGACTTTGAAAAACTTGGTGTATTCTACCTGGGGCGTTCCTACAACTTAAAGGAGAAAAAATCCCAGGAAGAGCTGCTGCTCTACGACTCCAAAGATCTGGTTACTCATGCGGTGTGTGTGGGGATGACCGGCAGCGGCAAGACCGGCTTGTGCCTGGGCTTGATCGAAGAGGCCGCGATTGATGGGGTGCCGGTCATCCTGATTGACCCCAAAGGCGACCTGGGTAACTTGCTGCTGACCTTCCCCCAACTGCGCCGCGAGGACTTTTTGCCCTGGATCAACCAGGATGACGCCCGGCAGAAGGGCCTCTCGCCGGAGGAGTATGCCCAAAAGCAGGCCGAATTGTGGCAGAAGGGCCTGGCCGGTTGGGGGCAGAGCGGTGAGCGCATCCAGCGCCTGCGTGACGCCGCCGATTTTGTTATTTACACGCCCGGCAGCAACGCCGGTATCCCCGTTTCGATCCTGAAATCTTTTGCCGCCCCGGCCCCGGCAGTTATCGAAGATAATGAATTGATGCGCGACCGGGTCAGCGCTACGGCGACCAGCCTACTGGGGCTGCTCGGCATCGAAGCTGACCCCATCCAGAGCCGCGAGCACATCCTGTTGTCCACTATTCTGGATACGGCCTGGCGCCAGGGCCAGGATTTGGATCTGGCCGCTTTGATTAGCCAGGTCCAAACCCCGCCGGTCACTAAAATCGGCGTGCTCGACCTGGAGACATTCTATCCCGCCAAGGACCGCTTTGGTCTGGTCATGGCCCTGAACAACCTGCTGGCTTCGCCCGGTTTTAATGCCTGGTTGGAAGGTGAGGCCCTGGACGTAGGGCAAATTTTGTACACTCCTGCGGGCAAGCCGCGCGTTGCCATCTTCTCCATTGCTCATTTGAGCGACTCGGAGCGCATGTTTTTTGTCTCGCTCTTGCTGAATCAAATTTTGGCCTGGACCCGCAGCCAATCGGGCACAACCAGCCTGCGCGCCCTGGTTTACATGGACGAAATCTTTGGTTACCTGCCGCCTGTGGGTAACCCACCCTCCAAGCTGCCCATGTTGACCCTGCTCAAGCAGGCCCGCGCGTTTGGCGTGGGCGTGGTTCTGGCGACACAGAACCCGGTTGATCTGGATTATAAGGCCCTGGCCAATACCGGCACCTGGTTCATCGGCCGCCTGCAAACGGAACGGGATAAGGCCCGCCTATTGGAGGGATTGGAAGGCGCGGCGGCCAGTACCGGCTCCGGCTTCGACCGGCAGGCCATGGAGCAGACCCTGGCCGGCCTGGGCAGCCGCGTTTTTCTGATGAACAATGTGCATGAGGACGCCCCGGTTATCTTTGAGACACGCTGGGTGCTCTCGTACCTGCGCGGGCCGCTCACCCGTGATCAGATCAAGGTGCTGATGGACCCGCGCAAGGCTACTTTTGCGTCGGCTCGGGCAGCCAGCGCCGCCCCTGCGCCGGCGATGGCCGCTGCGGCCGCGCCGGTGAGTGCCAGGACCAGCCAGCCGCCGGCTCTCCCCCCCGACATCCCTCGCTACTTCATCCCCCGTCGTGGGAGCGGGCCGGGTGGCAGCACCCTGGTCTATCAACCCCAGCTTTTGGGGGTGGCCAAAGTCCGTTTTGCCGACGCTAAAACCAGGGTGGAGCTTTCGCGTGAGGTCGTCTGCCTGGCATCCGTCACCCATGAGGTGGTTCCGGTCAATTGGGAAAACAGCCAGGCCGTGGAACTGGCTGTATCTGATCTGGAAAAATCTCCGGAAGGAGATGCCCGCTATGCTGACCTGCCGCCGGCGGCAGGTCAGTCTAAAAGCTATGCGGCATGGAACCGGGATTTGATCGGCTGGTTATACCAGAGTCAGGCTTTGGAGTTGTTAAAAAGCCCCAGCCTTGGCCTTGTATCTCAGCCTGGCGAGGAGGAACGAGACTTCCGGGTACGGTTGCAGCAAACGGCCCGCGAGCAGCGGGATGAGGCTGTCGAGCAATTACGGAAGAAATACGCGCCCAAAATTGCCAGCATGCAGGAACGGCTGCGCAAGGCCGAACAGAGAGTCGAGAAAGAAAAAGCTCAGGCCAGCCAGGCCGGCCTGCAAACGGTTTTTTCGATTGGTGCGACCCTGCTAGGCGCATTTACCGGGCGCAAGGTCATCAGCAGTTCCACTATCAGTAAGGTCAGTTCGGCGGCGCGCAAAGCCGGCCAGGCCATGGAACAGAGCAAAGATGTGGGCCAGGCCGCCGAGACCGTCGAAGCGATCCAGCAGCAACTGGCTGAGCTTGAAGCCCAGTTTAATGAGGAGACGGCAGCGCTAGAAGCCAAATTAGACCCGCAGACGGAAACCTTCGAGACGGTCGCGATCAAGCCGAAGAAAACGGACATCTCGGTGCAGTTGGTCGCGCTGGCCTGGGCGCCCTGCTGGCAAGACAGCCAGGGGCAGGTCACACCGGCGTGGAGCTAATCAGATCATAGTGGTCCGGCTCACCAGGCTCTTTAAACGGAAAAATCAATCCGTAGCCGTGGATGTCTTGACCGGCTACGCTCAGTGGGCCAAAAATTATCCGGCGCAGGCGCACAACCCGCTCATGGAAATTGAGGAGCGGGCCATGCTCAGCCTGCTGCCGGATGATTTAAGCAGCCAGGTTTGTTTGGATTTGGCCTGCGGCAGTGGCCGGTATATGAAGCTGATGCAGTCACGCCGGGCGCAACAGATTTTCGGGGTGGACTACTCGGCCGACATGCTGCTTCAAGCGATCAATTCACAATTCTCAATTCACAATTCTCAATTAGCGCGAAGCGCCTTTCTGGCTCTGCCCTTTGCTGCGTCTACTTTTGATCTCATCACCTGCGGTCTGGCCGTGGGCCACGAAAAAAATCTCGACCGGACTTTGGCCGAAATCGCCCGGGTGCTGCGGGTCGGGGGAGCGGTCATTTACTCTGATTTTCACCCTTTTGCTGCGCTGTCGGGCTGGCAGCGCTCCTTCAAGACCGGCAGCGGCCATACCGTTACGCTTGAGCACTATCTCCATCTCTACAGCGACCATCAACGGGCCTGCCAGGCAGCCGGTTTAACCATTATGGCGGTACGGGAACCTGTCGCCGGGGAGCATGCGCCACCTGGTTCTCAGCAAGTGCCGGTTGTGCTGGTCATCCGGGCCATAAAAACAAAGCATTAAGCAAACCGGTTCCCAGACTAAAACGAAGCATGGGAACCGGATTGCCGGACAGCTTAGCCTGGGGTTTTAACCCCTGGCTACGGGTGGTTGAGTAGTTACACTACTTCTTATGAACTTTAAAAACTAAATCTTTAACTCTGTAGCCGGATATAACCGGAGGAGGTTACTTTACCTTAGAAATTTGCTCTAAAAAACTCCGTCCTCGCCTTCAATCATTGTCATTATCGTTGTCATTATCGTTATCGTTGTCGTTATCGTTGTCATTATCGTTGTCATTATCATTGTCATTATCGTTGTCGTTGTCGTTGTCGTTGTCGTTGTCGTTGTCGTTGTCATTATCATTATCATTGTCGTTGCCGTTATCGTTGTCGTTCTCGTTTTCGTTATCAACAGAGGGAGGTTGCTGGCCTGCCACAACCGGCTGATTCACTGTGAGTTGAACGGGTGGAGTCCGGGAGTCCGATGGTTGGACCAACGAAGCTAACTCGCACCCCCCCTTAAAGCAGATTAAGTGTGTCATCTGGCCTGCATTGACTTGAACCTGACCGGGAGCCAGACTAAATTGTCCGATAGGGTGATGACCCATATATCCCTGCAAGCCCGCCGGTACGATAAATGGCTGCAAATGGTTAGGTGCGACCAGGGCCGAACCGGGTTTAGGCTGGGTGAGATCAAAGACGAAATCGCCCCCGGCGCGATTCTCGACAAGCAGGACGCCCTCCCCCGGAGTAAGGCTAAAGGTTTGACCGGCCAGAATATTACTGCTGGGGGTAATCTGAGCGGTGCTTGTCATCACGGTCCCGGCTGTTCCAGAGATAACTCCGCTTGAGGCTGGAATGCATAAAATCTGGCCCGGTTCAATAAGATTTGGATCGCGAATAGGAGTGAAACCATCTGTGCCAACCGCTCCATTCGTGGCCTGAAAGATGAGATTATAAGCGAAAAGATTACCCAGAAACCTTTGGGCAATGGCGCTGAGCGAGTCGCCCCGTTGAACGATGTAGGTTTGAGCGCAAGCCGAAGGAGGATTGTTCTGACCGGTGCCCGTGCTCTGTTGGTTTGGGCCGGCGTTCTGATCTCCACCTTGTAAGTCGGGCGCCGCCAGGGCCAAACGCACCAGGGAGACCAATAACAGGATCACCACCAAAATATTGAAGGTTACTTTAACTCTCTTCTCGACCATATCACACGCTCCTTATCTCACTCTATTACCCGAATCCTTATCCCCCATGATATTATACTGACATGTTATCACAAACCTTGTATTTTGAGAATATCATTTTGATGACGGCTACTGGTCCCAGGGATGGCTCCCTTCGTCTTAAAGGAGACAGGATCGCGGCGTTCAACAGCCCTCCTGAACGAAAGGATCGGATTATTGATGGCGGCGGGGGGCTGCTAATTCCTGGGCTGATCAACGCCCACGATCATTTGGAACTCAACACCTTCAAACGTCTGAAATACCGGGAGCGTTACACCCACTCCCGCCAATGGATTGAGGATATTGAGGCCCGGTTCGAGACCGACCCTGATTTGACCGGCCCGCGCCGCCAACCCCTGGCCGACCGGCTGCTGGTAGGAGCCTTAAAAAACTTACTGAGCGGAGTGACGACCGTTTGCCACCATAACCCGCTGCACAAACCGCTGCGGCAGGATTATCCGGTTCGGGTTGTCAAGAACTATGGCTTTTGCCACTCCCTGTTTCGCGGCGAGGATGTTGTGACCAGCTACCGCCGTACCAAAACTGCCGATCCCTGGATCATTCACCTGGCCGAGGGAGTTGAGACTGAGGCAGAGGCTAGGGCTGAGTTGGAGCAGTTGGTCCAGTTAGGCTTGTTGCAGCCAAACACGGTGCTGGTGCATGGGGTTGGTCTGACCCCATCACAGCGGCAGAGCTTAATTGAACGGGGCGGCGGGCTGATTTGGTGTCCCGGCTCAAATCATTTTTTGTTTGGCCAGACCGCCCGCGTGGGCGAACTGGCCGAGGCCGGGAAATTGGCTTTGGGCAGCGATTCCCGCTTGAGCGGCGAGTTTGACTTGCTGGCCGAATTGAAAGCGGCCCATCAGACCGGACAATTATCACCTCAGGCTCTTTTTCGGGCAGTCACCGAGGATGCCGCCCGGATTCTGTGCTTGCGTGGGGGGGGGCTGGGCCGGATTGCTGAGGGTGGAATAGCGGATTTAGTCTTGCTGCCGCCGCCCATCCCGCCTGACCCATTCGCCCGGCTGCTCGAGGTGACCCGCGCTCAGATCGAGCTGGTCATGCTGGCAGGCCGGCCCCTGGTCGGCTCGCCCCGGCTGCAGTCCGCCTTTGAAGCGACAAAGACGCAGGTTGTTCCGGTTTGTCTGGATGGGGTTGAGAAACTAATGCCCCAAAAACTGGCGGTGCGGGCCAGAAAAGCAGCAGTGCGAGAACCGGGATTGACCGTTTAGTTACCCTGGAGGGTTACTACTCAGTCCCATGTCATTTCGAGGCCGTAGGCCGAGAAATCCCTTGAGCGACACATAGGTATGAGGGATTTCTCCCTTCGGTCGAAATGACATGCCTGAGTAGTTACCCTGGAGGATTTGAGAGGAGCGGTTGTGGTGGGCCGGGATTAGGGGATGGGGGGATTTTTTGTCTAACTCCGGCCAACTGATTGTACAGTACAAATAGAGTCAACCACGCTCCGTATAGACGGGGATAAGCCAGCAGGACCCACCCGCCGCTTTGCCAGTCTGGTTGGTATGAGGCAAAAGGGATAAGGTAGAGACAAAGTGCGGCCAGGAGGCCAAACCGGCTGAACCGGCTGAGATCTGCCCACTGGCTGACCAGCCAACTGAGGGGAATTAACATCACGGTGTGGTGATACCCTTCGCCCAGCGGCGCAAAAATGACTCCCCAGGCGATCATGGCGGTCAGAGCTGGGGTTGGGTTGCGGCGGGCCAGCCAAAAATTAGCCAGCAGGGTGAGAGCAGCTAAGCCAATGAGAATAAACGGGGCGAGCCAGGGCAGGTTTATCACGGGGGATTGGCTCCAGAGCGGGGCAAAAACAAACAATTGGCAAAGCAGGCTGCGGGTAGTTTGGTAAGCGGGTGTGCAAGTTGCGGCGGAGTTGCTGGTCTCGCCTAGAAGTTGTCCATACCTTTGCCACAATGGAGGCGGAAACAAAGGGAGCGTGAGCAGTAAAACAGCGCCGGCAATCCCCACCGTCCAGACAAGTATGCGCCAGCGTTTCTGCCAGGCGAGCAGGGGCAGCAGCGCCCAGCCGGCGGTTTTTAGAATTAAAGCTAGAGCCAGAGCCACACTCCCTAACGAGGGGGCAAATTTCAGGCCTGCTACTTCCGCCAGGCCAATTTTAGACCATGCTGCCACGGCGATTGAGAGTAACAAAAAAATTAATAAATAAGCCTGGCCCAATTTGATGTTTTCCAGGGCGGGTTGGAACAGCATCCCCAGCGAAGCCAGCAGAGCCAGCCGGGAAAGGTCAGGCTGGGGGGCAAAGGACGCCGTGAGCAGCGCCAGACCCCCCAGGAGCATCCCGGCGTTAACCAGAGTCCAGATCAGGCGGGCGCTTTCTATTGAGAAAGAACTCAGAGGCCACAACATCAGGCTGGTGGTGGGCGGGTTGGCATTAAAAATATCGTCGGCTTGTTGGTGGCTGTCGGCTCTTACCAGCAAACGGAAATAAGCGGGGTCATAGACCTGGACCGAGAATTGCCCCATTTGGAGAAGTCGAGCGGCGCTGTAATAAGCGCCAAAACCATGAGTCAGGGTTCGGCTGGCTGGATAGAGAGTCTGGGTAACAAACCAAAACGCAATGACAATTGTTATCGTATAAATTCCGGCTTTCTTGATCCCTGTCATCGTATCATTTTATCTAATCTGTAAAATCTGTGTAATCTGTGGACCATTCCTAATGGCTCGAACCTTTGGAATTGATGCCTTTCGGCGTTACCTGACGCTCAAAACTCATAAAATTCATGCCCTGCCGGTCGCCATATTGATGCCGCACAGCGGCTGCAACTGCCAATGTGTCATGTGCGACATCTGGAAAAGCAACGGCAGCACCCAGCAGTTGACCGAGGCCGACGTGCAAACTTTGCTGGATTCGCTGAAGAAGCTGGGGACGCAGTGGGTGGTCATGTCCGGCGGCGAGGCCCTGATGAACCCCAACCTGTTTCGCTTGGGCGACATTCTGCGGGCCGAGGGGATGAAAATCACCATTCTCTCGACCGGCCTGCTGCTGAAACGGTATGCCGATCAAGTGGTCGGCCAGACCGATGAGGTGATTGTCTCATTGGATGGTTCAGAAGCGGTGCATAATGCCATCCGCCGCATTCCTAACGCCTATCAAAAGCTGTGTGACGGGGTCCGTGCGGTTAAGGCGCTTGATCCGGCGTTCCCCATTTCGGCCCGCTGCGTCATCCAGCGCGGCAATTTTATGGACTGGCCCCACATCGTTGACGCCGCTCACGAAATCGGCCTGGACCAGATCAGCTTCCTCCCCGCCGATGTTTCCAGCGAAGCCTTCAACCGGCCCGATTTATGGGACGAGGAGCGAACCGAGGAGGTCAAACTCGAGGCCGGCCAACTGCCCCAGCTTAAAACTATCATCGAAAGCCTGATTACCCGTTACGCCGCCGATTTTGCCAGCCGCTACATCGCCGAATCGCCGGACAAAATCCGCCGGATTTACGATTACTATGCCGCCTTTTACGGCCTGGCCGACTTTCCGCCGGTGCGCTGCAACGCCCCCTGGGTTTCGACGGTGGTCGAGGCCGATGGCACCGTGCGGCCCTGTTTTTTCCATCACGCGCTCGGTAATATTCGCCAGACGCCCCTGCCGGACTTGCTGAACAGTTCCTCGGCCATCGCCTTCCGCCAGAGATTGGACATGGAGACTGACCCGGTTTGCCGTAAATGTGTCTGTTCGCTAAATTTGCGCCCAACGGTGAAGGTAGGAAATGGGAGTAGGTAGTAGGCAGCAGGATTTTTCTCCTTACTCCTTACTTCCTACTCCTTACTCCCTGATAGGAGTTGATTATGCGCCATAAAGTTGTTCTCTACAACCCCCGCGCCGTCTTCTGGACGATGCCCCTGGCTTTGATCGCCCTGGCCTCGGCCCTGGATCGAGAGAAATACGAAGTCGTCATCGTAGATGGCCGGCTGCACACCACCGAAACTTTGCTCAACCAGCTTGACGGCGCCCTCTGCCTGGGGGTGACTGTTTTGACCGGCGCGCCTTTGCGTGACGCCCTTGAAGTAACCCGCGCTGCTCGCGCCCGCCGGCCTGATTTGCCGGTGATCTGGGGCGGCTGGCATCCCTCTCTTTTCCCCGAAATGTGCGCCGCTGAGCCGGCCGTGACTGCCGCCGTGATCGGCCAGGGGGAGGAAACCTTTGCCGAAATTGTGGATCGCCTGGCTGCCAAAGAATCTCTTGAAGGCACCCTCGGCTGCGCCCTCAATCCCGCCACGCATCACGCATCACGCATCACGCTTCCCCGCCCCATGCGCGACATCAACACCTTTCCCCAGCACGACTACAGCTTCGTTCCGGTCGAGGATTATTTCAAACTCAAAGGCCAGCGCCAGCTTGATTACATCTCTTCCCAGGGCTGCCGCTTTCGCTGCAACTTCTGCGCCGACCCGGCGGTCTACAATCGAGGCTGGTACGGCTACACCCCGGAACGCATGGTCGGCGAAATTGCCGGCCTGTGGCAGCGCTATCACTTCACCGATTTGAACCTGCAAGATGAAACTTATTTTACCCAGCAGAAACGGGTGGCTGCGGTAGCCGAAGGCTTTTTGCGGGAAGGGCTGCAATTTACCTGGACCGGCACGCTCCGGGCCGACCAGGGCCGCCGCCTTGACGATACCACTTTCGCTTTGTGCAAACGCTCCGGTTTACGCCGGGTTATGATCGGGATGGAGGCCGGCTCTCAAGAAACCATTGACCGGATTCAGAAAGACATCAAAGTCGAAGATATGTGGATTACGGCGGAAAAACTCCTTCGCCAAAACATTGGCGCGATTATCAATGTCATCGTCGGTTTTCCCGATGAGCCGCCGGAGAGCGTGGCCGAGTCGCTGCGGGTCGCCCGCGAGCTGCGAGCGATGAGCAGCAGTTTTGAGCTGGCCGTCTTCTACTTCAAACCTTACCCCGGCAACCCCATCGCCGAGCGGCTCAGGGCACAGAATTATCGCTTCCCGGTCTCTTTGGAAGAATGGGCCGAGTTTGACTATATTGGCAGCGGCAACGACTGGCTCAGCGAGGCTCAACAGCGCGAAATCGAACACTTCAAATTTTACCAGCGCTTTGCCTACAGCGGCAACCGTAGCCCCCTGCGCTGGCCGCTGCAAAAACTTTCCCGCTGGCGGGTCGAGCGGCGAGCTTATGGCCTGCCCCTTGAGCGGAAGCTGGTCGAGTGGCTCAAGCCGGCCCAGGCGCTTTCATAACTTATGAGGGCATGTTATCCCAAAAGGAGCGATTATCTCTACTACGCCTTACTCTTCACGCCTCATCTCTTCTCCCTCATCCTTCTCCTCTACTTCTGGGCCACCGGCTTGACTTACCTCGACCGCTTTCCCAAAATCCACGAGGACGAGTCCTGGCAGGCAGCGCCGGGTTACACCTTTTGGGCCGAAGGCCGCTTTGGCACGGACCTCTTTGCCGGATTTTACGGCATGGAGCGGCACTACTACGGCTTCATGCCTCTCTTTCCGATCCTGGCCGGCGGCGCGCTGCACCTGTTCGGGCTGGGGCTTTTTCAGGCCCGGCTCGTCCCCCTGGTGCTTATGACCCTCACCTTGGCCCTGACCCATCGTCTCGGCACCAAACTGTTTTCACCCTGGCATGGCACGCTCGCCGTCGCCATTTTAGTAACCTGGCGTATCGCCGGCCCCTTTCCTTACCTGGTCAGCGGCATTCCCCTGGCCGATGTGGCCCGCATTGTCCGCTATGACAGCGCCGTGCCAGTCTTTGGCCTGGGAGCACTGCTTATTCTCGTTCATATCCTGACCCCGGACCTCAAACCGTCCGCTGGAGACTGGCAACGTATAAAATTCACAATTCTCAATTCACTATTCACTATTCGTCATTTTTTCTTCATCGGTTTCCTCACCGGCCTCGCCACCCTTAGCCACGTTTACGGAATTTTTTGGCTGCCAGCGCTGCTCCTGGCGGCGTTTTGGGTTTTGGGCTGGCGGATGGTCAAGCCGGCGCTTGTCGCTGTCTTTGGTTTTGGCCTGGCTTTGACCCCCTGGATTATTTTTGTTGCTTCCAATTGGAGCGACTTTCTGGGGCAAAATCGCAACTATGCCGGCCGCTTCGGCCTGCTGGATGGCCGTTTTTACCTCGTCAACCTGCTCAATGAAGTCGAACGTTACGATCCGATTTTGAATGGGACCAAACAATCCTTTGGGGCATGGGCCTGGCTGGTTGCTTGCAGTCTGAGCTTAGCCTGGCTAGTCGTTAACAGCCAACGCTTGCCGACCCCCGACTCCCGACCCCTGGCCTCCGCTCTTTCGTTCCCCGCCATTTCAGCCCGAATTTTGGTGGCCGTTTTAGCCATCCTGGGTGGTCTGTTTGCTCTGCTGCTCTCCTTCAAAACCTTCAGCTATCTGGCTACCCTCTGGCCGTTGTTTGCTCTGACTATCGCTGCTGGCTTTATTCATGCCTGGCAAGCGCCGGCTCCCCGGCGCTGGTGGCGGCCAGTCCTCAGCCTGTTATTTCTTTTAGCCCTGGCTGAAGGCATTTTTACCAACGCCCGGCTCCAGCTTCTGGCTCAGCAGACGACGCCGTATCAGGTTTTTAGCCAGGCCGTAGCGGCTAAACTGCCGCCGCACAGTCGAGTACTGGGCTTGCAGCATTACTGGCTGGGCCTGGCCCAACACAGCCGCACTTATCAAAGCATTTTAGTTCCTGTTTTTTGGACCAATCCCCACTACGTGCCGCAGCCGCTTTCGTTTGCCCAGGCCTTGCAAGCCGACCCGCCCCAAGTTATCTTATTGGATCAAATCATGCTCGACTTTTTAACCGAAACGACCGCCCCCGATCACCCCTTGCATCAACTCGGTTTGGATATTTGGGCCTATTTGGCGGAGCGTCAAGTCAGGTTGATTGGCCGGGTGGATGATGCCACCTATGGGCGGATGGAAATTTACGAAGTGACCGCCGACCCCTGAGTGCAAAGCCTCCCCTTGGGGCCGCTGACCGCCGGAGCCTACTTTTGAACTTAAAATCGAAAATCGAAAATACCCATTGGGCACACTGTCGAAAATCGAAAATCCACCCTTGGTTCCCCTGGTTGGGCCTGCTGCTGATCATTGCCGGGCAGTTCAACTACCTGCCGGCCCGGCTCGACTTTTTGCGCCAGCTTGGGGTTTTGGCTCAGGCAGACAGGCAGGATGCTAATCGCCTGGCCTACGGAGCAGCCAGTTATGATTTGCTGGCCTGGGTTGAGCAAAATACGACCCCTAACACGACCCTGCTGCTACTTACCGCCAGCCCCCAGACTTACGGCGCTCCGGCTTATGTCCTCTACCATCGCGCGCTCTATCATTTGTACCCGCGCACCGTCTGGTGGGCGGCCCCGGTTCCCCCGACCCGCTACCCGGCCTGGTGGACCTTCACCGACTTGACCGAAACCCATATTCTGACCCTGGCCCAAAGATACCATGCCTCCGCCGTTTTAGCCGATGGCTTTCCCTACCCGCCTGTATCCGGTCAGGCTCTAGCTTTTGACGGTGACACCCAACTTATCTTTGTCGAAAACGGTGAAAAAAAGACGAGTAGTTTTCAGCCCTCTAACTTTGCTCCGCCTTTAACTCCGTTCGGCCTGTTACTGCGGACTCTGGGGGCGGTTTTCTCTATCTGGCTGTGGGGTGACACTTTGTCCGGGGCAAACCACAACAGAGGCGCTTCTTCCTGGCCTCGACGTCTGGCCGCGGGCTGGCTGCTGGGGTGCGGGCTGACTTCGCTGGCTGTGTTCGTTTTGCTGTGGGCCGGCCTATCGCTGACAGTCACCGTCAGCAGCCTGAGTTTGCCAGGCTGTCTCCTCTGGCTCTATATCCACCGGAAAACCTTTCACTCTCTTCCCCTGCCCCACCCGCCTGGCGCTCCGCACTGGCAGCTCTCTGCTCCCCTGCTCTCCTTTCCCCGCTTCTCCGCCTCTCTCTCTTCCCTCTTCTTTATCCTCATCTTGCTCCAAGTGGGCCTCGTTGCCTTCGCCGCCTGGGCCAGCCCTCTCGCCGATTGGGACGCCTGGGTTAACTGGGCCGGCAAGGCCAGGCCCATATTTATTGATCAAACCCTCGCCCCTGCTCTCTATCACAATCCGGCCCGCCTGCCGACCAACCAGGATTATCCTTTAATGCTGCCTCTGGTCGAAGCCTGGTTTTACACCTGGTTGGGGCAAATCTACGAACCGGCGATTAATTTGATTTCACTCTTGTTTTATGCTGCTTTACTGCTGCTCTTCTACCATGCCGCTCGTTTGCTCGCCTCACCCGTTGCCGCTGCCGGTTTTACTGCGCTCCTGGCAACTCTTCCCCGCCTGGAACGTCCCGCCTCCAGCGGCTTGGCCGATATACCTTTGGCAGGACTCGTGCTTTTGTCTTTTCTGTTCTTTGCGGAGTGGCAGTGCTACCTCGTTCGTCAAAATCTCAGGCCAACCCTCCAACCCTCCAACCCTCCAACCCTCCAACCTTCCATCCTCCTCCTGTCCCTCTCCACCGCCTTCCTCCCCTGGCTTAAAAACGAAGGCTGGTTGTGGTGGGTTGGGGTCAGCCTATCGCTGGGGGTGGCATTGGCGCTGCAACTCAAGCGAAAACAGCTCTCACGAGATGAAGCCGTTGGTTATTTTCTGCTTTATATCACCCCTGCTCTGGCAGTACCCCTGCTGTGGCAGCTTTTTTTGATCTTGTTTGGAACCTACCGTTTTACCTTTTTACCCTTGACTCTCGCCACTTTTTGGACTAATCTACCCCGGCTGCCGCAGATTGGCTGGCACATGCTCACCCACCTGTTGAATCCTTACTGGAACTTTGTCTGGTTGTTTGCCGGTTTAATTCTTTTGAGCAGGAGGCAACCAATTTTGTCGGCCCCCCTGGGTTGGCTGATTTTGCCGGTGTTGGGTTATTTAGGGTTTATCAGCGTTTCTTTTGTGTTTAGCCGGTTCGACCCATTTCTGGACCACCTCAACAACTCCGCCGAACGGCTCATCTTGCAGGCGACACCTCTTCTGATGTGGTGGCTGCTGGGCCAAAGTGTGGCTAAAGGCTGGGTACGAGCAAAATCCGAAGAACTTCTGAAGTAAGATCAATGGACTTTCATTTTCACGATCTCCATGTCCATACCTGGCCCCATTCACCCGACGCTCACTGGCGGGCCACGCTGCCGGCGATGCTTAAAACGGCGGCAAAAAACGGGGTCTGGACAGTAGGACTGGCCAATCACTACTTTCTGGATACAAATTTCAAGGTCTTTCAGAATTTGCGTGGGGAAGTTGTCAAAAAAACGCCGCCGGGCATGACCGTTCTGATCGGGGCCGAGTTGTGTGTGCTGGACACCGCCGGAACGATCAAGCTTACCCCGGCGGAAGCGACGCAGCTCGATTTTGTTTTGGCCGGCCCCCATCACTTCAAACAGCGCTGGGTGGAGCGACCCCCGCTGGCCAGTGCCCCCGCTTTTGTGGCCCACCAACACCAGATACTGCTTAACGCAGCCAAAAATCCGCTGGTGCACGGCCTGGCTCACCCCTGGGTCATTAGCATCCAAAACGCCTCATCGCGCTGGGGTTTCACGCCCGCCGAGTTCTTGAGTGCCTGGAGCGAAGATCACTTTGCTGAACTGGGCCAAGTGGCCAAAGATCATGGCACGGCCATTGAGATTGGGATGGGGATACACCTGATGGCTGAACATCAGGGCGAGGTATTTTGGCAAAAATATGCCAGAGGCTTGCAGGCGGCTAGGGCAGCCGGAGCTAAATTTTATTTTGGCTCCGATGCCCATCACTTGTTTGTCATTGCCCGGCTCGATTGGCTGCAGCCGACGCTGGCCCAACTGGGTTTCACCCCCCCAGATATTATCTTCCCTGGGGAATGGTTAAAATAATCCAGCCGGCTAACTTGCTCAATCCTGAGTTACAATGGCAGGATTTTCTTCTGTCCCTTCATCCTGGATTTCAGGTGATCGCTTCAGCAGGTCGTACAGCTTTAGGATTTCTGTACGAAGGTGCAGCAGGTCCTCGCGATACAATCTTTCCTCCTGGATGAGGGACAATTCGATAATGCCGAGGGTTAGCGCCAATTGATGCCTGATTGGTTCTGGTAACGGGTTATGAAGTCTGGACATAGCGTTTTAAGGTGCTCAAGAAGTGCTTCGGGTACAAACGTACCTTACCCTTATGATACACCAGTCAGGTTTGAATCCGGTTGGGAAAAAGTAAGAAGGGGATAAAAAGAAAATAGGGATTTGGTTAGAGGCTTTCAGTCTTCCGGTTTCCAAACTCAGTTTGGGAACCGAATTGGGGAGTTAACTACGGTCCTAAGTTTGTTCCAGGGCCTTCTCTTCGATGTCTAACACTTCGCGCACCTTCTGGACCAGTCGCCTTGGCGAAAAAGGCTTCTGCAGAAAGGCGCTCCCTGTTTGGGGCAGGCCATAACGAATGATGGTGCTGTCCGTATAGCCCGACATAAACAACACCTTAAGCTGGGGACGGGCGGCTCTGAGTTGTTCGGCCAGATTCGCACCGCCCAATCGAGGCATGATCATATCGGTCAACAGCAAATGAATTTCGTTTTGGGGCTGGCTCTGCGCCAGCTCGAGCGCTTCAAGGCCGTCGGCGGCTTCCAACACGGTATAGCCCTGCTGGCGTAACGACTGCGCCGCCAGGTCGCGCACGGTGATTTCATCTTCGGCCAGCAGGATGGTTTCTGTGCCTTGAGCCAGGATGTCAATAGGTTCGGGCCTAACGAGCGGCGTGGCGACACCCTCAACCTGCGGTAGATAAATCTTGAACGTTGTGCCTACGCCCAATTCGCTGTAGGCGCGGATATGGCCCTCATTTTGTTTGACAATACCAAAGCAAGTTGCCAGGCCCAGCCCGGAACCTTTACCGACCTCTTTTGTGGTAAAAAACGGTTCAAACAGGCGGGCCTTGACTTCCTCGGTCATCCCCACGCCGGTATCGCTGACTGCCAGAAGCACATACTCGCCGGGTGTTACCTCGGCGTGCCGGCGCGCATAATCGTGATCGAGATTGACATTGGCTGTTTCGATGATGAGTTCACCCCCGTTAGGCATAGCGTCGCGGGCATTAACCACCAGGTTGAGCAAAACCTGCTCTAATTGACCCGGATCGGCCTTGAGGGGGGCCAGGTCTGGAGCCAGGAGGGTGGTCAATTTGATGTCTTCGCTGATGAGACGGCGCAGCATCTTTTCGACGTTAAGGATCAAATCGTTCAAATTGAGTACTCTGGGTTCAATGATCTGCCGGCGAGCGAAAGCCAGCAGTTGGCGGGTGAGGTTGGCGGCGCGTTGGGCCGTTTTTTGAATACCCTCCAAATCAGGATGGGCGGCATGGTCGGGGGGCAGGGTGTCCGCAGCCATAGCCGTATAGCCCATAATGGCCGTCAGTAAATTGTTAAAATCATGGGCGACTCCTCCGGCCAGGCGGCCAATCGCTTCCATTTTTTGAGCCTGACGGAATTGCTGCTCCAATTCGTTCCGGAGCGCCTCCGCCCGCTTGCGCTCGTTGATCTCTGCCCGCAGTTCGTGGGCATAGATAACTGCCTGTTTGTAGGCGGCTTTGGCCCGCTTTTGTTCGGTGATGTCGCGGATGACCAGGATCTTGGCCGGGCGGGCCTGATAGGGGATCGGTTTTTCGCTAATTTCGACGGGAAAAACTACGCCGTCTTTTCTTAAGCCGACAGCCTCGTAAGCTTCCTGAGTTCCTGACAGCGTCTTCGTTAAAACCTGGTCTCGCGACTCCGGAGCGATCAGTTCCGTAACCTGCTTGCCAATAAATTCCGGGAGTTCGTAGCCAAATATCTCGACCAACTTGGAGTTGGCTTCCAAAATCTGGCCCAGCTCGTGAACCGCCACCCCTTCAAAAGTGGCTTCGGACCAGTGGCGAAATCGCTCATCACTTTCATGCCAGGCGGCATCTAGCCGCTGGTAAGCAGTTTCTAATTGGGCCATTTGCTGGCGCAGGTCAGTCAATTCCTGGATTAGCTGGGCTTTAGTCTTCCGTTTATCCTTCATCGTGTTAGCCCTTACAAGGGAGAGGCATGTTCGGTTGTTAAGATAGCGGCCCGAAGCACCGTCACCTAGATGGCGCAAAGTTCTTGGCCGGCTTATGTCATTTTGCTGGTGAATAGGGGTCATCTCAAAGCCAGGCTCCCCCTAAAGCTGGCCTTGAGAAAATCACCTGCTGACGTAGCTTTATTATTATAACCCTTTTCCGGGTAAAATCTAGCCCCCCTTTATTCCTAACTGAAATGATCGTCTCGGGTAAATGTGTAGGAGTCCAAAGTATATTTTGGACTCCTACTTTTAATCTCTCAAATCCAATGCCCCAAAATTCTGCGCTTGGCTGAAGCTCAGGCGGCCTCGTAAGCCTCTACCGGCAGGCAGATACAGAACAGGTTGCGGTCGCCGTAAACATTGTCAATGCGCGAGACGGAGGGCCAGAATTTCGATGCCTTGACCCAGGGCGCTGGGAATGCCGCCTGCTCCCGCGAGTAGGGCCGGTCCCAGCGGTCCGAGGTCACGACTGCGGCGGTGTGAGGCGCGTGTTTGAGCGGGTTATTTTCAGGGTCTACCCGCCCCTCCTCAATGGCCCGAATCTCTTCCCGAATGCTGATGAGGGCCTCGCAGAAACGATCTAACTCTTCCAGCGACTCGCTTTCCGTCGGTTCGATCATCAGTGTCCCCGGTACGGGGAAGGACATTGTCGGCGCGTGGAAACCGTAATCCATGAGGCGTTTAGCCACATCCTCGGCCTCGACGCCGCTGGCCTCTTTGAGCGGGCGTAGGTCAATGATGCATTCGTGAGCCACGCGGCCATTCGTGCCTTTATAGAGCACGGGATAGTACGGGTCGAGCCGGGCGGCGACGTAGTTGGCATTGAGGATGGCGATTTTGGTCGCCTCCGTTAAACCTGCCGCACCCATCATGGCAATGTAGGTATAGGAGATGGGCAAAATGCTGGCGCTGCCCCAGGGCGCCGCCGAGACAGCGCCTACTCCTTTTTTGCCGCCTACCCCATGCACCACAACGTGATGCGGCAAAAACGGAGCTAGGTGTGCCGCCACACAAATCGGACCCACGCCCGGCCCGCCGCCGCCGTGCGGAATGCAGAAGGTTTTGTGCAGGTTCAGGTGGCACACATCTGCGCCGATATCGCCGGGGCGGCACAGACCCACCTGGGCGTTCATATTGGCCCCGTCCATGTAGACCTGCCCGCCGTGCTCATGGACAATCTGGCAGATTTCCTTGATTTCGGCCTCAAAGACGCCGTGGGTGGAGGGGTAAGTGACCATCAGGGCGGCCAGGTGGTCGCCATGCTCTTCGGCTTTGCGGCGCAGGTCGGCCAGGTCAATATTGCCGTTATGGTCACAGGCGACCACCACTACCTGCATCCCGGCCATAGCGGCGCTGGCCGGGTTAGTCCCATGCGCCGAACTGGGAATCAGGCAGATATTGCGCTGATCCTGACCACGGTCGTGATGGTAGGCGCGAATCGTCAGCAGCCCGGTATACTCGCCCTGCGAACCGGCGTTAGGTTGCAGCGAGGTCGCGGCAAAGCCGGTAATTTCGGCCAGCCAGCCCTCCAGCCGCTCAAACATAATTTGATAGCCCTCGGCCTGGTCGAGGGGAGCAAAAGGATGCAAATGGGCAAACTGCGGCCAGGTAATCGGCAGCATCTCGGCGGTGGCATTCAATTTCATGGTGCAAGACCCCAGCGGAATCATCGAGTGGGTCAGCGACAGATCGCGTGCTTGCAGCCGGTGAATGTAGCGCAGCATCTCCGTTTCGGAGTGGTAGCTGTTGAAAACGGCATGGGTTAAAAAGGCGCTTTGCCGCTGGTGGGGATCAGGGTAAGCCAGGTCTACAGTGGCCGCCAGTTCTTCCAGGTCAAGCTGGCCGGGCTTAGCGCCGTAGATTTCAAACAACAGCTCCAAATCATGGGCCAGGGTAAATTCGTCCAGGGAGATGCCGGTCGCTTCGTCATCGTAAAGGCGCAGATTGACCTGGCGGGCCAGAGCCTCATGAATTAATTGTTTGGGTGTATGCGGACCGTCGCTAATTTTGAGCGTATCAAATACCAGGCCATGGGCTACGGTGTAGCCCAACTGCCGCAGCCCGGCCGCCAGGGTTTCAGTCAGCAGCCGCACCCGCTGGGCAATGCGGGTTAAGCCGGCGGGGCCATGGTACACGGCATACATCGAGGCCATTACGGCCAATAGCACCTGGGCGGTGCAGATGTTGCTGGTGGCATGCTCCCGGCGAATGTGCTGCTCTCGCGTCTGTAAGGTCAGCCGGTAGGCCGGTTGGCCGGTCGCGTCTTTGGAGACCCCCGCCAGCCGTCCCGGCATTTGCCGTTTGTAGGCGTCTCGGGTAGCCATAAAGGCCGCGTGCGGACCGCCGTAGCCCATGGGCACGCCAAAACGCTGGCTGTTACCGATGACCACATCGGCCCCAAACTCTCCGGGAGGGCGCAGCAAGGTCAGGGCCAACAGGTCACTGGCCACGACCACCATCGCCCCGGCAGCGTGAGCCTTTTGGCAAAAAGATTCGTAATCCAAAACAGCTCCATCGGTGGCGGGATATTGGACCAGCACCCCGAAGGTCGGTTCGGCAAAGTCGTACCGCTCATGGTCGCCGACAATCACCTTAAACCCTAACGGCTCAGCGCGGGTCTGCACGACTTCAATAGTTTGGGGGTGGCAGCGCTCTGACACAAAGAAAACGTTGGCCGTAGACTTGCGGTCTTGAGCGCGGCGGCAGAGGGTCATCGCTTCGGCAGCGGCGGTCGCTTCGTCCAGCAGCGAGGCGTTGGCAATCTCCATCTCGGTCAGGTCGCAGACCATCGTTTGAAAGTTGAGCAGGGCTTCCAGCCGTCCCTGGGCAATTTCGGCTTGATAGGGAGTGTACTGGGTATACCAGCCGGGATTCTCCAGGATATTTCGCTGAATGACCGGCGGGGTGAGACAACTGTAGTAGCCCATGCCAATGAAAGAACGGTAGACTTTGTTTTTGGCCGCCAGGTTACGCCAGTCGGTCCGTGCCTCCAATTCACTCAGGGGATCGGGCAGGCAGAGAGGGCGATTCAGGCGGATGTCAGCCGGCACGGTCTGGTCAATCAATTCATCCAGGGAAGTGACCTCCAAAACTTCGAGCATCCGGGTCACTTTTTCTCCCTGGGGGCCAAGGTGACGCCGGGCAAAAGTGTCGGTGGGTCTGAGTAACTCTAAATGGTTCATTCGTTCACTCGCTTTCAGCAACTTTGGCGTAATCATCGCCGCTGAGCAAACCAGCCCATTCGTCAGGATTTGAGGGCCTGATTTTGATCATCCAGCCGGCTCCATACGGATCGGTGTTGATGACTTCCGGCGCATCCACCAGGGCGGTATTGATTTCGACAATCTCACCGCTCAAGGGGATGTACAGATCACTGGCGGCTTTAACCGACTCGACCACCCCAAAGATTTCGCCCCGCTTGAACGTGCTGCCGACCTCGGGCAGTTCGACGTAAACAACATCGCTTAAGCTGTCCTGGGCGTGGTCGGTGATGCCGCAGACATACAAGTCACCTTCGGGACGCGCCCACTCATGGCTCTCCTGGTATTTGGCGTTTGGATCAAGTTTCATTGAAAAATTCTCCTTTCAGTGTTGTTGGCTAAAAATTTATGAGGCGAAGAGGCGAAGGGACGACGATGTGAAGAATTTTTTGCCTCACTGCCTCTTCGTTTCTTCGCTTCATCTTCGGTAGGTTGGCGTATAAAAAGGCCGTTTGACCACTACGGCGGCTTTAGGTTTGTCGCGAATGATGATTTGGAGGGGCGTGCCCGCTGCGGCGTGTTCGGGGGCAACAAAGGCGTGGCCACAATACTTGTCCACGGTGGGGGCGTACAGCCCGCTGACTACCGTGCCGGTAGGTTGGCCGCTGGCCGTTGTGACCGAGTAATCCTGGCGGGGGACGCCTTTTTCGACCAGCTCAAAGCCGATCAACTTTTTGGCCACGCCCTTTTCTTTTTGGGCCAGCAAGGCCGCTTTGCCGATAAAATCTTTGTCGAATTTGCAAACCCAGCCCAGGTTGGCCTCGATGGGGCTGATGTCGGCGCTGATTTCGTGGCCGTAGAGGGGAAAACCGGCCTCAAAGCGGAGGCTGTCGCGGGCGGCTAGACCAACGGGTTTGACCTCGATATCCTCGGCCGCGCCCGTATTCAAAATCGCCTCCCACACCTGCACAGCAGCTTCAGCCGGGAAAAACAGTTCGACGCCATCCTCGCCGGTGTAGCCGGTGCGCCCGATGAGGGCTGAAACTCCGGCCAGGTCAGTTTCAACGGCGTTAAAGCGGGCTACCGTGGACATATCGGCTGTGATTAATTTTTGTAACAGCTCAATAGCGCGGGGGCCTTGTAAGGCCAACATATAGGTCTCAGCCGATACGTTGGTGACGGTGACGTTGTACCCCTGAGCGTGCTCTTGCAGCCACTGGAAATCCTTGTCCAGATTTGAGGCATTGACCACCACAAACCAGCGCCCGGCCAGTTTGTAAATAAAAGTGTCGTCCACGATGCCGCCGTACTCGTAACACATCAAGGCATAGTGGGCCTCATTAGCCGCCATCAGCCGGACATCCCAGGTAACGAGGTGATTAAGAAAAGTTTCGGCGTCGGGGCCGGTCACGGTGATCTGGCCCATGTGATCAATGTCAAACAGCCCGGCTGAACGCCGGGTGAGGTGATGCTCCTCGATGGGGCCGGTGGGATACTGGACCGGCATTTCCCACCCGGCAAACGGGACCATCCGCCCGCCGTGGTCAACGTGCCATTGGTAAAGGTTCGTGCGACCTAGATTTTCGTTCATTGGACTGTTTTCCTTCTTTAGGGACTGTTTTGAAATAAAAACGGGCACTCTAAATGTGTGCCCGTTTGCTCTGTCCTGTACCTGAGAGATTACCCCCTTCGGTGCGGCCTGCGCCGTCTCTCCAGAGATGCTGTCTGTGCCACGATCCCTTTGCCTGAGAGTTTCGGATGGAACTTGGCTTGCTCCCCAACCTTGCCCCTTCGGCGACCCGAATCAATTTTGGATTTTAGATTTACGATTTGCGATTATATCAAATCTAAAATCGTAAATCCCCTAACCTACCCGCCAGGGCAGGCAAAATCGTAAATCGTCAGGTTCTCTCCCGCAGCACGTCAATCAGCAGATTTTTTATTGTTAGCAAAGTGTAACACAGCGGAGGGGCTTTGTCAATCTGCAACCGGATCAAGATTGCTAATTTTAGCCGCCGTTTGCTCAACCAGTTGTTCGATGTCTGTCGGCAGGAAGGGTTTGGAGAGCCAGGCCAGGCCGGATTTTTCTAGGAAGATGCGGGTGTCCATGTCAACGGTATTGCCGGTGATAAAGATAAAGCGATTCGCCAGGAAGGGGAATTTCTCGATGGCTCTTTGGTAAAGGTGCGGGCCAAGGATGTCAGGCATGAGGACATCACACACAATCAGATCGTAGCTGTGCCTCTCCAGTTTTTGCAGGGCAGTTTGGCCGTCTGGCGCGGTCTCAATCGTATGGCCTCGATGAGTAAAAATGAGCCGGAGTAAGTTCAAGAGGGCTGGCTCATCGTCTATAGCTAAGATTTTTAGCGAACTGGAAAATGCCGGCGCTACCGGTGCAGCCACTTCCGGGCTGGGAGCAGTTGCCACGGGTGGAGTTTGGATGGGTAGTTCCACATAAAAGGCAGCCCCGCCGGTGGCTACATTTTCAGCCCAGATGCGCCCTTTATGCTCGCTAATAATGCCAAAGCAGATGGATAGACCCAGGCCCGTGCCTTCGCCGACCTGTTTGGTGCTAAAAAATGGGTCAAAGATGCGGCTGATATGATTGGGAGGGATTCCCGGCCCGTTATCGGTAAAACTTACCAGGATATGGTTTTCTTCGCGCCAGGACTCGATGGTTAACAGGCGGGGGGATGGGATAGTGGCCAGGGCATGAATGGCGTTAGTGATTAAGTTGACAAAAACCTGTTCCAGTTGGTGCGGGTCGGCCATAGTGGGGGGCAGTTCAGACTCCAGCACGGTTTTAACCTGGACGGCATTCGCCTGGAGCTGTGATGCTACCAGGGTTGTACTGCCGGTGATAATCTCGTTGAGGTCAACTTCTTGCGTCTCCAACTCAAAGCGGCGAGCAAAGGTCAGCAAATCACGGACAATCAAGCGGGCGCGCTGGGCTTGGCGGAAAATAACATTCAGGTCGGTCTGTGTTTCGACCGGCAAATCGCTCTGCTGCAAGAGGCTGGAATAGCCAATAATGCTCGTCAGCGGATTGTTCAGTTCATGGGCTACCCCGGCCACCAGTTTGCCAATCGCGGATAGTTTCTCGGTTTGCTGAAGCTGCTGCTCCAGCTCGCGGCGATGGGTAATATCGCGGGCAATACCGTGAATACTGACCGGCCGGCGGCCCTCCCGCCGGACCCGAAGAGTCACTTCTAACAGGATTTCACGTTTGTCTTTTCCCACAATTGAGAGTTCAAATGGAGCCAGAGATTCAGTCGAAGCCAGATGGGCTTTGAGCAATTTATAAAGTGTGGGAATCTGCTGCGCTGAGATAAATTGGGTAATCGGCGCGCCAATAACTTCCTCAAGCTGATAACCGCTTGTTTTTAAGACAACTTTGTTGGCGCTGCTAATCCTGAAATTACCGTCCAGAGTAAAGATAAAATCATTGGCATTGTCAAAAAGGTCACGATAGTTGGCCTCGGCCGTGCGGATTTCGGTAAACAGGCGCGCATTTTCGAGAGCGACAGCCAGTTCGGCGGCAATCGCGTTAAAGAGACGCAAATCTTCATGGTCAAAGGCATTAACCCGCGGACTTTCGGCGTTAAGGACCGCCACAACCCGGTTATTGGATAACACCGGCACACAAATCTCCGCCTGAGTATCGGGCATTAATTCGTAATAGTGCCTGGCTTCGCGCACATTGGGCAGCAATAAGGATTTGCCATGACGCAGCACCCACCCGGCAGCGCTGCCGTGCATGGGAATGACCGGATCGCCGTGATCAAAGTTAAAACCAATGGTTGCCGGATGGGCCACGACCCTGTCCCCTTCGGCTGCCGGGAGAAAAAAGCCCAGCCGCTCGATACCCAGGGTTCGGTGCAACGCGCCAATGGTGCCGCTGATGACCCGGTCAAAATCCAGGCTGGAAGCTGCGGCCACCATCACTTCTTGCAGAACTTTAGCTTCAGCCAGGCGGCGGGTCGCCTCGTGATACAGGCGGGCATGCTCGATGGCTACGGCTGCCTGGGCGGCCATTGTCTCCAACAGGCGTAGGGCTGTCACCGTGAGCTTCTCGGTACTGTGCGCCCGGCCTACTTCTACCAGGCCAATTGTCTGGCGACGATAAATCAAAGGGATGAGAAAAAGCGCCTGGACTTGAAGGTTTTCCAACCAGGCCAGTTCTTCTCCCTGGGCGGCACTGGTTTCGAGAATGCCGGGCGCTTGCGCCGCCAAAGCGGAATAGGGAAACGAACTTCTGGTCAGGGGACGCACCAGTTGTTCCAGGCGTTTCCCCCCTGACCTGACATAACTCTGGATGGTACGGAGTTGGTTTTCTTCTTTTTCCCAGTAGGAGATCAGGCACAGATCGGCCTTAAACGCCTCCACCATTTGCCGGCTGACCGCATCTAATACAGTTTCCAGGGCCAAGTCCGAGGTGATGATGGCCATGGACTCAAATAACAGAGCTTGTTCTTCGGATCGCTGGCGAGTTTCGGCCAGCAGCCGGGCATTTTCAATCGCCAGGGCCGCGTGGTCGGCGATAACGCTGAGCAGCTTTAACCCGTTACCACTCAGATAATCCGGGTTCATATTCATCAGCTCGATCACCCCGATGGTGTGACCGTTGGCTCGCAGTGGAACGCACATAATCGAGTGAGTCTGAAAGCCGCTGCGCTCGTCAAAGTTTTTGTAAAAACGGACATCATGGTTGACATCAGGGATGAGCGCCGGTTTTTCATTGGCCATCACCCAACCGATCACCCCCTTGCCGGCCGGCAAACTCAAGCCGCGAACCGCATCAGCCCCGGCCCCTACCGCCGCCCGAATCACAATTTCCTGGCCCGAAGGTTCAAGCAAAGCGACCGAGCCTGCCTCTGCTTCAAATATTTCGTTGGTGCGCGTAATAACCTGACTTAGGACCTCTTGCAAATCCATCCATTAATCTCCATCCTTATAAATTGTAACAAAAGTCATGTTCCAACGCAATAAGCCTTTGTTCCCCCTGAATATGAATCAATCGGGTCAATTTTTAGTTTTTATTCATTTAGTGATATATTCAGCAAAGAAGCGAATCGGTGAGCCTCATTTCGCTGACTCATTGAATTCGGGAAAGGTGATAGAGCCATGAGCTACGATTTGGTTATTAAAAATGGAAGAATTATCACGGCGGGCGAGGATTTTGTGGGTGATGTCGCCATTGCCGGGGAAAGTATTGCCGCCCTCGGCCAACATCTCAGCGGCAGCGGGGAAATTGACGCCAGCGGTTTGTATGTCATCCCTGGTGCGGTGGATGGGCATGTCCATTTGCAGATGCCGATTACCGATATTATCACCGCGGATAGCTTTGAGCAGGGCACGATTGCCGCTGCTTGTGGCGGGGTCACCAGCATTATTGATTTTGTTGAACCGGGCAAAGGACAGGATTTGGTGGAGGCCCTGGAGTGGCGGCGGGCCGAAGCCGAGGGGCAGGTGGTCATTGATTACGGGCTGCACATGACCTTGCTCGACCCCGACCCGTTGATTCTGGCCCAGGTGTCCGAGGCTTACGATCACGGCTGCGCTACGTTTAAACTTTACACCGCTTATCCTCATTTTTACCTGGCCGACGACGAACTCTACCGGGCGCTGCGCGCGGTGGCTGAAGCGGGGGGCCTGGCGGTCGTCCATGCCGAAAATTACCCGGTAATTACCGAAGTTTGGAAACGCCTGTTGGCCGAAGGTAAAGTTGAAACCAAGTGGCATCCCCACAGCCGGCCGGCTGTGACCGAGGCCGAGGCGGTCAACCGAGTCCTCTCCATTGCCCACCTTGTCGGAGCGCCCACGCTCATCTTTCACCTTTCCTGTGGTGAGGCTGCCCGCGAAGTTGCTTATGCTAAAGAGCGGGGCTGGGCTGCCTTTGGCGAAACTTGTCCGCAATACCTGACCCTGCCCGACGACATTTACGAACGGGAAGATATGCCGGGAACCTGGTTTATTTGCCAGCCGCCCATTCGCGGCAGTGCCCAGGCTGCCGCACTGTGGCAGTCGCTGGCCACCGGCAGTATTGACATTATCTCTACGGACCATTGCCCCTTCTCGGCTGAAGTGAAAAAGTACGGCGAGCAGAATTTTACCTTGACCCCTGGCGGTGTCTCTGGTATCGAAACGCGCCTGGCCTTAGTGCATAACTTTGGGGTGCTGGCCGGCTATCTCACCTTAAATCGTTGGGTTGAGGCCTGCTGCACTTTGCCCGCCGATTTGCACGGCATGACCCGCAAAGGCCATCTTATTCCCGGTTATGATGCCGATATTGTTCTCTTTGACCCGCGTAAAGAAATTACCTACAGCGCCGAGACGCTCCACTCCAATATCAGTTATACGCCCTATGCCGGGATAACCGTCAAAGGGGCGCCGGTCACGACGATTAGCCGGGGTGAGGTTATTGTGGAGGACGGCCAATTCATCGGGACGCGCGGGCGAGGGCAGTTTTTGAAGCGAAGGTATGAGTAAGAACCCCAACTAAGTTAACGCAAAGACGCTAGTACATCTGGGCGAAAGTAAGTCGGTGGTTTGTAGTAACGGCTTTAGCCGCCTAGACCCCTGAAGGGGTTACTACGTACTCTGGAGTTATTTATGCCGCCGTGTATTAGGTCCCAAAGACGCCAAGCAAGGATGGGGTTGAGTATGGGCATGACTGAGAATGAGATCAGTAAACATATTGTCGAGTGTGCTATTGAAGTACATCGTACTTTCGGAGGTCCGGGCCTGTTAGAGAGTGTCTACGAAGAAGCATTAGGGTGGGAGTTGGGACAACGCGGATTATGGGTTGATCGTCAACTTGAAGTCCCGGTAAAATACAAAGGTCGCCAGTTAATTGCGCCGTTGCGGCTAGATATGCTGATGGAAAAACTTGTGATTGTTGTGGAATTCACCGGGTTGTAAATGGGTTATAAAATCAAGAATTCTGTATACCTTATTAATCAGACCCTGCGTCTTCCCGCCTTTGAGTCTTTGCGTTGATATTCGTAACGATTGCCGTAACGACTTGGCAACATTGTGATGGTAAAATAAAAAAAATCGGGATAACAATAAATCGCTATGCTGAGTCGTATCTGGCAAGCCATCTGGGGACGCCCAGAACCAAAAACAGAGCCAGGGCTACCCTCGTTGCCAGTTCAGCCGGTGTTACACTCGGCAGTAACTTCCTTTGAAATTGCCCCAGACGACCCGTTGCTTGATTTTTTTCAGCACAATTCGGAGGCGGTTGAACTGGCCAAGCTTAACCTTGACTCCCCGGCGTTGCGAGGGCTTCGCGCGGCGGGGGTGCAGGTGGTGGCCCCCCTGGTAGGCCAGGGCGAACTGATTGGCCTGCTCAATCTCGGCAAACGCCGGAGCGAGCAGGATTACTCTATTTACGACCACAAGTTGTTGGAGAATCTGGCCTCCCAGGCCGCCCCGGCCGTTCGCGTTGCCCAACTGATCCGCCAACAGCAGCGTGAGGCGCAGAGCCGGGAGCGGTTTGAGCAGGAGTTGCGGGTGGCCCGGCTCATCCAACAAACCCTTTTGCCCAAAGAAGTGCCCCATCTGCCCGGCTGGCAGATAGCGGCCTTTTACCAACCGGCTCGAGCTGTCGGCGGCGATTTTTACGACTTTCTGACCTTTCCGAATGGATTGGTTGGACTTATCATTGGCGATGTGACCGATAAAGGTGTTCCGGCAGCCCTGGTGATGGCCACGACTCGCAGTATTCTGCGTGCTGCGGCTGAGAGCCTGGTCTATCCGGGCCAGGTCCTGGCGCGAACCAACGAGCTGCTTCACGCCGACATTCCGCCCAAGATGTTTGTCACCTGCCTGTACGCTCTCCTCGACCCGGTCAGCGGGCGGCTGCGCTATGCCAACGCAGGCCACGATTTACCTTACCGGCATCAGGCCAACGGGGTTGAAGAACTGCGGGCTACAGGAATGCCGCTGGGCTTGATGCCCGGCATGCGTTACGAGGAAAAAGAGACTGTTCTGGCTCCGGGTGAAACGGTGTTACTTTACAGTGACGGGATTATCGAAGCCCATAACCCCCACCGCGAAATGTTTGGCTTTCCACGTCTGCGGGCGCTTCTGGCTGAGCACGGGGGTGGGGTAGGCTTGATTGATTACTTAATGACCCAATTGGCTGAATTTACCGGTCCTGGTTGGGTACAAGAAGATGATGTGACGATGGTTATTTTGCAGCGTGTCCCGCCGCCTAACATTACCGAGATTCAGCCCCAGGAGCGCCAGGTGAATGCCCGGACCAACCAGACCTGGCGCACCTTAGCCGAATTATCGCTGCCCAGCGCGGTGGGCAATGAACGTGAAGCAATGCGCCGGGTGAGCCAGGCCGTGCAGGAGTTATCTTTAGCCAGTTCCACCCTGGAAAGATTAAAAACAGCCGTGGCCGAAGCCACGATGAATGCGATTGAGCACGGCAACAAAAACCGGCCTGAGCTGCCGGTGTTCATCCAGGTCTTGGCCTCACCCCAGGCGCTCTTAGTGCGCATTACCGACCAGGGCGGTGGCCAACCTATCCCCGAGCCAGAAGCGCCTGATTTGGAGGCAAAACTGGCCGGCTTGCAAACACCGCGCGGGTGGGGGCTGTTTTTGATTAAAAATCTTATGGATGAAATGTATGTCAGCAGCGATGATACTCATCACACCGTTGAATTAATTCTTTATCTGGAGGCCGAAAAAAATGTCAGCCAAACCTAGTAATGTCAGAGTCCGTCACCAGGGTAGTGTTTCGATTGTTGACTTGCAGGGTGAGATTAATGCTGCCCTGGAAGAAGCATTAAAGAACGCCTACGCCGAAGCCATTGGGCCAAATCCGAGCGCCATTTTACTTAATCTGAGCGATGTGGAGTATATTACCAGTACTGGGATGGCTGTCCTGGTCGGGCTACTGGCCCAGGCCCATCAGGCCAATCGCCGTCTGGCCGCCTGCGGCTTAAACGAGCATTATCGCGAAGTTTTTCAAATTACGCGGATTACAGATTTTATGGAAATTTTTCCTGATGAGGCCATTGCCTTAAATAAGTTGTAGAGGAGCTAAGAACAACGATGTCTCAAGCTAAAGTCGTAATGGCCGGCCGACAGATAAATGACCAGCTAAGTGCTATTGACATTCAAGGTGAGGTAACCGCTGCGGCCGAAGATATGCTCATGGAAGCGTACAATCAGATTGGCGCGACGCGGACCATTATCCTGAATTTCAGCGGGTTAGAGTACATGAACAGCAGCGGGATTGGCTTACTGGTGACGCTGCTCATCCGGGCTAATCGGCAGGGGCAGCACTTGGTCGCCGTCAACATGAGCGAACATTACCGCCATATTTTTGATTTGACTGGCTTGAATCAGGCCATTACCATTTATGATACCGAAGCCAATGCGCTGGCTGATATAGATTAAGGCTCAATATGGGTTTTAAGGAGTTCCAGAATTTAGCTCGGCCTGGATTGCCAAATCCGGGCCATCGCCGCCGGATTTGACAATCCGGCGGGAGCAACTCCTTGAAACACATCAAGAGCTTAGATTAAATAAGCAGAGGGGACAGGCTTGTGGGTGGATTGACACGCCAACAGATTGAGCAACAGATTACGGTACAGGGTCGCCAACTGGATTTGGCCGGGGCAGATTTGAGCGGCCTGGATTTATCCGGGTTGGATTTAAGCGGAGCTAATCTGGCGGGGGCAAACCTGGCCCAAGCTGCCTTGCGCCACGCTCAACTCCGCGACGTCAACTTGAACCAGGCTAACCTGCAAAATGCCAACGTTAGCGAGGCCAATCTCAGCGGGGCGACGTTGGTGGGCGCGAACCTGAACGGGGCCAATTTGAGCGAGGCTTATTTACTGCGGGCTAATCTGACCCAGGCCAGCCTGGCGGGGGCGAACCTGAGCAAAGCCAAGCTGGATGAAGCTGATTTAACCGCCGCTAACCTTGAGCATGCCAACCTTGATCGGGCCTACCTGGTGCGAACAAACTTGAACCAAGCTATCCTGAGCCAGGCTAATTTGGCCGGGGCCAACCTTAAGAATGCCGTCCTGACAGGGGCGAATCTGCCTCACGCTATCCTGGCCGAGGCGTTTTTAGAGAGCGCCAGCCTGGGTGGAGCTAACTTAAATCAGGCTAAACTGACCGGGGCAACCTTTACCAAAGCGATTTACGATAACGAAACCCAGTGGCCTGCCGACTTTGATCCGGGGGCTGCCGGGGCAGTCATCAAAAGGAAAAAGTGGCTGGGCTTGTTTGGTTGAGCAGTTCACTCTCGTTGCTGAACTGAGTTTAGAAACGGGATGAACGAGGTTCTGGAAAAATGAAATGGACGAGCAGGCCAAGAACTTAAATCAGGTCTTGCTGGCAGCAATAGATACCTACGCCGAGCGCACCTGTTTTCAGGTGAAACGGGATAAGGGGTATCAAAATATTTCCTACCGGCGCTTCCAGGCGCTGACGTTCCGCCTCGCCCGCTTTCTCCAGCAGCACCATATCTCCAATGGCGAGCGGGTCGCTATTGCTACCCATAACTGCCTGGAGTGGATAGTTGCCTACATGGCTACTCTCCTGGCTGGTGGAGTAGCCGTACCTCTCCGCCCCTCGGTTGCGCCGGATAGATTTCGTTTTACCCTTCAAGATTCTGGGGCCAGCCTGGTCGTTTTGGCCGATGAGCAGCTCCTGCACGACATCGCCACCCTGCTGACCAGCGCCGATAATCCTTTGCCCCATTTAAAGACTATTCTGACGGTGAATGAACTACCGGAGACAGCTTGCCCCACCGTTTCGTTGAGCCAAATTCTGGCTGAAGCCGAGTTGTCGTCTGAGGAACAAGAGGCGCTGCGTCTGTACGCGCTCAACACTCCCCCTGAAACCCTGGCGGCTATTTATTACACGGCCGGCGGTACCGACCGGCCCAAGGGAGCTGTCTTTGATCATTACCGGCTTTTAGCCAGCATGCGCCATTTGCGCGGGTTGAACCTCGACGAGGATGATTTAGGCTTTACGGTTGTGCCCTGGGGATTTGCCGCCAGCCTGTCCGTGGCCCTCCACTATTTTATATCGGGGGTAGCCAATGTGGTCGCCGGGGGTGACGAGTCCGTTCCTGAGGTGATGCAGCAGACCAGTCCAACGGTGAGCCTCAATATGCCTTACTTCCTGGAGCGTTTTTACGAGGAAGTGATGGAGATGGTGGCGCAAATGCCGGAAGCCAGCCGCGAAGTGTTTCAGTGGGCGGTGGCCAAAGGCCGCGAGTTCCACGCCGCCGGCCCGGCCGCCTCGGCCGAACTGCGCGAAGAGTATGCCCGGGCCGACATGACCTTTTTCAGCAGTATTCGCGGGCAGATTGGCGGGCGGCTGCGCCGTTTCTACTCTACCGGCGCGCCGTTATCCCAAAACCTGGCCGGTTTCTTTGAAGCTATTGGCCTGCCCGTCCTGGAAGTTTACAGCCTGACCGAGGCCGGCGGCTTCCCGGCCATCAGTCGTCTCGACGCTTACCGGCTTGGTTCCTGCGGTCAGGTGGCGCCGGGCTTTGAAATTCGGATTGCCGACGACGGCGAGGTGCTGGTCCGGGGGAACTCGTTAATGAACGAGTATTGGGGCTGGCCCGCGGAGACCCAACAGGTGCTCGACGCTGACGGCTGGCTCCATACCGGCGACCTGGGCTATTTTGACCGGGATGGCTACCTCTTCCTGACCGGGCGCAAACACCCGGTCATCGTTCTTTCGACCGGCCGCAAAGTGATGCCGGCCACCGTCGAAGAGATGTTGATGGCCCATCCGATTATTACCGAAGCCGTGATTTTTGGCGAAGGCCGGCCTTATGTGTCGGCCCTGCTGGTGCCCGATTTGGAGGTGCTGGTCGAGCATCTCCAGCCGGATGAGGCCCAGGAAAGTGAAGACTTGCTGACCGTGGGACCAAGCGCGACTACCCTCAAATGGTTCTGGCAGCAGGATAACGAAGCCGGGGAACCGGTCAACACCACCGCCCATCCCCGGGTCAAGGCTTTGTTTGACAGCGTGGTGGCGCAGGTTAACAGCCGGCTGGACCGCTGGGCCAGGATTGAGAATTACAGCCTGTACGATCAGGCTTACAGCGAGGCTGCCAAGGAGCTGGCCCGCATGCGGCTGCATGAGCGCCACAACCTGGCCGAACGTTACGCTGCCCAGATCAAGTCCATGTATCCACCCGCCCCGCAACTGATGGAAAAGGAAATTACCCAGGTTCATGTCAACCCGGAACGCATGCGCGAACTGCTGGAAAAGGAGAGCATGCTCGATGCCTGGCTGGCCGATGCCGGCATTGAATTTCTGTTCAATCTGGCCCGGACCAAGCAAATTGACGCCCCCTCGATGGTCCATATTTGCGACGTGGCCGCCAGCATTGCTCAGATGGAGAACGAGGCCAAGCCGCTCTCGACGGCCTTAATTGTGGGCGACCCGGCCCGGATTAACCGTATCTTGACCCGCAGCGAGATTCGGCTGCTGCGCTGGGACCACATTCGCCGCATGCGCAATATTTTGATTACCCTGGCCAAAATGGTGGATGGGCTGGTGCTGGGCTACGTGGTGGATAAGCACGGCTACGTGCGGGGTATTCGCAAGCTGAAATTAGACGAACCGCTGGATGATCCGGCCAATATGCTGCTCGGTCCGCAGTTTCGCCGCCACGCCACCATCTCGCGTTTGTGCGATGCCGTCGTCTTTTTTGTTCCGGCCCCTGGCCGACAGGTCCGCGTTTTTGCCGAGGGGCAACTGGTGGGCCGCTATTCCAACGGCGACTGGTCGCCGGAAAGCATGACCCATGTCAGCCAGGTGGTCGCTCAACTGGCCAAGCGGCGTGAGTATGATTTGGCCCTGATCCGGCGGGTGCTGCGCTGCGCGTTTCAAATGTCGGAGGAAAACCTGGGCGCGATCTTTTTGCTGGGCGAAGCCAACGTGATTATGGAACATTCCGACGCCCCGGAAATCAGCTCCTTTGCCGCCATTGTCAGCGCCGACGTGCAGCAGTTGACCGACCGCGAGTTGATTAACTTTGCCAAGCAGGATGGGGCGACGGTGATTGACGTGCAGGGCCAATTTCGCGGCTGCATGGTCCTGCTCCGGCCCAATGCCAACACCCAGGCCGACATCGGCCTGGGCAAAGGCGCGCGTCACAGCAGCGCCGCCAAAATGAGCGCCGAAGCCCAATGCCTGGCCATCACTGTCTCCCAGGATGGCCCGATTACCCTCTACGACTGCGGCCGGCGTATCTTGTCATTATAACCCCCCCTAAAACGATCAGCGTGAACAAGGCCAGCCCCACCCCGACCCGAAATGACCGGGGCCGGTACTCAAAGCGGATGGTGTGCTCCCCGGCCGGGATAAACACGGCCCGGCCCAGGTAATCGGCCCGGTAAATAGGGGTGGGCTGCCTGTCAACGGTAGCCTCCCAGCCGGGGAAAAAAGTATCCAGCAGGACCAGGTAGCCGTCGGCGGACAGGCTGGCTTCAATTTCTAGCTGCTGCGGGTTTTCGGCGATAATTTCCGCCGTGCTGGTCGCTGCTACGTTCACGGGGGTTAAGGCAGGGGGAGTCTCTTCCGGCTGGCTCTCCAGCACCACCGTCTGCCTGGGGTCGAGGGTGCGGCGTTGAAAATGGGCCAGCGCCTCGGCGGGGCTGCCGGCCCGGACCGCTGCATGCACCACAAATGCTCGTGGTAAAGGCTGTTTGTTTTCGTAGACGTAGGAGTGGGCGTCGCTGTAAACGAGGGGATAGGTGGCGGCCACGTCTGCCCCCATCTGCCCCTCGGTCAGCAAATAGCGCACGGCCAGCACTTGGATGGCCTGCACCGGGTCGGCTTCGTCCAGAAAGGTCTCGTAGCGGGCCAGCTTTAAGGGGGAACTGTAGCCGCTGGCGCTGTGGACGCTGTAGGCCGAGGGAAAGTACTGGCCTAAGTTGCGCACCGCCTCGTCCTCGCCGCTGACGCTCAGGGGAAATACCCGCGCCCCGCCGACGTGGTCCAGCACATAGCGCGCCCCGCCCGACAATACCTGCCAGCGTTCCTCCGGCCTGACCGGGTTGATCGCCGTCCCGCCGGCCAGGAGCAAGTCGAGGCTGACCGCCAGGAGAGTCAGGCCGGCAAATGTCGGCCCGCTGATGCGCCGCATGGTCCAGAGTGACAGGAGAATAGATGTGGCGACGAGGTTAGCCAGTAACAAAAAAGCCGGTGTATTCAGCCCAAAAGCCCAGCGCAGCAGCAGGCGCTCCTGGTAAATGGGGTTGGACGTAAAGGCTTTGCTCAAAAAGGCGCTGGCTAATTTGCCGTAAGGCTCGTTGAGCTGGCTGCTCCGAGCCAACAAATCGCCGCTGCCCCCCCCTATCAAGACCAACCCCAGGCCGAGCAGTAGCCCCCCGCCTAAAAGAAGCGCCAGCGTCCGCCGGGATAACCCCTTTTCACGCAGCGTGTCCAGGCCAAATCCGGCCAGTACGGCCAGGGCCAGGGTGACGACCATCAACCAGCGGGCCGGGATGCGGAACAGGTCGAAACCGGGCAGGTATTGGATGACGTAGCGGTAGAGCGGGGTGTGGTCGCCCAGCGCCAGCACGATGGCCCCGGCCAGGAGCAGGATGAAAAAACGTTGGCCTGGCCGCCGCCACGCCCCCAGACCAAACCCTGCCAGCAGGAGCGGCAGAAAGCCCGCGTAAGTAAAAACCTCTTGAAAAGGGTCGCCCCCCTTGAAACCGACGACATTGTTGCCAAAAGCGCCGGGCAGGAGCAGGTTGAGCCACATCAGCGGGTGGAGCGAGTTCTCCGTCAACAATTCCAGCCCGCGATCTTGCGAGCGCAGGGTAAATTGCAGGAGTTCGCTGCTGGGCAAAAGCTGCGGCGCGGCCAACAGCAGGCCGGTGACTATTGCCGCCGCCACCAGGAGTCCAGTCTGGAGGGCATAACGGAGATTGTGTCGGAAGGGCGGCGGGCCGGCCAGGAAATCCACGGCTAGGCGGTACAATCCATACCCGGCCACTGTGAGCAGGGTGTAAAAAATAATCTGCGAGTGGGCGGTCAAGGTTTGCAGAGCCAGGGGCAGACCGGCCAGCATCGCGGCCAGCCAACTGCGCTGCCGGGTGGCCCGAATCATCGCATAGAGAGCGAGCGGCAGCCAAACCGCCCCGGTCATAATGTTTACGTTGGAAACCTGGGCCATCAAAAAGCCGCCGAAGCCAAAAACCAGGCCGGCCAGCGTCGCGGCCGTTTGGCTTAATCCCAGCGAGCGGGCCAGAATATAGGTAAAAAGCGCGGCCAGGGGGAAGTGCAGCAGGATGAACAGGGAGAGTTCGAGAGAAGGCGAAAGTGGACTCAAAAACAGGATGCGCAGCGGGTAAAGCACGCCGATCTGGGGTTCCGCCAGCATCGGCATGCCGCCCTGCCGGTAGGGGTCCCACAACGGGACTCGCCCGGCCAGCCACTCATTGGCCATAAAGATGTGGCCGGGATAATGAATCCAGCTTATATCGGTGCGATACAGCGTTTGGCCGCCAAAAATGATTTCGGGAAAAGCTAAAAAAGGGAGGATCAGGTAAAGGCCAAGCGTCCAGAGCAGCGGGCGCAGGGAAGTCCGGTTAGAAACGTTAGGCAAATTGACTCGCAAAAGGGTAAAAGGTTAGGCCGATTGTAACACGGGGTCGGACAAGTTGCCAACTTACCGTACAGAACGGGTCTGTCTCATATTTTAGGTATGTCCCGGTAGGGGCACAAGGCCTTGCGCCCCTACCTCCTAAAATTTGGGTAGGAACATAATATTGTTGCAGATTGGTTGGGAGTGAGGTACAATAAAAACGTCAGAACAAAAAGGAGAATTTCTCATTAGTCGTTGGTCAACCCTCAAAAAGCGTTCTGCCTTACCGACCATTCTTGGGATCGCGGCAGTTGTCTTTGCCCTGGATCAGCTTACCAAGTATTGGGTCGTCCAAAATATTCCTGAGCAAAGCTCGTGGAGTTTCTTCCCGGCCTTGGCCAAAATCTTTCAATTTACCTTTCTCAGAAATACCGGCGCGGCCTTTGGCATGTTTCCCCAGCTCGGCGGCGTTTTTATGGTCATCGCCGTCGTGGTCATCGCCTCGATTGTCATCTTTTACCATCACCTGCCAACCTATAATTTCTGGGTGCGGCTGAGCCTGGGACTGCAATTGGGCGGCGCGCTCGGCAATCTGGTGGATCGTATCAACCGGGGCTTTGTGGTAGATTTTGTGGATATTGGCTTTTGGCCTATCTTTAACCTGGCCGACTTATCCATTGTGCTCGGGGTAGCGATTTTAGCCTATTTTCTGTGGAGTGAAGAACAATCTTTGGAGCAGGTCGAAAAACCCTCCAACCTGCCTGAGGGAGGCAATCTATGAGCCATTCAGCCGATCGAACTTCTTTGCGCCAAACCCTTTTGCATAAACTGACCACTTACAGCCAAAAAGCGGCGGAACTGGGCTGGCGGGTGCGCCAGTTGGTTTTTGGCTTTCGCCTGCGCTCCACGGCCCATATTGACCGCTGGGCTTTGCCGGTTAAACTGCTGCACGATCATCGCATTTTGCAGCGCCGCCGGGCCTTCAAACAGGCCGGTGGCTCTCACTCCAGCATGGCCACGCACGCCCTGGAAAAAGCCCGCCAGCACAAGTAGCAGGGGGCAGAGGAGCAGGGGGGCAGAGGAGAATTTTTGCCCCCCTGCTCCCCTCGCCTGGCGCTCCGCGCTGGCAGTCCCTTGCCCCCCTGCTGTTTTTATGTCCACAGCACAGCCCCTTTACCTCCAAGTTGACCAACCCGCCGCACGCCTGGATCAATGGCTGGCCCAGTCTATCCCCCAGCTTTCCCGCTCACAGCTTCAAAAGTTGATCCGCCAGGGCCAGGTCTTGGTCGCCGGCCGGCCGGCCCGGCCCAGTGTTGCCCTCCAGCCCGGCGATGTCGTCACCGTCTACCTGCCTGCGCCCGAACCAACTACCCTCCAGCCGGAAACGACACCGCTGGACGTTGTTTACGAAGACGACGATCTGGTCGTTATCAACAAGCCGGCCGGAATGGTCGTCCATCCGGCGCAGGGACACAGCCACGGCACCCTGGTCAATGCTTTGCTGGCCCGCTACCCCGATTTGGCCAGCCTGGCGGAAGATGACGCCGGCGCAGCCGACCGCCCCGGCATCGTTCACCGGCTGGACCGGGATACTTCCGGGCTGATGATCGTCGCCCGGACCCCGGCGGCGCTGCGCCGCTTGCAGCAGCAGTTCAAGTCCAGAACGGTAGAGAAGATTTACCTGGCCTTGGTCTTTGGCCGGCCCGAAGCGGCCGAAGGCATCATTGATGTCCCCCTGGGCCGCGACCCCCGCTTTCGCCAGAAAATCGCCCCGCGGGCTGACGGCAAGCCGGCCCGGACACACTATCACGTGACTGAGGATTTTGGGGCTTACAGCCTGCTGGAAATCGGCCTGGAAACGGGCCGGACCCACCAGATCCGGGTTCACCTGGCCTGGCTCAAATGCCCCGTGGTCGGCGACACGGTTTACGGCCGCAAGAAGAACGCCCTCGGCCTCAAGCGGCAGTTCCTCCACGCCTGGCGGCTGGCCTTCCAGCACCCCCGCACCGGCGAAACCATTCAATTGGAAGCGCCGCTCGATCCTCATTTGCAGGCGGTTTTGGGTCAGCTCAGAAGATAGGTGGGCGACAAAATTTACTTTGTCGCCCCTGTTTCCTCAAATTGGGATATCGAAGCAGAAAAGGCAGATGTTAAGAGGAGGCGGGGGAAAGGGGGGGGTTGATGAAGGAGAGGGGGTCAAATATAGCCGGATAAAACGAAGCAAAAGAAGTTGCAGGCGGGGTTGGCCGC
>BOKF01000025.1 GCA_016860845.1 Chloroflexota bacterium
GAAATACGGGCTACGGGAGCACCATTTTTTAGACGGTCTTAACTGTCTAAACGTCGCTCGGTATTGTACCTCAGTGGGCAAATCCGGTTTCTTTTTTGTACGAACCACCTGCGGTGGTGGCCTCCCTGAAATGTTCCCAGCAACCACGATGATGCCTTTAATTGCCCATTCTACGGAGTCAACGACCAGATGCGGGGCAGCAAACCGATAATGAGAATAGTGAGCAGCACGGTCAACGGCAGGCCAACTTTGAAATAATCACGAAAACGGTAGCCTCCTGGCCCCATAACCAGGACGTTGACCGGGTGTCCCAGCGGGGTCAAAAAGGCCATTGACGTGGCTAGAGCGACGCCCATGGCCAGGGAGTGGGGATCAACCCCGATATTCTGCGCAGTCTCAATAGCGATGGGAGCCATGACCGTGGCAACGGCGGCGCCGTTCATGGTTTGAGTCAGCAAGGTAGCCAGGATAAATAACCCGGCCAGCAGCGCCAGCGGCCCGGCCGGTCCCAGGAACGTAATGAGCCAGGTTGCCAGCAGCGCGGCGGCCCCGGTTTTGGTAATGGCAATGCCCATCGGCAGCATGCCGGCAATTAGAAAAATGCTCTTCCATTCAACTGACTGGTAAGCGTGGTCCATGGTCAGCACTCGGGCCAGCACCATCGCCAGCGCCCCGCCGAGCATCACTTCAGCTACTAAGGCCGAGTTTACGGCCGCCAGCGCCAACGTCACGATCATAATTGCCAGGGCCAGGCGGCCCTTACCCGGCACCAGTTTGGATTCTTCCTGCTCATTGCTCAGCACGATCAGGTCCGGTTCGGCCTGGAGCACGCGCAAACGCTCGCGCGGCCCTTGTAGGAGGAGCGCATCCCCAAATTGAAGAGGCAGATCGGCCAGCTCGGTGCGGATTTGCTGCCCGGCCCGCCAGATAGCCAGCACCGTCATGCCATACTTTTCCCGAAAGTGCGCCTGCCGGAGCGTCTGCCCAATCAGCCCGGAGCGGGGCGCCAGCACCGTTTCAGCAACAACAATCGCCGGCGACTCCAGGTCTTGCTCGCGCCAGTCACGAGACGGCAGAATCTCAAAGTAAGGTTCGACATCACGCTGGCGCAGCTCCTCCAAATTGCCGGCAAAAAGAATAATATCGCCCTCTTGCACGGTCTTGTCCGGGGCCGGGGAAAGGGTAAGCTGCCCATTGTGTTCTATCGCCACCGCGGTCAGATTGTAGCGTTCGCGAAAGGCGCTCTGAGCCAGGGTTTTGCCGTTGAGGGCCGAGCCAAGCGGCACCCGGATACGGAACAAGTGCTCCCCCAGGCGGTATACGCCCACTAAATCTTCTTCGGCCTGACGGGCCGCTTCGAGATAGTCGGCCGGCCAGTGCGCCGGCAGCAGGCGCCGCCCGATCAGGGCCATATAAGCCACCCCAACGGCGATAATCGGCAGGCCCAGGGGCGCGAAATCTAACAAGCCATACCCTGCTACGCCCTCGTCGCGCAGCAGGGTGCTGACGACGATGTTGGTCGTGGTCAGCAAGGTAGCCATGCCGCCCAGAATGGTGGCAAAGGCGAGCGGCATCAAGATTCGGGCCGGGTTCACTCCGGCCTTACGCCCTGCCCCGGCCACGGCCGGTAACAGAACTGACGCGGCGGCGATATTATTCATAAACAAAGAGAGAAACGCCCCGGCCAGCATTACGACCACGACCAGCCAGCTTTCTCGCGTTCCGGCGATGCGCAGCAACAGATGGCCGACCTGCTCGGTCACGCCGGTCCGCTGCAAGCCTTCGGCCAGGATAAAAATAGCCAGGATAGTGATAACAGCCGAACGGCTGAAACCGGAAAAGGCCTCCTGGGGCGAGAGAATGCCGGTCAAGCCCAGGGCAATGACGGTCAACAGGGCGACCAGGTCGGCCCGCAGCCGGTCAGTCAGGAATAAGGCAATAGATACAAAGAGAATGACGAAGGTGAGCAGTAATTGGATATTCATTCATAATTGTCAAAATTTTTAGAATTAAGGAGATGTGGCGAAACATTTCCCGGCGGGTATTATTATACCAGCCGGTATTTCTGTCGAATCGGCCAGGGTAGACTTATAGGACAAGTTGACACCTTGTCCTGCGTTAGCAGAGATTTGTTCCGAGAACGGGATTAGGGTAAACTCGTTGCTTTGAAAGGGGAGATTGGGCATGGACAATAAGATTATTTTTTCAATGGTGGGGGTGGGTAAGGTTTACCCGCCGAACAAACAGGTGCTGCGTGACATCTACCTGGGCTTTTACTATGGAGCCAAGATTGGCGTGCTGGGGCTGAACGGGGCCGGCAAAAGTACGCTCCTGCGCGTCATTGCCGGAGTGGAAAAGGATTATCTGGGCGAAGTGGTCATGTCGCCCGGCTACAGCGTCGGCTATCTGGAGCAGGAGCCGGTGCTGGACGCGAGCAAAACGGTGCGGCAGGTGGTCGAGGAGGGGGTGCAGGAGGTGGTGGATACCTTGCGCGAGTTCGACGAAATCAATGCCCGCTTCGGCGAAGAACTAACTCCGGACGAGATGGATGCGCTGATCGAGCGGCAGGGTGAGGTTCAGGAGAAGCTGGACCATCTCAATGCCTGGGACCTGGACAGCCGCCTCGATCTGGCTATGGACGCCCTGCGCTGCCCTCCCGGCGACACCCCGGTGTCGGTGCTGTCCGGCGGCGAGCGGCGGCGGGTAGCCCTGTGCCGCTTATTGCTCAAGGAGCCGGACATCCTGCTGCTGGATGAGCCGACCAACCACCTCGATGCCGAATCGGTCGCCTGGCTGGAGCAGCATCTGCGCCAATATGCCGGCACGGTCATTGCCGTCACCCACGACCGCTACTTTTTGGACAATGTGGCCGGCTGGATTTTGGAGCTGGATCGCGGCTACGGCATTCCCTGGGAAGGAAATTATTCCTCCTGGCTGGAGCAGAAACAGCAGCGCCTGGCCAAAGAAGAAAAGCAAGAATCGCAGCGACAAAAAACGCTGGAACGGGAACTGGAGTGGATTCGGATGACGCCCAAGGCGCGCCAGGCCAAGGGCAAGGCCCGGCTGTCGGCCTACGAAAAGCTGCTCGACCAGAGCATAGAAAAAGCTGAGCGTGATCTGGAAATCTACATCCCCCCTGGCCCGCGCCTGGGTGATGTGGTGGTCAGCGCCCAGCACGTCGCCAAAGGCTATGGCGATAACCTGCTGTATGAAGATCTGAATTTCGACCTGCCGCCCGGCGGCATTGTCGGCGTCATTGGCCCCAACGGGGCGGGTAAAACAACCTTGTTTCGCATGATCGTAGGCCAGGAGAAACCAGACTCCGGTGAGCTGGCTGTTGGAAGCACCGTTAAACTGGGCTATGTGGACCAGAGCCGGGAGACGCTGCATCCCGACAAAACGGTCTGGGAGGAGATTTCGGCGGGGCAGGAACAGATTGGGCTGGGCGGCCGCACGGTCAACTCCCGCGCCTATGTCGCCCGTTTCAACTTCTCCGGGGCCGACCAGCAGAAGAAAGTGGGCGCCCTATCCGGCGGCGAGCGGAATCGCGTCCATCTGGCCAAGATGCTCAAATCCGGGGCCAACCTACTGCTGCTCGACGAGCCGACCAACGATTTGGATGTCAATACGCTGCGGGCGCTGGAGGAGGGGCTGGAGAATTTTGCCGGCTGCGCGGTCATCATTTCCCACGACCGCTGGTTTCTCGATAGAATCGCCACGCACATCCTGGCTTTTGAGGGGGAGAGCCAAGCCTTCTGGTTTCCCGGCAACTACAGCGAGTATGAAGAGGACCGACACAAACGGCTCGGCAAAGCCGCCGACCGGCCCCACCGCATCACGTATCGCAAATTGCGGCGGGCGTGAATCAGCCGGTCAAAAAGTGGTCCAGTTTCTCAAACAACAGGCTGTCATTCAGCGGCTTGGTCAAATAGTCGTCGCAGCCCGCGGCCAAAGCTCTTTCCAGGTCACCGCTCATGGCGTGGGCGGTTAAAGCGATAACCGGAATATGGGTCAGGGCCGGATTGGCTTTAATCTGCCGGGTGGCTTCGTAGCCATCCAACACAGGCAGAGATATATCCATCAGGATAAGGTCAGGCTGTTCCTGCTCGGCCAGAGCCACCCCCTGGGCGCCATCTGCGGCGGCCACTAACTCGTACTCATCTTCCAGGAGTTGGGTCAATAGATCCAGGTTTAATTCAACATCTTCGACAATCAGAATTTTCTTCATCAAGATAATCTTAAAATTAAATTTGATAAATTGTATGGTGGAGGGGACGCAGAGTCAAGTAGAGTTGCTGGTAGACCTGGTGGAAGCAGCTATCGTACAAGACAGCTTCTTCGGCGACCGGCTCGACCAGAGTATGTTCCTGCCGGAGCTGCTGCAAGGCCGAGGGCACATCAGGATACACTCCCGCGCCCAGCCCACCCAGAACAGCCGCGCCCAGGCTCGTGGCTTCGGCGACGGTGGCGACGGTGATGGGCCGGTTGAACACAGCCGCCTTGATCCGCATGAGCAGACGGTTACGGGTGCTGCCGCCAATAGCATAAATGCGGTTCGGGGCTACTACCCCCGGATAACCCAACAAAGGTTCCAGGCCATAGCGGCAATCGTAGGCCAGCCCTTCCAGCACCGCCCGAAAAAGCACAGCCCGTTTGGCGTCGGTGCTGAGGCCGATAAACGCGCCCCGGCCCTGGGGGTCATAGTGAGGGGTATTGGCCAGGCGTAAGTGAGGCAAGAAGTAAACCCCCAGGCTGCCCGGCGGAACTGCCTCCGCCTCGGCGATAAGGGCGGCATAATCCAGGTCACGCCCCACAATGTCCCTGAACCATTCTATACTGGCCCCTGAGGTAAATCCGGTTGTGGTGACGTAGTAATAACCGGCAACCGCATGCACCCCTTGAGCATAACCCTGGCGACCTGCGGCTGGGTCAGCAATCGGCTGGCTGAGCGGGATAAAGACCGGTTCGGATGTGCCCATCGAGTCCATGATGTCGCCCGGTTGAATCACCCCAATGGCCAAGGCCCCGCAAATGTGGTCGTGGCCCCCGGCGGCAACCTGGGCACTGACCGGCAGGCCAGTCAAGGCTGCCGCTTCCGGCATAACCGTCCCCAGCCGGGTTCCACTGTAACAGAGGGGGGCAAACAACTCAGGCGAAACGCCCACTTCGTGCAGCAGTGCAGTATCCCATTCCAAAGTGCGCAAGTTCAAAGCCATGACCCGGCAGGCCAGCGAATAATCGGTCGCCTGGATACCGCTCAGGCGGTAAGCAATATAATCGGCCACGTTGAGCCAGCGGACGGTCCGGTTGAAAGCGTCAGGCTCGTTCTCTTTGAACCATAACAACTTGCATAAACCAAAGATGGGCTGCAGGGGCATGCCGAAGAGCTGATACAGGTAATCCTGGTCGAAGGTGCGCTCCAGCCAGTCAACCTGGGGTTGGGTGCGGCGGTCGAACCAGGCAATGGCGTGGTAGGTCGGTTCATTGTGCGGATCGAGTGGAATGGCTGTTTCGGCCAGACTGCTGACAGCCAAGCCGACAATCCGGCCAGGGTCGTCCAGTTGACAGGTCGCCTGGCGTAAAGCCGCCACTGTACCCTGCCACAACTCCCCCGCCTGAAAATAGGCCCAGCCCGGCTGAGGGTAATAAATTGGCGTGGAGACACTGGCCTGAGCCACCGACTGCCCGGCGAGATCAAAAATAACGGCCTTGATATTGGTTGTCCCAACATCAATTCCGGCCAATAATGGTGAGGAGGATAGACTATTCACCACTCACAATTTCCCCAACACGGCCGGTTATCAATTTTGGAGCTGGTAAATGGTGTGATGAAGAGAACGCAGCGAAAGATAGAGCTGCTGGTAAACCTGGCGGAAGCAAGCGTCATACAGAGCGACCTGATCCGCTACCGGTTCGACCACCACTTCGTTGCGCCGGAGTTGGGCCAACGCTGAAGGAACATCGGCATAAACACCCGCGCCCAGCCCGCCGAGGATAGCCGCGCCCAGGCTGGTCGACTCAGCGACGGTGGCCACCGTCACCGGCTGGTTAAAGATCGTCGCCTTGAGACGCATCAACAGCGGGTTGCGCGTATTACCGCCAATGGCAATGATCTGGTGCAGCGCGGCCATGCCAGGAAACGTTTGCAGCGACTCCAAGATGTGGCGCGACTCGTAAGACAAACCTTCTAAAATGGCCCGGAAAAGGGCGCCACGCTTGACATCGGTACTCAGGCCGATAAACGCACCGCGCCCCTTGGGGTCGTCATAGGGCGGGTTAGCAAAGCGCAAATGGGGTAAGAAAAAGACACCCAGACTGCCAGGCGGAACCTGCTCAGCTTCGGCGATGAGGGTGGCATAATCAAGGTCGCTGCCCAAAACCTGACGCAACCACTCGACGCTGGCCCCGGTGGCATAGGCGGCTCCAAATACATAGTAATGATTAGCCACTACGTGCGCGCCCTGGGTATAACCTTGACGGCCCATTTCCGGGTCGGTCAGCGGTTGGCTCAGAGAGACAAAGATCGTTTCGCCTGTACCGACGGAATTGAGCATGACCCCGGGTTTCGTGACGCCAACGGCGAGCGCCCCACAGACATGATCATGCCCCCCGCTGGCAACCTGGGTCGTGGCCGGCAGGCCGGTGACCGCCGCAGCTTCCGCAGTGATCGACCCTAGATGAGTCCCGCTGGGGCAAAGTGATCCCAAAATTTGGGAGGGAATACCGACTTCGTGCAGCAGGCCAGTGGCCCATTCCAGCCGGCGCAAATCGAGCGCCAGGATACGCGAGGCCAGCGAGAAGTCGGTGGCCTGAACCCCGGAGAGGCGATAGGCGATGTAATCGGCCATATTGAGCCAGCGGACAGTCCGGGCAAAGGCGTCGGGCTGATTCTCCTTAAACCAGAGCAGTTTAGCCAGGCCAAAAATCGGCTGTAAAGAGAGTCCAGAAATATCAAACAGGCGATCTTTGCCGATGGTCCGGTCCAGCCACTCCACTTGCGGTTGGGTCCGCTGATCGAACCAGGCAATTACATCGTAGGTGGGCTGGCCGTGAGCGTCTAAAGGGGCAGCCGCCTCGCCCATACTGGCTACGGCAATACTGGCAATGCGCTGGGGGTCATCCAATTGGCTCGTCGCCTGGCGGAGCACTTTGACTGTACACTGCCACAATTCCTCTGCTTTATAGTAGGCCCAGGTTGGCTGAGGATAATAGGTCGGCGTGGGCACACTGGCTTCGGCTACCGGCTGCCCGGAAACATCAAAAATAACGGCTTTGATGTTGGTGGTGCCAACATCGAGACCAGCCAGGAGCGGGTCACTAGAATCAGTCATGATTTCTACGTTTACTCACTTGTTTATAAAAATTTAAGCCGGGATGAGGAGATGGGGGATTCTTACAGAGTCTTTTATCCCCTAATCCCCCAATCCCGGCGAAAAGGTGCGGGTACTATGCCCAAATTGCAGGAAAAGTCTACCCTTTTACCGCGCCCAGGGTCAAGCCGCGCACGATGTAGCGCTGGGCCAGCAGGGCCAAAATGGTCGGCGGGAGCATGGTCAGCAGCACGCGCACGCCGACGTAGTGGAACTGCACGCCGCGAGTATGTTCGGCCCCGGCGATAATGACCGGCATGGGGATGGCCGATTTGTTGGTCAGCGACAGGGCAAAGAGGAATTCGTTCCAACTGAAAGCCAGGCAGAGAATCCAGGCCGCAACCAAGCCCGGCGCAACCAGGGGCAGGGCGACCTGAGTAAAAGCTTGAAAACGTGAAGCCCCATCCACGCGAGCGGCATCTTCCAACTCGACCGGCAGTTCGCGGAACATCTGGCTGAGGATAATCACCGGCAGGGGCAGGGTAAAAGTGGCATTGAGCAAAATCAACCCCCAGACCGTATCCAGCAGATTAACCTGGCGCATAATCAAGAAAAAAGGAATGACAAACAAAACCGGCGGCATGATGCGCTGGGAGAGAAACCAGCTCGTTAAGCCGCCGTTGCTGGGCCGGTTGAAGGTAAAGCGCGCCAACGCATAGGCAGCCAGCGTGCCGAGAACAGTCGCCAGGGTGGCCGCGCCGATGGCAATCATGGTGCTGTTGAGGAGCGCCTGACGCGTTTCAAGGATCGCCAGCTCAGAGGTCCAGTGTTCCAGGGTGGGCGCGAATTGGACGAAAGGTATCCAGGTTGGGCGGAAAGTCTCGGCCGGCTTCTTGATGGAGTTGATAAAGGCCCAATAAAAAGGAAAAGCGACCCAAAATAAGGCAACGATAACGATAATAGCATAGACAATCTTGCCTGCAAGCGAAGTTTGCTTCTTTTCCATATCCTACCTCGATACTTCGTACAAGTCGCGGATGCGCCCAAACAGCAGTGAAATGACGATACTAACAATGACCAACAACAAAAAACCCTGGGTGGCCGCATACCCGTGATCAAAGAAACGAAGGGCCGTGCGGTAGGTAAAGAGACTGTAAACCTCGGTAGCCCGGCCTGGCCCACCCAGAGTTAAGCTGGAAGGGATGTCAAACACCTTGAAAGCTTCAACCAGACGCAATAACAAAATGAGCCAGAGAATAGGGGTCATCAACGGGAGGGTGATGTGGCGGAAGAGTTGAAAACCAGAACTGCCATCCACTTTGGCTGCTTCATACACATCTTCGGGTAAACCCTGTAGCCCGGCCAGAGAGACCAAAAACACGAAGGGCGTCCACTGCCAGATGTCAACAAGCATCACGGCGACAGGGGCCCAGAAGGGGTTGGACAGCCAGGGCGGAGGGGTCCCGCCTAAGGCTGAAATCAAGGCATTGACCGGCCCATTAGTTTCGTAAAACAGGGTGATGCCCAGGTAGCCCATGGCCACCGGGGTGGCAAAGAGCGGCAGGGTCATGATGGCCCGCCACACATTTTTGCCATAAATCTCACGGCTAAAGATAAGGGCCAGGCCAAAACCCAGCAGCATCTCGACGGTGACGGTAACGGCGACAAACGTCAGCGTAATCCACAATGCGCCATGCAGGTTGGCATCGGTGAAAAGGCGGCCGAAGTTACCCAGGCCAACAAACTGATTGATTTTGCCGTAGCGGAAGCTGAAAAAGCTGGTGTAAACGGCATACAGCAGGGGAAAGATGGTGAAAATGAGAACCCAGACAACAGCCGGGAGTAAAAACACATACTTGCTGCTGTCTTCGCGGTTGCCACGTCCGACGGCGCTGCGTTTTTGCCCCGGCGTGTCCTGTAATTTTAGCTGGTCGGGTATAGACGCCACTGTAGAACCCTCCTGCCACTCAGGTGTGCCGCACTTGCAAAGCGCACCGCACCTCACTTTGGATAGAATTTAGGGAGTGCGGGCGTAATATCCGCACTCCCTAAGTTTAGCACATTGCCGAAGAAACGTAAATTATTAGAAGCCCAGCGAAGCCTTGTAGACTTCCATCTGTTGATCTCGCCCCAGGCGGTCGGTGATTTGTTCAAAATCAGCCGCCGTGGCCTTCAAAGCTTCTTCGGGGGTAGCCTGGCCGGTAGCCGCTTCGGACAGGTGAATATCCAGGGCCGTCCAGTATTCAAAGGTGCCGGGGATGCGCAGGTAGGGGAACTGCTGCGGCGCGCTGAAGTTGTCGAAGTAAGCCTTGGTATAGTCCTTGATATCCTGTTCATCCCAACCGGCGGCCAGGTAATCTTCAAGTTTGGCCGTACCTTCGGGCGGCAGGTAGTGGCTGAAGCGACCCGGGTCGGCGCCGTCCCAACCGCGCGCCGCATAAACCGATGATTTCTCTTTGGTCGCCATCAAGGCCAACAGGTAGTACGTAGCTTCCGGCGCATCGGAGAATTTAGAGATCACGCCGGCCCAGGAGCCGCCGGTGGTGTTGCCGACCATGTTCGGTTCGTCGGTCTTAACCCATTCACCCGCCGCGATGTTGTAGTATTCGGTGGTGCCGGGCATAGGGGCCGCACCGGTTTTGCCTGTAACCTGGCTGCCCTCTTGTTGAGCCAAAGCGCCCAGGTCGCCCCAGGTGAAGGTCAGGGCGGCCTGCCCGCGCAGGAAATAGTCCCAGCTTTCGCCCAGGCTCCAGCCCATCATGGCTTCGGGGCCAAACTGGATCAGGTCCACCAGGGTTTCCATGGCCCTAACATGGCCAGGGCTGTCCATCAGGGGTTTCATCGTTTCAGGGTCAAACCAGTAGAGTTTGGGGTTGTCCGGGCCGATGACAAACGGGGCCGAGAAGGACATGAAGTGGAACATGCCCTGGCCGCCGACCTTCAGGTGCATGGTCAAGCCGGAGTCGGGTGTGCCATCGCCGTTCAAGTCTTTGCCGTTGAAATATTCGGCTACATCGCGGAATTCCTGCCAGGTCTTGGGGACACCCAGGTCATAGCCGTACTTCTCTTTGAAAGCGGCCTGATGCGCGGCGTCTTCCAACAGGTCACGACGATAGTACATGACCTGGCCGTCATGGTCATTGGCGACCATGTACTTTTTGCCGCCGTATTCCAGCAGGGCGCGGGGGCCGGGCTGCACGTCTTCAATATCCCACTTGGGGAAGCGCTCGTCGGTGTAGAAGTCATCGTAAGGCATGATAAAGTCGCCGGCGACCAGGTCGCCCAGCCACCACGCTCCGGCAATAGAGGTGTCGTATTCACCCGTTTCGGTGGTCATATCGGTTAATAGTTTGGGAAAATGCTCGGCAAAGGGGACTTCGACGATTTCGAGCTTGGCGCCGGTAGCCGCTTCAAACTCATCGCGCACTTCGTAGAAGGGGCCGGAGATGGGGCCTTTCTCACCGGCGGTATTGACGATGACGCTGACGGTTTGGCCGGCAAAGGGACAATCGCTGCCACAGGGCTGGGCCACAACCGGCGGCACTAATTCACCGGCTTTGACGCTTTCGGCTGCCTGACCTTCATCTACAACGGGGCCAGCTTCTTCAGTGGCTTCTGCTACTGCCTCTTCAGCCGCTTCTTGGACCTCTTCGGCGGCATCCTTCATTTCGGTAGCCGCCGCCTCTACCTGCTTTTGAGCCTCTTCGGCGGCTTTTTGCGCTTCTTCAGCGGCTTTGTCAACTTCCTTCTGCGCCTCTTCCGCCGCTTTTTGCGCTTCTTCCGCCGCTTGTTGGGCTTGCTGCTGGGCGCCACAGGAGAGAATCAGCAAACTTACCACGAGCAAGGCAATCAAAAGAGTAAACTTTTTACGGAACAACATAGTTTTCTCCTCCACACTGAGATAATAAAGGAACCAATAAAAGACTACCCTCTACTTGGTTACGAGCGATTGAGGTACGTTCTTCTCGATCACCTCCTTTCAAACACAGGACTTTCGCTTGTCATTCTGAACGGAGCGAAGCGGAGTGAAGAATCCCTCAGATATTCGACTGCAAGCCAATGCTCTAGGGATTTTTCGCTCCCTCCGGTCGCTCAAAATGACATACAAGCGAAAGTCCTAAAACAATAAGTCGCTGATATTCTATTGTTGGATCCCAATCTTTTGCCAAAGGAGGTTTAGATACAAGATGGGATTTGAAACCAATTCATTTAACCCTTGAGTTGGCGCACTGCCTCACCGACTGTGCCATTCTCGTGGATAATATGCCGGAGCGCCCCAAGCACAGCCTGGGGTTGCCCGCTTTGCCAGATGTAACGGCCAAAGACCACCCCAGCCGCCCCGGCAGCCATCGCTCCGGCCACTTGTTGCAACATTTCTTGATCGGTATCCACTTTGGGGCCGCCGGCAATCAACACCGGAACCGGGCAGTTAGCCACAACCTGGCGAAAACCCTCCGGCGTGCCGGTGTAGTAACTTTTCACAAAGTCAGCGCCGTGCTCAAAGCCCAGGCGCGCCGCCGCAGCCATCGCTTCGGGGGATTTGGCATCCGGGATGCGCGGGCTGGGGCAAGGCAGGGCCTCAACCATCAACGGCAATTTGGCCCGCAGACATTCAACCGCTATTTTTGAGACAAGCCGGTATGTTTCCAATTCAACCGGAATGCCGACAAAGGCCATCAAAATGACGCCATCCACACCGAGATAAAGGGCGTCTTCAATGGTATGCAGCAGGCTCCATTCGGTATAGGCCAGCCAATCCTGGTTGTACAGACTCGGGCCGCCATCTAACCTCAAAACAGTGGGGATACGGCCAATGAGCTTGTCGCGATAGCGCTTAATGACCCCAAAGGTGGTCATTATGCCGTCAGCGCCGCCGGCAATCACATCGTCAATGACTTTGCCCGGATCTTCCAGGCCCTCAATAAAACCGTGGGTGCGGGCGTGATCCATCGCGACGATGACAGCTTTGTTATCAGGTGCTAGTAAAGACATGTTTGCTCCATAAGTTAGGTTCTGGAAGAGGGATATTTGAAGAACGATTTGTATTAAAATTAGGCAACCGGTTACGCAACCGGTTGCTTCTACAAATGCCAAGAGTAACACAAAAATAAGGGCTTGTCAAATGGTTAGGAATATTAAATTTTTGCCCATTCTTATTGACACTCTAGAACGTTTGTGCTATAATGGACACATTCCCAACAGAACAAAGGTTCTATATTATCTTATTTTAATGGAGGACAAACTGTGGTAGCCAAGGTTAAAGAAAATGAAGGTAAAGTAAAAGCATTGGAGGCCGCCTTGGGTGATTTGCGCAAGCGCTTTGGCGATGGAGCAGTCATGCGCCTGGGGGAGCGAAATGAATTAAATATTGAAACAATTCCAACCGGCTGTCTATCGCTTGATATTGCGCTAGGCGTGGGAGGTGTGCCTCGGGGCCGGGTCATCGAGATTTACGGACCGGAGAGTTCGGGGAAAACAACGCTGTGCCAGCACATCATTGCCGAAGCCCAAAAGATGGGTGGTGTCTGCGCCTTTGTGGACGTAGAGCATGCTCTTGATCCCAGTTATGCAGAAAAGTGTGGGGTAAATATTGATGACCTGTATGTGTCGCAGCCTGATACCGGCGAGCAGGCCCTGGAAATTACCGAGGCCCTGGTCCGTTCCGGGGCAGTAGATGTGGTCGTAGTTGATAGTGTGGCGGCCCTGGTCCCACGGGCCGAAATTGAAGGTGAAATGGGCGACTCGCATATGGGGTTACAGGCTCGCCTTATGAGCCAGGCATTACGCAAACTCGCCGGCATTGTTAAACAAAGTAACTGCTCCCTGATTTTTACCAACCAACTTCGCCAAAAAATCGGGGTCATGTTTGGCAACCCTGAAACCACCACCGGGGGCATGGCGCTGCGTTTTTATGCCTCGGTACGGATTGATATCCGGCGCACGGAGGCAATCAAAGACAGCGGCGATGTGATTGGTAATCGCACCAAGGTGACCATCAAAAAGAACAAAGTGGCTCCGCCCTTCCGCACCTGTGAATTTGATATTATGTATAATCAGGGCATTTCGAAAGCAGGGGATATATTAGACATCGCGACAGAGGAAAATATCGTCGAAAAACGGGGCGCCTTTTACTCTTACGGTGAACATCGCCTGGCTCAGGGCCGGGAAAATGCTAAAACTTATCTGGAGGCTAATCCCCAACTCATGTTCGCTATCGAAAACCGGGTCCGCGAGGCGAAGGGGCTACCTTTGCTCGACTCCCCGGCTTTTGCCGAGGCGTTGGAGGAACTGCCGGATATGCTACTGTAAGAATTAAAAATCATTGGAGAGTCTACGGCAAGCTTTGGTCCCAGCCGGGCTAAATTCGTTCAGATGTAAAATTAAAGGAGCGCAACAATTGATGTTGCGCTTCTTTCTTGTTTAAAGTGGCAAGCGATTAAAGTCAATACTTCCGTAAAGATTCAAACAAGATTCAAACTTCTGCATGGTATGATGCTTTTTAAGAGAATAGTTTAAAGTTTCATCCTCGAAAAGCGAGATAGTCCGCGTTTTCTAACTTTTTTCATATTTTTTTCCTATTAATTTCTTAGTGTTTTGCTATTAAATGGGGATAACTGTGAACATCACTATCAGAATCCTGGGGAATTCGCCACAATTTTCATCTCCACAGTTATCAAAGCCCAGTCCCAATTCTTGCCACGCCTTACAATCCATTCTATTGTTCATCGCTCATATAGAAAGGCTATGAAAAGTTTACGACTCTGGATAACGCTGCTAATTCTTTGGCTGATATTTTTCTTTAATATCGAACGCATTAATTCGCCCATCAATATTCGGTCTTACACTTACGTCTTTGTGGCCATCGTCGTTGCGCTGACGCTCGTATTGCCGAAATTACAACGACTCCCTTTTCTAATTTTGCTGGTTATGCCCGTCCCTATTTTCCTGGTTTTCAGAGCGTCTATGGAGCGAGGCCACTGGTATGATAATCTTTTAACCGGTTACGCGCTGCCACTCACTGTAACCCAAGTGAGTGCTATTTTATTAACAGGCTTACTTGCCCGGCAAATCCATTATGGGCTACGAGAGTTTGAGGATGTCATCGCCAATATTACTTTTGGCTATATCGGCAGGCTGCCCAAACCCTTTTCCGAAGGCCAGGGGGCTATTTACCGGGAAGTCAAGCGAGCGCGTCGTTTTCATCGCCCCTTAGCCATAGTTGCACTTAAAGTTAACGAAGCTGATATACAAATTGTCTTACCAAAAATGGTTAAGGAAGTGCAACAGGCGATGATGAAACAGTACGTGTTTGCGGGTATTGCTCGCCTCCTTAATGAGAACAAGCACGATTTCGATACCATTGCCTTACGAGACAATAACTTTATTTTAGTGCTACCGGAAATTAGCGGCGAAGAAGCCGACCAGATTGCACATAAGTTGGCAGATGTAGTTAAGGAAAAATTGAAAGTAAAATTACAGGTTGGTACCGCTAATTTCCCCCAAGAAGCCATGACTTTTGAGAGTTTGGTAGAATTAGCCCTGGAAAATGCTCAACAACAACCTGTTGGAACTTATACGACTTCCAAACAAGTTGCGACCTCAAATTTAGGAGATATAAGGTTATGAGTTGGACGGTACTAGAGCGGCCCGGCGTAAAACTTTATAAACCGTATTATCGAACTATCAAGCGAGTTGCAGAAGTAATTTTGTGTTTGGCCTTGATCCCGGTTATAGTGCCTATTGCCTTTCTTATTGCCATTGCCATTCGGCTTGACTCCCCAGGCCCAATTTTCTTTGTCCAGGAACGGGTAGGCAAAGGTGGTCGCATCTTCAAAATGATCAAATTTCGCACGATGCACCATAACCTTAATAAAGAGGCCCATCAACGGTTTATGAAAGCCTTTGTCAATGGAATGGGGAAGAATAAAGAAGAAACGAAAGTGTTTAAACCTTTCAGTTCAAACGAGGTTACCTTTGTTGGCCGTATCCTGCGCAAAACCAGTTTAGATGAGTTACCTCAGTTGATTAATGTTCTGAGAGGAGAGATGAGTTTTATTGGTCCTCGCCCTAATGTTCTGTGGGAAGTGGAAGAGTATCATGGCTGGCATAAAGAACGGTTAGAAGTTCTGCCTGGTATCACCGGGCTGGCTCAGGTTCGGGGTCGAAGCTGCATCACCTTCGATGAGATTGTCGAATACGATATCGAATATGTTGAAAAGCAAAGCGTCAAGCTGGACCTCCAGATTATATGGTGGACCATCACTTCCGTCGTGTTTGGTAAAGGCGCACACTAAACCCTGGTCACGGGTCAACTAAAACTTTTGGGCCAACAACCCCTAAAGATCTTATAGAAGTGCAGAGCAAGCTCTGCACTTCTATTTTTGGAGCAACACAGCTATGAGTTTTTACGTTCATCCCAGCGCCGAGGTATCGGCTGAAGCAGTAATTGGCGCGGGCACGCGCATCTGGCATCAAGCTCAGGTTCGCCAGGGAGCACGGATTGGCAGCGAGTGTATTATCGGCAAAGGCGTCTATATTGATTTTGACGTGGTGATAGGCAACCGCTGTAAATTGCAGAACGGGGTCTATGTTTACCACGGAGCTACGCTTGAGGATGGCGTCTTTCTAGGGCCGGGTGTCATGCTGCTCAACGACAAGAATCCCCGGGCGATCAACCCCGATGGTGCTCTCAAATCTGATGCGGATTGGCAGGTTAGTCCAACCCATATTGGTTATGGGGCCGGCGTTGGCGGTGGGGCAGTTATCTTGCCCGGCGTCAGCGTTGGCAAATGGGCGATCATCGGCTCCGGCGCCGTTGTTACCCGCAGTATTCCCAATTATGGATTGGCCTACGGCAACCCCGCTCGTTTGACCGGTTTTGTCTGCCCCTGCGGGCAGCGGCTATTACCACCGGCAGCCACCCAACCGGACGATCAGGAAAACATCAAACTGGTGTGCTCCCACTGCCAGCATGAGGTGACAATTCCCGAGACGGTCTTCCACCAGGCCAGGTAGCGCTTTAACAAAATCCAAAATTCTCCAGTTGACGCTTCCTTGGGCCTGGCGTACAATAGCCAGCCGAAGGAAGGATTTCCGGCTATGTCCACTCCACTACGGCGTGACACTACGCCCATTATCACCTTAACCACCGATTTCGGCCAAAAAGATGGTTACGTTGGCGCAATGCAGGGAGTTATTTTGAGCATTTGCCCTGCTGTTATGCTCGCCGCCATCTCACACGACATTCCTCCCCAAGATATAAGGGCAGCAGCTTTTGTGTTATACCAGGCTTTTAGTTATTATCCCGCCCATACCATCCACTGTGTTGTCGTGGACCCCGGCGTGGGCAGTAACCGGCGAGCCGTTGCTATCCGAACCAGCCATGGTATGTTTGTCGGCCCGGATAATGGCGTTTTCAGTCTCATCCTGACCGCAGAACCGGTGAACGTCCTGGAAGCAGTCACGCTGACCAACACGGATTATCAATTACCCCGGGTCAGTGCTACATTTCATGGCCGCGATATATTTGCTCCCACGGCAGCCCATCTGGCTAATGGTGTACCTTTAAGTCAATTCGGCCCGCGGGCGATCAATCTGGTTCGGCTGGATCTTGGAACCCCGAAAGATGAGTGCCGGGTCATCCATATTGATCACTTCGGCAACTTGATTCTGAGTTTAACCCGCCAGGATGTGATTGACCCCGAGCAGGTCACTTTCACCGTTGGCCAGCGGGTCATCACCTCGCTGAGCGCCACCTTTGCCGATGTGGAGGAAGGTCAATTATTGGCCTACACCGGCAGCAGCCGCGACCACGTTGAAATTGCCATCCGTAATGGCAATGCGGCGCAAGCTTTGGGGCTAAAAGTTGGAGATTTGATCTGGATTAAGCAGTAAATGTCATTTTTCAAATTCTCTGAGCTTTGATACCAAGATTTCCAGTACTTGGGACTGATAATTTTTTTGTATCTCCTTATCAGGTATTACCAAAACATTTCTCAGACCAGTGACAAACTGCTCTTTGATTTGGTTCCTTAGATTTTTTTCGATTAATTCTACTACCCTCTCAACTAGTTGATCGAGTTTGAAAGAATTATACGAGTAGGCTGATTCAAAAGCACTTGCAAAGCTTTGTATAGCAGCATTCAAATCATTCTTCCTTAGCAATATTTGTCCCTGTAACATATTAAGGTCAGATATTACATCAAAATGTTTATATTGTTCAGCAATTTTCAACCCTAGTTCGATCTTATCCACGGCAGCATTTTCGTTACCTCGCGAAAGATGAAGCCGAGCAAGGTAAGCGCATGATAGACTGTAATAATAATTGAATTTATTCTTTTGGCTTAGACTCATAGCCTGTGTGTAGTAATCAAAAGCTAGCTCAAACCTTCCTTCTAACTGATATATTTGAGCTAAATTTATAAGGGTATTAGCAACATAGGCAGAGTTTGGGCCAAGACTATGTAGCTCTTTCAGTGCCTCTTGACCTACTGTAATAGCTCTACTGTAATCTTGGTCTAAAATAGCAATCAACAAGGCCTGTTCTGCTAAAGTCCAATTTAAGCCCAACTTATGACTCTGTTGGGTATAAACACTGATTGCACCCCTATAAAATGTGTTAGCCTCAGAGTAACGCCCCTGTGATCGTAATAAATTCCCTTTGTCCAAGTTAATCACAGCTACAACGTGATGTATACCAGCCTGTCTAGCTAACTCAAGAGCTTGGTCAAGATATGCATGAGCTTCTTCCCACTTACCACTTAGATGTAAATACGTACCATAATTTCTATATGCTCTTGAAAGTTGGTAAGGGTTGTCCATCTGTTCCGCCAAATCAACACAACTCTTACTGTACCTTCGAGTTTCTGCCCAATTGCCTTGATTGCGATAATCAACGACAATTTGTATTGCAGTTGCAATTTCGGACTCCCTATCATTTAACTGTCTATACAACTCTAAACTTTCCTTTAGTATCTCTAATGATTTGGCCTGATCAACTAAGCGTAAATTACGTCCTAACCATTGGAGACATAATGCCACCGAGTCTATATCTCCTAACGATTTGTAGAAATTTAAACTGGCTTCATAGCAAGCTATTGAGTTATTAATTTGTCCGATCCGATAATAAATAGAACCCAGAACTTGGCCTGCGAAAGCCACTAATTGCTTTTTTTCATTTCCTGATCCTTGCTTATTTTCTATTAAATTGGTTAAAGATGTTATCCATTTATTCCAATCTCGATCTTCTACGTCATAATACAATGCTAAAAATGCTCGGGCGCACAAAATCCAACCTTGGCTAATCCAGTTCTTTAACCTGAGCTGAGATAGCTCATCTACGAGTCTGCGTCCAAAATCACTTTGAAACCGCTCTGTCTTGCTAAATAGTTCTCGAAACAGCTTTATCCCTTCAACCTCGTTACTTTGAATCGCATGGACAATAATTTCAATTGTAGCTTCCTGCCAATCACCTTGTTGAGAAGCCAATCGTTGCTTAAAGTATTCTGTAGCTCTTTTATGATAGAGTGAGAATTTATCTGGATTCCTTTCTTTAAGCTCTTGAGCAAAAAATTCTTGAAAGTTCTGATGAACTATTCTTTTGTAATCGCTCCTAGTCTGAATAAACGAATGACAACATAACTTAAAGTAGGCTTCATCACTGATTTCTTCTCCGATTACAAACGAGAGGATTGATTGGTCGAAATATCGTAAAACGCTAGCACAACTTACGAGTTGTCTTGTTTGTTCATTAGCAATATGATTAATGACCATTTTAACAAAGGTGGAATAATTTTCTGGTGACTCAATTTTGTCTATGGAAGCAGACATATTTGACCCACGCGCCTCAGAAAGTGCTGCAAGAACCCAAGGAAGACCATGAGACCGGGCCACAATTCGATTAACCAACTCGGCCTCAGTAACACCTTTCCGCTCTAAAAAATCTTTCCCTTCTTTTTCAGTAAAAGGACCTAATACTATAGTTTCTGTTATATTTTTCCATTTATCCCAAGTCGGACCAAGTCTGTCACGGCTAGAAATAATAAGTAAAATTTTTGTACTTAACTTATTCTCTACCAAATTTGTTTTTATCCAATTCACAAAACCTGGAGCACGTTCAACACCATCGAAAGCTAAGATAATTGGCGATGTATCCGAAGCTTTATTTAGTTCCTGTATCCAGAGATCAACTAATCCACCTTTCTCCGCCCACTGTAGGAACGTTAAATCCTCATTGCTCAGATTTAATCTGATGAATTTAGAAGGCGCTTGATAGTTACCAATACTGAAATTGTCCTCGTGACTTACTACTTCTGCATCAATTCCTGAATAAAGATTTAAGACCCGAATTTCTTTATATCTATTCAAAGCACGCTGTAACTCTGAAAACTCAAAGAATTGAGCCAGTTGTCGAACACTATGTTCGATTATTTTAGGAATACTTAATTGAACATCCATTTCAATGAGTACTATTGGTTGACCAGCATCTCGAGAAGATTGTCGGAATTTTCTAAGCAAAGAACTTTTTCCGATCCCACCAGGGCCAACCAAGTTAACGATTAGCGATCGTTTGGCTAGACTAAGTACTGTTTGGGACAGAATTTCTAATTCTCGTGTGCGGTTCGTAAAATTGGCTACATCCCATTCATCGAGGAAGTCTTCATAACTGCGTGATCCCTGAATAGAATCAATGGTTATTTGAGATCGTCGGGCTATTCGAGGTTTTTTAGCATAATAGGGTTGGTGTTCTTTGAACCTAGCTGGATTGTATTTTCTAGCTAGTGTGAGGAGAGTTTCAAATTGTAATGTTCGATTAGCATACTCTATGAGTCGGTCAACAATTTCTGCTTTGCCAGTATTCATGGCCAATTGTTCATAAACAGGTCTGAATTTAGTTTCATCAAAGCAAAGACGACGAAGTTCTTCATCACTGAAGCCATTAATAAGCAGGGCACGAATGTTTTTTAAATTGTAATATTTAGTCATTATTTTCCCTTCTTGAGCCTATCAGACTAATATGTTCTTCACCGTGGTTGGGCATTCTTTAACGCCACTTGCAATGATGTCCTTACTAACAGGTTCAAAAGGAAAACATCTATTCTCTGTTAAACAGCCTTTAGACCTTCCACTTCGTCTGGAAAAAGGGTTTTCATATGAATAGGTACCTCGGCAAACTTTGAGCGACAATTTGCTTGGCAACTAACACACAAATGTGGTAAGTAACGCCACACGCCAGTTGGACATAAAACATCATAGGATAAAGCAACGACACAAGGCCCACTTATCACACATTGTGCTCCAGTTGCTTCTAATTGGGGTATCATTTGGTAGACAATATCCAATGTATCAATATTCAATGAATTTTGCTGTTGGCGGTTTGTATTACAAGGGGGTGGACGATCTCCTTTAATTTCTATCCTTAGCTCAAACTCATCATTAGATAACTTTCTCCGCCGTATCCTTGTTTCGATTTTTTCACTAGAATACATGACTCCTACAACACAATATGGCACATCGTAATCCCTGATAGCTTTTACAAATAAATCAATTTCTTTATCAGTAATCCCAGGCAGAACAGGCTTAATAGCCAAACATGTATTGATCCCCTGTCTCCGAGCATTCAATAAACCCTCTATTCTCAAATAAGGTTCATCGGCAGCAAGTTCAATTCTTTTCCAAAATTGGAATGATGTGACTGTTGCATAGAGAATTATTTGACCAAACATTGTCTGACTTTTTCCTAGCCGTTTTGCAATCGTCTGATCAACAAAGTATTTAGTTGACAGTTGTATTGGATTTTGCAAAGGCGCTAGTGCTTCTACAAATTCTAGGGTTTTATCTGTTACTTCTTTTGAAAAAGGATCACAATATGGAGACAAGGAAATTAGTGTCCCATTTCTACCTGCTCGAAAACCTTTTTGCGACTCGAGCCACTGCCTTACGTCATCACCGGGAATATCGAAAAGGCGAGGTTTACGAGGATGACCATCATCAAAGATAAAGCAATAGACACAATTTGCGCTACAGCCACTGGCTTGGCTAATATAGATTCGGTTAAAACTGTAAGAGATATATGGAGACCAGTCAGAAGGAATTGATATACCGTCATCCATGGCTTGAAACCTTTCTTTAAATGCTATTGTAAGTGGCATGCAATAATTTGGTTGTTAGAGATTGCTTTCGTCACACAGCTTCCATTCTTCAAAGAATTGGGCCAAAAATTCCAGCATAAAAGTATGCCGCTGTACGGCAATTTGTCGAGCAGTTTCAGTATTCATGAGATCCTTGAGTAGTAGAAGTTTTTCATGGAAATGATTAATTGTGGGACTAGTATTATTTTTATACTCCTCGAATGAGGCGTATTGTCGTGGCTTAATATTAGGGTTATACATTTCGCGCCCCTTGTGGCCTCCATATGCAAAAGTTCGACCAATTCCAATGGCCCCTATAGCATCAAGGCGGTCAGCATCTTGTACTACCATTCCTTCTAATGTTAAGATAGAATTCTCTTCTACAAAAGTACCCTTGAAATTCATATTGAGAATAATTGAGCATACATGTTCGATTACTTTCTCTTCCACGTTTAACTTGGCAAGCCATTCGGAGGCCAAACGTGGACCAACTGTATGGTCACCACCATAGAATTTCCAGTCAGCAATATCGTGCAATAAAGCTGCTAGTTGGGCCACGAACAAATCAACTTTTTCCTTTTTACCAATATATATGGTATTCTTCCAGACTCGGTAAGTGTGCCACCAATCATGTCCAGAGCTTTCACCAGATAATAACTTGTATACATACTCTTCTGTCAGTTCAATGACCTTTTCGTTATTTGCCATTAAATTCTCCCACCACATATGCGAGGTTAATATATAACAAAAATAAAAACTCATGTTGAAGTTAGCTTTTTGCAATCCATTATACAACAAGATTAAGCCTAATTAAAGGAATTAAGGAGAAATCCACTATGAGTTCGAAAGACAAAATATTAGTTAAAGGTCAATTACCTCTGCACGGAGATTTGTGTGTTGATGGAAATAAGAATGCAGCACTTCCTCTAATTGCAGCATCTGTTTTGTGCGAAGGTAAGGTAGTCCTAAAAAGAATTCCGTTGATTGGGGATGTTAAAACCTTGTGTGAAATTTTGGTAGATATGAAAGCCGATATTTCAACCTCAGAACCAGAGACGATCATTATCGATTCGAGTAATCTTGATCCTACTCGATTAAATTCAAATGCCTGGGAGGAAATTCGTGCTGCAGTTCTACTGGTAGGACCCATTCTTAATCGTTTCGGAAAGTTTGAGTTTCCAGCACCCGGAGGTGATGGAGTTGGACGCAGAAGACTTGACTCGCATCTACTAGCTTTTAAAGAGATGGGGGCGACAATTTGGGTAAACGAAAAGGGACTCTTCGTAGTAGAAGCTCCGCCTACAGGACTACGACTTTCAGATGTTTGGCTGGATGAAACAAGTGTCACTGCTACTGAAAACATCCTCACGACTGCGGCATCACTTCCGGGTACTACAGTGCTTTATAATGCAGCCTGTGAACCCCATGTTCAAGACTTGGCAAATTTTCTTGTACAATGTGGTGCTATGATAGAAGGAATTGGAACTAACCGACTCACAATTCACGGGACAAGACAACTAAAATCTGTAAAAGAATTTCATATAGGACCAGATTTTGTGCAAACAGGGGCTTTTATTGGAATAGGTTTGTGTACAGGATCTGAATTGAGAATACGTAATGCAGGTATACAACATATGCGGCCAATACAAATAGGTTTAGCAAAATTTGGAGCCGCTATCCAAATACAAGGTGATGATATCATTGTTCCAGCCAAACAAGATTTGAGAATCGTAGAAGATACAAGGCAAGCTATCGCTAAACTTGATACTCACCCCTGGCCGGGTTTCCCTTCCGATATGAGCAGCACAGCAGTTGTTCTAGCTACACAAACAGAAGGTGCTATATTAATACATGAGAAAATGTATGAAAGCCGACTTTTCTTCATTGACAAATTAGTGAGAATGGGTGCACGTATTAGTTTGTGTGATCCGCATAGAGCAATTGTAGTTGGAAAAACACAGCTTTTAGGGGCGAAACTAGAGAGCCTTGACATTCGTGCAGGTATTGCTTTAATTACTGCTGGATTGTGTGCAAAAGGTGAAACCACAATTGCAAACGCAAAGCAGGTTGATCGAGGTTTCTATAGAATTGAGGAAAGGCTTAGAAATATTGGTGCATATGTCGAACGTATCTAAATTATTTCCAAAATAAACGCCCCCTGGCCGGCCTTCCCCGCCGACATGATGAGCGTTACCCTGGTGGCGGCCACCCAGGCCACCGGCACCGTTCTCTTTCACGAAAAAATGTACGAAAGCCGGCTCTACTTTGTAGACCGGCTCATCAGTATGGGTGCGCGCATTGTGTTGTGCGACCCGCACCGGGCGCTGGTGCAGGGTCCGAGTACCCTGCGCGGCGACCGCCAGGGAATTTCCAGCCCGGATATCCGCGCCGGCATTGCCCTGCTCATTGCCGCCCTCTGCGCCGAAGGCCAAACGGTGATGCACAATATCGCCCAGATAGATCGGGGTTATGAAAATATCGAGGGCAAGTTGTTGGAACTGGGGGCCAAGATAAAGCGAGTTAGTGATTGAATGGCTCAACGAATGAGCGAATGGCGAGTAGTAGACAATTAGCTTTCATTCGCCATTCGTTATTCGCCCTTCCTCTATTCTGTCTCGTCCGTCCGCGTCAATTCATCGAAAATAGCGTAAACATTAGCCCGGTGTAAATCCTGGACCAAACCGTTGAGTGGAATACGACTCTTGCCACAGCGATCAATGGTCAGCTTGTCAAGCGCCTCTCTACCTTTGCCTTTTTCAACCACCTCGACAACTTTTTGCTCCAAAACATCTAGATAACGGATGCTCGACTCCAGCGATCCCGGAATTTCACCGCGCAGCAGCACTTCCCCGTGACCCTGCACGATACTCTCCAGGTTGTAATCCTTCAAAAATTTGAGCGAATTTTTGAACTCGTGGCGATCCCCCCAGACAAAATAAGGCACGGGCATCACCGTATCGGCGGCAAGCAGCACCTTGTCTTCCCGTACATAGGCCACGGTTGAGTCCAGGGTGTGACCGGGGGTCAGGGTCATCTCAATAGACTTATTGCCGACGTGTAAGACCAAATCACCTTCGTCAAAAACAACGTCGGGGACACGGATGATGACTTCATCCAACAAAGTATTATCCCGCGACTCGTCCAGGGCGCTCTCACCCAACTCCAGCATCAACTGCTGGCACCGTTTATGACAAACCAGCTCAACCATATCGTCAAAGAGATAATTGCCGTTGGTGTGGTCACCGTGCCAGTGGGTATTCACCAAATACTTGATCGGACCCTGGCCCAAGGCCCGCAAGTACTCAATCATCTCCCGCGTTTCAACCGGAAACGGCAGGGTGTCTATGACCACGATGCCCTCTCTGGTCACCACGGCTGAAGCCGTCACCTGGGCATACAAGTCGCTGGTGAAAACGTAAATATCATCAGATACGCGCTCGCGTCGCATCCGAAAGCCTCCAAAAAAGTGAAATGTAGAACAGGGGAAGGATAGCACAAAGGAATAGGCAGTGTCAAGGGTTTTTTAAGGTAAATTTGACCAATTTTGAGACCTTAAAGATTTTCATGAGGCCCACCATTGAAGTCTGCTCACAATTGACGGCAATCCCTTTTGTCCATACAATCCACTTCTGTGAAAATGCTGACCATGCCTCATTCTTTTAAGTGGCTGTGGCTCATCGTCGTATGGCTGGTCTTTCCTCAGGCAAGCGCCGCCCATCCGCTCGATGAATTTTACCAGGTCACCTACGTGACGATAGCTGCTAACCGGATTACCTTGCGAATTGAGCAGTACACCGGCGTGCTGATTGCCCCTCAAATATTAAAACTCGTTGACACCGATCAGGATGATTTTATCTCCACAGCCGAGAGTCAGGCTTACGTTAATCTTTTTCTCAAAGACATCACCTTTGAAATTGACAACCAACCAACACCGCTTACGCCCGCCGGCCTTGATTTTTCCACTCCCTTGGACCTGCGCGCCGGAGTCGGGGTTATTCGGATCAACCTCTCCGCCGACCTGCCGCTCGACCATCGCGGCAGTCACCAGTTTTACTATAAAAACAATTTCCTGCCCGACATTAGTGTTTATCTGGTCAATGCTATTAGCGATGCACCTGGTCGGGTCAATATTACCAACCACGAGCAGGACGTATTCCAGAGCAGCCTGCGCCTCAAATACAGCGTCGAGCCTGGCGCGCCTGCTGCCATTAACGCCGCAGCAACTCCGGCCAAAATCGAAATGCCGGGCGGCGTCCCTGCCGGACAGGAGCAGCTCACCGGCTACCTTTACAGTACCACCCTGTCGCCGTTGCTGCTTGCCGCCGCCTTGGGTTTGGCAGCGCTGCTAGGCGGGCTGCACGCCCTTACTCCTGGTCATGGCAAAACCCTGGTGGCGGCCTATTTGATTGGCAGCCGGGGCACAACCGCTCAAGCGATTGCACTGGGCAGTATTGTCACTTTCACCCACACCGCTTCGGTCATCGTTATCGGGCTGCTGGCGCTGTTGGCCAGCCAGTTTATTGTGCCCAATATTCTCGTGCCTGTGCTGGAAATAATATCCGGCTTCTTGGTGGTCATACTGGGCCTCCGGCTCTTGCGGAACCGCTGGCGCTTCCGTAACGAAGATGCTCACCACCATCCCCATGACCATTCTCATCCTCACGTTCACGACGACCATCACCCGCAATGGAAAATAGAGAGCCACCATCACCACTTGCCGGAGCAAGTGGCCCTGAGTGACTTGCTGGCACTGGGCATCTCTGGCGGGCTGGTTCCTTGCCCGGAAGCGTTGGGGGTCATGCTGCTTGCTATCGGCCTCAACCGCGTTTTGCTGGGTCTGGGTCTCATTGTCGCCTTCAGCTTTGGACTGGCAGCAGTGCTGATCGTCATCGGTATTTTACTGGTCCGCTCAAAAGCGCTGCTCGACCGGCTGGGCGGGCTGGGCGGACGCTGGCAGAAGTGGCTGCCCCTGGTCAGCGCTGTTGTTGTCACCGTGTTAGGGGTGGGGATTGTCGTCAAGGGGATACTGGCTTACGTCGGATGATGAGAGGAAACGTGGAGCGATGAGGCGAGGAAAAGAAGTGTCTTAGCCTCATCCTTCTTCGCCGCTTCGTCGCGTTGCCTGCTGAGCCACAAACGCCCGTGCCCAGGCTTCGATTCTGGCCCGCTGGCTGAACCCCACGATAACCACCACTCCGATCCCCACCATCAGCGCCGCCAGCCACGACGGCGGCAGGTCCACTACGCTGCTGCCCGTCCAGACCAACAGGGCGGTAAACGGACCCCGGCTGGCTAAAATAGCCAAAGCAAAGGTGCGCAGCCGAATCGTGGTCAATCCGGCAAAAAAGTACGGCAAATCCCCAACCGGGATCAGCAGAATCAACCACCAGGCCCAAAAGGAGTTGATGTGGGCGATGTCGCTCCAATGAGCCAGGGTATCGTTCCCCAGCCGCTGTTCCAGCCAGGGTCGCCCCAGGCGACGTCCTAACCACGCCGCCAGGGTTCCCCCCGTTACCATCCCGGCGAGAGTGTAAATCGTGCCGGGGATGAAACCAAACAAAATGCCCGCCAACACCTGCACCGGGTAGCCGGGAATCGGCGCGACCACAATCTGGATCACATTGAGCAAGAAAACGGCCAGCGGCGCCAGCGGCCCCAATTGCTCCAGCCAGGCTCGAATTGCCGCCGGGTTGGTCCCCACATGTGACAGCGGCAGCCATAAGGCCGCCAGCACGGCGATAAAGAGGAATCCGCCCAGCCAGGGGAGCCAGGTTTGAACTGCTGAAGGCGTTGAGAGACGCTGAATTCGCTGAAAAAAGCCAGGCTTTCGTGGTTTACCACTCATTCTTTGCCAGCTCTCTCATTGATTTCGCTGCGTCTCAATCTCAGCATTTTCAATATCCCCTCAGTCCTTTCAGCGGTTCAACCTCATTATATTTTTAAACAGGGTCAGGGTCAAGTGATTTTTGGGTCGAGACACGGAAAGAAAAAGGATTTAAATCCTGATTGTAACCAAGCCCTATCTGTGCTATACTGAATTCACCCATGACCGATCCGGAAACCTTTTACCAGCAAGTTTATCACAACCTGCTTATCCTCAAGGAACGTGAGGCCAGGTATAGAAACCGCGCCCGTGTACCCGCAACCCTGCTCGATCAGATCGAGAATCATGAAAGGGCAATCTTTCTGACCCGGCAGCGCCTCGACGGCCTCATGAGTGAGTACGATTGGCGAGAGGCCCTGAAATCGCTCGAACTGGCCGATGTCTCTGCCGAGCCGGGCGAGGGGGAGACCGCCGCCGACGTCGAACCGGCTCATACTACCGAGCCAGATGTCCTACCACCCATCACGGAGTACCGTCTGGCCAACATCCGCGACTTATTGACCACAGGGTTCAGCGATACAGAGCTGCGCAATTTCTGTTTCGACCAGCCTGAATTCCGGGAGGTTTACGAGCAACTGGCTGAACAGACCGGTAAGGAGGAAATCATCAGCTTATTGATGGAGCACGCCGACCAAAATCTCTTGTTTGAGATGCTCCTCGCCTGGGCCAAAGAACGCAATCCGGCCCGCTATAAGCGGCACCAACCTTATACCAACATTCAAAACATTCAACCTTCAAACCTTCAACCTTAAACGGACAAATTATGACCGAACCCCTGACCAACTGCCCCCACTGCGGCAAAAAACTGACCCGGCCCGACGCGGCCTTTTGTCCCAACTGCGGCACACCGCTCAGGGGTGAAGCGGCTCAAGTTGTGGACACCGTTCACGGCGGCTCACTGGCCAAAATCATTGTCCATATTCCCGGCGAGGAATCACGCGAAGAATTTCTGTCCAAAGCCGTCACCACTCTGGGCCGGCGCAGCAGCAACATGATCCAGATCATGTCGCCCATTATCTCCGGCGAACACCTCAAGATCGAGCTGACCCGCCAGGGCCACACGGTCATTGACCTCAACAGTACCAACGGGACTTACATCAACGGCAAGCGCTTGGCTCCGGGCCAGCCCCACTTGCTCACCTCTAACGACATCATCCGCTTTAGCGATGCCCTGGGCAACTCGGCCAGTCTGACCTACATTGCTCCATCCGGCTTTGTCGGCGTGCAGCAGGCCGACATCGCCAAAACCTTCACCCTCCCCGGGCAAATCTCCTACATTGGCCGCAATCCCAAAGCCGACATTTCGCTCGACCATCCGGCGGTTTCCTGGAACCACGCCCGCGTCGTCAGGCGCGACGACAGCCGTTTCACCATCCAGGATTTGAGCAGCAACAACGGCACCTTCCTCAACGGGACACAGTTGAAAGGCGACCGGCTTCTGGAGCGCGGCGATGTCATCCAAATCGGTCCCTTCAACCTGGTCTACCAGGGTGCGGGTGTGTTTGCCCCCTACTCCGCCGAGCGTAACTTCCGGCTGGAGGCGGTCAATATTGAAAAAATCGTCTACCCGACCAACCTGCTGGGCATCCCCAACAAAAACCAGCCGCTGACCATCCTGCAGCGCCTCAATCTGGTCATCAACCCGCGCGAGTTTGTGGCCCTGGTCGGCGGCAGCGGCGCGGGCAAAAGCACCCTGCTCAAAGCCTTGAACGGCCTCAGCCGGGCTACCACCGGCGCGGTGTTGGTCAACGGCGACAACCTGTACGCCAATTTCAACCTCTACCGCAATCTGATGGGCTACGTGCCCCAGGACGATACCATCCATCAAAATCTCGACGTGCAGAGCGCGCTCAATTACGCCGCCCGGCTACGCCTGCCCGATGCCACCCCCGCCGAAATGAGGCAGCGGATTACCGACGTGCTGGCCAAGGTGGGGATGACCGGCCAGGCCCAAACGATGGTCCGCGACCTGAGCGGCGGCCAGCGCAAACGGGTCAGCATTGCCGCCGAGCTGCTGGCCGAGCCGTGGATCTTCTTTCTGGACGAGCCGACCTCCGGCCTCGACCCCGGCCTGGAAAAGTTGATGATGGACACCCTCCGCCAACTGGCCGACGAGGGCCGCACCATTGTGCTGGTCACTCATGCCACCAGTAATATCGCCAACAACTGCGATCAGGTTGCCTTTATGGCCCGCGGCGGCGAGCTGGCCTACTTTGGCCCGCCCGACCAGGTTGCCGACTTTTTCAAGGTAGATAACTTTGCCGACGTCTACACCCGCCTGGCTCAAACTTTCAAACCTGCCGAAGATCCGACCGTGCCGCCGGAAATCAGACCGGAGTATGAGGCCCATCGCCAAACCGGTGAAGTCTCCAAGACCTCAAAAGTCCCAAATATTTTGGCCGGTTCCCTCTGGGCTGAACACTACCGCAAATCGTCCATCTACCAGACCTACATTGCCAACCGCCAAACCGGCGAGATGGCCCGCCCAATCAGCAGCGCCGCTAAAACCGCTGGCGGCGGCTTATCGGACCAGGTGAAGCAGTTTGGCGTTCTGGCCCGCCGCTACCTGGATTTGATTCGCCACGACAAAATCAGCTTGTGGGTTCTGCTGGCCGTAATGCCGATCATCGGCCTGTTTCTGCTGCTCATTTCCGATGGCGCCGCCCTGGTTGGCAATAGTGCCGAGGAAATCAAAGCCATCCTTGAAACCGACGGCGCTTACAACGTCGCTTACCATGCCCAGGAATTATTGTTTATCATGGCCCTCTCGGCCAACCTCCTGGGCATTTTTGCCGCCTCTTTTGAAATCATCAAAGAGGAAGCTGTCTACCGCCGCGAGCGCATGATTAACCTGCGCGTCCCCCCCTATTTTGCCTCTAAATTTATCGTGCTGGGGGTCTTTATGCTCCTGCAATGCCTGCTGCTGCTGATTGTGCTGGCCTTCAAAGTCAACTATCCCGGCTCCGGCGCAATTGTCTGGGCGCCGCTGGAATATTACTTTACCCTGGTCTTTACCGCCCTGGCCAGCGTCGCCCTGGGGCTGTTCCTGTCAGCCCTGGCGAGCTCCAGAGATATGGTCATCTACCTGGTGTTGATTGCCCTGTTTCTGCAAATCGTCTTCTCCGGGGCCATTTTTGAACTCGGCCCGCTGACCCGCCCCCTTTCCTACCTGACCATCACCCGCTGGTCGCTGGAAGCCCTGGGCGCCAGCACCGACATGGAAACGCTGAATAACCTGGCCCAAATCCGGGTCGAACGGGAGGTTGACCTGGGCCGGGGCACCCAAAAAGTAGTCGAAGACGTATCTGCGCCGGTAGACTTTTTTGTCAACTACAGCCACAATGCCCTGGGACTGCTCTCCCGCTGGATTTTTCTGTGGGCCCACACCCTGCTCTGGAGTGCGTTGGCCGTGTGGTTGATAAAACGAAAAGACGAAATATAAGAGATAGACGGTAGTCAGCAGACGACATAAAAATTCCCCGCCTACTGTCTACCGTCTACTGTCTACTTTCCTGGATAGAAAGGAACATTCACTGTATGAACCGCCAAACCCTCATCGTCGCTGTTGTCGCTGCTGCCATCCTGTTACTGGCTGGGTTGGGAGCCGTGATCTACGGCCTGTCTCAAGGCGGCCGGTTGCCCGGCCTCGGCCAAGCGCCAACCGCAGTACCAACCACAGAGTTCACCATTCCCGATGTCAAAGTCACCCCTCCAGCTTCCCTCGCCACCCTCGCCGAAGAGATTCGAGCCGACTACCCCGAACTGGCCGATTTGCTGCAAAATCCCGAACTCGGCTCGGTTTACAAAGATTTCTACCTGGCCTATCAAAAAGGCGGCCAGGAGACGGCCATCGCCCTGGCCCGCCAGCGCGGTATCCTGAACGAACAAGACCAGGTCGTCATGACCCTGGTGCTGGACACCGAAGAGACCGCCCCTTTAGTTACGGAGCTTGAGGCTGAAGGTGTGATTATCCAGGGCGCTTATAAAAATAAGATCAACATCTTGATTCCTATCGCCTTAATCGAGGAGCAAATCAAGGCCGAAGAACCTGACCTGATTTTGGAGCGCATCTCCAACCTCGACCACGTGATCCGGCTGGAAGTGCCTAACAAGGCCACCATCAAGCAGCGAGGTTTGATCCTGGGCCAGGGCGTCAATGTCACCGAAGCGAACAAGTGGCAAGACCAGGGATTGACCGGCCAGGGGGTCAAGGTAGGCATTTTGGATCTGGGTTTTGGCGGCTACGAAGGATTGTTAGGCAAAGAGTTACCGGAGAATGTCGTCGCTGAGGCCTTTGGCGATCCGTATAATTTTGATAACGAAGTTCACGGCACAGCCTGCGCCGAAATTGTCCACGAGATGGCCCCTGATGCCGAGCTTTACCTGGCCTACTACGATGGCAGCGACGTAGCTATGGGCCTGGCCGTCGAGTGGCTCATAAGCCAGGGCGTTGACATTATTTCCAACTCAACCGGCAGCAACGGCCTGACCCCCATGGACGGCAGCGGCTTTGCCGCCGATCTGGTCAACCAGGCCCACGATGCCGGAATTTTTTGGGTCAACGCGGCCGGCAATGAGGCCGATGTGCATTGGCGGGGCGAATTTAATGACAGCAACGGCGATACCATCCACGAATTTTCAGCCGAGACTGACGTGCTGCCTTTCATCCCTTTTGGACCCGGCATCGAAACACAGATCGTCCTGAGTTGGGACGACTGGCAGAATGTCAACCAGGATTATGACCTGGCCCTGCTGGACAAAGATGGCAACTTGATCGCCAAGTCGGAGGAACCGCAGGACGGCCAACTCGGCCAGCTCCCCGCCGAAGGATTTTTCTACGAATTTGAAGATAACGCCGTTTATCTGTTGGCCATTCAAAACTATGACAACAAAGCCAGAGGCGACGCCACCTTTGATCTTTTCATCCACGGCGGGCTGATGCACCCCGATATGGTGGTCGCCGAGCGCAGCCTGAGCAGTCCCTCCGATGCCCGCGGCGCTTTTGCTGTCGGCGCGGTCAATTGGGCCGACGATGTTCTGGAGCCGTACAGCTCCCAAGGCCCAACAAGCGATGGCCGGACCAAACCGGATTTGTCGGCCCCTTCGGTGGTGGACAGCGCCTCCTACGCGCCCGAAGCCTTTGATGGCACCTCAGCCGCCACGCCGCATGTGGCTGGGGCAGCCGCCCTGGTCCTGCAAGCCTTCCCCGAATATTCACCGGATGACCTGGCCGCCTTTTTGCAGGAGCGCTCCAAAGATCTGGGACCCGCCGGGCCGGATGATGCCTTCGGCGCAGGCCGGTTAACCCTGGGCGACGCGCCCGCCGGAGTTGAACCCGCCGAAACGCCGGTCTCCACCGAAACTGAACCGACCCCAGAAGCGACCGAAGTAGCCGAATTGCAGCCTACCTCCACCCCGCGCCCACCGCTGGAGGTGGGCTTACCCGGCCAAACGGGTCTACCCTCGCAAACTCCGGTGAGCGAAGAGGAAAGCAGCGCCCTCACTTTGATTGTTGGAGTGGGTCTCTGCCTGGTTTGCCTGGGCGGGTTACTTTTCCTGGTCCTGCTGGTGGCCGGCCTCTTCTTGATGCGCCGCAAGAAGTAGATGTTATACCTGCTGCTTTGTCAATGGTAAGGGGTCTTTCATAACAGTGATCTTCTCCTCTTGATTTGTTACGGCTATCCCGTTCCACTATAATTTCTAAATGCTCAAACCGAGAAGGATGAGGGGATTGGTCAATAGTGACCAGCCTTCGAGCCAAAGGCCCCCTATGGGTGGGCAATCCTCCAACCTTCCAGTCTTTACTCAAGAGGAGAAGAATTTTTATGACCCACCGAAACTTACTCGCAGGCCAGGTGGCTCTCGTCACCGGGGCGGGTCGAGGAATTGGCCGGTCCGCGGCGTTGGCTCTTGCTCAAGCCGGCGCGGCGGTGGTGCTGGCATCCCGCTCGGCAGATGAGTTGCACAGCGTAGCCGACGAAATCAAACACCAAGATGGTAAAACCCTGGCTATTCCCATTGATGTCAGCGATGCTTCGCAGGTGGATTACCTGTTGGTCTTGACCCTCCGCGCTTTTGGCCGGATTGATATCCTGGTCAACAATGCCGCTCTAGTTCAACCGTTGGGCAAGGTCTGGGAAACATCCCCCACTGCCTGGCAAAAACTCATTGCCGTCAACGTCATCGGTCCTTATTTATGCGCTCGCGCCGTTCTCCCTCAAATGCTGGAGCGTGGCAGCGGTCGCATCATCAATCTCTCGTCTGCTGCGGCTGAACTCAATTTAGAAGGGGCCAGTGCTTATAACACCAGCAAAGCGGCGCTGGAACGGTTTAGTGGGACGCTGGCCGTTGAGGTAGAGCGTACAGGTGTCGTCGTCACTACCTTCAGGCCTGGCCTTGTTGACACCCCCATGCAGGCCGATATTCGCCGCACCCCAGCTCACCTCTTCCCGAAGGTGACTATCTGGGAAAAGTACCAACAGGAAGGGCAACTGCGCCCCCCCACCGAAGCGGCCCAGGCCATCGTCTGGCTGGCCAGCCATTTTGCGCAAGATTGCAATGGCCTACTTTTCGAAATGAGTGATCCGGCATTCCAACAGCAAGTGAACGCAGACCTGGGAGCATAAAAAACGAAGCTTTGGAGGGCTGGAAGGCTGGAAAAGCGGACATTTATCGGCCTTCCAGGCTTCCATTCTTCCATTCTTCCAGCCTTCCTCTGCCATTGACAAAAACTCTATCTGAAAGTACACTACCCACTCAATTTAACTCAGGAGTCAATAACCTATGGCATACGACAAGATTGTCGTTCCCCAAGACGGTCAAAAAATTACGATTCAGGGCGACAAATTAAGGGTGCCGGATCATCCGATTCTGGCTTTTATTGAAGGCGATGGCATTGGCCCCGACATTACCAGGGCCAGCCTGCGCATCTGGGATGCTGCCATTCAGGCTGCTTATGGCGGCCAGCGCAAAGTGGCCTGGATGGAAATCTATGCCGGCGAAAAAGCAAGCCGGCTTTACAGTGGCAACTATATGCCGGAAGAGACGTTTGACGCACTGCGCGAATTCATTGTCGGCATCAAAGGGCCGCTGACCACCCCGATTGGGGGGGGCTTCCGCAGCTTGAATGTGACCTTGCGCCAGGTGCTCGACCTGTACGCCTGCGTCCGCCCCATCCGCTGGTACCAGGGCGTCCCCAGCCCGGTAAAGCATCCCGAAGATGTGAACATCGTCATCTTTCGGGAGAACACCGAAGACGTTTATGCGGGTATCGAGTATGAAGCCGGTACGCCGGAAAACGAGAAGCTGGCCAAATTTTTACGCGAAGAAATGGGGGCTGACTTCTTTGAAGGGGCCGGCCTGGGCGTCAAGCCGATCAGCGCCTTTGGCAGCAAGCGATTGGTGCGCAAGGCTATTCAGCATGCCTTGAATGAAGGTTTCGACAGCGTGACCCTCGTCCACAAAGGCAATATCCAAAAATTCACCGAGGGCGCTTTCCGCAAGTGGGGTTACGAGGTAGCCAAAGAAGAGTTTGGCGATGTGACCCTGACCGAGGATGAGTTGTGGAGCCAGTACAACGGCAAGCAGCCCGCAGGCAAAATTGTTATCAAGGACCGTATTGCCGACATCATGTTCCAACTGGCGCTGCTGCGCCCGCAAGAGTTTGGCGTGCTGGCCGCCCCCAACCTGAACGGTGATTATCTGAGCGATGCCCTGGCCGCCGAAGTCGGGGGGCTGGGGATTGCCCCCGGCGCTAACATTGCCGACTTTGTGGGACTCTTTGAAGCCACCCACGGCACTGCGCCCAAGTATACCAACCAGGACAAGGTCAACCCGGGCAGCCTGCTCTTCTCCGGCTGCATGATGCTTGATTACATCGGCTGGCGCGAAGCGTCAGGCTTAATTCACCGGGCCTTTGAGAAAACGGTCTTGCAGAAAGTGGTCACTTACGACTTTGCCCGACAGATGGAAGGCGCAACCGAGGTCAAAACCAGCGAATTTGCCGACGCGATTATTCAGAATTTGTAATAGCTCAGGCAGCGAAACAGGGGGTGGATTATTTTCCACCCCCTGTTTGATTCTTGCTATTCTGGCAGCCGTCCAGTACGCAGCAAGTGCCACAACCGGTCCAAACGATACAACCGGTGGCGGAAAACGAACCAGAGACCGGCTAAAATCCCGCCCACTTCCCAAATCCACAATTCGGGCCGGCGGGTGAAGGCATACCAGTAGGCCAGACCCATATCGGCCTGCTCGCTGCCGGTTTTGCGCCAAACGTGGAAACGCCAGCCACGGAAAGGCCAGTACCAGGTATCGTGAAACAGCCAGAGCCGGTCCAGCAGGGCGTGTCCATTAAAGGCCAGCAGGTAGGGCCATCCGGCCGGCCTCCGCCAGAGCGCTATCCCCAACACCGTCAGATGAACCAGCAGCGTATGGGCAAACAATACGGCAGCCCGGTAGCGCCGGTAAAAGTAGAGCGCCGCGAGGGGTTTGTCAATTAAATCCGGCCCCGTGGCGGCCAGGGCCAGCAGGCGATAATCAATTTTCCGCAGGGCCGGAACTCGCTCTTTGAGCAAATCACAGGCGGCCAGGGTGTAAGTTATATGACTTTGTGGGAGCATAGGGTCATCATTTTGTAACCAAACTGTAACCACCAAATAAGCAAAACTGGGGTATACTAAAGTCCTGAGAGACTGTCCTTGTGAGAGCAAGCCCCACCAGCAGTTAGCCAAGCGACGGTTACCAGACGGTTAAAGACAAGGTATTCGTTACCAACCCATCAAGAAGAACTTCAGTACTTGTGATATAGTTGGCTCGTAGAAGGAGCTAAGCCATGAATAGTTATGACGGGATTATGAGCAGTGATCGCGATCATATTATGGCCAACACCTGGCGACTGATCTTCGATCGCACCGCACGACCGTCCTCCGCCTCCCTCCCCTCCTCAGCCATCTCCGACTTCTCGATTTTAGAACAACTTTTGCCCGAATACCGCCTGATTGGTCTCAGCCTGGCGGACAAGAACAAAGCACGCCGTTTCAATTAAATTCTGCACCCCGCTTCCAGAGAGATGTTGATCCTGATTAACCTCAGCTCGGAGTTTTTACTTTCTTGACAGGACCTACGGCAAGATCTACAGGATGAAAAAGCTCAAAATCTTGTTAATCCTGTAAATCCTGTCCATCTTGTATAAAACGTCGAACTCAGGTTAATTACGCTTCTGCTTTAGGCGAGGCTGCCGCTTCAGCAGATGTTTCATCCTGGGCGCTTTGGCCATTAAGTGAAGCCGTTTCCTTGGCCGAAGGGGAGGATTTGACGCGCGTCCTGGGGCTGTTTTTCTTTTTGCTGCCCTTGATCACGGCCTGGATTTTGGCATCTTCCTCTTGTTGAGCAGCAAAATATTTACCGGCAAAGTCGGTTTGGCGCTGGCGCAGCGCCAACGGGGCGACCATGCGCAGGTCATCCAGGGTCACCTCCAGGCGGTCGTCGGCGGCGGCCAAAGCGCGCGCTGCTTCTAACAGGGTCATCTCGGCGCGATGGCTGTCAATTTTTAGCTGCTCAATCCAGCGCAGACCTTCAGCTTCCACGCCTTCGCCAAAGACCACCTGGGGCAGCCGCTTGCGAGCCTCGACCACTTCAAAGGCCGCCGCATCTGTTTCCGCCGCCCAATCCAGCACAAATTTGTAAGGTTTCTCCTTGTAGGCTTTGGCCCGGTGATAAATTTCCAATCGTTCGGCGACATCACTGGCCCCCCGCACCAACACCCGCAAGCCAAAACGATCCTGAATTTGCGGGCGCAAATTACCCTCCTCCGGGTTCATCGAACCGACCAGGGTCAAGCGCGAGCGATAGGTGGCGGCCAGCGGTCCCCGGCGAACGGTGTACTGGCCCTGGGCAGCGGCATCCAAAATCGCGTCAATAATCATATCGTCCAACAGATTGACTTCATCAATATAGAGCAGATTTTGATCGGCCTGTGATAAAATGCCCCGTTCCAACAAAACTCGCTGCTGCTCCAAAGCCACCCGCTCGCTGATGCCGCCGACCACGTCATCCAGGCGAGCATTGAGCGGCAGTTCAACCAGCCGCATTAACTCAGGCGTGGTAATCGGGTCGCCCATGCCCAGTTTTTGGGCGCACTCGCTGCACACCCCGTCTATGCCATAGCGATACAGGTCTTCCGGCTCGCAGCCGTATTCACACGTGCTGCGCTCGACGACCGGCATTAAATCAACCAGACCGCGCACCGCCGTAGTTTTGGCCGTACCCCGCGCCCCAATCAACAAGACACCGCCCATCGCCCGGTTGATGAGGGCCAGGATCAGCGCCATCTTCATCTCCGACTGGCCGACAATCGCCAGGAATGGATAGCGCAGATTGCCGGCCAGTCCCCGGTCGCGGTCTTTAACCGCTTTCAAAACCGCCGCCGCCGGCCCTTTGGAATAGAGTATTTCTAAGAGTTGTGATCTACGTTTAGCCATAAGGTAGGGAGTAAGGAGTAGGGAGTAGGGAGTAGGGGAGGGAAGAAAAATTCTTACTCCTTACTCCTTACTACCTACTCCCATTACGGTTTGGGTGGAATTTTTAGGACTTGCCCGGGCCGCAGGCGGCTGGGGTCGCTCAAAATGTCCGGGTTGGCTTCAAAAATAGCCGGCCATAATTGGGCATCTCCGTACAATTGGCGGGCAATCAATGACAGGGTATCACCCGGTTGAACTGTATAGGTTCGCCACGATCCCGGTGGAGGTGCAGGTTGGTCGGATTTGGTTAAAAAGCGGAGGCCAGTTTCAGCCAATTTATCCAATGTTGTCTGGGCGGCAGGCGGGTCGCCGGCAATGCGCTGGACCAGTTTAGCCCCGCCGACGCGCAGCCGGGCCAATTGGTCATCGCTAATCGTTTCAGGATTCCCGACCACGGTCACATAGGGCCAGCGCCCGCGCGCCTCGTCAACCGCAAAGCTGACGTCAGGCTGAAATTTCCAGATATAGGCCATGGCCGCGTTGAAATATTTATCGGTATCAGGCAACAAGAGGACATGCTCCCCAGGAGCCACGGTTGAAGGAATCTCTGGTTCAGGCTGTGGCTGCGGTTCAGCCTCGTCAGCAGCCCGGAGCGCCGCCCGAATTTGGGCCGGGTCAAGATTGGGACCGGGACAGGTGGTCGCATTGCCGGCCAGCTCGCGATGGCCCCGCACGTTCTCGACCGGAAGGTTATACTTTCTCCGTAGCTGCTGCAGCAAAGCCAGCAGTGATTCCATTTGGGCCGGGCTGGGGCTGGTGAAATTGTTGGGGATGGGCTGGGTGCGTCCGGCGTCGTCGCGATAGGTGCGCCCCTGGCTGAACCAGCCAGCCAGGCAGACGGCCAGGTAGTGATTGTTCCAATACTGGCCCTGTTCCAAGCCTTCGGAATTATCCGGATCGGCAAAACCGGCGTGGTAAGCCGCAATCTTTTCGTCCAGGGCATATTCAATGTCACCGCTGCCGGTGATGACATAATTGTAACCGCCGTGCGCCCAACCCCGCTGATTTACATGATAATCAAAGAAGGTGTGGGCATTGCCAATCGGCGCACCAGTTGTTCGATCAGCCGTGGCGGAGTGATGAACGGCAATACCCAGAATTGGGCCGGGGCGCTGCCAGTCCTTATAATTTGCGTAATTTGGCATCTCTGCCCGCACATCTTTGATCTTTAGGTCCATAGCTTTTATCCTGGAGGGAAATTTCTACATAATACTATTTTACATAGAATTGGGCCTGGCACAAGCTTCAACAGAGCAGTCAGCCCAAAACAAAAAGGGCTGCCCCCCGGCAACCCTTTCAGCGTTTCAAGCACAAAGTAAATTACTCCCCTTTGCCTCGACTCATCATGCCGAGGGCGACAAAAACACCCAACAGGGCAGCAGCACTCAGAGCGATATTGACGATGAGCAGTGTGATGATAAGACCTTCATTCATAACATGTTCCCTTCCTCATTGAAATTTATAGAGCAGGTTTCACAGGTTGCAAGTTATAAATTGCCGGTTGCGATGACTTTCTGGCCGCTTGCACCTGTTACTTGCAGCAACTCCCCCTATTATACGCATCCGGCAACAGGTGTCAATGCCGGGGTATGTCTCAAATTTTGGACAGAGGTAGCAGGTTTTAAAAACCTGTCAGCTCTTTTTAATTGACTTAATCTGTATCTTTGATTATCATGCCTCGGCGCGCTTTTCCACAGCCAGTTAACTTTAGACTTAGATCGGGATGAATCAATGCAGATTATCATGCCAAAACTGGGCCTGACCATGACCGAGGGAACCCTGACCCGCTGGCGCAAAGCCGAAGGCGACCCGGTTGAGCCAGGCGAGATTTTGTTTGAATTTGAAAGCGAAAAGTCAGCGCTGGAGTTTGAGTCCCCCACCGCCGGAATATTGAGTGAAATTTTGGTCGCAGTCGGCCAGACGGTGCCCTGCGGCACGCCTGTCTGCATTGTGGGAGCGCGAAGCCAACCTGCCCCTGCCATTTCTGCTGCGCCTGCCCTTCAAAAACCAGCCCTCCCTCAAACCACTTCCCCGCTTTCGGTCGAAAACCAGGCCAATCGCCTGCCCGCGACCCCTCGGGCCAAAGCCCGCGCTCACGAGCTGCAGGTGGACTTGCACCAACTTCAGGGCAGCGGCCCCGACGGGCGGATTCAACTGGTTGACGTCGAGCAATGGTGGGCCGGCCAACCTAAAGAAGCGCCTGGGCCCAAGCTGACTCCCGTCGCCCGGCGCATGGCGGCGGAACAGCAGCTTGACCTGGCTGCGGTGGTCGCCGGTGCGAACTCTGGCCGTATCACCAAAGAGGATGTGGTCCGAGCCTCTCAGGTCACCTCACCGGCGATGGCCGGTGAATTGATCCCGTTAAGCCCAACGCGCCAAGTGATTGCTCAACGGCTGAGCCAGAGCGCATTTACCGCGCCGCATGTCACCCTTTTCACCGAGGCGGAGGCGACCTACCTGGTTGAAGCCAGGGCACAACTCAATGCCGAATTACCCCCGGAACAAAAGATCGGCTACAATACCCTGCTGGCCGCCATCTGCGCCAAGGTGCTGCGCGAGCAGCCCCAGTTCAATGCGCTCTTCGACCAGGCGGCCAACGGGATTCGCTTGCAGCCGGAGATCAATATTGCCCTGGCTGTTGACACCGAACGCGGTTTGACCACCCCGGTGCTGGCCCGGGTGGACACCTTGAGTTTGACGGCGATTCAGCAAAGCTATGCCGCGTTGATCGAACGGGCCGCTGCCGGCCAGTTACGCCCCGACGACCTGGCCGGAGGCACGTTCACCCTGACCAACCTGGGCGCGTTTGAGGTTGACGGCTTTACCCCGATCATCAATCCGCCTCAAGTGGCTATTTTGGGGGTCGGGCGGATTGTGGCCAAACCGGTTGTTTTCCAGAACGAGGTAGTCATCCGGCAGATGATGGCCCTCAGCCTCAGTTTCGACCACCGCGCGATTGACGGCGCGCCCGCTGCCAAATTTTTACAGCGCCTCAAACAGTTGGTTGAGCGGCCGTTTGCATTAATGCTGTTATAAATTTTTTAATTGCGTATTGCGTGTTCCGTTAAGATTACGCACCACGAATTCTGCTATTTTGCTACTAAACCATAATTTCTCAGGAAGGATCTCCAACCATGCCCAATATCAAGGCATACCATCGTCCGGTGAATCTGGATGAAGCGTTGAGCTTGCTCTCGCGCTCCGGCGTCACGACTGCCGTTGTGGGCGGCGGCACTTATATTACGGCCCATATGAATGAACTGGTAGATGAAGTGGTTGATTTGCAGGCGCTCGGGCTGACCGAGGTCAATTACAGCGGCGACCGCCTCACCCTGGGAGCAATGGTTCGCCTGCAAACCCTTGTCGAAGACAGCCAGGCCCCGGCTTTGCTGCGCGAGGCCGCTCACCGCGAAGGCCCCAACACCTTCCGCAACGCCGCTACCCTCGGCGGGGTCGTCGCCGGAGCGAGCAAAGAGAGTGAACTGCTGGCAGCGCTGCTCGTCTTTGAGGCGGAAGTGCAAATCCAATCCAAGCAGGGGACCAAACGTCTGTCCCTGGCAGATTTCCTGCGCGACGTATCCGCCGCCCTCGCTGGCGGTCTTGTCACTGCCGTTTCCCTGGCGACAACCGGCAAAACGGCCAGCGCCCGCGTGGGCCGCACCCCCGCCGACCAGCCGATTGTGGCCGCTGCCGCCCGCCTGGCTCCCCATGGAACCCTCTACCTGGCCCTGTGCGGCGTAGCCCAAACGCCGGTCCTGGTTGATCCCAATAATGTCAAAAATTCTATCAATCCAACCGGCGATTTTCGGGGTTCCAGCGCCTACCGCCGCCAGGTGGCCGCGACCCTGGCCCAACGGGTCATCAACGAAGTTAACAGCTAACAAGGGTAGCAGCGTAGCAGGGTCGCAGAGTCGCAGAACTTATCTGACTACTGACATCTGACTACTGACTACTGGCTACTATTTTCGAGGAGAGACACTATGGAAATCAATATAACCATCAACGGGATAAAAAAGAGCTTCACCTGTGCGTCCGGCGACACGTTACTGCGGGTGCTGCGGCGAGAGGGCTATCAGAGCGTCCGCTTTGGCAGCCATACCGGCGAAACCGGCGCTTCGGCGGTGCTGCTGGACGGCCGCCTGGTTAATACCGACGTCATGCTGGCCGCCCAGGCCGACGGCCATACCATCGAGACGGTGGAGGGGCTGTCGCAGGGATTGAACCTGCATCCGATTCAGCAGGCATTCGTCCGCACCGGGGCCATTCAGTCCGGCTACTCCACTCCGGCCATGATCCTGGCGGCCAAGGCTCTGCTGGAGAAAAATCCTAATCCAACCGAAGCCGAGGTGCGCGATGCCCTCTCCGGCATCCTCGACCGGGAGACCGGCTACGTGAAGCCCGTCCAGGCGGTGCTAGAAGCCGCGGCCATCCTGCGCGGCGAAGAGCCGACGACCGTGGAACCCAATGTCGTCACGCCGATTATTTTGCCCGGTCACGATTTTGGCGATTTCTTTGGCAGGGGGGCAGAGGAGCAGGGGAGCGGGAGTGAGGATATTGGTCCTGAAATGAGTGGGGGAAGTGGACCGCAGGCCAGTGGGGTCGGCACGCAGCGGATTACCCTGCCCAAGTTTGTGGTGGCCCCGGAAGCGCCCGATTTAAAGGTGGTGGGCAAATCGGAAACTAAAGTGGATGCCGTTAAACTGGTCAAAGGCAATCCCGCCTTTGTGGATGATTTTGAGATGCGCGGCATGCTCTACGCCAAGCTGTTGACCAGCCCCCATGCCCACGCCCGCATCCTGGATATTGACGACAGCGAAGCCCGCGCGCTGCCCGGTGTGCATGCCGTGCTGCATTACAAAAACGTGGCTCGTGTCCGTTATGCCTCCGGCGGCCAATCTTACCCCAATCCCAAGCCCTACGACCAGGTCAGCTTTGATAACAAAGTTCGCCACGTAGGGGACCGGGTGGCTGCTGTTGCCGCCGAGTCATTGGAGATTGCCGAGGAAGCCATCAAGCGGATCAAAGTGAGCTACCAGGTGCTGCCGGCCGTCTTTGACGAGAACGAGGCCATTAAAGAAGGCGCGCCGGTGATCCACGACGAGCCGGATATGGAAGGCGCTTACGACGCCGCACACAATATCAGCCACCATATTCACGCCGAGGTCGGGGATGTTGAACGGGGCTTGGCCGAGTCGGATCAGGTTTTTGAGCATCACTATTACGTCCACCAGGTGCAGCAGTGCCCCATCGAGCCGCACATCGCCATCAGCTACTGGGACCCGGACGAGCGGCTGGTCATCCGCACTTCGACCCAGGTGCCGTTCCACGTGCGGCGCATGGTCGCCCCGCTGCTGGGACTGCCGGTCAAGCGTATCCGGGTCATCAAGCCGCGCATCGGCGGCGGCTTTGGGGCCAAGCAGGAGATGTTGATCGAGGATATTGTCGGCCATTTGACCCTTGCCACCGGCAAGCCGGTCCGGCTGGAGCTGACCCGCGCCGAGGAGTTCATGTCCAGCCGCACCCGGCATCCTCAGACCATCAAGTACAGAAGCGGGATCAAAAACGACGGCACGCTGGTCGCTCAGGAGATGACGGTCATCGGCAATACCGGTCCCTACGCCACCCACGGCCTGACCGTGCAGACCGTCACCGGGCTGCGCGGCCTGAGCACTTACCGCTGCGCCCACAAAAAGTTTGAGTGTAAAGTAGCCTACACCAACATCCCGGTCCCCGGCGCCTATCGCGGCTACGGCGCGCCGCAGGCTCTCTTTGCCCTGGAGAGCCACATGGAGGAGATCGCCGCCGCCATCGGCATGGATGTCGTCGAGTTCAAGCGCAAGAACTGGGTCGAGGTGGGCGATACGATGGATATTGCCCCCCAACTGGGTGAAGGTGAGGCCGACGTCTCCTCTATTCCGGTCATCAAGACCAGCGGCCTGAATGAGTGCATGGCCCAGGGCATGCAGGCCATCAACTGGAATCGCCGCTACGAGCCGGGCTGGAACATGGTCCCCGGCAAGCCGCACCTGCGCCGGGGCCTGGGGATGGCAGTCTGCATGCACGGCACGGCTATTCCCGGCCTGGATATGGGCGGGGCCAGCATCAAAATCAACGACGACGGCTCCTTCAACGTGCTGGTCGGCGCAACCGACCTGGGCACCGGCTCCGATACCGTCCTGGCCCAGATTGCCGCCGAAGTGTTGGGCGTCCGCACTGAGGACATCATTATCTACTCCAGCGATACGGATATGACCCCCTTCGACACCGGCGCGTACGCTTCCAGCACCACCTACATCTCCGGCTCGGCGGTCAAAAAGGGAGCCGAGCAGGTGCGGGAGCAGATCAAAGAGCGGGTCGGGTTGATGCTGGGGTTGGACGACTGGAGCGGCGTCACCCTGCGCGACCGGCAAGCTCAAGCCCCGGATGGGCGCTCGGTTTCGCTGGGCGAGGTTGCCCTACATTCGCTGCACCAGGACCAGCAGCGGCAAATCATGGCGACCGCTTCCTACGTCTCGCCCGACTCGCCGCCGCCGTTTGCCGGCCAATTTGCCGAAGTCGAGGTAGACATCGAAACCGGCCAGGTGACGGTCAAAAAGCTGGTCATGGCGGTGGACTGCGGCATGGCCATCAATCCGATCACCGCCAGCGGTCAGGTAGAAGGGGGCATGACCCAGGCGCTGGGTTACGGCCACTGCGAGGAAATGGTTTACGATGAAAACGGGCGGATGGTCAACCCGGCCCTTGGCCCTTATAAAATCTATCGGGCCGACGAAATGCCGGAGGTAGAAGTCATTTTGGTGCAGACCATCGAACCCAGCGGCCCGTTTGGGGCCAAGGCGGTGGCCGAAATCCCCAAGGATGGCGTCGCGCCGGCCCTGGCCAGCGCCGTCTTTAATGCGACCGGCGCGCGACTGCGCCGCATTCCCTTGACTCCAGAGCGGGTGTGGGCGGCCCTACAGGAGAAGTAAAAAAGAGATTTGGAGTGCAAAAGCAATGCTTTTGCACTCCGCAAAACTATTGGAGGGATTAATGGCGACTATCGGGATTATGATCGAAGGCCAGGAGGACCTGACCTGGGAGCGGCTCTTCCGGCTGGCTGAGGCCGTTGAAACGCTGGGCTTTGAGTCTCTCTTCCGTTCGGACCATCTCACGGCGTTGAACGGCGAGTCGCAACGCGCCTCGCTGGCCCTGTGGCCTTCGCTGACCGCGCTGGCGATGAAGACACAGCGCATCCGCTTTGGGCCGCTGGTCTGTTCGATGACCTTTCGCCAGCCGGCGCTGCTGGCCAAGATGGCGGCTGCGGTAGATGTCCTTTCCAACGGCCGGCTTGATCTGGGACTGGGCGCGGGCTGGTATGAAGGCGAGCATCGCATGTTTGGCCTGGATTTTCCGCCGTATCGCACCCGCCTGGAGATGCTGGACGAGGGCACGCAGGTGATCAAGCTGCTGTGGTCAGGCCAACCCGTCAGCTTTACCGGCCGGCACTACCGTCTGCAGGCCGCGGAAACGTTTCCTCTGCCAGCCCAGCCCCTGCTCCCGATCATCATGGGCGGCAAGGGCGAAAAAACCCTGCAAATTGTAGCCATACATGCGACCGAGTGGAACTGCTCCTACGTTGGACTGGATATTTTCCGCCAGAAATCGGGCCAACTGGATGACTACTGCCTGGCTCTTGGGCGCGACCCAGCCGCCCTGCGCCGCTCCCTGATGATTCCTTTCATTATCGGCCCGGATGAAACCACGGTCCAAAAACGCCTTGAGACTCATCAAGCCATGTTCTCAGACCTCCCCCGCACCTACGCCGAGTGGCGAGCCAGAGGCTTTCTCGGCGGCAGCCCGCAGCAACTGCTCGACCAGCTCAAAGCCTTTGAGGAGGCTGGGGTACGCCGCTTTATGCTCCAACACAATGACCTCGACGACCTGGACTCGCTGGAGCTGCTGGCCGGCCAAGTACTTCCGTATTTTGGCTAATTCTGGTTCAGCCACCAAGAAAGGTCATCGCTGGCCGGTTCCACTCTGCCGGCCCGGATTATCACTCAGGACATCCGCGTTCCAGCTTATTTCTCCGGCTGTCTTTTCCCCGGCCCAAATCCTCTCTTTACCTTAATTTTTGCCTCACTCTCTGTTCAGATGGCCCCAATTCGATTATAATAGGGTAGCTGGCCTGCACAAGACCCGCTCCAAAAATTACTATACTTTTCAAGGATAGTGTGCTGAGAGGAAAAAGCATATAGGCATCTACCTATAGATGCCATTCCCCAAAGGTATATAGATATAGATGCGTATATACCTCCTGCAACAGAATCAATAGTTGGGCGGCAACAGAAACGCACTTGACAATTCTGGATAAGTGAGAGGAGATTAGTGGGTACTAGATTAACACGCAAGAAGGTTGAAGAAATAATCCGATCTGCTCGTGAGAAGGGTCAAAAGCCAAATTTCTGCAGAGCGAACCTCAGAGGAGTAGATTTACACCGAACAGACCTTAGGGAAGCAAACTTCAGTGGAGCAGATCTTATCGAAGCGGATCTTAGCGCGGCAGATCTTAGTAAGGCTGATCTCAGGGAGGCAGACCTTAGCTGGACAAAACTTAACGAGGCGATCCTCTTCAAAGCAGACCTTAGCCACGCTAATCTCTATAAAGCGGACCTGACCCAGGCGATCCTCAATGATGCAGTCATGATCCGGGCAGATCTCTACGAGGCGATCCTTTTCGAGGCACAACTCATAGGCACAAACCTCAGCGAGGCGTATCTTATGCGGACCATCCTCATCAACGCAAGCCTCAGCCTAGCCAACCTCAGTCAAGCATATCTCCAGGAAACAGACCTCCACAAGGCAGACCTTTATAAAGCCAACCTTAGTAAAGCGGACATTTACTTGGCGAACTTCACCGGAGCGAACCTTAGCAAAATAGACCTTAGCGAGGCCGTGGTAGGACGAGGCATTTTCGGAGACGTTGATCTTAGCACAGTTAAGGGACTTGAGACGGTGAGACATAATGGACCTTCGACCATCGGTATTGATACTATTTTTTGTTCAAAGGGCAATATCCCCCCGATTTTTTTGGAAAGGACAGGTGTACTACCCGAGTTTATAGCCTATCTTGAGAAAATTAAGATTCCTAAATGCCAGTATAGCCAAGAAACACTAGATATCTGGATAATTACCAAGCAGCAGGTGGTGGAAACCTGTAGCAGAAGATTAGGTCATTATCAAAGGCAAGCCGCCGAATACGGGTCGCTAAATGTACCCTTCCACATCATTGAGGAAATTGATAAGGCAAAAAAGGAGATTGAAGAAGGTTTGGCTCAAATCAAGGAGTGGCAACAACTCAAAGATCTACATTACTAAGCCTAGAAATGTTCGGACCTAATCTATTATTTTTGCAATTGGCAAGTTTGGCGTTAATTTGTAAAGTGGGCATAAAAATAAGGGGCTGAGAAAAATGGGTTAGGCCAGTCGCCGGGCCAGCGGTTACACTAAATGCCGCCCAACAAGTCGCTGTAGCCGAATTGCTACCTTGCTCCGTTTTTCGACCATCTCTTGCCGGCCAAGTTGTCGTAAAATGGGGTTAACCGTGCTGGCCCGCAAGCGGCTAAGCTCAGGCGTTGGGCGGCTAAAAAGCGTTAGTTTGATGGTAATTAACAAACAACCTTTCAATTTCTAAAAGGAGTATTCATGGCACTCGATATAAAGCAAGTTGAATACTACAATATAATAGTCAATGATCATATGGCTGACGGCTCTCGATTACTTTCCATAATTGCCGGCGCCGGTGTCAGCTTCCACGCTTTTAAAGCAGTTCCCCTGGGACCCAGGCGGACGCAGTTCTCTCTCTTTCCTATGGACAGCGTAAAGATGGCTGATGGCGCTGTAAAGGCAGGATTGAAATTGGATGGTCCTTACTCTGCCCTTTTAATTAAAGGCGATGAAAAATCGGGGGCTCTTGCTGATATCTACCAGAAGTTATCTCAGGCAGGTATTCAAGTGGACGAATCTATGGGTATTGCCGATATAAATGGAGGTTACGGCATCGTCCTCCACCTTAAGCAGGAAGAATGTAATAAAGCTATGACGGCTTTGAATATGTAAGGCAGTTCCAAGATTTAAATCATCCAATTGTTCTCACCGGCTTGATGCGTGATACGTGATGCGTAAGAAATCTTGCCTGGATACCATCACGTATCACGCATTACGTATCACGGACTTTGGATAATTATTTTCTTGGAGTTGCCTAAGCCTTTCACTGGCTTTTAGAGCAATATGAAAATCCCAACAAGAAAAAAAGCCGCCCAACCAGGCGGCTAAGCGCCTGACCGTTAGCCGCCTGAGCCTTTACCCGTTCAGCCTCCCTCTAAAGGCCATCTAGCCCAAACACCCGCCTTTAGCGTTCTGGGCTAATTGCTCCATTCTATTCAGACTTCCAGAAGAAATGATCCATGATACAGAGCTTCCGAAAGCCCAGCCGCTGGTAGACCCGATACCCCATGTCAGAAGATTGCAGGACTGCGGCGTGATAGCCCATGTGGCGGGCCTCGTGCAGCGGTTTCAGCGTTAAGGCAGCGCCAATACCCTGCCCGCGGGCTTCGGCCAGCGCGGCCACATTGTAGATTCCGGCGACGCCGGCCCCAAGAAACAAGGAGGCTGTCGCTACAGGCTGGTCGTGCAAGTAGCCCAAATAGTGCCGGAGCGGCAGGTCGAGTCCCAAGCCGGCCAGCAGTGCAAAAAAGGGCTGGAAGGCGGCTTCCGGGATTTGATAACCCTTGATAAAGATGCTGGTCCACGTTTGTAAAGCTTCCAGATTGTCCACCGGTTTGATGAGCAGTTCGTCTGGCTGCGGCAGCGAGGGCGGTAGAGCAGCCAAATCTACCGCCATGCCCGGTGTATTGGCGTCGTAGCCAAAGCCCTGGGGCAAGAGCTGGCCGGCCCAGGCAGTCACCGGAAGCTGCGGCTCCAGCCACCAGGTAAAGATGGGGACACGCTGGGCCTTGAAGTAAACCAGATTTTCCTGAATGGCCTGTTCTTCGTTGGCCCTGGCCGGCTGGACGCTCAGAACACCGCTGAACCAGGGATGGGGCACCGGGGTGTGCCACCTGATAAAGGTGGGGCCTTCGTAAAACTGCGTCTGGCTGGAGCGGCTTAGATAGCGAAAGAAGTCGTACAAATTGGCTTTTGTGGCTTTTGCTAAAGCGGCTTCCGCAAGGTCTGTCAGAATTTCGTTCATTGGTTATCCAACCCTCCGCCGCCGGAACGGCTGTCAGAATGGCAAGCGTAGACTGCATTGAACTCGCCGCCGCCAAAAGGTCTAAAATCCTCCGCTAACCTCCCCAAAGAGTCAGGAAATGGGGAGGCAATTTACCTGTACCCTCTCCGTCTTTTCCACTATAGTGGCATCGTAAAAACACACCTCCTTCCTCTCCCGCCATAACCCGCCACCACATAGACCAACGAATTGATGATCAGAATTTTATTAAAGTGTGGAGGGATCATGTCACTTTCAAACGTAAATCGGATTTCTGCGCAAAAAAAGCGCTGGCCTGTATTGGGGTTGGTGCTGCTGGCTCTAACAATGCTATTTACCCTCACTGCCCAAGCAGCTATCATCACCGTTAATACCACTGCCGATGAAGTCAACAACGATGGCGACTGTTCGCTGCGTGAGGCCATTCGCGCCGCCAATCTGAACCAGGTGGTGGATGCCTGCCCGGCGGGCAGCGGCGCCGATACCATCATCCTGCCGGCAGGCGTCTACGATTTGACCATTGCCGGCGCAAGCGAAAGCGCTGCCCTTACCGGCGACCTGAATATTACCGAAGGTCTAACAATAACGGGTTCCGGGGCAAACAACACCATCATTGACGCCAACGGCCTTGACCGGGTTTTTGACATCGTTAGCCCGACCCCAGTGTTAATCTCCGGGGTAACCATTCAGGGCGGCGACTCGGGCAGCCGGGCGGGAGGTGGCATAAGAGTTGGATCGGGTTCATTGACCCTGGCCTCCAGCCGGGTAAGGAATAACACGGGCAGTGATGCCATTTATGTTCTATTTTCGGCGGCTCTCACCATTACTAACAGCCGCATTCACAATAACACCGACAGGGGCGTGTTTGTAGGCGGCACAGCCACTATCAATCAGAGCACGATCAGTGGTAACACCGCTACCAACCCTGGCGCGGGCATCGCCAGTACAGGGGCATTAACCATCACCAACAGCACTATCAGCGGCAACAGCACGGATACCGATGGCGGCGGTATCCGCAGTGATGGCACAGCAAACTTGTACAATGTCACCATCACCAACAATACGGCTAATGCCGATGGCGTCAATTTTGATGGCGGCGGCGGGATTAGCGCCTTAGGGGGTACCTTTACGATTAGAAATTCCATCATTGCCGGCAATATTCATATTAACGCGAGTCCTGTACCGGATTGCTCGGGAACGATCTCCAGTGCAGGGTACAACTTAATCCAGAACCTGACCGGTTGCACTATCAGCGGCGATACGACAGGTAACATTACGGGGGTCAGCCCCAATCTTGGGCCGCTGCAAAACAATGGCGGAACGACTCAGACCCATGCCCTCTTGACAGGCAGCCTGGCGATTAATGCAGGCAACCCGACCGGCTGTTTAGACCAGCATAACGCTCTGCTAACCACCGACCAACGCGGCTATGCCCGTAGCGGTGTCTGCGACATAGGCGCCTTCGAATACGATTCGCCCGGCACACCCACGCCAACCGCCACGCCCACCCATACTCCAACCGGCACTCTGACCCCAACTTCACCTACGCCCGATCCTGCCCCTTCAGCCACGCCGACACCACCTGGAGTTTATCTGCCAATTATTCACAAGTGAAAATGGAGGGATCAGTCGCAGTCATCCCCCGCATCTATGACCCGGCGCATAGCCTCGGCCAGCACTGTTCCCACCAGCGAACCGGTAATCACATCGCCGGGGTAGTGGACGCCCAGGTAAATCCGAGAGAAGGCCACCAGGGTTGCCAGCACGTACCACACCGGAGCCAGGAGGGGATAATGGCGGCTCAACAGCCAGGCCCCGGCAAAGGCGGCGGCCGAGTGGCCGGATGGGAAGGAATAGCTGCCCGGTTTGCGGCCCACGGTGATCGCCTGCACGATGTCAATAAAGGGCCGGCGGCGACGGAAGTAATATTTGATCGGATATTCGACGATGAGGGTGGCAAACCAGAGCGGTGGAGCGACCTGCAAAAACACCCGGCGATGGCGGCGGCGATTAAACAGCACGGCCCCAAAGAGACCGGCCAGCCAGGCCATGCCGCCATTAAAGGCAATGGTTAAAGCAGTCATAATCCCGTTGGTCAACCAATTATGGGGCAAGTGATTGACCGCCAGGAACAGGCGTACATCAATTTTTTGATAAGGCTTCATCCGTGACAGAATGGCCTCCCGCAAAAGCGAGCGCTGCTGCTCCAGCTCCGGTTCACGCTCGCCGCGCTGCTCCGGGTTGAGGACTGCCTGGAGGGCCTGTTCCAGGGCTTCGCGGGTTTCGCCGCTGCTGCTAGCCACTTGCTGGGCCGCGCTCAGCAGCGTCGCCGACGCCTTTTCCGGCCCTGGCGGCGCAGCCGCGGCGGCGGTCTGAACTGTCTCTCCCGGCTCCGGCTCGGCGGGGACCTCTTCACGCACCTCCCGCTCCGTGGGGCCGGCGGCGGCATCCAGCACGGTTTCGGCCACCTGTTGGGCCTGTTCCGGCGTGGTAATCTCGCCGACGGCTTCCTTTACATCCATCATATCGGCCATATCTTCCCCCTTTACCTAACCAAAGTCCTGACTCAAGAAACCTTAATTATTCTAGCAGGCCGGCGGTCTGATTACAATCCCCTTTCCTACGAACCTCCTAACCTGCCCTGAATGGTTATTACTTTCAGGACTTACGCAAATCATGTCATTTTGAGCGACGAAGGAGCGAAAAATCCCTAAAACCTGCGCTTGCAAGCAGATTTTTGAGGGATTCTTCACTCCGCTACGCTTCGTTCAGAATGACGTGCATAAGTCCTGACTTTATGAGATGCCCCCGCTGCCGCCGCTGCCATCTTTGCCCCCGCCGCCATCTTTGCCCCCACCGGCCTCGTAGCGCAGCCGGCCTGGCTCCGCTTGCAAGCCCAAATCAGCATAATTAGGGCTAATTTGGACCAGGGCAACCGTCCAGAGATATTCACCGCTGCGCTCCCGGACTCCAGCCGCCTGGCTGATATCTACCTGCAAGCGATACCGATTTTCCCCAATTTTTTCAATCCGACCCTGGGTATTATCCAGCACCGCATCGTGGACTCCCGCGGGAGATTCACCCTCGCGCCACACCCGAATCTCGAAGCCATAACCCGGTGGAACTGCCCCCTGCCACTCCCAATCGAATATGGTGGGGCCATAGGTCGGTTCATCCGGCGACACCGGGTTCAGCAGCACAAACGTCACATCGGCCAGACTGGGTGTTGGAGAAGAAGCAACTGTGGGCGTGGCCGTCGGAACAGCGGGGGTAGAGGTCGGCACGAGGGTAGGTGTATCAGCAGCCGTAGCGGTCACTATAATAAAGACAGGTGTAACTGTGGGCAAGACCGGGGTATCTGTCGGCGCCGGGGTGGGAGAAAGAGCCACGGGAGAGGGGGTCGCTGTCGGCGGTGGCGGGGTGTCGGTCGAGGTTGGCGCAGGCGTCTGGGTAGGAGGATAGGTTGGCGTAGGGGTTGCCGCCACGGCGGCAGCACCCTGAGATGGGGTCCCCTGAGGGATTGGCTGGCGAAAAATATGGCTTCCCCACCAGGCCAGAGCCAGCAGGATAATTCCCAGGGTGATACTTACCAGCCAGACCGGCCGGCGCAAGCGATGGGGCCATGCCTGAGCTGGCGAGCCTTTTTCAGGGCCGGATTTTATAGGTGAGTCATGATTAAAGATGGCTGTTTTCTGATCAGACGGGGCCGCAGCAAGTGCCGGATCGGCTCCGTTTGCCAGCGCTGTGGCTAAAGCGGCGGCATATTCTGCTGCCGTGGTATAACGGTCTTGCGGGTTAACTGACAGTGAACGTAAAACCACATATTCGACATGAGGTGGAATGGCCGGATTAATGAGGCGAGGTGAGGCGGGAGGCTGGGTCATGCGTTTCATGAGAATGCCGACAGGGGTCGGGGCATTATGGGGGATGGTGTGGGTCAGCATCTCATACGTAATGACCCCGAGTGAATAGATGTCGGTGGTGTAGTTAACGCTCTCTCCCCGCGCCTGTTCCGGCGACATGTAGGCTGGGGTGCCGATACTCATGCCGCTATCGGTCAGCCGGCTGGCCGCTTCCTCAACCTGGGCCAGGCCAAAATCTGACAACAACGCCCACTCTCCATCCAATAAAATGTTACTGGGCTTAACATCCCGGTGGACCACCCCCCGTTGGTGGGCATACGTGAGGGCGCTGGCGATCTGGTTAATCAGATGGATAATCCGCTCCTTGTTAAAGGCGTAAGGCATGATCTGCCCCAGGGTCTGTGCGCCTTCAACATAGCGCATCACGATGTAACTGTAATCCAAGTCAATGCCAAAATCATACACAGGCACAATATTAGGATGGTGGAGCTGGGCAACAGCCCTGGCCTCGCGCTGGAAACGCTGGATAAAAACAGGATTTTTGCTGGCCAGAGACGGGGGCAGCACTTTAATCGCCACGTAACGTTCCAGGCTGGGCTGGTAAGCTTTGAAAATGGCGGCCATGCCGCCTGAGCCTATTTTGGCTTCAATTTGGTACTGTCCTAATTTCTGACCAATTAATTCTTCCATAGTGGCATATCAGGCTAAAGCAGAATCAGGCTTAGTTGCAATAGATCACCCGTGTCACTGTCCCGCCGGGGGTAGCATCGCTAAAGGTGCCCTGGAGAAAGCCGCAATTTTTGGTACTCGCGGTAATTTTGTAGGTACCGTTGGCCGGCGTCGGAAAACTGCCGCAGGCCTGGAGGACATTATTGCCCACCGTGCAGCGCAGCAGCTCCTGATTGGTGCTGGAGTCCAAAATTCTGACCGGATTGATGCCGCCCGTATTGACACTGTCCACTTTAAGCGTCGTTTGCGGGCCAACTTTCCTGGCTAAAATAACAGGCAAGTAGACGATGGAGCTGGAGGGTTCCCCTTGAATAAGCCGGCAGATGGTAAAGCGTGAAGCTCGAGTGCGGCTATCGTAGAATAAATCAACTTTGGGCGGTGGACTCCCTTTTATGCCCTGCAGCACAAAGAGCAGGCGGTGGTCTGCCGCCACAGGGGTCGCCGGTGGGGTGATACTAAATTCAACCGATGTTTCGCCAGCGGAGAGTAGGATCAAGGGAAAGTCACCCAGAGACACTTTAGCACCAGACCCAGGGTTATAATCAAACATCTGAATATTGAGAGTCGTGGTTGTAGACCGGCTGGTGCTGACCCAGATTATGCCTGTAATATCTTCAGATAGTTGCCAGGTGTCGGTCAGCGGAGGGTTGGAGTAGAATCGAGCAATTTCTACGTTGCTGTTAAGGGTAGCGCTGGCTACTTTGGCGGTGTCGGCAATGGGAGCAGTCCTGTCGGCTACAGGCTGAAGGCCGTCCGAGCCAACATTGACGGAGTCGCCCCGAAAGTAATAGTCATCACAGTCTCTAATTGCGGCTGCGCCGACGAGAGACTGAGGCCGAGCGAGAGAGATATTCAATGGAACGGTCTTTGCGACCGGGCTGCCGGCAGATGTAGCTGGCGCGATGAGGGTCATCATACTGACTGCCAAACTCAGCCCCAGAGTGACTCCGGCAATCCAACGGACCTTCTTACCGTCTCTTTTTATTAATTGCCACAACACCTTTCACCTCAATTACCCCCATTGCATTTTATCAGCTTATCTGCCCAGGGAGATGACCAGTGAAGGTGTATTTCTTAATGATTGACCTGGCTGAGGCATAGCTGCTACCTGACATGATAGCATAAATTCAAGGCTAAACCAAAGATACAAGGAAATAAGGGCAAACCTAAATTCACCTTTAACTTCATCTGAATCTGCCAGTAAAATCCCCTATTTCTGGGGTGTTACCCGGCAAAATATTTACTATAATGATAAGGCGGTGAGGTTGGATCTTTTCCTTCTTCCGTTCCCTTCCGGCGAAATGCCCTGGTTAGGCGATGTCGAGGCCAGGTTCAATTGACCGGCCCCTTCCCCCGTGCTAGAATTTACCCCGCAGCTACAAAGTAAAAGTTACCATTCTTATGGCCCAACTCAATTGGGAGATAAGGGAAATGCGAGAAGGGCGATCAGTCTGTTCGAGGAGGGTCAATGGAGATCACCGAAAAAGAGCTACCCTATCTAAAACTGCTGGCCAGGCAGTATCCCACTATTCAGGCCGCGGCTACCGAGATTATCAACCTCAACGCCATCCTCAATTTACCCAAAGGCACCGAACATTTTGTTACCGATATTCACGGCGAGTTTGAGGCCTTTTTGCATGTGCTCCGCAACGGCTCCGGCTCAATCAAGCGTAAAATCGAGGAGACTTTCGCCGACGCCCTGCCGGCCCAAGAGAAACGCAGCCTGGCCACGCTCATCTACTATCCGGAGCAAAAAATCCCCCTCACCCTCAAAATTGTCGAAAATGAAGACGAATGGTGCCGGCTGACCCTCTTCCGGCTGATCAAAATGTGCCGGGTCGTCTCCTCCAAATATACCCGCTCCAAAGTGCGCAAGGCCCTGCCGCCTGCCTTTGCCTACATTATCGAAGAGCTGCTGCACGAACAGGAAAGCGTAGATAACAAGCTGGAATATTACCAGAGCATTATCCAGACCATTATTGCAACCGGCCGGGCCAAAGATTTTATCATCGCCCTGTCCAAGCTGCTGCAGCGGCTGGTCATTGACCGGCTGCACGTTATTGGCGACATCTTTGACCGGGGGCCGGGCGCCCATATTATCATGGATGCGCTCATGGATTACCACGCCGTGGATATTCAATGGGGCAATCACGACATCGTCTGGATGGGCGCGGCGGCCGGCAGCGAAGCCTGCCTGGCCAATGTTATCCGTAATGCCCTGCGCTACTCCACTGTTGAAACGCTGGAAAACGGCTACGGGATCAACCTGCTCCCCCTGGCTTCCTTTGCCGTAGACGTGTACGGCGCTGATCCCTGCATCCACTTCCAACCGAAACCCCTGCGCAGCGAAGAATACACCGAAAACGAACTGCGGCTGATGGCCCAAATGCACAAAGCGATTACCATTATCCAGCTTAAGCTCGAAGCCCAGATCATCAAGCGGCGGCCCCATTACCTGATGGAAGACCGCCTGTTGTTAGATAAAATTGATTATACGAAAGGGACTATCCGCCTCGAAGGCAAAGTCTACCCTCTGCAGGATACCCACCTGCCGACGATTGATCCAGCCCAGCCCTACCAATTGACCGAGCAGGAGCAGAATGTGGTCGAACGGCTGAAACTCTCCTTTACCCACAGCGAGCGGCTGCAAAAACATGTACGCTTCCTGTATGCCCGCGGCAGCCTGTACCTGGTCTATAACGGCAACTTGCTTTACCACGGCTGCATCGCTATGAATGAAGACGGCTCGTTCATGGCCTTTAAGGTCGGCGGCGAGGAGTTTGCTGCCAAAGCTTTTATGGATCGGGCGGAACGGCTGGCCCGCCAGGGCTACTTTGCCGCCAACCCAGAGCAGCGGCAGTACGGTCAGGATGCGATGTGGTATCTGTGGAGCGGGGCCCAGTCGCCCCTGTTTGGCAAAGACAAGATGTCCACCTTTGAGCGTTATTTCATTGCCGATAAATCAACCCACGAAGAAAAGATGAATCCCTACTATGATTTTCGGGATAAAGAGGAAACGGCCCGGCGAATTCTTCAGGAATTTGGACTGGACCCGGACACGGCCCACATTATTAACGGACATGTTCCGGTTAAGGTGAAGAAGGGGGAGAGTCCGATCAAAGCCGGAGGACGGCTGTTTGTGATTGACGGCGGCTTTGCCAAAGCCTACCAGAGTAAAACCGGTATTGCCGGTTACACCCTCATCTACAACTCCTACGGCCTGCTGCTGGCCGCCCACGATCCGTTTGAGTCCACCCAAAAGGCAATCGAGGAAGAGCAGGACATCCACTCCAAAACCGAGATTGTCGAGACCAACTACACCCGTATTCGGGTCAAAGATACCGACCTGGGCCGAGAGATGCAGCAGGAAATCCACGATTTACAGCAGCTCTTGCACGCCTACCGGATTGGCGTGATTAAAGAAACGTAAGGGCAAATTTATGGATTATGCATACCACATCATGGACGGAGGTTCGACAATGACCGAAACTTTTAGGGTGGTCAACAGCACGCTCGACATGGCGGAGCAGTTAGAGGCAATCCAGCGGGCCAGCTTTCCCACCTTGTCGGAGGAAGAAATTATGACCGCCGCCCATTATGCCGCTCAGATCAAGCGCTTTCCAGAGGGGCAGTTTGCCATCCTCAACGAAGCCGGCCTCGCCGTCGCCTGCTCCACCGATTTCCGCACTAAAGTGGATTTTGACCACTTTGAGCACCGCTATATAGACGCCGTGGATCACAACTGGCTGGGCAATCACAACCCGGTCGGAGATTGGCTCTACGGGGCGGATATCGGCGTGCTGCCGGAGTACCGGCGGCAGGGCTTGGCGACCATGCTCTATCGAGCCAGGCATGACCTGGTGCGCCGTCTGAATCTGCGCGGGCATGTCGCCGGGGGGATGCTCAAAGGTTACGGCAAATTTAAGGATGAAATGCCGGTAGAGGATTACGTAGCCAAAGTCGTTGCCGAAGAAATCTTCGACCCAACTCTGAGCATTCAATTGAAACGCGGTTTCAAGGTCCACGGCATTATTCAGAACTACGTAGATGACCCTTCGTGTGATGGCAAAGCGGCGTTTATTGTGTGGTACAATTCAGACTACCGTGAGGCGTGAAGCGTGAAACGTGTTGCGTATTGCGTAAAAACGGAATACGCAACACGCAACATGCCGTAAAGTTGAAGCAATGAAAAAGTCAGGAGCGTTAATTCTTTGAACCGCGTTGACCGCCTGATGGCTTACCTGCTGCTGTTTCAAAGCCGGGGACTGCTGCGGGCACAGGATTTTGCCCAGGAATTTGAGATCAGCGAGCGTACCGTTTACCGGGATATTCAAGCCCTGTCTGAAGTCGGCGTGCCGATTGTAGCCACGCCCGGCGAGGGCTACCGCCTGATGGAGGGCTATTATTTGCCGCCGATTTCCTTTTCGGCGGAGGAAGCGCGCTCGCTTTACCTGGCTATCTCCATGCTGACCGGCCTGGCTTCCGCCGGACCCACCCAAACAGCGGCTCTATCAGCCCTGGAGAAGATCCGGACGGTGCTGCCCGATCTGGCCTTGCGCCAGGTTGAGGCGCTGCAAGCCATTGTCCATTTCTATGCCATGCCGGGGCTGTCACTCAACTTTGACGACAAGAGGCTGCTGACGCTGCAAGAGGCCATTCACCAGCGGCGGGTCGTCTACCTGCGCTACCATGCCCTGCATACCAACGAAGTGACCGAGCGGGAGGTCGAACCCCTGGCGCTGGCATTTGTGGATAAGACCTGGCTGCTCACCGCCTACTGCCGCCTGCGCCAGGGACAGCGGGCTTTCCGCCTGGATCGTATTGACGGGTTAGCCTTGCGCGATGAGCATTTTACCCCCCGCGAATTCACCTTCGGTGAAAGGCCGGCGGGAGGGCCGGTCACAGTGGTGGTGCGCTTCGACCCGTCCATTGTGCGTTGGGTTAAGGAACGGCAGCATTTTACCTGGGTTGAAACACCAGGCAGCACCGAGACAACCATGACTTACCACCCCCGCAGCTTTGAGCAAATTGAGGGCTGGCTGCTGAGTTGGGGCAACCAAATGGAAGTGCTGGAGCCGGAAGCGTTGCGAGAGCAGTTGGCGGAAACGGCGCGTCAAATAGTGGAAAACCACGGGCATAGGGAGTAAGGAGTGGATATTGCCTGCTTCATAACAAAGTATCCATTGATAAACACTGAAAGTGAGGAAATACCATGGGCGGGCAGAACTTTTTATCCGAACGCCAAGTCGCAGCCATCCTGCTTATTTCTGGTGGCATTATTTTTGCCGTCGGAGGCATCCTCTTCACCGGCCGGACAATCTGGAAGTGGCCCATTGGGCAGACTCCCGAGTTTCTGCGCTGGGAACGGGGCTTTGTTATTGCGGCACTTCTGGTAAACGTTCTGGGGCTAGTGTTGCTGGAGAATCTGTTGCGCGCCGCCGGAGACTCTCTCATCGCGCGGCTGGCCATGGTGACTTACCTGATTGGCGCGATGGTCATCGTGGTCGCCGAAACGTCATACCTCAGCAACCGCGAATGGGTCTACTCGCAAGTTGTGCTTTATGTTGTACTCGCACTCCTTGCTCAAGCAGCTTTTGGGGTCGCTCTGCTCCAAACCGGGCTTGTGGCAAGGTGGGCAGGCTGGGCGACCATCATTTGGAACTTGGTTTGGCTGGTTGTCTTACCCATCGCTACGCCACGTGATATGTATTATCCGGCGCTGCACCACGCAGCTCCTCTCCTTATTGGGATTGCGTTGCTGATGAAGAGTTAGGCGATGGTATTGACGACAGCAAGGACAGGGAGTAGAGAGAATTCTTCCTGCCAATCGTATATGTTTCACCACCTCACCAGGACAGCCCCATCGCCGTCGTCAAAAAGTTCATAAAGGGCGCGGCCCGGCGACAAATCTCGCCGTAGCGATCCATAAATCCGGGGGCGCAAGCGTCAGCTTCGCTAAACATGGCCGAGGCTATAAAATCCTTGCGCTTCAAATCCTCGACAAAGGGATGGGTCGGGTCATAACCCTTGGGCGGCTTCTTCAGTGACTCCCCGCCCAGCACAAAAGTGGCGCGGAACCTCTCGTCGGCAATGACCTGCTGCCAGCGATCCGGCTGCTCGACAATGGCCTGGCGAACTCTCCCCAACGCGGGAGCATCGGGCTGCCACATGCCCACACCCACAAAAACGCTGTCCGGCTCCAGGTGGAGATAGAAACCAGGCGCATGCACGTCCTTGCCAACCTCATGCCGAAACTGGATACCGGCATGAGTTTTGTAAGGTGTTTTTTCTTTGGAAAACCGGATGTCACGGTTAATGCGAAAGAGCGAGCCGCCCACACGCCGGGCATCGGCCACATAGTGGGGACTGATTTCGGCCAGACGCAGCCCAAAATCGGCAATGAATTGCAGCAGCGGCTCGCGGACCTGTTTTTCATAGCGCTGCTTGTTGGCTTCAAACCACTCCCGGTTGTTGTTTTGCTTGAGTTCCCGAAAAAAGGTAAACAGGTCTGGGGTAATATAGCTTTGTTGGTTCATCGGTTTCTCTCCACTAGGGCAAAATCAGGTTGTCCGCCTCGTCAAAACCAAAGAAGGGATTCCAGGCCACCTCCCAAAGATGGCCGTCAGGATCGGCGAAATAGCCGTTGTAGCCGCCCCAGAAAACAGGTTGGGCCCGTTTGACAATCGTCGCGCCCAGATTTTCAACAACTTGCAGCACCTCGTCTACTTCTGCCTGGCTCTTGGTATTGTAAGCCAGGGTAATTCCCGCAAAGCCGCTGCCTGCCGGGCTGACTTGAGCATCTTCGGCCAGCTTGTCGCGCGGAAAGAGGGCCAGGACGACTCCGCCCAGTGGGAAAAAAGCAACATCACCCTGACTGGCGCTCGAAAGCGGCCAGCCCAGACCCTCATGGTAAAACTGCAAAGAACGCTCAAAATCTTTGACGCCCAGGGTGATCAGGTTCAGTTTTGGTCTCATCGCTTTTATCCTATCCTTTCTAAATACCCCTCCCCTGCCTCCTTACGGAGGCAGGAGGATGAGGGCATCATGGGCTTACATAGGTGGTTTCAAAACCCGCAGGATGTGGCCGTCGGGAGTGCGGAAGAGGAAGGTGCGGCCGAAGGGTGCATCAACCGGCTCGCCCAGCAACTCGACCCCGTTGGCCTTAAACTGGGTGTAGGCTGCGTCGGCGTCGGCGACGATCAGGGCCGTATCAAACGATTGGTCGAATCCCTGCTTCGCATCTTCCCTGCTGACCAAGGCCAGCACCGCCCCCCCACCGTTCAGGCTGAACTGGGTATAAAAGTGCGGCACACTCTCCTTCTCATCTACCGTCAGCCCCAGCTTCTCGGTGTAATACTGGGTCGCCGCGTCTATATCCTTCACCGCCAGCCCCAGCCAAGCCATTTGTTGAATCATTTTGTTGCCTCCATAGATTTGATTGGATCAATTTGATTTTGTAAGGCCACTATACCATGGCCCTCCTGACAACAGTATGTCAGGAGTATTTCCGTTTTTTCAAATTGCTCAATCAAATCCGGTAACAGCTTATCCGGCCAAGCTGGTCACGCCCAGCCATAGTTGATACACCCCAAAGACCAGCAAAGCCAGCGCCGATACAAGCCGCAGATTGTGGTTCACTTTGGGGCCAAATTGGCTGGCCGTAGCAAACAAAATGATAAAGACCACAAAGCCGCCGATGAGTGCGCCGTAAAAGCCAAGCATAAAACTCAAGCCCATGATGGGCGATTGGCGCCAGCCTTCCAGCACCACCGGGCCAGCAATGACACTCCAAAAAAGGTAGGGGCCGGGGCTTAAAAAGTTCATCAGCACAGCTTTGAAGAAACCTGGGCGGCTGGCCTCCGTTGAAATCTGCGGCATAAGATGAGCAGTTTTCAAGCTGGCCAGGGTTCCTTTAGCCAGGTATAACACAAAAAGTCCCCCGGCTATTTGCAGAATACTCAAGAACCAGGCCGGGGTTTGGGTTAGCACCAGCAAAACCAGGAATATGATAGGGCCATCACTCACCAGAGGAGCTAATGTGGACGGGAGGGTTCGCTTCCAGCCATTTTTTAACGTTTGAAGCAACAAAAACGCCTGAAACGGTCCAGGGGTGGCCGTGGCCGACAAGCCCAGGGTCAAGCCCTGGAGAAAATATAAGATCAAGAGCAATCCTCAGCGGCAAAAGTAGTGGCTGGATTATAACACAGCTAGCCCGCAGACCAAGTTTAGAGCGTTTAACCCTGATGGGAGGACCAATTTCAAGTAATTGGTAATTGAAACACAGGGTAACTAAACATAAGGCTTTAAAAACCCCCAGAAATTGGGGTGTTGCAAATCCAATTATTGGTGTATGCTAAAGGCACAATAGTTTCCTCCCTCCTTCTCATCGGTCTTCTCCTTAACCCCACCCCCGGTTGATAATATCAACCGGGGGCACTTCTTTTTACTGACCTTATGAAATCCAAACATTTTTCATCATAACAGCGCAATCAGATTGAAGGGCAAATCTATTTCGAAAAATGTCTTGACAAATGATGCGACATAGCCGTATATTTAATGGGGGTAAGTTTACGGGTTGGGCTGTTCTCCCGACTCAAGTTTTGGGTATTCCTGACTCAAAAATTCAAATTTGTTCAAACATTGCCAGGAGGGTCCGTATGTCTCGCGTAGAAGGTTCAACGGTGATTGGGGTTTCGCCCGAGGTTATCCAATCAGCGCTCGAAGATGTTGAACAGGCTCCGGCATGGACGCCGAGCTTGCAAGAAGTGTGGGATATTAAGGGGAAAGGGGCCGGTTGCAGTTATAAGTGGAAATTTAAGATGGGGCCGGCCAGCTTTGAGGGCAGCACCGAGATCACTCAATCCAGCCCGCGCCGCTTTGTTATGCACACGCAGGGAGCCATTCCCAGCTCCTGGATCTGGACGATGACTGCGGTTGAAGGCGGTACAGAACTCAGAGTGACTATTGATTACACAATTCCCGGCTCAGGATGGGGAGGCGTTGGCAGCGCCTTAAGCGCCGCGGCCGATAAACTCGTAATCGAGAAGCAGAACAAAAAAGAGTTGACCGAGGCCCTGGCCGCTCTCAAAGCCCGGTTAGAAGGACGATAAGGCAAAACCTGCCAATGCCGACTCAATCCGGGTACAGGATGGACGCCTAAAAGTTTACCAAAGCCTGACCAGAAAAGATAACGTGTAAATAAGCAAACCCACCAGGCCGCCGATAAGCGTGCCGTTGATACGGATGAATTGAAGATCCCGCCCAACTTCGGTCTCGATTTTGTCGGTAATCATCTCAGGATTCCACTTGTTAATCGTGTGGGAGATCAGGCTTTCGACTTCATGGCCGTAAGTTTTGGTCAGATAGATGACCACCTCGCACAGCCAGTGGTCTATTTTGCCGTACAAAACCGGGTCGTTCTGCAAGACCTCACCGAATCTCAGCAGCATTTGCTGGACAGGCTGGCTAAACTCAAGGGGCGAGTTGTCGCTGCGATCAACGAGCGAAGCTTTGATGTCGCCCCAGAGGGAGGCCGAAAATTCCTGCACGACCGGCTGCTGCAACAGTTCCTCTTTAAGGGTGGTCTCGCGCTCCTGCAATTCTGACGATGTTTTCAGCCCCTCGATCAGGCGGCTGACAGCCGCTTCAAAATTACGATAAAGGGGGTGCTTGGGGTCGGCTTTTACTTCGGCTAAGGTCGTGTCCACCGAGTGGATAATGGTTTGGTAGATGCGGCGATCCACCCCCCAAACCGCAGCCCACCAGGGCAATTCCTCGTTGATCTTCTCCAAAATAACGGCTTTATTTTCCTTCAGGAACCCCGAGCCGAATTTAACCAGCTCCATCAGCAGTTCCTGCTGGCGGTTGCCCGCCGTCAAAAGGGATAGCAGATTTCCCAGCAAGGGGGCAAACTGGGTCGAGCGAATACGGGCAACCAACTGCTTTTCGATCAGGGACTGCACATCTTCGTCTCTCATTACCTGGATAGCGGCGACCGCCCCGGCGGCCAGTTGATCGGCCACAAGGCGGCTGTTTTCCGGCTGCCCGAGCCACTCTACCGCCCGCCTGGTGAGTTCCATTGAACGCAGTTTGTCGGCAATGACCTCCTCGGTTAAGAAGTTTTGCCGGACAAAGCTGGCCAGTTTTTCGCCAATTTCACGTTTGCGCCGGGGAACAATCGCCGTATGGGGAATTTTCAGGCCCAACGGGTGGCGGAACAGGGCGGTCACAGCAAACCAGTCCGCAATCGCGCCGACCATCGCCGCTTCCGCCGTCGCCCGCACAAACCCCACCCAGGCATACCAGTCTTCAAAGATCAACGCCGTTACATAGATCAAGAATGCGCCAGCCAACAGCGAGGTCGCCACAAATTTCATTTTGTAAAGTTCGCGCCGTTTTTGGGTGTCTTCCACGATCACAAAACTTCTATTGCCCTACTTACCGCATCTTAGCCCACATCCGCTCCGCGTTCGCATGCACCCGCGCCCGCATCGCCCCCAAATCCGCGCCCAGGACTTCGCCCTTACGCACCCACCACTGCCCGGCAACCATAACATCGCGGACGTGGGTGTGGTTGCGCCACAGCACCAATTGGTCATACAGGTTGTGCGGGGCAGTTGGCGTGGGGAAAACCGCGTCAATCAGTTGCAGGTCGGCCTGGTAGCCGGGAGCCAGACGGCCCACATTGTCCCAACCCAAGGCCCTGGCCCCGCCCTCCGTGGCCAGGTAAAAAACCTCGTCGGCAGGCATGACCGTGGTGCTCTGCTGGCCGGCTTTGTGGATCAAAAAGGCCCCACGCATCACTTCAAAGAAGTCGTTGATGTAGCCGTCGCTGCCCAGGCCGAGGGTGACACCTCGGGCCAACATCTGCGGCGCCGGGGCAATGCCGCCGCCGACCTCGCAGTTGCTCAAAGGCATGTGGGTCACGCGAATGCCCCTGGCGGCAATAATCTCGATCTCGCTTTCTGACAACTGGACACACTGCGAAGCTTGCATGCGCGGGCCGGTCACGCCCAGTTCATCGTAATATTCCAGGGTCCGCCGGCCAAAATATTTCAGGGCATACTCCGGCTCAAAGGTTGCTTCGTTGCAGTGCGTGTGGACGCTGCAATCCAGTTCCTCGCCGAGGGCAAAAGCCTGTTTGATAAACTCGGCGGAACAGGTAAAGGTGGTGTGGAAACAGATCAACCCCTCGACCAGGGTCTGGTGGCGCTCGGCCCGGCAGTGATTGACGAAGTCGGTGTTCTCGCGCAGGCCAATTTGGCCGTTTTCCGGGCTGACCCGTTCGGTGCTTTCAAAGGAGAGGATGCCGCGCAAGCCCCGCCTGTCCACGACCTCTTTCTGGGCCAGCAGCGCACCGGGGATCGCAAACGGCGCTTCCAGAATATCGTAAAAGCTGGTGATACCGGAGCGGACCATTTCAGCACAGACCCAATCGGTGGCGGCGCAGATCATCTCGTGGTCAAGCGCATCTTCAACCAGCGGCCACCAGAAATCATCCAAAAAGGCCCAGCCGCCGCCGCTGGTCTGATCGGCGCTGGGCAGCGGGATGCCATGAGCCAGCACGCCGTACAGGTGAACATGGGCGTTGACAAAACCGGGGGCTAAAACGTGGTCGGTGGCGTCAATGAGGGTATCGTCGGGGTATTTGGCTTCCAGATTGTCATTCGGCCCAATGTCGTCAATCCGGTCATCAATGACCCGCACGCCCCAGTTCTTTTGGGGCGCTTCGCGGGCAGAAGTAATAAGGTAAGAAGGCAAAATTAGTGTTGGCATAAAGATTGACCTCCGTAAGTAGGTAAAGCGTGATGTGTGACAAGCGGTACGGAAAACCTTTTAACGCATCACGCCCTACGCATCACTATACTCATTTTAGGCGAAGTCACAAGTAGCCCCTTGACAAATCTCTCAATTTCTGATATAGTGTAATATATACACTATTTGCAGTCGTTCAGCCGGCGAACGGCTAATTTTTTCAAAACTATTAGTGTATTTTTTACACTATTATCAAGGGCTAAGGTAGCAGGGTAGCAAAACCGCCGATGTTTCCTTATCCCATCTACTGTCTACCGTTTACTATATTTTTAAGGAGACAACCTATGATATGGAATCAACCTTCCCAACCTGACCAACAGGATTACCCACCCCAAGATATTTTTGCGGCGGGACTGCGCCATCACCACATTGCCAATACCGCCTACCCGATCAATCACAACTGGACCATGAAGCCTTATCGGGTGCGCCGCCAGGATTTTGAAGCCGTTACGGCGGCGGCGTGGCAGGATATTACCGAAATGGGCCTTTATGTTCATATTCCCTTTTGCCAGGCGCGCTGCAATTTCTGTGAATACACTGTGATCAACCCGGCCGACAACGCCCGTTCCGAGGACAGTTATTTTGAGCTGTTGCTGCGCGAATTGGCCCATTACCAGAGCCTGATCCATACCCAAAAGAAAATCCTGACCGGCTTTGACATCGGCGGGGGAACGCCGGCCCTGGCTAAGGTGGAGCACATTGCCCAGGTCGTTGAAGCAGCGCAAGCTGCCTTTAACTTTCAACCCGGCATGCAGATCAGCATTGAGACGACCCCCTTGATCGCGGCCAACGAACCGGCGAAGATTATGGCTTTCCGCCAGATGGGCATCGAGCGCATCAGTATGGGGGTGCAGGTTACCCAGTTGAGCCTGGCCAAAAAATTGGGCCGGCTGTATAAGGGCTTTGAGGGCTTGCGGGAGGCAGTGCGGAACATCCGCGCAGCGGGCTTTGAGAAGTTCAACATTGATCTGATGTACGGTTTTGCCGGGCAATCGCTGGACGATTGGCGCGACAGCGTCGAGAAGGGGATCGAGCTAGAGGCGGACTACATCACCCTGTACCGGATGCGCTACAAAGGGACCGGCTTGCAATCTCAGGCCGCCCAGGTTTCTAAAGAAATAGTGACCGAGATGGCGACTGTCGCCAACCATCTGCTCCACGAAGCCGGCTACGTCGCCCCGCCCGGCAAAAACACCTACAGCCGCCTCCCCGGCGATGTGGGCACCAGCGACTATCTGGCCAACCGGGTGGTCAAGGGCACGCCTTACCTGGGCCTGGGCCTGGGAGCGCAGTCGCTCAGCCACAACACCCTGGCCTATAACCGGGGGGCCGGGCCAAAAAGTATCGCCCCGTATGAACAGGCCCTTCAGGCCGGACAGCTCCCCATCCAGGATTTGTATGATATGCCGCTAGCGGTCAGCATGGCCAAGATGATTTCGGTTTCGTTCTACTTCGGCGAGATTAACCTGACCCATTTCCAGGAGAAATTTGGGGTGGCGCTGGAGTCACAATTTCCGGCGGAGGTCGAGTTTGTGCTGGCTGAGGGCCTGATGGAATATCGCCGCAACTGCTTGAGCCTGACCCCGGCCGGCGCCAAAGTTTACAATGGCGTGATTGCTCTATTTTACGCTCCGGCGGCCAAGCTGCACCTGCTCCAGCGTCCCGTTGATCTCGGCGAGCGCATGTCGGCCCAGTGGCAGCGGGAGTTACGGCGGAGTTTTGAGATAAAGTTAGCCGCGTAAAATCGGCAAGGGGGCAGAGGAGCGGGGGTGCAGGGAGGAAAATTCATCCCTACCCGCTGCACCCACCTGCCCCCGGTATTTCACGGGGGTGCTCCCCTGTTGCAAGGAGCATATTTGCAATGAAACGATACGACTTTGCCAACATCCTCTTCGCCGGGCCGTGCAATCTGCGCTGTCCCTACTGCATCGGGCGGCAGATCAACCCGGCGCTGAATCGGAATAATTTGAAGGAGTTTCCCCTGCGTAACCTGGACCGATTTGTGGCCCTGGTGCGGCAGCATAAAGTGACGGAAGTTGTCTTCACCGGCACAACCACTGATCCCCAACTTTACCGGCATGAGGCGCGTTTGTTGGAGTGGCTTCGAGAAAGCCTCCCTCCCTCTGACCCCCTCCCCAGCCCTCCCCCTCAGAGGGGGAGGGGGAAAGTCAGGTACTCGCTGCATACTAACGGCCAGTTGGCTTTGCGGAAGATGGAGGTGTTCAACCAGTATGACCGGGTGTGTATCTCATTCCCATCTTTCAAGGCAGACACCTATCACAAGTTGATGGGATCGCCGCGCGTGCCGGATTTGGCGGAGATTGTGCGGCAGGCGCAGGCGCCGGTCAAGGTATCATGCGTGATCACCGAGCACAACAACGGCGAGCTAAGCAGCTTTCTGGACCAATGCGGCACGATCGGCGTCAGGCGGGTGGTGCTGCGCCAGTTGTACGGCGATACCCGCCTGTGGCCTCTGCCGGCCCAACTCATCCCCCGAACGGTCCATCGCCGCAATCCGGTTTATGATTACTACGGCCTGGAAGTCACCTTTTGGCGTTTTGACCAGACCGCCAGCACTTCAATCAACCTCTTCAGCAATGGCGCCATCAGCACCGAGTATTTATTGACCAGGGCCGGAGCAGGCTAAGAGGAAGATTGGAAGGATGGACAAATGCAACGTTCCAACCCGCCATTCCTCCAATCTTCCACCCTTCCCATCCTCCATCCTCTATCTTCTATCCTCTATCCTCTTGTGCTATAATTAACATTGTTTCACCTCATCCCCAAAGGAATTGTCCATGCAGCAGAATAAAGCACTCTTCTTTGGCATTATTGGTTTGGCTATCCTGATTGTGATTGGCCTGCTGGTCAGCCGCTTCTTTCTGGCGGATACGCTGGACCTGGCTCTGGCCGAAAAGGTCTCGATTCGGATTGTCGCGGCCCCGGCGATAACTCCCTGGGCCAGGCAAGCCGCCCTGGCGTTTAACCAGCGCAACCCCAATACCCAGGTTGAGATTATCGAAGCCGAGCGACTGGTCCCCGCCGCCCAATTTCGCTCCGGCGGGCCAACCCCGCCCCCGGCCGCCTGGCTGGCCGAGGCTACCTTTGTGGTGGCCATGGCGCCCGACAGCGGGCTGCAATTTAATGACCCGCTCTCGGTGGCCAGTTCCGGGCTGGCCTGGGGCGCTTTCAAAAGTAAGCAGGACGAGTTTAATCAAAAGTATGGCGGGCTTTCCTGGGAGGGCCTGCACACCAAGGCGGTCAGCCCCGAAAACGGTCTACGCTTTATTTTGGCCTCACCCGGCAACACTGCCGAGGGCCTGGCCGCACTGATCTCGGCGACGGCGGCCTACAGTAAAAAGCAGGAGATTTCCGGCAGTGATGTCAGCCAGGCCGATCAATGGTTGACCGAAACTTTTGGCGATAATGCCCAAACCCCGGCCAGGCCGGCCGACAATTTTGCCACCATGCGGGTTTCAGCCGGCGATGCCGGCATCCTGACGATGGCTTCATGGCGCAGCGCCCGGTTGACCGAGAACCCCGACTTTCTGATCTCCCCGGCCCAACCCAATGTCAACCTGGATCACCCGCTGGCCATCTTCAGCGGGGCCGAGCCGGCCGCCCAACAGGCGGCGCTGGCTTTTCGCGCTTTCCTGCTCGAAGAGAGCCAGCAAGCGGCTTTAACCAACTTCTTTCTTGAGCGGGCCAGCGCTGCCCAGCCCGGCATCAAGGCCGATGGCGTTGCCGCCCAACGGCTGCTCAATTTAGCGGAACGAATACTACAATAGGATTTTGGATTTTGGATTTTCGATTAAAGGAGTAAATCCAAAATCCCCACGGAGGATGACCATGTCGAAAAAATTGTATTTCTTGCTTCTGCCCCTGATCGCTGCCCTGGCCTGTTCGTTTGGCGATGGCGGCAGCAGTGTGGTGAATAATGCCACCCCGGCGACGGAGTGCCCGGCGGGCGCTGTCGAAATTTCGGTTCTCTACGCGCCGGAGTCGCAGCTATACCTGGATGGAGAGATTTATGACGCCATCAATCAATTCAACCGGGCCTACGCCGAAGGCCGCAACCCGGTTAGCGGTCAGGCCCTGGCCAGCGGCGAAAAGGCTATCTGCGTCAGGGGCGAGCCTGCCTCGTCGGGTACGGTGGCCCAGGGAATTATCAACGCCATCATTGCGCCGAACAACGCCAATGTGGCCAAACCGACCCTCTTTGCCCCGTCGGTGAGCCACTGGCTGGCCCTGGTCAACTTTCAGACGGGCCGCCAGGTTTTTGATCTGGCCGACAGCCCACCGACCGCCCTGGCCCCGGTGGTGATGGCAATTTGGGAAAGCCGCCTGAAAGCCATTCAGGACAAAAACGGCGGCGAGCCGGTCGGCTGGGAGGAACTGCTGGCGGTGCTGAACTCGCCCAACGGCTGGGCCGATTACAACATCCCCGGCAACCGGACGACTGTTTACTACGGCCACACCGATCCCCTGGTCAGCTCAACCGCACTCTCAACCCTGATTGCCGAGTTCTACGCCAGCGCCCGCTACAACAGCGGCCAGCCCGACTTCCGCCGCCTGTCGCTGGAACAGGTCAACGACCCCAAAGTACAGCAGGGCGTGCGCAACATCGAAGAGCTGATCCGCCATTACTCCTCGCGCACCACAGAATTCAAAGAGTATATTGCCCAGGGACCGGCTTATCTCGACTTTGTGGCCCTGGAAGAAAATGATCTGATCTACATCAACCAGGGCAAAACCGAGTATAAACCGCCAGAGAAGCTGGTCGCCCTCTACCCCAAGGAAGGAACCTTCTGGCACGAGCACCCCTACGCCATCCCCCAGGCCGATTGGGTCACGGACGAGCAGCGCCAGGCGGCCAAAACCTTTACCGAGTATATCCGCAGCGAAGCGGTGCAGAAGAAGGTGCTTGAGAGCGGCTTCCGGCCAGCCAATCCTGCCGTGGCGCTGGGCTATCCTATCGCCACCGAGTTGGGCGTTGATCCCAACCAACCGACCAACATTCTGGAAGTGCCTGACCCCGAGGTGATTGCGGCGGTGCAGTCGAGCTGGCAGTTTGTCAAGAAGCAGGCCGACGTGCTGCTGGTGATTGACACCTCCGGTTCCATGCAGGGTGACAAAATAACCCAGGCCAAAACGGCAGCCAACGCCTTTTTGGATAAGATGCCGGCCCAAAACCGGGTGGGGTTGATGACGTTTGACAGCCAGCCGCGCGTGTTGGATTTCAAGACCAATTCCCTCATTTACCTGGATCAGAACAGTATGGGTTCGGTCCAGGCGCTGACCTCCTTCGAGGGGGGGCAGAACCAGGTCCGCGCCCAAATTAATGCGCTGGAAGCCAACGGCGACACCTCGCTCTTCGACGCCATTCAGCAATCTATGGCTTTGCTCATGCAATCGCGGGGCGACCAGGACGACCGCATCCAGGCGGTGGTGGTCCTGAGCGACGGCCAGGATACCAGCAGCCTGACCTCGCTGCAAAGCGTGGTGGAACTGATTGGGGCCAACAAGGAGGAGCGCAACCCGATCATCGTCATCCCGGTGGCTTACGGCGGCGACGCCGACATCAACGCTCTCAACGGCATTGCTCGCGCCAGCGCAACCAAGGTCCAGTCGGGCGACCCCGAGAATATCCAGAGGGTGTTGGAGATTATCGGGAGTTACTTTTAACCTGAGTTCGCCATTTTACCGAAAACAGACAGGATTTACAGGATTGACAAGATTTTTAACCAATTTTTATCCTGTAAATCTTGTTAATCTTGTCGAGAAATAAAAAACTCCGAACTGATGTTTTTAAGTAGAGCAAAGGTGCCGGGTGAGCCAACGATATCCCATTCCGGCGGGCGAGGCGCGGATCGAACTGCATGTGAAGAACTCGCGCTTTATTGGCCGGGCCGGCTATACGCCGAGCGTGGCCGAGGCTAAAGCCTTTATCGAAAAGGTCAAGGCCGAAGAGCCGGCTTGCAGCCATGCGGTTTATGCTTTTGCCGTCGGGTATGGAGCCAGCGTGACCCACGGCATGAGTGACGCCGGAGAACCCAGCGGCACCGCCGGACGGCCGGCCCTGGCGGTGGTCAAGGGCAGCGGCTTGGGCGATGTAACGGTCGTCATCGTGCGTTACTTTGGCGGCACCAAACTGGGCACGGGCGGGCTGGTTAAAGCCTATACCGAAACTGCCCAGGCAGCGCTGGCTGAACTGCCGCTGGCTGAGAAAGTCGAGCGCCGCTCGGTGCAGGTGACACTTCCCTACGCTGCTTACGAGCCGGTCAAACGGATGGTCGTGGCGCACCAGGGCCAGGTTGACGCCGAAGAGTTTGCCGCTCAAGTCACGCTCCGCCTCACCTTCACTGCTGATGACCTGCCCGCTTTTCAGGCCGCCCTGGCCGAAACCACCAGCGGGCAGGTAACTGTTGAATTTTAGGGGTAATCTCGTCCTTCGATATGACCTTCGGGCTACTCAGGACGAGATGAACGCATCCTGAGTAGCCCTGAGTGAAATGAAGGGCATATCGAAGGAGGCGCTTTTGAAGACTCGCCCCAAACGGAAAGCGTCCTCGCTTTGACAAGCCTTGTCGCCTGCATTATCATACTTTCAATCGAACCTGAGGCTGTTCATGACTACTATTTTAGAGAATATGCGCGTGATTGACTTAACCCAGGCCCTGGCCGGTCCTTACTGCACCATGATGCTGGGCGATCTCGGCGCTGATGTCATTAAAATCGAAACACCCGGCGCCGGCGACCAGAGCCGGGGCTGGGGACCGCCTTTTGTCGAGGGAGAAAGCGCCTACTTTTTGAGCATCAATCGCAACAAGCGCAGCCTGACCCTCGACATCAAATCGGCGGCAGGGCAAAAGGTTTTGCACCAACTGATTGCCAGCGCGGATGTTTTTGTCTGCAATATTCCCAAGGAGTCATCGCGGCAACGGGCCGGGGTAGATGTCGAAACGCTGCAAGCTTTAAACCCGCGCCTGATCTATTGCCTGATCAGCGGCTACGGCAGCAGCGGCCCCTACGCCGAACGGCCCGGCTACGATTTGATCGCTCAGGGCGAGGCCGGGTTGATGAGTGTGACCGGCGAGCCGGACGGTGAACCGATGCGCTATCCCATCCCCATTGCCGATATTACCACCGGCCTGTACTCGACCATCGGCATTTTGGCGGCGCTGCTGGCCCGCGAGCGGACAGGCCAGGGGCAGGTGCTGGATATGACCCTGATGGAAAGCCAATCGGCCTGGCTGACGATGCTGGCGTCGTCGCTGCTCAATGGCGGCCAGCAGCCGCAGCGGCTCGGTAATATTCACCCCAATATTGTGCCTTATCAGGTTTTTCAAGCCAGGGACAAGTACATTATCCTGGCCGTCGGCACGGAGAAACTGTGGCAGGCCTTTTGCGATGCCCTGGGGTTGGAACACCTCAAGAACGATCCGCGCTTTGCCACTAACAAGGACCGCAATCAAAATCGGAGCGAGTTGATTCCCATTCTGGATGAGTTATTCTCTACGCAGCCTGCCGGCTACTGGCTGGAGAAATTGAAAGATACCGGAATTCCCAACGGTCCCATCAACACCATTGCCGACACCCTGGCCCATCCCCAGCACCGGGCGCGTCACTTTATTGTGGATTTGCAGCATCCGCTGATCGGGCCAGTCAAATCTATGGGCAATCCGGTTAATCTCTCGGCCACGCCGGTAAGCTACCGCCTGGCTCCACCAACCCTGGGCCAGCACACCGGCGAGGTGTTGGCCGAGTTGGGCTATGACGAAGCTGCTATCGCCGCACTTCGCAAGCAGCGGGTGGTTTAGCCAGTGGCCAAGTTGCAGCTTACAGGTTACAGGTTGCAAGTCTCAGGTTGAAAAAGCTTTTTCTGCGACCTGCCACAATAACTTTTAGAGGAGTTCCTTATGAATGAAGAGGAAAAAGTAGTCGTCACCATCAAGCGCAAGGATCGGACCATGGTCTTCCCGGTTAACGAGCGAGATAAATTGCGTGACCTTCTGAAGGATCGCATCTGGTGGGATCGCCGCAGCAACCGCTGGGCCGGGCGCGGCGATGTCGAGGAATTAAAAGAAATCCTGGAAGGCCACGGTTACGAGGTCAAATTGGTGGGGCCAAAATAACAAGAACCGTCACCCCGCAGGGGCGACACACTTTACTGATTGTTACGGATTTGAATCCATAACTGGTAATGGGCGGACTTAAATCCACTGGCGAGTTGGTTACGGATAAATATCCATAACCAGCAACGTAACAAAAAACCGGGACGCTTGTCCCGGTTTTGCGTTGGGATGAAAGAATTACTCTTCCCCTTCTTCTTTCTTTTCTTTGGCCCCAGTGATAACTTCCGGCTCGGCGCTGACCGCAGCTTCTTCTTCCTCCAGGACCTCCGCCGCCACACTCGGCGCTTCAACCTTAGCCACCATTGTCTCTGGATCAGAGAGGAGGGTGATGGTGCTTGGCACTTTCAAATCGGCCACGGTGAGCATAGCATCAATTTCGGTCAGACCTGTGACATCCACCTCAATCGCCGCCAGCAGGTCGGCTGGCAGACACTCAATTTCGACTTCCGCCATACCGTGCACCAGAATACCGCCCAAATCTTTAACGGCCGGGGACGCGCCGACAAAGACCAACGGCACTTCAGCGGTCACTTTCTCCCTCATATTGACCGCATAAAAGTCAACATGCAAGAGATTGCGTTTGACGGCATCAATTTGGATATCGCGGGCCAGGGTCATGCGCGGCTTGGCCTTGCCGATTTGCAGGGCGATGAGTTGGTGCGTGCCGGCCTGGGCCAGAACTTTACGCAAGGCTTTAGCCTCAATTTGAATAGGGTCGGCTTCGACGCCTTTACCATAGAGCACCGCCGGCACATACCCTTGCCGGCGCAACTGCCCGACATGCTTGCCGATGGCTTCACGAGCTTCTGCTTTTAATTCAAGGGCTTCCATAAATCTGTTTTACTCCTTCATCGCTAGAGTGGTCGGCATGTCGAAAGGACGACAGGAAGCCGGGCCCAGTTAGCGTAATTTATAAATTTGCTTAAAATCTCCCCACAAAATAAAATCGCCCCACAGTGCGGACGATTTTATCGAAACAACTTTGTTATTTTAGTAGTGAAGGGTACTTTCGTCAAATTATTGGTCGGTTTATAAATTTTCCCTGAGGTGTAAAGCAACCTTATTTGACCATAATTTTAAGGTTCGCCCCCTTTACAATTTTAACCTCTTGGTATAATACTTAAACTATGGGAGTTACCAAACAAAACAGGCCTAATCCGCTCATTCCTGTTGAAGAGGCGCTCAATCTAATCCTAGCCAAAATCACCCCCGTTGCACCAGAATGGGTGCCCCTACGCCAGAGTTTCAATCGTGTTTTGGCGCAGGCTGTGGCTGCTCACGCTGATGTACCCCCTTTTGCCAATTCAGCGATGGATGGCTACGCGGTTATTGCGGCGGATTGCAGGGGCGCATCGAAAGAAACGCCGGTTCATCTTAAAGTGATTGGCAACATTCCGGCCGGAGCGACGCCGGCCAGGTCCTTATTGCCCCGCACCGCTGTCCGGATTATGACCGGTGCACCCCTCCCGGAGGGTGCTGATGCGGTCGTTCGGTTTGAGGAAACCAGCGAATACATCTCTGTTCAGCAGGAGCCGCAAGCCGGTGAAGTGTTGATTTATCAGGCCGTCGCCGCGAGTGATAATGTGCGTCCGGCCGGCGAAGACATCAAGGCCGGCGAGGTTGTTCTGGAAGCCGGGCGACGGCTGCGCCCCCAGGATGTCGGCGTGTTGGCGGCGATGGGCCAGGCTCAGGTCGCCGTTCACCGGCGGCCGCGGGTAGCCATTCTAGCCACCGGCGACGAATTGGTGGATGTAGACCAGCCGTTGGAACCGGGTAAAATCCGCAACTCCAATGAGTACACCCAGGCGGCCTTGGTTGAAAAATACGGCGGCGAAGCGATCATGCTCGGTATTGCCCGCGATACGGTTGAAGAGCTGACCGCCAAAATCCGCGAGGGCCTGGCGCAAAATGTGGATCTGTTCCTGACTTCGGCCGGGGTATCGGTGGGCGATTTCGATATAGTCAAAACGGTGCTGGCCGCCGAAGGAGAAATGCAGTTTTGGCAGGTAGCCATCAAACCGGGCAAGCCGCTGGCGTTTGGGTCGCTGCGCCGTCCTGATGAAACCGGCAACCTGCGCACCGCGGTGCCTTTGATTGGCCTGCCCGGCAATCCGGTGGCGGCTATGGTCGCCTTTGAGGTATTCGCCCGCCCGGCTATTTTGAAACTGGGGGGACAGCGCTCTTATGCTAAAACCAGCGTGCGAGCCTATCTGGACGAGGAGATCACCAACAGCGGGCGGCGGCATTATATGCGCGCCCTGGTCTACCTGGAACCGGATGGCTACCATGTCACCACCCGGGGCAGTGGGGTACAAGTGCAGGGGTCAGGCATCCTGACTTCCCTGGTTTGGGCGAATGGCCTGGTCGTGGCGCCGGAGAATGTCACTTATCTGCCGGCCGGGGCCACAGTTGAAGTTTGGATACTTGACTGACTGACCAAATTGGCTAAACTCTTGTAGGAAAAATAACGGGTAGCAAGGTCGCCAAGTAGTATTTTTATTCTGCGACCTGCTACTTTGCAACCCTGTTACCTGATTGAGGGATAATCCATTGAGCAAAACTCGCAGACGAACCGCAGTTACAAAAAAATCATCGGCTTCAACCCCTATTTCGCCGCTCATGATTGGGCTGGTGGCTGGCGCAGCCATTTTGATTGTGGGGGGACTGATTGCCCTGGGATTTATGAGTAACCAGGCCACCGCCAATGTTGACCTGAGTGTCTTTCCCAGTAAAGGCCCGGCCACTGCTCCGGTGACGATGATCGAATATTCGGATTATGGCTGACCGCATTGTCGAGACTTTGTGCTCGAGAAATTTCCTCTGCTGGATGCAGAGTATATGCAAACGGGTAAGGTAAAATTTATCGTTCATTCTTTCAATCTGGGCCGGCCGGAAATGGCGCTGGCCGCCGAAGCGGCCTGGTGCGCGGCGGACCAGGGCAAGTTTTTTGAGTACGAGCGCGCCCTCTTTGAAAACCAGGGCACTGCCTGGAACCAGGGCAACCTGGCCGACCTGGCCGGACGCACCGGCTTAGACCAAAATGCCATGAGCCAATGCCTGTCCAGCGGAACGCATCGGGCCGATGTAGCGAATGCTCGCCAGGCGGCGATCAACAAGGGAGTTAGCGCCACCCCAACCTTCTTTGTCAACAATCAGCGGATTGAGGGCAACGTGCCTTATGAAGAATTCAAGCGGGTAATTGATCAGGAGTTAGCTAGAGCTGGACAATGAGCGCAATTACAACTCGTTTAAAGGCGATCAGCCTGGACTGGCTGGCTTTGCTGATGGTCGTGCTGACTATCGCCGGGCTGGGTGTGTCGGCTTATTTGATGTGGGGCTATACCGTGCCCGGCGCAACCCTGTCGTGCGGGGGTTCCACCGGCTGTGAAACTGTCAAAGACAGTGTTTATGCCAATTTGGCCGGAATTCCTCTCCCGGTTTTGGGGCTAATATCGTATGCTGCCCTGCTGGCGTTGCTGCTCGTCCAGGGCCAGCCGGCCATCGGTAAGCGGGGCTGGTCGCCCTATGTGGCCTTAGCCATATTTGGCATTTCACTGGCAGGTGTGCTATATTCGGCCTATTTGACCTACGTCGAGTTGTTTGTGATTTACGCCATCTGCCGGTGGTGTGTCGCCTCGGCGGTTATTATGGTCGCCATATTTGTTCTATCAATATTCAACTTACGCAATAATCAATCTTACTATATGACCGAGGGATAAGCATGGCCACAAAAATTATATGCCGCGCAACTGATTGCATCTTCTGGGAAGATAAAATCTGCACCTCAGAAGAGATCATCTACGACCCGGAAGAAGGTTGTCTGACCTATGAGGTGTTAGATGATTTGGTTGACCTGGGCGAAGATGAAGAGGAGTGGGAGGACGACGAGCTGATTGACGACGACGAAGAAGATGAAGAGCTGGCCTGGGATGACGACGAAGACGAAGATCTCTTCCTTGACGACGACATCGAGGCCGAAGACGATGATCGTGACTGGAGACTTTAGGCCGAATTGAACTTCAATCCTCCTCCCTTCCTCCACCGAACATAAGCCAACCGAGCCAGCGGCGTCCCTTGCCCTGGCTCGTTTTTTACCACCAAGATAAATTTGTAGGACAAACTGTTAGTTTGTCCTACAGCATGGCAGGTTAGGACAATCTCAATGACAAAACAACAGGCAGATATTCTATTAACCAACGGCTACGTAGTCACCATGGACAGCCAGATGCGTCTTTTTCCAAGGGGGGCTGTGGCCGTGAAAGATAATCTTATCAGCGCCGTCGGGCCGGCTGCCGAACTTGAAGCCACCTTTGAGGCGGCCACCGTGATAGACTGCCAGGACTGCATCGTCAGCCCCGGCTTGATCAATGCCCACACCCACGCTTCGATGACCTTACTGCGCGGGCTGGCCGATGACTTGCGGCTCGACGTGTGGCTGTATGGCTACATGATGCCGGTAGAGCGGGAATTTGTGGATCACAACTTCAGCTACATCGGGGCGCTGCTGGCCTGCGCCGAGATGATTCGCTCCGGGGTCACAACCTTCTGCGACATGTACTACCATGAGAGTGAGGTGGCCCGGGCCACGGCTGAGGCCGGTCTGCGGGCCGTGTTAGCCCAAACTATCCTCAAGTTTCCTTCGCCCGACGCTACTAATTACGATGAAAGCCTGGAATACTGCCGCCGCTTTATCGAGGAGTGGCTGGGTCACCCGCTGATTATCCCGGCGGTCGGACCGCACGCGCCTTACACTGCTACGCCCGACATGCTGCGCAACAGCGTCGCTCTGGCCACCGAATACGACGTGCCGCTGCACATCCACCTGGCCGAAACCACCCTGGAGCAGGAGAGCAGCCGCCAGAACTACGGCACGACCGTTGTGCCCTGGGTGGAAAAGTACGACTTATTCAAGGCCAAAGTCATCGCCGCCCACTGCGTTCACGTGGAAGAGAGCGAAATGCGCACCCTGCACCAGTACCGGGCCGGGGTGGCCCACTGCCCCAGCAGCAACCTGAAATTAGCCAGCGGCGTTGCCCCGGTCCAGAAAATGGTTAACCTGGGGCTGCATGTCGGCCTGGGTACGGACGGGCCGGCTTCCAACAATGATCTGGATATGTTCGAGGAGACCCGCCTGGCCGCTTTTCTGCAAAAGGGCGTCTTTGGCGACCCGACCCTGCTGCCGGCCAAAACGGCCTGGGCATTAGCCACCAGCGAAGGCGCGCGGGCACTGCACATTGGCCATCTGACCGGCTCGCTGGAGCCGGGCAAACGGGCTGATATTGCCGTCATCGCCAATACGGCCACTCACCAACTACCTCACTTCGCCCGCGATCCCGAGGCAGTCTATGCCCAACTGGTCTACGCCGCCAAAGCCACCGATGTGCGGGATGTCATTGTAGACGGCCGGATTTTGATGCGCCAGCGCGCCCTGCTGACCCTCGACGAAGCTGAGATCACCGAAGAAGCCGGCCGGATTGCCCGGCGCATTGATGCCTTTCTGATGGCCCGCGAAGGCAGCCTGTTATCCAAGCTGTTAGCCATCAGCGCCGATTTTATCCCGCAAGAAACGTATGAGATTCAGGTTAAGGTTAAGCTGCCGGAATTGATTGATGTCGGGGCCATCCTTAAAGCCGCCGGGATTGAAATCCAACGCGCCTCGGTCCGCGACCAGTATGACACCTACTTTTTCTTTGAGGATAAAGAAGCCGGACGCTTGCGTTTCCGTGAAGACGAGGTCCGTGACGAGCGTGGGGAATTAAAAGAAACCTTTTATACCATGACCCTGATGGGACCGAGCAGCGAAAAAGAGTTTGAAAACTCGATTGTGCTGACCCGTGCCCGGTACACTGCCTCGGCCAGTCACAGCTTGCGCTTTTACCGCGAGTATTTTAAGCCGGCGGCCGAGCGGGAGGTCAGCAAGCACCGCCGCCGCTGCCACATTCTCTACAAAGAGACCGACCTGGCCATTAACCTCGACCAGCTCTCCAACCCGGAACCGAACTCCGCTTATCTCGAAATCAAAAGCCGCACCTGGTCGGCCAAGGATGCCATGCACAAGGCCGGGTTGATCGGTGAGTTGTTAGAGAAATTTGGCTTCAAACGTGAGGACCAATTCAAAGTGGATTACATTGACCTGGCCCCGTAAAATAGCTGAGGAGTGATGAGGAGTGTCAAAGCTGTGCTTTGACCAGCAAAAGCAGAGCTTTTGCACTCCTAAAGGCTTTGACCGGCCTGCACTCCTAAAGGTAAATCTATATGGTTATTGGTGTTTGTACCCTTGAACTGAATATTTCCACGGCGGCCTCACTCAAGGACAAGCGGCAGGTTATCAAGAGCGTCGTTGCCCGGCTGCGGAATGAGTTTAATGTCTCGGTGGCCGAGGTAGACCGCCTGGACTCGTGGCAGTCGGCGATTGTGGCCGCCGTCACCGTTTCCAACGACCGGGAGTATGTCCACGGCCTGATGACTCGGGTAGCCCTCTGGGTCGAGCGCAACCGGCTGGATTGCGACCTGGTAGATTACGAAATCGAGCTGATCTAATTCGGCCAAATGCCTCTCCATTCACCTCTGCTTATTCGCCTCGGCTCTGCTAACGCCTACCTGGTTCCGGCGCGAGAGGGCTACGTCCTGATTGACACCGGCGACCCCGGCCTGACCTTCCTGCTCTTCCGGGCGCTCGAACGGCATCAGATTTCGCCGCGTGAGGTAAGGCTGATTATTATTACCCACATCCACTATGACCACATCGGCGGGTTGTGGGCGGTCCAGGCGGCTTCTGGAGCGAAGGTGATGGTGCATGAGGCCGAGGCAGCAGACTTAGCCGCCGGGCGAGTGGTGATCCCGCCGGGAACGTACCCGATCACCCGGCTGCTGGGAGGCGCGGGCCGGCGGTTAAGCCGCTTTTTCCGCTTCCCCGGCTACCACGCCGAGCATGTGATCGGCGGCGAGGAGCAGTCGCTCCAGGAATTTGGGTTAGAGGGGCGGATTCTGCACACCCCCGGCCACAGCCCCGGCTCGATGAGCGTCGTGCTGGACAACGGCGCTGCCTTTGTCGGCGACCTCTGCCCCAACACCTGGTACAATCGCTCTTTGCTCCACACCCACTTCCCACCCTACGCCGACGATGTTGCAGCGGTTTTTCGGAGTTGGGCGCGGCTGCTGGATACCCCGGCGCGGATGTTATATCCGGGGCATGGGCCGCCGTATTTGATGGAGGAGTTGCAGAGAGATCGAATGCTAGATAAACAAAAAGCCCGACACTGAAGCATCGGGCTGAGAAGGCAAAGGACACTGAAGCGCCCAAGTTTTGTTTATTGGGATTAATCTCAGGCAATAGTATGCACGTGAGGATAGTCGAGTAATTTGCCGTCTGATGTCAGCAGCGAACAATTATGCAACCGCGCTGTCGCTACAATGATTTGATCGGCAGGATCACGATGGAATTTGTCCGGCAGTTGAGTGGACTCGACTGCAATCTCCGGCGTCAGTTCTAGCAGGCGAACACCAGGATAGCTCAAAGCTTGCATCAACCATTCCTTCGTAGGCTGGGGAAGGGCCAAGCGTCCGTATTCGACAAGTTTCGCTACCTCCCAGCAGGAGATGGCGCTGACGCCGATAACGTCTGTTTCATTGGCAGCGATGGTTTCTACTTGCCGTTGGGTTAGCCGCGTATCGCCGTGTACCCACCAAACCCAAATATGGGTGTCCAGCACAATCATTTTAAGGTTTCCCAGTCAGTTTCTGCCACACTCTCAAAGGGATCATCATAGCGCAGCGGTTGGCCGCGTAGCGGGTAGTGCTGACTGGGAATCGCTTCGAGTTCGTAACTCCGCACAATTACCTCAACTTTAGCCCCTGGCTGGAAGGGTAATTCTTTGAGGGTGAGAGTACCATCTTTTGAAACTTTTGTTTCGGTGCGATATGTTTGCATAGATTTATCCTTTCTTCATAAGTATATCATAACTGTACATTGGGGACAATCAATAAAAAATTATAAATTCTCCCGGATTAATTGCCACTATCACCCAAACTGTCTATAATGCAAATAGCACATATTGTGTAGAAATTATGTTCTAGTACCAGATATAGTGCGAATTTGCGAATGAGCGAATGGCGAATAGTCAAGATTCGCCATTCGCAAATTCGCCATTCTTTCGGAGGTTACTTATGGAAGTCGGAATTGTCCGCCGGGTAGATATTGACCAGCAGATGCAGGAAGCGTACCTGGACTACGCCATGAGCGTCATCGTCTCGCGGGCGCTGCCGGATGTGCGCGATGGGTTGAAGCCGGTCCACCGGCGTATCCTGTACGCCATGCACGATATGGGGCTGCGGGCCAGCCAGCCTTACAAAAAGAGTGCCCGCATCGTCGGCGAGGTGCTGGGCAAGTACCACCCCCACGGCGACGCGGCAGTCTACGAGGCAATGGTCCGTATGGCCCAGGACTTTGCGATGCGCTTGCCGCTGATTGACGGCCAGGGCAACTTCGGCTCCATTGACGGCGACCCGCCCGCGGCCATGCGCTACACCGAAGCGCGCATGGCCAGCCTGGCCAACGAGATCATGGCCGATATTGACAAGGCTACGGTCGAATTTGTGGACAACTTCGACGGCAGCCTGACCGAGCCGGACGTCCTGCCGACCAAAGTGCCCAACTTCCTGGTCAACGGCGCTGCCGGCATCGCCGTGGGGATGGCCACCAGCGTGCCGCCGCACAACCTGGGCGAGGTCTGCGACGCCTTGACGTTTATGCTGGAGCAGATGGCCAAAAATAAAGATGTTGGCATTGACGATTTGCTGAAATTTATCAAGGGGCCGGATTTTCCGACCGGCGGCATCGTCTACCGTTACGCCGGGGAAAAGGCGTCCCCGGACGGCGAAAACGACCTGATCAAGACCGCTTATGCCGCCGGGCGCGGGCGCATTACCGTCCAGGCCAAAGCCCACATCGAAGAGATGAGCCGCAACCGCCACCGCCTGGTCATCACCGAGCTGCCCTACCAAACCAACAAATCTGCCCTGGCCGAAAAAATCGCCGAACTGGCCCGCGACGGCAAAATCGAGGGGCTGGCCGACCTGCGCGACGAGTCGGACCGGCAGGGTATGCGCCTGGTCATCGAGCTGACCCGCACCGTCGAGCCAATGGAGGTGCTGAAGCAGCTCTTCAAGCTGACCCCCTTACAGAGCACTTTCAGCATCAACATGCTGGCCCTGGTCGAAGGGGAGCCGCGCCTGCTGCCGTTGAAACGGGCCTTGCAGCTCTTTATCGAGCACCGCCAGCAGGTCATCACCCGCCGCAGCCAGTACGAATTGAACCAGGCCCGGCAGCGCGCCCACATTTTGGAAGGGCTGCGCACAGCCCTGGCTCATCTGGACGAGGTGATTGAGACCATTCGCCACTCCCAGTCCGCCGACACGGCCAGGGAGAACCTACGCAAAAAATTCAAACTGAGCGAGGCCCAGGCTACGGCCATCTTGGATATGCCGCTGCGCCGCCTGGCCGCGCTGGAGCGCAAAAAGATCGAAACCGAGTACAAAGAGGTCCTTGTCCGGATCAAATACCTGGAAGACCTGCTAAAAAATCCCAAAAAGATTCTGGGGGTCATCAAAGAGGAACTGGCCGAGTTAAAGGCCAAGTACGACTCCCCCCGCCGGACGACCATTGTGGACCAAACGGCCAACAACGGCCGACCGGTCACTGCCGGGGATTTGGTACCGGCGGAGGCGGTGGTGGTTGCCGTCAGCCAGAGCGGGCGAGTCTGCCGCTGGCCTGCCGCCGAGGGTTTGGAACCGGCGCGCGGCAAGCAGGCCGATCCGCTGGCCGTGGCTGTCCCGGCCCATACCCGCGACACCCTCTACCTGTTCACCGCGGCAGGCCGGACCATCATCATTCCGATGCATCAGATGCCTGTCGGCAGCGGGCCGGGCGACGGCCCCAGCTTAAGTGAATTTAGTTCAGGGCCGGTGCAGCCAATTGTAGCCGGTCTGGCTATTCAGACCTCAGAGGTTTTAGAAACCTCTGAGGTCTACCCCTATCTGTGTCTGGTTACGCAGCAGGGCAAGGTCAAGCGTGTCCTACTGAGCGACTTGGACGCGGTACGCGGGAGCGAAGCCGTGGTCATCGGGCTGGACAAGGGCGACCGCCTGCTGACCGCCTTTGCCACGCCGGGCGAGGGCGAACTGTTATTGGTCAGCGCTCAGGGCCAGGCCATCCGCTTTGCCGAAGAGGAGGTCCGTCCCATGGGCCTGCCGGCAGCCGGGGTGATGGGCATGAAGTTGGGCGGCAACGACCAATTGGTGGGCGCGGGTCTGGTCAAAGCCCGGCGTGATGTCGCTCTCGTTACCCGGCAGGGCGTGGGCAAACGGACCGAGATGAGCGAGTTTCCCAAGCAGGGCCGCCACGGCCAGGGCGTTATTGCCCTCAAACTGGCCGCCGGGGACAGTCTCGCTGCCGCCGCCACCCTCAAAGGCGCGGATCGGGTCATGCTGCTGTCGCAAAAGGGCAACAACAAGACCGTTTTTGCCAAATCGCTGCCCAAACTGGGCCGCGCCCAAAAAGGGCAGGAGTTAATTGCTATCAGGGGCAAAGATCAAGTCGTCCGGCTCATCACCCTGGACACTTAAACTCTCGGTTTTCTTGTCCTATTCATCTGCCCGTGATATAATCCTGAAATTGTGCGCCTACAGCTTCAGGTTTGATTGAGGAGGGTAAGTACGCATGGAAGTCACTACCAAAGAGCTTCGCCGTTGCGACCTGGTCGTCGTAAAAGGCAGAATTGATACAGCTACGGTCAAAACGTTATCGGATGCTCTGGCTGAGATAAAAAATGCGGGCCGGTATAAAATCGTCATAAATATGAAGGATGTGACCTATATTTCCAGCGCTGGCTTGAGTGAGCTGATTGACACCCAAAATAGCTGCCGGCACCTCAAACGAGGTGAATTGATTCTGGCTGAAGTCCCCCCCCGCATTCGTGAAGTTTTCAATTTAGCCGGACTTACCCCTTTGTTTACCATGTACGATACGGAAAGTGAAGCGGTTGGTAGTTTTTAGCCTGGCTTATATAAATTTCATTTTGGAAAGAAGCCGTCATCACTGGCTTTACGGCTTGGGTGACGGTTCTTTTTTTGCGCAGGGGACGGGCACTTTTACGCGAGCATGCCTTCAAAAAACGAATTAAGGGTAGCCGGAAATTTTGAAAACTTAGCCCAGATCAGCCACTTCATCGAGCAGGCCGCTGCCCAGGCTGGGCTGGATGATCGCGGCGTCTATGCCATGCAGATGGCGGTGGACGAAGCCTGCACCAACATCATCGAGCATGCCTACGGCGGCGAAGATAAAGGGGAGCTGCGTCTATCCTGTACCGTCAAAAAAGATGGCCTGCAAGTGGTCATTTATGATCAAGGCAGGCCGTTCGATCCGGACCAGGTGCCCGAACTGAATACGGAAGCGCCCCTGCACGAACGCCCCAGTGGCGGCATGGGGCTGTTTTTCATCCGCAAACTGGTAGACCAGGCTGAATTCAAATTCGGCACGCCGCAAGGCAACCAGTTAATTTTGTTCAAGCGTCGAGAAGAAAGCGCATGAGTGACTCTCCTGACGTTGTCGCCGCCAACCACCAGGAATTGTGGCGGTTAAAGCAAATGGCGCTGTTGAGCCAGGTAGCTACCCAGGTCACCAACATTGTTGATCTGGACGAGCTGCTGGTGCGGGTCGTCGGCCTTATTTACCAGACGTTTCAGTTTTACAGTGTCGCTATTTTTACCCTGGAGCAAGATGTCCTCCTGCTCAAAGCTCAGGCTGGCCCCTCGAGGGGGACTTTTGCCGTTGAGGATGCTTTTGCGCCGACGAAGCGGATGGAAGTGCGCCTGGGTGAAGGTATCATCGGCTGGGTGGCCCAACAGCAGCAGGAACTGGTTGTGAGAGATGTCTCCCGCGAGCCGCGTTTTCGCTACAGTATTGAAATGCCCCAGACCCAGGCGGAGATTGCCCTGCCGCTCAAAGTCGAGGAGACCCTGTTGGGTGTCCTAAATATGGAGCTGGATTACGCGGAGGATTTTGACGAGAGCGATCTGCTCGTTTTGCGCATCCTGGCCGCCCAGGTGGCGATGGCAATTGAAGACACCCGCCTCTATGCCCAAGCCTGCCGCCGCGGCGACTACCTGGCCACTATCGGCGCAGTCAGTTGGGCGGTCGCTTCCATTTTGGATGTGGACGAACTTTTGGAGCAAGTCACCGAGCTGATCCGCCACTATTTTGATTACCCCTTTGTGCAGGTTTTTACTGTGCAATACGGCCGGCGGCAGGTGGTTTACCGGGCGGGCAGCGGTTTGCGGGCCGAGGCGCTGAAAGATAAGGAGCTTTTCTATTCCCTGGACGATTCCCACGGGCTGATCCCCCTGGTGGCCCGCACCGGCGAGTCGGCGCGGGTCAACGATGTAACCACTGAGCCGCTCTATCGGCCTTCGGAGATTTTGCCGGCCGTCACCAAGTCTGAGCTGATCATCCCCTTGATTTATAACGACGAGGTCCTCGGCGTTCTGGACGTGCAGAGCGATAAGGTCGGCGCGTTCAGCGCCGATGACCAGGCGACCATGGAAACCCTGGCGGCCAATATCGCTGTCGCCCTGCGTAACGCCAATCTGTACCATTCGGAGCGGTGGCGGCGGCAGGTGGCCGACAGCCTGCGGCGTATCTCCGGCGTGCTCATCACCGATGTGGATCTGAGCACTGTTTTTGAGAACATCCTGACCGAATTGAAGCTCAATCTACCGGTGGATGCCCTGGCCGTCTGGCTGCTGAGGAATAAAACACTGGAACTCGGCATCATAGATGCTCCCCGGCCGCTGCAATTCCCCGCCGGGTATGACCCGAACCAGGATTCCTGCCTGGCGCGGGGCTTAAAAGCCAGCGAGCCGCTGGTCCGGCAGGAAGGCGATCCGGCCGACCCGCTGGCCTTGCATTTAGCTTACCCTGCCGATCATTCCGCCATCGTCGCGCCGCTGCGGGTCCAAAACCGCATCCTGGGCCTGTTGACCCTGACCCACCGCCAGCCGGGTCGTTACGGTGCGGAAGCGCTGGCTATCACCACTGCCTTTGCTAACCAGGCGGCGATTGCGATTGAAAATGCGCGCCTATTTCGCCTGGCCCAGGACGAGGCCCAGATCAACAACGCCCTGCTGAAAATTGCCGAAGCGGACCAGAGTTTTAACGATTTGGACGAGGTCCTGGCGGCAATTGTCCAGATTCCGCTGCTCCTGGCTGAGGTGGATCGCTGCGCCATCTGGCTGGAGCAAAATGAGGATGTTTATCAACCGCAGGCAGCCGCCGGGTTTGATTTGGCAGCGCGAGAGTTTTTCTGTCGCTACCCCATTCTCAGCCAGAAAGTTAAGGCAGCCCGGCGGCTGGACCAGACCCGCGCCCCCATTGTCATTGCGGATGCGCCCCATGATTACCGCCTGCCTAAAGAGATGACAGCCGGTTTGGGACTGCAAACGCTGGTGCTGCTGCCTCTCATTGCCCGCGATGAGATGTTGGGAATTATGCTGGTCACTTATGCCAGCCCAGCCGCGATTCGGGAGGAACGCATCCGCCTTGTCACCGGCATTGCCCATCAGGCTGCGGCGGCCATTGAAAGCCGTTACCTGTATGACCAGCAGGCCCAACAGGAGCGTCTGGCCCACGAGTTAGCCCTGGCCCACGACATCCAGGCCAAGCTCATCCCCTCGCACCTGCCGGCCCCGCCGGGTTGGGAGGTGGCCGCTTTTTGGCGCTCGGCCCTGGAGGTCGGCGGCGACTTCTACGACTTTATCGAAGTTACCCCTCAGCAACTGGGTATTGTCATCGCCGATGTGGCCGGCAAAGGGATGCCCGCAGCCCTGTATATGGCCCTGACCCGCTCGCTCTTGCGGGCGACGGCGCCCGGTCAAACTGACCCTACCGCTGTCTTGAGGCGAGTCAACGAACTGCTGGTCCCTGACACCCAGCGCGGCATGTTTGTGTCCCTCTTTTACGCCGTCTTAGATACCCAAACCGGCCTGCTGACCTATACCAATGCCGGTCACAACCCGCCGCTTCTGCTCCGGGCTGACGGCCAACTGGAGGCTCTGCGGTCGCCCGGCCTGGTTCTGGGCGTGCAGCCGGGCATCGAGCCGGAGATGGATCAGCGTCAGATCGCTTCAGGTGATGGCGTTGTCTTTTACACCGACGGCGTCACTGAAGTTTTCGATGCCTCGGCTGCCGCTTTTGGCGAAGAACGGCTCAAAGCTATTTTGCAGGAATATTGGAACGAAGGGCCGCAGACGATTGTGGAGAAAATCCGCGAAGCGGTCAACGCTTTCAGCGCCACAGCCCAACCGACCGATGATTTTACACTGCTGGTGTTACGGAAGAAGTAGACACAGGTTTTTAAAATGCTCAAAGAACAAACCAAAGCACCCTTTACTGTCACCTTCCACTCCCCCACCGAACCCCGCATTCCATCGGCGGCGGATATTTTAGAGGATCGCTGGCTGCACCAGCTTTTCTTATTCACCCACACCCCGGCGACCTGGCCGGCCTGGAAATTGGCCCTGGGGCTGCTGGTCGTAACGCTGGCAGTCTGGCTCACCTGGTGGCCGTTGGGCGCAATCACAGCCATTGCGGCTGCGGTCATCTATCTTGTTTTTGCCCTGGGGGACTGGCTGCTGTTGGGGTGGCTGCCCCAATCACGGCGTTCCTTTGGCCCGATTGGTCCCCAACTTTACGTTATGACCGCACCTCGCTTCGGCGCGGCGCTGCTGCTGGCGCTACCCGGCTGGATTTTGGGAGCGGACCAGACGCCGTTGCTACTGGTCAGCCTGGTTTTGCTGCAGCTCCTGGGCACAGCCGTTTATCTGTGGGGCATGCTAGCCGAGCCGTTTGCCCTGGCTATGTCGCACCGATCTATCGAATCCCCCGGCCTGCCTGACCACGCCCCGCCGCTTCGCCTGCTGCACCTGAGCGACCTGCACGTGGAGCGCCTGACCCCGCGTGAAACCAAACTCCTGGAGCTGATCGAGCGGTCCAGGCCCGACCTGATCGTCATCACCGGCGATTACCTTAACCTCTCCTACGTGGATGACCCGACCGCCCGCGCCGAAGTGCGCCGGGTGTTGGAGAAAATTACTGCGCCTTACGGAGTCTACACGACGCTGGGCAGCCCGCCGGTAGACCGGCGAGAAACCACGCCGTCGCTGTTCGAGGGGCTGCCGATTCGCCTGCTGCGGGATGAGGTGGCCGTGCTCCACCTGGCCGACGGGCGTAAGTTCTCTTTGATCGGGATGGACTGCGACCATGATCTGGCAGGGGATGCCCAGGTTTTCCAAAATTTGATCGAACTGGCTCCGCCGGACTCAGCCAAAGTTCTGTTGTACCATTCGCCGGAGTTGATGCCGACCGTGCAGAACTATCCCGTTGACCTGTACCTGTGCGGCCACACCCACGGCGGCCAGATTCGCGTCCCGCTGTACGGCGCGATTTTGACCAGCAGCGCCCTGGGCAAACAGTACGAAATGGGGCCTTACGTCGAGCAGGACACCACCCTCTACATCAGCCGGGGTATTGGTCTGGAAGGTTTGAGCGCGCCCCGCATGCGCCTACTCTGCCCGCCGGAGATCATTTTGTTTACCCTCGCAGGGCCGAACGGCCGGGGTCGGCAAACTTGAAGTACTTCGTTATCACCACTTTGCTTCTGCCCATTCTCGCCTGCGGCTACTTCTCGGACCAGTCGGAACCCAGGCGCGAACCGACGCCGGTCAAACTGGTCCGCTTCAACACCCCTACCTCCACCGCTACGCCAACCCCCGACCCCCGGCCTCCGGCCCCCGTGACCCCTACGCCGCTCCCAACCGACACCCCTACCTCCACCACAACCCCGGTCGAGTCCCAGGGCGACTCCCTGCCCACCGCCACCCTGGAACCAACTTCTCTCCCCTCCACTCCAACACCTGCGCCCGCCATCGCTGCGCCTCCAACCCTCCCGCCCTCTGACCTTCTTACCCTCCAACCGACCCCTGATCCCCAACCTCTGACCCCCACCCAACCTCATCTCGGCTACGGTGTCCAACTGGCCGAAGCCAAAAATATGGAACTGGCGGTTAAAGGCGGCTTTACCTGGGCCAAACACGATCTGAACCTGCATAAAGATACCAATTTCACGGCCAACGCCGACAATTTACTCAGCGATTTGCTGGGTAAATACGGAACGAAAAATGTCCTGCTCAAGCTGATTGTTTGGAACGAGGGCGGTTTGCCCGACGCTCCCCGCACGCCGGACGAAGTGACGACCTTTGCCAGCAACACAGCCAAAGTGGCCGAATTTATACGCAATCGCTACGGTGGGATGTACGGTACTATCGCCTATGAAGTCTGGAACGAACCCAATCTGAATTACGAGTGGGAGAGCAATCCCAACCCCGCCGAATACGTCACCTTACTGCGGGCCACTTCTGATGCTATTCGCCAGGCCGACCCTGACGCCTGGATTATCAGCGGCGCGCCTTCTCCCGGCGGCGATTTCGATGACCTGAAATTTTTAGAGGGAATGTATGCCAATGGGGCGAAGGGGCTGGTGGATGCCGTGGGCAGCCATCCCTACGGCGGACCCTGGCCCTACGACCGCCCCAACGGCACCGATGAGGCCGGTAACGGCTGGCCCTATTTTCGCAAGGTTGAAGCGCAGCGGGCCATTATGGAAAAATATGGGGATACTGAAACCCAAATCTGGGCGACCGAGTTTAGCTGGCTGGCCGGTATCCCTAACTGTGACTTTGGCGAGCACACCCGCTGGCAGGTCACGCCCCAGCAGCAGGCCGACTATCTGGTGGCGGCCTATCAGTACGCCGACCAACAATGGCCCTGGATGGGACCCATGTTTGTGGTTTACGATTTTGCCATCAGCGGCCGCTACGACCGCTGCCACCCGGCCTCCGGGTATTCCATCCTCCGGCCCGACCCCAACAGCCCTGAAATCATGAGTCTGGCCGCACAGGCCCTGTTTGCTATGCCTAAAAATTCGGCCTGGTAAGCCGTCTCTTTAGGCCATCTCCGCGACCGGGGCTGGTTTACCTAACTTCTGCCACAAATCTTGAGCTATAAAAGTGACAGCCTGAGCGGAAGGGGCGGTAGGTTCTTGTTGAGTGATCGCTGCGCCTCTATTGATCGCCAAATGCATTTTGGGGTCATACGGAATACGATAAGTTTGAGGCAGTTTAAGGGCTTTTTCTATTTTGTCAGGGGAAACGCCGCCCGGCAGGTTGGACCGGTTAATCACCACTCCAAGCCGGTTGGACGCAATTTCCAATTGATCGGCCAATTCCAGGAACAGCTTGGTGCTTTTAATGGCGGGTAATTCAGGCGTATTAACCACCAAAATGTAATCGGCATTATCCAGCACCACCAGCGTTTTATCGGTCAATTGGCTAGTTGTGTCAATCACCACTATTTTGAAGTGCTTTTTGAGAACCTTGATAATTTCGACCACCATGGGAGGGGTAATGGAATCGGCTAATTCTGGCGTTGGTGGGGCCAGCAGGAGTTTCAGGCCGGAATTATGGGCCAGGGCAATTTCAGGCACCAACTCAGCATCGAGTTCCCCATTTTGGATAAGGTCACTGATCGTTCGGGTCGCCTTGGTGTTGAGGTGAACCAGGATGTCGCCAAACTGCAAATCAGCATCCATCAGGACCACATCGCCCTGTTCTTGTTGTAAAGCCACGGCTAAATTGGCCGCAATCGTGGAAGTGCCGATGCCACCCTTGGGGCTGTAAACGGCAATCACCGGCGCGCCTTCACTCGGAGTGATCTCATCGTACGTTTGGGCCGTCACTTGACCTTTAGCTTGTTCGACAGCTTCCAACTGGCGGTAGACCGGCAGACCAATTTGGTAAACCCGACGAATACAGTTGACCAGTTCGTCGGCGGTAAAAGGCTTGGGTTGAAAATCTCTGGCTCCGGCGGCCATAGCCTGGCGCATGTAATGCTGTTCGGCCTGGACCGACATGATGATGACCTGGCTAAAGGGTGCTACCACCGCCATTTCCCGCGTGGCGGTAATGCCATCTACATCGGGCATATTAATATCCATCAACACAATGTGCGGTTTAAGCTGGATAGACATGTCAATCCCCTGCCGGCCGTTGGTCGCCTGCCCAATCACTTCCATGTCTTTCTCAAAATAAAGCAAGCGGCCCACATTTTCCCGGGTGTCGGTATTGTCATCCACAATCAAAATACGGATTTTTTCTTCGCCGCCAGCGTCATGGCGTGAATTAACCGAAGATTGAGTTGACGCAGGCTTGGCCGGAGTTGGCGCAGCAGCAGGGGTTGGCTGAACCGGCGCTGCCCCATCTTCAGCCGCCGCACGTTTTTCGGCCTGACTTTTAACCGGCTTCTTTTTGGCCGCTTTGGCCGCCGCGCTGCGCTGCCGCATAAACCACAACAGCCCTCCCACCACGAAAAGGAAGACGACTGCTATTAAACCAACCATCAATAAAACTGTCCCTGATGACATATTAAACCCCAATCGCAGAATCGGCTTGGATTAATTTAAGTTTTGTAACTGCTCAGGCTAAAGGTGACTGGCACTTGGTTAGCCCTGTGTAGGGAGAAAAGTGCCAGTCACCTGAATATAACTAAGTTTTAATATTTTATCACAATCTTAGGAATAGCCCTACATTACTTTACTACCACTCTCATTTCTATCTTAGATTGTACCGCACCGCGCCAACTTACACAAGCACGCCAAGCATTTGGGATCTATCTCAGATTTTAGGCGGTTCTGTACCTCCGGCAAGTTGCCCGCTTCACGTGTCCTTCGCTACCATAAAATTGGGGCACACCCACTCTCTTCGTCTTTTAGGATGCTTGTGGTAAAATAATCAATGCTAAGCCCTTAACCGGGCTACCCAAAACAACTGTGAATCCAGCAGCCTTTCTCAAACACCTAAAAGAACAGAGCTTCTATCAAAACCAGCTCGTCCACATCGAGCGGATTGGCGGCCGGATGGTGCGCTACGAGTCGTTGGAGCGGCCTTTGTTACGCCCGCTGGTTGAGGCCATCAAAGCCAGCGGCACGGCCCGGCTTTATAGTCACCAGGCCCAGGCTATTGATGCTATCCGGACGGGTCAGAATGTGGTTATCGCCACCGGTACAGCCAGCGGCAAAACATTATGCTACAATCTGCCCGTGTTGGAAGCTGCCCTGTTAAATTCTGAAACACGAGCACTCTATCTTTTTCCAACCAAAGCCCTGGCCCAGGATCAACTCCGTGCCCTGGCCGAACTGCTCCAACACCTCAAGGCCGTTACCCCCTCCTCTAAAAATGGCCTGCCGCCGTGGCTGCCTCGCTTTGGCTCCTATGATGGCGACACCCCCCAAAGCAGCCGCACCCGGCTGCGCCGCGAAGCCAATATCATCTTGACCAATCCCGATATGCTGCATGTCGGCATCTTACCCAACCACAGCCTGTGGGCGCACTTCTTAAAAAATCTCAAATTTGTAGTTGTGGACGAGGCGCACATCTATCGTGGGGTTTTTGGCAGCCATGTCGCCGCCGTTTTGCGGCGGTTGAGCCGCCTTTGCCAGCTTTGCGAAAACCAGCCCCAATTCATCTGCTGCTCGGCCACCATCGCCAATCCCGGCGACCACATCGAGCGGCTGACTGGCCGGCGGCCCGTCGTCGTTAATGACGACGGCTCGCCCCAAGCGCCCAAACAATTTGCCCTCTGGAATCCTCCCTTTATTGATCAGAAGAAAACTGCCCGGCGCAGCCCTAACGGCGAAGCCGCTAATCTCTTTGCCGAGATGGTCCGCCAGGACGTGCGCAATATTACTTTTACCAAGGCCCGCGTGGTGGCCGAGCTAATCCTCAGCTACGCCCGCCAGAGCCTTGATCGCACCGACCCGGACCTGAAAGAGCGGATTGCCTCTTATCGCGCCGGGTACCTGCCGGAACAACGCCGCGAAATCGAACAGGCTCTTTTTCACGGCCGGCTTACCGGCGTAACCGCGACCTCGGCCCTGGAACTGGGCGTGGATGTGGGCGGGCTGGATGCAACGGTATCCGTCGGTTATCCGGGCACGGTCGCCAGTTTGTGGCAGCAGGCCGGACGGGCCGGGCGGAGCAACAGCAGCTCGCTGGCGGTGCTGGTCGGTCTGGACAATCCCCTGGATCAGTACTTTATGCGCCACCCGGACCAGCTCTTTGGCCGGCCCCACGAACACGCCCTGATTGATCCCGGTAATGTCTATATTTTGGAACAACACCTGCCCTGCGCGGCCCACGAACAGCCCCTAACCCCGGCGGATGAGGCCCTCTTTGGCCGGGGCTTTGTCGAGGCTATGGTCAAGCTGGAAGAGCAGGGCCTGGTCACTTACGAGCCGGGACATGACAAGTGGTACTATCGCGGGCGGCCTTATCCGGCCCAGCATGTCAGTATCCGCAGTATTGGCAGCAAGCCGGTGGTGCTGGTGGATGCCAACCGCAAAATGAAACAACTGGAGGAAATGGACGAGGTGTCGGCCTTTAGCCGGGTGCATCCGGGCGCCATCTACATGCACCAGGGCGAAAGTTACCTGGTTACGGAGTTAGATCTGGTGAAAGGGCAAGCAACGCTCGCCCCGGCCCGCGTGGATTATTACACCCAACCGCATGAGCGCAGCGAGGTGAATATTGTTCGCTCGTTCAAACACCGGCAAATGAAACTGTGTACGGTTTTCTGGGGAGCGGTGCGAGTCACCCAACAGGTGGTCGGCTACCGGCGGGTGCGCCACTTTAGTGAGGCCGACCTGGGCGAGATGCCTCTGGAGATGCCGGCCAACACCTTTGAAACCCGCGCCCTGTGGTGGGATGTGCCAATTGAGTGGGCCAGGCACCTGGGGGGGCGCGGTTGGGATTTTTTGGGCGGTCTGCACGCCGTCGAGCACGCCGCGATTGGCTTATTACCTCTCTTTGCCATGTGCGACCGCTGGGACATCGGCGGTCTGTCCACCCCTATGCACCCCGACACCGAACGGCCCCAGATTTTCATTTACGACGGCTATCCCGGCGGCGTCGGCATCAGCGAGCAAGGTTTTGCCCTGCTGACCGATCTGTGGGAAGCCACCCTGGCCACCATCAAAGAGTGCCCCTGCGAGGAAGGCTGCCCCAGTTGTATCTACAGCCCCAAGTGTGGCAATAATAATGAACCGCTCGATAAAAGAGCAGCAATATGGATTTTAGAGTCGCTGCTGCGGGCATAGCGGATTGAACCGGTATGGCAGCCAAGATAGGGGGCGTATCAAGAGTTTTCTGGCTTAACTCTCAGTAAGATGGGAGTGGGCGAAAATCCGGTAGTATCCTTCCCCAACACAGGCCCGACACAACGTTTGTCCATTTTGGACAACTTCGCGCTCATTGGTAACTTCCTCGCCGCAACGCTCACACTGCACCCGATATCCCTCTTTACTCAACAGCTTTTCTAACGAGACCGTTAACGTTACGGGCTGGAGCTGCAGCAATTCCTCTTCCGGCATCCGTTGATAGCCGAGGAGATAGCTCTCCCAGCGACTTTTTGCTTCCGGGGCGTAATCTTTGGCCTGTTGGCGGGCGCTGGCGCGAGGCACTACCCGGACCGCCCGACCGGTCAGCGTATCAATAAAGGTAGCGGCCACTTTTCCAAAATCCAGGACTCGCATCGTGCGCCGCCCCACCCGGCAGCCGGTGGTTACAGCCAGGCCGTCAATCACGCAGCCATCCGTTTCAACCACAACCAACATGCGTTTATCCGTTTGGGGCACAGCCAATCCCAACCAGCCACCGCCAGCCAAGCCCATCCGCACCCCCAACACCTGGCGGGGGCAGAGATGGTGGTGCAGAGCAGCCGAGGCCGCGAACAGTTCTTCTAAGGTAGGCATAGCGTTCTCCTACAATGATTTTACCTTCAAACGTACAGTTGATTCAACTATCTGATCTAAATTGACCTCCACCAGGCCGTCATCGTTGAGGTGCAGGGCCAGGTAAGGCAGGGGGCGAGAAGCAGGACCAGCCAGGCTAGCGCCATCAACCCCAAAACGGCTGCCGTGACAGGGGCAGGCCAGTTCCTTGCCGCTGCGGGCTATGGTACAGCCCAGGTGCGTACAGACGGCGCTCAAGCCAAATAGGCCAGCCTCATCCCGGCCCACGAACGCTGGGCCAGCCGCTAGCGCCGTCAATTCGCCCGGCGGAAAGTCGGTGGGCGCCCCGGCGACAATGATCCGAGGGGGTGATTGGTCAACCGGCGGGGTGAGAAAGCGCAGGCTGCCCCGGACTACAGTGACCAGCGCCGTAAGCAGTCCCAGGCTGCCCAGGGCGACCAATATCTCACGCCGGGAAAGACGGGAAGCGCTTTCGGGTTGAAGGTCAGGCATGTTCAACTGTCCTCACCACCTTTGTACTTTTTTAATTGAACACGGATTTGCCGGATCACACGGATTTTTACTTTCTTTAAAGCTTTATCCATTCGATCCGTATGATCCGCGTCCAATTTCTTTAGTTTTGTCAGAGGTGCAAACATAGTAACTATCCTCATTCTGACTACAAAACACAACGAAAATCCTGTTTTAGCGCTCATGAGCGTGGCATTGGTGGCAATAGCGTGACTCCTGCTGGTCAGGTTGCTGCTGGCATTGGCTGCCCTGCACCGGCGGCACAACGTACTCCCGACCATCTACCTTACCAAACTGGATCAACCGGCCATCGCGGCGTTGGACACTGCCCAGCTTTTCGCCGCGCTCAGTCACAACCACCTCATCTCCCATTTGCAGCGAATAATGGCCGTTGAGCCAGGCCAGCCGCAGCGCGGAGTCGTTAGGATCGGTAACTATGGCTGTCGCCGGCGCTTCGGTCAGGGTGCCGTGGCAGGTGCGACACTGCACGTACTGCATACTCTTTTGATCCGGCCACAAATGCCCATCGCCCATGGCCTCGGCCTGGGTGTGGCAGTCAATGCAGTCCAACTCCCACTCGCACTTAGTAAATTGGCCAATGGGCTGGTAATATTCGCGCAAGCGACGACCTTCCGCTGGCATCGTCGCCGGGATAGGAGCGCTAACTGGCGGCAAGTCGGGCCGGGGGGTAAAGGTCATGCCTCGCAGCGAGTAATTGCCCCGATTGTGGCAGTGGTTGCACTGGCTAAAAGGAATAGCGGTCGTCAGTTGGTGGCGGGCGGGATGGCCGGGTTCGTCCCGTGAAAGGGTTGGATCAGCGCCGGTGTAGCGGCCATCGTTGTTGTAAAGAACGTGACATGCAGCGCAGCCGGTCGCGCGGTAGTGATAGGGCTGACTGGCCGCCGGCTCCGTCAGGTGGCAGCCACCCTCCAGGCAGTTCTGGGCGAACTGCGCTTCCGGCGGGAGCGAAGATTGCGTAATCGTATAGACTGCCAGCACCGGCACGGTCTGTGTGAGCGGCTGCGGATCAACCGCGCCGATGACCCCATACGCCGGAGTCAAATCCTTTTGCGCCCCAAACGTGTAACGCACCAGGGCGATGCCACCGGCATAGGTTGCTTGCAGGCTGCGCGTCACCTGTTCCAGGTGATTGCGGCTGGGGTCGGCGTGACCGGCATGGCAGCCGCTCTGCCCGCAGCTTTGCGGGGCTGTGCTCAGGTCGCCGGGATTGGCGAGCAAGCCGGTATGCGCCTGCTCTTTATCCAGGGCCAGGCCCAGGCCGCCGTGGCAGATAACACAGCCAAAGGTTTCAACCGGGTGCGAGGGGCTGATTTCTTCCAGGCCGATGTGGCAGGTCAGACAGAGTTCGGGGGTAGCATTGGTAGTTGGCTGCCCGTCCGGCCCCAAACGGGGAATGACCTGCCGCACGGCGATCTCTCCACCAGCACCCGTCCCGGCGCTGGCAAAATAGGTCCGCTGATATCCTTGCCATTCTCGTGCCACCGGACTCCAGGTCATCAGCATGGCGGCCAGTGCCAGCAGGAAACTGGCTGAGAGAAACATAACGGCATGACGGGTGGTAATAATCATAGGAGTAGGAGGTAAGGAGTAGGGAGTAGGGAGTAGGGAAATCTCTTACTTTCCTGCTTATCCTCCTTGCCACAACTCCAGCAGGCTTAAAATCACAATCAACACCAACAAGCCTCCAAATGCGGCCTGTGGCAGCCAGCGTTCGCGGGCAAACCAGCGTCCCCGGCCAGGGCCGCGCCGGTCAACGAGCGGCAGAACGGCCAGCAGAACCAGGCCAGCCAGGGGAATGAGCCAGCCGCCCCACAGCGGCGAAAAATAACGTAATAACCACTGAATCGCCAGAAAGAACCAGGGCGCCTGCACCACCTCACCGCTCACTCGATTTAGATCAGCCGGGGGGCCGAGGCGGGGCGGGGCAAAAGTGGACAAGAGCATGAGTCCGGCTGTTAATATCAGGCCGGTAATGAGTTCTCGAAACAGGATGGTTTCAGGGGGGACAAAGCGGCGAGGCTGGCCTGCCATCCAGTCGGGCCGGGAGATACCGCCATCTACCCGCACCCGCCAGAGGTGGTAGCCAATCCCCCCTAGCCCAAGCAGAGCCAGCGCAAAGACGTGCCAGGTATAAAAGCGTAGAATCGTGGCCGGGCCGAGAGTCTGGCCGCCGACAATCAGCACATACAGGGTAGAGCCGACAACAGGCAGCTCTTTGAGGAGATTAGTCCCCACCAGCAGCGCCCAGATACTGCTGGCATCGTAGCGCAGAGCGTACCCACTAAAATTCCAGACCAGCGTGACCAGCAGCAGCCCCAAACCGATGAACCAGTTGACATCGCGGGGGGGGCGGTAGCCGCCGGTAAAGACAATCCGGGCGGTGTGGATGACTACCGCCACGACCATCACTTGCGCCGCCCAGTAGTGCAGCGCCCGGGTAAAGCGGCCCAGGTAAACCACACTGTCAATGAGCGCCAACGAAGGATAAGCGCCCTGCAAAGTAGGTTCGTAATAAAACATCAGCAGCGCCCCGGTCACGGTGGTAATCAGGGCAGACATCACAGCAATGCCGCCCATGCCCAGGGTATAGCTTAAACCAGCGCTGCTGGCCGGGTTTTGGAGAGGAAGCAGGTTATAGATTAAGCTCTTGTTTTTGCGCCACAGGCGCAATTTGCGCGGACGGGGCTGGATAGCGACGGTCCCCCAGTCAATCTTTGGACAGTTTGATCGTGACATCAGCCGGCAGCGCCAGGTTGGCCGCCACCTCGACGGTCTTGATGATGCCAGAGGGAACCGGGCAGGCGGCGTGAGAGAGGCACTGGGGCGCTGCTTGCAAAACCTGCGGCGCGCCTCGATATGAGAACTCTTTGAAGGGGTCCACCTGAGTTAACTGCGCGGCCAGGCGCTGCACCGCCTTACATTCACTCTCGATGGTCAGGTAAACGCAGCGAGGGTTATCCGGGTCGGCCTGGGCCTCGACCTGGGTGGTGAACCCACAAATACCTGAGTTTATTTCTGCTCTGGCCAATGTGTCCCTCCTGAAAATAGCTCGTGGGAACTCATCGGAACTCATTAGAACTCACCCTACGAGTTCCCCCCAGTTCCTACGAGTTCCCCAATTTTTGTACCCAGGTTCGTAAACTTAACACCCGCCCTCTGGATTCGCCCCGGCTTGCAGCCAGTTGTAGAGACGCTGGAACAAGGCGTCATCCATGTGCTCGGCGCTATGCTGAGGGATTGTGGTGGCGGTGTGACGCATTTTAGCCCGTTCCATCTCAAAAGGAAAACTGACACCGACCAGAGTCGGGCCGTTAGGACTGCCCTGGGCAAAAGCACCATGACATGTGTCGCACTGCCCTTCGGTCCACACTTTCATCCCCAGAACCTGGCCCGGCGGCAGAGCCAGGGGCACAGCCACCGGAGCGACGCTGGTCTGTTCCAGGCTGTGCAGCCAGCCATAGATGTTGTAAGCGTCCTGAGTCGTCAACTCGGTTTCGTTAAAGGCCGGTTTAGGCGGTAAGGCCGTCCGAATTTTGTTGAGAAATTGGTCAAAAGGTGCGGGGGCGCCGGCCAGTTTCGGCCCGATACCCCCTTCAGCCGTGGCGCTGTGACAGGTCACGCACTGCTTGTCCAGGTAGACCTGCTGGCCTCGCGCCAGGTCCGGCTCGGCCAGGTTGCTCGCCGCCTCGGAAGGGATTGTGGCCGTGGGTAACTCAGGTGCGGGAGCCAGCCTTTCGGCACAACCGACCTGCAATAACGCTATGAGCAAACTTATTGAAAGGATGATTGGCAGCTTCATTGGTAGCACTCGTCTCTGACGCAACCCATTTTTAACCACTCGTACAACTTTTTAAAAATCTCATCAGAAATGTGATCGGAGCTGTGTTCAGGAATCTTGTCGGCGGTGCGCCGCATCCGGGCCAACTCCTCCTCCACTGGATCATTAATTCCGGCCAACATGGGTCCATCCGGGCCGCCCTGAGCAAAGACGCCGTGGCAGCTATCGCAGCCGCGGCAGGTCCAGATGGTCATGCTGCGCATGTCCTCCAACGAGGGTGGTTCGCTGGTGACGGAGCCGACCTCTGGCCCGGCTAACTGGGCCGGGGGAATCTGAGTCCGCACCCAGGCATAAATATCGTAGACGGCCTCGTCGGAGAGTTGCTCGGGGGGATAGGCCGGTTTGGGCGGAATGGCTGTCCGCACCACGTGCAAGAATTGGTCATAAGCTAATTTAGTGGAGGCCAGTTGGGGACCAATCCCGCCCAACCCCTGCGGACCGTGACAGGCCGAACACTGGGCTTCACTCCAGGCGGTCTGACCCTGTTCCAGGTTGGGAATGTAAACGGCCGACGATGATGCCGGGGTATTGGTTGGCGGCGGTGGAGCTGGAACCGGTGTCTCGGCACAGGCCACGCCTATAAGGCTAAAAGTCAACACAACAATGATTTGTTTGAAGAGGTTCATGAGGTTACTCCTAAACCGGGCCAGAATAATATTGCCCTTCTTCGAGTTCAGCGCACATACAGCGGTAAAAAGTGGGAGACCTGACCGGCATAGACAAACACATAGCGCAAGACAAAGCCACCGATAAGCACCAGTCCCGCGCTTAACCCCCCCCACAGGCGGCTGTATTTGATCGCCTGCTCCTGCCAGACAACTGGGAACAGCTCAAAGCCTTCGATGGCCAGGGGGATGAGCAGCCCCAGCAGCACTACCCCTACCCAGAAAGCCAGGGTGTAGGGTCCGCCCATAATCAGGTTCAGGCTTTGGGTCGAACTCCAGGTGCTGAGGGACTGGTGCAGGAAAAAGGGAATAACCATAAAAATCTCCAGGACAATCAGCATGGCATCGAAGCTGACCAGAAAGTGACGCTCGCTGTGGAGGTGATGGGAGCGCAGCAGCGAAGCGACCAGCAGCACTGTGGCCACGCCGCTGCTCATGGCCGACATCAGGAAGAGCTGGGCGATCATGGGCGTGTTCCACATCGGCCGGGCGGGGATGGCTCCTAACAGCACGCCGGTGTACATGCCCACGCCGATAGCCAGCGGCGCGCCGATCGCGGCCACCACCCGGCGGGACAGGCGGATTTCCTGGCGGTTGAGCGGCCGCCAGGCGCTAAAGCGGGTCAGGTCGGCCAGGCGATGGGGCAGGCGTAATAAGTCGCGCCAGGGGCGAGGAACCCAGAGAATGAAGTAGACAAATGAAATGATCGAGAAGCCGGTAAGCAGCCAGCTCCCAATGGACATGGGCGAGGTATACTCGACCGTCAGGAACAGCCACCAGAATTCAAAGGGCTTGGTCAGATCAAAGATGAGCGCGGCCAAGCCCAGAGTCAGCGGCCAGGGAGCCAGCAAAGCCCCAATCCGGCTGATCCGCTGGTAGCGCGCCCCGCCGAGGTAAGTCGCCAGGCCCGACACAAAAAAGGCCCCGGCGCTGATCCCGGCGGTGAACAGGTAAAAGGCGATGAGAAAATTCCAGTGGAAGTGGAAGATATTGTGCTCCATCATTGACACTCCTTAACCAGTAGACAGTAGACGGTAGACAGTAGACAGGGGATTTCCCGTCTACCGTCTGCTGTCTACCGTCTACCTGCTTAACTGCGGATGTAATAAATCGCCGGTTCCGAACCGGCTTCCTCGTACAGCCGGTAGGTTTCATGGGTGGCCAGCAGTTTGGAGACCTCGCTCTCCGGGTCATTTAAGTCGCCGAAGTGGCGGGCCTGGCCGATGCACGTCTCGACACAGGCGGGCGGCAGGCCCTGGTCCAGCCGGTGGACACAGAACGTACATTTGTCTACGGCGGCTTTTTCTTCGTTGACGTAGCGGGCATCGTAAGGGCAGGCCATCATGCAGTACTTGCAGCCGATACAGATATCGTAATCAATCAGCACCAGCCCGTCCTCCCGGCGATAGGTCGCCCCGGTGGGACAGACCCGCTCGCAGGGCGGATTGGCGCAGTGGTGGCAGTTTTCCGGCAGAAAGGCGCTGCTGAGATCAGGGAAGACGCCCCGGTCTACTTTGTTGATCCAATTGCGGTGCATACCCAGGGGTACTTCGTTCTCGACCGAGCAGGAGATCATGCAGGCTTCGCAGTTGATGCAGCGGTCCGGTTCCATCACAAAAACCCAGCGGCGCTGGCGAGGGGTAGAATTGTTATCACTCATAAGTCGTCTCCATTTGAATAAGCGAATGGCGAATGAGCGAATCAAAGCTGGTCATTCGCCATTCGCCATTCATGCCTTTCCTACCTTGACCGTCGTCTGCGACAGGGCTTGCGAACCGCTGACCGGGTCGGTGAAGGTCAGGTGCAGATCGCTGTCGCTGGTTCCCTGGCCGTAGGCAGTGGTCAAACCCTTGCTGACATGGCCAAAGCCAGGGATCATGTAAACGCAGTCGGGCCGGATTTTCTCGGTGACATGGGCAACTGTTTTGACTTTACCCCCGGCGCTCTCAACCCAGATTTCATCGCCATCGGCGATGCCCAGTTTTGCTGCCGGTTCGGGGTTAAGCCAAAGCGGGTTTGTGGGAACGCGCTCGTGCAGCAGCTTGTTATTGTGGGTGGCAAACTGGGTGTGCTGGGCCACCTTGCCGCTCAACAGGTAATAGCTGTCCGGCTCGTTAGCGGCCGGCTCTTCCCAGACCGGCACGGGCGAGAAACCGCTTTTGGCCAGGGTTTCGGAAGCCAGCTCGATTTTGCCGCTGGCAGTGTTGAAGGTGGGTTCTTTTTTCTCAGCGCTTTCCTCAACCGGCGGGCGGTAATAGCCCTTTTCCTTCAATTCTTCCAGCGTGATACCTAGCGGGACAAGCTGCTGGCGCAGGTAATCTTCCTCGTCGGCGTATTGGAAATAATCGCCCAGGCCCAGCCGGGTCCCCAATTCTTTGTAAATCCACAAAGCCGATTTGCTCTCACCCACCGGTTCGACCACCGGCTGGCGCAGGAAGACCGTGCCGTCCACCACCGCCAGCGGGTCGTACCGTTCCAAGTAGCTGGCTTCAGGTAAGACCACGTCGCTGAACCAGGCTGTGTCGTTCAGGCTGATATCAATCGTGACAATAAAGTCCAGCTTGCCGAAGGCTTCAATCGTTTTATGGCGTTCCGGCAGAGAGTTGACCGGGTTCTGGCGGGCGATGAACCAGCCGTGGGCCTGGTAGGGCTGGCCGGTCAGGATGTTATCGCGGATCTCCTGGAAGACGCCCAGCTTCAGCGGCACCAGCGGGTACTTCCAGGGCACGCCATCCAGCCGCAGGGCGCTGACGCGGGGATAAGGCGGCTGCGGAATCGAGCCAAGCTCCACCCCGCCTTCCTCACCCGCCGCCGGTTGCAGGCTGCCCGGCCTGGCCCAACTGCCGACCAGGCCGTTAAGCACGGCGATGGCGCGCTCCGTCTGGAAGGAGTTGATAAAGTTGCTGGTGCGCCAGTTGGGATGGGCAAAGGCGTGGGGCGCGGCCATCGCAAATTCGCGGGCAATGCGGCGGATAGTTTCGGCGGGAATTTCGCACTTGCTGGCGGCCCATTCCGGGGTGTAGCCCTGGGTTGCTTCCTTAACCTGGTCAAAGCCGACGGTGTATTTGTCCACAAATTCCTTATCGTATAACTCCTCGGCGATGATGACCTGAATTAGGGCCAGGTGAAAAGCGAGGTCGGTGCCGGGTTTGACCGGCAGCCACTCGGTGGCTTTGGCCGCGGTTTTGGTAAAGCGCGGGTCAAGCACGACCACTTTAGCGCCGCGAGCCAGAGCAGCCACCAAATCCTGGGCCTCGGAGTTGGAGATAGCGTCGAGCAGGTTGCGGCCGGTGTAGATAATGTATTGGGTCTGACTGTAATCGCGGCCCGGCTCTTCCAGGCCGAAGGTCAGCAGGTTGGCCGTGATCATGGCGTTGAAGCAGAGCGAGCGCTGAGTGCCGTAGTTGGGCGAGCCAAACGCCTTGAGCAGGTTCTCAAACTGCACCTGCACCAGGTTGTGGGTCGAGCTGAAGATCATCGCCTCCGGGCCATAGCGCTCCTTGATTTCGAGCATACGGGCGGCGACGTAATCGAGCGCCTCCTCCCAACTGGCCCTGGCCCACTTGCCTTCGCCCCGCCCGCCTTTACGGATGAGCGGGTACTGCAAGCGGTCGGGATCGTACAGGGTCGCTATCCCGGCCTGGCCGCGCGGGCAGAGCATGCCCCGCGAGTGGGGATGAAATCCATTGCCCTCCAGCTTGTAGACCCGGCCGTCCTTCACTTTAGCCCGCACCCCGCAGCGCCAGACACACTGCTCGCACAAAGTGAAAACTTCGCGGTCGAACTGGGTGGGCGGGTAATAGTCTGTCCGGGGGACCGCTGGGGTGTCATTGTCCGCGGGTAATAAATTGATGACGTCCAGTCCGCTCAACGCTGCTGTCCCGGCCATCACTCCCGCACCCAGGCCGAGGAATTGGCGACGCGAAAGGGACTGGTGAGGTTTGCGCTTTTTTGTCATAGAGTTGACTCCGGGTGATACGTGATGCGTGATACGTGATACGTAAAGATATCACGCATCACGCATCACGTTTTAATTACTACTCACTTGATCGGGCCGTGGATCGCCCTTTTTGGTTAAAATATAGAACAAATAGCCCGAGAACAAGGCCAGGAAGGCAATCAGCAGCCAGTGGTTGACATTAAACAGGTCGGGCATGTAGGTTGCCCCATAGTTAGCAATGCCAGAAATGATCGGAAAAACATCGGCATAGGTCATCCCGAAAAGGATGGCGCCGACCAGGAAGCCCAGTATTCCTGGGACCAGATAGTCAAGATTACCCCGGCCAAGACCGGCCAGGCAGGTGCCCGGTCAGAAACCGGCCAGGGCCATACCCGTTCCAAATATCAACGCGCCGACAAAATTGCCGACCAGATAGGTCGGGGTGCTGCCGGTCAGGTTGGCCAGCCCCAGGTCGTACAGGAGGTAGATACCCACTGAGCCAACCACGATGGCGGTGAGCATAAACTTCAGCACGCTCAGGTCGGTAAAGCGGTAAACATTGACAATTTTACTGTAGCGGGTAAAGCCGACCTTTTGCAGAATGAAGCCAAAAAAGATGCCAACAATCAAAGCTGCCGTGAAACTCATCGTTTAATACCTCTTTCCGTATAGAATTTTGGCGGTAATGATGCCGGAGATAAACATCCCGGCCATAAAGATGAAAGCGGCCGGGGCTAACTGGACGCCGCCGGAGATGGCCAGACCGCTGGTGCAGCCTCCGGCCACACCGGCCCCGTATTCCAGCAGGATGGCCCCGAAAAAGAGCGCCAGCCAGCGCTTCCAGTGAGCCGAGCCAAAAACCTGCACCCACTGCTCGTCAGAAATCCAGCGCAGTTTGAAATCACCGGAGGTGATGGCGGCGATAAACGCGCCGATGATGATTCCACCCCCCATGACCACGCCCCAGGTCAGGCCAGGGGTCATCACGAAGCGCCAGTAGGTGTTTTCGGCGACACTGGGCGCGACGACCTGCATGATGGAACCGGCCAGATTTTCAAATGCGCCCGATGCGCCAAAGAGCAGGCCAGTGAAGAGCAGGGTAAAAATAGCCAGCAGTCCTAGCATCGCCCCGGTCAGATAAGGCGACCACTCCACTTGACGAAACCAACCGACAAAACTTTTTGTGTCCATTAAGTTGCTCCTCGATCATTACATTGTGAAGAGTAGACGGTAGCCGGTAGACAGTAGACAGGGAAAATATGTCCCGTCTACTCCTTGAACAAGCTTCTCACCAACCCCCATTCCTTGACTCCAAGCTGGCGCAGGCTGGTAATGACTTCGGCGTCAACTTTGCCGAGAGCCTGCAAGAGATCACTACCCCGTTCCGGGTTAGCCAGAAGGGCATCCAGAGCGGTCAGGGTTTCGGATGGCAGGTTCATCAGCTTGGGTAGCAACCCTCGCAGTTCCGGTTTTTGAGCCAGGAGCGCCTGCATCTGGGCAGCGCTGTCCCCTTCCAAAGCCATTCCGCTGTTACTGCGGGTGGATGCGGCTGCGACCGCCTGGGGAATAGGGGCGACATTGTGGTTGATCCAGCCGGCTATCTTTTGGCCCCAGTTTTCCCAACTCCAGGCTGTGACGAAAAAGGCTAATGCGGTTCCCAGGATGAGCATAACCAAAATAACGTTCCCCCAACTTGATACCAACGGCGGTGCGGCGGTTGACTCAGTGTAGAGCAGGTTGTAGTCAATCTCTTCGCCACCCAACGGTGCGCTGACCGCAGAGGCGCAGCCACTGCTATCGCTGCTGGCCGGAGGGTTGGCGCTGCTGTCGCCGCCTGTCCCACCACTGGCAGCGGTTAGATCAACGCCGAGCGTTGAGGCATAGGTCTGGGCTAATTTATCATAATCGTTGGGGTGACAGCCCTGGCAACTGGTCTTGACATCCCCTAGAGGGGCGGCCATCCCGGTATGGGCTTCCTCTTGGCCTGTCGCCTGAACATTGCCGGCGTGGCAAAACTCACAAAAATCGCCGAAGGCGTGGGCTTTGTGCCAGTCGCCGTTGTTAGCCACCGGCAGCTTTCCCTGCGTTTCGTGGCAGTTTTTGCAGGATGAGGCCGATGTGCCACACTGCGCCGAAGCTGGCTGGGGTGAGACGATCATCACAGTCCCGATCAAAATAGTGCCGCCAATCAAGATATAAAGAAACCACTTATCAGCGTGCTTCATGAAAGTTTTCCTCCTAAGGTAAAACCCAACCAGGGATGGGGGTAAACCGGTTAAATCTTTGCCAGCTTTTCGCCCGGATTTTTAGGCGGGCTGGAAGGTACTCATCTCCGCAATGCGTTGGAGCCGGCCCATCAATTCGGCCCGCTCGTAGCCAATTTCCTCAAAGGTATGAGCGACGCTTTGCAGCCACGCGCCAATCCGGGCTTGTTTGTGCTCGTCCAGAACCGGAATTTCTGGCGCAGCTTCGGCCAGGGTTTCAGGATCAAGCCCATATTGTTCGGCCAGGTGTTGAATGCGCGCTGCTTCTTCAGCAGGAGTGGGGGCTTCGGCGTAAAACTGGCCGGAAATCAACATCGCTTCGAGCTTGCCATTGAGTTCAATCCGGGCGCGGGCATACTGCAAGCCGGCGTGGCAGGTGGCAAATCGAGGCGCATGGCCGGTTTGTTGAGCCAGTTTGGCCCATGAGGCAGTACAGGCCCGCCGGCCTGCCTCGCTGGAGAGGATCAGATTGCAAAAACGGCATGAGTTGCTCATGTCCGTTAGAGGCTCGCCGGCCGCAGTGGTTGTCACTGCGCCCGTACCGGCCACTTCAGCAAAGACGTTCTGCAGGCGCTGGACACAGTGGAGAGGTAGGACCTGGCCGGGCCGAGGTCCGGGGGAAACCGGTGCAGGCTCGACCGGCGGCGAGCCAGACAGCAGATGGTTGACCCCTTCGCGCGAAAAGCGCCACTGCTCACCAACTTTGATGCCGGTCAAGCGCCCATCTTTAAGCATGCGGTAGACTGTTGTCCGGTCTACCTTGAGCAACTCCTGCAGTTCCTTGGTGGTCAACAAATCGTCCATATCTTCTACTTTCTGCAATAGCTTGCTATATAATGCTATATTATGCTATAGCAAACTATAATGATAGTGATATTTGTCACAAAAAGGAGTGACACTTGACACTATCAATCTGGCATCCCGTCACCCATAATATTCTTGAACATCATTTTCGCCGAAAAGGAAACTCTTTATGGGCACTGTCACTATTAAATGGATCGAATCAACCTTCATGACCGGGACCGACTCCAACGGTCGCCCGCTGGCCATTGGCTGGTCGCGCCAGCGCCAACCCGAGTGGACCGGCCTGAAACCGTCTGACCTGCTGCTCCTCGCCGCCGCTTCGTGTTCCACCTACGATGTGGTTGACATTCTGACTAAACAACGCGAGCCGTTGGAAGACCTGGAAGTCATTTGCAGCGGTGAACAACTACCGGAGCCACCTTACAATTTCACCTGTATTCATCTTCACTACAAAGCCAAAGGGGCCGTCAACTCGAACAAGTTGGCCCGCGCGATTCAACTCTCCGAAGAGAAGTACTGCTCGGTGATCAACACCCTCAAGCCGACGGTGAGAATCAGCAGCAGTTGTGAAATTATCGAGTGACGGCGGCGTGTATACTCGGGTCAGCACTATCCAGATCAAAACTCAAATTGCTGGGGCAACGGTTGGTGCAGGATGGGGTTTAAGCCGGTCGAAATGCCGGATTGTAGATTACAAAGCCGGGGCTTGTTGGGGATGTGGGAAGGTCCTGGTTTGACTAGCAGGTCATTGATTATCAAAACTCGGCAGATCCAAATTTTGCTCTGAATAGGATCTGCCGAGTTTGTGTTAAGTCAAGAAGCGCAGAAACAGATGGTTACTTCGCGGCCGGAATGTTGGCCTGATCAACTATGACTCCCTGGTTGGCCTCAATTTCGTAGGGTAACAGGTCATCTTTCGTCAGGAAGATCTCCGAGTTGCCGTGGCAATTATTACACGTTTCTGCCTGGGGCGCGCGGCGTTGAATTGTGTGAGGGGTCGCATAAGTCCAGGTGGGTCGGGCAGCGAAATTGGGGAGCAGGTCGTCGCCATAGTATTCAAAGGTCTTGGGGTCAATAGGCACGTGGCGGAGAACAACCCACTTCCACGGCCTTTCATCGCTTGGCTCAGGATTATAGCCGATTTTCAGGCCCATCACCGAGGGTTCGATCTTAAAGAAGGGAACCCCATCCTCGCTCTTTTGTACATGGCAGCTATAGCAGTTTTTGTACTCAGCCACATGGCAAGTTTGGCAAGCCATATTTTCCAGGTGGGCTGGGGTATGTTCTGCTGGACCACTCTCCACAGTGGGATGGCAATCTTGACAGGCAGGCGTTGGCGCTCCATCATAGCGATGATTTTTTTCGGAATCTTCGCTGCCATGCATTTGATCGGCAGTGTGGCATTCGAAACAAGGCAAACCGCCTTTGGTCCAGTGCAGATCGGCAGGAATGCCCTCATTTTTGCCCTTATATTCCATATCAATCCGGCTGCCATGGCAACCTGTACAGGTCAGATTCATCGGTGGAATCTTTTTGAATTGGTGCCCGGCAGTTAGACCGCCCCCCAGGTTCGTGGGCCGGCTTACATGACACTGGCCGCAACTGGTGTGACAATTCTGGCAGTGATTGCCAAAAGCTTCCTCCATGATTTTCGGCAGAGTCTCCGTGCTAGCCCGCTGCTGCAGCACGGTTTCATAACCGCGCAGGGTCGAATGCAGGCTGTGGGCATCGTCTTCGACATTTTTGTGACATTTGCGGCATGCTTCGGTAGAATCAGGCTCCCGGATGACACCTTCGTGTGCTTTGTCCTTGTCTGCAAAAGCGCCGTTGCCACTGTGACAAGTAACACAGCCCCTTTTACCATGAACGGATGTCGGAAATTCCGGATCACTTACAAATACTTTCTCCCAGCCCTCCACCGGAGGGACAGAGCCACCTCAGCCTTCACCTTCAGATAGCTGTTCTACCACCTCTTCTTCTTTAGCCGTAGCGATAAGCTGCTCTTTATCGGTATGGCACTGGATACAGCTATCGTTGGAAATCACTACAGTGGGTGACGAGGTGGGCGAAGGAGCTACGGTAGGGGACGGGACTGTAGTTGGAGTAGGCGATGAAGTAGGGGATGGGACTATAGTTGGAGTAGCTGATGAAGTAGGGGACGGGGCTGTAGTTGGGGTGGATAGCGCAGTAGGAGACACAACTGCAACCAGCTTGGGTGATGGCGTCTCAGCTATCTCAATGATTTTTTCTGCTTGAGCCGCGGGAGTCGAGGGGGAGGTTGTGCCACAAGCCATGACCAGCCCGGCCATAGACAAGGTGCAAACCGCAAGCATGCCTGGTTTAAGAATACTGGGTATCTGGTTCATAAAATACCTCTAATCAATCTGACAAAAATATCCTTTACTGCAACCATACCGCCATTTTAAAGACCAACAGGTTTTATTGATACGGTTCAATAAAGGAGAGGGTGGAGGAAGAAGGAGGGAAAAGTTCCTCCACCCCATACTTTCCAAAGGGGGATATAATATTATCCCTACCAAGACAGGGGTGACTTATCTCCGGCGCAAGTAGAGGCCGCCGCCTAACAGGCCACTCCCTAGCAGGACGTACACCCAGGTGAAATCAAAGGGAATTCCACCGGACTGCGGTAAAGCAGCCGGAGCCTCGTTAGCCGCGGCTGGAGCGGCAGCTACGGCTGGCGCGGGAACAGCAGCCTGGCCTGTACCTTCAAAGCGATAGTTCATAGAGTCGGTAGCGGCGTTAAAGGGGTATTTGCCGGTGGGAGACCAGGAAGCAAAACCAAATTTGAGGTTAGAAGCATCATACCCAAGCATATTGAGGACTGGGGTTACCTGGCTGGCCGTTTGACCGGTGTAACAATAAACCACAACCGGTTTGTCCGCCGCAATTGCGGCCAGGTTATCGGCGGTAAAGACTGCTTTAGGATCAACATAGACTGCGCCTGGAATATGCCCCGCCGCGTAGTCTTCAGCCTTGCGCACATCAAGGATAGAAGGATCGTTGCTGGGGTCGCCATCGTTCAGGTTATCAAAGAGATCACTGGCTGTAATGTTCTTGGTGCCATTCTTAAAGTAGGCTTCGGCAGCGGCCGCTACCCCATCGGCCAGGGGAGTTGGGCGGTCGGAAGGCGCCGCAGCCGTTACTTCCTCTGTACTTACTTTATAATCATGCCCGTCAACGGCGGCATCAAAGAGAGCTGGCCCCGTAATGCCATCAACCAAAGCCCATGCGGGAAAACCAAAGAGCATGCTCTTGGCATCATACCCCAGCATATTGAATACCGGTACCATCTGGCTGGAGGTTTGTCCGGTGTAACAGTAAACGATAACGGGTTTGTCAGCGGGGATAGTAGCCAGTTTTTCAGCAGTGAAAGTGACCTTGGGGCCCAGGTTAACCGCACCGGGGATGTGTCCCAGCGCAAAATCCTCTGGTGAACGAGCATCAATGATAAAAGGATCGTTACTGGTATCGCCGTCATTTAGGATATCAAACAGCTCTTGAGCTTTGATATTTTTGGTGCCGCCACTGAAGTAGGCGTCGGCTGCGGTTTGGACGTCTTCGGCAGCCAGACCCGCGCTGGTAAGGGCTAGACTCAGAATGATCAAAACGGCAAGGATGATGGATAGTTTCTTAAACATTTTTTAAAACCTCTTTGTTATATTATTGGGTAATTGATTTTGTGTTTAGAGTTGGTTAAGTTAATTCGACGCCATTGTCTTCCGCAAATTTTTGTCTATTTCTCCTCCTTATTTGGGATTTACTGGGCAAATCCAGCGGGACCTCTTATAAGTGGCAATCGGAGCCTCTGATACATTTGTGATATAATTCACATTTTGATTGCATTATAACATTTTTGCTTATGAATTTCAATACATTTAATAAGTTTTCGTTATAAGACTTACTTATCAAGTTCTATAAGAATTTCTTATGGATATATCCCCCCTTTTATCTATTGTTTTTTATAGATAAGTATGTTACAATATTCACAAGTAACGCTTGGAGTAAAAGTAGCCATTTCCCGGCCAAAGACCAGACGTGATCACTCGACTTTAGAAAAGGGCTAATAATGAGAGGCGTAATGTTAGACACCTATGAATTAAATGTTTTTCTGGCTGCCGCAGAAACCGAGAATTTTTCTACAGCGGCTCGCCAGCTCAATTTGACACAACCGGCTGTAAGTATGCAGATTCGGGCTTTGGAGAAAAAACTGGATGTGGCCTTGTTCAATCGTGTCGGGCGGAGCCTGGCCCTGACTGAACAGGGTAAGGCGCTCATGCCCCTGGCCCGCGATATGATCAATCGCGTGATTCAGATAGAAGAGGAAGTTGAGTCATTAAAAGGCAAAGTAGTCGGTCATCTAAAAATAGGCTGCAGCACGTCCACCGGTAAATATATTTTGCCCCACTTGGTCGCTCGATTCCGCCAGCGTCACCCCAAAGTACAAGTGTCTATTTATAATCATAGTCGCGATATGGTGTTGTCTGAGTTAGCGGATGGTATGGTACAATTAGCGGTTGTGAGTTCTCAACCCAGCGGCGGGGATGTAACATATCGCCGTTTCTTTGAGGATCATGTAGTCTTAATTGTTCCGGCGGACCATCCCTGGGCGCAGCGCGACGCTATTACCCCTGAGGAGCTGCGTAATGCAGACTTTATCATGCGCGATCTTCAATCGAGAACTCGGCAGGAGATGGAGACCGCGCTGGGTGAGGCCGGATTAAACATCGGTGACCTGAATGTAGTTATGGAAATTGGCAATTCTGAAGCCATTAGTATGGCCGTGGAAGAGGGTATTGGGGTTGCTTTTGTGTCCCGAACCGTTGCCCGGCGTGGCATCGAACTGGGTAAAATCAAAGAAGTGCCGGTGGCGGGACTGGCGCTTGAACACGAGGTTTTTATTGCCTGTACTCATCGTCACCCCGCTACGCGGGCACAAACTGAATTTTGGAATTTTGTCCAGGAACCGGACAATTTGGCCTTACTAGAACGAGCGGCTTAAAGTAAACTGTCTTAATTTCAAAGTGCAAAAACCTCCGAGGTTGCCGCAGTGTGCATCTCGGAGGTTTGGTTTGTTAAAATATAACCTCTCCCTGGTAAGATACTATGGATGAAACCACACAGATAATTAACCGCGTGCTACCCATTCTTTTCTTAATCTTTTTAGGCTACTGGATCCGCCGGGTTAACTTTCTAGCCGAGAGCACCATCGAAGATTTACGCAAGATAGCGGTCAACTTGGCCCTGCCGGCAGTTCTGTTTACCTCATTTCTCCAGATTCAGCTCAAATCAGCCTATTTTGTCATTTTTGGCTTGATTTTTGCCTTGTGTGTTGGCTTGTTCTGGCTGGGCCAATGGCTCAAGCGACGCCTCAACCTGCCCTACACTTACTTTCCGTTTCTCATGACCGGTTTTGAATACGGGATGCTGGGCATCAGCCTGTTCGGCAGCGCCTACGGCCTGGAGAAAATCGGCTACATCGCCATTGTAGACCTGGGGCATGAAATTTTCATCTGGTTTGTCTTTTTGGCCTTGCTGCTGATGAAACGAGACGGCCTGCAAAAGCCCACGGAACTGGTCCAAAGCTTCTTCAAATCACCAGTGATCATCGCTATTCTGTTAGGCATACTCTTGAATATCGTGGGGGCGCAAGAAGCTCTCTGCCGACTACCCATCACCGGAGCGCTGATGGCTACCCTCCAATTTCTCGGCAACTTGACCATCCCAATCATTCTTATTATTGTCGGCTATGGCATCAAGCTGGATCGCTACGGCATCAAAGAGGCGCTGCTGGTAGTAGCCATTCGTCTGATCATTCTCATTCCCCTGGCCCTCATTTTGAACACGTTCGTAATCGGCGAACTGCTGCACCTGGAAAAACCATTCGCCGCCGCTTTGTTTACCCTGTTAATTCTCCCGCCGCCTTTTATCATCCCCCTCTATATGCGGCCAGATGTGGCCGAGGAAAAAAGGTACATCAATAACGTTCTGACCTTGTACACGGTGATCTCAATTGCCATCTATACCGTTTATTTCATCCTGAATCCACAAATATAAGCAAAAAGCTTCACCTGTAATAAGACCCTATCGGCGCTCGATAGGGTCTTTTCATCTCGCTTATTCCCAGCCATTCAATTCCAGCCTACAGAACCGCCGCTGTTTTGATCTTGGCCAGCAGCATTCCTTCGGGGGCGGCTCCCTCAAGGTGGGCGGTTTCGTTAATCACGGTCCGAGGGACGCCCTGCACCTGGTACTTATTCGAGAGGTGCGGAAATTCGATGGCCTCCACCATGTCCGCTCGCACCAGGTCACTTTCAAAAGCCAATTGGTGGGCCAGGTGAACCGCCGGGGGGCAGTAGGGGCAGGTCGGCGTCACAAAGACTTGCAGATGCAGCGGCTTGGTCAGAGCGGCCAGGTAAGCTTTTGTCTCAGCCGAGAGACCCGATTCGCCGTGTGAAACCATCATAATATCACTGATGAGCGTACTAAACTCGTAGCCAGCGGGGATGCCGTAGTAACGGATGCCGTAATCTTTGGGAGTCGCGCCCCCGCGCATTACGACCAGAGCCGGGAGTTTATCAATGCCGTATTGGCTGGCCACTGCCTGGTCGGCCACAAAGTCGTAGGTTTCCAGCGAAATCTTGTCCGACAGGCCGGCAACTTCTTCCGCAATCAGGCGGGTGTCGCTACAATATTGACACTCAACCTCCTGAGTGAAAAGCAGAAGCTTGACCGGCTGGTGCAGCGAAGCAAATTCCTTGAGCAGATGTTGACGATCTTTTTCTTTCAGTAGAGCCATATCATTTGTCTCCTTTGCTAAAGTGAGCGATTTTTTTGAGTTTTGCGGGTTAAACTTTTTAACCCTTTCACTCTGTTAGACGGAGATAACGCCAAAAGGTTACACTTATCTGGCATTCCATCGCTCAGCTACCATCACTATTGGGCGTAGCAAAAATGAGCCAGCCAGCGCCGGTGCTGGCCATAAAGCAGAAAATAAATTCCCGATTTTCTCTCTGCTCGCAAAGCTGAAGCACCTGGCTGGGGACACGCCCAGAGTCGATGTCATCAGGTATAACAACCCTTCTTAGAATAGCCGCAGGCAGGACACCACAGGATGCCGTCTGGGTCAACTTCAGCCTCGGCCTCGCCACAATTCGGGCAAATGCCTTGGGTCCAGGGCTGGCCCTCCTGGACGATTTCCTGTTGTTTGCTTTCCCGGTCTTGCTTCTGCTGCCTGAGCGGGGATGAATTTTTGGTTGTGCCTTGCTCGCGTCCAGGCATCATTGTTTCAATCCGGAGATTAGCCCCGGGTGAGATAAACCTTCACAAAGCTGCTTTTGAGTTCACCAGCTTTGGCAGGCAATTCGTCGCTCGTGCCATTTTGGGCCAAGCTCAACAGGCTGTCCAGATTTTGGCGGATCGTCTGAATTTCAGCATCATTGGCCTCAGCTTCGACCACTTGCAGCTTGGCGCTGATTTCTGGGTAAAGCGCAATCACCTGCTGGGTCTCTTGGGCATTGGCCGCGTCGAGGATCAGTTCCATCGCATCGTGAAAATCAACCAGGGCCACCGCCAGCAGCGAAAAGTTGTTACGTTTGAAAATATCCTGGAACACCGGCCGGACCTGTTCCAGTGCTACGTGAGCCTGGCTGAGGTCGCCGCTGTGAACCTGGTCAGCTACGCCGCTAATCATCGCCTGAACCTGTTGCAGGTCGGAATTGAATTGTGCATCACCCTTGACGGCATAAGGGTGATACCCGGTATATTTGTCCTGAAAAGCGGCATATTCGACGATCAACCGGTCGTAATTCTCGACGGCTTTGGCCCGGTCCTGCTGGCCGGTCAGAAAGAGGGTTTGTTTGTAGTAATTGTTCATCTGGTTGAAGTCATCCAGAAAGAACTTGCGGGAGAAGAAATCGCTGGCATAACTGCCGGCGGCCAGAATGAACACCAAAACGAGCAGCGCCACGGTTAGCCCGATTTTGCTCAGGGGTTTAGCTCCGGCCCGCAAGGAACTGATCCCCAGAATTTTGTATAGCGGGCAAAAACCCATTGCTGCCGTGAGGAGCATCACTGCTGCCAGGACATAAAAAACAATCTGCCCAATACCCCCCAGCCAGAAAAAGGCCAGCAGGAAAAACACCCCCGCCAGGATCAAACGAATGATCCGGTCAAGGCTGCCTTCATTACGAAAGGTGGTCTGTTCAAGTGCTACGTTCATGAGATAATCCCCTTGTACCTGTAGGTTATGAAGCCGGGGTTTTTTGACCGACCGGCTTTGAGCGAGGCAGCTCATACTGCCTTCTACTAAATTAGATACAGGGGGTCAATAAAAGGTTACAAAGACAGCCGCAAGTCATACTCCTCGAGGCTACCGATATGTGGCATCGGAGCCGTGGTCCGACAGTTGTGCCCCAAACCAGCGGTGTATCGCCGTAATGAGATGTAAATCCTGGGTCGTAAAAGTGATCTGCGCTCCGTTGGGCAGGGTTGTGTATTCTATCTTCACTTGGGCAACGCCTCCGGCCAACTCCTTGATGCCCGGCATCTCAGCCCCATGCAGGGAGGTTGGATCGGAAAAGTCACCGCCACTAAATCGCATAGCTTCGTGTTGGAGATGTTGTTGGATGAGGCTGATCTGTTCTTTGGCGCCGGGGTCTTTGGCAATGACCTGCTGGATACCACCGCTATCCGTCATCTCGAAAATATGGGTGGTTTGGCTCAAATCAAAGGGCATGACCTGATGTCCCATATTGTGAACCATAGCTTGCTGGTTCATGGACGGTGGCGTAAGCCAGCCTGCCCCAAAAAGCAGCCCGAGAGTACCCAAGACGGCAAGGAGAATACTGCCACTTGCAACCAACAAAAGGTTTCGTTTAGAGTTAGTCACGGGTGTATCTCCGATCATTGGAGTTAGACTTGATGAGGCAGGTCAGGAATTTCCTGAGTTCAGCAACCCGGCCTGCTCGATAGCCTGCCACAAACGTTCGGACACGCCAGCCGGTACCTCAGCCTGGCCGGTGCGCCGGTATAGGCTGACCGTCTTGCGGGTCGTGTCTACCACGATGCGGCAGTTTGGACAATCCGCCAGGTGATGCTCCAACTCAGCACACAAGGAGGCGGCTAATTCGCCGTCAATATAATCGGAAAGCTGGTCAAAAAACACGCGGCATCTTGGCTCAGGCATCTCAAGGCTCCTTCACTTGCCGGGTGGCAAAATAGCTCGACAACAACTCGCGCAATTTCAAGCGAGCGCGGTGCAAACGAACTTTGACCGTACCTTCGGACAGGCCCAACACCTCAGCGGTTTCCTGAATAGATAACCCTTCCAGGTCGCGCCAGACAAAAACAATCCGCAGGCTGGGCGGCAGTTGCGTGATCGCCTCGGCCATCACTGCCTGCAATTCAGCCGTGAGCAGTTCCTCTTCCGGCGCGTGCGACCAGTCAACAAAAAATTGGGGGGTAAAATCACCTTCTTCATCCGTTTCACCGGCTTCATCCACCGAGAGCGTCTCCGGCTGGCCGGCGCCGCGCCGCCGCCGGGACAGACAGGCATTGGACGCGATCCGGTACAACCAGGTGGCCAACTGGGAACGTCCCTCAAAGCGGGGTAAAGCTTTGATCACATTGAGAAAGGTTTCCTGCAAAGTTTCTTCGGCATCCTCGACGTTGCCGCACATGCGCAGGGCGACATTATAGACCCGGCCCTGGTGGGCGGCGATGATTTCGGCCAGGGCAGCTTGATCGCCCCGCTTGGCCCGCTCCAGCAGCGCTGATTCGCTCGACAAGGGTTAACTCCCTAAGACAGCCACTTCACAGCATGAGAATTTCTCACCCTGTGAAGATAGTGCTTGATTTTGTTTGAGTAAATTATAACCCTGGCCGGGGCAGATGCAAGACCTCTGTCGGTTGATGGGCGCACGGCCCATCTCAGCGACGGATGCCTCAGGCTCCACCGGGGGCGCAGGCGGCGCTGGTCGAAGTGGAACCCCCCCCCTTAATATTAGCCGCGAAGGTGGAGAGTTTCTTTTGGACGTGAGTTTGGCCGCAGACCGGGCAAACCACATCCTTGATCACCCCAACGCTGCGGACGAGTTTTTCAAACGATTGGCCGCAGCTCAGGCAGTCAAATTCATACAACGGCATGGGTTAGACCTCCTTTAATGCGGCGGCGACGCGCTCCAGCCGGACGCGGGCTTCGGCGGCGATGGGCTGCAAGGCTGGGTTATCTACCACCCCCAGCATCATCAACGGATCAACCAGGACCACGTCCACCAGTCCATCCTCAGCCTGGGCTACGGTCACATTGCAGGGTAATAACAAGCCCACTTCGGGCGCCGCAGTAAGAGCGCGATAGGCCAGGGGTGGATTGCAGGCGCCCAGGATTTTGTACGGGCGGAAGTCCACGTCCAATTTTTGCTTCAAGGTGACCTTTACATCAATTTCGGTCAGCACGCCAAAGCCTTCGGCTTTAAGCGCGTCGGTCACGCGGCCAAGAGCAGCTTCATAGGGAGTGTTCAAGCGAACAGTCAAGCCCAATTGAGTCGTTACAGGATTCATCAAACCTCCAAAGTAAATTGTAAATTGAATATCATGAGGTTAGATGCAAAACAGCGACAAAAGTTACAATATTCCGAGTTTAATGGCAGATTGGTGTTAGACGTCGGCTGGATAGCGGAGCATAGGTGCGTAACGCACAGATAATCCAGCGCCAATGCAAGACCAAATGGATGCTTATGATCAACAGCATCACCAGGCCAGCCCAGCGGTGGAGATTTATCCAATCGGGCCGGGTGAAGCCGAGGAGAGCAAGATGGTGGAGCGGATTACGCCCACCTCGATAACCTCCACCGGTCAGTACCAACCCGATAACCAGACCGGACAGGCTGGTCATTACGAAAGCGGTAAACAACAAGCTGTCCAGGCAAAAATTCAGGCGAGCTTGGTTCGATGTCTTGCCCCAGAAACGTTGAGTTATACATGTCAGCCACCGCCAATGGAGAGCCAAATGGGTAACCACCCCCGCTAGGATGATTGCACCGGTCCAGGTGTGCATATCTTTTAAACTGCGGCGAGTTAGCCCAAAAAGCGACAATTCAGGATCACCCTGACTGCCAGGCCAGATAAGCCATAATCCCAATCCCAGCAGAACCACAACTCCAAAAAGCGTGAAGAGGATGACATCTATCCCCAAATTGATCCTGGTTTTATTGGCCATGATGACCCTCCTTACTCAACACGCATCATACGTCCCGCCTCTAGTTGTGTCAATTTTCACTAATTAAATAAAATATTAATCCATTCACCATCACTTCTCCACAATTATTTGTTACGATAGACTCAAGCGCTACCCGGGTTAAATCAAAACATTGACCCGGAACCGTATCTCTGATCGCGTTTGTGCGTCATGGAAAGTGCGAGGGTACAGCATGAGTGAGCCAAGTTTATCCAGGGTCGGGTCAGAGCCTGTCAGCGACCGGGCGGCCTTGGCTGCCGCTTATGACCAGTATCACCTGCCCATCTATCGTTACATCTACCGCCAGGTAGGCGAGGTCGAAACCGCCCGCGACCTGGCTGCCGAAACCTTCCGCCACCTGTTGACGGCGGCCAAACAGGGACACGGCCCCCGCGATAATCTCAAAGCCTGGTTGTACCAGACAGCGCACCATCTGGTCATTGATTACTATCGTCGCCAGAAACACCGGAACCATCTCCCGCTGGCGGAGGACCTGATTGACCTGGGAGATGACCCGGTTCGTTCCGCCGAAGGGCATCTCACTGCCGAGCAGGTCCGCGCCGCGCTGCATAGCTTGACCCCCGAGCAGCAGCAGGTGATTGTACTCAAGTACCTGGAAGGGTTATCGAACGCCGAGGTGGCCGAGATTACCGGCAAGCCGGTGGGTGCGGTCAAATCTCTCCAACATCGCGCCCTGGTCGCCCTGCGCACTGAATTGACCCGGAAGCAAGAGAAGGTGTTCCTATGAGTGACTTTGTAACAAATCTTGATCAGGCTCTCGAGCGGCTGCGCCAGGGCGAAGCAGCGACGACGATCCTGGCCGATTATCCGGCCCGCCAGGGTGAGTTTCTGGATGAATTGTTAACCACTGCCCAGGCGCTCGACACACTGTTACCGGCGCCGCTGCCCTCAGCAGCGGACCTGGCTGCCGACCGGGAGCAATTTCTGGCCGAACTTCATCAATTAACCTTACCGGCCGTATCTGCGGGGCCGTTGGTACGTCTGAAAGAGTGGATCACTCAGCAACCCTCGCGCTTATTGATCCAAACTAATCCCTCTAAGGAGCAACGACGTATGAACGCCTTGTTAGTCAAAGCTATGTTAATCCTAACTTTAGTCGTCGGGGCGGCAGGCGGCACGGCAGTCGCTTCGGCCAACAGCCTGCCCGGCCAGCCGCTCTACCCCTTGAAAATCGGCCTGGAAGAGGCCCGTCTGGCTCTGACCGGCGACCCGGTGCAGCAGGCCAGCCAATGGCAGGAACGGGTCCGCGAACGGACTGACGAGATTGCCCGGATGGCGATGAAGGGACAAACCATCGGCGAGGCAGAATTGACCCGGCTGCAAACCCAAACCCAAACCTGTTTGCAGCAAACCGCAGCCCTGTCCGACCCGGCCATGGTCCAGCAGTTGGAGCAGTTCCGGCAGATGGCCCAGGAGCAGCAGCAATTGTTAGAACAGGCCGGCGGCGCCCAGGCTCAGGCGGCCGTGCAAACGATGACCCAGGCCCGGCAAGCGGCTGAAGACGGTCTGGCTGACCCGGCCGCTTTCAGGTATCGCTACGGCCAGCACCGGCCGGATGAAGCGCCGCCTCAGCCAACGCCTGGTCCGACGCAAGTGCCGGAGCCAACTCTGGCCCCAACACCGGTTGAAGCGGTCAGTCCCACCGTTGAACCGACCTTAGCCCCGACTGCGACGCCGGTGCGGCCGCGTCATACTCCATCCCCCACCGGCGACGCCAACCACTACGGGCCGCAGCCAACCCAACCCGGCCCTGGCCAGCCCGGTGGCAATCCTGACGGGCAAAACACGCCCACCGGCGACGCCAACCGCTATGGGCCGCAGCCAACCCAACCCGGCCCTGGCCAGCCCGGTGGCAATCCTGACGGGCAAAACACGCCCACCGGCGACGCCAATCGCTACGGACCGGATCCAACCCAACCTGGTCCTGGCCAACCAGGCGGCAATCCTGAAGCGACGTGTACCCCAACGGGTGATGCTAACCAATATGGTGCTCCGACAGTAACGCCGCAGCCCGGCGGAAATTCTGACAATTCGGGCGGGTCAGGCGATGGGGGCAACAGTTCCGGCGGCTCGGATAATTCCGGCGGCTCAAGCGACTCTGGCGGCGGCTCTAATGACTCTGACGGCTCGGACAATTCGGGCGGGTCAGGCGATGGGGGCAACAGTTCCGGCGGCTCGGATAATTCCGGCGGCTCAAGCGACTCTGGCGGCGGCTCTAATGACTCTGGCGGCTCGGACAATTCGGGCGGCTCAAGTGATTCTGGTGGTTCCAGCGACTCGGGCGGTAGTTCCGGCGGCTCAAGTGATTCTGGCGGTGGTTCCGGTGACTCCGGTGGCTCAAGTAGCTCAGGCGGTGATTCTGGCGGCTCAGGCGGTTCTGGAGGTGGTGGACGCAAATAAGTAACTTTTAGGCAGTTCCAAGATTTAAATCATCCAATTGTTCTCACCGGCTTGATGCGTGATACGTGATGCGTAAGAAATCTTGCCTGGATACCATCACGCATCACGCATTACGTATCACGGACTTTGGAT